>NZ_WMFA01000010.1 GCF_009856445.1 Halobacillus litoralis
GAGATTTCCCTTTGCTTTAAGCAAATAAGATCCCTCAGAGACGATGAGGTTGATAGGTCCGAGGTGGAAGCGTGGTGACACGTGGAGCTGACGGATACTAATGGATCGATGACTTATCTATCTGATTATAATCATTCGTGAAGAACGTTGCTTTTCAAACCAGATGTTTCCTTATCCAGTTTTGAGGGTTCACCTCAAACTTTATATTGATGTGGTGGTGAAGGCGAAGAGGTCACACCTGTTCCCATGCCGAACACAGCAGTTAAGCTCTTCAGCGCCGATGGTAGTCGGGTTTACCCCCGTGAGAGTAGGACGCCGCCACATTGATTCTCTTTCCTTATTAATGCTTTTGATGAATGAACATTATTCCAACGTAGCTCAGTGGTAGAGCAATCGGCTGTTAACCGATCGGTCGTAGGTTCGAATCCTACCGTTGGAGCCACTTGCTTCCATAGCTCAGTGGTAGAGCACTTCCATGGTAAGGAAGGGGTCGCCGGTTCAAATCCGGCTGGAAGCTCTCAGAAACGAACAAACACAAGGCCCGTTGGTCAAGTGGTTAAGACACCGCCCTTTCACGGCGGTAACACGGGTTCGAATCCCGTACGGGTCACCACTTATTCGGAGGATTAGCTCAGCTGGGAGAGCACTTGCCTTACAAGCAAGGGGTCGCAGGTTCGAACCCTGCATCCTCCACCATTAATTTCATAAGCCGGCCTAGCTCAACTGGCAGAGCAACTGATTTGTAATCAGTAGGTTGGGGGTTCAAGTCCTCTGGCCGGCACCACTTCTTTAGTCAAAGTGGAGGGATAGCGAAGTTGGCCAAACGCGGCGGACTGTAAATCCGCTCCCATCGGGTTCGTAGGTTCGAGTCCTACTCCCTCCACCATTTTTTTCATTGACTAAAACGGCTGACATCCATGATCAGCTATTTTTTATGAAAATAAACATTTCTTGTATAATGATCTTTAGATGGTAAATACTATTTTTGTAACTGTTGGGCCATAGCCAAGCGGTAAGGCAACGGTTTTTGGTACCGTCATGCGCTGGTTCGAATCCAGCTGGCCCAGCCATTTTTTTAAAAGATGTTATACTAGGTGTTAATTATTGTATTATGAGCCATTAGCTCAGCTGGTAGAGCATCTGACTTTTAATCAGAGGGTCGAAGGTTCGAATCCTTCATGGCTCATCTTTCATCTTTATATGCGGGAGTAGTTCAGTGGTAGAACACCACCTTGCCAAGGTGGGGGTCGCGGGTTCGAATCCCGTCTCCCGCTCCATACGGGGCCTTAGCTCAGCTGGGAGAGCGCCTGCTTTGCACGCAGGAGGTCAGCGGTTCGATCCCGCTAGGCTCCATTCTTTGAACCTGACATCAACAATTGATGTCAGGTTTTTTGTGTGTTTTCCTATGGCATCCAAGATTCTGTGGGTCGGTTATCAATCGATGTTATATAATATTCGCTATTGAATGATAGAATCGAGGCTCTCAATTTTATGGGTGATTATAAAAGATTACCATCGTCCTTTTTGTGCAGAGTATATCTTCCATAATATTGAAAAAGAGACCAAACCTTGTAAACATGCATGATTACATACGTTTTCATACTGGTTCTCGTATATATATGCACAAACATGTCCAGTTGAGTCATAACGTTAAAAACGGATACAATTATAGTAGAGAAAAAAGGAGGAACTTTGATGAATAAACAGCTTTCAGTAATCGGTGTACCTATGGATCTTGGACAAATGCGCAGAGGCGTGGATATGGGGCCAAGTGCTATTCGTTATGCGGGTATGATTGAACGTCTAGAGCAATTGAAATATAACATTGAAGATCTAGGGGACATTGAGATTCCTCGTCCAAAACAAAATACAGATGTGAAACAGGATAATTTACGTAACTTGAATGAAATTGCTGAAGGAAGCCGCCGTCTTGCAAAAGCGGTGGATGAAGTAGTAGAAAATAATCGTTTTCCACTTGTGCTTGGTGGGGATCATAGTATTGCTATGGGCACCTTGGCAGGAGTTGCAAAACATTATGAAAACCTCGGAGTAATCTGGTATGATGCTCACGGCGACTTGAACACAGGTGACAGCTCACCATCAGGTAACATTCATGGAATGCCACTGGCTGTAAGCTTAGGGATCGGTCACGAGAAGCTGACAAGTATCCACGATTATGAACCGAAGATTAAGCCCGAAAATATTGTGATCATTGGTGCTCGCTCGCTCGATGAAGGTGAAAGAGTGCTTATTGAAGAGAAGGGTATCAAAGTCTATACGATGCATGAAGTAGATCGTATGGGGATGACGCAAGTGATGGAAGAGACCGTGGATTATTTGAAGGATCGTACCGACGGAGTTCATTTAAGCTTAGACCTTGATGGACTGGACCCAAATGAAGCACCTGGCGTGGGAACTCCTGTTATGGGTGGTTTGAGCTACCGTGAGAGCCATCTGGCTATGGAGATGCTGTATCAGTCAGGTATGATTACATCTGCTGAATTCGTAGAAGTAAATCCGATTCTTGATGAAAAAAATAAAACCGCTAGCGTAGCGGTAGGTTTAATGGGTTCTCTATTTGGTGAGAGCTTGAAATAAATGATGCATTTCTAGCAGTAACCCGCTTTTTGTAAGGTGGGTTGCTGTTTTTTATAGGTTTCTTCATCGTATTCATTTAACAGGTGATCTAATTTTACACTCATTTGTACGACTTCCGGCGAGCTCAACTTATGGAAGCTGGCTAAACGAATCATTTCCAGACGACAAGCTTCGATTTCTTTCTTCAAAGCGGACACTCGCTTCATATTAAATTGCCTCCTAAGAAATTTTTTACATTTACAGCTTTATAACCGATACTAAAAAAAGTTAAACTTATATTAGCGAAAAAAATATTAAATTTATGAAACTTTGTGGCGAGGTCATCCGTAAAGGTTATCGACCGCACGTATAGCGGAGGTATTAGAAGATGGAAACCATGATTAAGCAAAAAATAAAAGAAGTGAAAAAAGGCAATCAATCCGCTTTCGAAGACATTGTTTCTTTTTACCAGAATAAAGTTTTTCATATTTGTCTGCGAATGGTCGGGAATTCATATGAAGCTGAAGACCTGGCCCAGGAAGCCTTTATTAGAGCCTATACGAATCTCCATACGTTTGATGAGAAAAGGAAATTCTCCACTTGGTTGTATAGGATAGCTACGAATCTGTCCATTGACCGTATCCGCAAAAAAAAGCCGGACTATCATCTGGATGCAGAAGTGAAGGGGACGGAAGGGTTAGACATGTATTCGCAATTAGCTGCCGACCAAGCTCTACCTGAAGAAGAAGTGGAAAGCCTTGAATTACAGTCATACATCCACAAAGAAATATTGGCGCTTCCTCCTAAGTATCGCAGTGTCATCGTGCTACGTTATTTAGATGAGCTTGCGCTTCAAGAAATAGCGGATGTATTGGATATTCCAGTAGGGACAGTTAAGACAAGAGTCCACCGGGGTAGAGAGGCTTTACGTAAGAGGCTTCGACATGTGTGAAGGAGTTGAGAGGGAATGAATTGCAAGAGAGAAGCCATTGCACTTATGCATACGTATTTAGATGGTGAATTAAATAAAGAAGAAGAAAGACGACTGAGAGATCATCTACAAAGCTGCCAAAGCTGCCAACATCACTTTCATGAATTAAAGAGAACGACCACTCTGATTAAGAATACGACACCTGCTTCTGCGCCACCGCGTTTTACTGCGAATGTGATGGCAAATTTGCCTAAAGAGAAGAAAAGGAAGAACTATATGCGTAAGCTTCAGAGGCATCCTCTGCTTACTGCTGCTGCTGTTTTCTTTATATTGATGTTCGGTGGCATATTTACCGAATGGAATCAGGACCAGCAGGTGACGGTCTCCAAACAGGAGAATCTGGAAATTCGTGATCATACGGTCATTGTACCGGAAGGCGTTACGGTTGAAGGGGACTTAGTTGTTAGAAATGGGGATTTGCGGATCGACGGAAAAGTCGATGGGGATATTACCCTTATTAATGGCGATATTCTTAATGAGCCCTCTGGACAAGAGGTTCGCGATGATGAGCTTGACCGCAATAATTTACGGGCCTATTCAGGAGAATTGACCGAAGTAAACCAGGTTTATGAATGGGTATGGTATCACACGAAGAAAACATTCAAGGAGATTTTCTCATTTCAATCGGATTGAAAAAAGCATGGAGGCCCAAGCTTCCCTGCTTTTTTTTTGAGCAGAACCGAGCAGGAAGGATCCTGAAAGTATAGAAACCCGTGGGTCTCTCGGCAGGACGGTATGTTCTCCATATATACAGGGGAGGTTATGTGATATAATGGGAAATGTGAATTTTTAAGGTTTATTATATCTAAAAGGAAGTGTAGGCATGCTTGATGGGGGATTGGATGTTTTAGATTATTTTTTGATTACTGTGGATATCGCCCTTGTCTGGTTTGTTGTATATAAATTAATCATGCTGATCCAGGGAACGAAGGCCGTTCAGCTATTAAAAGGTATTTTCGTAATTCTGGGTATATGGTTATTGAGTAATTTATTTGGACTAACCACATTAAGGTGGCTGATGTCACAAGCGATTACGTGGGGGTTCCTCGCGATTATCATTTTGTTCCAGCCTGAACTCAGAAGAGCCTTAGAACAACTAGGACGAGGAAGTTTCTTCAGCAGGAATACTTCAGAAGAAGAAGACACCGAGAAGACCTTACAGGCAATTATTAAATCCTGTAACTACATGGCTAAACGTCGCATCGGTGCATTGATTACGATTGAACGTGATACAGGTATGGGAGATTATGTAGAGACAGGTATCCGTGTCGGTGGACATTTGTCGAGTGAATTGCTTACGAATATTTTCATACCGAACACGCCTCTCCACGATGGAGCGGTTATACTTAAGAACGATGAAATTGTCGCTGCTGCCTGTTATCTTCCACTTTCAGAGAGTCCTTTTATTTCAAAGGAACTCGGGACGAGGCACAGAGCAGCTATGGGAATCAGTGAGGTGACGGATGCATTAACAATCGTCGTTTCTGAAGAGACAGGGGCTATTTCCTGTACGAAGAACGGCGAACTGCATCGCGACCTTGATCAAGTGAAACTGGAAGAGATTTTGCGTACAGAATTAGATTACTCCGCCCCTGCGGTGAAAAGCTGGAACTGGAGGGGGAAGAAGAATGGATAATTGGTTCAAAAGTGTATGGTTTATAAGAATCATCTCTCTTATGCTTGCTGGTCTCCTCTGGGTGACAGTAAACGTGGATAACAACATGGACTCTGATTCTTTATTCTTCAACCAGTCATCCTCTGATATAGAAGTGATGGAGAACATTCCATTGGAAATCAGATTTGATAGTGAAGAATATGTGGTCAGTGGAATCCCTCAGGAAGTATCCGTCTCTGTAGAAGGGCCGACCTCCGCTGTTGCTCCTGTTTCCAGACAAAAGAACTTCACGGTTTTTGTAGATCTGAACGGACTTGGACCGGGTACACATGAAGTGTCCCTGCAGCATTCAGGGATATCCAACCAACTTGCAGTTACTCTCGATCCGAAAATCATCGAAGTGACGATTGAGGAAAAAGTGACAGAAGATTATGAAGTGAACATTGATTATATCAATCAAGGAAACATGGATAGTGCGCTTGAGCTTGGTGAACCAGAAGTGGATCCATCACAAGTTGCCATCACGGGAGCTTCTTCGGTCATTGAGCGTGTAGCTTCTGTGAAAGCAATTATTGATGTTGGAGAAGCTACAGAGTCGATTGAAGCCCAGGAAGCTCCTGTTAAGGTTTATGATAATCAGGGGAATGAGCTGAATGTCCTTGTGGATCCAACGACTGTAAACGTGTCAGTACCGATTTCCACACGTACGAAGAGTGTCCCATTAAATGTGGCTGCTCGTGGAGGGAATACGGAAGGGGTATTGATTGAATCGGTCCGTACGGAAACAGAGGAAGTTACTATTTCCGGACCGAAGGAAGTACTTGATAACATTGAGGCACTTCCTGAAGTACCTGTCGATGTATCGGAAGTGACAGAAAGTCAAACCGTAGAAGTCGATATTCCGCTCCCTGAAGGAGTGACTTCAGTTCAACCTGAAACGATTGAAGTGGACATCGAAGTCGTTGAAGGTGAAGCAGGCGCGGACGGAAGCGGCACAGATCAACAATAAACAATGAATCTGGAAAACATAGATCAATGGAAAGTATAGAAAGAGAGGTCGAATGATTATGGGTAAATATTTTGGCACAGACGGCGTACGAGGCGTCGCGAATAAGGAATTAACACCGGAACTTGCATTCAAACTTGGCCGCTACGGTGGATATGTCGTAACCAAAGGTGTCGAACGTCCTAAGGTTTTAATTGGACGAGACACCAGGATCTCTGGTGAGATGCTTGAAGGAGCTCTCGCTGCAGGGTTACTGTCAATTGGAGCTGAGGTCATGCGTCTTGGCGTGATTTCCACGCCAGGCGTAGCCTTTTTAACGAAAGCCCTTCAGGCGGAAGCGGGAATTATGATATCCGCCTCCCACAACCCTGTCGAAGATAATGGCATCAAATTCTTCGGCCCTGATGGTTTTAAATTGACTGATGATCAAGAGCAGGAAATTGAAGCATTGATCGATGCAGAGCAGGATGATCTTCCAAGGCCTTCAGGAGCGGATCTTGGTCAGATTAATGATTACTTCGAGGGTGGGCAAAAGTACTTGCAACACTTGAAGCAAACCGTTGATTATGATTTTGAAGGACTCCACATCGCACTGGATTGTGCTCATGGAGCGACTTCATCACTGGCCTCTCATTTGTTTGCGGATCTTGAAGCGGATATTTCTTCTATCGGATCCTCCCCGGATGGTCTGAACATTAATGATGGCGTTGGTTCTACACACCCTGAGCCATTACAGGATCTTGTGAAAGAGAAGAAAGCGGATGTAGGACTTGCTTTTGATGGAGATGGTGACCGTCTGATTGCGGTTGATGAAAAAGGAAATATCGTGGACGGAGACAAAATCATGTACATTTGTGCCAAGCACATGAATGAAAATGGCACGTTAAATAATTCAACAGTTGTCTCTACGGTTATGAGTAACCTTGGCTTCTATAAAGCCGTAGAAGCAAATGGAATGAAGAGTGATAAGACGGCCGTAGGGGATCGTTATGTCATGGAAGAAATGCGCCGCGGTGGTTATAACCTCGGTGGGGAACAATCCGGGCATATTATCTTCCTTGATCACAACACCACAGGTGATGGTATGCTGTCGGCTCTTCAACTGGTCAATGTTATGAAAGAAACGGGTAAACCACTTTCAGAGCTTGCCGGTGAAATGGAAAAGTTCCCTCAAGTACTGAAGAATGTCCGTGTCATTGATAAAAATAAAGTTCAAACGCATCCTAGAATCCAGGAAGCCATCCAGGCGGTGGAAGAGGAAATGGGTGGAAGTGGACGAGTTCTTGTACGCCCGTCCGGCACAGAACCACTGGTAAGGATCATGGTGGAAGCACTGACGGAAGAACAGTGTGAAAAGTATTGTGATAAAGTTGTCCAGGTCGTTGAAGAAGAGCTTGGTTTAAAGGAGTAGTTTAAGGGCTTGCGCAGGTCGCACACAGGGGTGATCTGCGCATATCCTATTACAGGCCCCTTACATTTCTGTAACGGTTTCAATTTTTATTGACCCATCTGAGAGGGCTGTGTACAATTGAACATGTCCTTGAAAAAAATGTCGAAAATCATGTTTGAGAAAATCTTCAATCGGAAACAGACAACAGGGACTTTATTTTGAAATAGTTAAGGAGGATCGAGGTCATTCCTTATTTATAAAGCGCCAGGACTGTGTGCTACGTCTTAAATGAACACAGTTGACGAGGTGGAGGTTCATCGAGTTTTCGGCGGATGCCTCCCGGTTGCCACACTTCAACCGCATGTCCAAATGTAAAACGGGAAGGTGACTTTCCGAACAAAACATTCTGGACGAAGTGATCAAGAATAACGGGAGAGGGGCAGCGAAATGCCCCTTTGAAATCTACGGAGCATTCGTTGCCCTTCTCCGATAACAGGAGGACAACAAATATGTGTGGAATTGTAGGATATATCGGACAGGATGATACGAAAGAGATTTTATTGAATGGTTTGGAAAAGCTGGAATACCGCGGTTATGATTCAGCTGGTATTGCCACATTAAACGAGAACGGTGTGGAAGTGACGAAAGTAAAAGGGCGTATCGCTTCTTTAAGAGAAGCTGTCGATCAAAATGTCAAAGCGACGCACGGCATCGGACACACACGCTGGGCTACACATGGCGCTCCTAGTGAAGAAAACGCGCACCCGCATCAAAGTGCTTCCGGACGCTTCACAATCGTTCACAATGGTGT
Source organism: Halobacillus litoralis (assembly GCF_009856445.1). Taxonomy (GTDB): domain Bacteria; phylum Bacillota; class Bacilli; order Bacillales; family Halobacillaceae; genus Halobacillus; species Halobacillus litoralis. The sequence continues at coordinate 8,391 of NZ_WMFA01000010.1, forward strand.
CATTGAGAACTATGTGGACGTTCGCGACGAGTACTTGAGCGGCGTGGAGTTCAAGAGTGAAACAGATACGGAAATCATCGTCCAACTGATGGAAGTACTGAATAATGAGATGAACGATGTAGCTGCAGCTTTCCGTAAAGCTGTCGAGCTTCTGACTGGTTCTTATGCGATTGCCATGATCGACCGCGAAAATCCTGATACGATTTATGTCGCTAAGAATAAGAGCCCTCTGTTAGTTGGAATCGGTGATGACTTCAACGTTGTAGCCAGTGATTCCATGGCGGCTCTTCACGTAACCGACCAATTCCTTGAGCTTGAGGATAAAGAAACCGTCATTGTTCGCCGTGATGGTGTTGAAATTCAAAAGCCCGATGGTACAAAGGTTGAGCGTGAACCATTCACAGCAGAATTGGATACAACAGATATCGAAAAAGGAACGTATCCTCACTTTATGCTGAAAGAGATCGATGAACAGCCGTTCGTCATCCGTAAAATCATTCAGGAATATCAAAATGAGAATGATGAGATCAAGCTGGACCCTGAAATCCGCCAGGCGATGAAAGACTGCGATCGTATTTATATCATCGCTGCAGGTACGAGTTACCATGCCGGACTTCTAGGGAAACAGTTCATTGAAAAACTCGCAAACATTCCAGTAGAAGTTCATGTTGCTAGTGAATTCTCATATAACATGCCACTTCTTTCTGAGAAACCGTTGTTTGTTTACATTTCTCAAAGTGGTGAAACGGCAGACAGCCGTTCTGTCCTTGTCCAAACAAAAGAACTTGGTCATCCGGCATTGACGATCACGAACGTGCCAGGGTCCACCCTTTCCCGTGAAGCAGACTATACCATGCACTTGCACGCAGGACCGGAAATCGCTGTAGCATCTACAAAAGCTTATACAGCGCAAATGGCTGTTCTTGCGATCCTTGCTGTGGATACAGCACGTGCGAAGAGCATTGAGCTTGATTTCGATCCTATGCAGGAGCTTGCTATCGTGGCGACTGCTATGGAAGCTTTAACAGATCAAAAAGAAAAACTGGAAGACTTGGCCCGCGAGTACCTATCTACAACGCGTAACTGTTTCTTCATCGGCCGCGGCATCGACTATTACGTCGGACTGGAAGGTTCTCTGAAGTTGAAAGAGATTTCTTACATCCAGGCAGAAGGTTTCGCTGGTGGTGAATTGAAACACGGTACGATTGCTTTGATTGAAGATGGTACACCTGTCATTGCACTTGCCACACAGAAAAACGTCAATTACTCCATCCGTGGAAATGTCCAGGAAGTAGAGGCGCGTGGGGCAAACAGCATGATCATCAGCATGGAAGGCTTGAATAAAGATGGCGATGCTTTCGTCATTCCACATGTGCATGATCTCATGACACCGCTTGTTTCTGTCATTCCATTGCAGCTGATTTCTTACTATGCAGCACTTCACCGTGACTGTGATGTTGATAAACCACGTAACCTTGCGAAAAGTGTTACGGTAGAATAAAGATTAAAGAGCTGGTATCCGATGCGGATGCCAGCTTTTTTACTTCCCTGCACCTGGATAGGGAAAAGACAACCTGGAGAAAATAGATCTATTCGATGCAGTTAGGGGTGTCTGTTTTATATGAAGAAATATGTCATGGCTTTATTGTGCCTAACCTGCATGCTAGTCGTCCATACGCCTATTCATGCCCAGGTGGATCAACCTAAACCCCTTGAAGAGTTCTATGCTGAATATGGATATAAGTCTTTGGAAGAAGCAGTTAAAGAATTTGAACAGCAAATGAAAAGGGGAGTAGCTCTTCCTAAGAAACTTCCATCCCTGGCATTTACTCACGTCTTAGCCAGGGTGAATCGGTTAGGTGGAAACGGGAATGTGGAATTAAATGTGGAGTATTTGAATGAGCATGTACCTGAAAATCACTTTAATGTAGACATCCGACCAGCAGAAAATAAATTATTGATTCATGAGAAGCGAATCATAGAACAGGTGAGGCTCGAGTCTGGAGGAAAAGGAAAATTCGTGAAGGTTCCGGGTTTTCACGTTTTTATTTTTGAGACGGAGGAGTTGCAGTACAGGTTGAGTATGGATCAACGCGTTACTGATCAATTTCTCCCTGATGAATTAGTGGAAATAGCCAATTCCATCAAAAGTGAATGATTGTTTGAGAAACTCATGCTTTATGGGGAAAACAAAAAGGGGCCGTTCCAGGACGGCCCCCTTTCTTGTGAATGATGTTTTTCTACTCCCCGAACATATAGGTCTTATGGTGATAGGAGATTGAAAAAGCAATCCCGAGTGCCATTAAGTTTCCGAGGAGGGCACTTCCACCGTAGCTGATGAACGGAAGCGGAATTCCTGTGATTGGAAGCAGCTGAACAGACATTCCGATGTTCTGGAAAACGTGGAAAGCAATCATACTTATAATTCCGACCATCACATACGAGCTGTAGTTGCTGTTGGCCTTAAAAGCGATGGTTGTGAAGCGGTAGATCAACAAGAAGAAAAGGATGATGACGATACAAGAACCGAGAAATCCGTATTCTTCTGCGATGATACTGAAAATGAAGTCCGTTTGGGCTTCTGGTAAGTAAACTTCCCGCTCGCCGAATCCTTTTCCATACAACTGTCCGGAACCAATCGCTCTCATCGCTTTAACGAGATGGTATCCGGATGAATCTTCATACTTGGTCGGCTGGAACCAGGAGTAGATACGCCCGAGCTGGTACTCCTTCACCCCTAAATAACGGTCAAGAAGCTCAGGGGCTTTGAGAGCAAGCCAGATCAACCCTGTTCCGAGAGCGGAGATCACAGTGAAAATCGGTAAAATGATTTTCCATGAAATGCCTGAGATCAAGACGAATCCTGCTAAGATCGCGATAAACACCAGGCTTGTCCCTAAATCCGGCTGCTGCATGATCAAAAGAACCGGCAGACCGGTCACTGCTCCTAATTTCAGCAAAAGGAACAAGTCCATTTTCATTGATGAGGGATGCTTTTGATTATGATCAACCGCAATCCGCCCAAGGGCTAGAATAGTAAATATCTTCACAAGCTCTGCAGGTTGTAAAGATAACCCCGGCATGGCGAACCAACTCTTCTGTCCTTTAATGACAGGAGCGATGGATGGTGGCGCGACAATTAGAGCAATTAAAAGAATGATACCGAACCCATATAAATACCAGCTGATTTTCTTGAAATCTTCAGGATCGACAAGGAGCATAAAGCCAATGACAATGCCACCTAGTCCATACCAGACCAACTGTTTAAGTACAAAGTTGTCGTTATATTGTGTGCTCTGCTGGGCACTGAAAAGAGCGACTGCGCTGACGGCTATGAAACAACACATAATAAAAAAGAGCTGCCAATCGAATCTTTCTTCGAATTTCATTTTTAGTTATACATCCTCTCATGTTGGCGAAGCAAAAAAAGTGTGCTGTTGACTATTATAAGCACATGTAACACGTTTGAAAAGTGAACTCTTCCTTATTCTTCAATTATAAAGCATTCTTTTCGTTCACGGGCGTGAAAAAGTACGTTATGTATCAGATAAGCTCCCTTTAGTGGAAGACTCAGTTTCGAGATGTTTGTGATTCTAGGGGCTCCGGGAAACGGTTCGCTTTCCATGGGGCGGGCGGTGAGCCTCCTCAGGCTACGCCTTCCGGGGTCTCACCTGTCCCACACGTCCCATAGGAGTCTCACCGTTTCCCTCCGCCCCTTGACCTTATAAGTGTCTCGAAACCACTTCTAAAAGGGTCAGCTTGAATGGTTGAGGGAAGTGGATGGTTCCAAATCTTCTCCCATATGCGGGCATATAGTGCGTTCTATCAAGCATTTGCGTATGCTAAACGTCAACGAGGTAGAGTTTAAATCATTCACTTCTCATATCCATACAAGCTGATTTTTAAGTAGTGGTTTCGAGAACCATACTTGGTTAAGGGGCGAAGGGGAATGGCGAGACTCCTGCGGGAAAAAAGTGCTTGGTGAGACCCCACAGGACGCAGTCCGAGGAGGCTCACCGCGCTCCCGTGGAAAGCGAGCTACTCCCCGCAGCCCCCATCCACTCAGCATAAGTCTCGAAACTGAGTCTTCAAGAAACCTGCCATATTCTTTAATAACCCATATTCAACATCATTTAAATTTAAATAAAAAATCACCAATAGAACGGTGATTGAATTGATGTCTATTTAGAAACATGTGAAGATTCGCTGGATTCTCATGTATTTATATAAAGTTCTTGCGTGACGACCTTCAAGGGTATAAGGGTTTTGTAATCTTTCAAGCTTATTGATGAAAGCAAGGTCACAATCGCAGTAATCTCTGTAATAACGATAGCATTCATCATGGGCTTTGCAGGCGGCGTCTACGGCGTTGAAGGGTTCACCCGGCCCACTGCACCCTGGTCCACAGTACTTATAGCCAGGAAATACACAGAACCCCGGTCTGCGCATCGGTTCTCTTCTTCTATACATGTGGTTCTCCTCCATCAAAAAGATTGACTACAACTATTGTATGATCAGAATGTGAAATTGGTTTGGTCTCGTACCCTTACCAGGTTTATCATACTTTATTTTGGTTTACATACTAAACCAAACCAATATCATGATTGACTGGATAAGGAGTCCGAGGTCGAAGGGGCTTTTTATTTTGAGTTTTTCTCTTGCATATATAAGTATATGCTTATATCATAATAAAAGGTGAGGTGATTCTGATGAAAGAGACAATGATTGAATTGGAACAAGCTGCACATACGTTGAAGCTCTTAGGAGATAAAACGCGACTGACCATTCTTGGTTTGGTGAAAGATAGTGAATGTTGTGTATGCGAGTTTGTGGAAGTACTGCAAATGAGCCAGCCTTCCATTAGTCAGCATCTAAGAAAGCTGCGTGATGCTGGTCTTGTAAAAGAACAACGAAGAGGGCAGTGGATTTTTTATTCTTTGAACAGAGAACACGCCACATACCCCATCATTCAACAGGTTCTGGAACAGATCCCGGACCAAAAAGAGAAATTGACAGCATTGGAAGAAGCGGGACTACGCATCCAATGCGATAGCTAGGGGGATTGTTTTTGAGTTTAGCACTGATTGCTACGATTATTTTTGTACTTACGCTCATCTTTGTCATCTGGCAGCCAAAGAATCTTGGAATCGGCTGGTCCGCTTGTGCGGGTGCCATTCTCGCTTTGATTTTTGGTGTCGTTGATTTTCAAGATGTGCTCGCCGTTACAGACATTGTCTGGAACGCAACATTAGCGTTCATCGCCATTATCATTATTTCATTGATTCTAGATGAGATTGGATTTTTTGAATGGGCGGCCCTTCACATGGCCCGTGTGGCTAAAGGTGATGGGAAGCGGATGTTCATTTATGTGACCTTGCTAGGGGCTGTGGTTGCTGCACTATTCGCAAATGATGGAGCGGCATTGATTTTGACACCGATTGTTCTTGCGATGGTTAGGAATTTGAATTTCAAGGAAGCGATGATTCTGCCATTTATTATGGCAAGTGGTTTCATTGCGGATACAACTTCCTTGCCGTTGGTCGTCAGTAACCTAGTGAACATTGTCTCTGCAGACTTCTTCGATATCGGATTTGTAGAGTATGCGTCACGCATGATTGTTCCGAACTTATTTTCACTTGCTGCAAGTATTCTTGTTTTGTTCTTATTTTTCCGTAAGAGTATTCCGGACAATTACGATTTATCCCAGTTGAAAAAGCCGAAAGATGCGATCCAGGACGATAAAATGTTCCGCATGTCGTGGGGCGTTCTTGCTGTACTGTTGATCGGATATTTCGCAAGTGAGCCTTTGGGAATTCCTGTATCCATCATTGCCGGAATTGTCGCGATCTTTTTCCTATTGATGGCGAGAAGGAGTGCGGCCGTCCAAACAGGAGAAGTGATCAAAGGAGCTCCGTGGGCCATCGTCTTCTTCTCTGTCGGGATGTATGTTGTCGTTTACGGACTTCGAAATGTCGGCTTGACCGATATCCTTGCGAATGTCATTCAATATACAGCTGATCAAGGCCTGTTCACAGCGACAGTTTCAATGGGATTCATTGCGGCCATTCTCTCTTCCATCATGAATAACATGCCAACCGTAATGATTGATGCTCTTGCCATTGCTGATACGAATACGGCAGGAACGATGAGGGAAGCCCTCATTTACGCTAATGTTATCGGATCAGACCTCGGGCCGAAGATCACACCTATTGGGTCTTTAGCGACCTTGCTTTGGCTTCACGTTTTATCCATGAAAGGCTTCAAGATTTCATGGGGATACTACTTTAAAGTGGGAATCATATTAACCGTGCCGACCTTATTCATAACGCTCGTCGGGCTATATCTATGGTTATTAATTCTTTAATTTTTATAAACAAAAGGAGAATGCTACATGTCTAACAAACCAGTCATCTATTTTCTATGCACAGGAAACTCTTGCCGCAGCCAAATGGCAGAAGGGTTCGGAAAAAAACATTTGAGCGATAAGTATGAGGTGAAATCAGCCGGGATTGAAGCGCACGGTTTGAACCCGAATGCTGTTAAGGCGATGAGCGAAGTCGATGTGGATATTACCGATCAAACATCTGACATCATCGACCCTGATATTCTAAACAATGCTGAATACGCGATTACTCTTTGTGGAGATGCGAACGACAAGTGCCCGGTGACGCCTTCTCAAGTTACTCGTTTCCACTGGGGATTCGATGACCCGGCGAAAGCGGAAGGAACGGAAGAAGAAAAATGGGCATTCTTCCAGCGTGTACGTGACGAAATTGAGGCACGCATACAGAAGTTCGCTGAAACAGGAGAGTAAGAAAAACAAAGCGGGCTAAACTGAATATAGTGGAAATAGGCATGACTCGCGTGAAATAAGGTTATACCTTTAAGGAGAAGACCTTTTGCTGAAGGAGGAGTTTGGATGGCTTATAAATCCATTATTTTAGGCACAGGCCCTGCCGGATTAACGGCAGCTGTTTATTTAGCCAGAGCGGATATGGAACCTCTCGTCATAGAGGGACCGGAACCAGGCGGGCAATTGACGCTTACGACGGAAGTCGAAAATTTCCCAGGGTTCCCTGATGGAATTATGGGGCCTGAGCTCATGGATAACATGAAAAAGCAGGCGGAACGCTTTGGCGCGACTTTCAAGCGTGGATGGGTGACCGACGTAGAGGTGGCAGATCGTCCATTCAAACTTCAAGTCGATGGCTTGGGTGAATTGGAGACGGAAACGTTGATCATTTCTACAGGAGCCTCTGCTAAAATGCTCGGCATTCCAGGTGAAAAAGAAAACCTCGGAAAAGGCGTCAGCACATGTGCGACTTGTGATGGATTCTTTTTCAGAGGGAAGAAAGTTGTCATCATCGGTGGAGGAGACTCTGCGATGGAAGAAGCGACCTTCCTTACGAAATTCGCGAGCGAAGTGCAGGTCATCCACCGTCGCCATGAGCTCCGAGCATCGAAAATCATGCAGACACGAGCGCAGGAGAATGAAAAAGTTACGTGGGCGTTGAACAAAACACCGGTTGAAATGGTGTCCGATGGTATGAAGATCAATGGCATCAAGGTTCGTGACAACGAATCCGGCGAAGAGGAAGTCATTGAAACCGATGGAATATTTGTTGCGATCGGTCACAACCCGAACACGGATTTTGTGAAAGGAAAACTGAATATGGATGAAAAAGGCTATATTCTCGTTGATCCCGGCACGACCAACACGAATATTCCAGGCATTTTCGCTTGTGGCGATGTACAGGATCAGAAATATCGCCAGGCGATTACAGCTGCAGGCACAGGCTGCATGGCAGCTATGGATACGGAGCGTTTCCTTGAGGGAGAAGCGACAATTGACTGGAGCGAAAACTTATCCTGATTCTTAGATTGAGCACCGATCTGTTCTTACAGGTTGGTGCTTTTTTGTGCCAGGAATACGTTAGGTCACTTTAGGCGGGCGTTAGGGCACTTTCGCCTTGCGTTAAGTCACTTTCACTGAAATTAGGTCACTTTCGACGAAAGAACGGTCACTATACCCTCAGGTTAGGGCACTTTCCCAAAGGTTAATCCCTGAAGTGTGGGCAGGTGATACAATATAATCGTGAGTGATTGAACCACAAGGGGGATGGAAATGAATCGCGAATTGTTGAACAAGTACCACAAGGAGCTCCGAGTAAATGCCCAAACGACTGGTTTTAGAAGAGAGGCAACGTCTCATGTGGTGCGTCACATCTCTGAATATGATGACCGGGGGTTTATTCTTGCCTCTTTATTGACAGAACAGAATGCAAGGTCCGTCATTCAGGCAGAGAAGGAGTATTTCAAGCAAATAGGTCAGCCTTTTGAATGGAAGCTGTTCAGTTACGATTCTCCTTCTAATTTAAAGGAGCTATTATTGGCAGAGGGTTTTAAAGAGGATGAAGAAGAAGCTCTGCTTGTCTTGGATCTGACTATAGATAAGGATTTATTAGATAGGCAAATCCCTGCTGAGCTTAAAGAGATTACGGACGAAAACGGTGTGAAAGATATCGTCCGCTTGATGGATGAGATTTGGCAGGAGAAGCATGACTCCCTTGGTAAGAGGTTGTGGCAAGATAAGCAACAACACCCGGATGATTTGTTTTTATATGGGATTTATGATGGAAATCAGCTAGTCTCCGGAGCATGGATGTACTTAGAGAAAGAATCCTCCTTTGCTTCTTTATGGGGTGGCGCCACACAGCCAGCCTACCGTGGAAGAGGCTACTACAAAGATCTTGTAGCGGCCAGAGCGAAGAAAGCTTCCGAATACGACTATTCATTCCTCACTGTTGATGCGAGACCAATGAGCCGTCCCATATTAGAAAGACTCAACTTCCAGCTCCTTGCCTACACGTATGGAATGCTGTCTCCTAAATAATGGTGTACCAGGTCATACAGATAATGGAAAAACCACCTCTCCTGGTGGTTTTTTTTAATGGAAGTGTTTTAATGTAATAATCTGAAAATTTATTCAATATATATTGTATTTTTAGTTCTATAAGTTTAGAATAATTGCAAGAGGTGATGAAATGGAAGTATTTTCTATGGGTTCGAGAAAAAGAGAGACGTATCAAGTGGAAGTGAAGCATTCCCTTCTGTGGGAAGCGGCACTAGGCATCGCTGCAATTACAAACGAACGATTGTTGGACACGTTGGACTATACAGAAAATCAGTGGCAGGCGATTAAGCAATCGTTGTCTGCGGACATGCTCGTTCATTTGGAAACGGTCCAGGAACAGAATACATGGAAAACGATCTTGCTTTTGCTTCATGAAAAGGACATGGATTCACTCCAGGAATTTAATGATTTTGTAAATGAATTAGGTGAAGAAGAGCTGCGTTACATGGCTATTCCTTATCTAGGAAAAAACCATCAAGAAGATCGAAGGCTTGCTTCGCAAGGGGACCGGGAGGCCGTGGCGCGGCTCCAGGAAGCATCCAGGGATCATGCCTTCTTTCCACGTTACATCTCTTACATAAGTCAGAGGGATTTGCATCAATTAAAAAAGCATATCCAAGAGGTAATGTCAGGCTGGTATGAATCGGTTATCAAGCCGGATCAGGCGAAGTTCAAAGGTATACTGGAACGCGACGCTCTTTCCAAGAACAAACGACTGGAAAAGCTGGAAGCGGAGGATTTTGTAGAGTGGGCGACACATGGAATTCGGTACATCCCTGAGCCTAGCGTCTATAAGGTTATTCTGATTCCCCACTTTATTTATCGCCCGTGGAATGTGGAAGCCGATATAGAAGGGGCGAAAATCTTCTATTATCCTGTAGCCAATGAAAGTATCCACCCCCATGACCCGAATGTTCCAGATCAGATGCTCGTTCAGAAGTTCAAGGCACTTGGAGATGAGAATCGCCTGCGTATGCTGAAAATTCTAATGGGTGGAGGGCGTACCCTGAAAGAGCTGACCGAGGAGATCGGGATGGGTAAAACGACCGTCTATCACCATTTGAAGTTGTTGAAATCTGCACGACTTATCGTCGCTTATGGTCCGCGTTATCATGTAAGCCCACGGGCATGGGAAATGTTGCCGAAGGAACTGGAGATCTTTTTAGGAGAGGAAAAATGAGCAATGCGGATGCATGGGAGGGCGAGGAGAAACCGGCATTCAAGTCCAATTATCAAGCCTTGCGTTTTATCGGAGGGAATCTAGTATCCTTCTTCGGGGATCAGATTTATTTGATAGCGTTCCCTTTGATGGTGCTGGCTCTCACAGGTTCACCGCTCAGTATGGGCATCGTTGCTGCTATCGAGCGTGTGCCTGTTTTGTTACAGCCGCTCGCAGGTGTACTGGCGGACCGATTGAATCGGAAGCGGATCCTGTTGTTTTGTGATTTTTTCCGTTTCCTTTTACTTGGAAGCATAGGGGTATTGTTCTTGTTTGAAATAATCACTATCTATGTTCTCTACGCAGCTGCCTTCGTTATTGGTGTGCTTGGCCAGCTATACCAAACCTCTCAGTTTGCATCGATTCCGAAACTCGTAAGGGAGCAGGATCTAGATCTTGTGAATGCCTGGAACACGGGGGTGTTTCATACGGCTGTCTTTCTGGCCCCGGGCCTTGGTGGTTGGATTGTGACCCTTTATAATCCTGGAGTCGGGATGATCATCAATAGCTTTTCATTCTTTATCGGCTTCCTAGTCGTTTGGAGTTTGCGGGTGGAGAGTGAGCGGATGCAAGGGGAAAAGCGTTCGTTCATCCATGACGTGAGCGAGGGATTCCGTTTTGTGATCCATCAGAAACCTTTGCTCTATACAAACATCGCCATGTTCTTTTCGGTATTCGGAACCACACTTTTTTTGACGATGTTGATTGTTCATTTAAAAGCTGAGATCGGCTTTTCAGCGGTTTCGATCGGCTGGCTACTATCCATTGGCGGGTTAGGGGCTATCGGGGGAGCACTGATTTCTCCTGTTCTGAGGAGCAGGGTCACTTACCGTACTCTATTATTCGGGTGTGGCGCTGTCGGAGGCCTTTCCATCCTCCTGTTTAGTTTCTACCACACGTTTGTTGCTCTCGCCCTTTTAAATGCTGTCGGAACAATTTGTGCTTCCATCAGCAGCCCATGTATTGTAACGTTAAGACAAAAGCTGACGCCGGAGTATTTACTCGCAAGGGTGCAGGCGACGAGCCGGTTCATGACGTGGGCGCTGATGCCCTTAGGTGCGTTGGTCGCTGGAATCATCGGTGAATACATAAGTACATCTATGACCATCGCTGTTGGAGGGACCGTTTCTATCATCGCCTCTTTTATTTATTTACACCCTTCATTAAAAAACGTAGATACAGAGGAGGGAGCCCTTTGATTTGGAATCATGATCAAGGATTAATATTAAAGCGGACGGACTTTCTTGGAGAGAGGGCTTGGCGGATGGATGATTGTTATAAGCTGATCTTTTCTCCTTATGGGAAAGGTCTCTATCAGACGCCACAGGGTGATGTTTCGATAGAGAAGGAAGGTTTTCTACTTTTCAATCCGGGCCATAAACATAAACAGCTCCAGGCGACGAAGGAGAAGTTCCTTGTAGAAATTCGTCCCGAATTGTTGATGGAAGCGGGTATGCAGCGCGCTGCCACACGTTCGCCAGTCGAATTCGCTACTCTAAGTTATAAGCATCCCCACTTAAATCAGTGGGCTCATTTCGTGAGGGACTTCTTTTTCTATCAAAAGGGAGAGGGAGTGGATCTCTTTTTGGATCATAGTCTCATGCAGCTCGCTGTTCTATTGATGGAGTATGGTCCAGGCTCTCATCAGGCAGAATGGCCGGATGTTCACGGGGAGGAACCTGTTCACAGGGCAATGAATGCGATGAAAGAAAGCTATAGAGAAGCTTGGTCTTTAGATGCCATGGCTGCCGTAGCCCGTATGAACAAGTATCAATTTTCCCACGCTTTTAAAAAAGAAACCGGCTTCGCTCCTTACTCATGGCTGCAGGTTTATCGACTTTTTCGAAGTCAGTCTTCTCTGATGGATACGGAGGATTCCATTTTATCCATTGCTTTCGATCATGGATTTTCCAGTATGACGACATACAATCATCTATTTAAAAGAATCTACCAGAAAACGCCCTCGCAATTTCGAGAGTTTTATAAAATGAATCGTCGTTAAAATGAGACAGCCCGCGACAATCATCCCTCCGCTCGTAAACATCAGCCACCGGATGGGCATGTAGGCGGATAAGACGCCGTAAAGCATCAAAGAGAGAGTATTGGAAGCATATAAAAGAACCGCATTCGTGCTGAACGCTCTTCCCATTTTTTCTTCCGGAACCTCAGACTGTATGAGGAAAACACGTGCAAGACTGGCCACCGGCATGCCCACTCCCACAATTATACAGCCAATGAAAAAGTGCCCCACTCCATAAAAGAACCCGTAATAAGCGATGCCAACTCCCCATATCGCTGCCCCCGCTACATAATGGTGGAGGGAGAATCGTTTAATGAAAAAAGGAAGCACCATGTTCGTGAGAATAACCGTTGCCCCAAAAACACCCTGAATCCCGCTGTACCATTCTTCACTTTTTGTAGTCATTTCTTCCAGAGCTAACAGCAACCCCACCTGCCATACCCATGTATTGAGAAAAACCGTATAAAATGTGAAGAAAAAAAGATTCCGAATCGTAGTTTGCCTAACCATCCATACGAAGAAATCTTTGATGGACAGACAGATGGATCGGATCGTCTGTGATTTCTTCACCGGTTCCTCCAGGGTAAGTTGAGTCAAGCAGTAGACGCTAATAATATACGTTAATGCATCCAAAGTGAAAAAGTGGAGGACCCCGACCGTATTCAACAGAGTAATAGCGATGAGTGGAGTTAAAATCGTCACCCCGCGTGTAATCGTGTCATAAAGACTATTAGCGGCTGAGCGTTCGTCTTCTGTCGTCACCATTGGCAGAACAGCGCGGTGTGCAGGATTGAAAAAGCATCCAATCGTCTGTACTAAAAAACTGACGAGGATGAGCACTGGATAGGTAAGCAGATGGACTCCATGTAAGAGGCTGATCGATAACATGAGAGGTACACGAAGCAAATCCAGCCGGATGAGCAGCTTTTTTCGAGGGAAAGAATCTGCCACCACTCCGCCGATCAAACCGAAGAGCAAATACGGCACCGTTTCTGCCAGCGCCACTCCAGTCGTATGGACATTGGAGCCTGTCATGTCATAAGCAAGGAAAAGAAAAGCCATCGCAGACAGCACATCCCCGAGTCTCGAAACACCACCTCCCAATAAATAAAATCGTATATTCTTCTGCTTCCATAAAGATCGATACATCAACATTCCTCCTTCTCTACTAAAGCTCCCTTTTCTTGAAGATTCAGTTTCGAGATGTTCGTGCAGTGGTTGGGGATACGGGGGATGACTCGCTTTCCACGGAAGCTTGGTGAGCCTCCTCGGACTGCGTCCCGTGGGTTCTCACCAAGCACTTTTTTCCCGCAGGAGTCTCGCCATCCCCCTCCGCCCCTTTGCTATATCAGCGTCTCGAAACTGAGTCTTCCACAATCCTGCCATATACTTGAATCTTATCTCACTAGTTGATCAGGTTCTTCATTAATATTGGTGAGTTTGTTAGCAAGATTTGGTGGTATGTTTGATATACTGAATATTCAGAGATAGGGGGCGTGAAATGGATTACGTGCAAAGAATGAGGAGATTGATAGGGACGCAGCCTCTGGTTATCGCAGGATCTACGGTACTTGTTAAGAATGAGCAGGGAGAGCTGCTATTTCAGTATCGAAAGGATACGAAAGAATGGGGGCTTCCTGGTGGAGCGATGGAACCAGGAGAGACTTTGGAGCAAACGGCTGTCCGGGAACTGGAGGAAGAAACGGGACTTATAGCTGAAGATGTGCAGCAGGTTACCACGTTTTCAGGGGAAGACTTTTTTTACAAGTACCCGAACGGGGATGAGGTCTATAATGTCATTGCTTGTTTTATAGCTTACGATATTCGTGGTGAACTGAAAGTAGATCATGAAGAAACGTTGGATTTGAGATATTTCGATGGTGAATCTCTCCCTGAGAATATCGACAAGAGAGCACAGATCATTCTCGAAAGGATGAGTGAATGAAAGCATTTGAAGCAGCAAAAGATGTGATCGAAGAGCGGTATGCGAATAGTGATGCCGCTCTTCTTGCCGGAAGCGTCGTAAGGGGAGAGGCAACAAGCACATCGGATTTGGACATTGTGATTTTTGATTCAAAGGTAACTTCTTCTTTTCGTGAGTCTTTTTATTTGGGCAAATGGCCGGTTGAGGCTTTTGTACATAACTGGTCTACTTATCGTGGTTTTTTCGATAGTGATTGTGAAAGAGGACAACCTTCTATGCCACGAATGGTGACAGAGGGACAGGTGCTTAAGTGGGATGATCGTTTGGAAGGTGTCAGAGATGAAGCAGCGGACCTACTGAAGAAGGGGCCGGACCCATGGTCAGAAGAAACCCTCATGCATAAGCGTTATTTCCTTACGGATGCTTTGGACGATTTTATTGGCTGCACAGACCGGGGTGAATCTCTTTTCATAGCAGCAAAATTATCAGAGCAGATAGGCGATTTTTATTTGCGTGCGAATGGACAGTGGAGCGGGTCATCGAAATGGATGGCTCGGTCACTGCGAAACTATGATCCTGCTTTTGCAGAACGGTTGATCGAGCGCTTTGACCGGTTTTACAAAAACGGGGAGAGGCAAGACGTCATTGAGCTGGTGGATGAGGTGCTGAATCCATACGGAGGTCGCTTGTTCGAAGGGTTTTTGATTGGAAAAAGGAGGTAGGGAAGTGGAGAGAATCATGGTGCTTGGGGTTTCGGCAGGTGTGGGCAAATCCACTTTTGCGAAAAGACTAGGGAAGAAGCTTGATATCGACGTGTATCATCTCGATCGTTTTTATTGGGAAACGGGCTGGCAGGAGGCGACATTGGAGGACTTCTCGGCTAGGCAGAGAGAAGTCGTAGAAAAAGACCAGTGGATTATTGAAGGAAATTATAGATCTACGTACGAAATACGCGCAGAAAGGGCAGACACGATCATCTACTTGGAACTGCCTCTAAGGATCTGTCTTTTTCGAGTTTTGAAACGCTGGTGGATCCACCGTGGAAGCACTCGCCCGGACCTTGGTGAAGGGTGCAGCGAAAGAATGGAAGCAGACTTCTTGAAATTTATCGTGACGACCTATCGAAAACGGAAAAAGAACATGCAGGAGAGACTCCTGTCTTTTCAAGAGATCGGCCGTGAGAAGCGCGTCATTCAATTAAGATCGAAAGAGGATATACAGAAGTTTCTTGATTACATTTCTTAGACTTGCAGTTCTCTAATAGAATGAGGATAAAAAAAGCGCTCCAATTCAAAATTGGAGCGCTTGGTATTTATATCATATTATGAAACTTTTTTCTCCTGCTCTCTCTCCTCTGGCATAAGAAGAGGCATAGGCTGACATTTTTTCTTTGTTAATTCAGATACTACGAAAATCATGACGAACGCTGCAATACAGGCAAGTGTACGGAACGGGAACAGGACGATCCCGTCAGCATTGATCATTGGATACGGCAGGAATGCCGGTAGTCCCATCGCAGGTTCACCGCCACCTAAACGAAGGAATAAAGCAACAGAGAAGCCGGCGATCGATCCATAAAGGTTCGCATTTTTATAAAAGAGAGCCATCGTGAGCTGTGGGAATAGAATGGTGTACACAAGATCGGATGCTAAATACCACAGCGTATAAACACTTTTGACATTTAATGCGATGATCATAGCTCCAACACCGACGATGATGATTGTGCGCTTGATCACTTTTTTCAATTGCTCAGAGCTTGCGTTCGGTTTGATTAATGGACGATACACATTCCAGGATGCCATGGAAGAGGCTGAAAGAATGGAAGAGTCCATGGAAGACATGACTGCTGCCGCTAGCGCTCCGAGTCCGATTGCGGACACGAGTTCAGGTGTTAAATATCTAAGGATGTGCGGCAGAATGACTGCTGGGTTCTCAGGAGTTGGAAGTCCCATGCTTGCCCAGTCCATATTGACACCGACAATTCCAATTAGTACAGCAGGGATAGCTGCAATGATGCAGATGATTCCTGCGGTGATGGATAACCACATCGCTGTTTTTTCATTTTTGGCAGAAAGAACACGCTGGAAATATACTTGCCACGCAATACCACCAAAGATAAGAAGGAGGGCATAGTCGATCCAGTTCCAGAACCAGTTGCCCCAGGCAGGATCCTGCCATCCATTCAAAGGTGGAAATAGATTGGCGTAAGATCCGAATTCTACGGAATAGTTGCTCCATGCGTTTTCAAGGCCGCCGACATGACCTAAAGTAAAGGGCACGACTAATATAAGACCGATTAATAGAATAGCCATTTGGAAAACGTCCGTATAGGCGACTGCCCACATGCCTCCGGCTACGGTATAGGCGATGGCAATGACGCCTGAAAGGATGATGGATGTAGTAAAGTCAATGTTCAGAATGGTACCGAATGTTGTGCCGAGAGCCGTTAGAATCGCAGCACTCCAGAACATTTCCCCAAGAAGAGCAGGAATGTACAGGACACCGGCCATTTTTTTACCGAAACGTTGTTCCAATGGATCGATGATGGTGAAGAATTCATAGCGACGCATTTTACGAGCATAGAAAATACCACCAATAATCAGGCTTAATGCGTATCCCCATGGAGCTTGAGCCCAAACGAGACCATCGCTGTAAGTGAATTCTGCTGTACCATTGACATAACCACCGCCGACCCAAGTAGCGGCCATAGTGAACATGGCGATCCCAAGGGGTAAGCTGCGGTTTGCGACCATCATGTCTGCTAGAGATCCGGATTTGTTTGTAGCGAAGACTGCACCGATGTAATAGACGAGGGCATAGAAAACAATCATGGCGATAAATCCGCCCCATTGAATGTTTTCATTAGTGAGGGCCATATAGAGGACGAAAACACCTAATAGTGTCCCGAGCATGATGGCGGCTTTGTTTTTAGCGAAAAAAGATGTATGTTGATTCGATTGCAATGACATCACTCCTTTTATTATTATCTGAATATTCTGTAAATTACAAAGTCCATACGTCTCCCTAGAATAACAATCAAATGAACTGTTATTTAGAGAGGCAGTATCTTATTTTTCTTGGTCGACAGGAAGAAAATCGAAAATTTCTCCGCTCTCAATAGCATCGACGAGCTTCTGCAACCAATGGTAATAAGGTTTGGATGCTTCGAGTTGCTGATAGACTTGTTCTGCTTCTTGTTTTACAACGTCGTCCGCTTCGGAATCCTCGATGACATGATTCAATTCCTTCTGGGCATCTTTGATCGCGTCCAAGTTGGTTTTCGCTTCTCTCAGCCACTTTTTCGTAAAAAAGTTCGAGAAGAAATTAAAGAAGTCTTTCTCTGCGACAAAAGTCTGTCGGCGTGTTCCTTTTCGAAATGTTTGCTTCACAATATTGTAATTTTGGAGCTTCTTCACTCCTGTACTCATGCTGGGTTTACTCATTCCGAGCTTTTCACGCATTTCATCCAACGTCATATCATCCTCAAAGTACATCGTCCCATATAAGGTTCCTGCACTTCGGGTCACTCCATACAAATCCATCGTTTCCGCAATGGAATCGATCACAAGTCCTTTCGCGTGCTCAATGGTCTGTCGGGAGCTTTCTTCATGATGATTTGTCATTAAAAACCTCCTCACAGGCGTAAAAGCAATTAACTTTATTAAATTTTTTCTTTACAGACTTTATCTTAACGAATAAAAATCGCTTGTCAAAATCCATTTTAGAAAAAAATCGCCTTAAGCCCTATCATCTCATAGGTTATAGGCGATTTAAAAAAAATTTCACTTTGACAAGCTTGCAAAGGCTTGTTAACGTAAAAAGTATTCAAAAAGTTAAATTTTTTATTAACAAAATTAACGGTATCGTAGAGTTACTGAAGGGATTGTGAATTCTACCGTATCTAATGTGGACTGATAATATTCAGTGGCACAATTGGAAAACTCAGATGTAATGGAAAGGGAAAAACGAGGAAGAACTTTATAAAATATAAGGGATCACTAACACCTCCCGGAAGAATTACAGATCTTACCTTAAGGATTCGAACAATCAAAATAAAGAGGAGGACGCTTTGCTTGCTCACTCTATTATATATGGTCTGGCTTGTTCTCACTGGTCAAGCGACCGCAAAAAACAAAATGTATAACAGATGAATTTTGCTCCGTTCTGCATCGCAAAATTATTTCTAAACACAAAAGTTATGAAAGTGAATTTGAAAAGAAGAACGATAACATTGGAAAAATACAGGATATTCTCCATACCTCTGTAAAGCTGCAGAGTAATGCTCAGCGCTCCCCGCATCCATCTTCATTTAAGAATTTCTTACCATATTAAACAACCCTCTGGCTGACCTGGAGTCCATTACATTTCCTATGGCCGCAGCACATATGGAAACATGAGCAGGAAAAGAAACGCACAAGCCCCACTTAAACATGATCCAACACCCCCAACCCTTCAGGACAAGCCTCCTGCAGTTTTTTATATCATCAATTCTTGTGAAAATGTATGGAATAGGACCACTTTCTCCGCTGGCATCGAAAGATTCGAATATGTGGACTTTTGATGATGATCAAAAGAGGAAAGGAGCTACGGCTATTCCTTCGCACACATTGAAATGTCTCCATCATTACATAGAGGGAAAAGATAGAGAAAATGTGCCCATCCGGTTAGTATGATAGCTGTTTATTAAGGGGACGATGATATAGAATTGTCATAGAATCATCAGATTTATTTTTAGCAATCAATCGCTTGATGAATTATAATGATGATAATGTGAATTAATTCACAAAATGGCTTTTAAGGAGTTATTATATAAATGAAGCACCTCAGCAGACTAGCTTTCTCAGATCGAAAAGTTTTCGTGCTGTTGGTCCTCACGTCCGTGTTGATTGGTGCTGCGATCATTGGTCAATCCTATTTTTTTGTCGCGATCGTCGACCGGATTTTTCTTGGTGAGGAACGTTTTCAGGATATCCTTCCCCTTCTTGGAGGATTGCTTTTTGTGCTGGCTGGACGGACGCTGTTTACATGGCTGAACGGCCGGACCGGCGTAAAGCTTGCTTCCAAAGCGAAGCGTTATTTCCGTCAATCGATTATTGAAAAGTACGCCCGCAATCCCGTTCAAGCTTCTCTACAAGGACAGTCGGGACGGAAAGTCAGTGTGCTGATGGATTCCGTGGACGAAATTGATGGGTATTTCAGCAGTTATATTCCACAAATGATCCAGACCATGATCATTCCATTGATGATCCTTGTCGTGGTTTTCACCCAGCATATCTATTCAGGACTGATTATGGTCATCACCGCACCGTTCATCCCGTTATTTATGGCGATTATCGGTGTGATGACAAAAAAGAAATCAGAAGAACAGATGGAGAAGTTGAACACGTTCTCCGGGAAGTTTCTTGATACACTTCAAGGCTTGACGACATTAAAGCTTTTCGGACGTGCCAAGCAGCAAAAAGAAGAGATTGAATCGAGCAGCCTCGGCTTCCGCGATGCCACCATGGAAGTCTTGAAAGTCGCCTTTGTCTCCTCCTTGATGCTTGAGTTCATTTCCATGCTCAGTATCGGTCTGATCGCATTAGAGATTGCGATCCGGCTCGTCGTTTATGAGAGTGTTTCCTTTTTCACCGCCTTTTTTATTCTCATTCTTGCGCCGGAATTTTATTTGACGTTGAAAGACTTCGGTAGCGCCTTTCATACGGGGAGAGGTGCTTCGGGTGCGGCTAACCTGCTTTCAGAAGAGCTTGAAAAAGAAGAAGAGCAGATTCAGTGGGGAAGAGGAAAGCTTGAAGAGGGCCAGCCTCCCGAGATCAAGCTCGATCAAGTGAGCTTTTCCTACGATAAAGGTTTTTCGATGGAAGGGTTGGCAGCAACCATTACGCCTTATCATCAAGTCGCCATCGTCGGTAAAAGCGGATCGGGAAAATCAACGCTTCTCCACCTTTTAGCAGGCCTTGCTAAACCGTCCTCAGGAGCTATCGAAATCAATAATCGTTCTCTCTTTGACTATGAGGAAAGAGAATGGTTTTCTCAGGTAAGTTACATTTCTCAGCATCCGTATTTATTTTCCGGAACGATTGCAGAGAACATTGCCATTGGCGGACGAGGGAATCATTCCAAGGAAGAAATTATCGAGGCCGCCCGGAAAGCGGGAATTGCTGATTTAATCGCTTCATTGGAAAAAGGCTACGACACTCCGGTGGGAGAAGCGGGACGTGGACTTTCTGGAGGTGAGAAACAGCGCCTCGCTCTTGCGCGTACATTTCTGAAAAAGCCTTCCGTCATTCTGTTTGATGAACCGACGACAGGTCTGGATTTGAAAACAGAACGGGTTCTCCAAGCTTCTATGGAAGAGCTTGCGAAGACAGCGACGATTATCACTGTTGCTCACCGTCTGCATACAATCAAAAAGGCCGATCAGATTCTGCTGCTCGATCGTGGTCACGTTATCGGAAAAGGAACACACGAAGAACTGCTGTCTACGGTGAAAGAGTACAGGGATATGGTGACTGTACAGCAAGGAGGGGACTCCGCATGAAAGAAATGAAGGAAGTCATCCGTTTAGTTGTTTTGGAAAAAAGGGACATTGTGCTATCCGTCGTCTTCGGTTTTCTTGCCGGAATGTCAGCGGTCGGACTGTTTGGTGCCAGCGGATATTTAATATCCAGAGCGGCACTCATCCCTCCGTTGTATGCTTTGACGGTGCTCATCGCCTTTTTAAAGCTGTTCGGATTTGCGAGAGCACTCGGGCGTTATGCGGAACGGTATTTCTCACACCGAGCTACCTTTACGATTTTAAGTAACCTGCGGCTTGCTTTTTATAAAAAATTAGAACCGCATGCACCTAGGATTTTTCAGAAGTACCGGAGTGGGGACTTGCTTTCACGTATTGTGGGCGATGTCGAGAGTCTGCAAAACTTCTTTTTGCGTGTGTATTATCCACCGGTCGTCCTTGTCATCATCTTCCTTGGGACAATTGTTTTCACATCCATCTTCTCTATTTCTATAGCCATCGTTCTTCTTTTGGGTCTCATCGTTACAGGGCTGCTGATTCCAGCCTGGTACACGGTGAAACAGCGGAAACTAGCCAGTCGTGTAAGACAGGCACGCGGGGAGTTATCGACCGAAGCGGCGGAATGGCTGTACGGTTTTCGCGATCTGAAAATCTATCAACAGCTTGAAGAGAAGAAAGAAAAGCTGCAGCAATCGTCCGAAGAGTATATTCGAGAGGATGAGCGGGATAGTCGTCAGATGCTTTCCAGTCACTCCTGGAACACATTTGCGACACTCCTCGTCTCATGGATTGTTACAGGTCTTGGGGCTGTTCTTGTGGCGGAAGGAGATTTGAACGGGTTGTTTCTTGCCATGCTCGTGATGATTTCTTTGACCGTCTTTGAAAACGCAGCACCAATGGCTGTTCTACCAAGCTACCTGGATGATAGCAAACGGGCATCGGAGCGTCTTTTTTCCATTGTGGAGGAAGAAGATGATGGATCAGGATCCTGTAACCTAGATCCGAATCTTGCCCCTGGCATGGAAGTATCTCATGTCAGTTACCGTTTTCCAGACGAAGAAAGAGAGGCTCTGACAGATGTGAACGTGTCGATTACAGCAGGCAGTAAGACCGCCATCGTCGGAGCCAGTGGATCGGGAAAATCAACACTCTTGCAACTGTTCATGAAATTCCAACTTCCGTCTGCGGGTGAGCTGATGGTCAATGATATGGATATTCGGGATCTATCAGAAGAG
Source organism: Halobacillus litoralis (assembly GCF_009856445.1). Classification (GTDB taxonomy): domain Bacteria; phylum Bacillota; class Bacilli; order Bacillales; family Halobacillaceae; genus Halobacillus; species Halobacillus litoralis. The sequence goes on from NZ_WMFA01000010.1 coordinate 30,220, forward strand.
AGCATTTGGGAGAACAGCAACGTCGTACTTCAGGAAAACCATTATTTTTATGGGACCATACGTGAAAACCTCAAACTTGCCGGAGAAGATCTCTCAGATGAAGAGATGGAGCTCGTGCTGAAAGAAGTCGGATTGGAATTTGACCTGGATCAACCGGTTTTTGAAAAAGGAGAGAACCTTTCAGGTGGGGAGCGTCAACGCCTGTCCATAGCAAGGGCTTTTCTGAAAGGCAAACGTCTCTGGTTGCTAGATGAACCGACATCTTCTGTCGATGCTCTGACCGAACGAATGATTTTCGATCACCTGTATGAACGCGCGTCACAAGATACAGTGGTGCTCATCAGCCACCGCTTGAGCGGATTGGAAAAGATGGACCAGATCATCGTCATGGCCGAAGGGAAAGTCGTAGAAGCGGGTTCTTATGATGAACTCATACAAATGCGGGGACACTTCTACGAAATGAAACAAATCGAAAAAAATATCTTCCACACATAAAAAATGCCGTACCGGACATTCCATAATTTGGATGACCTGGTACGGTAATTTTTTCCATGTAAATGAGATAAGTGAACATCCGGTTGCGATGGGAGTATGGATCGCTTAGTAGTAGTAAGGGTATCCGTATCCGTAAGGGTAGTAATAGGGGTACGGGCGTGCGAAGTAGGGGAATAACGCCAATGTAGTTAGTCCCGCTATTGGAAGGACTTCACGACGGAAACGGCGTGCCCGGCGGCGTCCATATCCGTATTGGCGTTCCTCCATAGCATTGCCATCCTCATCGACCATAACGTCTTCACTTATTAAGATCGTCATCTTATCATGATTCACGTCAGTGATGATTCCATCAAAACTGCGTCCATCCTTAGTTTGGACCATAACATGGTAGTACTTCATTTTATTGCACTGCTCATAGGAAGGCTGCATATGACCTTGATGCATGTTTCGTTCTTCTGTCATTTTAACCAACTCCTCAAAATCCATGATATTCACCCAGCCCAAAAGTGTGACCATCCATTTCAAATGAGTTGTTAAAGGGTATGCCAGTCGTGTCTGCCAAAGCGATTTCCGCATTTGAATACTTTCCTGTGGGGAGCGCCGGAGAAGCTCACCGCGCTCCCGGGGAAAGCGAGCTAATGCTCACAGCCCCTATCCACTTAAAAATGTATCGAAACTGAGTCTTCCGCAATTGGAAGCTAATGTGAATCAACAAAAAGAAACATGCCCGTTCAAGAAAGCGTTATCATTATTTGTTAAATTCTAGTACACTAGAGATAATTCATAAGGTGAGGTGAAGGAATTGAAAAAGAGAGCGCCGATGGATTTAGGAAATGATGTGTTTTTGATTGATGGCTATGATATGGGGTTTGAAGGACGGACAGGTACATATGTGTTGTTAGGGGATGACATTACGCTAGTAGAAACAGGACCGAGTCCTTCGGTTCCTAGAGTCCTGGCTGGTTTGGAAGAGTTGAAGATTCCAAAAGAAAAAGTAGCGTACGTCATTTTGACACATATCCATTTGGATCATGCGGGTGGAGCGGGACTGCTTTTACAGGAATGCCCGAACGCACAGGTCATCGTCCATGAAAAAGGCAAGCGGCATCTCGCCGATCCTTCGCGTTTGATTCAAGGAGCGAAGGCGGTTTATGGAGAAACGTTTGATGAATTGTTTGACCCCATTCTCCCTATACCGGAAGATCGCCTGGAGGCAAAAACAGAGGGAGACACGCTTACGCTTTCAGAAAAACGTACACTCACGTTTTATGATACTCCCGGTCATGCCAAGCATCATCTTGGCATTTATGATTCGCTCAGCAACGGAATTTTCACAGGGGACACGGCAGGTATTCGGTATCATCAGACAGAAGATCATGGATTGACGTTTTACTTACCAACGACTTCACCCAACCAGTTCGATCCGGATGCGATGCTTGAATGCATCGATCGTTTTCGAGATATGAATCCTTCTTGTCTCTATTTCGGTCATTTTGGGAAGACAGAAGCTCCTGATCAAACGTTTGACCAAGTCAGTGCCTGGATTCCTGTTTTTGTGAGTGTAGCGAAGGATGCTTTAGAACAAGGTCAAGGGCTTGAGGGCGTTCAACAGCGTCTTCATGAACGAGTGGCGTCTTATTTAGAGGAAAAAGGAATTCCACAGACCCACAAGGTCTATGACATTCTGAAACTGGATATAGAAGTTTGTTCCATGGGTCTCGCTGACTATTTGAAAAGGAAAAGCAGAACGTAATTGTTCTGCTTTTTCTCATGGTTACACATATAATTGAAACATAACGCTGTATTCAAACGTATGGAATATGGAGAAAGAAGGGGGATACATAATGATTGGAATACTTATGACAACGGTCTTATCTTTTCTGTTATTTTTGACGTTGTCGATCATCGTTTATGTGAAAAATCGAATGAGAAGAAAGAAAATCATGAAAACCACAGTGGGGGTCCTGGTATTCGGTGTCATCGTCATGTTCTTCGTCGTTTACGCATTCATGCCGACGATTACAGTGCCGAATATGTTGATTCTCAATGTGATTGTCGCTGTTCTTTTTGTACCGTTAGTGTACGGAGGAGCCAAAGTGCCGGTGCAATATCAAACGATGCACCGCTCACTGTCAGGAATCGTTATTTTAGGCGTAGCGGTCGCCGTCATTGGTGTTTTCATTTACAGCATTTTAGCTTTACAGGATAGCTATGACAGCATTTCGAAATCAGAGGAAGAGGAAGCCCGTCCTTTGAATGAGGAAAATACACCGATCTCTGTTGCACCTGAGTCAGCAAGGAATAAAGTGCAAAAAGCGATGAGTGTTGTTCCGAATACACAATTCTATGATTTAGGAAAACTGCAAGCCCAGCAAATTGATGGGGAGATCACTTATGTAGCGCCCGTCGAGTTTTCAAGCTTCTGGCGTTATTTGCGAGGAAAAGAGACGGAAGGGTACTTTACGATTGCAGCTACGAACATCAATGCACAGCCGGAGTTTGTTCAAAGCAAAATGAGGTACACGAACTCAAGCTTCTTCAATCATAATGTGCAGCGGGTCGTTTATGGTAAGCATCCGGATTATATTCAAAGTGGAGACGCACAGATTGAAGTCGATGATGAAGGGAAACCGTGGTACGTTCAAACGATTTATAAGCCACTACTGTTTTCCAACCGCCCTGACATGAACGATATTAAAGTGGCGATTGTCGATCCGGTCTCTGGTGACATCGAAACCTTCGACTCTGCCAATGCTCCCGATTTCGTTGAAGGATCGGTAAGCTCTGAACTAGCCGCCATTGAAAACGAGTACTTCGGTAAATATGTCAATGGTTGGCTGAATTCGATCTTTGGGAAGAAAGATGTGAAGATCCCGAATGAGTCAGGCACTGAGAGCAGTGTCACACCGATTTTCAATGAAGCAGGGGAAATGTTCTACTTCACAGATATGGCTTCGCCGAAAGAAAATATCGATTCTGCCCTTGGTTATACGTTAATCCATGCCCGGACAGGCGACCTTACCTATTACAATGGCCAGCAGAATCAGGGAATTATGGATAGTAAAGGAGCTGTGCAGATCGTCAACAAACAGTATCCTGAGAAGAACTGGACAGGAACGATGCCGGTGCTCTATAACGTGGATGGCCACCCGACATGGATCGTAAACGTCCTTGATCCAAACGGATTGTTCAAGCAATATGCATACATTAAGGCAGCAGATTCAGACTTTGCCGTTTTCGGAGATACAGCCAAGCAGACGTTGAACGCCTACCGACTGCAAATTGCCCAGGATCCGAGCAGCGTAGAGGGAAGCCAGGGTGTCGACTTGACCGAAAAGGCAGGAACGATCAACCGGGTTCTTGTGACTTCCACCGACTCCAGGCAGTCTGTTCAATTTTTATTAGAAGGGGAAACGACCATTTATACGGTCAACACCAGCAAAGCCCCTCTCGCTATTTTCCTGAAAGAGGGAGACCAAGTGAATATTCAGGCACGTATCCGCGAGAATGGCACAGCCACAGTAGAAGAGATGCAGATTCAGGGCATCAATTAATGAGAAGCAGCAGGACACCCGCTCCTGCTGCTTTTTTGTTATGATAAAATATATATAGAATTTACTAGTTGGAGGGATTTTTAATGGCAGAAAAAACATTTGCAACAGCAATCAATTGTATGGATGGACGTGTGCAGCTTCCCGTTATCCACTGGATGCAGGAACGTTACGGCACGGAATATATCGACATGATTACAGAAGCAGGCCCGACCAAGTTCTTGCTGGAAGGATCTGAAGATCAGCTGGCCGCTGTCAAAACGAAAATTGGCATTTCCGTAGACAAGCACGGATCCGGCGTTGTCGCTGTTGTCGGCCACTACAATTGCGCCGGTAACCCTGTAGACCGTGATGTCAAAGCCGGCCAAATCAAGGAATCTGTAGAGCTTGTGAAATCCTGGGGATTCAATGTGGATGCCATCGGTTTATACGTCAACGACCAGTGGGAAGTAGAAGTGATCACAGAATAAGAGGATTTTTCTTCCTTACGGCGAATAGTTCTTATGTAGAACATTCGCGAAGGAGTGGCGGTATGGAGCAAGCGAGTTGGTTTGATTTCGTTGAAAAAGAGCGGGATCCGGTTTATGAAGAACTGCAGAATTTAACGGAGGAGAACCCTATCATACGCATCGCCTCCTATACCATCACGTTGAATCCTTTTGCTTTAATCGAAATTGAAAGTGATGGGGTTCATGATTGCGTCAGCGATCTTGAAGCCTGTTATAAATATTTGTGTAACTTAAATAAATAAGCTCAAATCCAAACCCCGGAGTTCACACTCCGGGGTTTACCTATACCACTCTTCTTCCACTAAAGCTTTCTTTTCTTCAAGATTCCGTTTCGAGATGTTTGTGCGGTAGGTTGGGGCTGCGGGGGATGACTCGCTTTCCGCCGGATCTCGGTGAGCCTCCTCGGACTGCGTCCTGTGGGGTCTCACCAAGCAATTTTTTCCCGCAGGAGTCTCGCCATTCCCCTCCGCCCCTTAACCAAGGAAGGTTCTCGAAACCACTTCCTGAATAATCAGCTATTCTGTGTGATAAGAGCATAAAGATAATACTCCCAAGTCGAGGCACTTGAACCCTGAAAGCTTGATACAGAGCGTTTACTGCCTACAACAATCAGGATAGTGGGAGACCTTTCAATTTGGAATAAGGGTTCGTTATCCCCTTCTTCGAATGGGATGGTTGGGAAGCTGCGAGACTCCCGTGGGAGAAGGAGAAAGGCGAGATCCCGCAGGACGCAGTCCGAGGAAGCTCGGCGCTCCCCCACAGGAAAGCGAGTTGCTTCCCAGCCATCCCTGACTCTTAACCGGGCAACGAACCCTAGAAAGTCTAGAAACTGAGTCTTACACAATCCTGCCATCCACTTGAATAGGGATTTGAGTGGAGGTTTCTTTTTCTATACAATGGTCATGGAAATGAAAATACGAATGAAAAGGTGTTTACCTATGAAAAAATATATCGTTGTCGGCGGTGGAGTGCTGGGCGCATCCACTGCTTATCACTTAGCAAAAGAAGGCGTCGACGTAAAAATCATCGACCGTAAAGATGAGGGACAGGCGACAGAAGCAGCAGCTGGAATTGTTTGTCCATGGCTGGCTCAACGGCGCAACAAGCGATGGTACCGTCTTGTCAAAGGCGGTGCCCGGTACTATCCAGAATTGATTCGCGAGCTGGAAGCGGAAGGAGAAACGCGGACGGGTTATCGCCGCGTAGGGGCAATCAGTCTCCAAAGAGATGAAGATAAATTAGAAAAAACTATGGAGCGCGCGTTGAAGCGAAGAGAAGACGGGGCTCCAGAAATCGGTGAAATCACAAGAATCTCCTCGGAAGAAGCAAAGAAAATGTTCCCACCGCTCGCGGATGGGTACGATGCGATTCACGTCAGTGGTGCGGCCCGCGTTAATGGGCGTGAGTTAAGAGATGCGCTTCTTCGAGTAGCTGAGAAACTTGGGGTTCAAAGGATACAAGGAGATGCTAAACTGATTCATGAAGGTCGGAAGGTTACCGCTGTCGAGGTGGACGGCGTCCGCTATGAAGCGGATGAAGTGCTGGTGACAGCTGGTGCATGGGCGAAACCGATTCTGAAGCCGTTGGGCATTGATTTTCTGGTCCACCCTCAAAAAGCACAGATTGTCCATTTGGACCTTCCTGATACAGAAACGGAAGATTGGCCTGTCATTATGCCACCGAATAATCAGTACATGCTTTCCTTCGGAGGCGGTCGTGTTGTCATTGGTGCCACACATGAAACGGATGCAGGTTTTGACGGGCGATCGACTGTAGGGGGTCTCCATTATGTGTTTGATAAGGCACTAGGAGTCGCGCCAGGTCTTTACGACAGCACGTTTGCTGAAACGCGTGTCGGCTTCCGGCCGTTTACACCAGGGTCTCTCCCTGTTTTCGGTGGTATTCCTGAGTGGTCGAATTTATATGTCGCCAATGGCCTCGGAGCTTCTGGACTTACATCCGGTCCATACGTGGGTGCGGAGCTTGCCCGGCTGGTACTTGGAAAAGAGACCGAGCTTGATCCTGCAGATTATGATGTATCCGAAGCGCTGGGATCTGAATGATGACTCTACTGAAAAACCTTGCAGCCTGATAAAGCTGCAAGGTTTTTTTATGGTTTGTCAGGGTAGTCACAGTACTCGATAATCGTTCCTTCTGTATCCGCCGGGTTTAAGTAGATGAGGCGTCGGCCGTGTTTATTTGTCCGTAACGACCATTCCAGGGTGCGGATGCCTTCCTGCTCTAAGTCTTTCAGCGCCTGGTCCAAATCGCCGACATCGTAGGCGATGTGGTGAACCCCTTTCCCTTTCTGCTTAATGAAACGAGCGATGGGGGAGGTCGTATTATTCGTCGGCATCAATAATTCTGTACGGTCCCCTTTAATATCAATAATCGCAATTTCACTCTCTACTCCTTCAGCTTCACTACGGTAACGATCAATTAATGTGCCTCCAAGGACGTTGGTGTAAAAAGTGATGCTGTCTTCGATGTTGCGGACAGCGACTCCAATGTGATCCAGTTTCTTTTCCACGTTCATTCTCCTCTATAGCAAATTCCAAACCATTTTAACATAACGATAGCCCATACACTTATGGGTGGGTCTCCGTGAAGTGCCTATTTTTATAGAATCTATCAAAACGTACAAGCTGATTTTTCTCTATCACATAAAGTAGAGCAGGAGGTGATTTTATATGCCTGCCTGGATCAGCAATAGTTTTAAGATCCTGTCATCCGCTGCTCTGCACGTGGTTGTCAGTCTACTTTTATTCGGAACATCGATTTATACTATTGTTACTGGATTGACGTGGATCAAAGGGTTGATCGTCATCGGCTTGTTGATCCTCTGGCTCGTTTCATATGTGTGTGTAGCCCAAAAGCTGTACGCGTATCTGTTCGGCCGTTGGAAAGACGACGATGAATAAGAAAAAGGGGTCCTGCAACACAGGACCCCTTTACCTATTAATTCAATTGTTTCACGACTTCTTTGGCAACGACTTCTGTGGATTGAGGATTTTGACCGGTGATCAGGTTGCCGTCCACTTCAAAATGCTCGGACCAGTTTGGACCGCTCACAAAGGTTGCTCCCAGCTCATTCAGCTTACTTTCAAGCAGGAATGGCATGTGTTGATCGAGCGTTGTTTCTACTTCTTCGGCGTCAGTGAATGCATTGACGCGTTTTCCTTTGACTAGTGGTTCACCGTTAGACAAGGTAGCTCCGACAAGACCTGCGGGACCATGGCAGACGGCTGCGACGATTTTATCCGCTTCATAGAAGTTACGAAGCAGCTTTTGAAGTTTTTCATTATCCGGAAAGTCGAACATGGTTCCGTGACCACCCGGTAAGAAGATTGCATCGTAGTCATCGGCTTCGACGTCTGCAATCGGTGTGGTATTTTCTAAATGTGGTTTTGTATCTAAGATCTCCTGTGGTTCATCTTCGCTGACACTACCTGGATCGACAGGTGCACGGCCGCCTTCCGGACTTGCTACTGTCACTTCATAGCCGTGTTTTTGGAACTCATTATAGGCTTCGCCGAATTCGGATAACCAAAGCCCTGTCGGCTGTTCATCCGTAATCTTTTCGTGGTTCGTAACGACCATTAGTACTTTTTTAGACATGATTGTCCTCCTTTTTGGTAGTGGGTGTCATTGTAATATGTGAAAATTGACAGTGCCAAACATTCTGCTTTGTCGCACATAAAATAATTTTCCCGTTTTTAAATCAATCAAACATGGGCGAGCACACATTGACAAAATGGCATGCGGCGCATACGATAATTGTATATATGAATATATGTGCATATAAGGAAGGTGTCGAATTCATGAGTGAAGATAAAAATAAAACAGAAGATCAGAAAAAAAAGCATGCCAGTGAACTGGATGAAGAAACGTTATTCGTCGTTTCCCAGACGTTCAAAGCGCTTTCTGATCCGACACGAATCAGAATCCTGCATTTACTATGTGAACAAGAAATGTCCGTGAATCAAATCGCTGATACATTAGAACTTCGCCAATCGACCGTTTCCCACCAGCTGCGGTTTCTAAAGAATTTACGTTTAGTGAAGTATCGAAGAGCAGGTACGACATTATTTTATTCCCACGATGATGAACACGTCATCGATCTATTGCAACAGACCATCAACCACGCTCTTCACCATTAAAGGGGAGAAAGAGAATGAAGGAATACAAACTGCAAGGATTATCCTGCGCGAACTGCGCAGCAGAGATGGAAGACGAAATCCGTAAGCTCCATCATGGGGAAGGTTCTGAACTTCAGTTTTCATCGAGTAAATTGAGAGTTCATGACGGAATTGATATGGAGAAAGTACGCCGGATTCTGAAATCCGACGGAGCTTCTCTTGTCGATGACGAGGGTGGACACGATCACAGTCATGGTCCGAACATGAAGCAGCTCGTCATTATTTCCTCACTCATCTTTGGTGCGACGTTTTTATTGGAAGGAAGGGTTGCTCCTTTCGTTATGATCGGCCTGTATTTGGCAGCGATTGCGATCAGTGGTTACCAGACATTCTGGAAAGGTTTGAAAAACTTAGTCCGTTTGAAGTTTAATATTGATACGCTGATGACGATTGCTCTCGTCGGAGCTGTGGCGATCGGGGAATGGAAAGAAGCTACCCTTGTCGCGATTCTGTTCGGACTGAATGAATATTTGGAAGGTCTCGGCATGGAAAAGGCACGCAGTTCGATGGAGCAATTGCTGAAAGTTGCTCCTAAACAAGCGACACGCCTCCTGGCAGATGGTACGGAAGAAGTCGTCGGAATTGAAGACTTACAAGAGGGAGACCTTGTCCTTGTTAAAGCGGGCGAGAAAATCCCATCAGACGGTGTGGTCATGGCAGGTTACAGTTCCGTGAACGAAGCAGCAATCACAGGAGAATCTCTGCCGGTAGACAAAAAGCCTGGCGAAAAGCTTTTTGGAGGAAGCATCAATAATGAAGGATTGATGAAAGTTGAAATATCAAAGGCCTACAATGACTCTTCTCTCGCTAAAATCCTACAGTTGGTTGAGGAAGCGCAGGAAAGAAAGACACCGACAGAGCTCTTCATCAATCGATTTGCTAAATACTACACCCCATTAATCATGGTGATTGCCGGTCTTGTCATGGTCATTCCACCATTGCTTTTCTCTGCCACCTGGGGAGGTTCATTTTACCAGGGATTGGCGGTTCTCATTGTCGGCTGCCCATGTGCCTTGATTCTGTCCTCACCCATTGCCATATTGTCCGGAATCACGAAAAATGCCCGAAACGGCATTCTCATTAAAGGGGGAGCTTTTCTTGAACAGCTTGGAAAAATTGAAAGTATTGCTTTTGATAAGACGGGTACGCTGACAAAAGGAGAGCCAAAAGTTCATGCTGTGAATGTTTATGAGGAGAAGCGCTTCTTTTCAGTGGCTCAAGCCGTGGAGAGAAATTCCTCTCACCCAATTGCGAGAGCGATCTTAGAAGATTCACGCGTTCAACAGGCAAATTCTTTGGAGCCTTCCTCAGTGGATACGATTCCCGGGAAAGGCGTTCGAGCGGTCATTGAGGAAAAGACGTACTACGTGGGAAGCGAGCAGACGCTTACGCATCTCAACCCTTCAGAGGATGTAAAAGCAGACATCGACAAGCTGAAAGAAGATGGATTCACCCTTGTCATCGTTTCGGATGAAAAAGAAGTACTGGGTATGTTCGGAGTGGCAGATGAAGTGCGTGAAGAAAGTCGTACCCTGATGAAGCGTCTCCATTCTCTGGGGATTAAGCACACGATCATGTTAACGGGTGACCACGAAAAAACGGCTGGAAAAGTGGCTGCAGAAATCGGCGTCACTGATGTCCATGCGCAGCTTCTCCCCGATCAGAAAGTAGAAAAAGTCGACGAATTAAAAAGAAATTCCAAGCTTGCCATGATTGGAGATGGGATCAATGACGCGCCTGCTCTCGCGATGGCTGATTTAGGGATCGCGATGGGGAAAGGAACGGATAGTGCGATTGAAACCGCCGATATCGTGCTCATGCAGGATCACCTTGGTAAACTGCCGAATGCCTTCCGTATCGCGAAACGGGTGAATGCTGTAGTCAAATGGAACATCGGAATTGCCCTTGGGTTGAAAGTGATTGCCCTTCTTCTAACCATTCCAGGGTGGCTCACTTTATGGTTCGCCATTCTGGCTGATATGGGCGCAACGATTCTTGTCACTCTCATCAGCCTTACCATCCTCCTCATGAAAGATAAATGACGATATAGATCCATCAATTTTCCCACACCAGGTTATCCAAATACTGGATGACCTGGTGTGGTTTTATTTGGAAGAAAACTAGTTAGGGTGAACCATTTTGATTTCGAGTGTGTTTTTTGGGTTTGTGAGCAGGGGGATAAAGGGAAAAGGACCTTATGGACGTACGGTAAATTGTGGCTGTGTTTCCGTCAAAACCACCCGTCTCCCATACATACTTTTGCTTCGAAAAGACGACGATAAACCATATATAAAGAGTGAGGATAATGACTATGAAGATACACTTTGAACATATAAAAAAACTTCATATCAGACAGATATACGGCCCCCTTCAACAAGAGGTGAGAACTCTTGCTTTTCATTCAAAAAAAGTCGAACCAGCAGCCGCTTTTTTTTGTTTGAAAGGGGAGAACTTTGATGGTCATGAATATATCGAAGAAGCTATAGGCCTGGGAGCTGCCACAATCATTGGCAGTGATGAAGAGGTATTGGAGGAGCTTTCAACGATCTATGACCGCACAACGTTCTTACTTGTAGACAATGTCCGTTCCGTCATGGCTGTTTTTTCAAAGGATTTCTACGGCTTTGCCGATGATGAACTGAAAACCGTTGGGGTTACCGGAACGAATGGCAAGACGACGGTTACGGCCTATATCCGGTCTCTATTGACCTTATTGGGCCTTCCGACCGGCTCGATCGGCACGACAGGCATTTGGTCATCAAAACGGAAATTACAATATAAGAAAAGCACCCCAACCACACCTGAGTCCCTGGATCTGCACCGGATTTTTCGTGACTTGAGAAACGTGGGTGATGAAGGGGCGGTCATGGAGGTTTCATCGATTGCTCTCGATCAGTGCAGGGTAGAAGGCATTCAGTATGATGTGGCCGTTCATACGAATTTTTCTGAAGAGCATTTGGAATACCACCGGACTATTGAACATTACAGGGAATGTAAAATGCGTTTGTTCAAACAGGCGAACCACCGTGTCGTTAATATTGATGATGACGGAATGGCATCGGAACTGTTGGCGATGGGGAAGGATGGTCTTCTGACATACAGTATTGAGGGTCACCCAGAGGCTGATTTGTCAGCAGAAAACATTGAGGTTATGGAAAAAGGATCCCTTTTCGACCTTACCTATAAGGGAGACACGAAGAAAGTCTTCATTCCCGTCTATGGCACCTACAATGTCGCAAACGTACTGGCCGCGATTGCTACAGCCTTCCATCTCCACTATTCTTGGGAGGAAGTGTTGGACGTGCTTCCTACTTTGACAGGACCGGAAGGAAGATTCCAGGTTATTGAAACACCTCTCAAGCAGAAAGTGATTTTAGATTATGCTCATACCCCTGTAGCTTTGAACAGGTTGTTGGAAGAGGTTAAGAAACTTGACCACAAACGCTTGATCGTCATGATCGCAGGCATTGGAATTCGTGATTTCAACAAAATGCCGAAGATGGCGAAAGCGATTGAAGGAAAAGCGGATGAAGTGATCGTCACGGTCGATCACCCCGGCTATCATGACCCGAAAACCATCGTCGATCAGGTGATGACAGGGTTTAGCAATCCAACGGCTTTGAATATTCACCCCACCCTTACAAGAGAAGAAGGTGTTCGTAAATCCATGCAGTTAGGAGAGGAAGGGGATATTATCCTGTTGACAAGTGGCTGCATCAACAATTCGCAGATTGTTAAGGGTGAAGAAATTCCTCACTCGGATGAAAAGATCATCGAAAGCTTTTTTCCATCTGTCGCTCAATAAAACATCCAGTCTCAGGTCCTGAGACTGGATGTTTTTCTCGTTAATCAAACGTTTGTTCAACTAATTGTTTGTACTCATAGAAGTAATTCGGAAGATCATCCAGATTCCGTTCATTTATCATCGCGGCAACGATGGATTCGTTGTACCACTTTTGGTCTTCAGCACCTGCGTTGAAGTTTTTCCAAACCTCATTTCCGTAGGTGGCGAGGTCTTTTTGGAGAGAGCGTAAGTTATCCAGCTTATCGGCTACAATCAACGCTTTCAATTCAAACGGAGCTTTCCACACGGTTTCAATCGTGTGCTGTTTTCTTTCCATCCATGGCTTGCTTTTATCTTCCGTATGAGCAGCGACGAAACCTCTCACGTCTCTTCCAAATTCACGTTCAATATCCTGGAGGGTGTAGGTGTTATCTTCGACCACATCATGGAGGTAGCCGGCACAAATCACTTCTTCACGGAATCCTGCTTGTTCTAAGAGGTCCGCAACCCGAATGGGATGGATGATATAGTCTTCCGTGGAGTTTTTACGCTTCTGCCCCTCGTGGGCTTTAGCTGCAAATGCCTTCGCTTTCTCAATCATCGACGACACGCCCTTTTTTGTTCATCATAACAAATAAAGGGGCAGAATGATTGCAAAAAGTGATAAAGCTTGATTAAATAAGAATGGATATTATATAATTAATAGGTTTAATCAACAGGTTGAAGGGGATGCTTTGCAAATGGAAATGATTGAAGTACAAGGACAACCGCCTCACAACTCAGAGCCCGTCGTTCTAATCATCGGGAAAATGGATGGTGTGCATTTAGGGCATCAGTCTCTTCTTCAGGAGGCAGAAAGGCTGGCCACAGAGGAAGATAAAATCGCTGTGTATGGTTTTTCTGATCACCCAAAATGGGTGCTGCGAGGTGATGAATCATACAAATATTCATTATCAACGATTGAAGATCGCCAAACCCGCTTGGAGCAGTTCGGTGTCGATCGTTATTATCACGTCCATTTCACAAAAGAATATGCAAAGACATCTCCTGAAGAATTCGTGCTTCAGCATTTGAACCGGTTGAACGTCCGTCATGTGATCGTCGGGGAGGACTTCCGTTTCGGTAAAGGGAGAGGGTCCGACGCTGAAGGGCTGGCCGAGCTGTGCCAGCAAATCGGTGCTGATGTTTCGATTGTCCCGGGTGTCCAGCTCCACGACCGAAAAGTAAGCAGTACAGATATCCGTACTCATGTGACTCAAGGACGGATGGAAGCCGCTCAAGCGATGCTCGGACGACCTTTTGAAATCACAGGGGTCGTGGAAAAAGGCGAGCAGCTTGGACGACAACTAGGCTTTCCGACATTAAACATCGGAGATATTGAAGAATATGTAAAAGTTAAACCAGGGGTCTATCTCGGGCTTGTGAAAAAAGTCCAGGAAGCACCGGAATACTATTACACGTTAATCAGCGCCGGCTATCGTCCAACGGTCAACGGTGATTCCTATAAAGTGGAAGCTTATCTTCTGGATTTCTCCGGTGACCTGTACGACCAGAAAGTGACCGTCCAATTCCTGCGCCATATGCGCGATGAAGAGAATTTCGACGGTATGGATGCATTGATTGAACAAATGCATGAGGATGAAAAGAATGCTCGTGCAATTTTAGGAATATAAACGATACTGACATCTTAGAAAGGGGGAAGCACCATGGGAATTGTCGTTGTTGAAGTTTGTGATGGAAACTTAATCAATGAAATGGATATCGAGAGTATCATTGAATCCGAATACCCGGAAGTGGCGGTACTCATCAGTGAATGCCTGTCCTTCTGTGGCATGTGTGCTCTCCGTCCGTACGCCCTAGTCAATAACCAACGGGTGTTTGGAAAAACACCTGAAGAAGCTTTACAGAAAATCCGTACAAAAATCGAAGAAGAATTAGCGATTTACGCTGAATAAGGCAGGAGAAGACCATGGGTTTTTTTGATTCACTGATTAACAGCTTACGTTTGCCGAAAAAAGAAGCGATGTTCCATTTAAACCGGAAAGGCATCACTCATACGATTGGTTATTTGTTCGTATTGCTGCTGCTCCTCTTTTTACCGGATATGGTTGCATCGATCTTGTATTTAGAGACGAACCTGACAGAGGTATCGCGGGGGATGTACATTGCACAGTTTCTCGTTTTCTATCCTTTGCTGATCGTTTTCCTTATCCTTGTCGGCGTATCCATTCTTGCCGGGGGAAGTCTGCTTATGCGAAAAGCTCTTTCCAGGAAGCTTGCCTACCAGCAGCTTTGGAAGTTGACCGCCTATGCTTGTACACTGCCATTAATTCTAAGCGTATTATTAAAATATATGACCGTATCCAACGCCCTCAGCGCTCTTATTTTTATGGCGATCTTCGTATACTACATGTATCGGATGATTACGGTTTATCCAAAAGTACCCGCAAAACCTTGAGTTCTTGCGGGTACTTTTTCTATTTATCTTTTTTATATGTTAGAATATTCATTATTTAATAAAAAAGGTGGGGGTATGATGACGAGAGCGTTAGTATTGCAATCAGATTTTGGAATCAGTGATGGAGCTGTAAGTGCCATGCATGGGGTGGCACATTCTGTTGATCATCAATTGTCGATCTTCGATTTGACGCACGACATCCCCCCTTTCAATATTTGGGAAGGGTCTTACAGGCTGTGGCAGACGATGGCTTACTGGGCAGAAGGGACAGTCTTCGTATCTGTGGTCGATCCGGGCGTAGGATCCACTCGTAAGAGTATCGGTGTAAAAACAGGATCCGGGCATTTTGTCATCACTCCGGATAATGGAACATTGACTCATATCGCCCGTACGGAGGGAATCGTTGAAGTAAGAGAAATTGATGAAAAAGTGAACCGCTTGCCACGCTCTGGAGAATCCTACACTTTCCATGGTCGAGATGTTTATGCCTACACGGGAGCGCGTTTGGCGGCCGGTGTTATCACTTTTGAAGAAGTAGGCCCTGCCCTCGACCCCGGATCTATTGAGCGTATCTCTGTGAAAGACCCTTATGTGGACGAATCCACGGTCTCCGGCATCATCGATATCCTTGATATACGGTTCGGCAACCTTTGGACGAACATTCCGCGTGAGTTTTTTAAGCAGATGGGGATCCGTTATGGAGATACCCTGAACGTGTTCATTTTGCATAATGGTGATGAGGTGTATCATAATTCCATGACCTTCGGACGCTCATTCGCAGATACCCACAAAGGCGAGCCACTCGTCTATGTGAACAGCCTTGATAACTTAGCGGTGGCCATCAATCAAGGCTCATTTGCCAGAGCTTACAATATCCGCACAGGTTCGAATTGGACCATCCAGTTTGAAAAATAACTTCCCGCTTCTGTGGGGAGTTTTCTTTTGTCTATGAGCAGAATAAAAGCTTGCGGGGAGTCGCTGTGCTACACTTACCCATGTGAAACCTTTATAAGAAAAGGAGAATGATCAATGAAGACAGTTACGCTGCATAGCACCATCGAAATGCCACAACTAGGCTTTGGTGTGTGGCAAGTCGAAGAAAAAGATGCGGTTCCAGCCGTTACAAAAGCGATTGAAACAGGCTATCGTGCAATTGATACCGCTGCGATTTACGGAAACGAGAAACAGGTTGGTGAAGCGATCCGCCAGAGCGGTGTAGCTCGAGACGAATTGTTCATTACGACAAAGGTCTGGAACACAGATCAAGGATATGAAAATACATTGAAGGCTTTTGAAACAAGCCTTGATAAACTTGGATTAGACTACGTGGACCTTTACTTGATCCACTGGCCGACCCCAGAATATGATGATTACGTAGAAACATACAAAGCGCTTGAACAGCTGCAAAAAGACGGCAAAGTCAAAGCGATCGGCGTATGTAACTTTGATATCGATCACTTGCAGCGTCTGCTTGACGAGTGTGAAGTGAAGCCGGCAGTCAACCAGGTCGAGTGCCACCCATTCCTGGCACAAAACGAGCTGAAAGACTTCTGCCGCGACAATGGCATTCTGCTTGAAGCATGGAGCCCGCTGATGCAGGGTGGAGAAGTATTGGAAAATGATACGATCCAGTCAATCGCTGAAAAGCAGGGCAAAACACCGGCACAAGTTATCATCCGCTGGCACCTGCAAAACGATACGGTTGTCATTCCGAAGTCTGTCACGCCATCCCGTATCGAAGAGAACTTCGACGTGTTTGATTTTGACCTGACAGCAGACGACATGGCTGCCATCAACAAGCTGGACCGCGGCGAGCGCAAAGGCCCCAAACCATCTGAAATGAACGTAAGATAAATACAGGAAGACTGCCGCATAAGCGGCAGTCTTTTTTTGTGGACAAAAGGAAGAGGATCAACTTTAATATAGGAGAAAGGAGCGAATACATGATCATAAAACCCCGCGTCATCCCACCCGATATTAATCATTTAAGTATGCTGCTGAAACGTCTCAAACCTAATCACCCTGTAACCCCTCAAGTAGAAGAAATGCTCTCTACCAAACAGGCCGGCTGGAACGGCGAACAATCCCTCGATTTTCACCTGGACTACTTGAAAGACTCTCCTATCATCCTTCACAATCTCCGCCTTCATGATGGCCACCACTTTTTCCAAATGGACACCCTTCTCCTGTTCCCTTCGTTCATCCTGATCATTGAAGCAAAGAATATGAAAGGTCAAATATCCATCCACCGCGAGAAAAAGGAAATGCGTCGCGACCTGGAAAGTTTTCAGGATCCTGTGGAGCAGGCGGAGCGGCAAAAAGATTTACTCGAAGAATGGTTGCTTCACCATACGGAGCTTAAGGTACCGGTAGATTTCTTAGTTGTTTTTACGAATCGAAGGTGCGTTCTTGAATTTGACTCTTCAGACCCTCGTATTCATGAAAAAGTCATACGCGCCACATCGCTGGTGGGTGCGATTGAAAGGAAGAAGGAGTTTTATAAGGAAGAAGTTCTGACTGGGGCTGATATGATGCGCATAGGTCGTGCGCTTGCTGAAGCCCATCGAGAGCATGTCCCTGATTATATGAAGCGGTTCAATTTGAGTTACTCTGATTTGCAGAAAGGTGTGAGGTGTCCGGAGTGTGGCAAGTATTCTATGAGGAGAGCAAAAAGGAAATGGATATGTGCCGTGTGCGCTTATAGCTCTTACAGTTCACATGAACAAGCTTTGCGAGAATATGCTGCATTAGTATCCAAAGTAATTAGTAATAAAGAAGCTCAAGAATTCCTTAAAATAAGTTCCAGGCATGTGGCTTACCGAATTCTTTCTGCATATGCAAGAAGTACGGTTGGTGGAGGAAAATATATCAAGTATCTGCTCTAGGCAATAGCATGACTCGCGCAAGAAGCCAGGAACGCGCGCAAGAAGCCAGGAACGCGCGCAAGAAGTCAGGAACGCGCGCAAGAAGTCAGGAACGCGCGCAAGAAGCCAGGAACGCGCGCAAGAAGCCAGGAACGCGCGCAAGAAGCCAGGAACGCGCGCAAGAAGCCAGTGAACGCGCGCAAGAAGCCAGGAACGCGCGCAAGAAGCCAGGAACGCGCGCAAGAAGCCAGTGAACGCGCGCAAGAAGCCAGTGAACGTGCGCAAGAAGCCGGTGAACGCGCGCAAGAAGCTAGGAACGCGCGCAAGAAGTCAGGAACGCGCGCAAGAAGCAAGGAACGCGCACGAGAAGCCAGTGAACCCACGCAAGAAGCAAGGAACACGCGCAAGGTGCGAAGGCCCCGCCAGCAAAACTCCATAAACCGACCCTTATGTTATTCCCACCAAATATGGGGAACATAAAGGTATCACTTTTTCGGTAAAGGAGCTTTTGTATGATCATCCGGTTCGGTTACGTATCTCATGCGCTCGACCTATGGGAAGCGACGCCAGCGAAGACAATGACATTTGCACGTTATAAGAAACTGGGGCACGAAACTGCGATTGAGCAGCTTCATAAAATTGCGGAAATGAACTTGCAGCGCACTCGTCGGATCATCCACTATAATATTGCGAGGGAAATCCATTTGTACCGGTTTTCTTCCTCTATCATTCCACTCGCTACTCATGATGAAGTGGAGTGGGATTATATCGAGCCATTCCGCCATCTGTTCGAGGAGATTGGTGATCTGGTAAAGGCGCACAATATGCGTACGAGTTTTCACCCAAACCAATTCACCCTTTTCACGAGTGACCGTCCTCATGTGACGGACAATGCTGTCCAGGACATGGAGTACCATTATGCGATGCTTCAAGCGATGGGGCTGCACAATGAATCACATATCAATCTACATGTAGGTGGCGCGTATGGGGATAAAAAAGCAGCCGTCTCTCGTTTTCATGAAAATATTAAAAAGCTCCCGGGTCCAATTAAACAGCAGATGACACTTGAGAATGATGACAAAACCTATACGACAACGGAAACCCTTGATGTCTGTGAAAAAGAGGACATTCCGATGATGTTTGATTACCACCATTACATGGCGAATCACACCGAAGATGAACCTCTTTCTAAAATCCTGCCTCGCTTTTATAAAACGTGGGACAGGCTGGGCCTTCCACCAAAAATTCATATTTCGTCGCCGAAGTCGGAAAAGGCGTACAGGAGTCATGCCGATTTTGTGGACGCTGATTTCATTCGCCCTCTCCTGAAAGAGTTGAAGGATCTCGGCACACCTGTAGATTTTATGATTGAAGCGAAAGAAAAGGACCGCGCCCTTTCTAAACTTGTCGAAGATTTTTCGAAAATCCGTGGTGTGAAACGGGTGGGGGAGGCGACCTTGGACGTTTAACTTTGCGTCCGCCTTTGGATCAAGTATATTTGATGGTACTGAAAGGGGTGGAATGATGGATAAACAGACCCTCTTATCCGAAGTGAATTTGTTTGAAGAATTAACAAAAGAAGAACTAATGGACGTAGATGCCATCAGTGAAATGAAAAAAGTAGCGAAAGGTGAAGTAATCCTCTCGCCTGAACATCCAGCTGAGCATTTATATATTTTGAAAAAAGGACAGATCCGTTTATACCGAACAAACCAGCAGGGGAAACAGTTCACATTGGACATACTGAAAGACGGAAATCTATTTGGGGAGGCCTCTACGCTGACTCTGACAGATTATGAAATGTACGCAGAGGCGATGACTGATACATATGTATGTTTGATGAGCAGGGAAGAGTTCGAACGATTTATGGAAAAGTACCCGAAGATCACGCTTCGTCTCGTTCAGTTACTTTCGTCTAAATTGAACGATTTTTACAAAAGAAGTGAGAAGATTGCTTTAGGTGAGGTGCGGGAGCGGATTCTTTATCTGCTGCTCATGCTTAGTGAAAAAAGCGGCCGTCGTCACCAGGAGTGGCAAACCGTCGAGATGAAGTTGACCCATCAGGACATCGCGACGATGATCGGTGCAACTAGGGAGACAACGAGTGCAGAAATCAGTCGTTTGAACAAGGAAGGCTATTTGAAAAAGGATCAAGTATTATCCATCGATGCAGAAAAAGCAAAAACCCATCTCGGCTTAGTGGTCACATAAGCCGGGACGGGTTTTATTTTAATATTCGTTTGGCTTCCATGAACCTTTGAATACCTGTAAACAATTCTACAGCAAAGAACAATAGTGTTGACCAGAAGAGGAATGGAGGGAATAAGAGCATCACACTGAACAGAACGAAGCCTTCTGTCCTCTCCGCAAGTCCCGCTTGATAGTAGAAGGATTTGATTCCTGCTTTTTCTGAAACGGCTCCTACAACTAAGAAGATCGTCATCGACACGATGATGGATACACTGAGAAGGAGAAGTGGCCATAAGACTTCTGGGTGAATATAAGCAATGGCTAAGATCATCCCAATTTCAACGATTCGATCGAATGTAATATCCATGACGGTTCCGAAAGGGGAGGTTTTGGTATTCCTGGCCATTGTCCCATCCACGGCGTCTAAAAATCCGGAAAGCCACAAAAATACGACCGCTAATATCGGAAAACCGAGCACATAGAGCACACTTGTACCAAGCCCGAAAAACAAAGCGAGCACGGTAATCTCATTGGCGGAGCGCCCTTTTTGTAGAAAGTAAGAAGCGGTTCGTTCAATGGATGGTTGAACGAATTTCCTTGCGTGGGTATCGAGCATAAAAAACACCTGCTTTAGCAAATAATATCAACGTCTTGTTACCACTTTACCCTAATTGGTCTTCCTTTAGACGATAGCATATGTTCCCTGGTAATAGAATCACCTTGCTTCTTTTGTAAGGCAGATTACAACGGTGAGCACATGAGGTTTGCCGAAAATGGTCAGGGTGTATAGTATCCCTGTAACCAACAACAAGGAGGAATTGTACATGTCCGAACATAAAGTAGCGATCACGAGTAAGTCTCAAGGGATGAAATCGGAAATCGAGGCAGGAAAACATTCATTGACGATTGATGAACCGAAGCAAATGGGCGGAACAGATGAAGGTGCTGACCCACTTGCAACGCTGTTAGGTTCGCTCGCAGGCTGTGAAACGGTCGTTGCGAACATGGTGGCGAAGGAAATGAAGTTCGACCTTCAAAGTATTTCGTTTGATATCAACGGGACTCTCGATATGCGAGGGTTGATGGGGACGGCGGATGTAAAGCCTTACTTTGACACGGTGAACATTAAAGCGGAAGTAGAAACGTCAGAATCTCAAGAGCGTATCGAAGAACTTCAGGAAATCGTTGACCAACGCTGCCCAGTTTTCACTACACTGAAAGCAGCAGGGGTTACCCTGAATGTAGATTGGCAAAAAGCTTAACAAATGGGAAGAGGCTCCTCTAGGGGGCCTTTTTTTATACTGAAAATTTCCATGGAAACGATGGAAAGAATTAATAATGAATCTCTTAATCCGCCTATGTTACCTTATTAGGGAACCTGATAAGGAGGTAGATTTTAAATGTTCAAAAAATTGATGCTGACAGGAATTGCTACTGTTAGTTTGCTCGCTTTTTCCTTCCCTGTCGAAAGTTTTGCCCACGCCAACACTCATACCGTCCAAAAGGGCGATTCTATTTATAAAATTGCTATGAAACATGGTGTTTCTGCCCAACAATTGCAGGCCATGAACAATAAATCGAACGCAGAAATTTATCCTGGGGAGCAGTTGCAGCTTCCCGTTGCTCTTAGTGAATCTGAAAAAGATTTACTCGCTCGTCTAGTTGAAGCAGAGGCGAAGGGTGAAAGTTATTCAGGTAAGGTTGCCGTAGCCACAGTTGTTTTAAACCGTGTGGAAAGTGATCTTTTCCCAGATTCCGTGAATGGCGTCATCTATGACGGCATTCAGTTCTCTCCTGTTTTGAATGGTACGATTAACCAGCCGGCAAGCGCTGAGTCAAAACGTGCGGTCAATGAAGCCATTGCTTATCAAGGCTATGACCGTGAGTCTCTATTTTTCTATAATCCTGATAAAGCGCAAAGTGACTATTTGAGCAGTAAAGAAGTGACAACAGTCATCGGCGACCACGTTTTCTTGAGATAAACCACTTGAACAAGCACCTTTGATAGGTGCTTGTATTTTTTTGGATTTTTACAATGGATCGTATGAATGAAAGAGCGTGGAAATATACATTCATCAACGGATGAACATACGATCCAGGACGATGTGGTGAATGTGGAAGAAGGTATTTAGAGCGATCGAAAGCGGATGGTGCTCTGTATGTGAGCGTTCATGAACAAGTGGATCATAGAAATGAAAAGGAGATCCCTGTACAGGGATCTCCTTTTTCGGTGCGATAGGGTTAACTTGCATCTTCTTCCTCCTGAAACAGCTCGACCTTCCTTTTCTTCGTCCGCTTTTTGTACACGCGGTTCACATAGTCATCCGTTAATGCAGCGATTTCCTTATGCAGGAACAATAGTGGAATAATGTTTGTAAGTAGGACGAAGGCTAAAATCAAGTCGAGGAATTGCCACACGAACTGAAGTCCTCCGATCGCTCCTACGAATACGGCTACAATGTAGACAATCCGCATGATTTTAGCTGCGCGTAGGCTGAACAGGTATTCCGCTTGTTTTTCTCCGTAAAAGACGAGGACACCGATGGTAGTAATTACGAAAAAGAGTAAAAATACAGTGATGAAACTGCCTCCGAACGCGTCTCCGAATTCGGATCCGATGGCGACGTTGATCATATTCGATGCATCACTTCCACCGACTTCCTGCCATGCGCCGGTGACGAGAACGGTCAAACCGGACACCGTACAGATGACAATTGTATCAACGAAAACGCTGAAGATTCCCCATAATGCCTGGCGGGACGGGTGATCTGTTTTTGCGGCCGCGTGGGCGATCGATGCAGTTCCAAGACCGGCTTCGTTAGAATAAAGACCGCGTGCAATCCCCCAGCGTAAAGCTTGGGCAACAGCCGCACCGGCAAAACCGCCAGTAGCTGAAATGGGTGTGAAAGCGTGGGTGAAAATCAATCCAAATACGTTGGGGATTTGATCGATGTTGGCAAAGATTACGTACAAACAGACAGCGAGGTAAATGAGCACCATGCCCGGCACCATCTTATCGGTGACCTTGGCGATCCGTTTAATACCTCCGAAAACTACGATGGCAATGGCTGCACACATGACGATCCCCGTAATCTCAACCGGCCATCCAAAGGCCCCCTCTGTCTGCGTAGCGATAGAGTTTGATTGCACCATCGTGCTTGGGATTAATTCAATCATTAGGAAGAATGCGAAGGCGGTCGAGACCCACTTCCAACCCAGGGCCTTTTTTATGTAGTATTGTGGTCCGCCGACCCAAATGTTTTTGTCGTTCTTTTCCCTGTACTTCATCCCTAATAAAATTTCACTATACTTTGTAGCCATTCCGATTAAAGCGACAAGCCACATCCAAAACAGAGCACCTGGTCCACCTAGAGAAATCGCGACAGGCACACCGACGATATTCGTTGCACCCGCTGTAGAGGCTAATGCTGAAGTGAAAGCCTGGAATGGAGTGATGGTTCCTTTCTTTTCTGTTTTCTTGAAGATTTGTCCGATGGTTTGGTGGAGGACGTGACCGAAAAAGCGGAATTGGAAAAACTTAATTCGGATGGTAAGGAAGATCCCGCCCAGAATTAAAATGATCGCTAATGGATACGTCCATAAAAAGTCGGAAATCGTGGTGATCCCCTCTTTGATACTATTCCATAAATCTCCCAATGAAAGATCCCCTTTCGACAAACTGTAAGATACCCATATATTCCCTTTACATAAAATGTTAAACGCATATAATGAGCAGGGAAGATGAGCCTTGAGAGAAAAAGCCATACACTAGAGGAATAGAGGAGGGATCAATTGAATATTAGTAAAGAAAATTTTCAAAACCATTCCATGAGCAAGTTAATCAAAGGAGCGGTGGTGCCGCGCCCGATCGCGTGGGTCTCCACTATAAGTGGAGATGGCATCCGCAATCTGGCACCTTTCAGTTTTTTTACGGTCGCATCCATGAATCCAATTACTCTTTGTTTTTCGATAGGGAGAGCGGATAGAGATAAAGACACACTGAAAAATATAAAGGAAACAAAGCAGTTTATTATCAATGTCGTTTCTGAATCGTTGGCTAACCAGATGCATGAAAGCAGTAAAAGGTTTGATGCTGATATTGATGAGTTTGAGAGGGCAGGTACAGATTTCGAAGACGGTGATTTTATACCTGTGCCAAGGGTGAAACAATCGCCTGTTCACATGGAATGTGAGCTCGATCGAGTCATAGAAATTGGTGAAGGGAATCTGGTTTTAGGAAGGTTGGTCGGTTACCATATCCAGGACGACGTTTATGAAGAAACAGACAAAGTGAATCCCTACGAACTGAAGCCTGTTGGACGAATGGCGGGAGACTACAGCTACATACGGGACTTCTTTCCACTCCCCAACGACGACCTTCCCAAATAAAAAATCCGCAGAGCCATTTTATGGCCCTGCGGCTTTTTTACATTTACTGGCGTACCAGGTCATACAGATTATGGTAATTCACTCCACCCTGGGTTTGGTTGGGTCACAGGCGGGATATTCGCCATTTGTGGTTTCTGCAAGTTTGTAAAGGTAGTAGCATTCTTCTCTTGCCATATGATCAGCCATGAGAGGGGAGAATGTGCCGAGTATGACCTCATTCATCTCCATCTCCTCTAATTCTGTTAAAAATGTACGGAAGATTTTCATTTCCAGTTCCACTTCATTGTTAAACCGTTTCAGAGCAGGGAAGGAGTGCTGGTTGGTTCTTAGATATCCTTTCATCTCCACGGCCTTTATGTAGAACTGATCGAAATGTTGCCGGAACGTATCACTTTTATCTTTAAGCCTTTTTTCCACAGCATCCATTTCATCATGGATGGCACCTGCATGACCTGAAGCATCCATTAACCACAGCATATGGTGGTGCAGCTCATGAAATAATGGAGGGACATCCCCTTTTCCTAAGAAACCGAGAACAAGCAAATATTCTTCTACTTCATTGACCATATGATTAAGGAAAGTTGGGCTCAAATGAATCTTTACTTTTCCAAAAAGGGATCGCTCGATCAGGTTGAGTTTAAACTTGTGAAACTTCCGTGCTTTTTCTCCTGCTTGCTTTGAAAAACTCACCATGTCCTCGACATTACCTTCGCGCACGTTCTTTAAAAGGTCATCCCATTGTGTAGCATAATTCCGCGCTTGATTTAATGTTTCCTCTTCTGAGGCGTACAAAGAATCCCGAATAAAACGGGCATGATCTCCAAGAATCTGCAACCAGAACAGATGCTCAAAATTCGCTTGTTCAGCATAGTCCTTCACGTTCATCACCCTCTTTTTTCTTAGGTCATCCCTTTCATCCTATTCATACTTTGTTTTCTTCATGAAAAGAGTCAGGATCCTATAAGCAGAATTTAAGAGTTTGGTAAAAAATAAAAAAAAGGCTTCTCAAATGGAAGATCCTCCTATATACTACTGTACTAGGAGTAATAATACAGTTAATACAGATAGAACACACCGATGGAGGTGGCTGGATGTTTGAGTTGGACGTCAGGAGCCGAAAGCCGATTTACGAGCAGCTCGTAGAAAAGCTGAAGCAACTGATTATCAATGACGTTCTGAAGGAAGACGAAAAACTACCTTCTGTGAGGGAGCTTGCCCAACAGTTGACGATTAACCCGAACACGATTCAGAAAGCCTATCGTGAGTTGGAGACGCAAGGGTATATCTACTCGTTGAAAGGGAAGGGAAGCTTCGTGCATCCTTCTGGAAAAGTCGATAACGAAGAGGAGTTGAAAAAAGTGAGAGAAGAGTTGAAGAAGCTGTTTGCGGAAGCGATTTATTTAGGGATGACTTCAGAAGAGATCGCAGCTCTTCTCCGCGAAGTTGAAGGAGGTCAGCAGGATGATTGAAGTGAATACGGTCAGTAAATCTTTCGATCGAACCAAGATTCTCAGAGACGTTTCTTTTCGAGTGAACAAAGGTTCCATCTACGGTCTTCTTGGTTCCAATGGTGCAGGGAAAACAACGTTAATGAGGATTCTTACAGGTATTCTCAAACAGAATAATGGGCAGGTTCATATTTTGGATAATGACGTCTTTGAGAATGAATCCGTCAAACAAAGGATGGTCTTCATCCCGGATAGTCTGTACTTTCTGCCCCAATACACCACTCGTCATATGGCAGATTATTACCGGTCCATGTATGACAGTTGGAACGAAGAACGGTATGAAAAATTAAAGAAAGTCTTTCAACTGGATGAAACAAAGAAAATCAGTCAGTTTTCCAAAGGGATGCAGCGGCAAGTCGCGTTTTGGCTGGCGATGGCATCGATGCCTGATGTACTGATCCTCGATGAACCATTCGACGGTCTCGATGCTGTCATGAGGCAGAAAGTCCGCAGCTTGATCATTCAGGATGTGGCGGAACGGGAGATGACGGTTTTAATATCCTCCCACAACTTGAGGGAAGTCGAAGACATTTGCGATCATGTCGGAATCCTACATAAAGGGGAAATTCTCCTTGAACGTGATTTGGATGATCTGAAAGCCGATGTCCATAAGATCCAGGTCGCTTTCCGTGATGATTCTTTTCAGCCGGAAACCATGGATCTCGATATTCTTCACAAAGAAAAACGTGGCAGTGTCTGGCTGCTGATTGTCCGGGGAAATGAAACGGACATTTCAGCTGACCTCCAAAAGTACCGGCCTCTTGTTTATGACAGGCTCCCACTTACTCTGGAAGAAATCTTCATTTATGAAATGGGAGGTGTAGGGTATGCGTTCGAAAACATCCTCGTTTAATAAAGAGATCATCAAGCAGGATTTCCGTAATGTTGGATGGATCAGTATCGTTTACTTTTTAGGGTTGTTCTTTATTGTGCCGATGCAGTTATTTATGGAATTCGGGAGAGAGGAACCTCGTATCACAGATGACCGTGGGTTATTTGGCGGAATCTTTGCTTATGAACTTCAGTCGCTATTTTTAATTGTGATGCCGGCGCTTATGGCGGTGTTTTTATTCCGTTACCTGCATGTCAAAGGAGCTTCAGATTTCGCTCACAGCTTTCCTATGAAGAGAGGGAAACTGTTTCATCACCATATTCTCTCAGGCATTATTCTATTAATCCTGCCGATTTTACTTAATTATTTGGTTCTCGTTGTTACGGCTGGAGTAACGGATGTCACAGAGTACTATACGATTGGGAATGCGAGTTATTGGTTATGGTTGTTTACCACAATGAGCCTTCTTATTTTCGCAGCGGGCGTTTTTGTTGGGACTTTAACCGGGATGTCCGCTGTGCAAGGAGTTTTGACTTTTATTCTGCTGTTTTTACCTGTGGGGTTATACGTGTTGATTGCTTTTCATTTGACCTCCTATATTAAAGGCTATTCCGGGGACATGGTGTTAGATCGTTCCCTTCAATATTTTTCACCACTGGTAGACTTGTTGGAGTACCGGAGCTATGGTCCGGAAGAGGTCAGTGTCCCTGTTGAAGCTCTTTCCTTATTCATTTATGGAGGCATGGCCGTTCTCTTTTACGTGATTTCCGTATGGCTCTATAAAAAACGACCTCTGGAAGCGGCGGGCCGTGCGTTAGCGGTACGCGCCCTGAACCCTGTTTTCAAACTCGGGGTCACATTCTGCTTCGCCTTATTCGGAGGCATGTATTTCAGTGTTGCCCAAAATACGTATAGTTGGATGATCACAGGCTATTTCATTGGTGGAACATTTGGTTTTGCCGCAGCTTCCATGCTGCTTGAAAAAACCTGGAGAATATTCAACAAGAAAAACGTAACAGGTTGGCTGGGTTATGGTGTGGCAGCTGGTGTATTGATTGCGGCTATTCCGCTCCTCTGGCAAAATTACGAATCTTATGTCCCTGAGCAGGATGAAGTGGAAAAGGTCTATATCAGTAGTGGATATTGGGAATATCAACAACTTGCTGATCACGATAGGAAAGTTCCTTACATTACTTCTGAAGCGGCTATCCAATCTGCGATAGACCTTCATGAGAAACTAATCGATGTGAGCAACCCTCTAAAGAAAGGGGAAGATTACTTCTTCTTTGTCTATCAAATGAAGGACGGAAGTGAGATCTATCGCCAATATCGTATAGATGATGAAAAAGTGAGGGATGAGAAGAAAGCTGTTTATGAAACACAAGAATACAAAAGTATTCAATATCCTGTGCTTGCATTAGATGTTTCTGAGATCAATCAATTGTTGATGCACCCTTATTCAGGCCGTAGTGGAAAGGATTTGTACGATCCGGAGAAAATTTCTGCGTTTATGGAAGTGTTAAAACAGGACCTTGAACAACTTTCATATGACGAAATGGTTACACCCAGAGGATTGGATACAGGGGTTACCTTTACCGTGAATGGAACACGTGAGAATCCATATTATGTTCGTCTTTACCCATCCTATGAGAATACGATGGAGTGGTTGAAAGAAGAGGGCATGTACGAACAAGTGATGACCCAGGCCGAAGACGTACAGCGTGCTGAAGTCTACCGCTGGCCTCAAAGTCTAGACGATCGATATAGCAGACCTCGATTTGTGTTTGAACAATTAAGAGGGGATGATGTTGAACCTCTTGAAGTTACAAATCATGTACAAATTGAAACGCTTTTCGAAGGAGAAGCAAATAAAGAAGAGGGAGCTTATCTTATCGCTTTTTATTTCGATAAAAACGATCCTGAACCTTATGAAGTTTTAAGTTTCGATGAAGGGGACGCTCCGGGCTTTATAAAGGAACACTTCGAATAAAGGGAGAGATACAAGAAGATGGACTTTTGTGAGATGTATGAACAGTATTATCATCGTGTTTATTACACAGCTTTAAAAGTGACGAAGAACCCTTGTTCAGCTGAAGATATCCTTCAAGAAACCTTTATAAAAGCCTACGATAAACTCGATGAAGTCCGTGAAGAAGGAAAGGTGGGGGCTTGGCTCTCCACGATCGCCCACCGAAAAGCCATTGACCTTCTGCGCAAAGAGAAGAAGGCAGTCATTATGCCGATCGAGGAGATGCCGATGCCCCAACCTGTCTATGAAAATGCTGTTTCTGATGTTGAACATATATGTGAATGCCGTCATCTGGAAGAAGACATCAAGAAGCGGATCAGCACGTTATCCCCTAAGCTTCGCGCGGTGTTTCAATTGAGTTACGATAAACAATTGCAGGAAAAGGAAATCGCCCAAACGCTTCAGATCACACAGGCGGCCGTTAAGTCACGTCTTCACCGGGCGAGACTGGCCATGAAAGGCAAGCTTGGCGAAGAGATGGATCATTATTCTACAGCGTAGTATGATAAGCAGAACCCCGAAAACCGGGGTTCTGCTTTTTTTACCCCGGAATGTTATATTTTTTTGTATGATGAAGAAGTAAGAAGGAGGTGGATGGTTTGAAGAAGACGTACTTTTGGTATGTGCTTGTTTTACTGTTCATATTGACGGGATGTACAAGTGGTCAACAGTCATTACCTTTACCTGAGAGGGATGGAGACTTTCATTTTCAGGCCTTTGTGGAGGAAGTTCCGAAAGAAGGAGAGGCGGATCCTGAATATGAACGGATGTATGATCTGGTAGCCAAAATGCAGGCGAATGAAGCGATTGATCTTACACAGGTGGACGTTCAAGTGAAAAAAGAGGCCCCCATCCAAGCACATGGGGAGGAAATTGTTCGTTTCCCGACCTATCTCGTTTTAGATCGAGAAGGAATTGTGTTGAAGACCACGAAATTGGATGAAATAGAAGAGTTTATAGATCATGCTGGCACAAAAGATTAAATAGAAAGGAGGGAGAATGTGACCATTCTATCTTTTCTCGCTATTTTAGGGGTAGGAATCGGAGCAGGTTTCATTAATGTCATTGCGGGTGGGGGATCGCTTTTAACGCTACCCATGCTCATTTTCTTCGGTCTGCCTTCCGCTGTAGCTAATGGTACGAACCGAATTGCGTTGATGGCACAGAACATTGTCGCTATCGCGTCTTATCGTAAAGACGGCTACTTTGATGCACGGTTCAGTTTTCTACTAGCCGTACCCGCTCTCATCGGCTCAATCGTGGGCGCACAAATTGCTGTGAATATTCCGGATGATCTATTCAATCGTATCCTATCGATTGTGATGATTATCGTCTTAGTGATCATGATATGGAAGCCTCACAAAAACCTGTCCGCATCAAACGGCGAGAACTCCCGGATGAAGAAGATTGCATTGGTTCTTATCTTTTTCTTTATAGGGATCTATGGAGGATTCATCCAGGCCGGGGTAGGTTTTGTCATTATAGCAGCGCTGACCTTAGTGACGGGGTTATCTTTAGTGAAGATTAATAGCATCAAAGTATTTGTCGTTGCTGTTTATACACTGTCTGCTTTGGTGGTTTTTGTCGTCAATGGTCAAATCCATTGGGGCTATGGAATTACATTGGCCATCGGTACGAGCCTCGGTGCTTTTTTAGGCAGTAAATTTGCGGTCAGACATGGAGACAAATGGATTCAACGGTTCCTGATTCTCGCCGTTATTGCCATGGCGGTCAGGCTCTTCTTCTTTACATAAAATGCGGGGCTGAATCTTTTCTATAAAATGACAAGGTTGCTAGAGTTTTTTATAGTAAGAGGGATTCCCGCTCCAATTAGCGAATAGTTAAGGATCACTGTTAGGGAGTGGGGTACCGTGCTCAGTAAAGTAGGTCAAATTATGTTGTATGTCCATGACC
This sequence comes from Halobacillus litoralis, assembly GCF_009856445.1. Taxonomy (GTDB): domain Bacteria; phylum Bacillota; class Bacilli; order Bacillales; family Halobacillaceae; genus Halobacillus; species Halobacillus litoralis. The sequence goes on from NZ_WMFA01000010.1 coordinate 60,942, forward strand.
AGGATGAAGCCGTGAAATTTTGGACAGAGAAGTTAGGGTTCGTGGTGGTTTCTGAAGAAAATAACGGGGATGGAATGAGATGGATGGAAGTTTCTCCCAAGGAGGGAGTGGAGACAACCATTGTCCTCCACGATAAAGAAGTAGTTGCAAGGATGTCTCCGGAGCTCAACCTTGATCCACCTTCCTTAATGTTTTTCACAAATCATTTTGAGGAGCTGCATCGTGATTTATTAAATAAAAAAGTGACGGTAGGGGAAATAGTTCACATGCCGACGGGCAGGGTGTTCAACTTTGCGGACAATGAAAATCAGTACTTTGCTGTCATGGAGAAGAAGTAATAGAGACTTTCATTGAATAGAGGAATCAAAAAAGACCAGAGAGTTCTCTGGTCTTTTTTGATTATAGAGCAGGCGTTGGTGTTGGTTCTGCATAGCCATTTTCGTAGGTAGAGTCGATCTTTTCGCGAATCTCTTTTATTGATTTACCATCCTGATAATCAATGATGGATTGTGCAGCAATCTCCATGCAAACCCCGCATTTTGTGCCGTGATCATCCCAGATGATACTGCCATCTTCATTGGTTTTGTTGACAAAGCAGTCATAGTTGTCCCGATGTCCTACACTCTCCCCGCATCCGCAGTAGCAAGGGATGTTCTCAAGCAATTCTTTGCTTTGAGCAGCAGCCATATAGATGTCGTGCATTTCCTGTGGTTTTTCATCCATGAATGATGGAAGTGTCGTCACGGAGGCGGTCTCTTCTCTGATGTCACCGTTCACATGGTCAATATGGGCTTCCTCTTCGGACTCAGAGGAGCACCCGGATAGGGCGGCACCGATCACAAGTATAAGGATAAGGAATAGTGGTTTTTTCATAAAAAAAGCACCCTCTTCGTTTTGATAGTTTCATCATAAAGAGGGTGGCATGAAGTTTCAATGCTTTTCTATAAAGTTCGTTCATCAGTCACATTTATTTTCCGAAAGAAGATAGAAATTTCACGCGGTCCCCCATTGGAGGGACGTTATCATCGACAAGAGCCACCTCTAAGATGGCAGGGCCATCAGCGTTTAGAATCGCTGATAGATTTTCGCCATTGAGGTCTTCCATTGATTCAATGCGTGCATTCGGCACACCGAGGGAAGCGGCCATCTGGGAGATGTTGACTTCTTGCTGTCCAAAGCGCTCATGGGCGCGTTTGTATTGAAGGGTATGTCCGTGATGGACCATACCGAGTCTAGAGTTATTCATTACGATAAATAAAACAGGGATGTCATATTCTTTTGCTGTCAGAAGTTCCATACCGTGCATGAAGAAACACCCATCCCCCGTAATGCTTACGGTTGGACGTCCCGGGTCTGCCAATTTCGCTCCCAAGGCACTTCCGATTCCGCTTCCCATCGCTCCAAAGTGGACGTTAATATCGAAGGAATCTTCACTTTTCACACCCATGTAGTGGACGACGTAAGCCATGAATTCACCGATGTCGATGGTATAACGAGTATCGGCGGGAAGCTTCTCCTGCAAGGACCATAACACGTTTTGGGAGTTGTACTCTTCGGTTATACCTGGAACTGCTGGATCGATTGCAGGAAGGGGGGCCCGTTTAACACCTAACCCGTTCAAAGCTGTGATCAAAGAAGAAACTGTTACATCAATGTCTCCGTGAAGCGGCTGGTCGACGGGGTATTTTCTATTGAAAACGGTCGCATCATAATCTACTTGAATAAATGTCCGGTTCTTTGTAATATTCGGGTTCCAATTGTTCGTGGCTGTTTCCCCAAGACTTGATCCAAGCACAAGCACGGTTTCTTCTTTTCCATGATTGATCAGGTCGGAAGCCTCTTCATGTCCGGCAAAACCGAAGATTCCTCGCTTCAAAGGGTGATGATCGGGAATGAATCCTTTGGCTTGGGGGCTGGTGACAATCGGCCAGTTTAAGGTCTCCGCCAGCTCAATTACATCATCCACAGCACCGCGGATCCCTTGCCCTACAAATAAGAAGCCACTTTCACTTGATGCAAGCGTTTTGGCTGTTTCCAAGACAATCTCATCTGTCGGAAGCAATGGCGTTCGTTGAGGGAACGTTGGGATGGCTGGTTCCAGAATATCTGTCAATTGAACATCAATCGGCATGGCGATGTGGACCGGGCCGGGGACACCTGTCATAGCGATCTCCACGGCTTTGTGAATCTCGGGAAGCAGGTCTTCTGCACGGTCGACTCTCTGGCTGTATTTTGTAACAGAATGGTAGAGCGGATCGGCATGTAATTCTTGAGAAGCGTTCAGACCGACCGTGTCTACAGGAACGGCTCCTGTCAAAAATAGCACAGGAAGATGTTCACGCATGGCATTCGCTGCCCCTGTCACAAGGTTTGTTCCTCCCGGGCCGCTGCTTCCAATGCAAACACCGAGGGAGTTTGAATATTTTGCATAAGCAGCTGCCATGTAAGACGCGGCTCCTTCATGTTTGGTCACGATCGGTGTGATGGAGGGAGTATCATAAAGTTCATCAAAAAAAGCATTCACAGATCCTGCTGGTATTCCGAAAATATAAGATACCTCTCCAGCAACCAAGTAATCTAACACAGCACGAACAGATTTCATAGCTTTATCCCCTTTGTATGAATGATTTCAAAAAATGATCTTCAAATGTTTCCGCTTGCAGCGGATGACTGTAATAAAACCCCTGAATCCAATGACAACCGTGCTCAGCGAGGAAAGCGGCCTGGTCTGCTTTTTCAACGCCTTCTGCGATCACGTTGAGCTGCAGGCTGTCAGCAAGGGTTATGATGGTTTTTGTAATCGCCGCATTGTTCCGATTTGTCGTGACGTCGTTAATAAAGGATTTGTCTATTTTTAAAGTATCGACAGGAAAATCTTTTAAATAGCCAAGAGAAGAATAGCCCGTACCGAAATCATCAATGGAAATCTGGACACCGAGTTCTTTCAGCTGGCTGATTGTTCTTAATGTGTGCTCCGTATTATGGATAATTAAATTCTCCGTTAGTTCAAGTTCAAGGTGTTTAGCTGGGAGACCGGTTTCTTCTAATATCCCAGCCACCGTAAGCACAAGGTTCTGTTGATTGAATTGTTGAGGAGATAAATTAGCGGATACGATCAATTCTGAATATCCATAAGACACCCATTTTTTCATTTGCCGGCACGCTTCTCGGATGACCCATTCTCCAAGGTTTGTAATGAGGCCCGTTTCCTCTGCGAGAGGAATGAAATGGCCGGGAGGGAGGGTGCCACGTTGTGGATGATTCCACCGGATCAGAGATTCCATACCAATGAGCTTTTCTGTACGTACATCGAATTTTGGCTGGTAATACAGCTCAAATTCATCGTTTTTCTGCAAGGCCTTGAACAGGTCATTCTCAAGCTGGATCTGTTCAAGCGTCCGGCTTTCTATTTCTGGTGAGAACAGCTGATATTGATTACCAGCAAGGTCTTTCGCTTTGTACATCGCGACATCCGCATGCTTAATCAGCGTCTCTGCTGTATCCCCGTTTTCTGGGTAAAGACTGATGCCGATACTGGTTTTGATGGAAATCTCATGGTCCCCGATGACAAAAGAATCCTTAAAGGCTTCGAGGATTTTTTTCGCACATTTGACGGCTCCTTCTTCCCGTTCAATCGTCGGCAGGAGAATAATGAACTCATCCCCGCCCTGTCTTGAGACAGTGGCTCCGTTTGGCACGGCTTTTTGGAGGCGTTCTGCCACATTCAAAAGGACCTTGTCTCCAAAACTATGGCCGAAAGTATCATTGATTTTCTTAAAGCGATCCAAGTCGAGGAAGAGAATGGCGATCGGTTTGTCTGTCAGTTCCGCATATTGAAGCGCCTGGTTGAGTCGGTCGTGGAACAACACACGGTTTGGTACATTGGTTACGCTGTCATAATAGGCGTGGTATTTTATTTTTTCTTCCATTTGTTTTCTTGAAGTTACGTCTTTGAAAGTGACGACATAACCGGTGGTGCGATCGTTCTCAAGCTTGGGGGTGATGACATATTCCACGGGAAAAGTATCCCCGGACTTTTTAAAGAAAAAAAGATCTTTATCTGTATGTCCGGTTTTTTGTTCATAATGCTCCAGGAATGTTTTTTGACCATCGAAGATATAGGAATAAGGAGCACCTATGATTTCTTTCTCATCATCATAACCTAACAATTCGGTTGCCGAAGGATTGGCGAAAGTAATCTGCCCATCTAGGTTGATCCCAAAGATTCCCTCCCCCGCAGAATTAAGGATCAAATCTTTCTCGCGACTCATCTGCGTAAGTTCCGATATGGCTTCTTCCAGCTCATCATTCTTTTGGATCAGTTCAGATGTGCGGTCCTGTATAATCATTTCCTGTTTCTCCATATAGAGCAGGTTGAAAAGAACAGGAGCGGTAGTATCGACGATGGATTCAGCCAATTGGCAGGCAGAGTCAGAGTAGACTTGACCGGATTCTTTCAGGTTTACGATGGCAATCGCACCAAGCACTTCCCCGAGTGAAACGAGAGGAATCATATACAATCCTTTGATTCCGAACTTTTCACAGATTTCCTTGTTCGTCCGGTTATCATGAAAAACGTCAGGAACATGAATGGATGTCTTTTTAGCAATCACCTCTTGAAAAACTGGATCTTCTCTATGATTGAATTGAACACTCTGATGGGTTTCCTTCCAGTCTTCTTCTGTCCACTCGCTTTCTTTACTAAGGCTCGCAGGCTTCAGCTTGTGTTCTGCGACAGGGTCAATGAAGTGGGCACCGATATTTGGATTATCCAGAACTTCTCCTAAATAATAGAAGCATTTGTCCAGGGCTTCTTGTAAAGATGAACATAAGGAAAGGTCACGGGTGACATTGAGCAGGAGTTGTTTTTCGCTGATCAATTTCTCTTTACGCGTGAGGTTGTTTGCATTTCTAATAGCCACAGCGGCCATATTGACGTAAGCCTTTACGGATTCGATTTCCGATTCTGTCAAATTCATCGGTGTCCCGTAATCAAACAAAAATACCAGGCCGTAGAGTTCCTTTTCATAAGAAATCGGGGCGACAAGCAGAGAATTGATTTTAAACGCTTGTATAGCCCGTTGATCGGGACGATCATCCTTCGAAGTATCCGGTATGTAAATGGTTTTTCTTGTTTCGATGACCTCTTTAGCGAGGAGATCATACTCCGGATCCACGATGTGCATATCGAGGGTCATTCCATTGATCAAGGCCGGTTTTCCGACATAGCCTTGATAGGTACCATCCTCCCGGGGGAGATAAATGCCGACAGAATCGCACCGCATGATTTCTTCAGATATGGCTGTGACCACGTGTTCTAATACATCGCGTAAATCATGCTCGGTGTTGATGAGCTGGGTGATTTCAGCGAGACGAGAATATCTAGTTTGTTCTTCAGCCATTGAAAAACCTCCATAGTTGTCATATTTTGATAAAGTTCGACTATTATAGTGAACTTCCTGCATCAGTGGAGTAACTTTTATAAAAAAACAAAGAAAAAGACACAAAAGAGGACTTTCGTGCCTTATTTCTTACAATAAATTCAAAACAGCGCCGGCGCCGACACCGATTAAAACGATAGCCCACGCAGGAACTTTGAAGAAGTGTAAAAGAGCGAAAAGGATGGCAGCGAGAGCGAAGTCTGCTCCTTCCATTATGGAACTTTTCAATACTGGGTCATAAAAAGCAGCAAGAAGAATGCCGACAACACTTGCGTTTACTCCTGTAAGAACACCCTGGAAGGCCGGGCGCTTTCTGAGTTCGTTCAAAAATGGCAGAGCCGCCATTAAAAACAGGAAGGAGGGCAGGAAAATACCCGCGGTTGCCACGAGGGCTCCTGCAATACCTTCAATCATTGTCCCGAGATAACTTGAGAACGTGAACAATGGTCCAGGAACCGCTTGTGCCATTCCATAACCAGCAAGGAATTCATTCGCTGTCAGCCATCCGGTTGGTACGACTTCACGTTCAAGCATCGGCAAGACGACATGGCCGCCGCCAAATACGAGGGAACCGACACGGAAGAACGTATCGAAGAGTTGAATCAGCACGCTCTCCGTGTTTCTTGCAAGAATTGGTAAAAAGGCAAGAAGAGAGACCAGTACGCCAAGAGAGGCGACACCGACCTTCTTCGAAAATGTCACAGGGAATGGCTGGATTTTAGATTCCACCATGCTTGAAAACATTTTCCAACCGAATAATCCAGCAGCGAGAATGATCAACAACTGCATCCAGGCGGATGGGTAAAGAAGTAAAATAAGTGCAGACACTAACGCTATGGCAATCCGAGGCCGGTCCGGCGTCAGTTTTTTTCCAAGACCAATCAATGCGTGCAGGACGACAGCTGCTGCTACGACCTTCAAGCTGTGAATGAAGTTCGCATCTGCGAGGTCGAACGATTGATATAACAGAGCAAAAAGAACGAGAACGATAATCGATGGTACTGTAAAACCGATCCATGAGATGATGCCGCCGAGCAATCCACCACGGAGCATACCAATCGCGATTCCGACCTGACTGCTTGCAGGGCCGGGCAGGAATTGACATAGGGCAATGATGTCTGCGTATGTTTTATCATCCAACCATTTTTTTCTGTCGATGTACTCATCTTTGAAGTAAGCCAGGTGGGCAACCGGACCACCGAAAGATGTCAAACCAAGCTTTGTTGATGCTTTGAATATTTCCAAAAGAGAACCTTTTGGTTTACTCATTGTCGAGATTCCTCCAATCTTTTCCTAAAATTTCTTCTGCCAGTTCACGGACTTGTTCTTTTCCTTCAGCAAGCACTTGCCTGCCTTTATCCGTAATGACGTAATATTTTCTAATCTTTCCTTCCACTTTTTCTTCGTATTTCTCAAGCAATGCGTCTTTGTGGAGTTGATTCAGGGTAGGGTAGAGGGTTCCCGGGCTGATTTCATAGCCGTGGGAAGCAAGCTCTTCCATAAGAAACGCTCCATAGATGGGTTCAATGCTTGCGTGATAGAGAATATGGATCTTGATGGATCCTAAGAAAAAGTCCCTGAGCATGTTGAACACCCCCTCTATCGAAATCCGATATCAATGTATGATACCACGGAGGATTATGCAATAAAAAACGCGCAAACTTCATAAAGTTTGCGCGAATCTTTACATTCTATTTACTTAATGTGTCTACCATTTGATCAATGCTCATTTCATGGGCGATGACACCGTCAATGGTCCAGTGACTCGGGTCGTTCATTTCGTATACCTGGCCATTCTGTGCAGCAGGGGTGTTCTGCCATACAGAGCTGTTTTCGAGAATTTCAAATCCAGGCTCGCCTTCGTTTCCGATGAGGAATACGTGTTCAGCATCCAACTCGCCCAGTTTTTCAAGAGCTACAGGGTTCCATTGTTCGCCTTCTTCGGGGAGACTTTGGAGGAAATCAGGTTTAGCGATGCCCATTTCATTGTAGAAAATTTCGGCGCCGTAACGGTTTTCATCAAAAACATAGAACTGCTCGCCCATCGTCCAGACGAATGCGACGGATTCATCGCCGATGTTTTCTTTGATCGTTGACGAGGCTTCTTCTGCTTTTTGGTCAAAATCAGACAGCACTTGTTCTGCTTCGTTCTGTTTGTTCAAAATTTCTCCCATCGTTGTCAGCTGTTGTCTCCAATCAGCTCCCGTCTCTTCATCAAAGACATACGTTTTGGCAATGCTGGCATAGTCCTCATAGCTTCCATTCTGCAATGCAGAAGGGGCACTGAAGATAATGAGATCAGGGTTTTGCTCAATGGTTTGTTCAACGGGTAAATCCCAGCCGACTTTAGGTACGCCTTCAAGTTGTGGCTGCAGGTAATTCAGGACGGTTTCACCGATGGACCACTGGGCGACAGGCTTTTCGCCTAGTGCTACGAGTGAATCTTCCAAATAAGGAGCAAGAATGCGCTCGGGCTTTTCTTTTAGAGTAATTTCGCCCATCGCATGTTTAAGCGTACGTTCGCTTGTTTCCTCGCTGTTTTCTTCGCTGGCTGCTGTATCTTCAGACTCCCCTTCTGTAGAGGATGAATCCTCATTTTCACTGCTGCATCCTGTTGCTAACAAAACGAGAAGCAGTAAACCGGTTATGTAAAGGGTTACTTTTTTCGACATTTATTTGTTCCTCCTCGGAAGTTTATGATAAGATAATGATAATCATTATCAACGGATGTGTCAAACAAAGATAGATACATAGGTAGAGAGGGTCGCTGGCAGTGGAAGAACGAACAAGAGAAGCGAACAAAGAGTGGAATGAAAGAACGAGAAAAGTATGGCGTGCGGCCTTTATTCTTACAGGTGGCATGATTCTATTAGCTGTAGTGATGGCTTTATCAATTTCAGTCGGAGTGACGGACATATCACTGCGTACGGTTTGGGATTCGCTTTTCTCTTTTGCCCCTGAGTCTACGAACCATGCCGTCATACGAGAGTTGCGCATGCCTCGGGCTTTTGCTGGTGCCCTTGTCGGAGCATTTTTAGCGGTGTCAGGTGCCGTCATGCAGGGACTGACGAGAAATCCGCTCGCTTCGCCGTCTATTATGGGGGTCACCCATGGAGCTGCGTTTGCCTTAATATTGACGATTGTCTTTTTTCCTGCTGTCAGTAACATCGGAATGACCGCTGCTGCGTTTATTGGAGCGGGACTCGGAGTGATTCTTGTTTTTGCGGTAGGATCCTTTTCCAGAGGTGGTCTGACGCCGGCAAAGTTAGCGCTCGCTGGTGTCGCTATCGGCGGGATGCTGAGTTCACTTTCCTCGGCTATTTCTTTACACTTTCAAGTAGCCAAACAAATGAGCTTCTGGTATGCCGGCGGATTAGCCGCAACGGATTGGATGTCTGTCCAAATCCTGCTGGTTGCGGGGGCGGTAGGATTGAGCCTGGCTGCCTTGATTTCAAAATCCGTGACGATTTTGAGTCTCGGGGATGAGGTTTCCAAAGGTCTTGGTCAAAATACATTCTTAGTCAAAGCTCTCGGCGTCATCGTCGTTTTCCTATTAACGGGAGCAGCTGTTTCTGTTGCAGGAACGGTCGGGTTTATCGGGTTGGTTATCCCTCACGTGGCGCGTTTTTTCGTGGGTTCCGATTATCGGCTGATCATCCCCGTATCTGCGGTGCTCGGAAGCTTGCTGCTTGTTCTGTCAGATATCGGAGCGAGACTTGTCAATGCCCCTTACGAAACACCGGTTGGAGCCATTACAGCATGCATTGGTGTCCCATTTTTCCTTTACCTTGCTCGTGGTGAAGGGAGGGGGAGTTTATGAGGAAGACACGTTTTTCTTTTGTGATGGCCGTGCTGTTTCTTTTCCTAGGCTTGATGGTTCTCATCAGTTTGAACATGGGCGTTGTTAAAATTGCTCCTCTGGACGTTCTGAAAACATTCATCGGGCAGGGGACCGACCGCCAGGAGCTGGTGCTCTTTAATTTCAGACTTCCATCCATGGTCCTCGCTTTATTCGTGGGCGCAGGACTGGCCGTTTCCGGGGCGATTCTCCAGGGAGTCACGCAGAACGACCTTGCCGACCCGGGTATTCTTGGAATTAATACAGGCGCAGGATTTGCTGTCATTTTATATATTTTCTTTTTCCAAACGTCGATGGCGGTGGTTACCGGTTTTGGTATTTACATTTTGCCATTGTTTGCCCTCATTGGTGCGTTCCTGGCAGCTTTCCTTGTGTATGCGCTCGCTTGGAAAAAAGGGGTTAACCCTATACGCCTCATTCTCGTCGGAATCGGTGTGAATGCAGGTTTCAGCGCAGTACTCATCATTTTTCAAGTGAAAATGAACCCCCAGGATTTTAATCAGGCGCTCGTATGGTTAGCAGGGGATTTATGGATGGGCAATTGGAATCTCGTGTTTGTCATTGTACCACCCATCCTATTGATGATTGCCTGGACCATCTATAGATCTCGAACGTTGAACGTTATGAATTTAGGGGATTCGATGTCGATGGGACTCGGTATTCCAGTGGAAAAAGCGCGGCGGACGTTTTTACTTCTTGCTGTCGGTCTGGCCGGTTTATCAGTGGCTGCAGGAGGAGGAATCGCCTTCCTTGGTCTTGTGGCTCCGCATATCGCCCGCCGAATCGTCGGCCCCGGGCATCAACGGATGATTCCCGCCGCTGCATTGATCGGAGCGATATTTTTAGTCGTGGCTGATACGATTGGGAAAAATATCATCGCCCCGGCAGAGATTCCTGTAGGGATTGTCGTGTCGATTGTCAGCACCCCATATTTTGTCTATTTGCTTATGAAAACCCAATAGAAAAAGGAGTTCACGTCCATGGAAGAGATGTATGATGTAACAGTAATTGGTGGAGGAACCACAGGATTATATGCTGCTTTTTATAGTGGAATGAGAGATTTGAAGACAAAAGTCATCGAGTACCAGCCTCAAGTCGGGGGCAAGGTTTCCTTTTTCTATCCGGAGAAGAAAATCTATGACGTCGGCGGGTTCCCGGGTATTACAGGGGAAGATCTCGTCACAAATGTCAAGGAACAGGCGGAAATGATTGAACCTGCCTTTGTGACAGGGGTGAAAGTGACATCTATCGATAAAAAAGAAGATGGAAATCTGCTCCTCAAGACAGATGACGGCCAAACGCATTATACAAAAACCGTGATTGTCGCTTCCGGTCTGGGCACGTTTGAAATGCAGCCGCTTGAAGTGAAAGGCAGCGATCTCTATGACGGGAAACAGATTCACTACACCATTCAAAACCTGGAACAGTATCGAGGGCAGAAAGTTGCGGTCGTCTCGCAAAACCGTGTCGGCATTGACTGGTCACTCGCTCTTGAAGGGGTGGCAGAAGAAGTTCATCTATTGAATCGCGGGGATGAATTTAAAGCGGTCTATGAACAGGATGTTGAAAAGGTAGAAGCTTCCTCTGTTCACATCCATAAAAATAAAAAGATTGAAGAGCTGCGAGGAGATGAAGCTCTCAAAGAAGCGATCCTTCAAGGCAGTTCCGTGCTTGAGGTCGATCATATCCTCGTCTATGAAGGATTGCAAATCGATAAGAGTTTATATGACGAGTGGGGATTGGAAACGGACAAAGGAAGAATCCCCGTTTCGACAGATATGTGTGCGAGTCTGGAAGGGGTATTTGTCGCTGGTGATGCGGCCGTCTATCCAGCGAAAACGATGCTCATCGCCTCTGGTTTCAATGAAGCGATGGCAGCGGTGAACAGTGCCGCCAAGCATTTGGATCCAAAAGCGAAGTCGCAAGTGTATAGTACAGTGATTTATAAGCATAAATAAGAAAACGCCGAACGCAGCTTATGCTGATGTTCGGCGTTTTTTGTGAAGGAAGAAGGACCAGATGCTAATAAAAGCTATACATTCGCTAATAAGTTTCCTAAGAGAATACTGATAAAAGCACCCTGCCGCTGCTTAAACTTGAGAACATTCGAGCAGGGAGTTATGCTCCGCTTCCATCCATCGCTCAACCTCCTGTTTGTAGAAATGCCTGGGGTTCGAGTTTTTCTAAAGCTTGATGGAAATCGTTGAGTAGATCTTCCGGGTTCTCAAGCCCCACGGATAAACGAAGCAGACCATCAGTTATGCCACGCTTTTCACGCTCTTCTTTTGGCATGGAGGCGTGAGACATCCGTGCGGGATAGGATAAAATTGATTCGACTGCCCCGAGGCTAACCGCATAAACCGGGATTTCCACATGTTTTGTGAACTGTCTTACTGCTTCTTCATCACGCAGCCTGAAGGACAATACTGCTCCAGACCCTTGTGCCTGGTACGTTTGAGTCGAGCTTCCCGGATGGAAACGGAATCCGGGGTAGTAGACGTGTTCTACGAGTGGGTGAACGCTTAATTTCTCTGCGATCTTTACAGCAGAGGCTGAAGATTGCGTCATTCGGCAATGTAAGGTTTTCAAGCCGCGAAGCACGAGCCAACAATCGTGTGCGCCGAGAATGGAGCCGAATGAATTTTGCAAAAAACCGAGTTGCTTTGCGATGTCTTCATCGTGGGTAGCGGCAAGGCCTGCCACCACATCGCTGTGACCAGCGATGAACTTCGTTGCACTATGCAGGACAAGATCTGCACCAAGTTCAAGTGGGCGCTGCAGAGCGGGAGTCATGAACGTGTTATCGACGAATGTCCAACAATCATTCGCTTTTGCTAATTTTGCGACGGCACGAATATCTGTGATTTCAAGCGTCGGATTGGAAGGTGTTTCTATATACAAAAGTTTGGTGTTTGACTGAATGGCCGTTGCTACTTCATGGAGGTCCGTCATATCCACAAATGTATGATCGATTCCAAATCTGACGAGAACATCGCGGATCATACGAAAAGTTCCCCCATACACATCCTGGGTGATGACGACATGGTCACCTTTCGATAAAAGCATGAAGGCCGTAGAAATCGCAGCCATTCCAGAGGCGAAAGCAAAGCCGTGACTTCCGCTCTCCAGTCCCGCAATGGTGTCTTCCAGTGCTTTTCGGGTCGGATTGCCGGATCGGCTGTAATCATAGATTCCGGGATTGTCGAAATCCTGCTGATGGAAGGTAGATGCCTGCTGAATCGGGACACTGACCGCTCCGTTGTGCGGATCGAATTTATAATCGCTGTGCAACAATCGGGTTTGCAAAGAATGATCATTCATCGGATCGGTTCCTCCTTTGGTAATTGGGCAAGGGAATAGTCAAGATCTTGAATCAAGTCATCGATATGTTCGACACCGACAGAGAAACGGAGCAGGCGGTTACAAACCCCGTAACTGATCCGGGTTTCTTCTGGAATATCAGCGTGGGTCTGGGTCGCAGGGTAGGTGATTAAGCTCTCTACACCACCGAGACTTTCGGCAAAACTAATCAAGTTTAAGTTTCTTAGAAAGGGGTCGATCCATTCTTCGGATTGAAGTCTGAATGATAACATCCCGCCTTTTCCAGGGTAGAAGATATCTGTCACATTCGGGTGGTCCTCCAGGAAGGCAAGCACGGATTTCGCATTTGCTTCATGCTGGCGCATCCGAAGGGGGAGCGTCTTCATCCCGCGCATCACAAGCCATGAATCGAAAGGAGAGAGGACAGCTCCAGATGTATTCTGATGAAAAGCGAGCTTCTCGCTTACGGCTTTTCCTTTACTTACAAGGATTCCGGCCAGTACGTCATTATGACCCGCCAAATATTTCGTAGCACTATGGATGACGACATCGGCCCCTTCTGCTATCGGCTGCTGTAACACCGGTGTATAAAGGGTGTTATCAACAAGCAGGAGAAGATTGTGGGCTTTCGTGACTGTTGAAATCTGCTTGATGTCAGCCGTATGCATCAGCGGATTTGTCGGTGTTTCCACATAAATGGCTTTCGTTCGTTCATTGATGTAGGTATGGATGCGTTCAAGGTTGCTGCTGTCACAATAATGAAAGCGAAGGTCGTAACGCTCTTCCATGTGTTCAAATAAGCGGAACGTCCCTCCATATAAATCTTCGGAAACGATGATTTCATCGCCTTTTTTAAAAAGGGAGAGGGCGGTTTGAATCGCAGCCATCCCGGAGCTGAACGCAAATCCTGCATCCCCACCTTCGATATCAGTGATGGAAGACTCCAGAGTTTGACGGGTAGGATTGCCGGTTCGCGTGTAATCAAAACCTGTCGACTCTCCTAAACCGGGGTGGCGGAAGGGGGTGGAAAAATATACAGGAGGGTTAATCGCCCCCGTAGGTTCATCCCGCTGGTTCCCGGTCTGAACGAATTTCGTATCCGTATGCGGACACATAACAACACATCCTTTATTAGTTAATGGTTCAATATCCAACGCCTTGATAAAATCTAAAAAGGGAAATAAAAAAAGCCTTCTTGAAGAAGAAGACTTTTGTGGGTACGGTTCTTCTTCTTATCTTTCAAGTTGGATAAAACAACTTGTTGGAGTTAGCACCTTCCTGGTAAAACCAGGGGTTGCTGAGGCTTCGTCGGGCCAATCCCTCTGCCTCTCATGATAAGAGATTCAATTGTAATTTTTTCTAATTGCTGAATACTCTACACTACTCAGAAAGTTTTGACAATATGCTGACAAGAAATTTTTCCGAAAACTTTTTTGGGATGAGAAAAAAGCCTCCTTCTAAAAGAGGAGGCTTAGATGGGTGGGTTTTGCACGCCGGATTCGATATAGCTGCGGACGAGCAGCCATTCGTCACCCTGTTTTTCGAATGTATCAAAAAAGAGGTTGGATGTTGGCAGGAGTTCTCCGTTTAACCGGATGGAAATCCAGAAGGCGGCAAGCTGGATGTTTTCATTAAGCATGGTCACGGAATGGTCGGTGTAAATCCAGTCCATATCCTGGTCCTTGAAATGTTCGAAGGCTTGATGCCATCCCTCCATCGACTCTTCATACGAGTAATCCACTCTTTCCCCATGACGGATCTCTCTTGCAACGAGGGCTTGTGATGTCACTTTTTTCAAGTAATCTAAATCTTGTTGGCTTGCTCTTCGTTTGTACTCTTCATAAAAGGTTTTAAAATCCATATGTATTCCTCCTCTACCTCAATGGTTCGACAGAGGAGATGGGAATCCTGTAAATTAATGACAGATTCCTAAGTTGTAGAGAACTGTTTTGACTTGTAGAGCAAGCGTACCGATCCAGAGCAGGTGAGTGATGGCATTCATGCCGTACCATGTTGTCTTTCTCTTCATTTGTCCGCGTTTTTTATAAAGGATGGCCACCAAGGGAATAGTCATGACAGTAAAAATAGCCGTCAAGCCGAGGAGTCCTTTGTAGTCGCGAATCCAGATAAAGTCATTGAAGAGGGGGATGATGATCGTTGGAGTGTAAATGACAGATAGGAAGTAAACTCCGATGGACCAGGAGATGACCATGAACAGCAGGTTAATCAGAAGTGGGTATGTTTTCACGCGTACACCCCTCCATTTTATTAATCCGATTTGTTTACTCGGGTTAATGTTATCCTACGTTCAATAGTCGAAATTGTCAATATATTATCCGTGTTCCTTTTGGTGGGCTTTCTTTTTCTTTAGATAATCCTCATCTTCACGGGCCAGCACCCATTTTTCCTCGAAAATTCTTGCGGATTCTGCTTTCTCGTTGTCAATGTCGCGATCATTCACTTCTCCGTTTTTGTCATATTTTTTCCCTCCTTTATAATTCGCGTATCGCCGCGAGCGTGTGTAGCCCATCTGTAGGAACTTCCGGGCCATATCCATGCCGACGAAGTCATCCGCTTCTTTGTAGTCGAGAAACATCTGATAGATTTTATCCGATGATTCCCGGGCGATTTCCGGTGTCTTGAAGCGCCAGTGAGCCAGGATTTCACTTTTATATGGTTCTACGAGCAATACCCCTTGTTCGCCACGTCCGACGCGGTACTTCTCGGGATTTTTGCGGAAGTCGATATTATCAAAATCGAGATCATAATCAAACGCCATCTTCATACTTCCTTTCTGTGTTCTCGACACCGAACATATTAAGTTCAAGGTCCTGTGAGAGCTTTTTTATCAAGGCACCTCCGGCTGTACTGTTCCCTTTTTCATCAATGGCCGGTCCTACCACGCCGATTCCCATACGTCCAGGGGAGGAACCGATGATGCTTCCAGATACTCCACTTTTACAAGGAAAACCTGCTTCCACTGCATAGTGCCCGGATGAATTATACATCCCTGATGTCATCATGATTGCCTTCACTGTGCGTAAGTGGTGGGAGGGGATCAGCTTTTCACCTGTTTCAAGGTCCAGTCCTCCTTTTGCTAAAAACAGACCCACGCGGGCGAAATCGTGACAGCACATCATGACGGAATTCATTCGGAAATAAAGGTCGAGCGCCTCTTCTACATCCGTAACCAACGTACCGGTACTCTCCATGAAGTAAGCGAGGGAGCGGTTCCGTGCACCGTTCGCCTTTTCGGCCTCATATACTTCCTTGCTCATTTCTAGCTGCTCATTATTCGTTACCTGACGCAGGAAATCCATATAGCGATGGAATCGTTTATCAACGGTTTGTCCTTTAATCAACGCAGCAACAGCTATGGCTCCTGCGTTGATCATTGGATTGAAAGGTTTACTTGTATCATAAGACTCAAGCTGGCTGATGGAATTGAAAAAATCACCCATTGGTTCCATGCCTACTGTTTGGAATACACGCTCTTTTCCGAAATCCTGTAAAGCGAGCATAAGGCCGATAATTTTTGAAGTGCTCTGCATCGGAATATATTTGTCATTATTACCGGCTGAAAAGCACTCTCCGTCTGTTGTGATGATGGTCACACCAAGGTAATCCTTGATGGTTTCGTCGTATTGAGGGAGACTCATGTTGACATTCCCGGATGAAGCGAAGGGGCGGCTGTCTTGAATAGCTTCTTCGAGATAATCCTTCGTCAGTTCCTGCATATCTTTGCTCCTTTTCTATAAGAAGTTCTAAGGGATCCATGGAATATGGTAGTTATGTACCTTTTTTAAAAAGCGGATAAACAAAAAACGGCACCCCACGAGGTGGGTGCCGTTGAGAGTTATTCCTGTTTCAAGTAGCGGCGGTCTTTGAGGAAGAGACGCCAGAAAAGGTAGAAAGCTGGGATGAGAATTCCGAATCCGACGGCATAGACAATCAGCATCTGATAGAACGTATCAGGGTTTGTGAACCCGTCTGTGATGGTAATATCCGGATAAATCAAGTAAGGCAGGTGTGCGGCCCCATAAGCATAAATTGCGACGGCATATTGTAAGCCAACCATGATGACAGCGGGGCGTGCCAGCCCCCGATGGCCGTCTTTTTTTCTGATGAAGAGAAAGCCATAACCGATGAGAAAGAACAGAAGGGATAAACCGAACGCCACCCAGTGTTCCTGGATGTTATCAACGATCCATGAAGCCTCATCAGGGAATGTGCCGATCGTCAACATGGCGATGGCGATACTGACAGGCCCAAGCCAAAGTGAATGTTTGCGAAAAGTATCATAGGCGTTCCAGTCCTCTGCTTCCTTCGCATAATCCATCAGGAAAATGGCCGAGATGAAAAGCTCGGTCGATAATCCGAACAAGATATGCATATACAAGGTCGGGTGGGTGAGCAATTCTCCGTACTCCAGGCGGGGATAGCCACTTTCAACACTGACGAATCCCCCTAAAGTGATCGGAAGTATACTGACGAGAAGTGCCGGAATGATCAATCCGGTAAAACCGGAAGTCAGCCGGAGCAGGTCTTTATACCGATCAGCGTGATGCTGGAAAACCATGAACGTCGTGCGAATCGTCAAGAGCAGTACCCCGAGTCCGACCGGGACGAGCAGAACATTGCTGAGCAAGGTTGTAGCGAACGGGAAAAAAGTGACGACAGATACGACGAATATGACGAGAAAGACGTTGGTCACTTCCCATGTGGGAGAAAGAAAACGGTTGGCGATTTGGGAGGCACTTTTTTCTTCATTTCTTCCATAAATCATGCCCCAGAATCCTGCACCGAAGTCGAGAGACCCGAGGATGGAATAGACGAAAAGCAAGCTCCACAAAATCGTAATCGCTAATGTTGATGCTTCCATAGGTTGTACGTCCTTTCTGGGATGATGTTTTCTTACGCTTCTCGCGCATCCAAATCTTTACGGACCGGGTTTCGTTTGAAGTAATAGCGCATCACGAATCCAGTGACAAACAGCAAAGTAATATACAGGGTCATGAAAAGGTAGAAAAGGAAACCGACGCTGTTGGATTTAGTTGCCGCCTCATCTGTACGCAGCACTTCATTGATGGTCCACGGCTGCCGACCGATACAGCTGAAGCACCAGCCCGCTTCAATGGCAAGCATCGCGAGCGGACCACTGACAACGAGCATAGCCAGAATCCAGCTTGGAAACTCTTTTTTCAGGACGTGTTTCCAGAACAAAGCGATGAATGCAACGAGAATGAGGACCGTACCAATCCCGACCATGACATTGAAGAGGATGTGGACATAAAGCGGCGGCCATAATTCTTCGGGCCATTCATTGAGTCCCATCACTTCTGTATCCAAACGATCACCAGCAAGAAAACTGAGTGCGTAAGGGATTTCGACTGCGTATTTCACTCGTTGATCTTCCAGAGAAGTATAACCACCGACGGATAACGGAGCGTAGCGTTGAGTTTCGAAAAGTCCCTCCGCAGCTGCCAATTTACGTGGATTGTATTCATGAAGCATCTGTGCTGTTTCATGCCCGTTGACTGCTGTTGCAAGAGACATGAGCGCGCCGAAGTAAAGAGCGATGGTCAGTGCTTTTTTATGGTAGGCACGCTCAGCTTTCGTGATTTTGCTTCTCATGAGTCGGAGCGCGGCAATAGAAGCAACGAGAAAGGCAACGGTCATATAAGCAGACAAAGTCACGTGGATGGCGGTGACACCGAAACTTGGATTGAAAAAGGCGGCCCACGTATTTACATCTGTGATCTCACCATCTGGTGTAATGTTAAAACCTGCCGGTGTGTTCATCCACGCATGGACATCGGTGATTAAGATGGCCGATGCGGTTGCTCCAAGTGCGACAGATATAATGCTGACAAGTCTCAATGTCGGCGGCAGACGGTCGGCCGCATATAAATAGATCGACATGAACACAGCTTCAATAAGAAATGCGAAAATCTCCATTTGGAACGGGAGCGCGATGACTTGTCCAACGATCTCCATGAAGTCTGGGAATAATAGGGAGATCATGACACCGACAATGGTTCCTGAAGCAATCGATACAGCCAATAAAATAGCGAAACCTTTCGTCCATCGTTTCGCCATCAACGCATAATCCGGGTCTTTTTTTATAAAGTGGAGGACTTCCGCGATGATGATCATGACGGGAAGTCCAACACCAATCGTTGCATAAATAATGTGAAACCCAAGCGACGTTCCGAACAAAGCCCGGGCCATTACGACGATATCCATTGATCTCCACCTCACATACAAATTCAATACCTCGCTTATTTTTCCAATGTGATGGTGGATTATTCGTCAGGAGGAATGTTTTTCTACGATTACCATATACTCATCGATCGCGAAAGATTTCACATGATCGTTTTCTTCTGTGATGGAAAAGTGGTTCTTTGCTTCTGCGGGTGCTTGTTTAAAAAATTCTTCAACGGCTTTTTGGTCTGTTTCATCGTCTAATGTACGTCGTACCCAGTCTTGGAAAGGCATGATCTTCTTTCTCGTGAGGTATTGTTTGACGTTCAAACGGTGGTTGCGGAAAAGCTTTTCCCAATCACTGATTTTGAGAGCGCGGACGTGGCTGTAATCACGTTTTTTCTCGAACCGATTATAAAACTCATCCAATTGATCATCTTCAGGTGCCACGTTATCAATCATTAAAAATTTACCGTTGTCTTTTAAGACGCGGGCCACCTCCTCAATAAAACGATTGGGGGAAGGGAAGTGATGAGGAGCAATACGGCAAGTGACAAGATCAAAACTGTCGTCAAGAAAAGGGAGTTGCTCCGCATCAGCGACTACGTATTCAATGTTTGATTGAGAATTCAAGTGATAGGCGGTGTTTTGCAGCATGTCTTTTGTGAGGTCTGTGGCGAAAACCGTTCCGCAATGGCTACTCAGGGCTTTGGCGACATGGCCACCTCCTGTAGCGATATCCAGTGCTTTGTGAGAATCATCGGGTTTCAGCCACTCTACGATAGCATCGAGATCCGATTGTTTTTTATGGGTCGTACTGTCGACATACGCCTGCTTGTTTTTCGAAAATACTTCCTGAACATGACGTTTTACTTCATCTGACATAAGTAATCCCTTCTTTCCTATTATTCCGCTTCCGGTTATATGTTGTTTGTGTATGCAGTTATTAAAGAATATGGAGGATTGTGGAAGACTCAGTTTCGAGATGTTTGGGGGCTTCGTTTGCCATATTTGGAGTCAGGGGTGGCTGGGAAGCTACTCGCTTTCCTGTGGGGGAGTGCCGAGCTTCCTCGGGCTACGCCCTGCGGGATCTCGCCGATCTCCTTTCTCCCACGGGAGTCTCGCAGCTTCCCAGCCACCCCATACGATAAAAGTGAGAAACGAACCCCTTTGCCCCGTATGAGTGTCTTTCACAGATCCTGAATCTATAGTGATAAAGCGCTCTATAACAGGCTTTATCATTCAAAATGTTGTAGGAGAATCCATGTTGCTTCACTTTCCTTAGGAGTAAAAGCTTCCCTTTCCTGGAAGTGGTTTCGAGATACTTATATGGCAAAGGGCGGAGGGGAATGGCGAGACTCCTGCGGGAAAAAAGTGCTTGGTGAGACCCCACAGGACGCAGTCCGAGGAGGCTCACCGCGCTCCCGCGGAAAGCGAGCTATTCCCCGCAGCCCCCATCCACCTAACAAAAGTCTCGAAACTGAGTCTTCAAGAATAGGGAGCTTATTTTCAATATTTAACAGGGCTTAATTTTATTGTAAGCAAAACAGGTGATTGGCGATAATATGGAATTTTTATAGAAAGCGATAAGATAAAGTGAATACGTATAAGGTTTTGAAAAATGGGCGAGGATGAGGGTAAGAAAGCTTTGACATACAAAAGATTACATTGTAGGATATGGAGAAGATACGTATAGTTTCGTTGACGGGAAGAGTAGGCTTTTATTTCTGTCTCAAGAGAGTCGCTGGCTGGTGTGAAGCGATGACAGGTAATAGCTGAAGATCATCTCTGAGAAGTTCTGCTGAAATGATACAGAGTAAGTGGAACCGGTGGGCGGCCGTTATCCGTTTTGTGAACCGAGAGCCGTGCACGTTGTGTGCGGAATATGGGTGGTACCGCGGAATCAAATCCGTCCCTGTTTTTACAGCAGGGGCGGATTTTTTATTTTGTCCCTGACGTCACTAGGAAGTTCGTAATCATTTTTCTATACAAAAAATCAAAGGGTAAGAGGTGGAAGAAATGCGCAGTGTCAATACGAAAGAAGCGGCTTTAGACCGCGAAAATCGTGTCAAAGATTACTGGAATAAAGAAAATGTCTTCCGTCGCTCCATGAACGAGCGCGAAGGTGCAGAAACATTTGTTTTTTATGAAGGACCGCCGACAGCCAACGGCCTTCCTCACGCCGGTCACGTGCTTGGCCGCGTCATCAAGGACTTTGTCGGACGTTACAAAACGATGCAGGGCTATCAAGTACTCCGTAAGGGCGGCTGGGATACCCACGGTCTGCCGGTAGAGCTTGAAGTTGAGAAACAGCTTGGCATCTCCGGAAAACAGCAGATCGAAGAGTACGGTGTCGAGAAGTTCATCGAGAAATGTAAGGAAAGTGTCTTCAACTACGAAAAAGAGTGGCGTGAGTTTACGGAATCCATCGGTTACTGGCTCGATATGGATGATCCGTATGTCACTCTACAGGATCGTTATATTGAAAGTGTCTGGTATATCCTGAGTGACCTTCACAAGCGTAACCTGCTTTCTAAAGGTCACCGTGTTACCCCTTACTGCCCGAGCTGTCAGACGACATTGAGCTCCCACGAAGTGGCACAGGGCTATGAAGATGTCAAAGACCTATCCGCAACCGCGAAGTTCAAAGTGAAGGGTTCTGAAAATGAATTCTTCCTGGGATGGACGACAACGCCATGGACATTGCCAGCCAACGTAACGCTTGCTGTTCACTCGGACCTTGACTATATCAAGGCGAAAAAAGATGGAGAAGTGTACATCGTTGCGGAAGCTCTTGCTGAGAAGAACCTCGGAGAAGAGTACGAAGTCGTTTCCAAGCATAAAGGGAGCGAATTCAAGGATGTTGAATACCAGCCGCCGTTCCCATTCGTTAAGCCTGAACGTGGTCACTTCGTAGTTGAAGCAGACTTCGTAAACGCAGAAAGCGGAACAGGTGTCGTACACATCGCACCCGCTTATGGTGAAGATGACTACAACCTGGTGAAGGAAAACAACTTGTCCTTCTTCAATGTCGTTGATGGCCAAGGTCGTTACACAGAGGATATCCCTCCATTTGAAGGCCGATTCGTCAAAGACTGTGACGTCGACATCGTGAAATACCTGGCAAATGAAGGACTTCTTTTCCATAAAGAAAAATACGAGCACAGCTACCCACATTGCTGGCGTTGTGATTCTCCATTGCTTTATTACGCAATCGAGAGCTGGTTCATCAAGACCACAGAACTGAAAGATCAGTTCATCAAAAACAACCAGGAAGTGACTTGGCATCCGAACCACATCAAAGATGGCCGCTTCGGTAACTTCCTTGAAAACATGGTCGACTGGAACATCGGTCGTAACCGTTTCTGGGGAACACCACTGCCAATCTGGATGTGTGATTCTTGTGACCACCAGTACGCACCGCACAGCAAAGCGGATCTACAAGAAAAAGCGATCGGTGATATCGGTGATGTTGAGCTTCACAAGCCTTATGTCGACCGCGTCCAGGTAACCTGTGAAAAATGTAACGGCACAATGAACCGTGTACCAGAAGTTATCGACGTATGGTTCGACTCTGGTTCTATGCCATTTGCCCAGCAGCACTACCCGTTTGAAAACAAAGATCAGTTTGAGAAGCAGTTCCCTGCAGATGTCATCTGTGAAGGAATTGACCAGACACGTGGATGGTTCTACAGTCTGCTTGCTGTTTCCACATTGTTTACGGGTAAAGCTCCATACAAGCGTGTCCTTTCTACAGGTCACATCCTTGATGAAGAAGGGCGCAAGATGTCCAAGAGTAAAGGGAACGCTCTAAACCCGACAGATCTTGTTACGAAATTCGGTGCTGACGCTTTCCGTTGGGCACTTCTTGCTGACAGTGCACCATGGAACAACAAGCGATTCTCCGAACGTGTCGTCATCGAAGCGAAATCGAAAGTCATCGACACACTCGTGAACACGCACGGTTTCTACACGTTGTATGCCAATATTGATGGATACACGTTCGATAAAAATGAAGAAGGCGAAAAGACACTGCTTGACCGCTGGGTTCTTTCCCGCCTCAACAGTGTGACGGGTGTCGTAGAAGAAGCGTTGAACGACTATGACTTCACAAAAGCTGCGAAAGCTCTTGAGAAGTATGTTGATGAAGTGAGTAACTGGTACATCCGTCGTTCCCGTGACCGTTTCTGGGAAGAAGGCATGACAGAGTCCAAGAAAGCGGCTTACCACACACTCCACGAAGTGTTGGCACAGCTGAGTCAGCTGATGGCTCCTTACACGCCGTTCCTTGCTGATGACATCTATCAAAACTTGACGGGTGAAAGTGTGCACTTGGCGTACTTCCCGAAAGTAGACGATACAGTTGTCAACACACAGCTTGAAAAAGATATGGATGCTGTCCTGCAAGTGGTTGAGCTTGCTCGTGGAGTCCGTAATACAGAGTCCATCAAAACGAAGCAGCCTCTATCTGAACTTGTCGTCATTCCGGTCAACCAGGATCAAGGAAAAGCGCTCGAAGAATACAGCAATATCATCCGTGATGAGATCAACGTGAAGGATGTGGTTGTGAAGCAGTCTTCTGATGATCTTGTCCGTTATGAAGTGAAGCTGAATTTCCGTGCGGCAGGACCTGTTCTAGGGAAAAATGTTGGTGTCGTGAAAGGCTACCTTGAAAAACTTTCAGACGAAGAAGCAGCGAAAATCGTCCAGGACGAGAAAGTCGTTGTGCCGACAGGAGATGGGGAAGTCGAAGTGACGATGGATCTGTTGAACGTTGAACGCGTCGCGGATGCTGGACTTTCTATGGGATCCAACCAGGACTTCCACGTTGTGCTCGATACGAACATCACAGAAGAGCTGCGTCTTGAAGGCCTCGCACGTGAAGTGATCCGTGTCATCCAGGATGAGCGTAAACAGCAGGATCTTCCAATCGATCTTCGCGTCGACATCGCCCTTGATGGAGATGCAGACGTGAAAGAAGCCATCCAGCAAAATGAACAGCTGATCCGTGAAAATGTTCTTGTGAATAATTTGACGGTCGGTGAAAAAGAAGCGATGAAAGAGTACACAGTCGGTGATCACCAGCTGAAACTGGCGCTTCAAAAGTAATAGTTGTAAAAGCTGGAGCATACGGTGCTCCAGCTTTTTTATTTTCAACAAGAGGATTTAGGTCTATAGTATCGAAGTAAACAACGAATACAATCATTCAGGGGGTAGAACCATGTTCAAGAAAATGGCCAGTGATGCATTAGGATTGAGTGACATTGGAAAGATCATAAGAAAAGAAGACTTTGATAAAGCACAGTCCGATGATTTTGTATTGACGGAAGATGGAGAGAAAATCCATTTTTTGATCAAGTCAAAAAGTGATGAATACTGCTTTACGAACCGGGCGCTTATCCACCTCGATGGTGACAAAGCGACAAGCAGCAAACGGAACATCAAACGCTATGACTATTACCAGCATCCGATCCGCCATGTATCTGTGGAGACGGCAGGGACGATCGACCTGGATTTAGAAATCAAGTTTTACATCGGTGATCAGTACATGAGCATCGACATCGCCAAGGATGAAGGAGAAGCGATTGCCGACTTGTATAAATCTCTTGTGTCCATCTCTCAAATTCAGGAGGAAAATCAGCGACAGGCGGCTTTTGCAAAAGACAGCATTGGAATGGCGCAGGACCTTATCCATGACAACCGGTTCCATGAAAATGACATTTCAAAAGAGTTCGGTGAAGCGGCTACTTTTGCGTATGATTGGTTTATACAAAAGTACAAAGAGAATACCCGTAAAGACTTTGACGATGTGTTTGAGAAATATATTCAGAATTAGAGAAAACCCGGATCATGTTTCATCACATGGTCCGGGTTTTCTTTAATTTGCAGCTTCTCTAAATGATTTTTCGGTACCCACAAAGCTTAGCAGAGTAGAGAGATCTTTCCCTTCTTCAGATTGGCAGTTGCTCACATACACCATTGGCCCGCGACGAGTCACGTATTCACAATCGAATGTGCCGGCAGGGGACGACGGATAGGCACCATAATTGTTGACGAAACGGATGGCCTCTCCATCGTAGGAGAAGGAGTTCTGGTAATGGGAACCGTCTGGACTGAAGATGGAGACGTCAAGGTCGTCTTCCGCTCCTTGTTCCACATTTTTAATGAAAGTGGCCATTTCTTTTACATTTTCGACTTCCAGGGCTCCGTTTTTTATTTGATCAAATTGTTCTGATTGATGTTCAACGATCACATGTCCATCTTCTTTCGCATCTTCAACCGTGTAGGGTTCTTCTGTGTCAGCTTCCGAACAAGCAGCTAAAAAGAATAAGCACGACAACCAAAATATTTTCTTCATATAATCCTCCTACTATGTATTTCTGTTCCTTATATTTCCATTATTAAGCAAGTGTGGAAGGATGTACACACCTAAAAAAGAAAAGCCGCCTCAGTTCTGAGTGCGGCTTTTGGCTTATTCTTGTTCTTTCAATTCATATAATGGAACCTTTTGAACGATGTTCGGCTGATCCGTCGGGTGAATGCGCGCCATTTCGTTACGTTCAATAACCTCTTCGATGTAAATTTCACGGTCTTCGTGCATGACCGGAATCATGTCTTCAGATTTGAAGATTTC
Organism: Halobacillus litoralis; assembly: GCF_009856445.1. GTDB lineage: Bacteria > Bacillota > Bacilli > Bacillales > Halobacillaceae > Halobacillus > Halobacillus litoralis. The sequence goes on from NZ_WMFA01000010.1 coordinate 86,401, forward strand.
TTTTGCGCGTTCTTTGTTCATCTCAACAACCCCTCCTTTTAAACGTAATATTCGCAAGAAAGGGCTGCGGTATTCTCCGTAAAAAACGTTAAGTCACTTTCGTTGGGAGTTAGGACACTTTGGGTGCGCGTTAAGTCACTTTCGAGAAAGTTAGGGCACTTACCTTCAGCGTTGGGTCACTTTCAATGAGAGTTAGGGCACTTTCGTCCTCCATTCACGCCCGCACCAACATCCGGTCCAATGCTTTTCGTGCATCAGAGGCAACAGAAGACTCGACTCGTATCAAGTTCTGCGGCTGACCTTCCGCTATCGATTCAAGGGACCAGGCCAGATGTGGAAGGTCGATCCGGTTCATCGTGAGACATGGGCACATCCTCGGGTTCAATGAAATGATGTGCTGCTCCGGATGTTCCTGGATGATGCGATTGACGAGGTTCATTTCGGTTCCGATGGCCCATTCACTTCCAGGTGGAGCGTTCTCAATCGCCTGGATAATGGCGTTAGTAGATCCTGAGAGATCAGAAAGCTCTACAACTTCACGACTGCACTCCGGGTGGACGATGATTTTCATATTAGGATGATCGGCACGGACCTGTTCAACATTAGAAACTCTGAAATTTTCATGAACAGAGCAGTGTCCTTTCCATAGAATTACTTTGACAGCTTCTAGAGGACCGTCATAGATCAGTTCTTCTACAATCGGATCCCAGACAGCCATTTGATCAAGCGGGATACCGAGGTCGTAAGCTGTGTTTCTTCCTAAATGCTGATCGGGAAGGAAAAGTATCCGTTCTTTCTGGGAAAACGCCCACTTCAACATATCCGCCGCATTTGAAGAGGTGACGGTGGCTCCACCATTTTTTCCTACGAAAGCTTTAATGGCTGCCGTTGAATTTACATAGGTCAGAGGCAGGATGGTATCATCGAAAAGTTCCATGAGACGATCCCATGACTTTTCCGTCTGTTGGATGTTCGCCATATCTGCCATTGAACATCCTGCACGCATATCGGGAAGGTAGACGTGCTGATCCTCACGCGTTAAAATGTCTGCGGTTTCAGCCATAAAATGAACTCCGCAAAAAACGATCGCTTCCGCTTTATGTTGGGACGCGGATAACTGAGCAAGTTTTAAAGAATCTCCACGTGCATCAGCAAATTGAATCACTTCATCTTTCTGGTAATGGTGGCCAGGTAAGAAAAGCTTCTCTCCCATTTCTCTCTTTACCTGGAGGACTCTCTTTTCCAGGTCCTTCGTTTCCATTGTCTTGTACCGCTCAGGCAGTGTGTTCTGTTCAATCGTTTCAAAAAGATTCATCGTATTTCCTCCTTTGTTGTAGCTACACGGGCGCTGATATCAAGGGCTTTGGCGGAATGGGTCAATAACCCGAGGGAAATATAGTCAATCTCAAGACCACGGTAATCAGGTAAGGTTTCGAGCGTGATGCCTCCCGAGGCCTCCGTCGTAATCGAAGCAGGGACCAGGGTGGAGAGGTGTTTGATTTCTGATGGCGTCCGGTTATCGAACATAATGATATCGGCACCTGCTTCGACAGCCTCCACGACCTGGTTTTCCGTTTCTGTTTCCACTTCAATTTTGACGGTATGACCGACCGCTGCTTTCGCTCGGGCGACCGCTTCTCGAACCGAACCGAAGAATGCAATATGGTTATCCTTCAGCATAACGGCATCATAAAGTCCAAAACGATGGTTGGATCCGCCCCCCGTCCGGACGGCATACTTTTCAAAAGACCGTAATCCTGGGGTGGTTTTACGTGTGTCACAAATTCTGATGTTTTCATCATTCAAAGCTTCGACGGCCTTGTTTGTCAGCGTGGCAATTCCACTCATCCGTTGTATGAGGTTGAGGATGACGCGTTCCCCTTTTAAAAGTTCTCCCACAGGACCATCGATGGTGGCAATCGTGTCTCCTGGACGCACCCAATCTCCATCATGAATAGAGAGGTCGACCGAAATGGCAGCGTCCAGCAGCTGGTAGCCATCGATAATGATGTCTGCTCCGCAGAATATCCCTTCTGCTTTGGATGTAAAGGTCAGGCTGCCATGGTGACTTTTCGGAAATAAAAAGTCGGTACTGTAGTCATGCTCCCCGATATCCTCCGTGAAAAAAGCTTCTAACTGTTGTTTACGTCTCCATGGATTCATGGACTTCCCTCTTTTCTAATGTTCTTTGTCTGATGATTTGTTTGTTTTGCCATTCCAACTGCTCTTCAGGAAAATCGCTGCGATAATGACTGCCTCGGCTTTCCTCGCGCTCTAGAGCTGAACAGGTGATCAGCCAGCATGTTTGCAGCATGAACATTCTCGTCATTTGCTCGAATGTGAGCATACTTATGTCATAGGTTCTCCATTCGGAAGGTCGAACGAACGATTCCAACCACTGAAGATGGTTACTCAACTTTTGTCCATCCCTCATGATGCCGACGTTTTCCATCATCCGCTCCTGGATTTCAATTTTAGAGGGGAGTTTGAAAGGGAAGGAGGGTCTTTTTTCGGTGGTTTCCTTAGTCTGATGGAAAGGATCCGAGTCATTTTGCAAATGTTTAGCCAGTCTTTTTCCATAGACGAGTCCTTCAAGAAGGGAGTTGCTTGCAAGCCGGTTAGCTCCGTGCACCCCTGTGCAAGCGACTTCTCCAATAGCGTATAAACCTTTGACCGTTGACCTTCCCACCATATCCGTTTTCACGCCACCCATAGAAAAATGACACCCGGGCGCAACTGGAATCTGTCCTCTATGTAGATCCACACCGTATTGCCGGCATAAATTTGTGATATGGGGAAACCTTTTTTGAAACCCTTCCATGCCGCTTATATCCAAATAGACGTCATCCCCGTTTTTCCTTTTTTGATAAATCGTTTGAGAAACCACATGCCTTGGGGCGAGATCTCTCAGAGGATGGACGTTTTCCATGATCGGTGTCCCACTTTTATCAACAAGGACCGCCCCCTCTCCGCGCACCGCTTCCGAAATCAAGCCGACTGGTTTTTCCTGGATGTATAAAAGGGTAGGGTGGAACTGGATAAATTCCATGTCGGCAAGCTCTGCGCCTGCCTGATAGGCGAGTGCCATTCCATCCCCGGTGACAGAAGAAGCGTTGGATGTGGAAGCATACAATTGGCCGCAACCTCCTGTCGCAAGGACGGTATGGGGCGCGTGGAATTCATGAATGCCGGTAGCATCTTTGCTTTTTACTCCAAAACAGCATCCTTCCTCATTTGTCATGAACTCAAATACATAATGATTCTCAAAAATTTCTACATGTTGGGGTAGGGATTGGATCAAGTAATCCATAAGGACTTTTCCTGTTTGATCTCCACCCCCGTGGATAATACGGTTCTGGGTGTGGGCGCCTTCTTTTCCAAGGGCCAGAATGCCTTGTTCTTCATAGTCAAAGGCACATCCATCCGTTTCCAGTTCTCTGATGATTTGTGGAGCTTCTTCCGTCATCATGAGGGTCGCTTGATGATTATTCATCGATTGTCCAGCAATGACTGAATCTATGAAGTGGTAAAAGGGATGATCACTGTCACCGATAGCTGCAGCAATTCCACCTTGCGCTAAACGAGAATTTCCATGACCGAGCGAGGACTTTGTGATAATAATCACATTTTTGTCCGCGGCAAGTTGTCGGGCGAGTTGTAAGGCTGCTACGCCACTACCGATGATGATGATATCTGCGGTCCGAATCATGAGTTTAACCTCCATAAATATACATGTGTATTTACACTTATATTTACACACTGTTAAACTATTGACAAGAGATTTGGATCAAAAAGGAGAGAGAAATGTGGAGGGATACTTTGATTATGCGGCGACATGCCCTATGGATGAGGATGCGTTAGAGGCATACGTGCATGCCACTCGTCATTACTTTGCCAACACGAAAAGTTTACATGATTCCGGTACAAAAGCTCATGCATTGTTGGATCAATGCCGAAATACAATAGCGGATCTACTGGGGATTGAACGGGAAGGGGTTTATTTTACAAGCGGTGGGACAGAAAGCAATGAACTTGCGTTGGATGCTCTTTTGAAAGCGGGAAAAGGGAGGCATATCATTACCACGGAGGCGGAGCATTCTTCTGTACGAAATCTTATTCAAAGATGCGAGGAAGAGGGTTATAAGGTAACGAGGGTGCCGCTGAATGAAAAGGGAATGGTTCATGTGGAAGATGTAGCAAGAGCTATCCAGGAGGATACGGTCCTCATGGCGATCCAGCATGTGAATTCCGATATTGGAACGGTGCAGCCGATCCGGGAGCTTTCTAATCTTTGTCGAGCGCACGGCATTCTTTTCCATAGTGATTGTGTCCAGTCCTTTGGAAAAATGGCGTTAGAGGAAGTGGCTCCTTATGTCGATAGTCTCTCAGTCAGTTCACATAAATTATACGGGCCGAAGGGGGTAGGAGCGGTTTATATTCGTCCGTCCCTTTCTTTCCACCCGAAAACTCCAGGTGGTACTCATGAAGGGGGCGTCAGAGCGGGTACTGTTAACACACCAGGCATTGCTGGATTTACGGTAGCGGCTGAAAAAATGGTGAAAGAAAGATCTAGGATCGAGTCGAAAATTGTGCAATTGAAAAAAACATTTCTGGAAGCAGGAGAGTGGAGGCTGGTCGGAGACACAGCAGACAGTTCCGTGCCGATTATTGGTCTGCTCCTGCCTGAAATAGAGGGACAATGGGCCATGCTTGAAGGAAATCGGCGTGATTTTCATTTTTCAACAGGTAGTGCATGCCGTACGGGCAGCCAAGGGCCTCCAGGTACATTACTGGCGATGGGCTGTGATGCTGAAGAGGCCAAGTCTTTCATTCGTCTCTCTTTCAGTCATGAACAGACAAATGAACAGGTAGAGAAACTTGCCCTCTTTTTGAATGAGCTACACAAACCAACCGTGGCTAAGTAAATGGATTTCAGGACCTGCATCTGTTCTTTGCCCCATGGACGAAGGACTTCCTTCTGAATCATAGTTTGTCCTTATCACTCATAGGATGATGGGTGAGGGGAGGAGCCTGAATTGGGGTTGTTTCATGAGTTCAAACAGTTCACCGTCCGTGGAAGTGCCGTTGATATGGGTGTCGGGATGGTTTTAGGTGCCGCTTTCAGTGGATTTATTGATTCACTAGTGACTGATATTTTACTTCCGCCTGTTGGTGTTTTGTATACAAAAATGAATTTTGAAAATATGTTCCTGAGCCTTGATGGATCGGTTTATCCTTCGCTTACGGCTGCTAAAGAAGCGGGAGCTGCTACCATCAATTATGGTCTGTTTGTTACGGCTTCCGTCCGTTTTATCATCATCCTGTTTGCGGTTTTTCTTGTCGTACGCCAAATCAATCGTTGGAAAAAACCTCATCAGCACCCTTTGCATGGCATGACAAAAAAAGAGTGCCCCTATTGCTGTATGCCAATTCCTACTCAGGCAGTCATCTGCCCGAATTGCTCATCTTCACTTGAAGCGCATCCTTCTCCGCGTCAGCAAGTGAAGACGAAGTGGCGAATCAAATGAAAAAGGCGAATCCTGAAGAGGATCCGCCTTTTATTTTTCATGTATTATTCTGAACTGTCTTCGCTCTCTGTGTCACTTTGTTCCTGCTCTTCCATTTGTTCATCTTCCATTTCGCCGTCTTCTTCTCCACCACAAGCAGCAAGGGTCAAAACAGATACTAAACCTAACGCCAACATCCATTTCTTCAACATGTAAAAAATCCCCTTTCCAAAGTGAGTTACGTATAAAAGATACCCGTTCTTTGTTAAGGGAAAGTGAATCCAGTGTTATTTTATGGTAATGAAATCAATGGTCATTGTTATCATTGATGGCATGATTGCGTTGACTATTTCCATCTACTTATTGTTTTAAAAAGAAGGTTGAAACTTGAGGAGATCGTTTTCGTATAAAAGGTAGAGGTGATTCTGTGAAGAAAGTTATCGTCTTCATTTTTACGTTGGTTTTAAGCTATGGGCTTGTTTCCTGGGGGACTGGTTTAGTTTTGACTGTTCTTCATGATACAGATCCATGGATGGTCAATACCGTAGAGGAACCATCAATTTTTGTAAGGATTCTGCCTGCGGTTACTTTAATTCTGCCTTTGCTTATAGCTGTTTTCATAACAAATAAGTTTAGTGAAGCGAGGGGGATAAAGAAATGAGAATCAGTTCATTGCAAGAGAGAAAGGACTTGGTCAGGCTTGCGACTAACGTTTTTTGGGAGCAGTGGGGGAGTGAAAATAACTTCAAGCTGTATGAAGACTGCATCCGTCAATCATTGAAAGATGAGGATGAACTGCCTTTGTTTTATATTCTATTGGATGAAGAAGAAATCATTGGCACATATGCTCTGCTTAGAAACGATATGAACAGTCGCCAGGATCTTTGCCCATGGTTTGCCTGTCTTTATGTTAAGCCTGATCATCGAGGACAAAAGATCGGGGAACAGCTTCTCCGTCATGCGAGTGAAGAAGCCGGGAGGTTAGGTTACGATACTCTGCATTTAGGTACAGACCTCGAGGGATATTATGAAAAATATGGATGGGAACAAGAAGGGAAAGCTTATGATCTAGCTGGTGAACCCATTAGAGTTTATACAAGAGCGACATAAGTATATCCAAATTTTTCTCCTCGTGAATCTAAAGGAATCGGGCATCCTACGTTTATGAATACGTAGGAGGAATTGCATTGGAAAACAAAGTAAGCCGTTGGTGTCTAGTCAGTATGGCTTCCATTCCCCTTGTGATGACGCTCGGAAATTCAATGCTGATTCCAGTATTGCCGATTTTCGAGAAAAAGGTTGGCATCACATCTTTTCAATCAAGCACAATCATCACCAGCTATTCTTTAGCGGCAATCATTCTTATCCCTGTCGCCGGGTACTTATCCGATCGTTTCGGCAGAAAATTAATAATTTTGCCGAGTCTTGTCCTGGCTTTTATTGGTGGGCTGATCTCCGGTTTTTCTTCATGGAAGTTAGAAGATCCGTTTCTCTGGATTACGATTGGACGTATCCTGCAGGGGATTGGCGCAGCCGGAGCGACTCCAATTATTCTGCCGCTCGTCGGAGATTTATATAAAGACGATGATGAAAAAGCGAGCTCTTGCCTTGGCATCATTGAAACATCGAATACGTTCGGAAAAGTACTCAGTCCGATCCTGGGTTCTATTTTTGCTGTGTTTTTATGGTTTTTGCCGTTCTTTTCGATTTCCTTTTTCAGTTTGATTTCCATTGTCCTTGTTTTCTTTTTTATTAAAGTTCCTAAAGGGAAAAAGGAAAAACCACAGCCGTTCAAGCAATTTCTGAAAAAAACGAAAGAAATTTTCAAACAGGAAGGAAAATGGCTGTATCCGGTTTTCCTATTGGGGGCATACGCCATGCTCATCTTGTTTGCGGTTCTGTTCTTCATGTCCGATATCTTAGAGAAGACTCATAACATCGAAGGAGTGAAAAAAGGATTCGTACTCGCGATCCCGCTTTTCACGTTATGTGTATCCGCCTTTGTGACCGGAAAGAAAATCAAAGGAGATACCACTGTAATGAAATGGGTGCTCGTCATTGCATTGATTATGGTATCGGCAAGTGTGATTTTTGTGGGGTATGTGAATGAGAAGTTGTTTCTGCTTTTAGTTGTGACCAGCATATTAGGTACGGCGATTGGCGGGATGCTCCCAACTCTCGATGCGCTCATAACAGAAGGGATTGAAAAAGAAGAGCGTGGAACGATTACTTCTTTTTATAGCTCCTCAAGATTCATAGGGGTAGCAGCAGGTCCGCCGTTGATGTCGCTGCTTATGAAAGAATATTTGAATATTAGTTATATCGCGAGCGGAGCTTTGGGTGGTCTTCTTTTATTGATTGTTCTCGTATTGATCAAGCCGGAGAAAAGTGGAGATCAAACCAAGACTGCATGAAAAAGTGCCTTTCCAATTGGAAAGGCACTTTTTGTTAACAGTATTGGTTATAGGCATTCGTGAGATTTTCTACAATTTCTTCTACTTCATAATCCTCAATCTCTTCGCGAGGGATGAAGTGGAGCACCTGTCCATCTTTCAAAAGAGCCATGGAAGGGGAGGACGGCTCGTAGCCTTCCAAATAGTCACGCATACGTGAGGTTGCTTCGCGGTCTTGACCGGCGAAGACTGTGACAATGTTATCCGGGCGTTTTTCATTTTTGAGCGATTCGCGTGCGGAAGGACGTGCCAATCCAGCAGCACATCCACAGACAGAGTTAATGACTACAAGGGACGTTCCTTTTGTTTCGCTGATGAACGTGTCCACTTCCTCCGGGGTCGTCAATTCTGTGAATCCGGCGTTCGTCAATTCATCACGCATCGGCTGGGAGATTTCTTTCATATATGCTTCATATGGGTTCATAATTGTAGCCTCCTATTGTTGTTTTTTCTTAGTCGCTTGAGTCATTTGATGCCATACGGATCCTTTAGCTTCTTCGCCGCCTTCAATTCTTTCGATGGCCATATTGATCTGCAGACGAACTTCGAATTCGGGATCATCAGCGGCTTCCTTCAAGGCAGGAAGAGCGGATTCATCGCCAAGCTCATACAAGTACATCGCTGCTCGCCAGCGGACGAGTTTGTTGGAATCGGAAAGAGACTCCATCATTTTCGGCATCGCTTCTTTGAAGCCGAGATCCGAAATGCAATCCCCGGCTGTGCGACGTACGGTGACCGTTTTGTCATTGAGCGCCTTATAGAGATAGGGAAGTGTTTCGAGTTCTTCAATCATTCCAAGATACGCCGTTGCCAGACGTCGGATTGAAGCCTTCTCATCATCCAGAGCTTTATCAAGCAGGCGGTAATCGTCTGCGGTCGGATCCATTCGGTCTAAAGCCGCATAGCGAACTTTCCAATCCTCATGATCCAGTGTTTCCAAGCTGATTTTCGCCTTTTCTTCCTTCGGTTCAACATCAACCGATTCTTGGTCAAACGCTTGTTTAACAAGAGATTCCAGTCGTTCGTCGTCATAACTTGCCGAAAGTTCTTCTTTTACCTGTTCCCCAATTTCAGCCACGTCACCATAGCGCGGGTTCTGTTCCGCCCATTTACGCTCCATGATCATGTTCGGAGAAGCGGGAGCTGCTTTCATAGCTGCCTCCATGAAACGTTCAGGAAGCCCTACACGTGTTTCCTCTTCGCCTTCCTCAAGCTTCACTTGCATCGGCAGGCCGCGGAACATCTGAACGAATACACGGACTTCCCCGAAATGTCCATCCGGTTCTTCCTGCTTTTGTGAAGGTGCTTCTTCCGTTGACTCCGATCCAAAAACCTTCCTTACTTCAGGAAGAATCGCTTCCCAGGAGACGCGTGCATTTCTTTCTAAAGCGATGAAATCTGTCACGTGGTAAAGGCCTTTGACACCTTCAATCTCAAAAAGGTGCTGGACAAAATCTGGTGCCTTATTTAGTTCATCATCTTTTTTATAATTGTGAGTTTCGCCGTCCGGCAAAGTCTCGTTCAAGTTGATTTTCATTGAATTTGGACTAGGTGTCGGTTCAATGGATACGATTTTCACTGAGTATAACCCCCTAACGGTCTGATCAATTTTCCATCCGGTTCCGAGGGATCTGCCCTCATTCCATGTTTTCATTTTATCAAAGATTCCCAAGCTCATCCACGCATCCGCCCCCTTGTTCAACTAAAGCTCCCTATTCTTGAAGACTCAGTTTCGAGATGATTGTAAGGTTCTAGGGGCTCCGGGAAAAGGTTCGCTTTCCATGGGGCGGGCGGTGAGCCTCCTCAGGCTACGCCTTACGGGGTCTCACCTGTCCCACACGTCCCATAGGAGTCTCACCGTTTCCCTCCGCCCCTTTACCTTTTAAGTGTCTCGAAACCACTTTCAAAAGGGGGAGCTTCAATGATTGAGGGAAGTGAATGATTAGAACACCTGTATTCATAAATAAGGCTCCAATTCTTCTCCCTAAACGGGCATATAAGTTTGTTGTATCAAGCATTTGTGTTTGCTAAACGTCAATTGGGTAGCGTTTAAATTATTTACTTCTCATAACCATACAAGTGATTTTTTAGTAGTGGTTTCGAGAACCTTCCTTGGTTAAGGGGCAGAGGGGAATGGCGAGACTCCTGCGGGAAAAAAGTGCTTGGTGAGACCCCGCAGGACGCAGTGAAGTGACCCCCAAGAGTTGGACACCTTCTAACTCTGACCGAAGGGGGATACACCTTGAATAAATTTACGAATGAAGACAAATTTCAAGCCGTCCATCGATATCTTGATGAAACCA
>NZ_WMFA01000011.1 GCF_009856445.1 Halobacillus litoralis
TATAAGTGTCTCGAAACCACTTCTAAAAGGGTCAGCTTGAATGGTTGAGGGAAGTGGATGATTCGAACACCTGTATTCATAAATAAGGTTCCAAATCTTCTCCCCTATGCGGGCATATAGTGCGTTCTATCAAGCATTTGCGTATGCTAAACGTCAACGAGGTAGAGTTTAAATCATTCACTTCTCATATCCATACAAGCTGATTTTTAAGTAGTGGTTTCGAGAACCATACTTGGTTAAAGGGGCGAAGGGAAATGGCGAGACTCCTGCGGGAAAAAAGTGCAGGGTGAGACCCCACAGGACGCAGTCCGAGGAGGCTCACCGCGCTCCCGCGGAAAGCGAGCTATTCCCCGCAGCCCCCATCCACTCAGCATAAGGCTCGAAACTGAGTCTTCAAGAAACCTGCCATATAGTGGAATGTTAATTACGAATTGCGCCTTGGATAGAAAGGAAAACTGAAGTGTATTTTTACAAGAAGTTAACTAAATGAAGACAAAAAAAGACAGAAGCGAGGGAAGCTTCTGCCAAAAAGAGAAAACACCTTGGATGAAAGGGTTTCATTGGTATTCTATCGAAGTATTGTTAACCTTAATTTAATGAAATATTAATTTTCCGTAAACTTCTTAGGGATCTCAACATAAAACGCCGTCCCGACATCCACTTCACTTTCCACATGGATGGTCCCTTCGTGTGCTTCCACGATATGTTTAACAATGGCAAGACCGAGTCCGGTCCCTCCGGAGTTCCTGCTTCTCGCTTTATCCACACGATAGAATCTTTCAAAGATCCGGGATATTTCTTCTTTTGGTATTCCTACGCCATTATCAGTAATTTTAATCGTTACATGGTTTTCTGATTCTTGAAATTCTAATGTAACTTCCCCTTCATCACCTGAATAATTAATGGCATTTGTAAGCAAGTTCATAAACACTTGCTTCAAGCGGCTGGAATCACCCTGTATTTTCGTATTTCCTTGCACGGAAGCATGAAGTTTCACTTGTTTTTGGTCAGCGTGTTGTTCCACAATCGGCAGTAAGTCATTTAATAACCGTTGAACTTCAATCTGTTCAACATTTAAAAGGAAGTCATCTCTTTCAAGTTTGGACAATTCCAAAAGGTCTTGAATCAAGGACTGCAGACGACCACTTTCTTTTAAAATGATTTGTAAAAACTGCTCGAGCATCTTTTCATCTTTCATAGCCCCATCAAGCAAGGTTTCTGAAAAGCCGCGGATGGAAGTAATAGGTGTCTTTAATTCATGAGATACATTAGCTACGAAATCTTTTCTCATTTGCTCCAGCTGCTTCAGCTCTGATATATCATGAAATACTAAGACAACCCCTCTCCATTTTCGGTCTTCGCTAAAGATGGGTGCTCCGGTTACCTCCAAGTGTTTCCTGTCGATATTAACAGGCAACACAAACGTTTCGCTTATCGTTTCCTCGAACATATAGATTTTCTGGACGGTTTCGTGAATCGTTGTATAAGGGATAGCATCGTGATACAAATGACCAATAAAATCGTTTTGTACACCTTTAAACGTTTCTAAGAACGCACGATTCGTAAGGAGAATATATCCCTTTTCATCAATGAGTACTAACCCATTGCCCATATTATTAATAACTGCTTCTAACTGATTCTCCTGCATCCCCTTTGTACTCGTCATTTCCTGCAGATTTCTGGCAAGAATATTAATTGACTGGCTTAATTGACCTGCTTCGCCAAAGTGCCCCTCATAAGTTCTTGCTTTATAATTTCCTTTTGCAAGTTGTGTGGCTACATTAGCGGCTGAACGAATAGGGCGAATATATTTAGAGAATACGTTAAACCCAATAACAAAAATGACTAAAAGACCAAGAAGTAACGTAAAACCGATTAAAAGCCAAATATTCTTTGTAATATTGGTCAAAGCTTCCACGGGTGAGAGAAGGATAAGGGTGCCATTTATATCATCTACACTGTTATTCACAGGGTAATAGAAAATATCATCGAGCATTTGCCCTTCATTCACCTGCGAAGTACCACCTTCTACCCTTGCCATGACTTCCTGCTTTTCGTCTTCACTAATGACTGGCACAGCCCCAACTGTATCAATCATTGTTTCTCCTGAATCCGATATAAAAACCATACCTGTATTCAGCTGTTCGCTGAAGTTATACAACTCATCCTGACTTACTTCACGGTCTTCGGTAAATTGATCCAAGTACGTGATGAAATATTGACTTTCCAACTCTACACGTTGTTCAAATATATTAATAAAATAGCCACGAGTCAGCTGCGCAAGGATAATTCCCAGCCCAAGCATGACAATGACCACTAAAACCGCATAGGTCATCAGTGGCCTAGTATTAGAACCCATTTACTTAGGCTCCTCCATTTTATATCCAAGCCCGCGTATGGTTTTTATATACACTGGCTTTTTCGTCTCGGGTTCAATTTTCTCACGTAAATGGCTCACATGGACATCAACAATACGAGTGTCGCCGGCGAAATCATAATTCCATACAGCACTTAACAGTTGGTCTCTGGAAAGAACACGCCCCAGGTTTTGTGCAAGGTAAAGAAGAAGCTCAAATTCTTTCGGCGTAAATGTTAAAGGTTCATCTTTAATGGTTGCCTCGTATTGTTCAGGGTAAATAGATAGATCGGCAATCTGAATAACCTTTTGATCGTTTACAACATTTTCACGAACCATTCTTCTTAAGATTGCTTTGATTCTAGCTACAACCTCTCTAGGACTAAATGGTTTGGTCAAATAATCATCAGCCCCAAGCTCAAGACCCAGAACCTTATCAAATTCATCGTCCTTAGCGGTCAACATGAGTACAGGTGTATTCACTTGCATTTGCCTTAATTTCTTACATACTTCCATTCCATCCATTCCCGGGAGCATAACGTCAAGAACAATTAAGTCAAAATGATTCTTCGATGCTTTTTCAAGCGCATCTGTACCATTATAGGCCACGTCTGTCTCAAATCCAGCTTGATCGATATTATATTTTAATAAAGTCACAATAGATTCTTCATCATCTACAATTAAAATTTTCTGTTCCAATGCCATCACCTCAACTACAAGTTACTTTCATCATACAACGAAGTTTACAATTTGAATACGGAACTTTACTATTTTTACTTAATCTTAATATAGACATTAAGTTTCTCTTCATCCCTTGAATACACTCAATTATTTCATTCTTACAAAGAGTGATGAAACGTCCGGATGGACCAAAGATGTTAAAAAAGAGGACAAGCCGCCAGTCTCTCTCGAGTACAAGCGGCTTGCCATTATAGGTGATACCTAATCTACATTCTCTTGTTTAATAAAAGTTTTCAAGGGAGATGGCATTCATGGAATCAGGTTCGTACGGAGGGCGGACGATAAGCGTTCCTTTGACTACTTCATCACCTTCTTCATCATATCCTGTAACATGAAGTTCCACTTCATGCTCTTCTTTATGAATGGCTGTTACTTCCGCTAGAAAACGAACTTCTCCATAATGATACACAGGTTTAGGGTATTCTAGATTCTGGTGGATGATATGACTACCCGGACCAGGCAAATGCATGGATACAATGGAAGACACCATACCAAAGACCATTACTGTTGGGACCACTGGGCGTTTAAAGGGGGTTTGTGAAGCATAATCATGTTGGATATACAAAGGATTTGCATCATTCGTCAAGCCTAGATACATAAGTAAATCACGATCTTCTACTGTAAAGGAAGTTTCAAATTTCTCTCCGGATCTTATGTCATTGATTTTCTTACCAAGCTTTCTCTTTTTGCCTAACATATCCTCACCTCTTGTAAGCGTTTTCCTAACTGGTCAAAAAAGGGATCCGAGGGTTTTCCTCGAATCCCTTCTCTTTTATTTTAATACATTCAACACGTTTTTAACAGAATCCGCCGATTTATCCAACTGCTGTTTTTCTTCTTCTGTCAGTTCCAGCTCAATGACCTCTTCAATTCCATTGCCACCAAGGATAGTAGGAACGCCCAGATAGATCCCGTCATATCCATACTCCCCTTCTAAATAAGCAATAGAAGGAAGAATACGACGCTGATCTTTCAAAATCGCTTCTGCCATTTGAACTAATGAAGCAGCAGGTGCATAATAGGCACTTCCATTTCCAAGAAGACCGACGATTTCTCCTCCACCTTTACGCGTTCTTTCTACAATTGCATCCAGGCGCTCTTTTGAAATTAACTTCTCCAAAGGAATTCCACCCGCGAAAGAATAACGTGTAAGGGGCACCATATCATCACCGTGGCCACCAAGGACAAAGCCTGTGACGTCTTTGATGGATACATTAAGTTCTTCAGCAACAAACGTGCGGAATCGTGCTGTATCAAGGACGCCGGACTGTCCGATGACACGATTCTTAGGTAAACCAGCCTCTTGGAATACAGAATAGGTCATGGCATCAACAGGGTTCGTCAATACAACGATAAAACAATCTGGAGAGTTTTTGACAATTTCTTTCGTCACACTCTTCATGATTTTTGAATTTGTATTGACCAGATCATCACGACTCATACCAGGCTTACGAGCTATTCCTGCAGTGATGATGACAAGGTCTGAATCTTTCGTATCCTTATAATCAGAAGTTCCAGTAACCTTGGCATCAAAACCCTGTACAGGACTCGCTTCCAGCATATCCAGAGCTTTCCCTTTCGTCGGATCCTCCATATCAGGAACGTCAACGAGAACAACATCTCCCAGCTCTTTTTGTGCGAGCATAAGCGCTGTCGTGGCACCAGTGAAACCAGCACCGATTACGGATACTTTGTTTCTACGAATAGCCATCATGATCCACTCTCCCTTATTGATTAATCCATATTTTTAATCAGTTCATCACCGAACTCGGAGCACTTCACTTCTGTTGCGCCTTCCATCATACGAGCGAAATCATATGTGACTACTTTACTTCCGATCGTTTTGTCCATAGATTTCGTGATCAAGTCAGCCGCTTCTCTCCAACCAAGGTGTTCAAGCATAAGCACACCAGAAAGGATAACAGAAGACGGATTCACTTTATCAAGACCCGCATATTTAGGAGCTGTACCATGTGTCGCTTCAAAGATCGCATGTCCTGTTTCAAAGTTGATGTTTGCCCCTGGAGCAATCCCGATTCCACCGACTTGTGCAGCGAGTGCATCAGAGATGTAATCTCCGTTCAGGTTCATCGTTGCAACAACATCGAACTCTTTTGGACGAGTAAGAATCTGTTGAAGGAAGATATCTGCAATGGCATCTTTTACGATGATCTTACCTTCAGCTTCTGCTGCATCCTGAGCTTTGTTTGCTGCTTCTTTTCCTTCTTTTTCTACGATACGGTCATATTCTGCCCAAGTGAATACTTTATCCGCATACTCCTCTTCAGCAACTTCATAACCCCATGCTTTGAAGGAGCCTTCTGTGAACTTCATAATGTTTCCTTTGTGTACAAGCGTGACGTTTTTACGACCCTCGTTTAATGCATAATCAATTGCTGCACGAACTAGACGCTTTGTACCTTCTTCAGATACCGGCTTAATTCCGATTCCGGAAGTTTCAGGGAAACGAATGTTATGTACACCCATTTCATTTTGAAGGAAGTCGATGACCTTCTTCACTTCTGGTGTTCCTTTTTGCCACTCAATACCTGCATAAATATCTTCAGTGTTTTCACGGAAGATTGCCATGTCCGTATCTTCTGGACGCTTAACTGGAGAAGGTACTCCTTCGAAGTAGCGTACAGGACGAAGGCATGTAAACAAATCCAACTCTTGACGAAGGGCTACGTTCAATGAACGGATTCCTCCACCAATTGGAGTTGTCAAAGGACCCTTAATTGCAATCTTGTAATCTCTGATTGTATCCAGTGTCGCTTCTGGAAGCCACTCACCTGTTTCATCATATGCTTTTTGACCAGCAAGTACTTCTTTCCACTCGATGGATTTCTCACTATTGTATGCTTTATCCACGGCAGCTTCGATGACGCGGCTTGCGGCTGCCCAAATATCAGGACCGATTCCATCACCTTCGATGTAAGGAATAACCGGACGATCTGGTACATTTAGTGATCCGTTTTGTTCTACTGTAATTTTTTGTGCTTGTGTCACAATAAACCCTCCTAATATTTTGTAAGAAATATGGATGGATCATCCTTTTCTATCATACGTTAAAATAGGTTGAATAAAAAGGGAGGCTTGCCGGTATTACGGCAGCGCTCTTATCGATCCTCAATTGGTGTATAACTTTGTCCTTTCGGTCCTACGTATTCCGCACGAGGACGAATCAGACGGTTGTTGGAGTACTGCTCGAGAATATGTGCCAACCAGCCGGACACTCGGGAAACAGCAAAGATTGGTGTGAAAATATCGTGATCGATTCCAAGACTATGATAGACAGAAGCTGAATAAAAGTCCACGTTTGCAGGAAGACCTTTATTTTCTTTGATATAGTCCTCAATTTTAATAGACATTTCATAGTATTTAGAATGTCCTGTAAGTCCTGTTAATTCACGGGACATTTCTCTCAGGTGTTTTGCACGTGGATCACCAGAACGATAGACACGGTGGCCCATACCCATGATTTTTTCTTTATTTTCGAGCTTTTTCTCAATGGCCGGAATCGCGTTCTCGACGCTACCAATTTCCGTCAGCATCTTCATGACGCGTTCATTCGCACCGCCGTGCAATGGCCCTTTCAAAGCTCCAATAGCAGCTGTTACGCCGGAGTAGACATCAGAAAGCGTAGCTACACAGACACGAGCTGTAAAAGTAGACGCATTCAGTTCATGATCAGCGTGAAGAACTAGTGCTTTATTAAAAGCTTCCACTTCCAAATCTTCCGGGTCTTTTCCGTTGAGCATATAAAGGAAATTTCCTGCAAAACTTAAATCTTTTTTAGGTGCAACCGGCTCTTCACCTTTACGGATACGGGCAAAAGCAGTGACAACTGTAGGGATTTTTGCTTGTAAACGCAGTGCTTTCCGCTTGTTCGCTTCCTCTTCCATGACATCAGATTCAGGATCATAGAGCCCAAGCATGGAAACAGCTGTACGTAAAGCAGCCATAGGGTGTACTGTCGATAGATCATAAGACTTCAGATGATCGACAACTTCAGTCGGAATGTCCATATTTGAAATAAGTTCTTCTTTAAAAGCAGCCAATTCTTTTTTGTTTGGTAGCTTCTGGTTCCAGAGAAGGTAGACAACTTCTTCAAAACTGGAGTTATTTGCCAGGTCATCGATATCATATCCGACATATGTCAGTTTATCGTCGATGATTGAACTTATGGATGATTCAGTTGCTGTAATTCCTTCAAGACCTTTAGTTGATGATGACATACAATCTCTCCCTTTCAAAAATTCCTTTTTCCTTAATACTCTCAAATAAGAAAACGCTTTACTATTTGCTTATTTACCCTTATAGGAAAACTACCCCACAGACAATTATAAAGTATTCTGAAGAGAATGTGAATTGAAACCGTTTAATTTTGCAGGATTTTATCGAATATTCCTACATAATTATTAGAATTTATACATTCGTTCCTATCTTTTTCACTGCAATTAAAAAAACATACTCATTTTCATAAAGGGGAGGTGGATAATTTGGATAACCAAATATTAAAAATGATACAACGTTCGATTCTAGTCATCCTTAGTACAATCAGCCTTCTATTCTTCACTTATTTTTCCTGGATATACTTGCAGCCATTTATCTTTGCTATTCTGTTATCTGTCTTCTTCCAACCCTTTATTCAATTATTTAACACACACCTCAGGATCCCAAGAGGCATGTCTATATTGCTAGTTCTGTTTATTTTCGGTGGGCTTGCGGGAGGGCTGTTGGCTTTATTGGTGGCTGAAATCATTCGTGGTATTCAGTATTTGGCGGCCGGAGTTCCTGGACACTTCTCTTTACTAACGAATTACCTGACTCAAAAAGTTATGAATACTTTAAGCCCCTTATTATCAAAAGGGCAAGCATTCACCGACAAATTAAGTGTAAATCAGCAGCAAACATTGGAAGAATATCTGAAGGTGGCTCAGGACAAATTCAGTGAGACAAGCCTCTCCTTGTTAAACAGCGCACTTGAAGCTACAGGCATTTTTCTTGCAGAGCTTCCATCCTCTTTCGCTTTTGTCTTCATTACTCTGCTTGCTACTTTTTTCATATGTAAAGACTGGAATATTATTATGAAGTTTTTAAAAAAAGTTTTTCCTGAAACACTGTCGGCACGTATGTACATCTTCCAGGACGAATTTATTCAAACAATTAAAGGACTGATCCGGGCGCAGTGCATGCTCGTTATGATTTCAACTTCTATCATCGCTACCGGGTTATTAATCATTGGAGCACCACACCCTTTGACCATAACATTTCTTGCTGCACTTGTCGATTTCATTCCTTATGTCGGAACAGGGATCATTTTTATTCCGTGGATCATTTATCAATTTCTCACAGGAGAATTCATGATGACCATCGGTTTATCCATTCTTTATATGGTTGTGATACTTACAAGACAAACACTGGAACCAAAATTGCTCGCCGATCATTTCGGGGTCCCACCTATCATCCTCCTCATTAGCCTTTTTCTCGGTTTTCAATTGTTTGGTGGATTGGGAATGTTGATCAGTCCCATCGCCCTCATGACGGTACAGACATTAGTGAAAACAGGAGTAACGAAGGAAATTTGGAGTTACATCATTGGGAGACCATAGCCATGGAGAGGAGCATTTGAAAAGTTGCTGGTCATTTACAGCCATCCCTGGAGCTTACCATGGATAAAGAACCCAGATACACTTAGATAAATAAATCTCCCACATTCAGGAGCCCATCTAAAAGAGATCATATCTATAACAAAACAAAAAAACTCAGAGAAAGGCTTCTCTGAGTTTGCATTTATTTTCTGTATATTGTAATTGTCCCTTTTTGCATAGCTTTTTGAATCGCATTTCGTATGACCCGTTTGATCGGCAACCTCGTTGCCGGAAACAACAATAGAAATCCAATAGCATCCGTAATGAAACCAGGGGTGAGCAATACAGCTCCACCAACAAGTATGCAGGCACCATCTAAAAGTGTATCTTGAGGCATTTGTCCGTATTGAACGGATTGTTGGAAGTTCCTGATTGTTTCTAGCCCCTGCTTTTTGGCCAGCCATGCACCTAAAACGCCTGTCAGTATAATTAAAAGAATGACCCAGATGGGTCCGATTAAGTTTCCTGTCCATATGAGTACACCAATTTCTAAGGCGGGTACTACTAAAATAAAAAGCAATAACCAACGAAACATAGAATCTTCCCTTCTTTCCATTTCCTCTATTATACCTTTTTTACAGATACAATGAAAAGAAAAGGCAGAGAAGTAAATACTCCTCTGCCTCTTTTATTTTGTTTCCATTTTATAATACGCTTGCGTGACCCTCGTAAATATCACCGCGTGAACTATCAATCGTGATATCAGAACCATCCTTAATTAATTCAAGAGCATCATTTACTCCAACAATTACTGGAATTCCAAGGCTTAATCCCACAACAGCTGCGTGAGAAGTAAGTCCTCCTTCCATGGTAATGATTCCGGCAGCTTTTTCAATCGCTGGCATCATGTCCCGATCTGTTCCTTGCGTGACCAGGATGTCTCCATCTTCGACGCGGTCGATCGCTTCTTGTGCATTTTTTGTAACGATAGCACGTCCATAAGCGCTCTTCTGACCAACTCCTTGTCCTTTGACAAGTACATCCCCAATAACGTGAACTTTCATCAAGTTCGTCGTACCACTCTCACCAACTGGTACACCACCAGTGATGACTACACGGTCTCCGCGAATGGCAAGACCGGATGCAAGGCTACGTTCAACCGCAACATCCAGCATATCATCCGTAGAATAAGCACGTGGACCCATCACAGCATAAACACCCCAAACGAGAGATAGTTTACGATTTACTTCTTCATCAGAAGTAATCGCTACAATTGGAGCTTTCGGACGATACTTAGAAATCATGCGGGCTGTGTGACCACTTTCTGTAGGTGTAACAATGGCTGCTGCGTTCAAGTTAATCGCTGTATGAGTAACCGATTGACTGATTGCATCCGTTATTGTCATATCGCTATGCTTAGAGCGCTCTTGTAATAACGCCATGTGGTTTAAGCCGGTTTCTGTTTTGCTCGCAATATTATGCATCGTTTGAACAGCCTCAACAGGATAATCTCCTGCTGCTGTTTCCCCAGATAGCATGATCGCATCTGTACCATCGAAGATGGCATTGGCAACGTCAGAAGCTTCTGCACGTGTCGGACGTGGGTTACGCTGCATAGAGTCAAGCATCTGGGTAGCTGTAATGACAGGCTTTCCAGCTTCGTTACATTTACGAATCAAGCGCTTCTGTACAAGTGGTACATCTTCAGCTGGAATTTCAACACCTAGGTCTCCACGAGCAACCATCAACCCATCGCTGACTTCAAGAATATCGTCGATATTATCGACACCTTCTTGGTTTTCGATTTTTGGAATGATTTGAATGTGACTGGCATTATGCTTCTCAAGAAGTTCTTTAATTTCCAGGACATCTGATGCACGACGTACGAAAGATGCAGCAATAAAGTCAACCCCTTGCTCGATCCCGAACTCGATATCTTTCGCATCTTTATCCGTAATTCCAGGCAAGTTGACACTTACATTAGGAACATTGACACCTTTTTTATTCTTCAATGGGCCATTGTTTAATACAGTCGTCTTGATTTCATTATTCTCTTTATCAATTTCTTCTACTTGAAGTTCAACAAGGCCATCATCCAACAGGATTTTGGAGCCTGGATGAACATCATTAATCAATCCAGGGTAAGTGACAGAGAAGCGTTCGGCATCCCCTTCAATTTCGTCCATAGATACATAAGTCGTAGAGCCTTTTTCCAAATAGACTTCTCCATCTTTAAGTGTACCTGTACGGATCTCCGGACCTTTTGTATCAAGTAAAATAGCTACAGTCTTTCCAGTCGTTTTCGAAGCTTCACGAATATTGTTTATTCTAGCTCCGTGCTCTTCAAAATCTCCGTGAGAGAAGTTCAAACGAGCGACATTCATCCCTGCTTCGATCAGCTGGGTCAATTTTTCTACAGACTCAGAAGCAGGTCCGATTGTACTTACGATTTTTGTTTTTCTAAACATTTTATTTCCTCCTCAAGTGCCTCTTGCATTATATAGATAATTCTTTGGAGAGACGATACATATCAAAGTCGATCTCATGCTTCGAATTCAATATTTCTACAATATCATGATCCACCAATTTATTCTGCTGTATACCTACCATACGACCGGCTTGTCCGTTCAATAATAAGTCTACCGCATAAGCACCGAGACGACTTGCCAGTACACGGTCAGCGGCACTTGGAGAACCACCACGCTGTGTGTGACCAAGAACAGTCACGCGTGATTCCAATCCAGCGGCCTCATCAATCTTTTGACCAAGGTCTACAGCACTTCCGACACCTTCCGCTACAATAATGATGCTGTGCTTTTTGCCACGGTCATGTCCGCGCTTCAGACGATCGATGATGTCTTCAAAATCATCGTCAAATTCTGGAATGATGATACTCTCAGCTCCGTCCGCAAGTCCTGCCCAAAGTGCAAGATCACCGGCATCACGCCCCATAACTTCGATAATAAATGTACGTTCATGGGATGTAGCCGTATCACGGATTTTATCAATAGCATCAATGATTGTATTCAGGGCTGTGTCGAAACCGATTGTGAAATCAGTTCCAGGGATGTCATTATCAATCGTTCCTGGTACACCGATGCATGGATATCCTTTTTCCGTAATTTTTTTTGCCCCCATAAAGGTACCATCACCACCGATGGCTATCAAGCCCTCGATGCCATGTTTTTTCATTTGTTCAATCCCTTTAAGCTGACCTTCTTCTGTTTTGAATTCTTCACAACGAGCAGAATAAAGCTTGGTACCTCCTCGCTGAATGATGTCCCCGACTGAACCAAGCTCCATCTTTTCAATATCCCCATCAATCAATCCCTGGTAGCCATATTTGATCCCATAGACTTCAATACCATGGTAGATCGCTTTACGAACGACTGAACGAATCGCTGCATTCATTCCAGGAGCGTCGCCCCCACTAGTAAGTACTCCGATTTTCTTCATTCTCATCACCTCAAAAGTTTTCTATTTATGTTGTCCCCAACCAAAGATGAATCGAAACCTCCGTCTATTTTCATAAGGATAGCCTATCCTCTAGTCTATTCAATTAATAAAACTTCAACATTCCATTCATCAATGATAGCGTTACCATCCTGTTAAGATGCGAAAAGCCGCACCCAAGTGCGACCTTTCTTTACGGACTTATTATTTTGAACCATCCTATTATAAATCAAGATACGTGTAATCGCCAATATTTTTGTACTTTAAGAAACGTTTTTCTAATAATTCTTCAACCCCAAGAGTGCTCAACGTTTCTAAAGAATCAGAAATGGTTTTCTCAATTTCACGGGCTTGAGCCTCGATATCTCTGTGAGCTCCACCTCTTACCTCTGGAATCACAGCATCAATTACATTTAATTTCTTCAAATCATAGGAAGTAATTTTCATTGATTCTGCTGCTTCTTGTGCAAGGCCTGCATCCTTCCATAAAATAGAAGAAGCCCCTTCAGGAGAAATCACGGAATAAGTGGAGTTCTCAAGCATAAAAATACGATCTCCAATACCAAGACCGAGCGCTCCACCACTACCGCCTTCACCAATCACTATGCATATCACCGGAACCGTAAGACCGGCCATTTCCATCAGGTTCCTGGCAATCGCTTCACTTTGGCCTCTTTCTTCTGCTGCTTTTCCAGGATAAGCTCCCTTTGTATCAATAAAAGTAATAATCGGTCGTTTGAATTTATCTGCCTGCTTCATTAAGCGGAGTGCTTTTCTGTAACCTTCAGGGTGAGGCATGCCGAAATTACGACGAATATTTTCTTTTGTATCTTTACCTCTCTGGTGACCGATCACAGTTACGGGTTGACCTTTGAATTTAGCAATTCCAGATACAATCGCTGCATCGTCTCCAAAGGTACGGTCTCCGTGCATCTCAAGGAAATCTGTAAATAGATATTCGATATAATCCAGTGTGGTCGGTCTTTCAGGGTGTCGTGCCATTTGTACACGATCCCAAGGAGCCATTCGATCATACACATCTGTTTCAAGTCTTTCCAAACGATTCTCTAATGTTACGATTTCGTCGCTAAGATCCATTTCACTGTTCTCAGTCAGGCGTTTCAAATCAGAAATTTTCTCTCTCAATTCTATGACAGGTTTCTCGAATTCGAGTACATGTTTCACGATTGGCCACCTCCCACATTATGAAGATCAAGAACCGTCGTCAGTGTCTTTTTCATGTCATGACGATGAATGACTTTGTCCAGTTGACCGTGTTCCAGAAGGAATTCAGCTGTTTGGAAATCCTCTGGAAGTTTTTCGCGGATCGTTTGTTCGATGATCCTCCGACCTGCAAATCCAATCAAAGCGCCAGGCTCTGCAAAATTATAATCTCCAAGTGAGGCAAAACTCGCTGAAACGCCACCTGTTGTCGGATGGGTCATGACTGAAATGAAAAGACCACCATCGGCATGATGACGTTGGAGAGCGACTGATGTTTTCCCCATTTGCATAAGACTGAGAACACCTTCCTGCATCCTCGCACCGCCGGAAGCGGTGAAGATGATAAATGGAAGGTTCTCTTTCCTGGCATTCTCGATAGCGTTCGTGATTTTTTCCCCTACTACCGACCCCATGCTCCCCATCCGGAAGCGGGCATCCATAACAGCCACCGCTGTTTCCATGCCATCCATTTTCGCTTTTCCTGTGACAACCGCTTCATTCAAGTCTGATTTTTGACGGTCTTTTTCGAGTTTTTCTTCATATTCCGGGAAATGCAACGGATTATTTGAAATCATGTGCTTGTCCCACTCTACAAAGGATTCCTCATCAAATAAGTGTTGGATGCGTTCATACGCACTAAGCCGATGATGATGATCACAATGAGGGCAGACATTCATATTTCGATTCAATTCTTTTCTATAAAAGATTTTCTGGCAGTTTGGGCATTTCTGCATCAAACCTTCAGGTACATCCTGCTTTGCTTCTTGGCTGGGAATGGATGCGTATCTTTTTTTCTTGCTGAAAAAGTCTCTTAGCAAGGTGATTCCTCCTTTGGGACAAAGCTTCCTTTCTTATCAATATACATAAATTCCATTTCATAATATGACTTATTCTGTCGAAATAGATTCGACACGATGCGATCATTGAAATAGACGTATAATATTCATTGTACTTTCTTCTTCCATGGCGGTTACCATTTCTTCATACCAATCATCAGAATAGCTTACCTCATGGAAAGTATGGGTAAATCCTGAGATGAATTGCCACATCGACAGAAGGAGAGGTTGATCACAAAGGCTGAACAAATATTCAAATACCTTTTGGTGCCTCTGAGTGTAGGAATGGCCGGATATTATTGTTTTTAATGCGCTCATATCCTCCTGGCTGGCTAACCTCCCGTTCAACAAAAGCAGTACCTCTTTTTCTATCATTTGTTTAGCAATCATCAATTCGCTCTTGGTCCTGGATTCGTTAAGTAAGAAGTTGGATAGCAGCTCGACCATATGGTAAGGACGATATGCTCTCATATAGGTGCCCTCGCCTCTTCTTGTTTCAATCAATCCTAGAAGCTCCATCGCCCGAAAGGCTTCCCGGATTGAGGATCTGCCTACATTCAGCTGTTCACTTAACTCTCGTTCTGAAGGCAGCTTATCTCCAGGCTTTAACCGGTGCTCTTCAATGTATGATTTCAACTGTTGAAGAACACCTTCATACACTTTTCCTCGCTGCTCCTGGGCCACGTTACACGGACACCTCTTTTCATCTCTAACCACAATCATATTATGTAGAAGGAGAAACCGAAAAGCTTCCCCTTCTCATATCAATCTTCATCAATTAATGTCAGTTGTCTCGTTTTTTCTGCAACTTCCTCCGGGTCTACATGATGGCGGGCTACCCCGGACTCCATCGCCGCTTTCGCTACGCTTGCAGCAACAGCTGGGGCCACCCGTGGATCAAATGGTGCAGGAATGACGTAGTCCTCACTCAATTCATCCTCGCTTACTAAGGAGGCAATGGCTTCAGCAGCTGCAATCTTCATCTTTTCATTGATCCTAGTCGCTCTTACATCCAACGCACCACGGAAAATTCCCGGGAATGCCAGCACATTATTTACCTGGTTAGGAAAGTCTGAGCGGCCTGTCCCGATGACGCGCGCTCCGGCTTCCTTTGCATCTTCCGGCATAATTTCAGGTTCTGGATTTGCCATGGCAAAGATGATAGAATCATCATTCATTTTAGATACAGTCTCTTTAGAGAGCAGTCCACCGACGGATACACCAATAAACACATCCGCGCCTTCCATGACCTCTTCAAGATTCCCCTCTGTGCGGTCTTTATTCGTGATTTTAGCAATTTCATCTTTCACATCGTTCATTCCATAATCACGGCCTTCAAAAATAGCACCTTTGGAATCACACATAATAATATCACGCACACCGAAATGATAGAGTAATTTAATAATAGCTATTCCAGCAGCTCCAGCACCATTCGCCACCACTTTAATTTCAGAGAAGGTTTTCCCAGTTATTTTTAATGCATTCATTAACCCTGCAACTGTAACGATTGCCGTACCATGTTGGTCGTCATGGAAGATAGGGATATTCGTTTCTTTCTTCAGTCGATCTTCGATGATGAAGCAGTTGGGTGCGGCGATATCTTCCAGGTTCACACCGCCGAAAGTAGGTTCCATCAACTTTACTGTCTGCACAATCTGGTCAATATCACGCGTGTTCAAACAAATAGGGAATGCATCTACTCCTGCAAAACTCTTAAATAAAGCAGCTTTACCTTCCATAACTGGAAGAGCAGCTTCAGGACCAATATTTCCAAGACCAAGAACAGCCGATCCATCACTGACGACGGCTACCATGTTGCCCTTCATCGTATAATCGTACACCGTATCTTTATGATCATAAATCTCCTTACAGGGTTCTGCCACTCCAGGGGAATAAGCAAGACTCAAGTCTCTAGCATTCCTGACTGGAACTTTTGAATGGGTTTCAAGTTTCCCTTTATTCACACGATGTATGTGCAAAGCTTCATCTCTTAAATTCGACACGACGACACTCTCCTTTTAGACTTATAGTGAACCGACCCTGGTGGTCTGACCACCATTAACCTCTTAATTATAACAGATGAATATAGAGTGTAAAGAAATACAAAAATCCGGACTGAGCTTTTATTGTTCTGCCCCATCTTTCACAGGCCTGACAGCTACAGATGACTCCCCGAAAAATTCTTTCAATTTCCCCATAGAGACATCATTGAGTTCAAGACAATAGGTATCATCCAGTTTATAAGTCACGCGATCTTCGGATCGAAAAATGAAGATTGGTGTATTCCCCGGGAAATATTCAGCAAGCTTTTTCAATTTTTCTATGGAATAGTGTTCATGGTCTTCCGTCACCTTTATAAACAGCCGTTGCTTTTTTTCACCTGGTACATCATTCATACCTAAAGGGTTCGCATGATTAATGATCAATTGTTTCTGTCCTTTTCTTTCATCAATTTTCCCCTTCACGTGCACCAGCATCTGTTCTTTCACCCATACTTTTATATTTCGATAAGCTTCCGGGAAAAGGACCGCATCCATCTCAGCCGTTTCATCGCTGATCGTTAAGAATGCCATAGGGTCGCCCCGTTTCGTACGTATTTCACGTAGTCCATCAATTACCACGGCAACCTCCACCTGTCTCTTCGTCAAACGTTGAGCCTCTCGCAGTGGAAGAACACCCTTCTTATCAAGGTCTTTCCTTTGGTGACCCAAGGGGTGTTGAGACATGTATGTGCCCAACACCTCTTTTTCCATCGACAAACGTTTCAAAGGAGGGAAAGGTTCCACTTCCACCATTTCCATATCCAATTCATTACCAAAGAAGCCAGGTTGATCTTGAAACTCCTTAAAGAGCTCTCCCTGTTCTAAAGCTTGATCGATGCTTGCAAGAACAGTCGCTCTATTTTGGTGTAGATCGTCGAAGGCGCCCGCAAGAACAAGGGATTCAATGACCTTCCTGGGAACAAGCTTTCCATCGACACGCAAACAAAAATCGTTAAGGTTACGAAAAGGCCCCTTTGCTCTCTCTTCAATAATCGCTTGAGCTGCCTGGTAGCCCACCCCTTTAACAGCAGTCATTCCAACTCTTATTTCTCCAGAGTCATCAGTGTTCAGGGCTTGACTTCTATTCACAGATGGAGCTTTCACCTTCACTTTCATATCTCTGGCTTCACGAATATACATCGTCATCTTCTCATGATCTCCTAGATGAGCATTCATCAATTCTGCCATAAAGTAAGAAGGGTAATGAACTTTCATATAAGCTAATCTGTAGGAAATCAAGCTGTAGGCAACCGCATGGCTTCTGTTAAAGCCATAATTAGAGAATTTTACAATCCAGTCAAATAACTGGTGTGCAATTGAATCCACATAGCCTTTCGACTTACACCCCTGAATAAACCTCATCCGTTCTTCCTCTAAAACATCGGCTTGCTTTTTACTCACCGCACGCCTTAATAGATCGGCTTCTCCTAAGGAATATCCAGCAACTCGACGAGCGACTTCCATTATTTGTTCTTGATAAACCAACACGCCGAAAGTATGGGCAAGAATAGGTTTTAAGTCAGGATGTGGATACTCAATATTCTTCTGGCCATGCTTCCTTTCAATATATAAAGGGATGTATTCCATCGGTCCTGGTCTATAAAGAGCGTTAACCGCGACAACATCTTCAAAATGACTTGGTTTTAAACGTTGCAGTACATTCTTCATTCCTTGAGACTCCAATTGAAAAACCCCATTGGTTCTCCCTTGTTTCAATAGATCAAACGTCAGATGATCATCAAGCGGTATACGACTGATTGAAAAGTCCTTTTGACGATATCTTTTAACTTTCTGTTCCATCCTTTCCAGGAAAGAGAGGTTACGGAGACCGAGAAAATCAATCTTAAGAAGTCCTACTTTCTCAAGGTCACCCATTGCATATTGGGTTAAGGATACAGGACCTTGACTCTTCAACAGAGCTGTATATTTCACAAGTGGCTCTTCACTTAAAACAACACCCGCTGCATGGGTTGATACATGCCTTGGAAGTCCTTCCAGCTTCGTAGCCACTCGGAACAACAACTTTAAACGATCGGAGTTTCTAATGTATTCTTTTAACTCCTCCGATTTCTTCACGACTTCCACAAGTGACGAAGCGGTGGTTTTAGGGATTTGATGAAGAATGAAGGATGCATCACTCTCATCTACTTTCAATACCTTGAACAACTCTCTCAAGACACTCCTTGCGGCAAACGTACCAAATGTACAAATCTGAGCCACGTGGTCGCTCCCATATTTCTCAGCAACATAGGAGATTACCTCGTCCCTACGGTGATCAGGAAAATCAATATCTATATCCGGCATCGTGATTCTTTCGGGATTGAGAAATCGTTCGAATAACAATTGATACGCTAAAGGATCGACCTGAGTAATCCCAAGCAAGTATGACACAATAGAGCCAGCGGCAGAACCACGCCCTGGGCCGGCGTGAATACCATTTTCTCTCGCATAACTAATGAAATCCCATACAATTAAAAAATAATCGCTGAAACCCATTGAAGATATGATAGACAATTCATGATTCAGTCTCTCCACCGCTTGTTGACGATTCTTCGTGTCGTATTTTAGAGACAAAGTTGATTCACAAAGCTGCCGCAAGTATTCATCCGAGCTTTTATTTTCCGGTGAAGGATAGGATGGAAGCAGTTGTCTGTTCAATTCCAAATCAACCTGGCATGCATCCACAATATCTTCCGTTGCTATTAGAGATTCGGGCCACCATTCTCCGAAAAAACCTTCCATTTCTTCTTGAGACTTAAGATAGTGGTGGTGGTCATTGTTTTCAGGGCTATAACGTGCCCCTTCATCAATCGCACGTAAACATTGGAAAGCATCTGCATCCTCGCGGTTCAAATAACGCACATCACCTATGGCCACGACTTTCATTCCGTTTTTACTCACCCATTCTCTTAATGGTGTATGTAATTGGCGTTCCGAATGAAGATCACGATCCTGGATACTTAGATAGAAACGGTGTTGTCCTAAAAGATCCAACCAACGTTCTCTAGACGTCTCTATATTGTCAGTCATGCGATTAGAGATCGACTCCGCCCACGGGGAACTCGAAGTCATTTGGATGAAAATCAACCCTTCTTTGTACCCGGCCAACTGCTCAAGCGTTAAGTGTTCCTTCTCTGTTTGTACGATTGTACTTATTTCGAGGAGGTTATGGTAACCCCTGGTTGTTTCCGCCAACAAAATCATCGGAAAGGAGAATGTTTGATCCACGACAGAGGTTTTCATACCAATGATTGGCTTTAATCCCTCGTTCTTACATTCCTCATAAAAAGAGACCGCTCCGCTCATCGTATCCTGATCAGTAAGGGCAACAGCTTCAAACCCTGATTCTTTGGCTGACCGAACAAGGTCCTTGATTTTAATCGTGCTGTTCATCAAGCTATACCCTGATTGCACATTCAAATGGGTAAACGTCATTTCGCACACCTTCTTTCATGTAAATTATAGCTACTCTGGAGATAGGATGAAAGCCTTCTGCATAAAGAGAGGGTCGTAAGAATAATGGTTAGGTAAGAGACTATTTTCAGATAGCGAAAAGAGGGACAAGATGGAAGATCGTTTAGTCATATCCATGATCCAATGCTTCTTTATCGCGTTCGGGGTAATTGTCGGCGGGACCATTATCGGTAGTATAGGAAGTTTTTTGACAGGAGAAGCCGCTTTGACATCCATGTTCCGAATCGCAAAAGGGCTGAGGATTTGGGCCATTGTCGCTGCCATCGGCGGAACATTTGATGCCATAAGCAACTTCGAAAAAGGAATTTTTGATGGTTCCACTTTTGATATCTTCAAGCAGGTGATGATCATTGTCGCTGCCATGGGTGGGGTAAAAACAGCACTGCTTCTTTTTGAATGGTTATTGGGTGATGAGGTGATATAGTGCACTTTCCTGCCTACCATAAAAATAAGGAATGGAGACGTTTCTTTGCAGGTCTTGTATTAGGAGCAATTATTGGTTACTCCTTTTTCATTTACGTTCATGGTCAACTGCAACAAAAATACACAGAAGAACATATCGAAATGACAGCCCGACTAAGTGAATGGGAAGCTAAATATGAAACACTTCTGAACAATCAGGATCAAGGGTCAGAAGGCAAGCCCATGAGTGTCAAAGAAATAAGCGTGGTGTTTACAAATGCAAAAAAACTGGAGATCGATCTGTTGACCCAACATCAGCTGAATGCCTTAGTCAAAGATCAGCTGGTGACTGTATCTGGTAAGGATGTCTCCATCGTTGCTGATCAAGTGGATCTCATCATCTCGACGATTGAAAACAAAAACTATGTGGTCGATGATTTCACTTATGAGTTGAAGGTGACGAGATTAATTGTCTCTGAAACCATGAATTTGCACCTCGAAATCAAATTGAAACGATAAAAAAGCAGAGCAGGCTTAGTTTGCCTGCTCTTTTTTATACTTCAGACATACAGCTTCAAGTTCTTTTGCGATTTCAGCAGTTTCGTCCCATGAAGAAGCAGAAGCACCTGAAGCCATCGGATGACCTCCTCCATTATGGTTAGCTGCAATTCCATTAATCACTGGACCTTTCGAACGTAACCGGACACGGATGGTATCTTCTTCCTCCACGAAAAATGCCCATGCGAGCATCCCTTCTATATCTCCCAGCAAACCTACGAGCTGACTCGTTTCTGACGGTGAAACGTTAAACTGATCCAACGTTTTGCGATCCAGACGGATGGTTGAATAACCAGCATCATGAACGGTGAAATTCTGTAAAACATATCCTTTTAACTTAGCGACATGAACAGGCGTCTTATACATTTCGTTGTATAATGATGGTCGATCGAACTCAAAATTCACAAGGTCAGCTGCATAAGAGAGCGTCTGTTTCGTCGTACTTGGAAAGAGGAACCGACCCGTATCTCCTACAATTCCTGCATAGAGAAGTCGAGCGGCCTCATCAGTAAGAATCAAGCCTTCTCCTACAAATTCAGCGTACAATTGATAGATCATTTCTGAAGTGGAGCTTGCTGTTGTATCCACCCACTGGATATCCCCATACGCATCTACTTCGGGGTGGTGGTCAATTTTCACTAAAAGATCTCCCTGGTCATAGCGCTGATCATCTATACGAGCCTGATTCGCAGTATCGCATACAATCGTAAGAGATCCTTTGAAAGCTTCATCAGGTACTTCATTCATCGTTGCCAGAAATTCCAGGGAAGGTTCAGATGTACCTGTGATAAACACTTGTTTTTGCGGGAATGTGGCTTTAATTATTGTTGCTAAACCAGCCTGAGATCCATAGGCATCCGGATCTGGACGCACATGACGATGGATGATGATCACTTCATAATCTTTAATCGCTTTTATAATGGCCTTCTTATTCATAAAAAGGTCCTCCTTTTTTGTATTCCGTGTCAATGAATCATAGAATTCTCTGTACAGGTAGCCTTTTCTGTAGAAA
Source organism: Halobacillus litoralis (assembly GCF_009856445.1). Lineage (GTDB taxonomy): Bacteria > Bacillota > Bacilli > Bacillales > Halobacillaceae > Halobacillus > Halobacillus litoralis. The sequence continues at coordinate 21,693 of NZ_WMFA01000011.1, forward strand.
CAAGCTACAATAAAAGGGAAAATTAAACGCAGGAGTCGATCAAATGATTATTTTCCCGATCCTTATATTAGTCTCTTTTGTGCTCTACATTTACTACAAGGTCATGATTATTCGTTCCAATGATCCACTTACTCAAGAATACTTAAATAGTAAATCCAAGCTTTTCCTTGGAAGTTTCATTTTCTTCTTTGGAATTAACCAGTATGTATTCTATCAAACGAAACTTTCACTCTTTGTAGGCCTTGTATTCATTGCTCTTGGTATTTTCCAAGCTCGTTTGGGATGGAAAGCAAGCAAACATTACCAGGCAGAGTTTCAAAAACACCGGACAAGCCCTCAATCATGAATTCTAAGAAAAGTCGCTGTTGTTCAGCGACTTTTTTTATCGGTCGATGAGCTGAGCCATAAGAAGGGCTTTCCCAACAATTGATTTCCCATGGTGAACCTCGATATCGACTTTGGCAAATTTCCTACCGACCTCCAAAATTTGCGGACGCACTTCGATATCACTTTCAATTTGAACAGGTTTAATAAAATAGACAGAAATGTTTTCTACAACAAGATCGCCCTTTTTATACTTTCTTAATAACCGACTTGAGGCTTCTGTGATTAACGAAATAAAAACACCATAAGACATTGTTCCAAGTGGGTTCGTCATTTGGGGAGTTACTTTCGTCTGCCACACAGGGTTTGAGTCGTCTTCTGTAATAACCTCCATGCGATTTGTGGCCAGATCATCTATCGTTTCGCCTACCTGAGGCTGCCTCTGGATATGCTGCAAGGCTTTTAACACATCCTGACGGGAAATGATCCCTTGCAGTTTATGTGAAGGATCGACAACGGGCATCAGCTCAATCCCTTCCCAAACCATGACATGGGCAGCATTCGCAAGGGAGGTTTTGGCATGAACAGTCATCGGGTTTCGAGTCATGACTTTTTCAATCCTTGCCTCCTTATCTTTTCCAATTACATCTCTTGACGTAACGATACCGACTACACGATTCTGCTGATCTACAACCGGATAGCGGCTATGGCCTGTGGCTGCGTTAAATTCATGCCATCTGGCAACGGAATCTGATGCTTGCAGAAACTTTGAATCTTCATAGGAAGTATAGATATCATCGACAAGCACAATTTCTTTTTTTATTAATTGATCATAAATCGCTCGATTGATCATCGTTGCGACGGTAAAAGTATCATAACTGGTAGAGATGACAGGGAGCTTCTTCTCGTCAGCCAGCTTTTTGACCGTCTCACTTGTATCGAAACCACCCGTAATTAAAACGGCTGCCCCCTCTTTCACAGCAAGCTCATGTGCATTTGTCCGGTTTCCCACAATAAGAAGAGAACCCGCTTCTGTGTACCGCATCATCGCTTCAAGCTTCATCGCACCTATGACAAATTTACTTAGCGTTTTATAAAGACCTTCTCGTCCACCAAGTACTTGACCATCAACGACATTCACAATTTCAGCAAATGTTAATTTTTCTATGTTTTCTTTTTTCTTCTTTTCAATTCGGATGGTACCGACCCGTTCCATGGTGCTGACAAGGTCTTGATTCTCCGCTTCTTTGATAGCCCTGTAGGCTGTACCTTCACTGACATTCAATGCTTTCGCTATTCTTCTGACAGATATTTTACTGCCGACCGACAGGGATTCTATATGTTCAAGAATCTGTTCATGTTTTGTTGCCATACGCCCACCAATCTTTCTAACTGTACTAATCCAATCTCGTATAATTGTTATTATACAGTTGATACAGATCATCCGCAATTTCTTCCTGAAGTTTCAGAAAAAGCCGTTTGTCATAGAGTAGACAAACGGCTTTGAATATCCTGGTCTTATAGCTCGATGGATTCTCCCGGCTTTAAAGCCTTTCCTTTACCTGGTTTCACTTCATGAGCAAAGGCATCCCCATCCTGGGCAATTAAATCAAAGGTGTTGTAGTGAACAGGCACAACCTGTTTCGCTTGAATCCACTCAGCAGCCACCAGCGCATCAGATGGCCCCATCGTGAAATTGTCCCCAATAGGGAGAAAAGCAAGATCGATTTCGTTCCGTTCCCCAATCATTTTCATATCAGAGAACAATCCGGTATCTCCGGCATGGTAAATGGTCTTTCCATCAATCGTTAGTAAAATTCCTGTTGGCATTCCTGTGTACACGATCGTTCCATCTTCTTCTTGATAAGAAGAACCATGAAAGGCCTGGGTGAATTTCACATGTCCAAAGTCGAATTCATGGCCTCCACCGATATACATAGGGTGAGCGTTCAGCCCTTTATTTCCAAGGTAAGTAGCTAACTCGAACGGAGCGATGACTTGAGCATCATTTCTTTTTGCAATTTCAAATGTATCCCCAACGTGATCGTTGTGACCATGAGTAAGCAGAATCACATCTGCTTTTACTTGGTCAGCATCCAGATCTGTCTTCCCGTTGTCCGAAATAAAAGGATCAAAAAGAATCGTCTTTCCATTGGCTTCAACCTTCACAACGGCATGACCATGATAAGAAACTTTCATCCATAACACTCCTTTTAAACATTGCTTATTTAGTAATTACGCCAAGCTTTTTCATACTTCTGAATAAGGTGTGGGTTGATGAGAGTATTGGGTTCCAACTTGACCACTTGGCCTTCTCCATTCAAGATTTCCCCATCTTCATCTTTTCCAAACACTGTCATAGATTGAAAAACTTCCTCTGTTAGAAATTCCGTTTCCACAGTAAATTGGACTTCTTCGACCTCCAACGGTTCTCTTGAGGCCATAATGAATCCCCAATTACCAAAGCTCGGAACATCGACGTGGAAATTTTCGGTGTAAAGCCCTGTAGAGGCTACCGTTTCATTAATTGTCCAGTATACTTCTGTCGCAAAAAGAGGACTTGTCGCCTGAATCATCGCTGCCCCTCCAGGGGACAGATGGTTTCTCACTAAAGAATAAAACTCCCGGGTATAGAGTTTGTTCAGGCTTTCGTTATTCGGATCTGGGAGGTCAATAATAATGACATCATACATTTGATCCGCATTCTCCAAAAACTTGAAAGCGTCTTTGTTTAATACGTTAACTCTCGGGTCATCTAGCGCACCCTTATTTACTTGCAGTAGATGGAAATTGGACCGAGCAAGGTTTGTAACAGCAGGGTCAAGGTCGACGAGCGTAATCCCTTTGATCCCCTGGTACTTCAACAACTCATTAGCCGCAATCCCATCCCCCCCTCCGAGGATAAGTACATGTTCATGTTTTTCAGAAAGAGCGACAGGAGGGTGAACAAGTGTTTCATGGTAGCGGTGTTCATCTGTTGAACTGAACTGTAATGATCCGTTTAAAAAAAGACGTGTGTCTCCCTGCTCCTTTGTAAGTACGATCCGTTGGTAAGCACTCTCTTCCATATGAATAATCGGATCTTTATACAGCTTCTGTTCGAACGAGAAGGCCATTTCTTCACCGAAGAACAGCCCACCAATAAGAAGGACGCCGATGATAATGGCACCTGTCAAATGGATAGAGAATTTCTTAATTTCAGAGCGGAATAGATACAAAACTAAAACAGCAACGGCTAAGTTGATACATGCCACAAAAAAGGCGCTTTTCACCATACCCATTTGAGGCCGGAGATAGAAAGCAAACAGGAGACCACCAATCAATCCACCTGCATAGTCAGAAAACAATACTCTCGCCGTGCTCCTGTTGAGCTCTACACCTATTTCATTTGCCTTTCTGATAAGAATAGGTAACTCAAGACCGGTCAGTGCACCAATGGTGAATGTGACTAAATATAAGAACAGTGCATCCGTTCCCGAAGGAGCAAATGCTGTCATACCAAACATCGTGAAACTTGAGAATCCTCCAATTAAAGCCACCATGAATTCAATCCAAATGAAGGTGACAATCAGCTGCTTCATCACTCTCTCACTTATACTCGCACCAATCCCCATCCCGGTAAGGAACAGGCTGATCGTCAACGTGTACTGCTTCACACCATCACCGAGAATGTAAGACCCGAGCGCACCAAATAAAACTTCGAAAATAATACCACATATGGAAACAATGCCTGAGGCCCAGTATATAAAATGACTTTTTCTAATATTCGCTTCCACTTTGTTCACTCCACTTAAACTTGAATGTTAAAAAGCCACTATGAGAATGGTTCATAGTGGCTTCTCTCAGCTATTCCAAGGGCGTTATGTAATCGACGCACCAATAACGAAGGCCAAACCGATTGATACCCCCATCGTAATGATTCCGACCGCTGTATTATTTTCCTTTAACTTCGTTTCTACAGAAAATTTACGTGTGAATAATTCAAATAATAGGTAGGCAATCATTTGAAGGACAACTCCATACGCCCCCCATATCAACGTATCCCATACAGTGAAACTATGATAGATTGCAAATGAGAGGACAATACAGATGCCGATAATTTTTCCTGCGATCGACATGGCAACCGCCTGGTTGCCTTGCTTTACCTCTTCCCAATCCTTATACTGCCTTGTTAACCATTCGAAAATAACCAATCCAATTACAACAATCACAACCGCCATTACAAAATAGCCTAACGTAGCCAAAAATGGTTCCATCATGATAACCTCCTTTATTTTCCTGTACCTGGTCCTCCACCACGATTTGATGACCCTCTCATAGAAGTGGTTCCACCTGAGTTATAATTCCCGTACATCCCATATCCACCATAACAGTTCCCGGTTTGCTGGCAATTCGACCTACGACGCTCATACCAGTCATTAGACCCCAACGAACGGTTAAGAATAGATCCTAAAAATAAACCACTAAAAAAGCCGGGAGAGTAATGATTTCTTACAAAATCATCAGATGCAAGTTCAATCGTAATGACCCCGGGTTCCTCCGTACTTTCCTGAAGGATAACAAAATGATCAGGATATATGAGCGCCTGTTTATTTTCCTGCCTCTCACTTATTTCTTCTGGAGGAATAGCTGAGGTCAAAGAATCTGAGACCTCGGTTAACGTCAATTGTTTTGTCATATAAATCCTCGAGATGCCCTGTTCGGATCGGACTGTATCCAATAAAGGGAAATGATTCTGAACCAGTGATTCGATATCATTGGTCCCTGAATTTTCTAATCCATTTAGTATCTCTGAACGGTCAGGCTCTGAAGGGAGTTCACCATATGTATCTTCTGTATAAGACCCAGACATTCCTCTTTGGTCATTTCCACCGAATACATTGAACAACAAGAAAAAGGCAATGATTCCTACGACTATGATCCCTGCATAATCTTTCAACACACATCCTCCTTTCACATAACAATCGCTCAGGTCACACTGAGCGTAAAGCGATGTCTCTATTGAGGCAATCCATCCAACACTCGAAATATGTTATATTTCCAGTCCTTAAAACAGCCGTGCCTGACCACTTGGCCAGGCACGAGTGTTGGACCAGAGATTACTCTTTGTTCATCTTTTTCTTCAGTGCTTCCAACTCATTATCCACACTATCTTTATTATCCAAGTCTTCGAATTCATCGTCCAAGGAACGGCTCTCTGAAGACATATCCTCACTTGTTTCAGCTTCTGCTTCATAGTGCATAACTTTTTCTTCCATACGTTCAAAACCTTGTCGTGACTGATCCCCACCAATGTTTGACATGGTGCGATTCATCTTCGTGCGCGTTTTCGCAGACTCGGCACGTGCCTTCAAGGAATCTTTCTTTAACTTCATTTCCTGATATTCCTTCTTCATTTCATCCAGCTTTTGACGAAGGTTATTCGCGTCCTGCTGAGCACGCTCCCAGGAAGCCTTGAATTGATCCGCTTGATCCTGATGGTTCTTCTTATCTTCCAGAGCACGACGGGCTAAATCTTCATTCCCTGCCTCAATCGCTTTTTCTGCCTGCTGCATGCGCTTATCTACAAGAGCCTGAGAGTCGTCGTATTTTCGTTTCAACATTTTTTCATTAGCAATCTGCTTGGCTACTGCACTTTCAGCTTCACGGATATCATTCTCCATATCACGCATGAATTGATCCAGCATTTTAACAGGGTCTTCTGCTTTATCCAACATGGCGTTCAATTCTGAACCTACGACTGTTTTTACACGATTAAAAAATTTAAACATTTTTCTTCCTCCTTATTTTGAACCTGCCAGGATTTTAATTTCATATGCTTCAATATCAAAACCTACACTTGCTTCTACTTCACTGCCCCAGGATTCGAGGCTGAGATACGTTTCTTCATCTTCCGAAATATACTCCGCATATCGGGAGGTACGTCCATTAATGTTTGTACTTCTCCCTTCTCCTGTTACGCGCGCTTCTCCTTCTTCATCTTTAAAGAAGTTTTGGCCCTCATACTCGAGTTTTTCAGGGAAGGGCAGGGATACAGGGAGTTTGACTGTCTCATACACGCCTAGTTCCAGCTCATCATCCATTTCTGCTGCCAGCCACTTTGTTTGATTCCCTTCCAATAGCTGATAAGAAAACCATTCATAACCACCGTCACGATAAGTAATCTTACCGACTACTTCGTAATCCACAAGATCGTATGTGACAATGTCCCCGACTTGGATATTCAAAGGGGTTCGCTCTTTCACTTCTGGTGTCTGCTTCTCATTTTTTGTAAACAATCTAGAAAAGAAACCCAAATCTTCACCTCTCCTTCAACTATGACCCTGTGTACCTGTATGTACGTGTGATGCTCTTAAAAGGTTTCACTTTTTCTTTTTATTTTACGCAGGATCTACAAGAATCTCAAATCTTGGGCCATTTCTTGCTTTTTTTCATTTTTTTCTGGTCTATCATCCTTTGTTTTTTCTGAAAAGAGCGTATAATCAGAAAATATATTTTTACATAAGGAGTTGAATCATATGAAAACATTAGAAAAAGTAAGTCAATTTGCAGGCAGCACTTTCGCGGTCTGGGTCCTCGTTTTCGCGGCCTTATCTTTTTTTATCCCAGGAGGATTTACGTGGATCGCCCCTTATATTGTTCCCCTATTAGGAATTATCATGTTCGGGATGGGCTTGACTCTATCTAAACAAGACTTTCAGGAGGTTTTCAAACGGCCAAAAGATGTGGCGGTCGGTGTAGGAGCCCAGTTTACACTTATGCCTCTTCTCGCTTTCCTATTAGTGACGATCCTTCCCGTTTCACCAGAAGTAGCGGTCGGTGTCATTCTTGTAGGATGTTGTCCGGGTGGGACTTCTTCCAATGTTATGACTTACCTTTCAAAGGGCGACACAGCTCTGTCCGTTTCTGTTACAGCCGTATCCACTCTGCTTGCTCCTCTTTTCACCCCGTTCCTGGTATGGGTGTTTGCAAGCCAGTGGCTCGCGGTTTCAGCAGGAGACCTTTTTGTCTCTATCGTTAAAGTCGTTCTTGTACCGATTGTTTTAGGTCTGATCGTTCAATCCATCTTCAAGAAAAGAGTGCAGGCAACCGTCAAGGTCGTGCCACTTGTATCGGTCATTAGTATCGTAGCCATCGTTGCTGCAGTCGTAAGTGTCAATCAATCTCAGATCGCAGAGACAGGAGCCGTCATCTTCGCAATCGTGGTCGTCCATAACCTGCTCGGTTACCTGACTGGCTATGGTTTAGGGAAGTTGTTCAACATGGAGCCTGCAAAACAACGAGCCATTTCCATTGAGGTTGGTATGCAAAACTCTGGTCTTGGGGCATCTCTCGCGGCTGTTCATTTTAACCCGCTCGCTGCCGTACCCAGTGCCATTTTCAGTGTTTGGCACAACATTTCAGGACCTATCATTGCAACCATCTTTAGAAAACAAAAAGGGGCTGACACAGAAGATACTAACCAGAATCATATTAAATCGGCTTAAAGAAATACCTGAGGAATCAACGATGCAACTAAAACTCCCTATACTTGAAGACTCAGTTTCGAGATGTTTGTGTGATTCTAGGGGCTCCCGCGGAAAGCGAGTTATTCCCCGCAGCCCCCGTCCACAAAAAAAACATCTCGATACTGAGTCTTCCACATTCCTGCTATATTGCGTAGGAAGAAGAGGTGAGGAATATAAAAAAGCGTGGACATAAAGTCCGCGCTTTTTGAAAGTTGACTAATTAAAAAAGTTGCTCGGCCTCTGTGAACTCAAGACCTTGCGCTTCTGCCACCGCTTTGTAGGTCACATGACCATCCAGCGTGTTCAGGCCCTTATAAAGCGCATCGTTTTCCTGACAAGCCCTCACATAGCCCTTATTCGCTAACTGAAGAGCGTAAGGAATCGTTACATTCGTTAACCCGATTGTGGACGTCCTGGGAACAGCTCCCGGCATGTTCGCTACTGCATAGTGAAGCACGCCATGCTTTTCATAAGTGGGATCATCATGAGTGGTAATTCGACCAGTGGTTTCAAAAATGCCCCCCTGATCAATGGCTACATCTACAATGACGGAGCCTTCTTTCATAGATTTGACCATATCTTCTGTAACAAGGCTTGGCGCTTTAGCTCCAGGAATAAGGACAGCTCCAATAACAAGATCAGACTCTTCCAAAGCCTCTTGAATATTAAGCGGGTTTGACATCAAGGTGTTGATATCAGAACCAAAAATATCATCAAGTTGGCGCAAGCGTTCAGGGTTGAGGTCAATGATGGTGACATCTGCTCCTAGCCCCATAGCGATTTTTGCAGCATTTGTTCCTACAACTCCACCACCGATAACAGTGACTCTCCCGCGCCTTACACCAGGGATGCCTCCTAAGAGGATCCCTTTTCCACCTTTGGATTTCTCAAGATATTGTGCACCGATTTGGGATGCCATTCTTCCAGCTACTTCACTCATCGGTGTCAAAAGTGGTAATGAACCGTTCGGTAATTGGACGGTCTCATAAGCAATTGAAACCACTTTCTTATTCACGAGAGCCTTCGTCAATTCAGATTCCGGCGCTAAGTGTAAATAAGTAAATAGGATTAAACCTTCATAAAAATAGTCATACTCTTCAGGAACCGGTTCCTTCACTTTCATAACCATTTCCTGACTCCATGCTTTCTGAGCGGACTCAACGATTGTGGCCCCCGCTTCCCTGTACTGTTCATCGGTGAACCCTGAACCTAATCCTGCATGGGTTTCTACAAACACTTCATGTCCCGCGTTGGTTAAGCTGACCACACCTGCAGGAGTCATAGCTATACGACTCTCATTATTTTTGACTTCTTTTGGTACTCCTATCTTCAACGCAACCCAGCCTCCTTGTTCCACATATGATTAATACGTCCTCTTTTTGTGCTTATCATACAAGTTAATCGAAGATCTAAGAAAGCCCTTTCATTGTACCAAATCTTTTACCCGTGATGAAGGTACACTGAAATTCAGCCCTTCCTGCGTCTTCACCGATGCCTGTGAATAACGTCCAATCCACCGGTGACTTCATAGATCGTACCCGTAATCATATCCGAGTCTTCATGACATAAAAAGTCGATGGTCCGTGCTACATCTTCCCCTGTTCCCGGCCTCCCGATTGGGGTTTCTTCATCCTTGCTTTTTCTACTCACCTCTATACAGGCTTCCTTCCACTCTCCTGTTATGTTTCCCGGACATATCATATTTGATGTGATGCCATATTCTGCTTCTTCATAAGCAATGGTTTTAGTCAGGGATACAAGACCAACTTTTGCTGCTGCGAAAGCAGAACGATAGATCCACCCGGAAGCAGATTGCGCACCCTGAAACCCATAATTAATGATCCTTCCGAAATTTTGCTTCCTCATATGAGGAACAATAGCTTTCATCAGATAAAACACAGCGTCAAGATTTCCTCGAATCATCGAATTCCATTCCTCTTCTGTATAGTCCATCAGTTTTTTACGTTCAAAAATATATGGTCCAGCATTGTTAATCAAATAATCTACTTTTCCAAAGCGCTTTATTGTATTTTCGGTAAGACGATGAATATCCTCTTTGACTGTCACGTCAGCCTGTATAATTTGTATTCTGTCATGATCCATTGGGAAATCATCCAGTAAAGAGAGGGCTTTAGCTTCGTCGTTTTTATATGTAACGGTAATGGAATGATTCTGGTCCAGCATGTGCTCAGCTACTTTTCTGCCCAGCCCCTTGGTGCCAGCTGTAATCAGAGCATGTCTCATTTTCCAAACCTCCTTAAGATTCTATTTTCATTTACACTTGTGTCACCTTTCTGTACAATGATTGGGTCAGAAAGGACGTGAATGTTTTGAAAGCTTATGCTCCACGGAAACGTGTAATCGAACAATATGGATTAGAAGCAGTCCCCGCCGAGAAACGGGATACCCCCTGGTACCGCTTTGCTTTCATTCAGATTGCCATCGCTGCCAATGCAGGTAATTTCCTCGTTCCCGCATTGGCTGTCTTGGAAGGTGGACTTTCCTTCTGGACAGGTGTCATCTCCACTAGTATCGGAGCCATCCTCGGCTTTTTACTTGTATCCTTTTTATCTTTACCAGGCGCAAGACTCGGCATCCCGGCCCAATATGCATTACGTACCATCCTTGGAGTAAATGGAACCCGCTTTTTATCCGCACCGATTCGAAGTCTCACTTCCCTTTATTGGTTCAGTGTACAAACGATCGGCGGTACATATGTCATCCAACAACTGATTTTACGTTTAACTGGTATCAATTTCCCGTTTTGGGTCTATTCCATTCCGTTGTCCATTCTCATGGTTACACTTGCGATTGTTGGTTTTAATGCGGTAAAAAAAGCGATGAGCTATTTTTTACCTTTATTGCTCGTTGGAGAGGCAACAATCTTGTATGTTTACTTTACTACAAATGTGACACCTGGTTCACTGATGATGCTTCAAAGTGGAGGCTTGGGAGGGTCCTTTCCCTCTATGTTATTTTTTGCAAGCCTTGCCTTTGTTCAATATGTATCAGGCGTCAGTGCATCTGCTGACATGACGAGGTACGCAAAGTCCCCTTCCCATGGATTTTACGGGCTACTCATAGGAAATGGAATTGGATTTTTTATTACAGCCGTTATCGGATGTGCCTCCGCCTATCTTTTTCAGGATATCAACCCATATGTATCATCGACGGACTTGACGGATTCCCCGATTTTTATAACGATCATTACAGCGACAGCCATCGTTTCTATGATCAGTATTAATGTCAGCAATGCTTATACAGGTGGATTCAGCCTTTTAAATACCTTTCCAAAACTCTCGAGAGTTCAAGCGGCCGTTGCTTTCGGCTCAGTAGGTGTGCTCCTTAGTGGATTTCCCACCCTTGTAAATGAAGCCGAATCCTTCATCTCTTTGCTTGGCGGCTTAATCATTCCAATCTCAGCTGTTATCTGCAGTGATTACCTGATTGTAAAAAGAATACATTTGGACGAAGAAGATCTGCTCCTATTAACGAAGCCACGGTATGTGAACAGCTTGGCTATGGGAGTGATTATGGCAGGGAGCCTTCTTTATTTCCTTCTTCCTGATTCGTGGTCTCCGGGATTCTTAACTTTCTTGGTGATCTTCACGGTTTACCCATTCTTAAAAAAGAAAGATAAATCAAGTACCCCAACAGCATAAAACTGTTGGGGCTTTTTGTTAGCGTTTATCTTTTTTCTTACTTCCAGATTGGTAACTCTCATTCATGGACTGCATGAGTTGCTGATCCTGTTCCATTTCTTTTTCTCTTTCGATTGGATTTTTCGGTTTCTTCATGTGACCACCTCCCTGTTTACTTTTCGCAAAATTGTTATAATTATGCTTGATTCGTCCGTCTATCCAATAAACAGGCGTGATATAATAAAAATATAGAAATGAGAGGAGGCATCCAGCATGACTTTTGAATACAAAGATATTGTTGTGGCGGTCGATGGTTCTGTAACGGCAGAAGTTGCATTTAATAAGGCTATTGACATTGCGAACCGTAACGAGGCGAAGCTGGTTTTAGCTCACGTGGTGGACACCCGGGCCTTTGCGACCGTAGAAGCCTATGACCGTTCCCTAGCCATCCGGGCGGAACAATATGCGACCGAATTATTAAATGACTACCAGGAAAAAGCAGAAAAAGCCGGTGTGAAAAATGTAGTGGTTGACATTGAATACGGTTCTCCAAAAGTAAAAATTGCTAAAGATGTCGCTCCGAAATATAATGCCGATCTGATTATCTGTGGCGCAACCGGCTTAAATGCGATGGAACGTTTCTTTATCGGCAGTGTATCCGAACACATAACAAGATACGCTACCTGCGATGTACTTGTTGTTCGCCCTGATGACACACAAGAAAGCCAAGACAAATAAAAGAGCCCGCATGTGGGCTCTTTTATTTGTCTTTATTCAGTTCACCAATTATGTGTGGAAGTTCAGGAAGAATTAATCGATTCATCGCGAGTTTTACAGCACCAGAAGAACCTGGAGTAGAGAAAATAGCCGTTCGTCCTGATACTCCAGCGATCGCCCGCGATAAGATTGCCGCAGATCCAATATCCTCTTTGTAGCTAAGCATTCTGAAGATTTCTCCGAAACCTGGCATCTCTTTATCCAGTATTTTTTCTATCACTTCAATCGTTACATCTCGTTTGGCAACCCCTGTACCGCCGTTTATTAAAACGGCATCGATTTTGGGATCATCCACCCCTCGCTTCACATAGTCATGAATTTGACTTTGTTCATCTATTACAATATGGTATTCACCCACCAAGTGACCTTCTTTCGTCAGCGTATCGATCATCAGCTTACCACTTTTGTCCGTTTTTTCTGTACGTGTGTCGCTCACGGTGAGCACAAGGCAGGAAATTGAATTTGCTGCGCTTTCTTTATGTTCCTTTACGGCCAATTAAGATGCTCCTTCCTTGTTCATAAGGTGACGGTATTGATAAAACTTCATAGCGAACTCTGTCACTTGTTTTGTTAAATGATAATTCGAATAAGCACCGATCGCAATACTGATGAATGGAAGACCTTGAACAAGTTTTTTCCTGAACATGAGGATGAATAAGGATTTAAAGCACTGTTTCACCGGTTGTTCCATCCAACCTTCATCGGTCAATTGATCCTCCCCTGCAAAGATAAAAGGATGCTCTTTCTTTTTCACTTCTTCGATCAACTCATTCCACGCACCCGCTTTTAGTCTTTTCGGCAAGGTAGCGGCATGAAAAACCTTGAGAGAAATCATCATTTCGTAAGGGTGGTTCATCTCATGACCAAAGGTTAACCCAATCAGCTGAATGGCTCTTAAATTCATTAACATCATCAAAGGATAATCCATCCCTAAGAAAAGCCATCCACCAGCCCCTGTCAAGCCGCCCTGTGCAAATGAGTACAGGCGCCCCCGAGCCATCTGCTGCTCGGCTATGTAGGTCAACTGTTCAACGGTCAGCTCTGTCTCCATATCTTCAATTTTTTCAATCTGATTCGAAAAAATCCGTCCCACCGTTAGAATCCGTTCTCTCGCCTCATATTGATAAGAGGTGCCTTGTAAAAAAGCATGGGTATGAAAAAACCAGGCATCTAATTTTGAGAAAAATGCTTTTTTCACTTGAGGATCCACATTCATCAGACTTTGTTGAATCCAATGATCATAAACCATTTCAAAATCATTCGGCTGATACTGTTGGTATTGCTCTAACCATGTCTTTAATTCCGTACGTATGCGGTGGTGGTGTGACAAAGCGCTCCCTCCTCGTCTTTGTTCCTTACCATATATTGTAGACTGAAAGCTCAAAAAAAAGCAATTGCACCTAGGGTACAATTGCTTTTCCTATTATAGTCCTTTTTCGACGGTATCACGAGCAATCATGACTTCTTCGTTTGTCGGAATAATCATGACCTTCACAGGGGAGTGAGGGTAGTTTACAAATGCTTCTTTTCCACGAACTTTGTTAAGGGCAGGGTCCCAGTACACGCCCATGAATTCAAGCCCTTTTAACACACGTTCACGCATCGTAACACTGTTTTCACCTACACCAGCTGTAAAGATAATTCCATCAATGCCGTGCATACGAGCTGCATAAGAACCGATATATTTATGAATACGTGCAGCAAACACTTCTAGAGCAAGCTCGGCACGCTCGTCCCCATTTTCTGCACGCTTTTCGATATCTCTCAAGTCACTGGAGAAACCAGAAAGCGCAAGCATACCACTTTCTTTGTTCAATACATTCATGACTTCATTCGCTGTTTTACCTGTCTTCTCCATGATGAATGGAATCAATGCAGGGTCGATGTTACCTGAACGCGTCCCCATTGTAACCCCAGCAAGTGGTGTGAAGCCCATAGATGTATCAATAGACTTGCCGCCTTCAATAGCTGCAATACTGGCACCATTACCCAGGTGGCATGATAGAAGACGAAGTTCTTCCACTGGGCGTCCCAACATCTCAGCAGCACGCTCTGAAACATACTTGTGAGAAGTACCATGGAAACCATACTTCCGGATGCCGTAGTCTTCATAATACTCATATGGCAGGCTGTACAGGTAAGACTGCTCAGGCATGGATTGGTGGAAGGCAGTATCAAATACTGCTACGTGAGGTACATTCGGAAGCACTTCACGGAAAGCATTGATTCCAGTCAAGTTTGCAGGGTTATGCAATGGCGCCAAGTCTGATACTTCCTCAATTTCTTGGATGACTTCATCCGTGATGAGTACAGATTCGCTGAAACGCTCGCCGCCGTGAACGACACGGTGACCGACACCATTGATCTCATCTAGAGAATCAATGATTCCATTCGCTGTCAATTTATCAAGAAGCATTTTTACAGCTTCTCCGTGATCAGGGATATCTGTTACAGTTTCATCTTTTTCATCATTTACTTCAATAGTAAATACCGCATCATTCAAGCCGATACGCTCGACTAGACCTTTGGTAATTACAGTTTCTTCAGGCATTTCAATCAGTTGGAATTTCAGTGATGAACTACCTGCATTTATAGCAAGAATTTTATTACTCAACGTTGCTCATCCCCTTAAAATATAGGTTCGTAATTTTCTACCACTACTATTTAATCACCCGTTATCATCGATTTCAAGGTCACTGAGCTATGATAACGTTTACTTGTTATATTCGTTATTTTCTCACAATTGTGTGCTTTTATATTCGTCGAACCATTGGTTCATCTGTGTCAGGATATCCGCCATCCCATTCGGGTTCTTAAAAGAAGGGAGTTTGGCCAACAATGCTTGTTTCGGAGCCTTCGTTCCCTGTCCTTTCTTCTGTAAAATCAAAATGCTCTTTCCATGCTTTTCATCTTTGAATAAGCTATCGGAAAGCTGCAGCATTCCCACAATATGAGCATGCTCACGTAAAAAAGCATTCAAAGCCTTAGACTGCTCACTCTCAAAAAGGAAGTTCGGGACAATGAACATAAGGAAGCCGCCTTCTTTTGTATAATTCAATCCCTGTTCTATAAACAGATGATGGGCATAGGATAAGCCTTCATCCGCTTTCAGTTTATACCTTGCCGCTTGAGCGTCATCAGGATAATAGCCTACAGGAAGGTCAGCCAAAACAAAATCGACAGGCTCCATTAAGAAAGGGGCCAGGCTGTCCTGATGGAAGAATTCAATTTCATTTTTTTGCAGGTTGGCATTCGCAACAGCAAGCTGGATAAGCGTTGGGTCAACTTCACTGGCATACGCTTGCAGCGACATATCCAGCTGGTTCATAACGGATGTCATTAGATTTCCGCTTCCCGACGCTGGATCGAAAAGTTTCAAGCTTTCTCTTCCTTCAAATAATTTGGAAGCCAAATACCCCATAAACATGGCTACAGAGTCTGGTGTGATGAGGTGTTGCTGCTGAGTAGCTCCTTTCATTCCTTTTAGAATGGCAAGCTGAACCGCTTTTCTTATTTCTTCTTTTTCAAACTCTTCTTTTTTCACTTTCAGCAGTTCATTCGTGAGAAAGGTCTGCAAAGCATCTCCCATGTCGTCAAAGGGCTGTCCATTGAACAGAACATCCATTGTTTCTGCAATTGCTTCTAAATAAGTGATATTCAAGTCTTCAGATATGACCGTTGACGTATCATCGATCCATTGAAATAGTTTTTCCACTTGTTCCTGCTTCATAATCATTCTCCTTATAATATAATTACGCTTTCATACCTTGTAAACTTCCTCGTACCAAATCAAAAGAAATTGACGCAGCTGTCTGTTTAACTCAAACATGATGCGCCAATCTTCGTTTACGTTTTCATCTATATCCACCATATCGAATTACACCCTTCAATTCAACAATGTTAAACTTTCCCGATTTGTTTGAAAATTGTGTGCGGTTTCAAGAATGAAATGATAAAATGACATCAAGCTATACATAAAAGGAGGATGCTAGATGAACGACCAACGAAGAAATTTATACTTTTTTTATCAACAAACCGAAGAATTAAATGATAAATTGGAATCATTATTCCAACTGGCACGCGACAATAATTTTCATATCGTCGAAGATTCCACAGATGCTAACATCATCATCGCTGTAGGCGGCGATGGCACCTTCTTGCAAGCTGTCCGCAAAACGGGCTTCCGTCAAGACTGCCTGTATGTTGGGATCCGGACCGGGCATGAAGCAGGTCTTTACTGTGACTTTGACATCGATGATCACGATGAAATGATTGATGCGATGAAGAATTCTGAAGTTGAAGTCCGCCGTTTTCCCGTCATTGAAACAACGATTAATAATGAGTCTACCTTCATGTGTTTGAATGAATGCAGCGTGCGCTCGACATTGATCAAATCCATCGTCATTGATGTCCACATCGATGATCTCCATTTTGAAACGTTCCGTGGAGACGGTTTAATTATTGCCACTCCTACTGGAAGCACCGCTTATAATAAATCCATCAACGGTGCGGTGGTGGATCCGAAGCTTCCTTGTTTCCAAATCAGCGAGCTTGCTTCTCTCAACAATAATCGCTACCGCACACTCGGCTCTTCCTTTATTTTAAGCGGAGAACGGTCATTAAAGCTCAAAGTCCGGCAAGATGGAAATGACTATCCTATTATTGGTATGGATAATGAGGCTTTCTCCGTTCGTAACATCCAAGACGTTACCATCAACCTCAGCGAGAACGTTATTAAAACCGTCAAACTTAAAAATAATACGTACTGGGACCGTGTAAAACGTACGTTCCTGTAATCTCTTCTAAAAAGGAACTTCCGAGACATCGGAAGTTCCTTTTTTTGTTTAAAATATATCTACTACACAAAAGCTCCCTTTAGTGGAAGACTCAGTTTCGAGACTTTTGTTGAGTGGATGGGGGCTGCGGGGAATAGCTCGCTTTCCGCGGGAGCGCGGTGAGCCTCCTCGGACTGCGTCCTGTGGGGTCTCACCAAGCACTTTTTTCCCACAGGAGTCTCGCCATTCCCCTCCGCCCTTTGCCATATAAGTATCTCGAAACCACTTCCAGGAAAGGGAAGCTTTTACTCCTAAGGAAAGTGAAGCAACATGGATTCTCCTACAACATTTTGAATGATAAAGCCTGTTATAGAGCGCTTTATCACTATAGATTCAGGATCTGTGAAAGCCACTCATACTGGGCAAAGGGGTTCGTTTCTCACTTTTATCGTATGGGGTGGCTGGGAAGCTGCGAGACTCCCGTGGGAGAAAGGAGATCGGCGAGATCCTGCAGGGCGTAGCCCGAGGAAGCTCGGCACTCCCCCACAGGAAAGCGAGTAGCTTCCCAGCCACCCCTGACTCCAAATATGGCAAACGAAGCCCCCAAACATCTCGAAACTGAGTCTTCAAGAAACCTGCCAGTTTGTTGAATAACTTTTACTTATCGGTGGTTATGAGCGTTGGTAGACGATTTCCTCGTCTACGACGGTCATGGTAACCGTTGCGTCTGCAAGTTCATGTGATTTCAGTGCAAAAAGATCCCTGTCTAATACGGTAAAGTCTGCAAGGAACCCTTCCTGAATCATCCCTTGTTCTTTCTCCTTGTGAATCGCCTGCGCACTTCCTTTCGTGTAAAGGGAAATCGCCTCATATACCGTAAGCTTCTCTTCCGCTTGATAGACGGCATGATCATAAGACGCTCTTCTGTCTACGGCGGCACGGATGCCTAGCAGCGGGTTGATTTCTTCAATTGGGGCATCTGATCCTCCTGCACATTTAATTCCTGCATCAAGAAGAGTTTTCCATGAATAGGAATTCTTCAGTCTTAAATTCCCTAGTCGTTCCATGACCCACGGAAAGTCAGAAGCAACGAAGGTTGGCTGTATATCCAAAACGACATTTAAGCGCTGCAATTGATGAATTAACGCAGGACTTAGAATTTGTGCATGGATGATACGGTCACGTTCTCCATTCTTAAGAGGATTGGACGCAATGGCGTTGGCCACAGCTTCCACCGCTCCGTCCCCGATGGCGTGGACAGCCACCGGCATATCTCTTTTCCTTGCTTCTTTTACAAGTTGATCAAGCTCTTCGTCTGTATGGATAGCTACTCCATAGTTTTCCGGATCATCTGCATATGGATCTTTCAACCAGGCTGTTCTTCCACCTAAAGCTCCATCAGAGAAGATTTTCAAAGCCCCTAATTCCACGAAGTCCGTCCCTTTTTTGAACCCAAGTTTTTCTTGATCTACCTGTTCAATGACGCCATGATGAATTAGAAGATGAGCACGGAATTTTGTTACCTTACCGTCAATGACATGCAGAAAAGCGTCGTATGTTTTTTTGAAACCACCATAGTAATTCAAGTCTTCACTATGGCCTCCAACAAGACCATAAGAATGCATATCCTTAACTGCTAAGTCGGTAGCTTTCCTTAAATACTCAGGCGTAACTTCAGGCATGGCCGCTTTGATAAGTTCCTGTGCCTGATCATGGAAAAATCCAGTCGCTTCTCCGTCTTCCCCTCTTACAATGACACCACCCTGAGGGTCCTGGGTACCTCTTTCGACCCCAGCCATGTTCATGGCTTTTGTATTGGCTAGTAAGGCGTGGCGGCAGACCCTTGTAAGCATCATCGGATGTTCCGAAGAAATTTCATCAAGTTCATCTTTATGTATGATGCGTTTTTCTTCCCATTGGTTTTCATTCCAACCATCACCGATGATCCATTCTCCAGGTGGCAGTTGTTCTGCGTGCTGATGTAAGGCCTGTTTCACTTCTTCTGCAGATTTCATAAAAGAAAGATCGAGCCTCATTAAACGTTCTCCGTGGCCGATGATGTGTAAATGACTATCGGTAAATCCAGGGTACATGACAGCCCCTTTCAAATCATGTTCTTCCGTAATTTCATCTTTGTAGGTTTGATATAAAAGCTGTGTATCACCAACCGCTTTCACCTTTCCTTGGGAAGTCACAATCGCTTCCACCCATTCGCCTTCTTTTTTCATCGTATATATTTTCCCACCATACCAGAGCTTCACTTTTAACACTCCCTCTTTCTTCCTTTTATCTATACCATAAGCTATATGCGGAAAGAAATGAAGTACAAGCTATTAAAAGAATGACCACGATGGTCTCGAATGGTATTAGAGGTCAATTCCTTATCAATATAATTATTTCCTAGAAAATAAAAAAGCTCTGGCCATTATGGCCAGAGAGATAACTCTACAGTAAATCATCAAATTCGTCGTCTTTCTGCCCTGATTGATGATCAGGAGAGACTTCAATGGTATAGGATTCTTCCAATGCTTTTTCAATATCCTCAGAGAAATCTGAATTGGATTCATAATAATTGGCATTTTTGCGTGTCGGCTTCGTTTTAGGAGCTTTCGGAACGAATACAGTACAACAATCTTCAAATGGGCGGATAGATATATCATACGTTCCAATTTTTCTGGAAATATCGATAATTTCAAGTTTGTCCATAGAAACTAGCGGCCTGATAATCGGGTAATTAGTAACCTCATTAATCGTATGCATGCTTTCCATCGTCTGACTGGCGACTTGACCAAGGCTTTCGCCGGTAGTGATGGAAAGAAGATCATTCTTAGCAGCCAATTGCTCACTGATTCGCATCATCATTCGGCGCATGATCGTCATACTGTACCCTTCCGGCATTTCACGATGAATCTTTTGCTGAATTTCTGTGAAAGGAATAACATGGATTTTAACTTTTGAACCGAACTTTGATAAAGCTTGAGCAAGATCGATGACTTTTTGTTTCGCCCGTTCACTTGTGTAAGGAGGAGAATGAAAATGAATCGCTTCAATTTCAACACCACGTTTCATCGTCAAATATCCGGCGACAGGACTATCGATTCCGCCTGAAAGCATCAACAAACTCTTCCCTGTTGTACCGACCGGCAGTCCACCCGCTCCTTTGTAATCTTGTGCCGTCACATAACACCCTTCGTGACGAACTTCTACTTTTATTTCTACATCCGGATTGTGTACATCGACCTTTACGTCTTCCGTTTGACGGAGGATATGGCCCCCCAATAACGGGTTGAGCTCCTGTGAAGGAATAGAAAAAGTTTTATCTGTCCGCTTTGATGAAATCTTGAATGTACGTGCATTCTTTGCATCATGAAAGGCAAGCATCACTGCTTCTTTCATTAGCTCCTCTTCTTTTTCCACTTTGACAGCGAAACTGAGGCTGTGAATACCGAAAACTTCCTGGCATTCTCTCATTACATCATGAGGATTTTCCCCATTCAGCAGGACAAACATGCGCCCTTGTGTTTTTTTTATCGTTGTATTTGGATACTTCCTTAGCTTTATAGCAATGTTACTTTGCAGTTTTTGTTCAAATGCACGTTTATTCTTCCCTTTCAACGCCATTTCACCGTATCGAATCATAATTCTATCAAAATTCATTATGCTCACCCCATCGTCGCTTGTAAGTTTTCAACTGTTTGATCTAATTTTTTCAGGAACAGATCGATTTCCTCTCTTCTATTGCTTGTAGAAAGACTAACGCGCAAAGCGGATGTCGTCCGTTCATAGTCCAAGTTACATGCCTTGAGAACAGCGCTCACGTCCGGCTGTTTGGAAGAACAGGCAGATTTGGTTGAAATAAATATGCCTTCTTCTCCAAGAGCGTGAATAATGACTTCAGGTTTATATCCTGGGATAGAAAAATTCACAATATGGGGAGCCCCGTCCTCCGGTGAATTGATCCTACAAAAGTCTCGGAGCATGAGCCCTTCCCATAACATCTTTCTCATTCCACTTAAGTGGTCAATTTTTTGTTCACGATTTTCATGAAGCAGACGAAGAGCTTTTACAAACGCAACTGTCCCAGGCAAATTTTCTGTCCCTGCTCTTACTTCTGCCTCTTGATTTCCTCCATGCAACAATGGAAAAATACGCACGTGCTTTTGCATGAGTAAAGCCCCGGTCCCTTTCAATCCATGAATCTTATGACCAGAAAGAGTACAAAGATCAATGCCCCAATCTTTTAAGGATAACTCTATTTTTCCTAACCCTTGAACATGATCGACATGAAAAAATACTTTAGGGTAAGATTTGAGTAATTCACCAATTTTTTGCACGGGCTGAATGGTACCTAGCTCATTGTTCACGCTCATGACACTGACAAGAATCGTATCATCTCTTAACGCTTGCTTTATATCTTCAGGATTAACTTTCCCGTTCTGATCAACATTTATATAAGTGACTTCAAAACCCAATGTTTCCAGTGCCTTGAATGCTTCCATCACAGAGGGGTGTTCAATCTCAGTCGTAATCAAATGTTTCCCTCTGGTTTGATGTTGAAGCGCAACCCCTTTGATCGCCATATTATTTCCTTCTGTACCCCCGGATGTGAAGACCACTTCCTGTGGAGAGACGTTTAATAGCTGGGCCGCTTGTTTTCTGGATCGATCCAATAAGCGTTCAGCATCACTCCCGAAACGATGGACGGATGAGGGATTGGCAAAATATTGGTCGGCGACTTTTTGAAAACTCTCCAAAACTTCGTCATGCGGATGAGTTGTGGCACTGTTATCTAGGTAAATCATGGGCTCTGACTCCTTTGTTTTCGAATTGCAGCTCATTATTTTATCATAACATGAAGTCAAATGGAACACTTGGTTTAGGAACAAAAAAAGCACCTGCCTCAGCAGGTGCTCTTCATCTTAACTGTTGTCCGTATCATTTAATTTAAGAGATTTAAGGAGAGTATCGATACTTAGTTTTCCATCTTCACGGACATCCTTGACCCATTCTTTCGTCAAAGTCTTTTCTCCGATGATTGTTCCACTAGCCTCATCATCCACTCCTACGTTTCTTTCAAAGAAATCAACGATTCGCTGATCATTCAAATTTTTACCTTCTGAATTCATAGACCTGGTAAAACTATGCTCCCCGCTCTCTAACACACCCGCATCCTGGTTTATAGAAAATACGGTAAAAACACTTGCCCAGGTAAGAACGGTTGCTGAAATTAATCCGATGATGATTCTTTTCTTCAAATGAAACACTTCCTAAACCAGGACTTCTTCCTCTTTATCAATTTTAGACAATGCAGCTGGATCTACTTCTTCAATGGCCTCTTTTGCTAGAGAAAGTGCTTGATCATAATGATAAGACCTGAATCTTTCCTCTGCTTCAAGAAGTTTAGCAGCTAAGATCGGGTATTTGCTTCTATAACGATTGCCGCATTGAATGACTCGTTCAGCAAGTTGAGCTGTCTCCATAACCGTTTCAGCATCCTGACTCAACTGCTCAGTCATACCCATAGCTTCATCAAGTTTTTCATTGACTACAGCCATATCCAGTGGCTGTGCTTCAAGGCTTTGAAATACCTCATCCACTTTGTGGCTCGCCGTTTTCATATCTTCATAGATAGCAGTAGGAATGCCCGGGATGTTGCTTCTCTTTAGACGTCGATGAGTATCTAAGAGAAGGCTCTCCATCTTCGTCAACTTTTGTTTAGCTTCTCTTTCATCTTTTCTGAGGTTTTGTACACGCTCATGGAAATATTTATGCTTTTCTTCGAGTTCTTGCAATTGTTTTTCGGTATCTTCTACCTCTTCACGGAGAAGAGAATAGGAGGTTTCTCCATCGTTTCGTCTGAAATCGAGGCTTGTCACCCGTTTACGCATTTGATTAAACCACTTTTTCAAGCTTCGGTGAGACTCCAAATGATCTTCCTCCACTTGATACGTTTGTTGGATTTCTTCTAATTCCCGTTCCGTGTCCGCCAAAACATATTCCAGCTCATCCAACTGAGCTTTAAGCGGTACAAACTGTTTCTCCACATAATGATGAGCTACTGCTTCTCTTTCCAGCAGCTGGTACATTTCCTGAATTCTTGTTTGAATTTCTTCTAACGACTCTTCGACCCCTGATTGGTCTCCCTGCTCCATTTGCACGAGCATTTCCTCCAGAGACCGCTCATAATTATGTAACTCCGGAAGAAAATCAAAATGAGAGATCCTGTACCCTTCCGCCTTCATCTCTTCCACACCATTTTTCAGCTCTTTCAACTGTTCAGGCAGATCAATTTTCACCTGTTTCAAACGATCAGGAAAATGTTGGACATCCTCCTGCAATTGTGTAGTCTCCTGCCGAATCGTTTGCACCAGGGTGTTGGCTTCAATGTAATCCCCCTGCTCGGTTAACTGTTCATATTCACTAAGCTTATCCTTCAATTCACCCACTCTTTGTTCAAAAACACGGACCGCTTTGCCATATTGATGGCGGTTTTGAATAAGTAGTTTGGTGAGCTCTTTCAATTCCGGCTCCATCGATTCAATTTCCAAGCGGCTCTGCTTTTCGGAATCAAGGAGGTCTTCCAGTTCTTGAAGCATCATTTTAATGTCTTCCTCAATGGCTACTAACTTTTTCTCTGTGTTTGCCAAGACCACTTTCACGCGTTTATAACGATAGCGATCCGCCGCTTCTTCTGCATCGAAAAGGTCTTCTTCCAGCTCAGGCAGTTCTTTTGTCAGGATTTGATCCCAACGGGCCCGCCAGGCTTCGAACTTTTCCTGTGTCTCACCGGAAAGGTTTAAACTTTTCACTTTGGATAATTCTTCAGTGACGCGCCGGTTCATGATATCCATTTTCCAACCTTCCAGGCGATCCACTTCATCATAGACCTTTTTCCGCCAAATCAGCCCTATGATGAACAATGCGATGAGTAGTAAAATAGCCCCGATGACGAACTTCATAAATAGCCTCCTTACAATAAACGTGCCATACGGATGTATTCCGTTCCGAATTGTGATTTAGTTGTCTATAATGATACCATGTAAAACATCCTTTTGGCTAAAATATTTCAAATTTATTATCATATTGACAAAAAATTCAAGCACAAAGGAGAGACGACTATGATTGATGGTCACATCCATACCCCATATTGCCCACATGGATCTTCAGATACACTTAAAAGTTACATTGAACAAGCCATAAAATGCGGGTATCATTCCATGACATTCACAGAACACGCACCGCTGCCCTCAACGTTTGAAGACCCCGTGCCGGAAAAAGATAGCGGGATGTCTTTAAACCAAGTGGAAGAATATTTAAAAGAAATCGATCAATTAAAAGCAGCATACAAAAAGGATATTCATATTAAGAAAGGATTTGAAGTTGACTATATCGAAGGGTATGAAAAAGAGGTGGAAAGCTTCCTCCATACTTATGGTCCCTCTCTTGATGACAGCATCCTATCCGTTCACTTTTTACAAGGACAAAGCCGGTGGTACTGTATCGATTACAGCCCGGACACGTATAGAGAAGCCCTTCATGATTTTGGCGGGGTCGACCAACTTTATGAGGCCTACTACAAAACACTTACCCGATCGGTTCTCAGTGATTTAGGTGAATACAAGCCGTCCAGGATTGGTCATATGACACTTGTAAAGAAGTTCCAGGAACTCTATCCCGCACCGGCTAATTGGGAAGAGCTGGCTCATTCATTTCTCAAACTTGTTAAGGATCGAGGATACACCCTTGATTATAACGGTGCAGGAGTTGTGAAAGAGCATTGCAAAGAGACTTATCCGCCATTAAAAATGGCACGAAAAGCCTCTTCGATGGGTATACCTTTAATCTATGGTTCTGATGCTCATACGTCATCAGGTCTGGGGCAAGGATATAGCTCTGTCGATTCTCAGATTCTCAAGCTTTAGCAAGCTCCTGGACGGAACGATGATCGTTCATAAGTCCACTATACATGTCTACAAAGTGATTGAGAGAAGCATCTGTAATAAACGGATCTTTAAATTCATGTGGCATCATGAACGGAGCATTTAAGAGTCCTTTTAATTGAAGCAGGCATAATTTTTCTTTGAATGTCACATCAATGTGGGAGTTTTTATGAAAAAGGATTTGGGTAAGCAAGTGATTCTCTTTCGCCAGGTAAGTGACGAGCATTTCTCTTGCAAACGTCGTGTTTAACGTCAGCTCCCTATTTAACAAACAGGATAGTTGATAATTGGACTGTTTATAATGTAGAATTTTTTTCACTAATTCATTTAGACGATATTCGCCTTCTGAGGGTTGCTCGTTTTCCAGCATTTCAAGATAAGGCTCAAAATAGCTGACAGCGAGCGATTCAAAAAGGCCTTGCTTGCTCTTAAAGTAGTAATGGATCAGCGAGACATTGACATTAGCTGCCTTCGCGATATCCCGGACAGATGTTCCATTGAAACCTTGGCTGTAAAAAAGGCGGCAGGCTACATCTAACACTTTGTCACGCGTTACGTTTGGTCGGCTCATTATTTTTCCCCCTCAGGAAAGGATTCTCTATATTTGTTGGATTTCCTGCTTGCAATCGTCCATCAAATACCGACAGAAAACTCTAGTTTTTGTCGAATACTATATGCTCAGGAGGTATCAAGATGTTTCAAGCGACTTCTTACTCAGGTTCAAAAAATGAAAAATATGATTTGGTCATCAAACAATTAAAGGCTCTTATTGAGGACGAGCCGGATCAAATCGCTAACTTATCCAATGCATCCTCTCTCCTCAACCAATTCTTAGATGATGTGAATTGGGTCGGCTTCTATTTGTGGAAAGAAGACCAGCTCGTTCTTGGGCCTTTCCAGGGCCTTCCCGCATGTGTTCGAATCCCATCAGGCAAAGGGGTTTGTGGTACAGCCGTAGCCGATAACGAAGTTCAGCGCATTGAAGATGTCCATGCGTTTCCAGGTCATATCGCATGTGATGCCG
The DNA here is from genome assembly GCF_009856445.1 of Halobacillus litoralis. GTDB lineage: Bacteria > Bacillota > Bacilli > Bacillales > Halobacillaceae > Halobacillus > Halobacillus litoralis. Next base: position 47,682 of record NZ_WMFA01000011.1, read on the forward strand.
CAAGCCAATCTGAAATAGTCGTTCCCATTTTAAAAGATGGTGAAATTTTCGGTGTCCTTGATATCGACAGCCCTTCCAAAGGAAGATTTGATGAAGTGGATGAGGAGAAATTGATCGAATTCGTACAAACCTTACAAAAATACATTTAACACAAAGAAGCCGCTGGAGCAGAAAACACTCCAGCGGCTTCTTTGTCAGCTTCTTTCTTTTATTGGATGAGCCGTTACAATTCGATTTCTTCCTGAACTTTTGGCTTTATATAAAGCTTGATCCGCCTGTTGGACAATTTGTTTCCGAGTAGGTCTGACCCATTCTGCCTTCCACGGAGCAATCCCACAGGAAACAGTTACAGCAGGGGAAGTAGACATCGCTATCTTTTCACGGATCATTTCGGTCAAATCGTGGGCTTTTTCAGATGGAAGCATCGGAAGGTAAACCGCTAGTTCTTCTCCACCCCACCGTGCAGAAAGACCATGATTCCCTATCACTGCTTTGATAATATCAGCGACCTGACAAATAACTTCGTCCCCCACCTGATGACCATAGGTATCATTGATATTCTTAAAATTATCGATATCAAAGAGAATCAAACTACCTTGCTCATCATTTTTGACATGTTTCTCCACGCATTGGTCTAAATGAACCCTTGAATGAAGTTTGGTTAGATAATCAGTGATGACCGCTTTCTCTAACTTTTCTCTCAGGATTGAATTCGCAAAAGCAAGCGTAGAATGAGCGACAAGCGATTGCAGAAGTTTGAATGACTCAAACGTAAAAAAATATGGATCTTTCTGGAGGACAATTGCAAGACCGCTGATATGTTCGTGGTCTTTCATTGGAACAGCCATCAGAGAACGGTAAGGCAAAACATGTTCGATGGGCTTTGCATCCAAATCACCTATGAAAAGCGGGCCCTCTTGATGAGATATGGATTCTTTTACATAGTGGATAAGTGGTCTGGAGTCAGACGAAGCGAAATATTCTGTACTCCCCTCTAGAACGTTGGGAATCGCGGGTTCTTCGTATGTAACAAAACCGACTTCACCCGCATCAAAAGACTGTTGAATTTTATAAGCCATATAACGAATCTTTTCAGTTAATCGCATATTGGAGTTAAGTTTTTGTGATGTAGAGTTAATCAATTGCAAATCACTATTTAACTTTCTTGATTGCTGATAGAGCTGAGCATTTTCAAGTGCCTTCCCCGCTGTGTTTGCTATGAAAATGAAAAATTCGATATCTTTTTTTGGAAAATGTAAATATCCCGGGGTTACAACTTTCAAAACTCCATAAATGCCTTGTTTTCCTTTAAGAGGAGCGTATAGAATCGATCGCTTTTCTACCAGATGGTCTTCCATTTGTACTTCGCCTGTTAAATAAGCCTGTGTACTTGCACTGGACTCAAAATCAATGTCATATGTGAGCTCGCGGACAGGGAGGTCATTATCTTTCGTGTAATCATTCGACAATAATAAATAGTATTGAAAATCCCGATAGGTTTTTCTTAGAGTTTCAATAATTTCTTTTAACACACCATCTGTATCGATAGAGGAATGGAAGTGAGAAGTTACTTTGTATAACAACTCGTATTTCTTCTCTTCCTCCATGGACGTGTAAAACCCTTCAATCTTTTTAATACATTTCGTAACCTCTGACCCAATCGCATGCAGTAAATCCTCCTGCATATGTATGGCAGCCACTCCCTTCAGAACCAGATAACCAAAGACATTTCCCCCAGAGTGTAGTGAGGTGACCCGCAACGAAGACCCCACTTCTTTCACATTTATAATATGTTGTAGGTCGGATTGATTCGGCGTCTGGGTATATAAATCATGGAGAGAAAAATGACTTCTCAGTGATTCTCTCATGTACCTGTCCTTTGAATGGATTTGAAACCACCCTTTCCATTCATCCAGCAAATATATAGCACAAAAAGAGGCACCGGAAAATTTCTTTATTTCATCAGTCAGGTTGACAACAAACTGTTCATACGTATAGGGTGATTCTGAAACAAAATATCGGAACAGACGACTTTGCAGTTTTTCCATTCTCTTCTTGATGAGGGATTGGACAATCATTCGACTCACCTATCTTCCCTAACAAACATTTTGAGTATATTGTACCACTACTTTAATCCCAAAAACGACCTTGAATATGTAAAAATTTATCTTATTACCTGTTTACTATTATATCATTCTAGATTTGTTTGCCTGGAATCAGCCAACCTTCCCTTTTTCAAACTGCATCTATCAGGAACATCGGCATAAACACCAGAAAAACGATAGGTACGAACCATAATGGGTCCTTTCACCAACATGGGGATTCCCCCAATAAATATAAAAAATACTATAATCACTATATTTCTACGATCCACTCTTCCATACTCGACACCTTTTTTATTTCCATCCCCTTGACTTCCGTATCTATAAGGATTACAATGTTCGTTGTGTAAAATAAATGGCAGCCTATGTGAACCACCATTGTCATCATTTTGTTCCTCTCTTTGAGGTGCATCGTGTAACTCTCTGCTGCTGGGGCGAAGGTGCATGAAAACATAATGAGCAATGATCGAAGGGACACACTGTTTTTATTTTATGCAAAATAAAATAAAAAGGAGGAAATTCCTATGGCACGTTACACAGGTCCAACCTGGAAAAAATCACGTCGTTATGGTATTTCTTTAAGCGGAACTGGTAAGGAGCTTGAAAAGCGCCCTTACGCTCCTGGACAACACGGTCCAAACCAACGTAAAAAACTATCCGAATTCGGTCTTCAACTACAAGAGAAGCAAAAGCTTCGTTTCATGTACGGTTTGACTGAGCGTCAATTCCGTCGCTTGTTTGAAGAAGCGGGTAACATGAAAGGGATCCACGGTGAAAACTTCATGATCCTTCTTGAATCCCGTTTGGATAATATCGTTTACCGTCTAGGTCTAGCTCGTACGCGCAACCAAGCTCGTCAGCTAGTTACTCACGGTCACGTTACAGTAGATGGCGGTCGCGTTGATATCCCATCTTACCGCGTAGCTCCTGGTCAAATGATCAGCCTTCGTGAAAAATCTCAAAAGCTTAACGTCGTAGAAGAAGCGATCGAAGTAAACAACTTCGTACCAGAATATCTTACTTTCGACGAAGACAAGCGTGAAGGAACGTACACTCGTTTCCCTGAGCGTTCTGAGCTTCCTTCTGAAATCAACGAAGCACTTATCGTTGAATTCTACTCTCGTTAATATCTGCTCTTGCAGATCAACGATAAAGCGTCTTTGGAATGTTATTTACATTTCAGAGGCGCTTTTTATTTTCATTAAATGGAAAAGGAATTACGCTCCTCTAAGTAATCCATAAATAAAGAGGCGGACCACAACGGTCCGCCTCTTTGCTTTGTTATTGGAACTTAACCAAGAAATACTTTTTCTTTCCACGGCGGATAATGGTAAAGCGATCCTCAATACGATCTTCCTCACCGATTGTATGCTTAAGATCCTGATTCCGTTCTCCGTTAATGTAAACGGCCCCATTACCGATGTCCTCGCGCGCCTGACGCTTGGAAGAAGAAATGCCTGCATCCACGAGCAGATCGAGCAGCTGCGGTTCTTTTTCTTCGGAATGGTAAGTCGGCACATCTTTAAATCCTTGCTCGATTTCTGCGCCTGATAAAGCTTTGATATCTCCACTGAATAAAGCCGCAGAAATGCGCTCCGCCTGTTTCAAGGCTTCCTCATCATGAACGAGCTTGGTCATTTCTTCAGCGAGACGACGTTGAGCCACACGCTTTTCAGGCTGGCTTTCTACCTCTTTTTCCAACTCAGTGATTTCTTCTACGCTTAAGAAGGTGAAATACTTCAAGAAGCGGATGACATCCCGGTCATCTGCGTTGATCCAGAACTGATAGAATTCGTAAGGAGATGTTTTCTCAGGATCAAGCCAGATGGCTCCACCAGCCGTCTTCCCGAATTTTGATCCATCCGCTTTCGTAATCAATGGGACAGTCAAACCATAGGCTTCCACTTCTTCTTCTCCAGCTGCAGATCGTCTCAGCAGTTCAAGACCGGCTGTAATGTTCCCCCACTGATCGCTTCCACCGATTTGAAGCGTGCAATTTTCTTTTTGATACAACTGTTGGAAGTCAAGAGACTGCAAGATCATGTAAGAGAATTCTGTATAACTGATCCCCTGTTCAATACGGGACTCTACAGAATCTTTCGCCAACATATAGTTGATTCCAAAATGTTTCCCGGTATCCCGGAGGAAATCGATAATGGTCATTTGAGATAACCATTCATGGTTATTGCGCGCAACCGCCGCATTTTCTCCTTCATCAAAATTCAGGATTCTCGCTAATTGTTCTTTAATACTCTCACTGTATCCCTGAACAACCTCTGCACTGTTCAATTGTCTTTCACTTGAGCGGCCACTCGGGTCCCCGATCATTCCCGTACCGCCACCGACAAGCGCAATCGGACGGTGCCCTGCTTGCTGGAATCTTTTCAACATGAGTACTGGAAGCAGGTGTCCAATATGAAGACTGTCCGCTGTCGGATCAAAGCCGCAGTAAAGTGTTACTTGTTCTGACGCCAGGTGTTTTTTTAAACCTTCTTCGTCTGTCATCTGATTGATCAAACCACGTTGTTGCAAATCCTTCAAAATATCCATTGGATCACTCCTCATTCTTTAATAGATAGACTTGTGCTAAGGTCTAAGAGATGAATTTTCTGAATACAAAAAAAGACCTCGCTCCCTGTAAAAAGGGACGAGGTCTCGCGGTACCACCCTTGTTGCACACACGTATCATGTGCCACTCCGATCGATAACGGCATTTCACCGTCTTCTGATTCATACCAGAAGAATGCTCCAGGTCGTAATTCAAAAACAACTGTGTACCGACTCTCACCCACCATCGGCTCTCTGAAACAGGGAATTGTTTTTTACTCCAGTCCTTCAACGCACATATATTCATCTACGTATATATTTATCACAACACAACCCAAAAAGCAATAAACCAGGAGGAGAATTATATCCTATCTTCCTTGGGTGTGTTATAATATTGGTGGATTTTTTAGGAGGTATTATCATGTCTAATAAACCGGAAAACGGGCGAAAAAAGCTGGATATACGCTCTTTATGGCAGAGTGGCACCATCCAGAAAAATGGCCGGATCACCTATGATGTCGTATGGAACGTCATCTTATTTTTTATCATCATCGGTGTTATCGGGTTATTCTTCGCAGGTGGTGTAGGCGCCGGCTATTTCGCTTCTCTTGTGAAAGATGAAGAGGTCAGAAGCGAAGAGCAAATGAAAGAAACGATTTATAACTATTCGGAAACCTCAACCATGTTCTTCAACGATGAAAAAACAGAGATTGGAGATGTCAGGTCGGATCTCTATCGTGAAGAAGTCCAATTAGAGCAGATTAATGAACATTTAAGAAATGCTGTAATTGCGACAGAGGATGAATATTTCGGAGAACACAAAGGTGTGGTTCCGAAAGCGGTCATGCGGGCTGTTGTTCAGGAAGTGACCAACTCCTCCGTCAAAACAGGTGGAAGTACCTTGACCCAACAGCTGGTCAAAAACCAAATCCTGACGAACGAAGTATCGTTTGAACGTAAAGCCAAAGAAATGCTGCTGGCTTTAAGAATCGAACGATTCCTTGATAAAGATGAGATTTTGGAAGCCTATTTAAACATCGTACCTTTTGGCAGGAATGCGAATGGTCAAAATGTGGCAGGCGTACAAACAGCAGCTCAAGGAATTTTTGGAGTGGATGCTAAAGATTTAACATTAGCACAATCCGCTTATATTGCAGGATTACCTCAATCACCCTTCGGATATACCCCTTTCTATAATGACGGATCGATAAAAGAACCAGAAAATTTAGAAGCGGGAATCGACCGCATGCACGAAGTTCTTGAACGTATGCATGAGGCTGAATACATCACTCAGGCAGAGTATGATGAAGCGATGAAGTTCGAGATTAATGAAGAAACATTAACAGATCCAAAAGCTACGGTTCTGGGTACTTATCCTGCTATTAACCAGGAAGTCCAAGGTAGAGCGAAAGCACTCATTAAAGATCACTTAATGAAAGAAAACGGTCATACCGAAAAAGACCTTGCAGAAGACGACGAGTTAAGTGAGGAATATGAGACGATGGCAGAGCGTGAACTTTCTGCCGGAGGATACCAGATTCATACCACACTAGACAAAGAAGTCTATGATGCTATGCAGAAAGTGAGAGATTCCTATACTGAAGGTAACTGGCCATGGGGTAAAGAAACGGTCTTGAACAGTGAAGGGGAGAAGGTCAAGGTTGATTCGCCTCTCCAGCTGGGAAGTATAATTATTGAAAACTCCACAGGCAAGATTTATGGTTTCATCGGTGGATATGATTTTGAAGAAGAAAACCTCAACCACGCAACGCAGGCCCGCCGTTCTAACGGAAGTACCATGAAGCCATTACTGGTCTATGGCCCTAGTTTCGACATGGGGGCAGCTCAGCCTGGTTCTGTAATTGCAGATGTTCCTTTTTACTATAATAGCGGGAAGGAAGTTCGTAACTTCTCGAGAAACCATAGAGGGTTTGTCTCTGCACGTTATGCCCTTGCCAAATCATATAACGTTCCTGCAGTAAAACAATACAAAAAAATTCAATCTCAAAAGCCTGTAGAAAACTATTTAGTTAAAATGGGAATGGAAGAGAATTTAGTTAAAGATGACTACACGAATGAGTCAATGGCACTTGGTGGACTTAGGTACGGAATTACAGTAGAAAATAACGTAAACGCTTATGCTACATTTGGAAATAAGGGTAAATTCGTTGATGCGTATATGATAGAAAAAATAGAAACAAAAGACGGAGATACCATCTATGAACATCAAGCGGAAGAAACAGAAGTGTACAGCCCGCAGGCAGCTTACCTTACTATTGATGTCATGCGTGATGTATTGGAATATGGAACAGGTTCTAGGGTCCGTGGTTTGCTTTACAATAGAGGCGTCGACTGGGCTGGCAAAACCGGAACGTCACAATCGACCAGAGATTCCTGGTTTGTAGCGACAAACCCTAATGTTACGGTCGGCATGTGGACTGGTTTTGCAGAAGGAAACATGCAGAACTTAAACTACAACTCACGTACGCAGGGCTTATGGGCGGACGTTGTCAATGCCGTGTCTGAACTCCGACCAGAATTAATGGTTCCAAAGAACGACTTCCAAAGCCCGGGTGGTTTGGTGACGCGTTCATATTGCGCCACATCAGGACTGCTGGCCTCTGACCTATGCTCTTCTGTTGGGCTTGCCAAGAGCGATCTATACGATGCCGACTATGCACCAACAAAAGTAGACGACAGCTTGATCAGCGGTGATTTTGTCCGTGTCAAAGATCAACTGGTCTTAGCAGGTCCGAATACACCTGGTGAATTCATTATTGATGGTGGAGGCGTTACTCTCAGCCCTGAATTCTTAGAAGAAAATGGGTACACAAGCTCTGAAGTATTAAAAGAACTCTTGCCGAATTCAGGCGCATGGTCCAATGTGGCTCTTCCTTCTACGGATAGTATCGGATCGACCGCTTCTTCCATTGATAATGATGGACAGGCACCAGCGGCACCAGGGTCCGTGAGCGCTAGTGGATCGGCCATTTCCTGGTCACCTTCCTCCAGCAGTGATGTTGTAGGATACCGCGTTTATCGCGCTTCTACACCAGGAGGATCATTCACTCAAATTGGAAGTACAGTCGACAATTCTCTTGGATTCTCAGGAGGAAGCGGAATTTATGCCGTAAGAGCCGTAGATTACTTCGGTCAGTCTTCGGGATTATCCGGAACGACGACTGTAGGAAATCCCGGCGCACCAGAACCTTCAGATGATGAAGGCACCTCCTCTAATAACTCAGGAGGAAATTCAAACTCAGGCAATGATTCTTCCAATAGCGGATCTTCCAATGATGGGGACGAAGATTCCAACGATTCGAATGGAAATAATTCTGGGAATGATGAAGGAAATTCAGATGGTGGACAGGCAAACGATAGTGAGGGATCTGGAAACAATGATTCTGGAGACAGTGGATCTGGAGACGATAACTCCGAAGGGAACTCCGGTGAGGACTCTGGCGGAGAAGGATCTGACGATGGCACTGGAGATGGTTCCGGTTCTGACTCTGAAGAGGATTCTGACTCTGGTGACGGGTCAGAAGGTAATGATTCTGGAGCAGATGATGTATCAGATTCTCAGGAAAATTAAATCATGAATTAAAATCCGATCGGCTTGCCGGTCGGATTTTTTCATACATCATGAAAAACAAGCATGGTTTCATGTATAATGGAGGAAATTAGCAAATTAATCTATTAATCTATGTCAGGTGGTGGCTGAATGAATCATGAAAAGACGTATCATTACGAGGCATTTGACACAGAACATGGACCTGTCATCGTAGAAGGTCCATTGCCCTCTGAAGATCTAGAGAAGTACACGTTCCATGAAGGTTTGACGGCCTTCCGTCCCCCGGAAAAACAATTTGAGGCCATTAAAGGGATTGCAGACTTCGAAGAAGGACGTATTATTATTGCGAGGCACAATGAGGAAATCATCGGTTATGTTACCTATCTCCATCCAGATCCTCTTGAACGTTGGTCAGAAGGAAATATGGAAGACCTCATAGAGCTTGGAGCAATTGAAGTCATACCAAAATTCCGCGGCTATCGAATTGGCTCGCGTCTATTAAAAGTCTCCATGATGGATGAATATATGGAAAACTATATCATCATTTCTACAGAATATTATTGGCACTGGGATCTTAAAGGTACAGGACTGAACATATGGGATTATCGAAAAGTCATGGAAAAAATGATGGCAGCAGGAGGACTTACTCCCTCTCCTACTGACGATCCAGAAATCATATCCCATCCTGCAAACTGCTTGATGGTGAAGATAGGAAACCATGTCTCTGATTCATCTGTTGAACAATTTGATAAATTGAGGTTCTTAACAAGGCATCAATATCGCACGAGGAGGTAGTCATATGTTAGTGGAAGAAATCATGAAAGAGAAAGTCATTACCCTTTCGCCTGAAGAAACCATTGAAAAAGCTTTGAAACTCCTTCACGAACATCATATTCGTCATATCCCAATCATCAACGAAGAAAATGAAGTCATTGGCATCGTCTCAGACCGTGATGTCAGAGATGCAAGTCCTTCAGTTTTTGACAAAGAAACCGCTCATGAAGAGCTGAAAAATCCAATCCGATCCATCATGACCTCGCCCGTAACAACAGTGCATCCGCTGGATTTTGTTGAAGAAGTGGCCTCCATTTTTTATGAGCAGGAAATTGCCTGTGTCCCTGTGACTCGAGATGAAAAACTGGTAGGAATTATAACGGAAAAGGACATGTTGTACACGCTCATTCAACTGACGGGAACTCATGTCCAAAGTTCACAGATTGAAGTTAAAGTGATCAACAAACCCGGAATACTGCCTCAAGTAACTCAAGTGTTCGGTAAAAGAAAAGTGAATATCAGCTCTGTCCTCATCTATCCCTATAAACCGGATCCCAAATATAAAATCATAGTGGTAAGGATCCAAACCATGAATCCCCTGCCTACGATTGAGGACTTGAAATCTGAAGGCTATGAAGTACTGTGGCCTCAAATGCCAGGGATTCCATCATGACCTGTCATGCTGGATTTGTGTACTCCGAAGAATTTACGACATACCGCTTTCGCGACGATCATCCTTTCAATCAAATGCGTGTGGTGATGACAAAAGATTTGTTAGAATCTGCAGGTGCGTTATCTGAGAAGGACATCATTGCTCCACGCTTGGCCACAGAAGAGGAATTGTCGCTTGCGCACAGCAAAAAGTATATTGAAGCTGTCAAAAAAGCAGGGCAGGGGTTATTGACAGAAGATGAGGGTATGGAGTTCGGGATCGGCACCGAAGATACGCCAATTTTTAAAGGCATGCATAAAGCGTCCCAGTTGCTTGTTGGAAGTACATTATCTGCCATAGATGCAGTTATGGAAGGAAAAGTGCAGCACGCATTGAATCTTGGCGGTGGTTTGCACCATGGCTTTGAACGTAAAGCCTCTGGTTTTTGCATCTATAATGATGGAGCCGTAGGCATTAAATATATCCGAGAAAAGTACAAGGCTAAAGTTTTGTATGTGGATACCGATGCGCACCACGGGGATGGTGTACAGTGGGCATTTTATGACGATCCGAACGTGTGCACTTTTTCCATTCATGAAACAGGGCGATACCTCTTTCCTGGCACTGGCAACGTCAATGAACGTGGACTAAAAGAGGGGTACGGTTATTCGTTTAATATCCCCATCGATGCTTTTACAGAAGATGAATCTTTTTTAAGTGTTTATGAATCCGCTTTCAGAGAAATTGTCGATTTCTTCAAACCGGATGTCATTGTTACTCAAAACGGTGCAGATGCTCATCATTTTGATCCTTTAACTCACTTATGCTCCACGATGAAAATTTACGAAGCTATCCCAAAACTGGCTCATGAACTTGCTCATGAATACTGTGAAGGGAAATGGATTGCTCTTGGAGGAGGCGGGTATGACATCTGGCGAGTGGTCCCACGAGCCTGGGCACAAATTTGGAAGGTAATGAATGATCAAACCCCTTTCCAGGGGGCCCTCCCAGTGGAATGGGTTCAAAAATGGCAAAAAGAGGCTCCGGTGGACTTGATGGAAACCTGGCATGACCCCCCTCATGCATTCAAACCAATTCCGCGCCGGGAAGAAATAACAGAAAAAAATAAAAAAGTGTTAGCAAAAGCCTTACAATTAATCCACAATCAGAAGAAGTTCAATACTAATTCTATGTAAAAAAAGCCACTACTCTCTTGCAGTAGTGGCTTTCATTAAGTAGAGGAGCTTTCGTAATCCGGGTCAAGAATCACAATTTCCACTCTCCGATTTTTACTCCAATTTTTTTCTGAATCATTCGGTGCTACAGGTCTTGTTTCTGCATAAGCGACAGCAGTAAAACGCTTGGGGTCTAACCCTTCCGTGTTTGTAAGGATATAGCGGATGACGCTGCTGGCTCTAGCACCAGATAACTCCCAATTTGAGGGATAACGATAAGTATTGATCTGCCGATTATCGGTATGCCCCTCTACTTTAACGAAATTCGGAATATTCGTTAAGAGGGTACCGACTTTCGTTAAGAAAGGTTTTGCCCCATCAAGGATTTCAGCACGGCTCGTTTCAAACAGCAACTGTTCTTCTAAGACCAGTACAATCCCCCGCTCTGTTTGAGTAGCTGCAATGATGTCACTCAAGTTGTTCTCTTTAAGATATTCATCGACTTCTTCTTTTAACGCTTCAAGATCTTCCGTCTGCTCATCCTCTTTAGAGGCCACATGATCAGGCGTATCTACAGGGTCTTCAAACTCATTGTTTTTTTCCCCGTTCTCTTGAATTTTCGTCTGTTCTGTTGGATAGTCGCTCTCGATAGCTGATGGATAAAAGTCAAAAATCATCCGGTTACGGAAGGACTCTGCTATGGCTTCAAATTTTACTAAATTAATTTGAGACATGGAGAATAAAAGAATGAAAAACACAAGTACCAGTGTAATCATATCCGCGTATGTAGTCATCCATTTGGGTGCGCCTTTATTCTTTTCCCTTCTACGCTTAAGATTCATTAGCAGTAGCTCCTAATGGATCTTCCTCTACTTGTTCCTTTTCTTCTACTTTCTTATCACTTTCAGATAAAAATGCGCTCAGTTTTTCTTCCAGAATTTTAGGATTCTGCCCAGACTGCACACCAATAACACCTTCAATGATAACTTGTTTTATGAATATCTCTTCATACGTTTTGTTTTCAAGCTTTCCAGCCATTGGGATAAAGACAAGGTTGGCAAGCAATGTACCATAAAAAGTAGTAAGCAGGGCTACAGCCATTTGAGGACCAAGTGTTGCAGGATTGGATAAGCTTTGCAGCATAAGGACGAGACCAATCAATGTCCCAATCATTCCCCACGCCGGGGCATATTCTCCTGCCTTCTCAATGATAGCTCTCCCTCTTTGATGACGCTCTTCAACGGCCACGATTTCTGCTTTCATAATGTCATTGATGACCTCTGGTTCAATACCATCTACAGCAAGAAGGATTCCTTTCTTAATAAAGGGATCTTCCACTTCTTCCAGTTCTGTCTCAAGAGCAAGTAAACCCTCTCTCCTTGCTTTTTCAGATAAGCTTACAAACAAGGAAATCAATTCTCTTAAATTCAAGTCACTCGTTTTAAAAGCCTCTTTAGTTACACGGAACGTCAGCTTCACTTCTCTCATATTGAAGTTTACTAGAATCGCTGCTGCAAGCCCCCCAAGAACGATTAAGATCGAAGACACTTGAATAAACGACTTAAATCCTCCGAAACCAGCGTTTGCCATGATCCCAAACATGACCATGGCAAAACCGACTGTAATTCCGATGGGAGTCAATAAATCTTTTTTTGTCATTCCACTCTCACCTCAGTTTCGAACAAGTACCTTATAGTACATATATCGGTACTATTTCTGCTGAGTTGAGTTTCTTTCGATAATTCTATGCGGCAAAATGACATTCTGCTCTTCCACTTCTTCTTTATTCATGAATTTCGTAAGAAGACGCATGGCCACGGCACCAATATCATACATTGGCTGCACGACTGTAGAAAGCGTCGGACGCACCATCGTAGCTAGGCGGGTGTTATCAAAACCAAAGACTTCTATGTCCTCCGGAACACGAATGCCACGGTCTTGCGCACCATGAATGACACCAAGTGCCATCTCATCTGAAGAAACGAAAATAGCCGTTGGCTGGTTGTCCATCTCGACAATCTGTTCTAATGCTTCAAGGCCAGAATCATAGGAGTAATCGCCTGTAACCATCCATTTTTCCGGCTGTTCTTCGCCACTTTCCTTCATAGCACGTGCAAAGCCTTCTACTTTTTCAGTATTAATGACCGTGTTTTCAGGACCAGAAACAAAAGCAATACGTTTGTTATTTTCAAGCAGCAGCTTTGTTGCATCATAAGCAGCTTCTTCGTAATTAATATTTACGGATGGAGTTTCTTTTGTCTCATCTACCGTGGCAGCAAGTGCAATAGGGACAGAAGAAGTTTTGAATTCACGGATATGATCTTCTGTAATATCTCCGCCCATGAAGATCAAGCCATCCACTTGTTTTCCTAACATGGCATTGATTAAATGAAGCTCTTTATCTTTATTCTGATCGGAGTTACTCAGAATAATATTGTAATTGTACATCGTTGCGATATCTTCAATTCCCCGCGCTAGTTCCGCAAAGAAAATACTGGAGATGTCAGGAATTATTACTCCAACGGTTGTCGTTTTCTTACTTGCTAATCCACGAGCGACCGCGTTCGGTCGATACCCTAGTCTTTCAATGGCGTCATGTACTTTTTTACGTGTCGCCGGCTTAACATTCGGATTCCCATTCACAACCCTTGAAACCGTCGCCATCGATACATTTGCCTCTCTCGCTACATCATATATTGTTACATTCATCATGCATCCTCCTTCGTCAAATCCAGTCGTTCATTTTTGTTCAATAGGATAATCATACGATAAATCGCTTACCCGCGCAATATTCGTAGCTTTTCTCTGTATTATTATACCCTAATTATTATAACGGATAGCCGTTTCCCTGCAAAAGAATAAGATAAAAGGACCTCCCACCCTTGATATCTCTATTTAAGTTACTGACGTGAGAAGAGCTTGAAAACAAAAAAAAGTTAGGCTAGCTGACCAGCCTAACTTTTCACTTCCATTGTTTGTTCTATAAAACATTACAATTGTAAAATGGGGGTCTTTATTTTATTTTTTTAACTCTTCCATGAAAGCATGGAACGTAGGGATATCCATTTGTTGCGCTGAATCAGACAGGGCTACAGCTGGATCAGGGTGAACCTCTGCCATGACTCCATCTGCACCGATGGCTAGAGCTGCTTTCGCCGCAGGTAATAGGAGATCACGACGACCGGTAGAGTGTGTGACATCCACCATTACAGGCAAGTGAGTTTCCTGTTTTAAAATAGGTACAGCAGAGATATCCAGGGTGTTTCTTGTCGCTTTTTCATACGTGCGGATGCCTCGTTCGCAAAGAATGATATCCTGGTTCCCTCTCGAGATGATGTATTCCGCTGCATTTATGAACTCTGAAATTGTAGCAGACATTCCTCTTTTTAATAGGACCGGTTTATTTACAGAACCTGCTGCTTTAAGAAGTTCAAAGTTTTGCATGTTACGTGCACCGATTTGGATAACATCCAAGTAATCCAGGGCTTCTTCCAAGTCTGCAGGGTTTACGATTTCACTGACAACCGCTAAATCTTGTTCGTCAGCGGCCTGCTTGAGCATTTTTAGACCTTCAATACCAAGTCCCTGAAAGTCGTAAGGAGATGTTCTCGGCTTGAATGCACCTCCGCGCAAAAGTTTAAGCCCTTGGTCTTTAACAGCCTTTGCAACTGTCGATACTTGTTCATAACTTTCTACGGAACAAGGCCCCATAATGAAAGAGGGTGATCCATTTCCGACTTTTTCTCCCTTGATTTCTACTACTGTGTCTTCAGGCTTTTTCTTACGTGATACAAGCAGAGCCTTCCTGTGATCATCTTCTTGCAACTCTAAAGCTGCCTTGAAGATTTCCTTGAATAAGTGAACGATTGTTGAATCCTCGAAAGGACCTTTGTTATGTTGAGATAATTGATTGAGCATCGCTCTTTCCCTAACAGGATCAAAGCGGTTCATCCCTTGCTGCTCCTTGATTTGACCGATTTCCTTTACTAGATCACCGCGTTTATTGATTAAATTCAAAAGCTGTAAATTAACATCATCTAATTGGCTACGCAGCTGGTCAAGATTTTGATTACTCATTATGTTCGTCCCCCTACCAAGAATTTAGTGTTATGAAATGGATGAATACTTTAAATAATTAGGGACAATTATAGCTAATATTTCGACAGTTGTCACCCCTATAAAGGGTTTTCATGAAATTCTTTATCAAAAGTTTATCTAACCTTTATCAACAATACTGTCCTAAACCAAAAAAGGCCTGCTTTTTTACAGGCCTTGACGAAGTTAGACTTCCAATAATCTCTCTTTTGTGATGGCCGAATGACTGTCATGCCAAACAGCTTCTCCTTCTTGAAACTGAATGACCTGAGGTGACTCATGACGTACTCCAGTGAATTCAGCAATATGGTTGGATAGTTCCCTTGAATCCTGCACATAAAGTATGAAGCATGGAACAGATGTCTCTTCAGTAAAACGGAGAAACTGCTCTTGAGCTGCAGCACTGATCGGGCAAGTGAGACTATGCTTTAGTAAGAAAAACTCTTGATGCATTTCTACGATGTTTATAAATTCCTCTTTACTTTTAATCACTTCGTGTTTCACATGTATTCCTCCTTCAACAGAAAAGATGGAGGTTGATTGTTCAACCTCCATCTCACTTTTCATTATAAATTAGATGATGTCGTAGAATCTTGTTGCTTTTCAAGCTCTTGTGCAGCTTCTTCAATGGCTTCTGCCACTTCTTGAGCTGCTTTTTCAGCTTCATCTTCTTCACTTGAACGGAAGTTTTTCACTTTATCTTTCACAGCTCCACTGAACTGCTGGGATTTCTCTGACACGTTTTTAGAGAGTTGAGAGGAAGACTCTACGGCTTTATCTTTCCATACGCCACTTTTCTCATAAGCGACATCTTTCCACTCTCCAGCACGCTCTTTCCATTCACTGGAGCTACTATTGATATTGTCACGAAGTTCACGACCGGATTTTGGTGCGAACAATAGGGCTACGGCAGCTCCTACGAGTCCACCAATTAAAGAACCTAGTACGAAATCTCTTCCATTACCATTTTGTTGATTTTGTTGACTCATAAACGAATTCCTCCTTAAGATTTAGTCTCTTCTTTCTTTGCTTTCTTCCACAAATTGATGGCCACTTGCCCCCATTTCATGGCTTGGGCTGCTGTATCCGTGTTCTCATGAGCTGACTGGGTTAGCCCTTTGGATACAGATCGAATAGACTGATTGAACTCTTGAACTGTGTCACCAATTCCCTTGACCCCGTCTACTAAAGTATTCAACTTTTGTGACTTTTCTCCTACATCTTCAGCCAATTTATTGGTTTTATTCAAGAGCTCGGTTGTCTCTAAGGTGATTCCTTCCATTTGCTTTTCCACACCTTCAAGTGTGTCAGCAACGTTGTTCATCGTACGGCGCACAGCCGTCAGAGTCCTCGCCAAAAAGATGACAAGAACAGCAAAAGCCACTGCTGCAATTAGTGCAGCAATGTACAGAATAATAATCATTCCCCCTGCACACTCCTTCTTATGTAATCCACATAGTTTAGTTTATACCCTAATTAGACATTTCTAAACGTAGTGGCTACTATAAATGGACTTATTCGCTATTGTATCCGGAAATTCCTTCATTAATCGGATATTTTGTTCGAAAAAGTTCCTTTTTGCTATTATCCTGCGATAAAAGTTTGATCCTACTTAGAGGTAGAGAAACCATCCATTTGAGTATAGGGTTCGTTTCACCTTTATTACAAATGGGGGTGGTTGGCAAGGATCGAGACTTGCCTGGGCAGCGAAGCGGCTTGACCACATAAAAGATACCTGATTCCGGCAAATTAAATCCTCAGCAGCTTGAAATTGCGCACAAAAAAGAAAAACATGCGGCTATATTTAAAGCCGCATGCTCATTTAGTCGTTCTGCTTCTCATAAGCCTCTTGGAATTTTTGAATATCGCCTGCTCCCATGAACAATAACACACCATTTTCATGCGCTGAAAGTTGATCGACTTCTTCCAGTTGTAAAACGCGGGAGTCAGGAATCAACTCCTGCAA
Organism: Halobacillus litoralis; assembly: GCF_009856445.1. Taxonomy (GTDB): domain Bacteria; phylum Bacillota; class Bacilli; order Bacillales; family Halobacillaceae; genus Halobacillus; species Halobacillus litoralis. Next base: position 64,564 of record NZ_WMFA01000011.1, read on the forward strand.
ATGATTGATAGTCAATTTACCCTCATTTTCTCTGGCAGATCCGAAGATATCGCAAAGATAAACTTCATCTGCTTCGTTCAGACTTTCTGCAAATTCATTTAGGAACGTTTTGGTTCTCGTGAACGTATGAGGCTGAAAAATCGCGACTACGGGACGATCTTTATATTTCTTCCGAGCCGTTTCAATCGTAGCATTAATTTCGATTGGATGGTGGGCATAATCGTCTACTAAAATCTGGTCATGCCACTGTTTTTCTGTAAATCGTCGTTTAACACCCTTGAATGTAGCAAGCTTTTTTATTTCCTCTGACTGCATATTTTCATAGTGACATAATGCTATGACACTTAACGCATTCAATACGGTGTGGTTACCATACTGCGGAATGGTAAAGGTATCATAATAGTTGTTTCTGACGAAAACATCGAATGAAGTTCCTTCTGATGTTTCGGTTATGTTCTGAGCTTGGAAATCATTTGTATCTGCCAGTCCATAATAGAGGACCGGTACATTGGCTTGAATATGTTGGAGATGCTCATCATCTCCACAAGCAATGATTCCTTTTTTCACTTGTTTCGCCATTTCCTGAAAAGCCTGGAATACATCATCCACACTACTGAAATAGTCAGGATGATCGAAATCAATATTCGTCATGATCGCGTAATCCGGTTTATAGGAAAGGAAATGACGTCGATATTCACACGCCTCAAAAGCAAAGTATTGACTGTTTTCGTGCCCCTTACCTGTACCATCTCCAATAAGATAAGAAGTCGGATAATTTTCAGATAGGACATGTGCCAATAATCCTGTTGTTGAGGTCTTACCATGAGCGCCAGTTACTGCAATACTTGTATAGTTTTGCAGCCACTCCCCTAAAAATTCATGATAACGATAAAACGGCAGTCCCAGTTCTTTTGCTTCTTGAATTTCCTCGTGATCATCACTGAAAGCATTCCCAGCAATAATCGTCAATCCTTCTTGAATGTTTTCCTTTGAAAAAGGAAGAATTTCTATATTCTTAGATTCTAAAACTTCTTGAGTAAAAAAACGTTTTTCAACATCTGATCCTTGAACCTTCTCACCAGAATCATGAAGAATCTGGGCAAGCGAACTCATTCCTGTTCCTTTGATACCAATGAAATGGTAAGTTGTCATAAACAAGAACCTCCAAAATAAAGTGGGTCACTTTAAGTATAGTATATGTAATCTTCATGGATATGCGATTTAAAGTTGCACGCTTCGATAACCACGCATCTGCATTACCCAATCATATCACGGAATGGACGACAGAAAAAGTAAATATGACCCAATCAAAAGGCACAAACAAACGCTGTCCGTGCCTTTCTCAAGCGATCATTCTTCTGCTCCAGTATATTCAACATATTCCAAGCGTGGATTATGCTTGTACCTTCTACCTTCCTTGGCTTCTGGTTCACCATCGATCAATACATTATCACCTGTAAAACCGATTCCGATTTTCAATAAACTACCTCCGACACCATACATGTCAACTGGTACTTTCTTTTCTTCAAACGCCCGGATCCGCTCCTTGGTGAATCCACCGCTGACTACAATTTTCACATGCTTGTAACCTTCCTGATCCAAAGCACGTCTGAGGGCAAAAATCAATTCAGGATTGACTCCTCTTGGATCAAAAGTACCCATAAGGTGCTGATTTCTTAAGAAATATTTATCTACGAGGTTACGGGAAGTATCTAAGCGGACACCCTTCAATTCATCACCAAATTCTCGAGCTACCTTTAATGAATCAGTAATGACATCATTGTTGTAATCCACAAGGGCCATCAGCTGATCGTTTGGAAATTGTTGATGATAGGCTTTCGTTGCCGCTACAACATCCCCTTTGAACATCTGGATCAGGGCATGAGGCATGGTTCCCATTCCCTCTTTCCCCCACCATTCATTCATCGCGTGTGTCGCTTGTGCCGTAGAACCGCCGATAAAAGCAGAATAACCATCCCCTGATTGCTGGGTGAAGTGATCATCCCGGTCACCCATGAAAATAATCGGCTTCTGCTTACCCGATGAACGAGCTGCTTTGACGACATTATATACATTGGTGGCGACAGAAGTTCTCCTCGCTAATATCCCATCAATGATTCCTTCTAAAAATCCAAAATACTGATAAGGTCCCGTCACCGTGAGCACTGTCTCATAAGGACTGATTTTATCCCCATCTTTCAATGAATGGATCTCAAGCTTCTCTGGGTGCTCGGCAAACGTATGGATCAAAGCAATGACTTCATCGGTTCCACACAACACAGCATGGTCCTTTTGAAAAAATTGCATCGTTACTTTATTATCAGGTAAATGATTTTCTACAATATCTCTTGTCTTTAAAAAGTAAACAGCAGAAAACCAGCCTTCCGCTACACGTTCATCAAACTTAAACGTTTTATTCGTTAATCGGCTGATTTCGCCATTCAACTTCAGTGCTATTTCCTTCATGGCTTAACTCCTTAAACATAGAGGTCATGATCACTCTCGTTTTCATTCATTGTTAATCATATAAAATTGAGAAGTTTTGCACAAGGTTTTTGCCGAAATGATGGATTTACTCCATCATTTCCTCGATTTGCTGCCTCGTTAATAAAATGTCTCTCGGTTTGCTTCCTTTTTGTTCAGAAATGATTCCATAAGCTTCCATCTGGTCAATCAATCTGGCTGCACGGTTATAACCTACTTTGAATCGGCGCTGAATAAGTGATGCACTTGCACCATTCTGCTCGACCACAAAGTCTACAGCTTCATCAAAGATCTCATCCGTTTCTTCTTCTGTTGAAACCTGCTTCATCAATTCTTCTTGGTGAAAAAGATATTGAGGTGGAGCGATTTTCTTAACATGGTGGGTCACTCTTTCAATCTCATCATCAGAGACGAAAGCTCCCTGGATACGAACAGGCTGGCCTGAACCATTCTCAACAAACAGCATATCCCCTCTGCCAAGGAGTTTCTCAGCCCCTCCTGAATCAATGATGGTTCTGGAATCTACTTGTGATGACACACTAAAAGCAATTCTAGTCGGTATATTCGCTTTGATTAACCCGGTGATAACATCCACAGACGGACGCTGCGTTGCCAGGAGCAAGTGAATTCCACATGCTCGTGCTTTTTGTGCAATCCGGCAGATGGCATCTTCAACATCTTGCGGGGAAACCATCATTAAGTCAGCGAGTTCATCAATGACAATGACCAAATAAGGGAGTTTCTCTGCTTCTCTCTGCTGCTTCTTCATTTTTTCGTTATAACGCTCAACGTCCCTTACGCCTTCTTCTACGAATTTCTCATACCGTTCTTCCATTTCTTTCACAGCCCACTTCAATGCTGTAGTAGCAGCTTTGACATCTGTAATGACCGGGGACACAAGGTGTGGAAGGTCATTATATGGTGCAAGTTCAACCATTTTTGGATCGATAAGCAAAAACTTCACATCTTCATGGTGTGCTTTGTATAAAAGGCTGATCAAGATAGTGTTGATACATACACTTTTTCCTGAGCCTGTCGCCCCCGCAATTAACCCGTGAGGCATTTTCTTCAGATTTGTAACAATAGAATCTCCACCGATATCCAGACCTAAACCAACAGTCAGAGGAGAATCGTCCTTTTGGAAAGCATCGGATTCAAAGATCTCCTGCAAACCGACCATCATGGATTGTTTATTAGGAATTTCGATTCCCACGGCTTGTTTTCCTGGAATCGGCGCCTCAATTCTAATGTCTCTCGCAGCCATACTAAGCTTGATATCATCCGACAGGTTTGTGATCTTGCTCACCTTGACCCCTGGTTCCGGCTGCACTTCAAATCTTGTTACTGTCGGCCCCTTCATTGCGTTAACAACCTTAGCACGCACATGGAAATGTCGGAGGGTCGTTTCAAGAAGTTCCATCTGTTCTGTTATCCAGCTATCATCGAGAGACGTCGGTCGAACGGGATCTTCAAGCAAGTGTAAAGGCGTTTGATACTCCACTCTTTCTCTTTTTTCTTCTTTGACACCCTTAGCTGAAGATTCATCTACTCTAGGCTCGGGCTTCTCAGGCCGTATGTTATGTTTTTTCTCATGATCGCGATTCCTTTTATCACGCGGAGTCATAAGGACGTTGAAAGGCACACGGCGTTTTTGTCCCTCTTTCTCATTGGAACGCTCATACGAATGTGAAGTCGCTTTACTTTTCGTTTCGTCCTGAGGCAGAGGTTCTTCTTCCTTATTAGGTTTTTCCACTTCTGCTTCTTGATACATTTCCGTTTTTCCTTCGGAATGACGATTCGGGCTCGAGGCATCGTCTCCATCTTCTTCTGGCTGCTCTTGAGTCATTTCGGACACCTTATGTTCTGCTTCTTCTTCAGTGAGCCTTTCTTTTTCCTTATGGAAGAGGGAAGGTTCCTCCTGAGTAAGAGCATCCGCGTCCTCATTGTTCAAATGTTCGCTTTCTAACTCTGTTCGATCATCCTCCTGGCTCATTTCAGAGTCTGAATCATCCCGTTCTACGTCTTCGTTTTGTTCCATAGTCAAGCCGGATTCTATCTGCTCTTCCATTATGGAAAATGTAGAGTCTTCTTTGTTTTCATTAAATTCAGGGAGTTCCCTCTGTGTTTCCTCATATTCTGTCTCTGCACGCGTTGTTATTTCCTTCGTTTCTTGCTCACCATCAGAACCTTCCGACCTCGTATGCTCTTCTTCTTTATACTCGCTCACTTCTGACCTTTCTAATGAATCTTCTTCTCCTCTTCGAATGGCCTCTTGAAGAGACTCTGAAAGATTCTCCTGGTCACTCTTATCGCCTTCGATCTCCTGGTGTTCTTTACCCTTTTCTGTTCCTAAAGATGTATCACCTGTGACCGTTTCCCCTTTACTGTCGTCTTCCATAGATAGGGTTTCATCGTGATGGTCTTCTTCTGCTTCCACCAGTTCATCATCAGCGAATGTGAGCCCTTTGTATTCTTTGGATTGATTCGGTCCCCCATTTTCTTCGTACTCACTTCTGCTTTCTTCCTTTGTGACCTCAGGTAAGCTGGTTTCTTTAGTGGCCGCTTCTTCCCGATTAAAAATATTCGGCAGATCGGAAGCTGGTTTCGGTCTAGAGTTTTCTTCATCGACACGTGCCCTCATTCGTTTCCGTAATTCCTGCCATTGTTTTTCATCATTGGAATCAGTAAAAAATTCCGGCTGTGATTGTTGTTCCTCTACGGCATATTCTAATCTTTCCAAGCCTTTGGTAAGTTGTCGTGCCTGGTATCCGTATATAGGGGAAGGAACATCAGTAGGCGTGAAAGGGATCGATGATGTTTCCGGTAACTCCTCAACCCCTTTTTCTTCTTTTCTAGGTCTTTTCTTCCTTTGGGGAATCCTCTCCACAGGTTCCTGTTGTTCAACGTTTTTCTTGCGTCGAGGACGTTGATAACTTTCATCTTCATTCTGAGCTTTCCCTGGCGCATCCGGAATGACAGGAAAACGAAATTCCCCTTGCTTCGGATAACGGTAAGTCATTTTTGTTTTAGCGTTTACATCATTTCTTTCCTCTATATTATGTAGCGTCTCCTGGTCATTTTTTTCTTCTGTATCCAACCATTTTTTCATTTTATTTCTTAAGTCTTTCCACATTACGTTCACTCTCTTTTCAATTTTTAAATCACTTATAGGATTATCCCTATTTTAACAGGTTTGTGGCATTGGTTGGTTTACAATACCTTTAAAAATGACTTTTGAATCAAAAAAAGCAAAGCAGCTGGGCTACTTTGCTTATCTCTATCCTGATTAAACTTCAAAAGACTGCCCAATAACAGCATCTTCGTCAAGAACGAGGATTCCTTTTTCGTTTGGTGCATCTGGGAGGTTCAACTCTTTTGCAGAGCAGATCATTCCCGATGAAGGAACGCCTCTCAATTCTGCATCTTTGATTTTCATTCCACCAGGCATCACCGCTCCTACTTTAGCAACAACGACTTTTTGCCCCTGATCGATGTTCGGAGCACCACAGACAATCTGCAACGTTTCATCTCCGACATCTACCTGGCAAACACTTAATTTGTCAGCATTCTCATGTCCTGATTTTTCCTTCACATATCCAACGACGAACTTCGGACTTAAATCAAAGTCAAGCACATCGTCGAGCTGATTTTTCGTGAAGAGGTCTTTGATCGGGGCTAGCATTTCTTCGGTCAAACGCATTTTCCCCTGACTTTCGATATTAAAATACTTGGAGGCATTGAAAATGTTATAGCCGAGCAAAGAACCGTCTTTACTATTGGTTATTTTCACTACATCGCCATAAGCTTCCTGTTTAAATGTGTCACGGTCTCCATCTTTGATTGGAATAATCAGGACATCTCCGATTCCTTGCTTATTGTAAAATACATCCATGTTCTACTCTTCCTTTCGATCCTTATTCGGTTTCTTCTGAGCAAGAATGAAAATCGGTTCCAGCTGTTTATCCTCATATAAAAACGACAAGGAAGTAACAGGTACCGTTCCTTCTGCAAAGAATTTCATAGCCATCTGAGCTAATATATCATATCCTTCTGAATTTTGGACATCTGCAAAGATAATAACATCCTGATGAGGAATGCTGATGGCTAGCTCTCCTTTACACTCAGCTTTGAGCTTTTCAAGAAGAGCCTCATTCAGGATACGACTTGCATCATAACCATCCCTTATTGAATGGAAATAGAAGTCATTTCCGTACACGGTGTCTTTTTTCATCTCAACAGGAAGAGATCGCACATTAAATCCAGCCACTTCCTTAATTCTGTCTAAAGACCAACCCTCGTCTTCCAGCATTCTCTCATCAATTAATTGATAAGATTTGCCTAAGTCCAAAGCATAATAAATCCGTGTTTCTGCTGTATGGTCGACATAGACCAACTTTTTCCCCTGCTCGGTTTCCGTCGGAAATGAAGCGGCTCGTATAACAGGAAAAATATGCTGTTCTTTACCTGTCAGCTTATGATCTTCATTCATAACTCGAAGAGCTTCTTTCACATGGTCTTCCAGCTCATCAATGGCTTCTTCCCCGCGCGATTCATACTTCGAAATCACATTCGGCAATGTAATCGTAATCCCTTTCCCGGAGTGACTCCACTCGACACGGAAGGTATCTTTATCTCTATTGAATGTCGTTTTCCATTGATCATTCGCTAGACGTTCTTCAAGTTTTTTCTTCATCTTAATGCTTGTCATTTTCATCTTTTTTCCTCCTTTATTATGGGAAGAAAGAATTTGTTTACTATTTTCGTTTCTTCTAACTACATCGTTTTCTATTATACACATTTCCCCCTCCATAACAAAAGTACAACGCTATTCAACTAACTGGCAGGTTTCTTGAAGACTCAGTTTCGAGATGTTCTTTGAGTGGATGGGGGCTGCGGGGAATAACTCGCTTTCCGCGGGAGCGCGATGAGCCTCCTCAGGCTGACGCCTTCCGGGGTCTCACCTAGCACTCTTTTCCCGCAGGAGTCTCGCCATTCCCCTCCGCCCACTTACCAAGGAAGATTCTCGAAACCACTACTTAAAAAATCACTTGTATGGTTATTAGAAGTGAATGATATAAACTCTACCCCAATTGACGTTTAGCTTAGGCAAATGCTTGATACAAGGCACTTTATGCCCGCCTAGGGGAGAAAAATTGGAACCTTCCTTATACAGGTGTTCTAATCATCCACTTCCCTCAACCATTCAAGCTGACCCTTTTAGAAGTGGTTTCGAGACACTTATAAGGTCAAGGGGCGGAGGGAAACGGTGAGACTCCTATCCTTTAGTGTGGAGGTGCCTTGGTCAGCGGCGTATGGACTGGACTGAGCTGGCGGAGATAAAGGAAACACGGAGAGCGTAGCGATTCGATGTTGACTTATCGTACAGAAGCGAGGGAAGTCTCACTAGCCGCTAGGCGCCGGAACCGGATAACAAAAGGACGTGTGGGACAGGTGAGACCCCGGAAGGCGTAGCCTGAGGAGGCTCACCGCCCGCCCCATGGAAAGCGAACCTTTTCCCGTAGCCCCTATGCTCTTATATACACCTCGAAACTGAGTCTTCAACTAAAGGGAGCTTTAGTGAACAAATGAAAGTGAATGAAAAAAAGGCCGCGCTTTGGCGCGGCCTTTTTTTATTGGTCAAGTTTGTTAATGAATTCCTCGATTTGTTCTTTTGTTTTTCGGTCCTTACTGACAAAGCGACCGACTTCTTCTCCATCCTTGAAAGCGAGAAAACTAGGAATACCGAACACATCGTTTTCTGCACAGATGTGGATAAATTGATCCCGGTCGACATATACGAATTTCCATGTTTTATACTTCTCCTCCAATTCTGGAAGGAATGGTTCAATCACTCTGCAATCTGGACACCAGTCGGCAGAGAATAAGAAAATGACAGATTCATTATTTTGAAGTTCTTTCATCTGTTGATCTGATTCTAGTGTAATCATTTCTGGTCACCTCCAACGTTATTCTAGCACATGATTAATCGTATTGAATAATCATATCGCCTGGCTTGATCCATCCTTTTCTGCGGAACCATAGCGCCACAAGATAACTGATCAGGGCTGGTCCTATAAAATGAAAACTGACAATGATCCAGAAGATGTCCCATGAAAACCCCATAGACTCAAAAGTCATAATTTGGCCTACGAAACCGCTCGTTCCCATTCCGGAACCTGCGGCATTGTTTTCTACGCTTAACCAGACGGTTGCAATAGGGGCCAAGACAGCACCGGCTATCGTTGGAGGAAGAATAATCAGAGGTTTTTTCACCACATTCGCAACTTGTAGCATGGATGTCCCAATCCCCTGAGCTAGAGCCCCGCCAAATCCGTTATCTCTGTAACTAATGGTAGCAAAACCGATCATCTGCGCGGCACATCCTACGGTGGCTGCTCCTGCTGCAACACCATCTAAAGAGAGCATTAAAGCTATAGCCAGACTGGATATAGGTGCTGTTAAGGCAATCCCCATTAGTACAGCTACAAGTGCCCCCATAACCAATGGCTGTTGCTGCGTTGCCCAGTTAATGATGCTCCCTATCCCTGCCATAAAACGTCCAATCGGGGCGCCTATCGCTGCTGCTACACAATAACCTACAATAATCGTGACAAAAGGAGTCAGGATGATATCAATCTTAGTTTCTTTACTGACGATTTTCCCGAACTCAGTCGCTAATAAGGCTGCGATATAACTTCCGGCAGGGCCGCCCAGTTCTGCCCCGGCGGCCCCACTGAATAAGGCTGCAAAAATTACCAGCGGTGGTGCTTTAAGCCCATAAGAAATCGCAGCTCCAATGGCTCCCCCCCATATTTTAGAGTCCATTGCAAAAGTACCCATCTCAATGAACGATTCTGATAGAACGATTATATCTGTCTGTTCGCCAATTGTTTTAATAATTAATCCAATAATTAATGAAGAAAACAGACCCAATGCCATGTAGCTTAATGCGGTAACAAAATAAGCCTGAAAGGACAATTGGACTCCTTTTCTTTTTAAGAATGTAAGCATTTCTCAACCTCCTGAAGTGAACAAAACTATCATACACCCATTTCAAACAGGTGTAAATACACTTCCTGCGTATCAATATAAGCAAAAAGACCCCTTACGCTACTCATCACCCCTATTGTTTTACTAGATAAAAAGATCTATAATTAATCAGTATATAAAGAAATTTGTGAAATTTTAAAAGGAGGGGTCGAATGAAGTCGATTAGAGGCCGAATGCGTTTTCTGTTGATCGTAGCAGTTATTGGTATTGTTGCCATCTTTGTTTTTTCTACATATTTCTTTCAGGAACAAAAAGAGATGGCACAACGAACGAAAGAGGTTCAACAGTCACTCGCGGACAGCCAAAAAATCAATTATCTAATGTCTAAAACCTTAATTGAGCAACAAAAGTTTTTCAATAACCCAAGTGCTGAGCAAGGGGAGGAGACAGCAGCCGCTATCCAATCCGTTAAAGAAACAGCGATTAACTTTTCCAACGAGTATAAAAGTTATCCCCGTATCAACAGTCAATTCACGGAAATTACTAAGAAAGCTGTTCAATATCAAGAAGAATTAGGTCCTTTAGTTAATATGTATAAACTAGTAGGATTTACTGAGAATGAAGGACTACATAAACACATTCAAACATCTTATGAAAATTTCAACGATGTTATTGAGTCTGTGAACAGTGAACCATTGAAGAATTCCTTGCTTGCGATGAAAGTAAGCGAACGAAATTACATTAATGAACCGAACTCCGAGCAATTATCTGCATTTAAAACCAGTTCTCAAAATTTTAAAGATACAATTAAGACAATGGGTCTGGATGCTAACCAGTCTTCCACTTTAAGCCGGAACCTATTGAAATATGAACAGACCATCAACTCCATGGATAATACATTCACACAAGCCAGCTCCATCCGCACCTCCTTTGAAGGGATTGCGGCAGATGTCTCCAGTCAAGTGGATGATGTTATGTCAACCGCAAGTGAATTAAACGCATCCATGAGTAACGATCAGAAACAGCGACAACAATGGTTAACAACATTACTTGCAATAATCGGCGGACTTATTTTAATCGTGATCTTAACTACGGGTTTCTTCTTAATTCGGTCCATTAAAAAATCCATAAACAGCCTCAAGGAAAGTGCCACGCTTATTGGTGAAGGCGATTTGTCTCATCGTGTAGATTTGACTTCCAAAGATGAGATGGCTGAACTGGGTATGCAATTTAACCAGATGGCCGAGAGAATGGAACAATCTGTACGGAAAGTCCTTCAAGCTACGGGTGTCCTTAATACTTCATCTGAGAATCTCGCTTCCATTTCAGATCAAACGACAAATCAAGCAGAAGAAGTAAATGAAGCAATTAGTCAAGTAGCAGCTGGATCGCAGGATCAAGCTCAAAAAATTGATGAAACTCACCAATTCATCCAGCAAGTCTCAGAAGCTATCAACGATACAAAAAAAGCTTCTGGAACGATTCAATCCAAACTGATGGAAGCTGAATCGGAAGGACATGCCGGCTTACAAACGGTCGCTGATTTAGAAAAGACTTCCAGAGACTTTATCGACCTTGCTTCCCATATGACTGAAGAAGTGCAGAACGCTTCAAAAAAATCTGAAGAAGTAAATAAAGTGGTCACAACGATTGAAGGAATTGCAGATAGTACAAACCTCTTAGCCTTAAATGCCGCTATCGAATCAGCGAGGGCTGGTGAGTCAGGAAAGGGATTTGCCGTCGTTGCCGATGAAGTTAGAAAATTAGCAGAACGGTCGAAACAGGAAGCAGGAAGCATTCAAAACATGATTACAACCATGTCCACCCAAATGACCACTCTTTCTAATGAAGCAGAGAAGTTTAAACACTTTCAGTCTTCACAGGATAAAGCTGTCACTCAAACCAAAGATGCTTTCGAACGGATCGCCTCTTATGTACAATCGATGAATGAACAAATACGGGAAGTAAATGAAGCGGTTGAAGGTGTGGATCGTGTAAATGAGGAAGTGAAAGAAAGGTTGCAGAGCATTAGTATAATATCAGAAGAAGCTGTAGCTACAGCAGAGGAGGTTGCTGCCTCCAGTGAGAACCAATTACTATCAATTGAAAAAGTTCACCATTCAGCTACTGACCTTCAGGGACTTTCCCAGGAACTATCCGCTGAAATCAGCCAGTTCAACATCAATGAAAACACAAGTGATCATTTGGAAGAATTAGACGCTGATGAAACTTTCGAAGAAGCCGAATTCCAATTGGAAACCAACAACATCGAAGAACAGCCGAACAAGAAGATAGAGCCTGCCCATGAAGAGGAAAGGCTCTCATCATAACTAAAAAGAAGTCCAGCAAAAGCTCGTTTGCTGGACTTCTTTTTTTACATCTTCCATACTAAAGAAAAGGGAATTTCAAGGAGGATGAGCAATGGAATTAACTATTTATCTAGCAGGTCAAATTCATGATGATTGGCGAAACGAAATAAGAAAAAAAGCAGAAAAGGAAAAGTTACCTACCCGCTTTGTAAGTCCACAAGAGAATCATGCACTTTCTGATGATATCGGGGAGAAGATTTTAGGTGAACAGCCAAATAAGGTGTATCGTGATGAGGCTGCCTCCAGTGTAAATAATTTCAGAACACGTGTTTTACTCCAAAAATCTGATGCTGTTATTGCTTATTTCGGAGAGTCCTACAAACAGTGGAATACAGCGATGGATGCAGGTGCAGCCCTACAGGCTGGAAAACCTTTGATTTTAGTAAGACCTGAATCTCTTGTTCATCCACTCAAAGAATTATCCAACCAAGCTGATGTAACCGTCGAGACATTAGACCAGGCCCTTGACGTTCTTACCTACTTATATGAATAAACCTTAAATGAGTTATTAAAGTATATGGCAGGATTGTGTAAGACGCAGTTTCGAGACTTTTATTGAGTGGAGGGGGCTACGTGGAATAGCTCGCTTTCCGCGGGAGCGCGGTGAGCCTCCTCGGACTGCGTCCTGTGGGGTCTCACCAAGCACTTTTTTCCCGCAGGAGTCTCGCCATTCCCCTCCGCCCACTTACCAAAGAAGATACTCGAAACCACTCTTAAAAAAATACGCTCTTATGGTTATGAGAAGCGAATGATATAAAACTCTATCCCATTGACGTATAGCATACTCAATTGCTTGATACAACACACTATATGCCCGCCTTGGGTAGGAGAATTGAAACCTTACTAATGAATTTAAGCTGACCATTTTAGAAGTGGTTTCGAGACACTTATAAGATAAAGGGGCGGAGGGAAACGGTGAGACCCCGGAAGGCGTAGCATGAGGAGGCTCACCGCCCATCCCATGGAAAGCGAACCTTTTCCCGGAGCCCTAGAATCACACAAAAGTCTCGAAACCAAGTCTTCCACTAAAGGGAGCTTATATTCAATAAACTTTTGGACATAAGGAAAAGGATGCATCTAAAATAGATGCATCCTTTTCTTATTGATCATAGGTCCACTGCCCTTTTAGCAACTTCACTACATGGGTGAACATTTCTTCCCTGTGAATGGCGCCATTCGTAAAAACTCCGATGGCCCCTTCATTTTTTCTTACATCATGTTTATCCGTAAATTCATCCATGACTTCCCCTAGCTCTTTCCCCTTTTCCAACCCTGCTTTTATTTCATCAGGAAGGAGAATGCGAGCACCACTCGCAGTATAGACGTTTTCTTTACTGTCTACTAATGCTCCCCAATTACACAAGTAAAGGTCATCTTCTATCTCCATGACTCCACCCTCAAGTCCAATTCCTATATGGGCTTTATTTTGAGATGCACATTCCCTCGCGCGGTTAATTGCCCCTTCTAATGTCTCTTCATCAGAAAAGGGTTGGGCTGCAACTTTCGATTCTACTTCCATTCCAATGACTTCCATATTAGGGAAAACACTTTTTACGGATTCAATTTTCGTAGGGTTTTGGGATCCCACATAAATTTTCAGCATTGCGAGCACCTTTCTCCTTCTCTAGCCGTTTATTGCCATTATCTCTCTTGAATGAGGACTTCATACAAGATCAATGGGACCTGTTCACCAATTTTAGCATAAAGTCACGCCCTCTGAAATCAGCTGAGGGGACTTCCATTTCCTTTACACATTTCTTCTGATTTGGTCTACGGTACTCTGATCTGTTGTTTTTACAAGTTTGATTAAAAGTTCTTTGGCTGCCGCATAGTCATCCACATGAATAATGGATGAAGAGGTATGAATATAACGGGAACATACACCAACTACTGCGGATGGAACACCATCGTTTGCCATATGAACTCTCCCTGCATCTGTTCCTCCTTGAGAAACAAAATACTGATAAGGAATATCATGGGTTTCAGCAGTATCCAGAATGAATTCACGAATCCCTCTGTGTGTAACCATCGAACGATCTAGAATTCTCAGGAGAGCTCCTTTACCTAACTGACCAAACTCTTTTTTATCCCCGCTCATATCATTGGCAGGTGATGCATCTAACGCATAAAAAATGTCTGGCTCGATCATGTTAGCAGCAACCTGTGCCCCACGCAATCCTACTTCTTCTTGAACCGTAGCACCTGAGTACAGCTTGTTTGGAACCTTTTCTCCTTGCAGCTCTTTTAAAAGCTCGATGGAAAGACCGCAACCATAACGGTTATCCCAAGCTTTAGCGAGAACTTTCTTTTCATTAGCCATTGGAGTGAAAGGACAAATCGGTACGATCGGCTGACCTGGTTTTATCCCGATTTTCTTAGCATCGTCTTTGTCATCTGCACCGATGTCAATAAGCATATTCTTAATTTCCATAGGCTTTTTCCGTTGTTCTGGTGTCAAGTTATGTGGAGGGATCGATCCAATCACTCCTACTACAGGACCTTTTTCTGTCATGACCTGAACACGCTGTGCAAGCATAACCTGATTCCACCACCCGCCAAGGGTTTGGAAGCGGAGCATACCATTATCCGTAATCTGTGTAACCATGAAACCTACTTCATCCATATGACCTGCCACCATGACAGTAGGGCCTTTACCATCCTTCAACCCGAAAACGCCGCCCAGACGGTCTTGTACAATCTCATCCGAGTACTTTTCAAGTTCCTGTCTCATAAACTGTCGGACAAGATGTTCATTCCCAGGTGCGCCCGGGAGTTCTGTCAATGTTTTAAAAAGACTTTTCGTTTCTTGATTCATATGTACATCTCCTTTTTTTCCTTCTTTCCATAGTTTAACGGAATTTTGAAAACGTTTCTACAAATCAGCCATGTTTATAAGTTTTGATTTCCTTTTATCGGGAATATTTAGTATACTGAGGGTTAGAAATAAGTTGTGAGGTGATTGGTTAATGAACTGGAAAAAAGTCGCACTAGCAGCTGGTGTAGGAGCATTGGCAGGCTACGTAGTAAAAGAGCAATTAAGTAATGGTCAGGGCGTTACTCCTGAAAAAGCACTAAAAATTGCTAAAGAAGCTTTTAAAAAGCAAGGACCGATCAGTGGGTCCTGGATTTACATGAAGCCCGAAGAATTGAACAAAAACGGAATTAATTACGATGTGTACCGTGGCGGGATTTCTAAAAACCAGGACGGTGAAACATCTCAATTTGAATTTTACATCGATACGGAAACAGGAACAATCGTTGACGTTGCGGAAACGACAGCTTAAATCATACAAAAATACCCTCGGAGACGAGGGTATTTTTTATTGATAGTGATGTTCCTTTTCCTTAACCTTGTCCAGAATCTGTCCATCTTCATCAAACTTCAATGCTCTATAAATAGCATCATGGTAAAAAACATACCAGGCCCGGCGTTGATAACCATACTCCATCCACTGTTGTTTCTCATGCACAGAAGTTACAGGGTAATCATCGTACGCAAGGGCCCAGAGCGGATTTTGGTGAGCATGCGTTGGCATAAGATCTGCCAGGTGAATGAATACATCATCGCCATCTTCAAAAGTGATGATCGAATGTCCGTGACTATGACCACTTGTATGAATCATTTTTAAACCTGGCAGCACATCCAACGAATCTTTAAACGTATGTACCTTTCCTTGGACCGCTTCCCAATTCGTCTGCCAATACGTATTCTTTGATCTCATGTTCGGCTGGCGCATTTCATCCCATTCTACTTCGCTCGTATAAATGGTCGCGTTAGGAAAAGTAGGAACAAGCTGATCCTCCTCCCATCTCGTCATTCCACAAGCATGATCAAAATGCATATGAGTCATAAGCAATGCGTCAATTTCCTCCGGTTTGATATTCAGGCTATCTAAAGACCGCAGCACTGATGACTCTTCCCAAACCCCAAAATTCCGTTTTTGCTTATCCGTCATCTTTTCATTGCCTATTCCTGAATCGATCAGCATCTTCTTCCCATCAACCTCTAACAAAATAGGATCTGTTCGCAATTCAATTTGATTGTTTTCATTGACGGGATATTTTTTACTCCATAATGGTTTCGGCACTACTCCGAACATAGCTCCTCCATCCATGTGAGTCACCCCACCATTCAACCATGTCAATGAAGCACGTCCCACCTTAAGATTTTCCACCAGCAATCTCCTCCCATTAACAAAGATAGCTCTAGTTTATCATAATAACTAGAGCTAATGAAAACGTTATCATTCAGGGAAGCGTGCTGTACAACGGTAAATGGGTTGTCCTTTTGCAGAGAACTTTTCCTCATATTCCGTCTCCACATTTAAAGGGTCTTCGTCTGCATGAAGGTCAACGGATACATCTTCCAGAATCATACCGAAATTTGAAAAGCTGACAAGAGAATACTCAAAGAGACCTTTATTATCAGTCTTCAATGTAACCTCTCCTTCTTCTTTCAGCACGGCTTTATACTGTTCTAAGAACGTATGGAACGTTAACCTGCGTTTTTCATGTTTATTTTTAGGCCATGGATCAGAAAAGTTTAAGTAAATATGATCGACTTCGTTATCTTCAAACAAATCCCTTAGGTCTTTTGCATTTTCGTTGACCATACGGACATTGGTTGTATCAGCTGCAAGGACTTTCTTGACCGCCCCGACAATCACACTTTTCACGAATTCCAAGCCTACAAAGTTAATATCCTGATGCTGTTTTCCCATACCGGCAATAAATTGGCCTTTACCTGAACCTATTTCTAAATGTAAGGGCTGTTCCTGGTTATAGAAAAGCTCCTTCCATTTCCCTTTCATTTCAAACGGTTGTTGGACGACAACTTCATCATTTTCACTTAAAAAGTCATCAGCCCACGGTTTATTTCTTAAACGCATGTAATGGATTCCTCCTTCTTATCGATAAAATGGTACCACGAAGCTGATAAAAATAAAAATTTTTCTCGTTTTCCTTGGTAGAGGAGGAAAAACAGACCTAACTCGTTTATATAAGACAATGCATGAGCTAATGATGCATCAATAAGATTATCGACGATAATTTTAGAAATATGCATGGTTTGAGGGGTTGGGTTGTAAGCGCTTACTGATATACCATTAATATCGTGCCTTATTAAATAAACAGGAGTGATGATCGAAATTATGAAAATGATCTCTAAAACGATTGAACTGACTGTATTGGCTGTTTTCTCTGTCCTATTCGCAGGTTACGCACTATTTATATATCCTTTTGAAAAATTATCAGAAATGATGAGCACTGAGGTTAAGGAAAAGAAACTTAAATATACTCCGGCTACAGAAAAAACCGCTGCCTAAGCAGCGGTTTTTTCATTTACAACCACCTCTACACCTGACAACCAATAACGTAACGATCCCCGAAAACATCTCGAATCAAAGTCTTCAACAACCCTGCCTTTTAGTTCAATACATGAGGAATCTAAAAAGTTCCATCTGAAATAACATTCAGATGGAACTTTTTTATATGATTTCATGCTTTTTCATTATTTTTTTCAACTTCTCTGTACGAATGGAAGCTTCATCATATTCGCCTCTCATTTGATGCCACTGTATGAAAGCCAGCGCCTGAGATACAGAGTACCATTTCATTCGTTCGAACATATGGGAATCAGGGTAGATCCCATATTCTTTCAACCATACGTTCCAGTGATCTTCAGGGATATAATTGTACAAAAGCATGCCAAGATCAAGAGCTGGATCAGCTACCATTGCGTTATCCCAGTCAATAAGGTACAGCTGGTCTTTGGAAGACAACAACCAATTATTATGGTTTGTATCGCAATGACAAACGACATGTACATCATGGTGGACATGGTGAGCATGCTTTTCAAGAAACTTAATGGCATGATGAATTTCAATCCTGGGATCTACTTGATCCAGGATTTTTTGGTTTCCTTTTATATCTTTCAGTACTTCATCCGGTGTTAAAGGATGTTTCCCGAGCCTCATAAGCATATCAAGAAGTTCTGTGGAATGGTGGATTTTGCTGAGAAGGTTCGCCACACGTCTATGTTTCATTTCCTCAGGCTTCAGTTCGCGCCCTTCAAGCCACTCCTGCGCTGTAATTACATCTCCGTTCTCAAGCCGTTTGGTCCAAACAAGCTTTGGCACAATACCTTCAGCAGATAAAACGGCTAAAAAAGGGGAAGAATTACGTTTTAAGAATAAACGTTTTCCTTCAGTCTGAGCGTAATAGGCTTCTCCTGTCGAACCGCCTGCTGGTGTTATCGTCCAGTTACTACCAAGAATATGTTCCAACCAATTCACCTTCAATTCCTCAAATCCTCTTGTGATTGAATCACGTCTTTGTTTGTTGTTCTAGTATACCGTACTTTGGGAATGATCCAAAATTATCATGATACCGATTCAACAGTTACCTTATTTTAGATTAACCCATCATTCTGTCAACTTTCAAGAGATATCTATCAATCCGAGTAGAATGTTGTCGATGTTTCCGCTTTCTTGATGCTGCAGTCGAAGCATGTGCCACTTTGCCCATCCACTTGAAAAGGAAGCGGTTGTCCCGAACTTATATGTACAGAGGAAGCTTTCCACTCTTCCACTTCTTTCATTTTTGTATGCAGACCAAAAAATACGCTGACAAACATGCCCATAAGCTTCTTTTTTGATATCGGTTTAACCACGAGTATGGTTAAACTTTTACTGTTGAACTTAGCTTTCGGGGCAATTTTCATTCCACCACCATAATAAGGATGATTGGTTATGGTCACCATCATGGCTTTATTAATGTTCGTTTTTTTCCCATCAAGAAACAGTTCAAAATGGATGGGTTCGGTCTTCGCGATGGACCGAAGGAGAGCAAGAGGATAGGTGAGCTTAGTTATGTGAAGCCTTTTTGTCCATGAACGGTATTTTTGCTGGTTGGCTTCACCTACCACTACACCATCAAGTCCAAAGCCCATGCTATTCATAAACGTACGGCTCCCTTTTTTCTGCCATTGATTAAGACTGTAGCTGGCTAGAAAGACCTTTGATCTCATTGGTTTTTCCACATAGGATCGAAACAGCTTCAGTCCTCGATTCTTCAGGGAGAGCCCCCTTGCAAAATCATTCCCAGAACCCGCAGGTATAAAACCCAACGGAGTGTCTGGATAATTTCTAATTCCATTCACGACTTCATGGAGGGTTCCATCTCCTCCAAGGACAATAATTCCTTCTAAAGACTCGTGATGGATTTTGGTCACTTGAAGGGCAAGTCTTTCTGCATGACCCGGTTCTTCAGTTAGGAATGACCGGCAATTCTTTTTCTTATATAACGGTTCTTTTTGTATGCGCCGAAACAGGTTTATTGATTGACCATTACCAGCTATTGGATTGACAATCATTATGTACATGAGACATTTCTCCTACCTATATGATCATATCATTATACAACGTTCCTATTATTCTAGTATACTATTAGTAAAAAAGGAGGAATTTACTTTGGCGAAGGATTGTCAATATTGTGGTACTTCTGTTTTTATTCCCAATCAGGGAGCATTAGTTTTCAACTCCAAACATTCTCAACTAGGAGAAAATAAATTCCCACTCCCCCTCACTCATGAAAGTCCAGATGCAAAGGTTTATGCTTATCATAGTAAAGACGTGTTAAGACTAGCTTTGGTCGATTGGTTGGGAGATTCTGCACCGGATTATTGGGTACATATTCTCAACACCGAAAATTCTCAATCATTTCCGATATCTATACAGCATCTCTATGAAAGATTACAACACCCTGAATTAGCAGAGTTGATCCATGCCGGGCTCTTCGAATCGCATCTACAACCGATTGTGGACATGAAAAACAACCGTGTATACGGTTATGAATCGCTGCTTCGGACGAAAGACCTATCTGTACCACCTGGCGAATTGTTTTCCTATGCCAGCCGCTCCGGTCTCCAATCCATGCTGGATCAAAAAGCACGTAGAACGGCTGTAAAAGCAAAATCAGAACATTTGAATGTGGGGGAAAAGATCTTCATTAACTTTCTACCTTCAACGATTTACGTCCCTGAGTTTTGCTTGAAGCATACCTTCCAAATCGTTAAAGAATTTAACATTGACCCGGAAGATCTCGTCTTTGAAGTCGTGGAAACCGAGAAGATTGATGATGTGGAACATTTAAAATCCATCCTCGAAACTTATAAAGCTTCGGGAATGAAAGTGGCATTGGATGATGTCGGTTCCGGTTACAGCACATTAGAGATGTTAAGCCTGCTGCAACCCGATTATTTAAAGATTGACCGCTCTTACATTCAAAATTGTCATAAGGATGTGAACAACCAAGCATTTTTATTTGATGTAATGGAACGAGCAAAGCAGTTAAACATCCACGTCCTCGCAGAAGGGATTGAATTACAGGAAGAATGGGATTGGCTTCAACGAATAGGGGTTGACTTTGGGCAGGGGTACTACATCGGAAAGCCTCAGGCTGTCCCAGAGAAGCAACTTATCCTTCCGTAAAATCGTCTTCCATGTCCCATTCAGGACGTTTAACAGCTATCGTGCTGCAATGGTTCAATAAAGCTTCAGCTACCTTCAATTGATCATGCTTCAAGGGAGATCTTGCCGCTCTTTTTTCATGTAGCCACGAGGTATATCGATCTTTACCAATCCAGTCCGTTTGATAGGGAGCTTGCCCTGAAGCAAATCGCATGGTTTTGGACAAAACGACTTTGCGATATGGAAAATCCAGTTGATAATTACTCAGGACACTTTTAATAAAGGTTTCTGTTCTTCGAAGGGAGTGCATTGGACTCAGCACCTTGCTTTGCACTCCCTCCTTCTCAATATTCCAACTTTTCTCTGATGTAGGATGAATGGTTTCTCCGTATGGGTGAGAGAGGAGGGAGATAATTTCAATGCCCGATGGACCAATAAGCAGATGATCAATCTCCACCTCTGTATTTTTCATTTGCACCACTGGCTCAAACATGAGAAGAAAGGTATCTGGTAAACGTTGTAAAAAATATTTCAAATCTGAATTTTGCTTGTAAGAAGGATCAAGGTACGATTTTTCCCTCAAAGTAGTCGTCGCCCATTTCAACTGGAAAGGAATTAAACCATCTAAGTAGTATTGTTTCAATTCTTCTTCAGAGGAAGGAAGAAGATCTTCTCTTAAAAGGTTTTCACTAGTTTCCTCCCCTTCTACTTTTGATCTTAATTTTAAAAAATTTTTAATTCCTCTTCTTGGTTGTTCTTCTCTTTTATCGATCCTTTCCATAGGCTCTTCCAGCCATCCTTGTTCGAACCGTTTTTTCATTTTATTCCAATGATCCTTCTTCAATTTCACATATTGCCTTGGATATTGATAAATATTCGTCTCATATCTGGAAATATAATCATTTAATTTAATCAATTGTGCCATTAATTCTTTGACCCACCTTTGATTGTCGCAACTGTTTCATATTTTGGCTGGTCTCCGGGGTGTATACGAAAAAAAGAAATTTCATTCACGGCCATTTTATATGTTTCAAGAAGGATAGAGTACTCGGAAACCTCGATTAAAGGGGACACACCCTCTGGCTGCTTCTTCGCTAATGTAATATGGGGACTGAACTTTCGTTTTTCCTTTTCAAACCCTAGTTTTTCACCAATAGCATCCACTTTATCTTTTGTTTCTAACAAGCCAGGTGCCCTCTGAACTTGAGCGTGAAAAACTCTCGGTCGCTCCTGATCACCGAAACTCCCGGCCGGACCGATACTCAACAAATACTCAGAAGGCCAGCTTTCTTTCTTCAATAACTGGATATAACCATCCACTTTTTCATCGGAACAACTCCCAAGGAACTTTAATGTGATATGCAAATCTTCTTCTGCCGTCCAATCTTTATAGGCCATCCTCTTTTTTAAGATGGATTGCCAGGTCATCAACTTGTCACGAATCTCTGAATGAACTTTTATGCCAATAAAATAATGACTCATGCTATACGCTCCTTCCATTCAGGTTGTACCATTTTATTAACGATCAGGAGAATGATGATCCCAACTAAAGTCATGAAAGAAAACACCCCATACATGAAAGACACACTCCAAAGGTCAATAACCACCCCTCCAACAAATGTAAAACAAGCATTTCCAAGCCCGTTCCCTACGGCTGAATATAATCCCACAGCCGTAGCCCTTACACCTCCCGGAGCCAGTTCCCGCACTAGAATAAGAGCCGCAGGGATGTAGAGCCCTACGGAAACGCCCTGGGCAATCGTTGTTGCATAAACCACGGTACTAGAAGGTTCGAAGTAATAAAAAAACCATCTCAAACAAGAAACCGTTGCACTGAAAATAATAATCGGAACGACACCAAAACGATTGATGACCATCTGGGCGAATTTCATGAATGGAGCTTCACTGCCTGCGGCAAGTAAAAATGCAAGCCCTACACCCGAGAGTGTTCCTCCTACAACTAAAATAAACGTTCCAAAATAGTAGTTATTTGCCAGAACAGGCCCAAAGATAAGAAAATTAGAAACAAGAAAAAGGAGGAAAGGCTTTTCCTGAATTAAGGTCTTTAATCCTTGTCTAAAGGAAACTGTCACCTCATCGGCACGCTTCGGAAATTCAAATAGGGTGATCAAAGCGAACAGCAATCCTAATGAAAAAGAATAAAAAATCCAATTCATCGAACCAGTCGCTTCTGTCAGCCGTCCTAAAACGAATACAGCCACAGCGAAGCCTACTGCTCCCCAAAGCCGGATGTTGCCATATTCCTTTCCATTTCGTTGGACAAAATTCAATGATAAGCTGTCAGATAAAGGAACGATCCCTGACTGGAACAATGCGATACAAATGATACCTAGCAAGAGAACAGGGAATACCTGCAGCCAGGGGTAAAAGATGCCCAGCACAGAAGCGAAAACGGAAGCAATCATTAACAACCTTTTCGGATTTCTTGTATAGTCACTCAGCATCCCCCAAACGGGTTGTACAAAAATAGTAATGAGGGGAAGGGCTGCGATAACGATTCCAATCTGTGTATGACTCAGCCCTTTTTCCTCTGCTAAAAAAACAGATAGGAGAGGAAAGATCGATCCAAAGGCAAAAAAAGTGAAAAAGTAAAACATCTGAATGAAGCGATATGTTTTCTCCGTGGAATGTTCGGGCATCACGTGCTCCCTCTTTCTTTATCTTGTCAATTCATACAGGCTTTCGGAATAGATCTGAATGGCCTTCATCATATCTGAAATTCTTACATGTTCGTCTTTCTGGTGAGCCGTATCCGGGCTATCCTCAAATAAGGCGCCGAAAGCAACTCCAGCTTCAAGAGCTCTCGCATAGGTCGCCCCTCCCATCGTCTTCGCAGCTGCTTCTTCATCTGTGACTTTGTTATAAACAGAAAGCAACGTTTTTACAAAAGGGTGGTCCTTTTCGAGATGAATGGATGCCAGGTGATCATAAACTTCATACGTGCCTTTATTGTTTGCTGCAAGTTCTTTTAAATTCTGATCAATAACACCATAATCTGCACTTACAGGATACCTAAGGTTGAAACCCAATTTACATGTATGTTCGTCCATTGCGATGGAACCAAGGTTTGAAGTGAGGGGTCCGGAAACGTCATCCATTTGCTTTACATTCAATCCTTTTCCGTCTGTCGTTTCAAACGCCTGATAGACCTTCTGGATAAATAATTCATACTCACCATCCAGAGGAAGGGATTGAAGGAAACGTAACAGCTCTGTAATGGCATTCCGTCCTTCCTGAGGTTTACTCGCATGCACGGCCTTGCCTTTCATTTTCACCTCAAACCGTCCGTCTGCAGCCTTTACTGATCCTTCAAGTTTGTGCTGAGCTAAATAGTCGTTGAAAATCTCCTCTACATTTAGATGAGATTCAACCCATGCCACTGCTTCATCAGGGACCATATTCAAACGATCCCCCCCTTTTACAGAGATGACTTTTGTTTCTCCATCATTTTCTGGCACCGGGTAGGTCATATAGCTGTCTAATAACCCTTTTTCAGCATGAATGACCGGAAAGGAGGCATCAGGTGTGAATCCAAGAGAAGGCATCGTTTCATTCTTGAAATAATAATCAATCCCCTTCCAATCCCGCTCTTCGTCGGTACCAAGAATTAAACGAATTTTTTTCTTCGGCTGAAAACCTTGCTCTTTTAAAATTTTCATAGCGATGTAGGCAGCCATTACGGGTCCTTTATCATCTTGTGCACCTCGGGCATATAATTTCCCATCGCGTATCACAGGATCAAACGGAGGTGTGGTCCAGCCGGCTCCTGCAGGCACAACATCCAAGTGGCCGAGAACACCTATGACCTCATCCCCGTAACCGAATTCAATGTGACCACCATGGCCATCTACGTTTTTCGTAATAAACCCATCTTCTTTCCCGATGCTCAGCATTTTCTCCAACGCATCATGAATAGGTTTTCCATAGGGATACTTACGGTCTTCCTCGAAAACACTCGGAATCTTCAACAACTCGATCACTTTTTCTAAATATTCCTTTTCATACTTTTTACTCAAAGCGTGAAAGTCCATACTCATTCTCCTTTACCTAGAATCTTTTCATATGTCGGCTTGTCACATACGGCATATAACTCTGCCCCATCTGGTATAAGTTCATCCAATTTTCTATTGATAGTCAGATCATTCCGATCAGCTATTAAAGTCGCACCATCATCAAGTAAAGACACGAAAGCATCTCTGTATGTTCTCCAACTGGCTTTCTTCGGAATGTAATATAAGTCTTCACCTACAGATCTCTTAAGCAACTGGCCATAAATACCGGAGACACCTTTTCTAAAAGCAGAACGTACCGCAAGGGAAGAAATCGTTTCATTAGAAACAATAAATTCATCGATTTGGGCATGTTTGAAGTTTTTCACATGTTTCTCTTCCATAATCTCTGCAATGGTGTGCACACCGGGGGCTACAGTCTCAATAGAAGAGGCGATTAAGAGGGTTTTCCCGTCTGTCATCTGTTCATTCCCCATTTGCTCATCAGCAAAAATCAGCACCGCTTTTGCCTGGGAGATGTTTGCTTTTATCAGCGTCTCTTCGTCTGCTGCCTCTCCTTTTATGTAGTGGATATTTTCTGTAAGAATCGGAGCTTCTTTTAATTGATCAATGATGACAATATTGCATTCCTTATTTGTCTCCATCATTTCCTTTACAGCAAAATGAGCTTTTTGGGACCATCCAATGATAACGAAATGACCGCTCTCTTTATACACAATATCACCTTCCAATCGTTTTTTTCGAAAAATGGCTAAACCGTCGATAATTTTTCCTATGACAATACCAATAAGTCCAATGCCTATGACATATAATAGTATCGCAATGGAGCGTCCTGCCACCGTCACTGGAAAATAATCACCATAACCTACAGTCGTAACGGTTGTCATCACCCACCAGAAACCATCAAAAAGAGTAGGGAATGTATCTTGTTCTACAACAACGATGGAAATACTCGAGATAAGGATAAGAAGAGCACTCGCAGTAAATAGGACTGTATTGTTAACTTTCACCATTTTCAGGAAGAACTTACGAAGTAACATCATCGTTCCAGCCTCCTAACTTTTAATATTTTGTAAATTAGATGAATAATCTGTAAATTAAAACGATTATAGTAGCACGTTCCATCACATTATTGTAGAATGAAACCAACTTCAGAGATTCACATGCACCACAAGTTCCATACAATGACGATTAAGGAGTGGTTTTTTGAATCATCCATCATCCCGTATGCTCAATCGAATTAAAGCTGTGTACCTCTACATTAGAGATCGAGGAACAGTATCGACGAATGAGTTAGCAGACGAGTTCGGTATCACAGACCGTACTATGCAGAGGGACTTAAGCATTTTGGAATACAACGGACTGGTATCAAGTCCGCACCGTGGAAAATGGACAATCACTGAAAAGAAAGTCAAAATATCATAGAAGATGAGAATATAGATGACACCCGGAAAAAATTCCGGGTGTTTTTTTGGTTGATTATTCAGTGATGTCTACTGTTCTAAGTTTGTGATCTCCATTAAATAGTCAATTTCTTCATCTGTCAGTTCCCTATACTCACCAAGCTCTAAATCATCGTCAAGCTCAAGCTCACCAATCATTACACGTTTAAGGTAGGTCACCTTTTTATCTACCGCTTCGAACATTCGTTTCACCTGATGGAACTTCCCTTCAGTTATAGTTAATTCTATTTCTGAAACATCGTCAGACTCGAGAATGACCAACTTTCCAGGCTTGGTTTGATATCCATCATCCAGGGTTACCCCTTCAGAGAATTTTCTTATATCTTCTTCTGTTACTTTTCCATCAATAACAGCGAAGTAAGTCTTACCGACATCTTTTTTAGGGGAGGTCAGACGATGATTCAACTGACCATCATTTGTAATCAGCAGCAAGCCTTCTGTATCCTTATCCAGCCTACCGACAGGGAAAGGGTCAAAAACCTGATCCTCTGGCTGTAAAATATCAATGACGGTTGGATCGTGGGCATCTTCCGTAGCAGAAATCAAGTCACCTGGTTTATTCATCATTAAATAGATATATTCTCTATATTCTACTTCCTCCCCCATCACTGTGACCAGATCTTCATCCGGGTTCACATGGGTTTTCGGACTTTTTTCAGGGTTGCCATTAATTCGTACGTTTCCACCCTTCAAAAGAGTTTTCACTTCTTTTCTCGTGCCATAACCCATATTAGCTAAAAGTTTATCAATTCTCATTTTCGCCAGACCTCCTTTTATCCTCTTTTTAAAAATCTGTCCAGTACGCGAACGCGATTACCTAAGACACGTTCGAGCAATGTTGTCTGATAAGTTAACCACAAGTACACCAGACCTCCAGCACCTATACTGAAGAATAGAACGATCAGAGAATCCAGGCGACTTTCCATCGGATCTAAAATGAAGCCAAGCATCCATTTAATAAAGACCACAACGATAGCCATGACCGTAGTCAAAATCAGCACGAGCAACGTCCTCTTAAACAACTGTTGGTAAGAAAGTTCAATGGAAGTGAAAATACGTCCGAAGTTTAGGATAACTGCTGCTGCCACCCCGATCCCTGTGGCAATGATCGCTCCTTTTGCACCAAATAGCTGAATGAGCCACCAGTTTAGTCCCAGCTTTAATAGAATTCCTGTACCAAGACTTATGACAGCAAAGTTCTGTTTGTTGATTCCTTGTAAAATGGAAGAAGTGACAGTATATAACGCAAGGAACAACCCGACAGGCGCGTACCAGCGTAATAGATCCCCACGATATTCAAGCTCTTCCACCCCATAGAATGTCCCATAGGCCTCAAAAGCTACGACTGAAAGACCGACGACAGCTGGGATGATCAACAAGGCTACGATTTGTAATGCCTGATTGATCTGGTTGTTCAGACGGTTCATTTCATTTTTAGTATAAGCCTGTGTGATTGCCGGCAAGAGAGCTAACGACAATCCAAGTCCTAACGTTACAGGAATCATAATTAATTTATGGCTCAAAAAGTTAATGATTGAAAAAGCATTATTATACTCCAACCCAGAGGCTTTGATAGCTTTTTCCAATGTAAACTGATCGACAAGCTGATACAGAGGTGTAGCAATACCCACTAGAATGAATGGGCCTGCATAGGCGAACAACTCTTTGAACATATCCTTATTGGATAACCCATACGTGTATTCCTGGGCCTCTAATTGACGATCCAGGAACGGTTTCCGCTTTCTCCAATACCAATAAAGGACAATACAAGAAGCAATTCCACCGATGAATGCGGCGAATGTTGCAAAACCGACGGCTTGAGGAATCGGCCCTTGTAATACTTGAACGATAACGAAAACAGACGCCAGCAAGAACACAATTCTTACTATTTGTTCAATCACCTGCGAAACGGCTGTAGGCGCCATGGATTCATGCCCCTGGAAGAACCCTCTGGTAATACTCATAGGCGGAATAACAAGCAGAGCGAAACTGACCATTTGTATAACCATCGTAGCATGTCCAAGTCGATCAGAATCTTCACCAATTGTCCAGGCAGCCACCTGTTCCGCAGAAAAGAACAAAATCAAGAATGCCAATACACCAGTAATGGACATGAGGGTAAGACCAGCTTTTAACATCTTTCGTCCTGTTTCATAGTCTCCCAAAGAGTTATACTTTGAAACAAATTTGGAGACAGCTACAGGTACCCCCATACTGGAAAGACTAAGTAATATGCTGTAAGGGACGTAAGCAATTGAGAATAAATCTGTGCCTTCCGTACGTACCATATTTTCAAACGGAACAGTATAAATCATTCCTAGAAACTTTGACAAAAATGTTCCGGCCGTTAATAACATCGTACCTTTAAGTATCTTTGACATAATTCGCTTTTCACCTTCAATTTTATTGTAGAATCGACCTCATCTATTTTATCATAGATAAAGGAAGAACAAGGAACGAATGAACTAAGAAAGGAAGACATCCATGACTTACCAAGTAACTGTCATTGGTGGAGGACCATCAGGACTCATGGCTGCGATTGCGGCTGCCGAGCAAGGTGTCGACACTCTACTCATTGATAAAGGAAAAAAACTAGGAACAAAGCTCGCTATATCGGGAGGGGGGCGTTGCAACGTCACCAACCGCCTTCCAGAAGATGAAGTCATCAAACACATTCCTGGGAATGGGAAATTTCTATACAGCCCTTTCTCTGTATTTAACAATTATGACATTATTGATTTCTTCGAAGGACTCGGTGTCGCATTGAAAGAAGAAGATCACGGGCGTATGTTTCCTGTCAGTAACAAGGCCAAAGATGTAGTCCAGGCGCTCTTGAATCGTATGAAAGAGTTAAATATCGAAGTCCGGACAGAAACCCCGGTGGACGCCATTCATTACGGAGAGAACGAACACCAGGTTATTCTAAAATCTAAGGAAAAGATTGTGACTCGATCCCTGATTCTCGCAGTTGGTGGTAAAGCCGTACCCCATACAGGCTCTACTGGGGATGGATACGCATGGGCGAAAAAAGCCGGCCATACCATTACCGAACTTTTCCCTACCGAGGTACCCCTTCTTTCCAAAGATTCATTTATTAAAAACAAAACATTGCAAGGTCTCTCACTCAGGGACGTCGATGTTTCTGTGTTAAATGAAAAAGGGAGAAAAATTGTTACCCACCGGATGGACATGTTGTTCACCCATTTCGGTTTATCAGGTCCTGCTATCTTAAGATGCTCTCAATATGTTGTGAAAGAGTTCATGAAAGGCCACCGCCCTGTAACCATTGAAATTGACGCTCTTCCTGATGATAAAGAAAATGTTCTATTAGACAAACTTCAGAGTATGATGGAAGAACATTCGAAGAAAAGCTTCCGAAATGTAATTAAAGGAATGGTGCCCGAAAGACTGCTTGATTTCGTTCTTGAGAAATCCGAGATAGCTCCTGATGAGAAATCAGCAAACATATCAAATGAAAAATTACGGAATTTCACTCACATGTTAAAAAGATTCCATGTTCATGTGCATGACTCCCAGCCGATTGAAAAAGCCTTTGTCACAGGAGGTGGTGTTTCAATAAAAGAGATCATCCCGAACACGATGCAGTCCAAGCTTATGGAACGCCTCTATTTCTGCGGAGAAATCCTTGATATCCATGGTTATACAGGTGGATACAATATTACCTCTGCTATGGTCACCGGCCGTGTGGCAGGTATGCACGCAGCATGGGAAGCTATGTCATAACTTCACACGATATGTAGTATGAACACCTTGTTCCACTTGGTGGTATATACGGGAGACAAAAAAAGTCGAGAGAGGTTAGCCCTTTCTCGACTTTCTTTGTTCGTATTCTTTTAATCTACCTAATTCCTCATTAATTAAATGTTGCATATCTTCACGATCTTTCTGAGAAACAAGAGGATCGTGTTCATCCCAGTCCACCATATACACGATATAAAATCGTCGAATTCTTCTAAAATAAACCGTTGAATATGGAAACTTATCAAAATACCCTCGGACCATTTTTCTTCTCGAGTAGCTCCAGCGCACTAGTTGCATAGGGGTCCCTCCGAACATACATTCTCATACCCAGTATAACGAGGAATGCTGGGAAACTCAATAACTTTTACCAAATAAATACAAGTCCTAAATAAGAGAAAAGAAGGCTGCTGGATAAATATAAGAACCCATACACTTTCAACCGTTCGTATCGGTTGGTCATGCCAAATATTCCGACAAATGCCAACCAAACAATGATCGCTACAAAGAAGATATGTTGAAGAAAACCGATATCCTCCTTTAACGATACCAAATAAAATCCAATTGGGATCAATAAAAACATCATGGCATATTTCCAATTCCAAAACGTATTCCTTTTCCTTACCAATTGTGCCATTGTCTGCACCCTTCCCCTGCATAAATAAGCCCTAATCCGCCATTCCAAGACGCCTGCATATACCTAATGTTGGAGGGTCAAAGCCAGAATTAATGAACTCTATGTACACTACTATTCTACCAAAATTTCGAGAAAGATTCATAAAAAAACAACCCTTCAGGAATATTCCTGAAGGGTTGTTTAAATGACGTGGCGGCGTCCTACTCTCACGGGGGTAAACCCGACTACCATCGGCGCTGAAGAGCTTAACTGCTGTGTTCGGCATGGGAACAGGTGTGACCTCTTCGCCTTCACCACCATATCAATATAAAGTTTGAGGTGAACCCTCAAAACTGAATAAGGAAACATCTTGTTTGAAAAACAACGTTCTTCACGAATGATTAAAATCAGATAGATAAGTCATCGATCCATTAGTATCCGTCAGCTCCACGTGTCACCACGCTTCCACCTCGGACCTATCAACCTCATCGTCTCTGAGGGATCTTATTTGCTTAAAGCAAAGGGAAATCTC
>NZ_WMFA01000012.1 GCF_009856445.1 Halobacillus litoralis
AACAACTTTCTTCTTAACTTCTTCAGGATAATGAACTTTTTTACCCATAAGAAAAACACCTCCAAGTGTAAGTAGTATTACAACTTTGAAGGTGTTTTATTAAGTCTCATTTTATTAGGTCACTCTACATCCACCGGTTTTTTTCTATTTAAGGATGAATAGTAACCGGCGTTCCTATTGGAATCGTCCTTGCTAACTCTTCCACATCTTTATTAAACATGCGGATACATCCTTTGGAAACAGCTTTTCCGATTGAGGAAGGATTGTTTGTCCCGTGAATGCCATAATGCTGCTTGGATAGACTCATCCACATCGTCCCGTAAGGACCACCAGGATTTGGAGCTTTGTTGATTATGAAGAAGTTTCCTACAGGGGTCGCTGAAAGTATTTTTCCAACGGCAATAGGAAACTCTTTTTGCAAGGCGCCATTTTTATACAATCGCAATTGCCGTTTGATTGTGGATATATCAATTCGATAAGGTATGGTATCTGGGTTCGGAAAGCCTGGAATGTTAATTTGTTGCCCTGGAAAAATCATATTCGGGTTTGCGATTTGGTTTGCTGCAAGAATATCCCTCAACGGTGTACGATAATCTCTTGATATTTGTGCCAATGTTTCCCCTGGTTTTACGGTATGGATCATCCCTGTCCCCCCTTTAAAGATGGTTAACCTATTTTATGTAGGAATTCAGGGGACTTTCCCATCAATTATTCTGTCAAAAGAAAGGACCTGACACAGCCGGTCAGGTCCTTATTGTTCATTTCGATCTTATAAGACGATGGTTTTATTTTTATGAACGATGACACGATCCTCAAGGGCCCATTTGACGGCTCTGTTCAGCACGCTCCGCTCAATCAGCCGCCCTTTCTTCTTGAGGTCATTCACACTGTTTCTATGATCGACTCTAATCACATCCTGTTCAATGATTGGTCCTTCATCAAGGTCGTCGGTCACATAATGGGAGGTGGCACCAATTAACTTGACCCCACGTTTGTAAGCTCGTTTGTGCGGGTTAGCACCAATGAATGCGGGCAAGAAGGAATGGTGAATGTTGATGATTTTGGATGGATGACTGTCTACAAACTTAGGAGTGAGGATTTGCATGTATCTGGCTAGGATAATCAAATCGATATTGTATTCTTCCAACAAATCCAGCTGTTTTTCTTCTACCTCTTCCCGGATGTCTTTGTTTGCCGGAATGTGATAAAAAGGGATTCCGAAAGACTCGACAATTTCTCTTGCAGATTCATGGTTACTGATAACAAGCGCAATGTCCGTTACGAGGTCCCCACTCTCCCATTCATATAAAAGCTCACGCAAGCAATGAAGTTCCTTGGATACAAAAATAGCCGTGCGCTTCAATTCATGGAGAAAAGTCATTCGCCAGGTCATTTCGAATTGTTCTGCAAGGGTGTGAAAACCTGCTTTCATCGTTTGCTCTCTGGACTTCATATTTTCTGCTGCGAATACGATGCGTAAGAAAAAGGTTCCTTCTTCATGATCTGTTGTAAATTGATTTGATTCCACGATGTTTGCCCCATGTTCGTAGAGGAATGTCGAGATACTGGAAACGATTCCTGGCTTATCTGGGCAACTGACGAGTAAGCGTGCTTTATCCTCATTCCTGGTCAAGTAATGTTGAATTTGCTGGTTGGTCGAAGTCATCAACACTCATCCTTCCTTATTATTTTCCCCATTATAGTCGAGTGAAAGCCGTTTGGAAAGCAGCCGTATGTTTCGAATTGGGAGAATTCGGATACATTCACCATGTAAGGCGTGATATAAAATTTCTTGATATAAAGGAGAAATGAAAATGCGTAACTATTTGAAGCATTATATAAACGGTGAATGGGTAGAGTCCACCGGCAATGAAACAGAAGATGTAATCAATCCTGCTACGGAAGAAGTCATTGGTACCATTAGTCTTGGTACGAAAGAGGATTTAAATAAGGCGGTTCAGGCGGCACGTGATGCTTTTCCATCTTTCTCTCAAACCTCTAAAGAAGAAAGAATAAAAATGCTTGAAGACATAGCTGCAGAATATGAGAACAGAAAAGAAGAGATTATCGAGACAATTACACAAGAGTTGGGTTCTCCAAAATCCATCTCAGAAAACGTACATTACATGATGGGATACAATCATTTTTCACAAGCCGCAGAATCATTAAGAGATTTCTCATTTATTGAAGATCGTGGAGGCCACACGGTGATGAAGGATTCCGTAGGTGTCAGTGGTTTAATTACACCATGGAATTTCCCAACAAACCAAATTTCAACAAAAATTGCCAGTGCTTTTGCTGCGGGAAGCCCCGTAGTCGCCAAGCCGGCAGAGTTGACCCCTTTTGCGGCTATTATTTTAACTGAAATCTTTGATAAGGTCGGCGTACCAAAAGGAGCATTCAACTTAGTGAATGGATCAGGTTCTGTCATCGGTAATGGTATCAGTTCGCATCCAGATATTGACTTTGTATCCTTTACAGGTTCTGGTGCTGTAGGTCAGAAAATCATGGAGAATGCATCTGAACGCATTGCTAACGTTGCACTGGAACTGGGAGGTAAATCCCCGTTAGTCGTGCTTGAAGATGCTGATGTTGAAAAAGCAGCAAGGGCCGCTGTCAGCCATATTGCTACAAACAGTGGACAGGTTTGTTCTGCTGCCACAAGGGTACTTGTACCTTCATCTATGAAAGATTCATTTGAAGAAGCTGTTAAAAAAGTACTTCCTGAATTCCCTGTCGGGGATCCTCAAGGAAATAATCATATTGGTCCATTGGTTTCTAAAAAACAATGGGATACTGTTCAATCGTATATTGAAAAAGGACAGGAAGAAGGCGCCACTCTTCTGGTAGGAGGAACAGGGAAGCCTGATGGATTAGATAAAGGTTATTATGCCAAACCTACCGTATTCACAGATGTGAATAACGATATGGTCATTGCGCAAGAAGAAATCTTCGGACCTGTCACCTGCTTGATCACTTATGACACGATTGAAGAAGCCATTGAACTTTCCAATGATGTGAAATATGGACTCGCAGGCTATGTCTTTGGTGAAGATGAACAGACCCTGGCAAAGGTTGCATCCAGCATCCGAGCGGGCCGAGTGAAAATCAATGATGCGGAAGCAGACTTTGCCGCACCATTTGGTGGATATAAACAGTCTGGTATTGGAAGAGAATGGGGCGATTATGGTATTGAAGAATATTTAGAAGTGAAAACAGTCTTGGGTTATCCAAAATTATAAGAAAGAGAAAGGCGGAAATCTGATTCCGCCTTTTTTTCTTTGTGAAAAAGGAATTATTTTGAAAAGATGAAACCTCGCCCTCATTTTATGCGTATACAGGATAGATGCAGACGCATGGAATTTGTGAAGAGGTGGGGGAATGAGAAAGAAATGGTTCATTATTGGTAGTCTTATCCTTGTCGTGTTTTGTGCCTACATATACATCGATCAAAGGTATTTTTTTAATCCTATAGCTTTCAACCAGGATCACATCACTCCCTATCATTGGACTGAATATGAAAGACCTGTCACGATTACCTACTATGATTTAGAAACAGAAAGAACAACATACAAACTGGAGCAGGAACAGGAGGTCCGAAAGTTCCTGGAAGAAATGAAAAACAGTCCGCCATTGAAAGAGTCTTCCTTAACCTCAGAAGTAGAAGGGGCACTTAAGCTTTCGTCCGAAGGAGATACCTTGTTAGAGGTGTTTTTCTATGAAGGTTATTGGGAAATCCTCCGTGACAGTGGCACAATGTATGAAATGACTAAGGATCTTAAGGGATTAATCGAAACACTCTAGCCAGTTGGAACAGCTGTTCCAGCAGGCTTTTTTTATTTTTCCATCCTCAACCATCCTGCCATATGGTTTTATAAAGTGGGAGGAAGATTGGAAAGGGGGCACTGTATATAGATGTTTTGGTTCTTTTCCTTAGGGATGAGGTTGTAATATACTTGGAAAGGATAATGATAATAGAGGATGTAAAGGAGGTTGTGATCCATGAATAAATGGTTTACACATATTTTTAATATTATCGTCGGCATTCTGATTTTAGCCGAAGGTGCCGTCTATATTTTCATGAACAATAAAGATGGGGAATTCCATTTGCGAAGCATTATGATGACAGCTCTATTATTTTTAGCGTGGGGCATGTCCTATCGAAAACAACTGACTAGTGAAAATCCAAGTGCGTGGTTAATAGTCACCATCATCATCTTGGTTCCTATGATTCTTCCGTGGTTGTTTTTCATTTAGCTTCAGGCAAGCCATTTGAACAGCCCCATACCCCCAAACACTAAGGCGGACACTAAGTAAATGTAACCGATGGCTCTGTGTTTTCCTTCCTCACTGTTCGTTTCGACGGTCCCTGCAAAAACTAAAAAAAGCACACCGATGATATATAATGTTATTTCAACTCCGGAAAAGGGAGAAGATTTGAATGTAAGCCAACCTTCCACGGGTAAGGCTGTGAAGAGTGGGAAGTATAAAGGATTTATAAAATCATCCCACTTTTTCTTCTGTTCGGACACGATTTCCCACCTCATCTCTGTGGTATCTTTCATTTAACTTTCCACTTTTTCTTTATTTTTGTCAAATAACGACAGGAATCGTGTTAATTTTTTACTAGATAGGGTATTGAACATACATCCCCGTTTGCCTTCTGTCTTTACACTTGTTAGAATAAAGCTCGTGTTTTTCTCCGGTACATAACCTCGCAAAGCTGAATGAATTACCTCACGCAGAACAAACTAAATCAAGAAGAAGTGGAAAGGATGTATGTCATTTGAAAACAAAATTAATCGATTGGCCAACTTTTATCGGTGCTCTGGTGTTGTTGCTGGGTGTCACGTTACCACTAATTATCTTCCCAGATGCTGGTAAAGAAGTTGTATCACAAGCTAATACGTTCATGACGAAAAACTTTGGTGTCCTTTATATGATTATGGGCTTTGTTATTTTCGCTTTCCTTGTTTATGTGGCTTTTAGTAAAAATGGATCGATTAAACTAGGGGATGAAGGTGAAAAGCCTGAGTTTAATACATTCTCATGGGCAGCCATGCTATTTGCCGCCGGGATCGGTTCCAGTATTTTGTACTGGGCGGTTATTGAATGGGCTTATTACTATCAAGGACCTCCATTTGGAATTGAGCCAGAATCTAAAGAGGCGATTCAGTGGGCATCAGCGTATGGAATTTTTCACTGGGGTCCGATTGCTTGGGCGATTTATACATTGCCAGCTCTGCCAATCGCTTATTTTTATTATGTGCGAAAAAAACCTGTCCTTAAAGTAAGTGAAGCTGTCCGACCGGTTTTAGGTGATTCGGTTGACGGTCCTCTTGGAAACGTTATTGATGTTTTATTCATGTTCGGTTTATTGGGAGGCGCAGGCACGACCCTTGCTCTCGGGACACCTATGATTGCTGAGGGTATCAATAGTCTAACAGGTATCCCTGCAAACTTAGGTATGAAAACAGCCATTATGTTATTGTGTACGTTGATTTTTGCCATCAGCTCTTACTCCGGGCTGAAGCGGGGAATCAAAGTTCTCAGTGATGTAAACTTGTGGCTGTCAATTTTCTTGCTTGCATTCATCTTTATATTTGGACCGACACGGTTCATTAGTGAAACAACATTTAACTCGTTGGGGATTCTCGCGGACAACTTCTTTAAGATGGCCACATGGATGGAACCTTTTGGAAACCTAGGCCAGTTTGAAGAAACGGGATTCCCAGAGTCCTGGACGATTTTCTATTGGGCCTGGTGGCTTGTTTATGCTCCTTTTGTTGGGTTGTTTGTTGCACGTATCTCCAGAGGACGGACCATTCGTCAGATGGTACTTGGAACAATGGTCTACGGAACACTAGGTTGTATCCTTTTCTTCGGAATTATGGGGAACTTCGGTCTTTACATGCAGTTAACAGGGCAGTTCGATGCAATTGCGTTTATGGATGCGAATGGTGCCCCTGCGACCATTATTGAAATCATCAACCAGCTTCCGTTAGCGAAGTTCATGGTACTGGTCTTTACAGTGCTTGCGATTATTTTCCTTGCCACAACATTTGATTCATCTTCTTACATTCTGGCTTCAGTCGTGCAGAAGAATGTAGAAGGGGAACCTTTGCGTTGGAACCGTCTGTTCTGGGCTTTTGCTTTGTGCTTAATGCCGCTTTCTCTCATGTTTCTTGGTGGATTAGGGACGTTACAGACGGCGAGTATTGTAGGTGGGTTCCCTCTAATTGTAATTATGTTCTTACTCGCATGGTCGTTCATGAAAGCCTCCAACACAGATATTAGAGAATCGGATGATTATGAACCAAGCACGATTCATATTAAGCGTTGGAAAAACCGCAAGAAGAAGAAAAAACGCTCGGCTCTGGAAGCCCTCGAAGATAAACCTGATCAAGACTAATGTGAAAAGAGGTTCCCCTGTGTATTTTGGGGAACCTCTTTTATTATGCTTTGGAGTAAGCATCAGATGGGAAGATAGGAACTTGCAGAACACACTTTAAAATCACCGCTGTCTATTAAGAACTGCTGCAGAAGGTGCAGGTGATCTCCGCCGATGAGAACGAGAATGCGGTCGTTCTTCCCGGATATTCTTGATATATTGGCGGCAATCGCCAAATCACGATGATGCCACTGCTTTAGCCAATGGACCCCCACTTGATGCTGTCGGTCACCGACTCGTGCTAACTTCATATAGACCCTTTGAAGCTCTTTCCTATATTCTGGATCATTCACATATTGAAGAATGCTTTTTATAGTTTCATTGTTTTCCATCGACTTGAGTCGTTTTTGAACTTCCATGATTTCATTGAACAAGGAAGGTTGATGTTCTTTCGCCCATTTAAAGACTTGGTTTAATGTCGGCTTGGACATGTCTACCACTTCATCAATAGGGTGAATGGAAGGTAGATCCAAGTCATCGGCAAGGCGAAAAGCAAATTGTTCGACTTCATCGAAGGTGGGCGTGAGGGTGTTATTCCTAAAAGCTTTATATTTACGATCCAGCTCTTCTTCTATTAAGAAAGGTTTTTCGACGGTAATTTTCGTAGGCTTGAATTCTTTCAGTGAACGAACAATTTCGTGTATTTCCTCCTGTTGTTCATTGACCATTTGAGGATTCATGGACATATGAAAAGTTCCAACGAGTAATATTTCCGGTTTGGTCAAATAAATCTCCCTTTCATTCTGTGATTATCTGATTTTAAATGCAGGGAGGACTTCTTCTCCCAGCTCTTGCACCACTTCCTTCACAGGTCTTTTATTTTGGGATAAACCGAACATTAAATGATTAACGCCGATGGAACGATACTGCTCAATCAAATCCATCAATCCGTTTCTCCCTACTTTATATCCGGCAGGTATTTTTTCAATAGGAGCATCCGGATTTTCTTCGAGCTGCAAAGGAAGTGGCATAAAGAACGGACGGAAGGCTGATTCGCCGTGGTAATGCTTCACTTTTTCTCTGTACTGAGAGATCGTTTCTTTTTGCTGGGTGGGCCGTTGGGGGTAAAACATCCATCCATCTCCATGTTCAGCAACCCAGTCTAGTGTCTGTTGGCAATAGCCTGTCATAAAAGTAGGAATGCGCTTTTCGGGCTTTGGTACAATGTTTGAACGATTCATCTTGCCGAAAGAAGAGCGAATTTCCGGAAATTCATTGTATATGGACTCATTGAAAACATGGAATGCTTCTCTGAACCATTCACTCCGCTCCATAATAGGGATATCCAGCCCTTCAAAGTCTTTTCTTCGATCTCCTGAAGAAATCCCGAACATCAGTCGCTCAGGAAAAAGTTTTTCAATACTCGCTACTTCTTTTGCTGTCCTTAAAGGATGGCGGAGTGGCATGACCAGGGCCGCTGTCCCTAAGTTGATTTTTTTCGTGTGGGCAGCAAGGTACGTTAAGTAGATCAAACTATCGAAAATCTGCCCTGTCGCCGGGTCTTCAAACGTTGGATCTTCTAATAGAACGTCCTGGAACCAAAGAGAATGAAAGTTTAGTTCTTCAGCTAGTTGCGCCATTTGTATTTGATTGTTCATCTCTGGAGGGGACTGGTGATAATTTTCTATGGGAATGGTCAAGCCGAATGTGATTTTGTTTGGTTGCAGCATGCGTTGATACCCGTGATGGTCTTGAAACAAACGGAATCCTCCTTCACTTTAATCGACTATTTCCTATTATAATGAGAAATTCCCTGGAAAACTAACCAAAAAGGTTACACATGAAGCAGAGTTACTCAACTAATTGGCAGAATTGTTGAAGACTCAGTTTCGAGACTTTCCAGGGTCCGTTTCCCGGGTTGAGCGTCAGGGGTGGCTGGAAAGCGAGCTTATATAAAGGACGGGCTAATAAAAAAAGCTCCCGTAGGATGGGAGCTTGTAGGATGATTATAATATATAGATGGTTAGATAGAGAAGAACGGTTAGAATCGTCGATCCTCCTGCAACACTTGCAATCTCCGTGGCATCGTATTCAATTCTTTTTTTCATAATAATAATCCCCTTTCGAATGACTGGTATTAAGAACAGATCGGACTAATAAATACATTCTACTTAGTAATACGATTGAATACTTAGAAAAGTTTCATTTGTATTACAATAACATATCAAAAACATTTCAACCAAATATGACAAAATATGAGGGATATGGGAAACTGAGCGATATAAGAGAAGGTTAGAAAATTCTGATATAATGGTATAGGACCTTTTAATGGAAGAATCTACATAGAAGAAAGGGGAAGTCATCATGGGAACTTATGCATTGACTTGGGATTTAGACTCCATTTTCCAAGGAGGAAGTGATTCAGAAGAGTTGAAGGATTATGTAAGGAAAACCGAACGATATATGGATGATTTGGAGGCAGCCATTCGTACGTTTACACCTCCAAAAAATACAGATCAAACAGAAGAACTCAACAAAATTGTAGAGGTTTTGCAGGTAGTATCTAAGCAATTGAGTGAATTCGGGGCCTTTGTGAGCTGTTTAAGTGCACAAAATGTCCAGGATAAAAAAGCAAGCATGTGGCAATCGAAAAGAAGTGAGTTGGGTGCGCGTTTAGGTAACGCTCTAACTGAAATGGACCAGGTGTTTGTTCAAGTAGATGATGATGTATGGAAATCCTTATTGAATCAGGCCCCTTTTAAAGCCATTTCTTTTGTTTTGAATGAGAGGCGTTCTCTTGCAAAGGACAAATTAGAAGTAGGAAAAGAATCTCTTATCAACGACTTGGGCGTGGATGGTTATCATGCGTGGGGACAAATGTATGATGCCCTTGTCGCGAAGTTATCCATTGAGATGAACGGGGAAAAGTTATCTGTGGGACAAGCATCTAATCGCCTGGACAACCCGGACCGTTCGGTGAGGAAAGAAGCGTTTGATAAACTGCAGGAAACTTGGGGAGAGGCTTCGGACTTGTTCACGGAGACCTTAAATCATTTGTCCGGTTTCAGACTTCAGACTTACAAACGCCGCAAATGGGAGAATGTTTTAAAAGAGCCTCTCGACTACAATCGAATGAGCGAAAAAACACTAAATGCCATGTGGGAGACGATTACGGAATATAAAAATCATTACGTTCCCTATATGAAAAAGAAAGCAGAGAAGTTAGGGCTTGAACGTTTGAGCTTTTATGACGTAGAAGCCCCCTTCGGAGAGGCCGATCAGAAAATGAGCTTCCAAGAAGGAGCTGAGTTCATTATCCAACAGTTCAGGAAGTTCAGTCCTAAAATGGCGGATTTTGCAGAAATGGCTTTTGAAAAAAGGTGGATTGAAGCAGAGGATCGCTCTGGAAAACAACCGGGTGGTTTTTGTACAAGTTTCCCCGACAGTGGGGAAACAAGAATTTTCATGACGTATTCAGGTAGTCCGTCCAGTGTAGCTACACTAGCGCATGAACTTGGTCATGCTTATCATCAGCATGTCATGAATGAATTACCCGAGCTGAATCAAGGATATGCGATGAACGTTGCGGAAACAGCTTCGACGTTCGCAGAAATGATTGTAGCGGATGCGGCCGTTAAAGAGGCGTCTACGGAAGCTGAAAAAATGGTTTTACTAGAAGATAAAGTCCAGCGTAGTGTCGCTTTCTTCATGAACATCCATGCACGGTTCTTATTTGAAACGCGTTTTTATGAAGAGCGCAAGCAGGGGGTCGTTTCAACAGAGCGGCTGAACGAGTTGATGACAGAGGCCCAGCAAGAAGCTTACGTACACACGTTAGATGAATATGATCCGACCTTCTGGGCTTCCAAGTTGCATTTCCACATCACAGATGTCCCTTTCTATAACTTCCCATACACCTTTGGGTATCTTTTCAGCATGGGAATCTACGCGAAGGCCCTTGAAGTTGGTCCAGCGTTTGAAGATCGCTATATCGCCTTGCTGCAGGATACAGGAAGGATGGCTGTGGAGGATCTTGCGAAGAAACATTTGGATGTAGATTTAGAAGAGAAAGATTTCTGGGTGCATGCATTGGAATTGTGCCTTTCTGACCTTGAGTCATTCATGGATTTAGTTTAAGAGGAGGAGAGAACGATGGAAGAAAAGTTGATCCCGCAAGAAGAAAAGGAACGACGGGTTTCACAGTTAGACGGTTGGAAGCTTACGGATGAAAAATTCATTGTTAAGCGGTACCGGTTTGGTGAATTCCTGACGGGCGTCCAGTTCGTCAATCATATCGCTGAATATTCTGAGGATATTCAACACCATCCATTCATCAGCATTGACTATAAAATGGTGACCTTGAAGCTTACTTCCTGGAATGCCAAGGGGCTCACAGAACTTGACCTCTCCTGTGCGGTGAAATATGATGAACTCTATGATTCAATCAAATGAAAAGAAGCCGCTCCTTTCGGGAGCGGCTTCTTTTATGATGAGGCTTGGTCTAACGACTTCACTTGTTCATCTGTAAATAAGGGGGAGTCTTTTGCTGGCATGGCAAGACACTGGATTTCCTTTTCTGTGAACGGGTGAATCAACGTAAGCCTCGCAGCATGAAGAGCTTGTTTGTAATCGATGCTTCCTTTTCCTCCGTACATTTCATCGCCTAGGAGCGGGTGGCCGATATGACTCAGGTGGACTCGGATTTGGTGGGTCCTGCCGGTTTGTAACTGTAATTTCACTAAAGAAGCATCATAAGAGCCTTCGTATGAGAGAACTTCGTAATGCGTTTCCGCATGCTGGCCCCCTTGCGAGACTCTTCTTCTTACAGGATGGTGGCGGTCTTTACCAATCGGTTGCTCGATTTTGCCGTGACGTGGTTTCAGCTTCCCGTGTGCCCAAGCTAAATACGTTCTTTTAATTTTACGCTCCTGTAACTCTTTTCCGAGCATGGCAATAGCAAGATCATGCTTAGCAAAAAGGATGGCTCCCGAAGTATCCCGGTCCAGACGATGGACATATTTCGGCGTTGCCTCAATGCCATTCATTTGAAAATAAAAAGCTACTCCATTTACAAGAGTATCATGGTCATGAGGTGTATTCGGATGTGTGAACACACCTGCAGGTTTATTGACTACCAGCATATGATCATCTTCGTAGATGACGTCAATATCCATATATGTCGGGGTAACTTCCAGTGTTTGCGGGCGAAAAAGCCGGACGCGAAGAATGTCACAACTATTGACTCTTGCCGTTTTCCAATGAGGGTTTTCATTGTTTAAAGTTACTTCTTTGTTGGAACGGAAACTATGCATCAACTTTCTTGGTACATTCCATTCCTTCTTCAGAATTTTTTCGACCGTAAACCCTTCCCACTGATCAGGGATGATGACTTCAAGCCAATCTCCCATACGTTTCGTCTTCATTTCTACACCTAATTTCCTAAAATACTGAATACCCGGGGCGTTAATCGTACATATTGGTACCAGGTACGAACTGCCCTATATTGTACTCTTTCCTGTACCGTTTACGCAATGACCTCTATGTTGTTCCTTGTGCATCTGGGAATAAATGGGGGGAGGCTTAAAAGGTAAGACTATAACAGTGGAGCTGCTAGCTAGTTAACAGGGTGCACTTAGACTCCTGATGTTAACGATATGTAAAGCTGGTATCTATGGTAATAGAACTATGTTATAATAGAAGGGTTGAATAATTTGTGATACGAAAGAGGTGTGTGCTTCATGCAACACAGAGACGATATTCGTAATATAGCGATCATCGCGCACGTTGACCACGGAAAAACAACATTGGTCGACCAAATGCTTCACTATTCCGGAACTTTCCGTGATAACGAGCATGTCGATGAGCGCGCTATGGACTCTAATGATTTGGAAAAAGAACGCGGCATTACGATTTTAGCCAAAAATACCGCCATCAATTATAATGATGCGCGTATAAATATTCTAGATACACCGGGTCACGCTGACTTTGGTGGAGAAGTGGAACGTATTCTCAAGATGGTTGACGGTGTACTTCTTGTAGTTGATGCTTATGAAGGCTGTATGCCTCAAACACGTTTTGTGTTGAAAAAAGCATTGGAACAAAAACTGACACCGGTTGTCGTTTTGAATAAAATCGACCGCCCGAATGCTCGCCCGGATGAGGTTGTCGATGAAGTTCTTGATCTGTTCATCGAGCTTGGCGCTGATGATGAGCAGCTGGAATTCCCAGTCGTTTATGCTTCTGCATTAAACGGAACTTCAGGAGATGAACCAGAGGATCAGCAGGAAACAATGGATCCGATTTTCAAATTGATCATGAACAACATCCCTGCTCCTGTAGATACAAAAGAAGATCCGTTACAATTCCAGGTGACGCTGCTTGATTACAATGATTATCTTGGCCGTATCGGAGTTGGACGTGTCTTCAATGGCTCAATCAAAGTAGGCCAGCAAGTATCCTTGATGAAAAAGGATGGATCGGTGAAGAATTTCCGTGTTTCCAAGTTGTTCGGTTTCATCGGTTTGAAACGTGTTGAAATCGAAGAAGCCAAAGCGGGAGATATTATCGCCCTTGCCGGCTTGGAAGATATCAACGTCGGAGAAACGGTGTGTCTACCTGAACACCAGAATGCGATGGAAATCCCTCGTATTGACGAACCGACACTACAAATGACATTCCTTGTTAACAACAGTCCGTTTGCCGGGCGTGAAGGTAAATATGTAACGTCCCGTCAAATCGAAGAGCGTTTGATGACACAACTTGAGACGGATGTCAGCCTACGTGTCGATCCAACAGATTCTCCGGATGCCTTTACGGTTTCTGGACGTGGTGAACTTCACCTTTCCA
Source organism: Halobacillus litoralis (assembly GCF_009856445.1). Classification (GTDB taxonomy): domain Bacteria; phylum Bacillota; class Bacilli; order Bacillales; family Halobacillaceae; genus Halobacillus; species Halobacillus litoralis. The sequence continues at coordinate 13,238 of NZ_WMFA01000012.1, forward strand.
TCCTAGTGGAAAACATGCGTCGTGAAGGTTATGAACTTCAACTTTCCAAGCCGAAAGTTATCCTGAAAGAGATCGACGGACAAACGTGTGAACCGGTAGAACGTGTTCAAATCGATACTCCTGCCGAATACCAAGGTGCGGTTATGGAATCGATTGGTTACCGTAAAGGTGAAATGCAGGACATGGTCAATGATGGGAATGGTCAAGTCCGTCTTGAATTCTTAGTACCATCTCGTGGTCTGATTGGTTATTCCACAGAGTTCATGACGCAGACACGTGGCTACGGAATCTTGAACCATACTTTTGATGGCTATGCCCCACTTGTAAAAGGTCAAGTCGGTGGACGTCGTGAAGGTGTTCTGGTTTCTCTTGATAAAGGGAAAGCCTCCACTTATGGAATCATGAACCTTGAAGATCGCGGAACCATTTTCGTTGAACCTGGTACAGAAGTGTATGAAGGAATGATCGTTGGTGAACACAACCGTGAAAACGATCTTACCGTTAACATCACAAAAGAGAAACATTTGACCAACATCCGTTCAGCGAACAAAGATACGACGAATACAATTAAGAAAACTCGTCAAATGACGCTTGAAGAAGCCATTGAGTATCTTGATGATGATGAATATTGCGAGGTAACACCTGAAAATGTTCGTCTTCGTAAAAAATACTTGAATAAGAACGAACGTGAAAAAATGGCGAAGAAGAAAAAGCTTCAAAATACAGAAGTTTAAAAACAAAGAAAGCCCGGGGCCTATTGGTAGGCCCCGGGCTTTCTTTGTTTTTATTGGACTACTTCGAGCATCTCTTTTTGATGTCCGTGGATCTCTTCTGCAGGTTTCTCATAGTGAATATTGATGGTGTATGAACCAGTTTCAGGGAATGTATAATTCGCTGTGTACTCTCCAGGTTCCTCTTCTTCGGCATCGATGTAGGTATGTTTTTCCATTAAATCAGAACTAATTTCGTAGCGTACACGTGCTTCTGAAAAAGGCTCTTCCATATGGTTGATATGTGCTGTCAACGTCGATGTTTCTCCAGCTTTAAAAGTCTGCTCTGTCATCAAGTGGACCATAAACTTCCCACTGCTATCTCCATGGTCGTGCCCACTGGCTTCTGCCTGTTGTCCGACTGCTACTTCTTTTTGCGGCATCGTGTGAAGGTCTCCAACCTGAGTATGGGCGATGACCTGGTATGTGCCTTCTTTATCAAAGCTGTAGTTGATGGTATAAACTCCATCTTCTGTATGCTTTGCTTTAATCGTGTCAGATGAATCCTGCCCCTCTTCACTGTACCAAATCTCAAATTCCACATACTCTGCATCCGGGACAGGCTCTCCGCCCTGAGTGACAATTGCTTGAATAGTGGTATCGTCGTTTGCAGGGAGTGGCTCATGCTCGAAATTCACTTGTACTTCAGGAATTTCAGCCACCTTGTTATTTTCCTCAGCGGCGGTGGAATCCTGTTCGTTATTATTTGAAGAACAAGCACTGATTACAAGTAAGAAAATAATGGATAATAATACTTTTTTCATATGGCATCTCCTTTATCTGTGTATTGGAGCCTTTAGTTGTCCAAACCTACAATTAGGATATCATTTAAAGCTTTGACATTCCTGCTTAATTTTAGACTATCTTGTGACAATACATGAGGAAAAAAAAGAGAGGGAGCTGTTGGAAGCTTCCCTCTACTTGACGTTGTCGTTATTCCAATCATACGTATAAAAACGTTCGTCTGTCACCCATTTTAATGCTTCAGGGTCATTGACTTTGATGCCTTCCTCAAGCATCTCAAGCATTCTTGCTGTTTGAGAAATGTGAGCACGCATCGCTGCCAATTTTTCATTCTGCACGGAGCGAATGTCATTGATGACATCCGGCTGTCCCAATTTCTCTTCTGTATCATTGGCAAAAGCTACGGCGTGAAACTTAGGTCGATCTTTTTCATCCATTTCCCTCAATGCGCGTACGACTGCGCGTGCCGTCGCTTCATGGTCAGGATGGACAGCGAATCCAGGATAGAAACTGATGACCAAAGAGGGTTGCAGTTCATCCACCAAATGGCGGACCATGTCTTTCATTTCACGATCGTCTTCAAATTCAAGCGTCTTATCTCTCAACCCCATCATTCGAAGGTCTTCAATGCCCATCGCTTCGGCAGCTTTAACTAATTCTCTCTTTCTGATTTCAGGAAGGGACTCTCTCGTTGCAAACGTAGGTTTTCCTAGATTGCGCCCCATCTCTCCAAGCGTGAGACACGCATAGGTAAGGGGAGTTCCTTGTTTTATATAAGAGGAAATTGTCCCGGAAACTCCGAACGCTTCGTCATCGGGATGCGGGAAAATAACGAGTACATGTTTTTCTTGTTCGATCATATTCTTTCACTCCTTCAAGAGGATCACTAACCTACATTATTGCTTAAATCAGAAAAAATGAAAAGTCATTTGTTTATAAGCTTTTCTCATTCCATCAGTTATTATTTACCTAACGCTCCCGTTTGTGGAAGACTCAGTTTCGAGATGTTCGTGTCATTCTAGGGGCTCCGGGAAAAGGTTCGCTTTCCATGGGGCGGGCGGTAAGCCTCCTCAGGCTCCGCCTTCCGGGGTCTCACCTGTCCCACACGTCCCATAGGAGTCTCACCGTTTCCCTCCGCCCCTTTACCTTATAAGTGTCTCGAAACTACTTCTAAAATGGTCAGCTTGAATGATTGAGGGAAGTGGATGATTCGAACAGCTGTATTCATAAGTAATGTTCCAATTCTTCTCCCCTAGGCGGCCATATAGTGCGTTGTATCAAGCATTTGCGTACAATAGGGTAGAGTTTATATCATTTCACCTCTCATAACTATACAAGCTGAATTTTTAAGAAGTGGTTTCGAGAACCATACTTGGTTAAGGGGCGGAGGGGAATGGCGAGACTCCTGCGGGAAAAAAGTGCTTGGTGAGACCCCACAGGACGCAGTCCGAGGAGGCTCACCGCGCTCCCGCGGAAAGCGAGCTATTCCCCATAGCCCCCACCCACTCAATAAAAGTCTCGAAACTGAGTCTTCAACAATCCTGCCATTTACTTTAATAACTCTCTAGTATAGTTATTTCCTATAATAAAGCTTTAGGTTTATATTTTCCCTTTTAAAGGAAAGCAATCCTTAGATTGTAAAATGAAGGGAGTTATTGAAGATGGAAGAAAGAATTGAGCATTTGACTAATTGGCTGAGGACGAAGACAGAAGAAGCAGGTGCTGACGGTCTTTTGGTCGGTATAAGCGGTGGTATTGATTCTGCAGTGGTGTCCTACTTGATTAAGCGAGCGTTCCCTGAAAATTCCTTAGGTGTAATACTTCCAATTAATAAAGGGGTGGAAGACCAAACCGATGCTTTGGCTGTTGTAGAAGGAGCAGAGCTTAATTATGTTGGTATTGAATTGACGGATGCTTATCAAACCACTTACGACACCATTAAGAACCAGCTGAATGAAAAAGGGGATTGGAATAACGAGAAGTCTCAGCTGGGTGGTGCGAACCTTCAAGCCCGTCTGCGGATGAGTACGCTTTATGCTGTTGGAAACAACTATAACTACCTTGTTGTAGGTACGGATAATGCCGCAGAAGATTATACCGGCTACTTTACGAAATACGGAGATGGGGGAGTGGACCTTGTTCCTCTGATCAATTTAAGAAAAGAAGAAGTGAAGGAAATGGCCGAGGCACTGAATGTCCCGGACTCGATCGTTCATAAAAAACCGAGTGCAGAACTTTGGGAAGGGCAGACAGATGAAGAAGAACTGGGGATGTCTTATGATACGATCGATGCTTATCTGAGAGGGGAAAAGATCGATCCCGAAGATGAAAAGAATTTAAAAGAACTTCACAAGAAGACTGAACATAAACGGCAGGTTCCTGCAGGCCCCGAACGCTTCTAAGGAGAGTGATTATAGAATTATGAGCCAGGATACAGCACTCATCATCATTGATATGATTAATAAAATGGATTTTGATGGTGGAGAAAACCTACTAGAAAACAGTCTTCCTGTCGCAAAGCGTTTGAGTGAATTCAAAAAAGAGGTCAAACAGCAAGGCATGCCAGTGATTTATGTGAATGATAACTTTGGGCTTTGGCAGGACAATGCAACTGAATTGTTGGAAGAATGTAAAAAGGGGATAGGAAAACCTGTGGTTGAACAAATGGAGCCTGATGAAGATGATTACTTTATTATTAAACCGAAGCATTCGGGCTTTTTTGGAACACAGTTAAGTATTCTCCTAGACCATCTAGAGGTGAAGAACCTTATTTTGACTGGAGTAGCCGGTGATATCTGTGTCATTTTTACAGCGAATGATGCTTATATGAGGGAATATAATATTTGGGTGCCGGAAGACGGGACAGCGTCTGAGTATAAGGATGATAATAAAAATGCTTTAAGAATCGTGAAGCGATCTTTAGGTGCTAGAACAGATTCCTTAGATCTCTCCCTTATAAATGATATTTTCAACAGTTGACAGTAGGGAGTACCTGTCATATATTATAAGGGAACACAGGTGATGGTTTCACGAATGTAACTTTAAACCCGTGAAGGAGAAATGATTTATGAGTGTGGTTGTTCTTAACTAATCCATGAACTGGATACGTCCTGAAAAAAGTGTGCGAAAGCATGCTTGGTTTGTTATACCCTTTTTCAGGAACAGTTAAGAACAAGCATAAGCATAGCTGGATAAAACGATCCTAAAAGCTATGACTGGCTTATTCAGTCATAGCTTTTTTTCGTACATTCGTGGAACTGCATTCTTTATGAGTCCCTACGGAGTCCGCAGCGAGCTATCTTTAGCTTGGTGCGGACTTTTTTTGTAATCACCTGTCAAAATGAGGAGGAAAAAAACATTGAATAAGCAAACATTTGAAAGTTTAGGTTTGAACAATATTTTAACAAGAGTCAGTGACTTTGCTCATACAGATCGAGGGAAAGAAACTATTCTGCATTTGGAACCATCCGATGACCAAAAGATGTTGGAAAGGAAGCATGAGGAGGTCAAAGAGGCAAGAGTCATAATCGATAGTCACAGTCATGTGCCTATTCATACTCTTGGTGACATTCAGGTCATGATTGATCAAGGGAACAAAGGAATCTATATACGGCCGCAGCAATTTGGTTCCCTTGTTTCATTTCTTGAGCATTGTACAAAATTGAAACGGTTTATGAGAGATAAACAGATTCTAGCCCCGACCATTTCTTTGTATGTCGATTCCATCGCGGATTTATCTCAATTGGAAGAAGAGATTTATGGGAAAATCCGCCATGGGCAAATCGATGAGTCTGCATCGAAAGAGTTAGGAAAGCTGCGTAGAAAAATTGACAAAACTCTCAGCGACATGAAAACGAAGATGGAAAGTTCAGCTAAAAAGTACAGTTCTTTTCTTCAAGAGACGAGACCGGTGGATAAAGGAGGGCGGTTGACCCTTCCTGTCAAAAGAGAGAACCGATCCAAAGTGAAGGGGGTCATCCTTGATCAATCTTCTTCTGGAGCGACGCTCTTCATAGAACCTGATGAAGTGACGTCCCTTCAAGAGCAAGTCGGGCTTTTGAAAATGCAGGAAGAGCAGGAGGTGGAAAGGATTCTTTATGCCCTGACCGCCTCTGTACTGGAAAAGGAATATGAGTTGAATATCGCTATGGAAACGATGCACCAGTATGATGTTCTTTTTGCAAAAGCGAAATACAGCAAATTGATTGATGGTCATTCACCGTCCTTTTCACAAGGGGAGATTGAGATTAGAGAGGGGCGTCATCCTCTACTAGGGGAAAAAGCCGTCCCTCTGAATCTCCATATGGGTGTGGAGGATCAAGCTCTGCTTATTACTGGACCAAATACAGGCGGGAAGACGGTAACGTTAAAAACCGTGGGCTTGTTTTGTTTGATGGCGCAATGTGGACTGCCGATTTCTGCACAACCCGGTACCAGGTTACCACTTTTCCAACATGTGTTTGTTGATATTGGTGATGGGCAGAGCATTGAAGAGAATTTGAGCACCTTCAGTTCAAGGCTCACGAATTTAATTCACATCCTGCAACAAGCGAATGATCATTCATTGTTACTACTGGATGAAATCGGTTCTGGAACAGATCCTGGTGAGGGGATGGGTTTAGCCACAGCTATTCTGGATCAGCTCGCCAATAAAGGCTCCACCATTTTGGCGACCACTCACTATAGTGAGATGAAAACGTATGCCATGGAGAAAGAGGGCTTCATGAATGGAGCGATGGAATTTGACTTGGAAACCCTCAAGCCTACCTACCAGCTGCAAATAGGGACAGCTGGAAAGAGTCAGGCGTTTGATATCGCATATAAATTAGGGCTCCATCCGGAAATCCTCAATCATGCTTATGGCATCACATATAAGCAAGAAGGGGACTTTACGCAAGAGGATAAGCTTTTAAAAAATCCGTCCTATGCTAAGCAGATAGCGATCAATAGGTATAGACAAAAACGTAAATCTCAGAAGAAAGAGAAAGCTGAATTTCAAATGGGGGACAATGTATGGATTCCTGCAGAAGAGGAAATGGGTATTGTTTATAAAGGCCCGGATGCCCTCGGGAATTATATCGTCCAAGTGAAAGGAGAAAAGAAAGAGTACAATCATAAACGCTTGAAACTCCATATTTCAGCCGATGAACTTTATCCAGAGGATTATGATTTTGATATTATTTTTAAATCTAAGGAATACAGAAAAATTAAAAAAGTAATGGATCGGAAACATGTAGATGGCTTAACTTTGGAAGATGAAGAATAGAATTACACATCGCGAAAGAGTCAGCATTTCAACTGCCACAGATGAACATGTTATTCTGAAATAAACACCCAAAAGAGGGGGGAGACTGTGAAGAAGCGGACAAAATGGGTCATCATTATAGCTGTACTTTCCATCATTGCTGTTCTTGCCATCCCGGAAGCTTATGCCTATTTAACAAAAAGAAATTATGATAGTGAAGCTGTTACAGCACAGGAAATACCTGATGGATACGAGGTGGCGACTCTGGCTGGAGGGTGCTTTTGGTGTATGGAGCCTCCATTTGAAAAATTGAAAGGTGTCCATAGTGTCATATCCGGTTATACGGGAGGGGAAACAGAAAATCCTTCTTATGATGAAGTATCGTCCGGAGGTACGGGCCATATTGAGTCTGTGCAAGTCTACTATGATCCAGATGTCATCTCCTATGAACAGATTCTCGATGTTTTTTGGAAGCAAGTCAATCCGACCGATGACGATGGTCAGTTTGTGGATCGAGGGTACCAATATACGACCGCTATTTTTTATCACACCCCTGAACAGCAGGAAATCGCTGAGCAATCTAAACAAGACCTCCAACATTCAGGTCGCTTTCAGAAAGAATTAGTCACTCCGATCAAGGAAGTGGGAGAATTTTATAAAGCGGAGGAATATCACCAGGATTATTATAAAAAAAATAAACTGCGCTACGATTTTTATCGTGGAAACTCCGGCCGTGATCAATATTTAGAAGAAAAATGGGGAGAGGACTTAGAAGTGAACCTTCCTAAGAAATAACCTTTCTCCCTCGACATCTGTCTCTTATACCAAAACAACCCCCTTCGCTTCCGCGAAGGGGGTTAAATTATTGATATTCAATAACTCTCTGTTTCTTTAGGAATGGAAGGATTCGCATCCGTATCCATACTTGTATAGCCCACATAACTAAAACCGATGACGATCATCATAAGAATGGCTAATAAAATTCTTCTCATTACATTTCCTCCATCACTACAAAACGACAGAAAAACAAGTGTTTTGTCGAATCTTGTAGATTGTTGCTTACTCTATTGTAATCGCTCGAAAATAAGATTACAAGCCTATCATAAGTCTATGAAACCATTTTTAAGCCGATGACTCCGGCAACGATACAAGTAATGAACAACAGACGTTTCCGGTTCGCTGGTTCCTTAAAGAAAAATATGCCCAGCAGCACGGTACCCGCTGACCCGATTCCTGTCCATATTCCATAAGCTGTTCCTATTGGAAGATCTTTTAGAGATAAAGAAAGGAAATAGAAGCTTGCCGCACCTGCAAGGATGGCCATGAACGCCGGTTTCCGTTTTTGAAAGCCATCCGACAACTTTAAGAAGAACATTGCCGTCATTTCTCCTACTCCAGCCATCATTAAGAAAACCCATGCCATACTTATCCCTCCTGTTGTAGCTGTTCTGTATTATTTGTCTCAGACATTTTTAAACCAATAATCCCTGTAATTAAAAGCATAATAAAAAAGACTTTCCCAGCTCCGCCTCCGTCGCCAAGAAAGATCATCCCGATTAAAGCTGTACCTGCTGCGCCAATCCCTGTAAATATCGCATAACCTGTCCCGATATCAATCACTTTTAATGCTTTTGTAAAGAAAGTGAAGCTGATTACGATACAAATGACGGTAATGGTTGAAAAGAGAGGATCTGTGAATCCCTTTGACAATTTCAAACCAACAGCCCATCCAATTTCAAAAAAAGCACCGAAGAATAAATAAATCCATGCCATCGTTTCATACCTCCCTAATGCTCGGGGTTCTTAATGCCAAGCCAGAAAATCTGCCAGCTTGCTTCTTGCCTTTCTTCAAAAACATCCCGGTCATAAAAATTTTCTTCCAGAAACAAACCGTCAACTAACGTATAAAAAGCAGATGTTAGCGTATCTGTAGAAAGAGGGCGGATAATTTCCATCTCTTTTCCACGTTCAAATACCGGTCGGATGATCTCAGTCATGCAGTCTTCCACCATCAAGAATACCTTCTTAATTTCATCTGCGAATTCTTCGGGAGGAAAAAAGGTGACACGCTTGAAGAACATGCCTTCTGTTGAATGAGCCATATGTTCCAGGTAAACACGATAGATCTCGTGAAGATGATCAGGCACTGAGTCCTGCTGCATAGCTTCTGCTTGATTCATCAAATGACTCTTTTCTCTCTCTCCCACGTCATATAGAACATGAAGAAAGATATCTTCTTTATTATCAAAATGGTTATAAAGAGAAGGTTTCTTTATTCCAACTGCCTCCGCAATATTGGCAAGGGTCGTATTTTCGTACCCATAATTGGCAAAGAGCTTTAGACTCTCATCAATAATCGTTTCTTTTGTCACTCAGCTCTCTCCTTTCACTAACTAACGTTTGTTAGTTTTATTTTATCACGGTACGTGATCATTGTCCAGAACTCTAAATTCGACATGTTTAGTCATGAATAATGAAGGGAATGCTTTGTAATAAGAGGTCTTATACCATAATGGGAAATGGTTAGAAAGAAGGCGCATATTAGTTCTTCCAGGTGCCTGACACTAAAACAGAAGGGGATTGAATCGGTGAACCAATATAAACTGGATCGATACGAAGGGGCTTATGCGATTTTGGTCGAAGAATCCGAATTTAAGAATGAACTTTCTGTACTCAGAGAGAGGCTAAGCTTTGTAAAACCAGGTGATTATGTTGAAATAGAATTCGATTCCATAGGTAATTTAAAACATGTAGCCATCTTGTCTAAGTGTGACAAAATGGAAAAAGCTTAAAAAGAAGTGCGTCAGCGGCTCAGCTCTTGAACCGTTGCCGCACTTCTTTTTTGACTAATATCCTGCCATTATGTTGAAGATATGGAAGGCTATTGATATTTATTCATAATATTTAGATAATAGTGTCGAATTACCTTGCATTTCTCTTCTATATCCTCATAATAAAAGTAAGAGATTTGTACTGGGGGGATTCTCATGCTATTAAGGAATGCGATGGACCTTTTGGATGAGGGAGTGCTGATTAGTGATGAAGAATACACAATCACCTATGTCAACCCTGCCTATGTTAGGATGTTCCAATTACAGGAAGAACGCATTGTTGGAGAGAAACTCAATCATGTGTATCCGGATTTGGCACCAGAGAAAAGAATCCTATCTAAGTCTATTAAAGAAAAAAAAGATATAGACTTTGAAGGAATGGAGTTTCAGTGGCAGGGGATGGACATGGTGCTGCACATTTCTACAAAACGTTTCACTCATGAAGGAGAAAGCTTTATTCTCATCCGTATTTTCAATATGACGGAGCAGTCGAAAAGAGAGAAGGAGTTAATCCATATGATTGAAGAAATGACTGCTAATATTGTGACCATTGCTAAAGGTTATGCCCTTTTACCATTACAGCCCATTTTAAGAGAGGAACAGCGTCATATCTTATTAGAGAGGGTACCAGTTTTATGTCAGGAACAGAATGTGAGTCGACTGGCGATCCAGTTTTCGGGCATTACTTCGATTGATGAAGAATGGGCGGTCCTTTTGAAAAACCTGATGATGAGCCTTAAGTTGTTGGGCATAGAAGTTGTTCTTGCCGGCATGCGTCCACAGGTAGTAATGGAATTTGCGCAAAATCATATCCAACTTGATGGTGTCCGTACATTTATGAACGTGCAGCAAGCAACGAAGTATTTTTTGGAAACAGGGTTGAAGCCGAACTTCAAATAAATACAGTGACATGCATGTTTGTTGCTGGGCTTCTATATCCACCTCGATTCAAAAGAGTTTTAAAAAAACAGGTTCATTTCCCTTTCTCAACCGTCTAAAATCATCATACGACCATACGTTTAAAACCCCATAAAAATCACCATCGATACCCAAGTATTGCTTTCCTTATAAAACTTGATTGATTGTAAGAACAATGTGTCTTCTTCCTCCTTCATTAATTTAAGGACTAGTGGGCTTTTTCGCCTTTGAAATCTTTAAGTGAGATTTTTCCTCTCACGTGTTTTTTATCGCCTTTCTTTCATCTATAAAGAACCATACACACTCTCTGCTTTCTAGTGTGCTATAATACAAACAAATGTTCTTGAAAGGTGATCGATATGGAAGAACTATTGGACGGACTCAATCCATCCCAACAAGAAGCGGTCGTATCTACAGAAGGTTATGTTCGTGTCATCGCTGGGGCAGGTTCCGGCAAGACACGAGCCTTAACTCATCGGTATGCTTTCATCGTGAATGAGCTCGGGATCGACCCTGCTAATATGCTGTCTGTGACTTTTACAAACAAAGCAGCCCATGAAATGAGACGGCGGGTGAAGAAATTGATTGGTGGAGAGCAGGACACAGGGTTTATAACTACGTACCATGGGTTTTGTGTACGTGTCCTGCGTGAAGACATCCACCGTCTCTTTTATCCGAAGAATTTTGTCATTTTGGACGTGGAGGATCAGAAGATTCTATTGAGAGAGATCTTTGAAGATATGGGATTAAAGCTCAATGACAAAACGTTCAAAAGAATTCTTGATAAAATTGGTATTCTTAAAGGAAACACACATTATGTCCAACAAATGATTCTCCGTGGAGCCATGCCTTCTTTAGAAGATTCAGGTGACCTCGACAGTCAGATTATTCAACAGTACCTCAAGAAGCAGAAGCGGGTGTACGGGTTGGATTTTGATGATTTACTCAATTTTGTTTTCACTCTTTTTGAGCAGAATAAGGAAGTGCTTGAAAAGTGGCAGAGTCGACTTTTTTACATACAGGTCGATGAATTTCAGGACAGCAGCTTTAAACAATTCGAACTTGTGAAGATGTTGTCAGAAAAACAGGGGAATCTCTTCGTCGTTGGTGATCCCGATCAAACGATCTATGAATGGCGGGGCGCAGACCCTAAATATATGGTAGACTTTGAAAATTACTTTCCGGATGCTCAGACCATCTTTTTGAAGGAAAACTATCGTTCCACACCTGAGATTCTTTCTCTAGGAAACGCCTTAATCCGTAACAATTATTTCAGAGTGGATAAGGATATGCTTCCTGTAAATCCTCATGGTGTGAAAGTGGTGCATTATCATGGCAAGGATGAGATAAAAGAAGCAAAATGGATCGTGAATCGTATTAAACAGCTCGTGGAAAATAAGAAAGCGAATTTGAGTGAGATTGCCATTTTGTATCGAGCGAATTATTTATCCCGTTTCGTAGAACAGGAACTCATAGCTGAAAATATTGAATATACGATTTTCGGAGGATTTAAATTTTTTGATCGTCTGGAAATTAAGGATGCCCTCGCTCACTTGAAAATGATCGCTTTTCAGGATGATTTGTCTTTCAGTCGTATTATCAATGTACCCAAGCGTCAAATTGGAAAGAAGCGGATGGGTTTTCTCAGGGAAAAGGCGGAAGAGGAGGGGAAGTCCCTCTATGAAACACTGAAAAAATATGTGGATCATGATCGATTGAGGCGTACAGGCGCAAGCACTTTCATCGAGGCCATTGAGTATTTGAAGGGAATTCGCAGCAAAAGAAAAGTATCAGAACTGCTGCAGGAAGCCATGCAGGTGACAGGATACGAAGCTTATCGGCGGGAGGATGGAGATCAGGAGAGGTTGGATAATATGACTGAACTCCTTCATTCCATCGTCCAGTATGAGCAGACGCTCGGAGAAGATATTGATTTGGACGAATATTTACAAATGGTTGCCCTCTACTCAGATAATGACCGGGCAGATCAGGTGGACTCCGTTAAACTCATGACCATTCATACAGCCAAAGGGTTGGAGTATCCTTATGTATTCGTTATTGGTATGTCAGAAAGTGTTCTCCCTAATGTTCGTGCAATCAGGCAGCGGAAAGAGAGAGGTCTGGAAGAGGAACGCCGGCTTGCCTATGTAGCCGTGACGAGAGCGGAACAGGAACTCTATTTAACTGAATCTGAGGGTTTTCAAAATGGAGGGCAAAAAAAATACCCTTCCCGTTTTATATTCGAAGTCGAAGACCACTTCTATGACCGTATCGGAGAATTGGATGCATCTCTCATTGAAGAAGCGAAAGAATATATTCGTGCTTCTCATCGTCTGGAGAGAGAGCCTGCTGGTGACTATCTCGAAAAAGGCACCAGAGTCAAGCATCCGGTTTTTGGTGAAGGTTCTATCAAAGAAATCGATGAGAAGAAGAATAATTACCTGGTATTTTTTGATCGACTAAAAGCTCCGAGACCGATCAGCCGAAACTTTAAAAAACTAGAAAAACTATAAGGAAATCAGAAGACCCGTCACGTTTCCACGTGACGGGTCTTCTTTAGGAATCCCATGATATAGGGAGATAGAGTTTTATATAGCGTTTGCAATATTCATTGCATTTTCTGCCCGTTCCTCTTCAGGACCATAGTATTTAAGCTGATAGATGACGTCCAGATCTCCATCATACCATTCTACGAAAATGTGGTCTTTCTTTTCCTGGACACCAGCTACAGCTCCTGAATTTAGAGGGACCTGCATTTCGGATTCTTGAAGAATATTTTCCGGATCAAACAAGGTGCTCACCATGGCTTTATCTGAACCATCTGATACATAGAGGACCTCGACTCTTTTGTCTTCCACCTTTGACTCCACCTGGGTGACTTCGAAAGGCATATCTTCAGGAAGACCAAGCTTCTCCTTTTTCTCATCCGATAAGTCCTCCACTGGCTGAGCGAACGTCTGAGGATAAGCTGTTTTTAAATCCTCAAGCGATAAATTTTGAGAAGAACAAGCGGCGAGAAAAATCAATGTTGTGAACAGTAGTATTCTTTTCCACATGTTTTCCACTCCTTGAACAATAAAAGAAAAACTTCCGTTCACATTTTACCATACTTTCCTCCATCTGATGATTGAGAATTCTGATTTGTATCCCATCCTATCGCAGAATTTTGTTAGAGGTGTATGGAATTTTTGCATGAATATTTAGAAGTATTTGAAAAATAGTCGAATTTTCTCATATAAATTGAAACGTTTAAGGGAATTAAACGTAATAAAGAGTAGATAAATAGAATTAATAAGACTGGGTGACGGCTCAAAGGGGAAAATCTTAATCACAGTGAAAGGTAGGATGACATGGAATCTATTCAAATTCGTACGTTTCTTGAGAAAGATTTTGACGTTCTCCAGCAATTAAATGAAAAAGAAGGATGGAGCGGCCTTGTGGAACGTGGGGAGGAAACCCTATGCTCCTGGCTGAATTCAGAACCCGCTTTGGTGGCGGTTGTAAATCATGAAGCTGTCGGTTTTCTCCGAGGACTGACAGATGGGTCCATTACGTTGTATGTGTGCGATCTACTGGTGAAGGAAAGTTTTAGAAATCAGGGGATTGCGGAGAAATTGATTCAAACCGCTCACGAGTGCTATCCAAGTACCCGTGTGGAAATGCTGGCTTCAACAAAGTCGGAGGGATACTACGCAAATCAAGGGTACCGGTCCTTTTATGGATTCAGAAAATCTGCTGAAGAAATGTAAAAAACAACTGACCCGATGTAATCGGGTCAGTTGTTTTCTTTTATATACTCGGCTTCTTCCTCAGGACTGAGGAGACGTTTGGCTTTTCCGATTGTACCACGCTGCATTTCCCAGATGGTGTTATGGTCAGCTACAGCGTTTGAATAATCTCCATCCGCCCATTTCATTAAAATTTGTTTATAAACATGCTTATTAGTTAACTCATTCGTTTCTAAATGTTCGAGCAGCCAGGATATGCGAAGGGGGTGAATTTCAAAAAAGGTCCACTTTTCATCTGCTTTCACTTTTTGATGTGACATGGCATGAATGTATTCCTGATATTCCTTGTCAGTTAACTCCGGTCCGGAAATCTCTCCTCCAAAAGGATTTTTCCCATCTCTCTCATAGGCTCTCAGTTCTTCTGCATTCACTGTTCCGGTTACACCCTGCGCTGTGGATGCCCCCTGAGTTTGTACATACAAATAGGCTCCTGTCACCGCACCAATACATAGGCAGAATGAAAACCATACAATTAATCTCTTCATGTACAGCCCCCTTAAAAGTGTTTACCAGTAATTTCTATTATATAGGAAGGGGGAGAGTAGAAAAAGAGAATCGTCGTAAATAAACTTGTATGACCTCTCCTTAGCTATCGACATAATGAGCTAATTTAGCTGCGAATGATCGTGGGATGAGCTTGGAGGCATAGGCCAAACCCTGGTTCATCATGCCGGGGATAACCACACGTTTTCCTTTCACAAACCCAAGAAATCCAGACTTGGCTACCGATTCTGGGGACATAGTACTGTTTACAAGTTTCGTATGCTCCGCTTTTGCTGCTTTGAAGAAGTTGGTATCTGTTGCACCCGGACACAAGGTGGTAACCGTTACACTTGTATCTTTCAACTCTTCTACAAGAGCTTCTGAGAGGGAAAGGACGTAAGCTTTGGAAGCATAGTATACGGCCATTTTAGGACCAGGCTGAAAAGCTGCCGTGCTCGCTACGTTCAAGACTCCTTTAGGAATGGAGCGGAAGCGGGCGGATTTAATCTCAGGTAAAAACAAGTGGGTCAGTTCAGTTAGGGCATTAATATTGACCTGCAACATTTTTTGTTGGTCTAATAATGGGAGGTCTTCAAATAGTCCATTCAAACCAAAACCAGCGTTATTGACAAGGACGGTGACGTTGAGGCCGAGCTCTTTCACCTTACTATACACAACTTCAGCTGCTCCTGGTTCTGATAGATCCTGAGGAATGATGGTGATTGGATGACCATCCAGTTCTTCTTTTAACTGTTGAAGTTTGTCTTCAGATCGTGCGACGACAATCAAGTTATACCCTGATTTAGCAAACAGACGGGCGAATTCGTATCCAATACCACCCGAGGCTCCAGTGATCAATGCAGTTGGCTTCATGAAAATCTCTCCTTTAACAACTTCTTATGCAATAGATGCTAATAGTCTATACCCTATTACCGCGAAGAACAAATCACACACCCGTTTCCCATACGTAACCAGACCAGGTCATCCAATATTTGGATGACCTGGTCTGGTAGGTTTAAGGTGGGTTTTGGCTATACAATCTCTCTTCGCTTCAGTGTCTGGATGGCTCCAAATAGAAGAGAAATGATTAACAGTATGGTGATCAGGGCAGCCATCCAAAGGTCTTGACCGACTTCTCCGCTTCTTAGTAAGGCAGGGAGGTGGGAAGTGATAGTTGTTGGGCTCCATTCCAATAGGTGGGAAAAAATACTTGTTATTAAATTTAATACAAGGATGATGCTGATCGTTAAGAATAAAACAACGCCGGGAATTTTCGTCCATGTGTTCATGAAGAGACTAATACTGATGACGAGAATGATATACAAACTATAAAAAGCAGCTGTAATCAATGCATACATGAAGGATACGTCACCAAAAAGAAGTTGAACATAATACCAACTTGCTATTAAGCCGACAAAAATAGAGAGAAGGACGAGCGTGACATGAGCTGCCCATTTGGCTGTCACATAGGCAGTATAGGAGACCGGCTTTACAAGAATCAGTTCCGCCACTCCTGATTTTCGTTCTCCAGCAATCGTTCCCATTGTAATCAAAGTAATGACCAGCACTCCGAGTGTATTTATTTGGGAGATACTCATCATAAATACGTTCGCTGCCGGTGGTGTTGGAATATCAAAGACCGCTCCTTCTGGAAGCCCCCCTGTGGATTCGAGTATTTGAGGAAGATAATAGGTTGTCAAAGGATCCATAATGCAAAATAGAATGAAGACAAGAGGAACCCAAACCCATTTGTAATTTCTCGCGGATTCCAGGCATTCCTTTTTATAAATGGTCATCCATTGCATGTTCATTCACCACCTCCATGAATAGATCCTCAAGCGTTGTCTGTCCTACTTCAAAGAAAAGAAGCGGCCATTGTTCCTTGGTTACAAGCTCTAAGAGAACGTCACGAGCCTCTGTTACATTTTGTACATACACATGGATCTTTTGTTTTTGGACATCTGTATGCGTAACAAAAGGGAGCGTCTCCAGTTTCTCTTTGAATGGCTGTACGTTTCCTTCCAAACGAAGAGTAACCTTATCTACCTGGTGTCGTTCCTTGACGTCTTGAAGAGAGCCTGATTCTACGATCTCTCCTTTATGCATAAGAAGAATTTCGTCACTTGCTTCCTCTGCATCACTCAGGATATGTGTGGAGTAAAGGAGGGTCGCTTCCTGCTTTAATTCTTCCATCAAATTTAATACATCACGACGGCCGATGGGGTCTAAAGCGGACACCGGTTCATCAAGCAAAAGAACGCTTGGCTTGTGGATCATCGCCTGGGCAATTCCCAGTCTTTGCTTCATTCCCCCTGAGTAACTGGATATTTTTCGGTTTTTCGCATCCGCAATCCCGACACGCTCGACCAATTCTTCCGCTAGTTTTATAGATTCCAGCTTAGAGATTCGGGAAAGACGGGCGACGTATTGAAGAAACTCTTTGCCGGTCATCCAATTGTGAAACTGTGGATGTTGGGGGAGGTAGCCGATATATTTGCGTATATCATCTCCTCCGCCGCTTGAAAGCTCCACTTGGCCCGAGGAGGGGTGCATAAGTCCTGCGATCATTTTTAAAGTTGTCGTTTTCCCTGCGCCATTAGGTCCAAGCAAAGCGACACATTTTCCTTGTGATAAATCGAAGGTGATATTTTTCACCGCATTTTCTTTACCGAATGTTTTCGTTAGATTTTTCAGGTGAATCACGACTCATGACTCCTTCCAAAAATAAAATAAACGATGGGACCGATCGTGTTGAAAAATATGATAATAAGCGCCCATATCCATTTCGGTCCTTTTGTAGTTTCTGCACGGATTAAGCTTACAAGAGCCGTAATCATTAAAACGAGCTGGATGATGAGCAGGGGAGCGATGATCGCTAAATTTTCATTCATAAAATCAATGACGTTCTGTGTGAGTAACATGACAGCACCTCCTTATCGATTGTTTTTCTTACTTCTAGAAAATTTATGATTTCGTTACCGTTTCTTTCCTCGTCCACACTGTTTTCCATAAGATGAAAAAGATGATGCTTGGCACAGGGAATTGAATCAGTCCTATGACTCCCCACAACCAGGGTGCTTTTCCAATTTTTCTTGCTTTTAAAAATAGTATGGAACTTTGTGTGACTAAAAGGAGAACGACGAGAAGCCATCCCCATAGAGGCATTTCTTCAGGTCCATAATGTTTCATTGCTGCATCTCCACCATTTCATAGCGCTCTTTATAAAAGTAGCGGATCAAGATGATAATGGAAGTGATTTGTGCGAAAACAAATAAAAAAGGAACATAGAATAAGCTGAAAATAAGGAAAGAAATAAAAATGAAAGCGATCCCCCACAAACAAGTCAATTCAAACCATAGTTGCCGGTACCAAAGGGCGGTCTGTTCTTCGATTAGATTCTCGAAGTAAGAGAGGGAGGGTTCTGTGAGTTCCATCTGTTCATCCGTGTGACGTGCTGCTTCCTGAAGCTTTCCTTCCAAATTTTGCGGCTTCTTTTCATTTGTCATCTGTTCTCAGCTCCTTTCGTAAATTCTCCAGTCCATAATGGACCCTTGACTTCACTGTCCCTACTTTCACCCTGGTCATTTTTGCAATATCTGTATACTCATAACCGTAATAATGCTTCAAGACGAGAGGGATCCGATGTTCGTCTTCAAGCTTCCATAAAGCCTCCTGGACCTCATGCCAATCACTTTCCAAAGAAACGGGGGAGCGGGGATATTCCTCCCGCAGTTTCTCATCCAGCTCATATTTTCTTTTTTGCTTTCGTTTGTAGTCCAAGTATGTGTGTGTAGCAATTTGGATCAACCATGTAGAAAACTTGGATCGATGGTTATACTGATTGATCTTCTGGATGGTCTTGATTAGTGTGTCTTGTGTTACATCATAAGCCAACTGTTCATCACCGCTCATTTTCCATACGTATTTAACGATGAAGCTATAGTGTTTTTTCAGAAGTTCAGCAAGTGCCTTTTCATCTCCACCTTGTGCTCTTCTGATGAGATCCGAATCCATAAACATCCCTCATTTCGTTCCCTGACTATAAGACGTAAACTTTCTTCCATTCGTTCAAATATATATATAAAATTTCTACATTCTTATTTTTCATCATAATTGTATATAAAGGTCTCTGAAAATCACCTGAACAAATTTATTAAACAATATGGCAGGATTGTGGAAGACTCAGTTTCGAGACTTTCCAGAGTTCGTTGCCCGGGTTGAGCGTTAGGGGTGGCTGGGAAGCAACTCGCTTTCCTGCGGGGATGACGGCAAGCCTCCTCGTGCTTCGCACTGTGGGGTCTTGCCAGCCAATCCATTCCCGCGGGAGTCTCGCAGCTTCCCAACCACCCCATTCGATGTATGAGTGTAACGAACCCCTTTACCAAGTTTGTTGGTCTTCTACTATCCAGCTGTTAGGGGGGGAAGCGCTTTGGATTAGGCTTTTCTGTGTTCGGAGAGGTGTTCTTTCATCCATTTCTAATAATCATACGAGCTGTCCTTATCGTAGTGGTTTCGAGAACCTTTTATGATAAAGGGGCGGAGGGGAATGGCGAGACTCCTGTGGAAAAAAAGTGCAGGGTGAGACCCCACAGGACGCAGTCCGAGGAGGCTCACCGCGCTCCCGCGGAAAGCGAGCTATTCCCCGCAGCACCCATCCACCTAACAAAAGTCTCGAAACTGAGTCTTCAAGAAAAGGGAGCTTATATGGAAGAGGCAGGTGAAGGTCTAAGAAAATTTTGGGACAGACTGGTTGACTTTATTATCTGAATTTTATAGACTATTGGAAAGATATTTTAAAAAAGTGGCTTTATTACAAAGTCGAAATAAGCAAGTTGAGCAGAGAATGAGTTGAGTTGAGGTATAGGATGAGCTGAGCTGAGTGAGCGAGGGATCTTCGGACGTAAGGAGCCGATGGATTGCCTGGCCGATTTTCACCCCCTTTCTATCTACTCGTTTTCATCCCTCAACGTCTCATTCTCCATGATTCTAATGGAGAGGTGAGCCTTTATGACCACTTTTAATACATTTCAAAGCGATGCCGAAGAGCATCATACCATTCCAATAACACAATCGTTTTATACGGATACGTTAACACCGATTCACATGTTTCATGCATTGAATCACGAAGCCGTGTACATGCTGGAGAGTCAGGATCCTGAATCCCCATGGTCAAATTATTCTTTTCTAGGTCTTGACCCGATGGTTCAAATCAAAGAGGAGAAGCACCGGTTTCAAATCAAAGACTTTGACCAAGACGATCTCACGTATTCTGAAGACTTCAAGTCGGCTTATGAGAAAGTATTGGCAAAGCTTAATGTGAAGCAGCCGCCGATTGACCTTCCTTTTAAAGGAGGAGGGGTCGGATATATCAGCTATGATGCCATCTCAGATTATGAGCCTGTAAAAAGGGCTGAGACGGATGAATTGAATCTTGCTAATTATCAGCTCCTTTTCTGTAAGACTTTAATTGCTTATCATCATAAAACAAAAGAAACGACGATTCTATCCTTCGCTAGAAAAGAACCAGGACGCCCATTAGAAGATATTTATTCTGAAACGAAAAAGCGAATCACATCCATTATAAGCCAGCTGCAGAAGGTCGGCACACTTCCGGATTTAATGCTGAGTGAAAATGAAACGGATGATGAATCCTTTATGTTAGAAAGCAATTATGAACCGGAAAAGTTCAAATCTGATGTGGGAAAAATCAAAGAGTATATCCGTGCCGGAGATATTTTTCAGGCTGTTTTATCTCAACGTTTTCATACAGTAACGAATCGAAGCGGATTTGAACTTTATCGAGTGTTGCGGAGGGTGAACCCTTCTCCATACATGTTTTACTTAAAAATGGATGAAGTGGAAGTGATCGGAAGTTCACCTGAACGACTTCTTGAAGTCCGTGATCGTAACCTTGAAATCCATCCCATAGCTGGAACAAGGAAAAGAGGCAGAACCGAAGAAGAGGATGACGCTCTGGCTGAAGAGCTTTTGCAAGATGAGAAAGAGTTAGCGGAACATCGCATGCTGGTGGATTTAGCCCGTAACGACATCGGTCGCGTAGCTGAATATGGAACGGTACAGGTTAGTGAATATATGACGATTGGCCGCTTCTCAAAAGTGATGCATATCATCAGTAAAGTAACCGGTCGATTGAAGGAGAGCGTTTCTCCCATTGACGCCTTGATTTCCTCATTCCCGGCTGGAACATTATCAGGTGCACCAAAAGTCCGGGCTATGCAGATCTTACGAGAGCTTGAGCCTACTCCCAGAAACCTCTACGGTGGGGGCATTTTATATTTAGGTTTTGATGGAAACATCGACTCCTGCATTACCATCCGAACGATGACTAGAACAGGAAAAGATTTATATATTCAGGCGGGGGCCGGCATCGTTGCTGACTCTGACCCTGAAGCAGAGTATCAGGAAACATTGAGCAAAGCGAGTGCATTGAAGAAGACCATTCAACTAGCAGAGAAGATATTTGAGAAGAGCGGAGAAGGAGTGGAGACGAGATGAAAGATACATTAAGTAAAGTTGTCGCAGGAGAGGAAATGACCGAACAGGAAGCCTTTGATACGATGGATCGGATTATGAACGGAGAAGCGACGACCGGCCAACTGATGAGCATGCTCAGCGTCATGCGTTACCGCGGAGAAACAGTTGAAGAAATGACCGGTTTCGTTCGGGCGATGCGTGAAAATATGACCAGGATGGATACAAATGATGAGTCAATTGTTGATACATGTGGTACTGGCGGAGATGGCGCATCTACATTTAATATTTCCACAGCTGTTTCCATAGTTCTTGCGAGCATGGGAGTGAAGGTCGCTAAGCATGGAAATCGGAAAGTTTCTTCAAAAAGCGGGAGTGCCGATGTCCTGGAAAAGCTGGGCGTGCCCATTGACACTACACCAGAACAAGGGGTACAGGCGCTTTCTCAGAAAGGAATGACGTTCATGTACGCCCCGCTTTACCATAAAGCAATGAAACATGCAGGACCTGCACGGAAGGAGCTTGGCTTTCGTACCATTTTCAACTTACTTGGGCCAATGTCCAACCCTGCAAATGCTAAAAGACAGCTGATCGGCATTTATGATACCAATTATGCAGAAAAAATGGCGGAGACTCTTAAGAATCTAGGCTCCACACACGTACTCTTAGCAACAGGAAGAGATGGTCTGGATGAAATCACAATCACAGGAAAAAGCGATCTCGTTGAATTGAAGAATGGTGAGATCACTCGTTTCACGGTTTCACCTGAAGATTTCGGTCTTCCTTTAGGGAATCTCACAGATATTCGTATTTCTAAAACAGAAGAAAGTGCACAAATGATTAAGGATGTCCTGTATGGGCGTTCAAATGAAAGTGCGTCTTCCATTGTCACATTAAATGCAGCGGCGGGACTCTATGTCGCAGGAAATGCAGAAGACCTTCAAGATGGTGTGCTGCAAGTCCAAAAGGCAATCAGGGAAGGCCTCACAAGCAAGTATTATGAATCGATTGTTAATGAAAAGGAGAAACGTCAATATGCTTGAAACCATCTTAGCTGTAAAACAACAAGAAATTGAAAAATTGTATTTGCCGGAAGAGCAGTCATTTGCTCATCATTCTCTCTATAAATCTCTGAAAACCACTTCATTTGCAGCAGGCCTGATTGCAGAGGTGAAAAAAGCATCTCCATCCAAGGGCATTATACGTGAGGACTTCAACCCTGTCCGAATCGCTCATGACTATGCTGAAGCAGGGGTGCAAGCCATTTCTGTTCTTACGGATCAACATTTTTTCCAAGGGCACCGTGACTACTTGACGAACATCAAGAAAGTAGTGAATGTACCTGTATTACGGAAGGACTTTATTATAGACTCCTTGCAAGTAGCGGAGAGTGCCTATATCGGTGCTGACGCTATTCTGCTGATCGGGGAAGCGCTGGAAGCGGAGAAGCTGCATGAACTTTACCTTCAAGCCTATGAGCTTGGATTAGAAGTCCTTGTCGAAGTCCACAGTGAAGAAACATTAACTAAAGTGCTGAATGAGTTCACACCAAAAATTCTAGGTATTAACAATCGAAACCTTCATACGTTTGAAACGAAACTCTCTCAAACCGAACGCATGGCGAAACTTGCACCGGAGGAGTGTTTGCTGGTTTCAGAAAGTGGGATTTCTTCCCATGATGATCTGCAGAAAGTAGCTGGTTATGGAGCTGAGGGTGTACTGGTGGGAGAATCTCTCATGCGCCAGAAGGATATCAAAGAAGCGGTCCGTCAGTTGTTGGAAGGAGTGAATGTTCGATGAAAGAACCGATCGTCAAATTATGTGGAAATAGATCTTTGTCAGATGTAGCCAAAACATCTTCTTCCCAAGCCTCCCATCTTGGTTTCATATTTGTCCGGAGAACAAAACGATATGTCCGACCGGAATATGTCGGACGCTGGGTGAAAAAAATCCGACCAAGACAAAAAATCGTCGGGGTTTTCATCGAGCCCACGATTGAGGAAATCGAAGAGATTCTTCATTTTGTTCCCTTAGATGTTATTCAACTGCATGGAAATGAGACGGTATCTCAGTTGTTGAGAATTAAAGAAGCGTTTGGTCTTCCGGTTTGGAAAGTGGTTCACCATCAATCGGATGGAATTAAACAAATGGAAGTGTTCCGTGGTGTTGCTGATGGATACATTGTAGACAGCAAAGTGGACGGTGTTTCAGGTGGAACTGGGGTCCGCTTCGACTGGGAGTCTGTCCCGACCTATCAGAAAGAAGCGTCTGACCAGGGTGTCCCGTGCTTGATTGCAGGGGGGATTAAACCAGAGAACGTCACAGATTTGTTGCACTATCGCCCGGACGGAATCGACCTTTCCAGTGGTATTGAAATCGGAGACGGAAAGGACATTGGCAAAATTCAAACAATCATGAAAGAGGTGGAGCAAAATGTTGCAAGTATTTCCTGATTTAAAAGGACGTTATGGTGATTTTGGTGGGAAATATGTACCGGAAACCCTTATGGGGCCATTACAGGAACTGGAAGAATCGCTTGACCAAGCGATGGCGGATCCGGACTTTTTGAAGGAGTACCATCATGTGTTAAAAGAGTACGCAGGACGCCCTACTTCTTTGTCTTACGCAGACAAGTTGACAGGACAGCTTGGAGGAGCAAAAATCTATTTGAAACGTGAGGATTTGAACCATACAGGTGCCCACAAGCTTAATAATGCGATTGGTCAGGCTTTGCTGGCAAAAAGAATGGGAAAAGAGAAGATTATTGCTGAAACAGGGGCAGGACAGCATGGCGTTGCCTCTGCAACGGTTGCTGCTAAATTTGGACTTGAGTGTATCGTGTTTATGGGGGAAGAGGATATCCGCAGACAGGAGCTGAACGTTTTCCGAATGAAGCTTCTTGGAGCCGAAGTCGTTTCAGTTTCGAGTGGAAATGGAACTCTAAAGGATGCGACCAATGAAGCGATCCGCTATTGGGTCGCTAACTGTGAAGACCATTTCTATTTAATTGGTTCTGTGGTTGGCCCCCATCCATACCCGCGCATGGTTAGGGATTTTCAGAGAATCATAGGTGATGAATCTAAACGCCAGTTCTTAGAGGTTGAGAAAGAGCTTCCGGATCGTATTTTTGCCTGTGTAGGTGGTGGAAGCAATGCTATGGGGATGTTTTACCCATTCCTTGAAGACAAGAGTGAATTGGTCGGAGTAGAAGCTGCCGGGAAAGGGATAGACACACCTGAACATGCAGCGACGCTTTCAAAAGGAACTCCTGGTGTCATTCACGGATCGATGACCTACCTTATGCAGGATGAGAATGGACAAATTACCGAGCCTTATTCCATTTCGGCAGGGCTGGACTATCCTGGGATCGGCCCAGAACATGCTCATTTATTCCAGACGAAACAAGTCCGTTACGAAGCCATCACAGATGAAGAAGCGCTTGATGCATTGAAACTTTTAACACAAACAGAGGGGATCATACCTGCGATTGAGAGTGCCCATGCCCTTGCTCAGGCATTTAAAGAAGCCCCTCAAATGAGTGAGAATGAAACGATTTTGATTAACCTTTCCGGCCGTGGGGATAAAGATATGGCAACATTAATGGAACATTTCCAGGAGGAGGTCTGACATGCTGACTAAAACATCATTCCAAGGGAAACTAACGAAAACGGAAAATTTGTTTATCCCGTTCATTGTAGCAGGGGATCCTGGTCCTGAATGGACAATTCAATTTGCTTTGGGTCTCCAGGAAGAAGGTGCGGACGTTTTAGAGCTGGGCGTTCCTTATTCGGATCCACTTGCGGACGGTCCTACGATTCAACGAGCGGCGCAGCGTGCATTAAAGGCAGGGATGTCCTTACGTAAAGCAATCGAGCTTGTGCCGAAGTTAAGAGAGCATGGACTCGAAATTCCAGTTGTGATATTCACTTATTACAACCCTGTCCTTCAAATTGGACATGAGGAATTCTTTGAGCTCCTAGAAAAAAATGGGGTAGAAGGGCTTCTTATCCCCGATCTTCCATTTGAAGAAAGTGAGGAGATTCGTAACCATTCAGAAGAAAAAGGCATTGAATTTATCTCCCTTGTTGCCCCTAACTCTGATCAAAGGATCAAGCAGATTGCGGAACATGCGAAAGGTTTTCTATATTGTGTTTCTTCTCTGGGAGTAACTGGAGAGAGAAAAGAAATGTCTGCTGGAGCTCTGGCATTCATTGAAAAAGTGAGACAGCACAGCCAAGTGCCAGTTGCTGTTGGATTCGGCATATCAACGAATGATCACGTTCGCCTTGTGAGAGATCATGCAGACGGCGTCATCATTGGAAGCAAAATCATTCGATTAATTGAAGCGGAGCTTGAAAATATTGAAAAAGGTAAGATGGACGAAGCTCTTAAACATTTCACCGATGAAATTAGAGCACTTGTTCAGTAAGTTTTGATAGAGCTGAGAGGAGTGGAGCAGAGTGATCTATATGATTGACCACTATGACTCTTTCACCTACAATCTCGTCCAGTATCTTGGAGAGCTTGGAGAAGAGATCATAGTGAAGAGAAATGATGAAGTAGATATAGGTGAGATTATAGAGCTGAGCCCTGACTTAATCTTTCTTTCACCAGGCCCGTGTTCCCCGGATGAAACACCGGTGACCCTGGAAGTGATTAATCGATTCAAAGGAGATATTCCCATCTTCGGTGTTTGTCTTGGTCATCAGGCCATAGCTCAAGTGTTCGGTGGAAAAGTCGTACGCTCAGAGAAGCTGATGCACGGAAAAACATCACGCATTTTTCATGATGGAAAGGGAATATACGAAGGGTTAAGTAATCCGATGGAGGCGATGCGCTATCATTCGTTGATTGTAGAGCTTTCCGATTTACCGGAGTGTTTTGAAGTGACCGCTTCAACAGTAGAAGGAGAATTGATGGGCATACGTCACCTTGAATTTCCTATTGAAGGGGTCCAATTCCACCCAGAGTCTATTGGGACAGGTGATGGAAAACAATTACTGAAAAATGTGATTCAAAATCGTGTGAAAGCTTTTATCCCTTAATGGGATGTTTATATAACAGCATACAAGGCTGGTACCTTCCCGAGGTGCCAGCCTTTTAATATTAGTAACTATACGTTTCGTTCTCTAAGCCTATTTGGAAAAATCCTTAAATGGCTAGCAAAAGCTCTAAACTCAATGGTGATTTATCCAAACTTCCTGATTTAAATCGCTTAGCATGTGTTGGGGATAGAAGGGCATTCTTCTTTTCGTACAGTCTGTAACTGGTGATTTGTGTGGGTAATTAGAACTAATTTTACTACAAAATTCTGTCGAGGAATTGCGTATTTAACAGAAATTTCGTAAGAATAAAGCAATTCTTTGAAAGGGTGTGGTTATCGCTTTCATAAGGGTATGTGAAAAAATGGAATCCTCTAAAAACGCGGAGAATAGCCCCTTTTCAGCTATCTACTTGCCATTTTCACAAAATTAAAATCTATGTTAGTTTTATTATCGTTGTGTTCAAAGAGCGATTTCACATCGGCCGATGTTTTTAATTGAACAGCTCAACAAGAACCAGCCAACAAAAAACATCAGGAGATGATTCAGTAGTTATGGAACTGCAACAAGATCCAACTTTGTTATGGTTTATAGCAATCTATGGAATATTAATGGTCGGCATTGGTGTATTCATGTCGAAAAAAGTAGCCGGTAGTGAAGATTTCGTTTTAGCCGGTAAAAGCTTAGGACCTTTTGTATTGATGGGAACGCTTCTGGCCACATGGACAGGCAGCGGAAGTATTTCCGGCGGAGAAACGTCGATGGCTTTCTCCTATGGTATTCTTCCTTCTTTGATGATGATGCTCCCAACGTTAATCGGTATTATCATTCTTTATGTCGTCGCACCTAAAATCCGCGAACACGGAAAATTCACCGTTGCCGGTATTTTAGAGTCGAAATATGGGCGTACATCCCGTAACATTGCGAGTGTTATTATCATCCTTGCGTATGTCGGTATCGTTTCTTATCAGATGAAAGGTTTCGGATTCATTCTTAACTTAACAACAGGGATGACTGTGCAGACAGGTACGATGATTGGTGCTGCCATGATTATCTTCCTTGCCATGATCGGGGGACTTCGTTCAGTATCCCAAACGGACGCCATCAGTGGATTTTTGATGGTCGGAGGTTTGATCATTACTGTCCCTACAATCATTATGGTTGCAGGTGGATGGAGTGAAATCGTCGCTAATGTTCCTGAGTCTCACATGAGTGCTACGGGTGGTTTGACGACGATTCAAATGATCGGTTATCTGTTGCCTTCTTTGTTCTTATTACTGGGTGACCAAAACATGTATCAGCGTCTCGCATCTTCCAAAGGAGATAAATCCGCGAAGCGTGCGCAAATGGGGTGGCTGATTGCGATGATCGTCATTTCACCATCCATTTCATTGATCGCTTTTGCATCCCGTTCCATATTCCCGGATATTGATCCAGGAATGGCGTTGATGGCTACTACAGTAGCTATGCCAATCGCTATCGGTGGTATTCTGCTGGCAGCAGCAGCTTCCTTCATCATTACTACAGGGAACTCTTACTTACTGTCTGCAGCAACGAACTTGACTTATGACCTTTATGCTAATTATGTGAATAAGGATGCGTCTGACAAAAAGCTTCTTGCTATGACAAGAATATTCATTGTTGCGCTGGGTGTATTCGCCTTCGTAATCATCAGTTATTTCCCTACAGTATTAAGTGTGCAAATGTATGCTTATACCGTTTATGGTGCAGGTTTAACCCCTGCGGTACTTGCCGTATTCTTCTGGAAGCGCGTCAATGCGATAGGTGGTGTATCTTCCATGATCGCTGGTGTGCTGGCTACATTGACATGGGAAATTATTCTAGGCCAGCCATTTGAAGTGAACAGTGTAGTTGTTGCTGTACCTGTTGCGGTTATTGTATTGATTGTAGCAACGTTATTGACAACATCTGGAACTCAAGCTGAAAAGGCTGTAAAAGCTTCATAATACAAAAAAGCCTCCCAAATAGGGAGGCTTTTTTGTATTAAGCTTTCTTCAAAATCACTTTTATAAGATGAAATTCGGATCTTATAAAAGTGATAAGGGTGTTAAAAAAGCCTGATAGGATAAATAAAGCCACCATTTCCAGATGATGGAAATGGTGGCTGTTGGTAGTGGAGCATAGCGGGCTCGAACCGCTGACCTCTTCGCTGCCAGCGAAGCGCTCTCCCAGCTGAGCTAATGCCCCGTATGTTTTTCGACAATTATTATTGTATATAGAGAGTCAGGAAAAATCAAGAGTTTTTTGAATTCATTTTCCAACAATGGATATTGGATCGAGGGTGCTTCGCTGGTCTGCTTATGACGCGAGTATGCGATGAAGCATCACAAACCTTTTCATAGATCTCTTAGAATCACACAAACGTCACAAAACGGAATTACCTAAGATTATATTTAATAGACACTACCTCTTAGGGAAGTGTTTTTTATTTTCCAGGAAATATTCCAGGCTAGTCAGAATGTGTCATAATATATGGAAAATTGTTTAGAAATTGAGATTACAGGAAAAAGACAGGTAATTAATGAAAAAGGGGTGAAAAAATGTCAGAAAGAAAAGTGAAAAACAGATGGTTGATCGCTTTAGGAGCGGTGGGGATTCATATTTCTATCGGATCTGTTTACGCCTGGAGTAACTTTACAGGTCCACTGAGCGAAGAATTTGGCTGGTCAGCTAGTCAAGTACAATTGACTTTTAGTATTGCCATTTTATTCTTAGGATTATCTGCAGCCTTTTTAGGTTGGTTCGTTGAAAAATATGGACCGAGGGTCGCCGGAATTACAGCTGCTATCTTTTTCGGGATTGGTGTGGCTGGGTCAGGAATCGCCGTTAACGCAGGTTCACTATGGATGCTGTACATATTTTACGGGGTTCTTGGAGGTATAGGTTTAGGTGTTGGTTATATCGCACCGGTTTCTACATTAGTAAAATGGTTCCCTGACCGTAGAGGTCTTGCAACGGGGATGGCGATTATGGGTTTTGGTTTTGCAGCAGCTATTGCCAGCCCGTTGATGGACTTTCTTATTAATTCAGTTGGAATCGCAGCCACCTTTTATATTCTAGGTATCAGTTATTTTGTCGTTATGATTGGTTCGTCCCTTTACATGTCACGCCCTCCTGAGGGCTGGACACCTGAAGGTTATGATCCAGATAAGGAAACGGATACCAAAAATCAAGATTTGGCAAACTTACGTGCAAAAGAAGCATTGAAGACAAAGCGTTTTTATTACCTTTGGACGATGTTGTTTATTAATGTCACGTGTGGAATTGCTGTTATTTCTGCGGCTAAGCCATTATTGGAGGAAAGTGTCGGGGTAACGACAGCCACTGCAGCCACTCTCGTGGGTGTAATGGGCATTTTTAATGGGCTTGGAAGAATCGGTTGGGCAAGTGCTTCTGATTATATAGGTCGTGCAAACACGTATATCACCTTCTTTGTTCTGCAGATCGGTTTATTCCTTGTTCTGCCTTGGACAACCGCCACGTGGATTTTTGTCATTGCATTTTCTATTATTTACACTTGTTATGGAGGCGGATTTGCAACCATTCCCGCGTTCATTGGGGACTTATTTGGAACAAAAGAACTTGGCGCCATTCATGGTTATATTCTAACAGCATGGGCGGCCGCTGGACTTGCCGGGCCCATCTTTGCAGCTTGGATGAAAGATACGACTGGAAGCTATGAGAACAGCCTCATTTTCTTCTCTGGTTTATTTGTCGTGGCCCTGGTGGTTTCCATTCTGACCAAGGTCGATGAACGGAAAAAGCGAAAAGCGTTAATAAACAAAGAAAAAACAGCATAAATAAAAAAAGAAACTCGGAGGCTAAGGATAGTCTTTGAGTTTCTTTTTTGTGTAACATTTGTTAGGGGCATGAAATGGGCGGCAGTTGATTATAAGAATAGAGGGAGAGAGCTCTGTTTTTCAAAAAAATATCCTTAATATTAAAGAGTATCGAGGTTTGTAATTCGAGGTTAACCCCTAGGGATTAGGGGAAAGGTGGAATTAAGAGTTCATGTCAGTCAGGAGGAATTGTGATGTTGTTTTCAGGAACGAAGCTTTCAGACCTTTCGAAAGCCTCTATTATCATTATTTTGACGGGCTTCGCCCTGGTAGGCGGAGCCGTTTATTTTTTCACTGAACTTGCGGCAGAAGTTCTTGAACAGGAGAAATTCATTGTAGACCAAGCAGCTACAGACGTAGTGAGATCTATCACTACTCCGTGGATGGATGCGTTTTGGGGATGGATCACGGAATTGGGGTCTGTTTTATTTATAACCATAGCATCGATCGCACTGCTCATCTTTCTTCTGTTCTTTTCTCCCTTCAGCCGATGGGTAGGTGTTTATTTTGCCATCGTAATGCTCGGCATTAGTGCATTGACTAAATTGCTGAAAGTGACTTTTGAGCGCCAACGTCCAGAAGTGTTGGCGGAGTATGATGGAACTGGTTTCAGCTTTCCGAGTGGACATACAACTGGTTCTGTTGTTTTTTACGGGTTTCTCATTTACTTAATTGTCATCAGTCCATTGAAGAAACAGGTGAAATGGACCATAAATGTAGCGCTGGGGATATTAATTGTCCTTGTCGGTCTTTCTCGGATTTATCTCGGTGTACACTTTTTCACAGATGTCTTTGGAGGCATGCTATTCGGTCTTGCATGGCTGCTCGTTTGTATAGCGGCACTGGAAATCACAATATGGAATCAAAGAAGAAGACAATCCGGGAGTGTTCAAAACCTCGTAAAAGGGAAAACTGAAAGGAAGCAGGAGAAAGGGTGATTCAATCATGTTATATATATTAGTCATATTCTTACCACCATTAGCTGTCTTGTTTACAGGGAAACCGTTAAAGGCGCTATTGAATTTAATCTTAACTTTGATTTTTTATGTCCCAGGAGCGGTACATGCTGCCGTAGTGGTGAAAGGGCATTATGACAGCAAGAAACGTGGATGAAAAAAGCCTGACAACAGAGGTAATGTTGTCAGGCTTTTTCTTTTAAACTCCTCGTTTATTCCCCCAGACAAGGGCATGTACTTGAGGGAGAACGCGCACTTTATTCAGCTTGGATGAGGCGACAACCTGTTCGATGAGCCATTCATATTGGTCAAGGAGGTGACTGGCTAATGTTCCTGCTTCGTTTTCTTCCAGATCATCATTTCCGACTTGTAAAAAGAAGGGGACATGAGGGTATCTTTCATGGACTTCTTCGGCATAGGTCAAGTCATCTTTATTAAAAATCACCACTTTTAAACTCGTGTTCTGAAGGCGTCCAGCGGTTTCCAAACGATACAAGATATCATCCAGAACGTTCCAATCCGTCTTCATTTTAGAGCTGGGTGGTTTAGGAGATATGGTCAGGTCATCAATTTGAGGGAACCATTCCTGCCAACGGCTGCCCTGTGTTTCAAGAGCTACCTCGATTCCTCTTTCATGGAGAGGAACGATAAGCTCATGGAGATTTTTTAAAAGGGCAGGGTTACCACCGGATATCGTAACATGATCGAACTGATCTCCACCCGTTTTGATCAGTCGAGTCACAATTTCTTCTGAAGTTAACCGTTCGATGTCATGCTTGGCGCTTCCGTCCCATGTAAAGGCAGAATCGCACCACGCACAACTGTAATCACACCCTGCCGTACGCACAAACATCGTTTTTCTACCCACCACCATTCCTTCACCTTGGATGGTAGGACCAAAAATTTCGAGAACCGGGAATTTATTCATCTCTCATCCACTCCCGTCTTGCTTCGGCGAAACTCGTCGGTGTTTCATAAAGTTTTACAAACTCAACACGACACTGATTCGGATCGTCTTTCAAAGCATCTTCCATTTTCTCATAAATCCAAACGACCATATTTTCAGCTGTCGTATTCATGTTTGGGAGTGTATCGTTCAAATACCTGTGATCGAGGTGGACCTCAATCTGTTCCTTCCAGATTTTCTTGATATCACCGAAATCAATGACAAGCCCAATATCATCGACTAAGCCGCTGACACCAAAAATCACTTTATACGTATGTCCATGAAGGTTTTTACACTTCCCTTCATAACAGTGCAAGTGGTGAGCAGCATCAAAGGTGAATTCTTTACTGACGAGTACACGTTTTTGATGGTACTTTAACTCGTGACGTTTGATGTCTTGATCTATTTTCTGCAAGTTTTCTACAATCGTGAATCCGTACATTATTCAGCCCCCTCTTTTTCTGCAATATAAGTATGGAGGCCGTTTCTTCGAAGTTCACAAGCCGGGCATTCGCCGCATCCATCACCGCGAATACCATTGTAACAAGTCAATGTTTTCTCACGGACGTACTCGAAAGCACCCAAATCATCAGCCATTTCCCATGTTTCCGCTTTGTCGAGCCACATGAGAGGGGTGTGAATGACGAATTCATCATCCATTGACAAATTCAGTGTTACATTCAAGGATTTTACAAAAACATCACGACAGTCTGGATAACCACTGAAGTCAGTCTCACAGACACCTGTAACAATATGTTTCGCTCCGATTTGACGCGCAAGAATGGTAGCAAAAGACAAGAATAATAGATTCCTACCCGGCACAAAGGTTGAAGGAAGTTCCCCATCTTCGCCATCTTTCACTTCAATATCATCCCTGGTTAACGCATTAGGAGCGAGTTGGTTAAGCAAAGACATATCAAGGATATGGTGACGCACCTGCTGATCATCAGCAATTTCTTTCGCCACTTCAATCTCTTCTTTATGACGTTGGTTGTAATCGAACGTAACGACTTCCACAGATTCGAATTTCTTCAATGCCCAGAACAAGCAAGTCGTACTATCCTGTCCACCGCTGAATACAACCACCGCTTTATTATTTTTTTCCATAAAAAAATTCTCCTTTCATCATCGAAAAAGAGAATTCTACACACCCAAAACCATTAAAAAAACCGTACCTAAGGCAAGGTACAGTTCCATCCTTAGTTTTTTATAGAGGGTGTCGCTAGAACCTCTCCTGCCCTGAAGCAGACTTTATTTAATTTACCCTACTCATCTTAACACGAGAATATGCCCCTGGAAACCCTGACCTATTCAATTACCTGCATCAGCTTTATTAAACAATATGGCAGGATTGTGGAAGACTTGATTTCGAGATGTTTTTTGAGTGGATGGGGGCTCCGGGAAAAGGTTCGCTTTCCGCCCGCCCCATGGAAAGCGAACCTTTTCCCGGAGCCCCTAGAACCACACAACAAAAGTCTCGAAACCGAGTCTTCAAGAAAAGGGAGCGTTTGTGTATGAAGGGGTTATGAAAATGGTAATCTGAAAAACTTTTTATTTGAATGTATTTTATGTGTTGACTTCTGCATATGATTTTGTATAATTATAAACAATTAGTTATAAAAATACATTCATGGACGAAGAAAGTACGTATGAATCTGATCGACAGCGAGCCGGGGGCGGTGGAAGCCTGGTGACGGATTGATACGGAAACGCACTTCTGAGATGTTCGGTGAAAAGAGTAGCCAGAACCGGGAGCCCCCGTTATCAGCTTCGAGTTGGTCTGATATACAGACAATGAGAGTGGCACCGCGGATGATTCAAAATCCGTCTCTTACCCCAGGTAGGAGACGGATTTTTTTATGGACAATAATTGAGGAGGTTATTCATATGACAAAACCAAAAGTAGTATTAGCTTATTCCGGTGGATTGGACACATCGATTTCTGTAAAGTGGATCCAAGAAAAGTATGGGTATGATGTCATTGCTTTAGGATTGGATGTCGGTGAAGGGAAAGACTTGGAAACGATTCGTAAAAAGGCGCTGGATGTAGGAGCAATCAAAGCAATTATGGTAGATGCCAAAGAGATATTGGCTGAGGAATACTTGATGCCGGCTTTAAAAGCGAATGCGCTGTATGAAGGGAAATATCCATTATCTTCTGCTCTATCTCGTCCGCTCATCTCTAAACTGCTCGTTGAAGTGGCAGAGCAGGAAGGGGCGGTTGCTGTCGCTCATGGTTGTACAGGAAAGGGGAACGATCAGGTCCGTTTTGAGGTTTCTATCCAAGCGTTGAATCCTGATCTTGAAGTTATCGCCCCTGTTCGTGAATGGGGAATGACACGTGATGAACAAATCATTTACGCAGAAGAGAAAGGGATACCGGTTCCTGTCAATCTTGAAAACCCATTCTCTATTGATGCAAACATCTGGGGACGTGCTTGTGAGGCTGGAGTCCTTGAAGATCCTTGGAAAGAAGCTCCAGAAGCTGCATATGCCTGGACCAATCCAATTGAAGAGACTCCCGATCAGCCGGAGACCATTGAGATTGATTTCATTGAAGGAAAGCCTGTCTCATTAAACGGTGAGAAAATGGATCTTGTGCCTTTAATTGAGTACTTGAACGAACTTGGTGGCAAGCATGGGGTTGGCAGAATTGATCATACTGAAAATCGTCTGGTAGGAATTAAATCAAGAGAAGTTTATGAAAACCCTGCAGCAATGATTTTAATCAATGCCCATAAAGAGCTGGAATTTTTGACACAAACAAGAGAAGTTTCCCAATATAAAGCAAGTGTGGATCAGCAGCTTTCCAAGATCATATACGATGGTTTATGGTATTCCCCACTACAACCGGCTCTATCTGCATTCATTGACTCTACGCAGCAGGTCGTCACCGGTACGGTGAAAGTGAAGTTGTTCAAGGGCCACCACACCGTGATTGGTAAGAAATCACCGGTAAGTCTGTATAATGAAGAGCTATCCACCTATTCAAAAGAAGATGCGTTTGATCACAATGCCGCTGTCGGGTTCATTAAGTTATGGGGATTGCCGACGAAAGTACATGCGGACGTTCATAAAGGAGAGAAGTTACTGGATCAAGCGGTGGTGAGCCAGCATGACTAAATTGTGGGGCGGTCGGTTTACAAAGCCTACAAATAAGTTGGTGGAAGAGTACACCTCTTCCATCAACTTTGATCAAAAACTTGCGCTTCAGGATATCGAGGGTAGTATGGCTCATGTGGAAATGCTTGGTGCCTGCGACATTATTCAAATGAACGAAGTGATTCAAATAAAGGAAGGGTTACTTGCGATTCAAGAGAAAGTGAAGAATGGGGACGTCACCTTTTCTGTGGAGCATGAAGATATTCACATGAATATAGAAAAATTGCTCATTGATGAGATTGGACCTGTTGGTGGAAAGTTGCATACCGGCAGAAGTCGGAATGATCAAGTGGCCACAGACATGCACCTTTATTTACGTGAAAAAACAAAAGGATTGATGGAGCTTGTAGAAGCCGTTCAATCTTCCCTGGTTGAACAGGCGGAAAATCATGTGGAGACGATTCTACCAGGTTACACCCACTTGCAGCGCGCTCAGCCCGTCTCGTTTGGTCACCATTTAATGGCATATTTTTGGATGTTTGAAAGAGATAAGGATCGTTTGCAGGATAGTTTGAAGCGGGTCAACTGGTCTCCGCTTGGAGCTGCGGCTCTTGCGGGGACACCTTATCCAATTGATAGACAAATGACATCGGATGCTTTAGGGTTCGATCAGCCTTATCCGAATTCATTAGATGCTGTCAGTGATCGTGATTTCATTCTTGAGTTTTTATCTGTTTCTTCTATTATGATTACACACATTTCACGTTTGTCTGAAGAGCTGATTTTGTGGGGAAGCCAGGAGTTTCAGTTTGTTGAATTGGATGATGCTTTTTGTACGGGGTCAAGCATCATGCCTCAGAAGAAAAACCCTGATGTACCTGAACTTCTCCGTGGAAAAACAGGTAGGATCTATGGCCATTTGATGGGATTGCTTACATTGCTTAAAGGACTGCCTCTCGCTTACAACAAAGATATGCAGGAAGATAAAGAGGGGATGTTTGATACAGTTGAAACCCTTGAAGGAGCATTATCGCTGCTGGCCCCGATGCTTGCATCAATGCAGGTCAAAGGGGATCAAATGAAGAATGCTGTCAATGAAGACTATTCGAATGCCACAGATATCGCTGATTATTTGGCCGTCAAAGGAATGCCGTTCAGAGAAGCGCATGAAGTGATCGGGAAAATTGTTTTGTATTCAATTCAACAAAAGAAATACTTGTTGGATTTAACCTTGGAGGAATACCAGGATTTTTCCTCGCTCTTTGAAGTGGATATTTTCGAAAAACTGAACCCGAATCAAGTCGTGGCTGCACGGAACAGTGAGGGTGGAACAGGTTTCGATCAAGTGCGAAAGCAAATTCAACTCGCAAAAGAACACCTCTCTTAATAGAGGTGTTTTTTGTATGTCCGCATCAAGAAGGAGTCAAAGGTTTGAAAAGCCGAAGGGAAGGATAATATAACCATACCACCTTATAGAGAGAGGGATGATCGTATGGCAAAAACCATTCAAGCTTATTTTTCAACTGAAAATGATGCAGAAAGTGCAAAAGCATCGTTACAACCTTTATCGGTCGAGCAGGATACAGTAGAAGCAATCCCTGAGGATACAGATATGACTCCAATTGTTCCTGTGGCAGGATCAACGAATTCCGGGGGAGGAACATTCAACTTTACAGAGGTTGTCTCACCTAAACATGACAAGGATAGTGCACTTTCTGATAAAAAGCATTTAACTCACGTGCTTCATTTTTCTATTAAAGAAGAAGAGTACGATCGAGCTGTTGAAGTGATCAAGGAGCACAATGGTCATATGGACAAAAAAGACTTTTAAAAACAGCTACCCCCTGCGAAGACATTTAAGCCCGCAGGGGGTTTGCAGTGGAAAGTGACAAAGTGGTCAAGCGTTGATGCTGAGTACGTCTACATGTATAAACTTGCCAAAAAAATCCCTATCGCTTCCTGGTAGATTTCATCAAACTGTTCGAGGGGGAGAGGGTTTACCCCCAACCCTAATTCTACA
Source organism: Halobacillus litoralis (assembly GCF_009856445.1). Classification (GTDB taxonomy): domain Bacteria; phylum Bacillota; class Bacilli; order Bacillales; family Halobacillaceae; genus Halobacillus; species Halobacillus litoralis. Next base: position 50,435 of record NZ_WMFA01000012.1, read on the forward strand.
GTAAATCCCGGTTGCCGAAATTCCTGAATAAACCAATCCTTATAGCCTGAAAAGCTATCTACATAACGGATGGGTTTGTATCCGCTTACTCTTTCAAACTCATTGACAATCGTCATGGCACGAGGGGGTTCAAGTCCTTCGTACCCCCAATAAATCACTTCTCCTTGTGTGTGGAAAGCCAACATTTTTTCAAAGTTACGGGCACCCGCAAGCTCAGCCATGGCAACTGTCTCAGGCTCTGTTAACGGTTGGTAACCAGGGAAGTCCCTTGGTGCAGGGGAAGTCGGTTTCCTTGCAGCATCCACTTCCCATTTAGCTGGATACTGATTATTTAAATCCACTCCCCGTATATTTGCTTTCCATCCGGAGAAATCAGTATTCCCATCATTGATGCTTAATGCCAACTCTCCAAATTCCCCATCAGGTGGTCCGTTCAGAACGAGATCAACGCCATCAGGATCAACCATAGGAACAATGGAAAGTGTCACTTCATCGTAAAAAGGATGAATTTCTAACCCTCGAATGGTCTCTTTATTAGTTAAAGCAAGCAAGTAGTCATTTAAAAATTGCATGATGACGGCAGTGGTAATCCATTCATTTGCATGGAATGAACCATTCCAATGAACTACTTTCGGACCACGGCCGATTTGAAGTTCTACAAGATTTTTCCCCATCACACTATTTCCAATCGTCTGTCTCCTAATGAATGGATATAATTCGTAAAGTTCATTTAAATCATTTGTTAATACATTAAAGTCATAAGGGCGGTTTCCATCGACGACACGATACGATATTTGAACGGGTAGGGATAAAATCCCACCGATTTGCAGCATTCTAGGATTGACAGAAGGATTTAACAATGCGATGGCGTCCAAAGAGATTCGACGCTCACTGGCAATTTTCCAAAAGGTATCGCCAGCTTGTACCCGGTACTGGCTCGTTTCATAGCCAGGGATGCGAATGGTTTGTCCGATCTGAAGAGAAGATGGTCCCGTTTGTGGATTCGAATCTATGATTAAATCCAACGGTACGTTGAAAAGGTTTGAGTAGTACCACAGGGTGTCGCCACTTCTTACTTTAACGTCCATAGGAGCCCCCTTTTATAACAGTCCTTTTTATAACTATATGGAAAATGGCTGAATTGATGAACAAACATCTCTCAATCAATTTTCACGAATCCTAACATAACGATCCTTTTTCAGGTACAATAAAGGAATGGCCATATTCAACGAGTTGGCAGGATAGTTGAAGGCTCAGTTTCGAGACTTTCGTTGAGTGGATGGGGCTGCGGGGAATAACTCGCTTTCCGCGAGAGGCTCACCGCCCGCCACATGGAAAGCCAACCTTTTCCCAGAGCCTAGATCCACACAATCGTCTCGAAACTGAGTCTTCCACTAAAGGGAGCCTATGCGGAATGAATGTCGGATTTAATTTTATTGAAAGTAGTGAAAAATAGATGAAACCATTTGAAAAATTAGGAATATCGAAAGAGTTGACCGAAAAACTGAAGCGGCAGGGGATTGCCTCGCCGACTCCTGTTCAGGAACGTGCGATTCCGCCTTTAATGGATGGAAAAGATATTATTGCTCAAGCTCAGACAGGAACGGGGAAAACTTTCGCCTTTGTATTGCCGATCTTAGAAAAAATTGATCCATCTTCTGAGGCAGTTCAAGCAGTCATCATCACTCCTACGAGAGAGCTTGCACTGCAGATTACTCATGAAGTGAACAAGCTTAAAAATGAGGAAACTCATGTGCTGGCGGTGTATGGTGGTCAGGATGTAGCAAAACAAGCGAATAAATTGAATGGCAAAGCCCATGTAGTCATCGCAACTCCAGGTCGTTTATTGGATCATTTAAGACGGGAAACTGTAGAACTGACTCATATCCATCAGTTGGTCATCGATGAAGCCGATCAAATGCTGGAAGCAGGGTTTCTCCCAGATGTGCAGGATATTATCAGTCAGTGCGGGTCAGAAAGGCAAACGATGTTATTCTCAGCGACAATCACCTCACAAGTCCATTCATTAGCAAAGAAAATCACACATGACCCAGAACGGATTGAAGTAAAAGAGGAAAAAGTGACGGTCTCCAATATTAAGCAACTGTTATATGAAACGACCGATCGAGCAAAACAAGATTCTCTTATCCAAATTATGAGTGAACACAGACCATTTCTTGCGGTCATTTTCTGTAGAACTAAGCGCAGAGCGAAAAAGCTGAATGATGCGCTGACTGCCAAAGGATATGAATCAGATGAGCTGCATGGAGATCTTTCTCAAGCCAAAAGGGAGAAAGTGATGCAGCGATTCCGTGATGCTAAAATTCAATATCTTGTTGCTACAGACGTAGCAGCCAGGGGACTCGACGTAGAGGGCATCACTCACGTTTTCAACTATGACATTCCCCAGGATCCTGAAAGTTATATCCACCGAATCGGCAGGACTGGGAGAGCTGGTGGCAAGGGATTGGCGATTACTTTTGCCGCGCCTAAAGATAAGCCAGCGCTTAAACAAATTGAACAGCACATCAAACAAAAGTTAGAAAGAAGATCTATGGAGAATCTTTCTTTAGGAAAAAGAGATAAAGAGGAAGAAAAAGCGCCCCGCCCTAAAAAACGAAGAAGATAAACGAAACCAGAGTCGCTTCTAGACTCTGGTTTTTTGCTGGTCTTTTATCAGAAAAAAATTACTGTTTAAAAAAGAATAACATTGAGGGGAGTTTTGAAATATGATACATTATAAACATAATTCCGAGTTAACGCATTGGAATTATAAATAATGAGGAGAGATGAAATTTATGGGGATGGAATTCGTCGACCTGTTCAACCAATGGGCAAGTTCATATGACGATACAGTAGCTGGTAAAGATCCGGAATATCGTGAAGTGTTTGAAGGGTACGATGAAATGTTGGAGCGTTTAGCCGAGCTTTCCGTATCCCCTGTCATGGAATTCGGAGTGGGTACAGCAAATTTGACGAGGAAGGTGATCGATCAAAACAAGGTCGTACTTGGGATTGAGCCATCTTCTGAAATGCGGAGAATCGCTAAAGTCAAATGCCCGGAAGCTGCTATCTATGATGGAAACTTTCTGGAGTATCCGGAACTCTTAACGCCTATCCGGTCCATTATCAGTTCATTCGCTTTTCATCATTTGACGACTAGTGAGAAAGTTGAAGCTATCCAGAGCTTTCGAGATCGTCTTGAAGATGAGGGGGAAGTAGTTTTTATAGATACCATCTTTAAAGACGAGGAACATAAACAACAGCTAATCAAAGCTGCCGAAAAACAAGGGTTTTTAAATTTAGCACAGGATTTGCAGGAAGAATACTACCCATTTCTAGAAGAACTAAGAGAGATGTTTGTCCTAAACGGATTCGAGGTAACTTTTGAACAACTAAACAAATACGCCTGGCTCATTCAGGCGAAAAAAGGAGAATGAACCTATGCCAAAAATGAACGTTGAAAGCTTTAACCTTGACCACACGAAAGTCAGTGCGCCTTACGTACGTTTAGTAGGAGTGACCGAAGGAGAAAAGGGAGACAAAATTTATAAATACGATCTTCGTATCAAACAGCCGAACCAGGAACATATGGATATGCCGGCCCTTCATTCCCTGGAGCATTTGATGGCAGAAAACAGCCGAAATCACCATGACCGAATTGTGGATATTGGGCCGATGGGCTGCCAGACAGGTTTTTATATTGCCATTCTTAATGACGATAGCTATGAGAACGTGCTGAATGTCATTGAGAAGACTCTTCAAGATGTGTTGGAAGCAAACGAAGTTCCTGCATGCAACGAAGTCCAGTGTGGATTTGCTGCAAGTCACAGTCTGGAAGGCGCACAGAAACTGGCGAAAGAATTACTTGAAAAACGTGAAGAATGGACGGAAGTTTTTCAATAACTAACGGGAGTTGAGGATGCGATGGGTTACGTGAAGAATATACAATCACTAATTGGTCAGACACCGATGATCGAACTCACTCATTCCGAAATCCCGAATCAAGCTAGAATTTTTGCCAAGCTTGAATTCATGAACCCAGGCGGTAGTATCAAAGACCGCCTGGGTTTAAAACTGATTGAGGATGCGGAAGAACGTGGATTATTAAAGCCTGGGGGGACGATTATTGAACCCACGGCGGGTAATACAGGAATTGGTCTTGCGCTGGCTGCGATTGGAAGAGGAATCACCGTCATTTTTGTTACACCGGAAAAATTCAGTCAGGAAAAACAGACCCTGATGAGAGCACTAGGGGCAAGAGTCGTAAATACTCCTACTGAAAAAGGAATGAAGGGTGCCATAGAGAAGGCAGAACAACTGTGTAAAGAAATCCCTCATTCTTTCAGCCCTCAGCAGTTTCATAATCAAGCGAATCCAGAAGCTTATTATGAAACCCTCGGGCCGGAAATTTATAAGGATATGGATGGAGATTTTGATATTTTCGTCGCTGGTGCTGGTACTGGTGGGACATTTATGGGGACTTCCCGGTATTTAAAAGGTCGAATGGAGAATGTCAAAACCGTAATCGTTGAACCGGAAGGCTCCATTTTAAACGGAGGAGAAGCTGGACCACATCGTACAGAAGGCATAGGGATGGAGTTTATTCCTTTCTATATGGACGTTGATTATTTTGATTCGGTTCATACCATTTCTGATGAGCTAGCTTTCCGCCGTGTGAAGGAGCTTGCTTTAAAAGAAGGTTTGCTCGTAGCCAGTTCATCTGGATCGGCCTTTGAAGCTGCGTTGAGAGAAGCCGAACAGGCGAAGCCGGGAGCAAAAATCGTAACCATTTTTCCAGACAGTAGCGAACGTTATTTAAGTCAAGGTATATATGAGGAGTGAGGATATGAGGAAGAAAACACAGCTGATCCACGGGGGGATCACAGGGGATGAAAAGACTGGAGCTGTAAGCGTCCCTATTTATCAGGTAAGTACTTACAAGCAAGACGGAGTCGGTCAGCACCGAGGATATGAATACTCTCGAACAGGAAATCCGACGCGTTTTGCATTGGAAGAACTAATCAAGGATTTAGAAGGCGGACACAAAGGTTTCGCTTTTGGATCAGGTATGGCCGCCATAACAGCAGTCCTTATGACTTTTAATCATGGAGATCATGTGATTTTCACCGACGATGTGTATGGTGGAACGTATCGTCTTGTATCTAAGATCATCAACCGTTTTGGACTAGAAGCAAGCTTCATTGATACAAGCGACGTGGAAAATATTAAATCAGCCATCACCGATCGTACAAAAGCGATCTATGTGGAAACACCTACCAATCCGTTACTTAAAGTGACAGACTTAGAAAAAGTGTCTGATCTGGCTAAGGAAAAAGACTTGACGTTTATCGTTGATAATACCTTTAGCACGCCATATTGGCAAAATCCGATTGAACTAGGTGCGGATATCGTCTTGCATAGTGCCACCAAATATTTAGGAGGACATAGCGATGTCGTAGCTGGTCTCGTCGTTGTAAACAATGAGCAGTTGGCGGAAGATGTCCACTTTGTATTGAATTCTACAGGGGGAGTTTTAGGACCTCAGGATTCGTGGCTCCTTATGAGAGGAATTAAAACACTTGGGATCCGCATGGAAGAAATTGAGGAGAACACTCGTCAGTTCGTAGAGTTTCTGCAAGATCTCACGGAAGTGACAGATATTTATTACCCCGGCCTCGACCAGCATAAAGGAAGCGATATACATCAAAAACAAGCGCGTGGTAACGGGGGGATGATCAGCTTTGATGTCGGCAGTGGAGAGAAAGCGGACCAGGTTCTCCGGAACGTAAAATATTTCACGTTGGCAGAAAGTCTTGGGGCTGTAGAAAGTCTCATTTCAGTCCCTGCAATGATGACTCACGCTTCTATTCCTAAAGAGCGACGTGCAGAACTGGGTATTACAGATGGACTCGTCCGCGTATCCATTGGCCTTGAAGATATTGAAGACCTTAAAGAAGACTTTCTCCAAGCCTTAAGAAAATAACCGCGGAAAGGAGCACTACATCAGTGCTCCTTTTTTTCCACAAACGCTCCCTTTAGTTGAAGACTCAGTTTCGAGACTTCTGTTGGGTAGATGGGGCTGCGGGGAATAGCTCGCTTTCCGCGGGAGCGCGGTGAGCCTCCTCGGACTGCGTCCTGTGGGGTCTCACCAAGCACTTTTTTCCCGCAGGAGTCTCGCCATTCCCCTCCGCCCCTTTACCATAGAAGGTTCTCGAAACCACTTCTTTAATAATCAGCTATTCTGTGTGAAGAGAGTATAAGGATAATACTCCCAAGTCGAGGTAATTGAACCCTGAAAGCTTGATACAGAGCGTTTTCTGCCTACAACAATCAGGAAAGTGGGAGACCTTCCAACTTGGTATAAGGGTTCGTTATCCCCTTCATCAAATGGGGTGGTTGGGAAGCTGCGAGACTCCCGTGGGAGAAAGGAGATCGGCGAGATCCCGCAGGGCGTAGCCCGAGGAAGCTCGGCACTCCCCCACAGGAAAGCGAGTAGCTTCCCAGCCACCCCTAACGCTAAGCTAAGCAAACGACCCCCGAAAAGTCTCGAAACTGAGTCTTCCACAATCTTGCCATTTACTTTAATATGAGTGCCTTTTGCATAGCTCATTCACGCCTGAGCCACACTAAAAAGGAAATTCAATCAGGAGTGGAAAAACAATATGGATTATACTCATTATAAAAAACAACTGGAAGATCGAAAAAGAGAGATCGAGCAGCGCTTAATGGACAATGACCATTACGGGTTGGAACGTGGTTTTGCAAGTGACATGGCATCGGGTGAATTGTCACAATATGATAACCATCCAGCCGATTCAGGAACCGAACTATATGAAAGAGAAAAAGATATCGCCTTGCTTGGCCATTTAAAAGAAGAATTGTCTGACATTCAATATTCCCTTAAACAAATGGATAAAGGAACTTATGGAATTTGTGAGGAAACGGGAGAGCAAATTCCTAAAGAGCGATTGGAAGCTATTCCTACCGCAAGAACAATTGCTTCGGCGTCCTCCAACCAGGATGTTTCCATGGATCGGCCAGTAGAAGAAGAGGTTCTTTCGGATTTAGAAGCTAATTATGGAAGGAATCATGATGATCCTGAATATAATGAGCAAAATGCGTATGAACAGGTCGCATCATTTAATCAAAGCAGTATGACGTATGATGGTTCATCTCTAATGGACAATGAGGATGGCGTGGGATATGTAGAGGAATTTGAACCGTTTGTTTCTACAGATATGAACGGTTATACAGGTCCTGATGGAGTTAGCTTTCAACGCAATGAACATTACGATAAATATATGGATAGTCAGGACGAAGCGGAAGACTCATACTGAAGCAAAAAACCTGAGAGTAAATGAAATACTCTCAGGTTTTTTATTAATATCCTACTTCAATAGCTGCGTTCACGATGTACATCAGATCATTCTTATCTTCTTTATCTTCTAGTACAATTCCGCTTGTTGTCAGCATACCGCCTTCCATCACTATGATTTTCACATCACCGTAAGGGATGGCTTTTTTCACTTCCTCATGGTCCAGTTGATCGAAATCGCATGGAAGAGCGAGCTTGACGGTAATCTTCATATTATCTAAGGATTGTTCTGGTAGAACAGAGCGGATTCCTGGCATGGAATTGGTATGTATAGCATTTTTGATAGCTCTAATTGAAGCTTTTGTCACATCCTGACCATGTACATCTGTTCCCATTCCTGTCTGAATAAACATCAAATGATCCATTAATATTCCACCTTTTCTTTTTCTTCATCATACCATAATGTAAAAAACGGCTTCTTTGATTTGCCTGACACAATTGCTTCTTCATATAAAAAGTCAGGGCACTCCCTGACTTTTTAAATCTCAATACCCAACTTCCACAGCGGCATTGACAATATACATTTGATCGTTATGATCTCCTTCTTCGTTTAAAGTGATGCCGCTTGTCGTGCGCATTCCGCCATCCATCAACTTAATTTCAACCTGTCCATATGGAATCTTTTCTTTTATTTTCTTGTGGTTTAGTTCATCAATATCCTTAGGCAAGGCTAGTTTAACAGTGGTTTTCATATTCTCCATCGACCTTTCAGGCAATGCTTCCTGAACTCCTGGCATAGAATTTGAGTGGATCGCATTTTCAATCGCGCGAATAGATGCCTTTGTTATATCCTGACCATGCACATCAATTCCAGTACCTGTCTGAATGAAAATAATTTGATCCATTAGATAAACCACCTTTCGGAAATAATATTTGATCCTTTATTCATTGTTTAACACGTAAAAAATGAAATGAAACATGAAGAGTGTAAAGGCAGAGGAAGGAATAACCAGAGTTCATTGACACAATATTCTGTTTAACTGTATAATCTAATAACATAATCATAAAACATACTATTTCTATAGGAATTATAATGATGAGGGTGTGGCATATTGTTTTTAAAGATGGAGGAAGTTGGAAAGACCTTCAATGATAAAGAATCTGGTGGTTTTGAGGTCTTTTCTGAAATCGATTTGAATATTGAAGAAAACCAATTCGTTTCACTCCTTGGGCCTTCCGGTTGTGGGAAATCAACACTTCTTTCAATGGTTGCAGGCTTGGAGGATGTGACATCAGGATCCATAAAGTTGGAGGGGAAAGAAATCAAAAAGGCGGGGCCTGACCGTGGGATGGTCTTTCAGCAACCGTCGCTTTTTCCATGGCTGAATGTAAAGGAAAATGTTCTTTTTCCTTTGAAAGGGCATGGGGCAAAAAACGAGATAGAGGAACGGGCGGATCGATTTTTGCAGATGGTCCACCTCAGCAGGTTCAAAGAAAATTATACCCATGAACTTTCTGGAGGGATGCAGCAGCGGGTAGCGATTGCAAGAGCACTTGCCATGGATCCTAAAGTGCTGCTCATGGATGAACCTTTTGGTGCCTTGGATGAACAGACGAGACACATTCTTCATGAAGAATTGATGAAGATTTGGCAGGAAACCCAAAAAACAATCCTGTTCGTGACCCACAGCATTCAGGAAGCGATTAAATTATCTGATCGAGTCGTTGTGATGGGGACGCGGCCGGGGCGGATCATCGCTGACTTTTCCATAGACCTTCCACGCCCTAGGAAGCGGGATGATGAAAGAGTCATCGAACTTGAGCGAAAGGTCATGGATCTACTGGAAGGTGAAATTAACAAAGTATTGAGGGAAGAACTTCATCATGAAGCTAGCTATTAAAAGAATTGGATTTTTAGTTGTCGTTTTAGGATTGTGGCAGTTGGTTTACTCTATAGGTGTATTTGAAGATATTGTTTTTCCATCACCGATCCAAGTAGGTGGTGCCCTATATGAAGGATTTGCTGATGGGGACTTCATAAAGGCATTGGGTGCAAGTTTTCGTCACTTATTTATGGGTTTGTCACTTGCCATCCTGTTTGGAACGGTCATTGGCGTCCTGCTGGGGAAATCGAAGCAGGCAGATGAAACAGCAGGCATGTACCTCATTGCTTTGCAGAGTATTCCGAGCATTGTTTGGGTGCCACTTGCCATCATGCTATTCGGTTTTTCTGAATTTGCCGTGGTATTCGTCGTGGTCCTCGGTGGTACATTCGTCATGGCACTGAACGTACGGACAGCAATTTATAGCGTCCCCCCGCAATTGGTACGTGCAGCGCGAACGATGGGAACCAATGGGATTCCCTTGTTTTTCAGAGTAGAAGTTCCATCAAGTATTCCGTATTTTATGACAGGTCTCAGACTAGCCTGGGCTTTCAGTTGGAGAGCTCTGATGGCTGGAGAGTTGTTAAGCAATGGTCCTGGATTGGGATACTCTTTACGATACGCTCAGGACTACGCGCGTATGGATCAAGTGGTTGCCATTATTATTATCATTGGTGTCATCGGTGCAGTAGTCGATCAAGTTGTCTTTTCTAAGCTAGAAAGAAATGTAAGGAAACGCTGGGGTTTATTGAAATCATAGATAGGAGATGAGAAGAAATGAAAAAGTGGTTATCGATTGTTTTTCTTGCTGTCATGAGTTTGGTGCTCGCGGCCTGCGGTAGTGATGCGGGAGCGAATGCTGATAATGCTGACAGTACAGAAGAAATTACCATTGGTTATTTCCCGAACATCAACCATGTAGCAGGTATGGTGGCAGAAACGAAGGATTTGTATTCTGAAACTTTGCCGGACGGAACAAAAGTGAAGTATCAATACTTCCCTGATGGCTCGTCGTTCATGACAGCTATAGAAACGGGGGAAATCCAGGGAGGATTAGTCGGTCCTGGACCAGCAATGAATCACTTTACAAGTGGAGCAGAAATAAACGTGGTTGCAGCAGGATCTACAGGTGGGACAGTAATTATGGCCAGAGAAGGAGCGGATATTGAAACTCCTGAAGACTTAGCAGGTAAAACATTTGTTTCTCCAAGAGTAGGGTGTACACACGATGTACAATTTGAAACGATGATGAAAGAGGAATTCGGTTTGACCTCCGACCGCATTGATGGAGAAATGAAGCACGTGACAGGGAAGCCTGCGACTTATGCAAGCTTGTTTGAAACAAAAAATGTTGATGTTGCGACTGTACCTGAACCATGGGCCTCTTCTATAGAAGAACAAGGAAGCGGTAAGGTCCTTGTTGATACACCAGAGGTTGCTTTTGGGGAAACCTTGCCAGCAGCCGTGTTCGTTACTTCTCAAGAACTGGTGGATGAGAATCCTGATATGGTGGAAAGCATTGTAGAAGCCCACAAAAAAGCGACAGACTTTATAAATGAAAATCCGGAAGAAGCAAAACAGATCGCTATTGATAAAATCAAAGACATTACGGATCAAGAACTATCTAAAGAGGTCATTGACCGCGCCTGGGAGCGTATCGATTTCACGTATGATGTGAATGAAGAACACCTCCAGAAGTTCGCTGATTCTTCCTATGACCTTGAGTTTTTAAAAGAAAAGCCGGACTTGACTGGTTTAGTGGACACAAGCTTTCTTGATTAAAGAAGGAAAGAGACGGGAATTTTCCCCGTCTCTTTTTTTGAGTTTAAAAAGAATAATATTGAAAACATCCCTTTAGTTTTTGCGATTTAGGTCAAACTAAAAAGTACAGGAGGGATGCTTTTTGAAGCGCTTTTTAATCGTTTTTCTCATCTTTGCAACACTTTTCATTACAGGGCAGTCGGTGACAGCTGAAAGCGAATATAAAATCGTCCATAAAGATAAAATTACGGAAGATTGGGAAGTTCATGTCGATTATCCAAGGTTTGAGCATCTAGAAAGTAAAGGTCTCCAGGATACAGTTAATTTCCAAATCGTTCAAAAACTCGAAGATACGTTAAGAGACGTAAAAAGGGGAGCGGGGGAAATGATGGGTGTCCCTTATCTTTATTATGAAGAGACAACGGTGTATAAAGAGAAGACTTTTTACTCTGTCGTGATGACCTCTCACATCTCCAGAGGGAATCGCTATAATTCCACGGTCACTTCCATTAACTTCCAAGATAATCAAGGGGGTTCAATAAAAAAATTGAAAGACCTTGTCTATATCGGCCGGTTAAATAAGGAAGTGAAGAAAGCGTTGGAAGCTGATCCCGATATGTACTTGCAAGAGCCATTTGCTGGGGTGAGAGATAACACAGCTTTTTATGTGAAGGATGATCGCCTTGTGCTGGTATTTAATAAATTTGAGGTCGCTGCTGGTGTCCATGGAACTCCTGAGATTTCAGTGCCTTTAAAGGGGCTGCTTAAGGAAGAATTAGAGAAAAAAGTGCCTCCTTTACCTTCCTATACATGATCCACAAATGGAATCTTGTATTAGAGCAATTTTCAGGTTATATCCACATAATCCACAGGTGTGCAAGAGGGGTTTACCCACAAGAGGTGACTCGCTTAAATATTTGTACACCAATGGTTTTATCTATTTACTCACACTGTGCACAACCTTGTGGATAATGTTAATAACATAGAAAAGAAGCATAAGCGATGCTTATGCTTCCAACATTTCTTCTTCATTTTGTTCTCCGTAATAATGGAATAAATATTGATCTTTTGTAATGACATACAAATCATACACATCATCTGTACGGTTAATCCAAGAAAGCACTTCAGGGTAAGTTTCGTTTCCCATGGATACATAAGGAATTTTTAAAGCTGCTTTCATTGATCGGACATTGGTACGTCTGATTTTCATAAAAATAGCTTCAATATCCAATTGGAAAAATAATTCCTCAAAAAACGCTTCTTTAGCCAGTTTATTGTATCCTTTCCCAAAAAAAGGCTGCCCGATCCAGGTAGCTAAAAAGCCTTTATTTTCCTGTATATCGAAAAGGTTGATGGTGCCAATAGGTTGCCCCCACTCATCAAGGATGGTACGTGAAACCAATTCCCCCCGATCTTCAGCTTCTATGGTTTGTTTGGTCAAAAAGTAGAACTCGTCACTGGAAGATGCTTTGTGACGGACGTATGGAAACACTTCAGGGTGGCTCATCAACTCAAATAAAACCGGGGCGTCATGTAAGTCACGCTTTTTTAGCATAAAAAATCCCTCCTTGAATGAGGAGGGTGGTCCAAACGCATAGGAAATAGGCGTTCACTGGCCGGTTCGGACCACCCTCGAATTTTTATCAATTGCTCACAAAAATTCGGGGTGGGAATCGAACCCACTAGAACCAGTGCCATGACTGGTGGCGCACCATTTGCCTTCCCTACACCAAAAGCTTATAAAATATCATCTAAACTTATAATAATCCACTCGAAGAAAAAAGTGAATAAAAACTTTGTAAAATGGACGTGGATTTTTTTACAAATTCCTATAGTTTTTGTTGATCTGTTAAAACGGAAAATACAGCTAGTCGCTCTGAATAAGTGGAGGCTTCTTTATCATACGGTCCCGTACAAGTGATGAGGTTCAAACCGTGTGAATTTGAGGGACCGAAGATTTCCCTGATCGGCGCATCTTGGTAAGGATAAGATTCAATTCTGCTTACTTCAAACGTAAGTTTCATGTTTTCATCATACACATGAATTTCATCTCCTGGTTTCAAATCTTTAAGGTCATAAAAAACAGCTGGCCCGCTATTGCCATCTACATGGCCTGCAATGACTGCATTTCCTTGGTTTCCAGGCATTGTCCCTGGTTCAAACCATCCGACATCAGTTAAGCTTTTCGGTACCGCCATTCCTCCATCTGGTGTGTACCCGAGAGCCTTAACGGAAGCGTCCACATCTATCGAAGGAATTTCAATTCGGTCAGGCGTGATGCCGTATTGTTCAGATGAAGCCTGTACTGCAGGCGTGTAATTTTTTTTGATTGGTGCCTTCTCTAATTGATCACTGACTAGAGACTCCTTTTTAACTTCTACACCTTGGGTGCGTGTGGTTTCAGATGTAGAAAGAACCCTGGGTTCCTCTGCAGGTTCTTCATTCAGCCATTGAAAACTGATGAGAAATACGAGGAGACCCAGGGCTAAAGGGAAAAGTTTTTTTACCATTTATGCTTCTGAGCGCTTACGTGTCAGCATAAAGCCAGCACCCATGGCTAGTACACCTAGAAGAGCAGCATACATCCAAGCGTTTGATGTGGAATCAGCGGCTCCGCCAAAACCAGTGGCAGGCATCATGGTTGGCATAGCAGCAGAGTCTTGGAGAAGCAAAACTTCTGGATTATCTGCAGTTCCAACAGCAAATGCACTGTAAACTTTTCCTGCTTCAAGGTTTGTACCTGAAAGGTCAATCAACTGCGTTCCATCTGTTGTGCGCACTTCAAGGTCGTAGGAACCTGGATCAACTTCCATATAATCAGTGACCATTGGGAATTCGGCACCTGAGAATAAAGCATCCCCACCAATTGTACCTACATCAACAGCAGGAGCACCAGGAATGAAGTGACCGACACGGACTTTGGCTTTACCTTCGGTTGCTTCTGTAGAATCTTGGATGGCCTTCAATTGGATGTTTTCTAAGTTATCAATTGCTGCAGCTGTATAAGCCATACCTGCTTCTACATTTACTGTAGTTGAAATGACAGGTTCTTGTTCACCTTTTGTTCCAGCTGCATAAATCTCTACTGTATGTTCGCCGGCTGGCACTTCCAAGTAATCGGTAGCTGCTTTAAATTCAGCACCTTCAACAACAGCTTCATCATTCAAATACACGTCAACGGCAGGGGCGTCAGGTGATGCGTGCAGAACGCGGACCATGGCGTTCTGATCGTGGCTGTCAGCCAATACAGAAGGTGCGAAGATTCCCAAAATCAAAACAACAGCAGCTAATGAAGAAAATAATTTTTTCATGTTCCCACTCCTTAAATTTTTTATATCCATTGCCGGTCACTGAAACGGCAATTTCTAAAAATGGGGTTTTTACAACGCGTTGTAAAAATCTTGTACAAGTTTTGTATATTAAGCATATACACCCTTTGTAAAACTTTCAAACCTTTTGCTATGCTCAATATGTTTTTAGAGAACATAGAAAAACACCGGAAAATCCTTCCGGTGTTAGAGTGCTTCACTATTCTTGGAAATATACCATTTTTCCGTCAATCATCGTCCAAATAGGTTTGGAGAGATACTCAAAGGGATGGCCGCTCCATAAAACCAGGTCAGCATCTTTCCCTTTTTCAATTGAACCGACCCTGTCATCAACCCCCAGGTTTTTAGCGGGGGTAATCGTGATTCCCCGGAGAGCGTCCTCGATCTCAAGCCCTTCTCTTGCTGCGAGTGCTGCACATATGTTCAAGTATTGTATCGGAGTATAAGGGTGGTCCGTCGTAATGGAAACGCGGATTCCATGATCATGAAGGATTTTGTATGTCTGCCACGTTTTATTTCTGAGTTCAATTTTGGATGCTCTTGTGAAGGTTGGTCCGACAGACACTTGTAATTCTCTACCTGCAAGTTGATCCGCAATTAGATGTCCTTCTGTGCAATGCTCAATTCTTAAATCAAGATCGAACTCATCGGCCAGGCGTAAGGCGGTTATGATGTCGTCCGCTCTATGAGCGTGTATTCTTACTGGGATCTCTTTGTTCAATGCTTGAAGAATCGGTTTTACACGGAGGCCGGGTTCTGCGTCTTTCATAGCTGCATAGAAGGTCTCCCTTAGTGTCCCCATGATTCCAAGTCTGGTTATGGAAGCATTTTTAGACTGGGAGTGGATCCTTTTAGGGTTTTCCCCTAAAGCGAGTTTAAGGCCCGCCGTCTCTCTTAGAATCATATCGTTAATCGTATGGCCCACGGTCTTAATCACAGAGGTTGTACCACCGATCATATTTGCACTGCCAGGCATGATATGTGCCGTGGTAACTCCGGCTTTCCTGGCGTTAAAAAACGCTGGATCAAGAGGGTGAGCTCCGTCAATGGCTCTGAGGTGTGGAGTTACCGCCTCAATCGTTTCGTTTGCATCACTGCCAGCCCATCCCGTTCCCTCATCATAAAGACCGAGGTGAGTGTGGACATCAACGAAACCTGGGTATAAATCAAGACCTTTACCATCAATAAATTCTGCTTGTTCTGGTATTTCGATGTTTTCGCCGTAATCGTGTATTTTTCCGTCGACCACATGCACACATCCATTTTTTATAGAAGGAGATGTGATGGGGTGGATGTTCACATTTTTTATAACAGTGTTCATAGACATACAGCCTTTCCCTTCAATATACCATTATTATACTTTAAAAAAGCCTTTTGGATAACAAAAAGTGAGCAAAGCCTAGCTTTGCTCACTTTTTTATTTATTGAAATTTTGTTACTGACATCTCATTCCTCAGATTTTACTATCCAGCAGGTTGAGAGGATACTGGTTTACGAAATATGGGGAAGAGAGCGGAACATGCAGATACCACGCATCATAACTACTTCCAGAAGTTTCAGCATCAAGTTCTTACAGCACGACACCTGATTCAACTGGCCTTTTCCATCCGTGTTTTCAATTAGAATCTTTCTTAATTTCTGCTTCTATTCACATAAGGATAAAGTGGGTCTCTTAAATGAAATTCATAGGTTTCTCCATCAACAATTCCTAACACCTTGTCACTTTCATAAAGATCAAGCATGAACTGAGACATTTCCTGGGCGGTGTGGAATTGTGGAACGTTTTCTTCATAACTGAATTGTTCTGTATCCATAGACCTTTCCGCGAACTCTGTTTCTGTAGCCGCTGGTGCCAGGACTTTCACCTGCATAGGGCTTCCTTTAGCCTGGAGTTCCTGAGCAAGTCCTTCGGTGAAAGCACTGACAAAGAACTTCGTAGCGCAATAGGTCACAGCGCCACCGACAATCGTGTATCCTCCGCCTGAAGAAACATTAATCAATTGTGTTCCTTCCTGTTCGGCGTAATCTCTGACATACAAGGAGGATAGGATCGTTAAGGCTTCATTATTCAACCGAAGCATTTTTTCAATTTTAGGGAGTTCTTGATCTGATATGGAGTCGAAGTTTCCGAAACCGGCATTGTTGATCCAAGTTTCCACTTCATATTCCTTTGTTCGCTCATAAAAATCATACACTTGATCGTTTTCAGCTAAGTCTGCCGTCATGATGATCACGTCAATGTCGGCATTCATCTCATTGACTTTCGATTTTAACTCTTCAAGATTGTTCTCTCGTCTGGCTGTAAGAATAAGATTTTTACCTCGTTTAGCAAACGCCAATGCGGTCTCATAACCGATTCCAGAACTTGCACCCGTTATTACAGTATATGTCATTAAAAGTTCCTCCTTAGATTTAGTTCCCTTGGTCAGAGGGGCTTTATGAGCCCTCATGCGTGTTTACATCCGCTGTAAAATGTTCATCCGTCCGTAACCATTCAGCAGACGGCTGATCTCGCTTTCTAATAAAGGGGATATTTCCCGCCCTATGGATACGGGCATCAGGAAAGTATTTCCCACTTATCTCATCACTAACACCGGGAAATTCACCTACCAACATGTCTTTCGAAGATCAATCCCCCAGATAACATAGCCTATTTATTTAAAATGGACGACAGGGCAGGTTGTAATTCTGGATGATGGAATGTGTACCCAGAAGCCATCGTTTTTTTAGGAATCACACATTGCCCATCTAAGAGAAGTGTACTCATGTCTCCTAGTGCCACTTTCAAAGCAAAGGCAGGAGCTGGAATCCAATGCGGGCGGTTCAATACTTCTCCAAGTGTCTGTCCAAAATCTTTGTTTCTTTTCGGATTGGGAGCAGTTCCGTTTAAGGGGCCATGAATGTTTTTATTTTCGATTGCGAAATGAACGAGGCCGACTACATCATCAATATGGATCCAGGACATCCATTGTTCCCCTGAACCTAAATTTCCTCCGATCATCATTTTATAGGGAAGGATCATTTTCGGGAGCGCGCCTTCTTCTCCTAAAATAATGCCGAAGCGGACGTAGACCGTGCGAACTCCTTTCTCAGCTGCCTGTGAAGCGCGTGCCTCCCATTCTTCCACAACATTGGCTAGAAAATCATTACCGGGAACAGTGGTTTCCTCTGTGAATGTCTTGGTTTTTGATTGACCGTAATATCCAACAGCGGACGCGTTTACGAGCACCTCCGGCTTTTCTGGAAGAGCATCGATCAGATCCAATACGCCTTCGGTCGCTTTGATCCGACTTTCCAAAATGGATTGTTTCCTTTCCTCTGTCCAGCGACCACTGTTCAATGATTCTCCGGCCAAGTTCACAATGGCATCAAGTATAGGAAGTTCTTTTTCTGGATGGAAATCCTCTTTCAACCAGCCTACATACATCACTTGATCTGTGTTCTGGTACTTTTCCGGACTCCGTGTCAATATGTACACGTCATGCCCTTCCTGTACGAGCTTTTCTTTTAATTGGGTACCGACAAAACCAGTACCTCCTGTAATGGCGATTTTCATATTTATTCCTCCTGTCAGTATGAGGTTGTCAATAGTTTGCTCCATTTGATGCGGTTTGACGATACGCAAACCGCATTCCATGATAAAATATGGTCAAAGAGGTGAACCGGATGGCTAAACTTACTAAAATTACGACGCAGAAAAAACATAAGAGTAGATACAACATTTTTCTGGATAAAGGAAATGGAGAAGAGTACGGATTCAGTGTGGATGAAGACGTTCTTATAAAATACCGCCTCCAGAAAAACATGGAACTTGATGATGCCTTGATTAACGCACTGATTCAAACCGATACGCTTCATAAATCTTATACCCTTGCGATTAATTATTTAAGCTATCGCATGCGCTCGGAAAAAGAGATTCGTGACTATTTGAAAGACAAAGAGACGGACCCGGAACATATTGAAGAAATCATTTCGCGGTTGAACAAAGATCGATTGTTGGATGATCAGGAGTTCGCAAATTCCCTTGTGAGAACAAGGATCATGACTTCCAGCAAAGGGCCGCTTCTTTTGAAAAAAGAATTGTTGGATAAAGGGGTTTCTGCAGGGAGAGCGGAGGAAGCCATCACGATTTATTCTTTTGATAAACAATACGAAAAAGCAATGAAATTCGCTGAAAAGAAATTGAAAAACGATGGGAAGAAATCTTACCGTCAGCAAATTCAAAATGTACAACAGACACTAATGCAAAAAGGATATCAGGGAGACGTCATACAGGAAGTGGTGGCGAACTTGCCGGAAGATGAGAATGAAGATACGGAGTGGGAAGCGGTTATTTATCAGGGGGAGAAGCTGGTTCGCAAATTTCAATCCAAGGCGGAAGGGTATGAGTTGAAGCAGAAAGTAAAATCAGGACTATACAGGAAAGGTTTCACATTTGATCTTATTGATCGTTTTATCGAAGAGTATGTAAAGGAATAAAAAAAGAACAAGCCGTCTGACTTAAATGTCAGCCGCTTGTTCTTTTTTGCTTAAAAGTCCTTTTTTATCCAAGTCTTCGATTGCCTCATGCACATGATCGACAACCGTACTTGCTTTTTCCTTCACCTGGTCGTGAGCTGTAGACATGGCATAGCTGTAAGGAGTCATTTCAAACATGCTCAAGTCATTGAAGGAATCTCCGACACACGCGATTTCATCAGGTTGAATGCCGAAGCCTTCAATTAACTGCCTAAGACCGGTTTGTTTATTAATTGATTTAGGCATCATATCGACACATGTCTCATGTGAGACGAAACTGTCAATTTCCTTCCCGAACAACTCTTCAATTCTTTTGGCAGCTTTCATTACATCAGCTTCTATCCCGTGCAATGCAATTTTTGAAGGAGTAATCGTATGGCCGACCTTTTCGTTCAAATCCGGTTGAATGATGATATCATGAAACATTTGTTCAGAAATCATATCCACGAATCTGTTTGATTCCTTCGTAAACGTTTCATCAGCTGTAGAAACTGTTTTAATCATCGGTTCTTTGTCGACGGCCTGGATGATTCTTTGGGCCAGTTCCGAATCGAACGTTTTGGCATGAATCTGAGTACCTTCATTGTCAAATACAAAAGCTCCATTTTGACTGACACGATGTCCATTCACACCTACGCGTTTTAGAACCTCAATAATCTCATGGTCCATACGGCCGGAGGCGACAGCAAGTGGAGGGCCATCTTCAATCATGCGGTTCAGTGCATCAATGTCTTCATTTTTAATATAATGATCGGCACCAAGAAGTGTACCGTCAAGATCTGTGACAAATAGTTTAATCATTGTTTCATCTCCTCTCCGTGCGGGGCGTTTCCCAGCACCTAAATGATTGTACACGACGTAATCGCTTTCACACAAAGAGGAAAGCTTATTCCTTAGCCTTCCACTTGTAAAAAAAACAAATCAAATATAGGATAGAAGTTATGAGATGACTGAAAACGCTTTTAGTGTAATTTAAGTGGGGGACCATTATGGAAAAGCAGATAAAGATAAAAAAAGTGCTCAATAATAATGTAGTCATTGCTTCCCACCCAACTTATGAAGAAGTGGTGTTAATTGGGAAAGGAATTGGTTTTAACCGGAAGAAGGGAGACGAAATTTCTTCCGAAAAAGCCGATAAGACATTTTTGCTGAGTAATGAACAGGAAAAAGAACAATATGTGAGTTTATTACCGTATATCGACGAGAACTTGATTGACTTCATGAGTGATATCCTCCATCACGTCGAGTCGCGCATGGGGCAGGAGCTTAACCAGCATATTCACGTCGCTCTGACGGATCACCTGGCATTCGCTATCAACCGGGCAAAAAAGGACCTGCAGTTCTCCAATCCATTCTTGCTCGAAATTGAATCCCTTTATCCGAAGGAATATCAAATTGCGATGGAAGTCGTGACGATGATTTACGATAAAATGGGGATTCAATTTCCGGAAGGGGAGGTAGGGTTCATCGCTCTCCATATTCATAGTGCGGTCACAGACAAGACATTAAGGGAACTGAACCGTCATAACCAGCTCATCACACACCTTGTTCAGCTTGTTGAGGATACGATGGACGTTCAAATTGATAAAAAGAGCGTGGACTACCATAGACTCGTTCAGCATTTACACAGGGCCATCGACCGTGTTTACCAGGATGAAAACGTGGGGGATGAAATTCGTTTAGCTAACATGTTGAAAGAAGAATATCCAGTGTGCTATAATTTAGCTTGGAAACTGATAAAAGTGATGCAAAAGCAACTGAATAAACCTGTAGATGAGTCAGAAGCCATTTATTTGACGATCCATTTACAGCGTTTAACCCATAAAACCTAAAACGTACGTGTTACTGACACGATCAGGCATGAGTACATGGAGGTGAAGTGGTTATCATAGGGATAGGACTATCCTTATGGAACCCATTCACCTCTTGTGCTCATGCTTTTTTATTGTCCTGCTGTGAATAGCGGGACGAGCTATTATCCATAATCGGCGTCCACTCGTGGACGCTTATCGTTCCTTTTTTGTTGAAAACGTTTTATTTTTCTGACAAATGGATTTCATGGGGCCAGAGGCTTGCGTCACAAAATAAAAAGGAGGAAATAGAATGTTCAAGAATGCTTTCGGCACACTGCAAAAAGTCGGTAAAGCTTTAATGACTCCTGTCGCACTATTGCCTGCGGCTGGTATTCTGCTGGCTTTTGGTACAAGCTTTGCTCAAGACAACTTTGTTGATAAAGTGCCATTCTTCGGAACACCTTGGGTTCAAACATTACTTCAAGTAATGGCTGAAGCTGGAGGAATTGTCTTTGACAACCTGCCGTTGTTATTCGCTGTTGGTGTTGCCATCGGTTTAGCGAAAGGTGACGGGGTAGCAGGTCTTGCTGCGATCATCGGTTATTTGATTATGAATGTGGTTATGGGGGTACTCGGTAATGTTGATGCCGACATGACCTCAGATCCGGCCTATGCCGAAGTACTCGGTATTCCGACGCTTCAAACAGGAGTATTTGGCGGTATCATCGTTGGTATTTTGGCTGCTGCTCTTTATAACCGGTTCTTCAATATTGAATTACCACAGTTTCTTGGTTTCTTTGCTGGGAAACGTTTCGTGCCAATCATCACGGCTTTCTCTTCCCTTTTCCTAGGGATCATCATGCTTTGGGTATGGCCGTTTGCACAATCAGGGTTGAATGCTCTTTCCCACTTAATGTTGGAGGGGAACCAGACCATTTCGGCTTTCTTCTTCGGATTGATTGAGCGTTCCTTGATTCCATTTGGTTTGCACCATATTTTCTATTCACCATTCTGGTTTGAATTCGGATCTTATACAAACGCTGCTGGAGAAATTGTACGAGGAGATCAGACAATCTTCTTCGAACAGTTGAGAGACGGTGTGGAATTCACTGCTGGAACATTCATGGTTGGTAAATTCCCGTTCATGATGTTCGGTCTTCCAGCTGCTGCCCTTGCAATTTATCACACAGCTAAACCTGAACGTAAAAAAGTGGTCGGAGGTATCATGGCTTCTGCAGCCTTGACTTCTTTCTTGACAGGTATCACAGAACCAATTGAGTTCTCTTTCCTATTCGTTGCACCACTATTGTTTGCGATCCATGCTGTATTCGCTGGTTTCTCCTTTATGATTATGGAGATTCTTGGAGTTAAAATCGGACAGACATTCTCTGGTGGTCTGATCGACTTCATTCTATTTGGAGTACTTCCTAACCGTACCGACTGGTGGTGGGTCATCATCGTTGGTCTCGTGTTCTCTGTGGTTTACTACTTTGGATTCCGTTGGGCGATCCTCAAGTTCAACTTGGCGACACCTGGACGTGAAGACGAAGCAGAAGATGAAGAAGAGGATGGAGAAGTCGGCGATTTGCCGTTCGAAATTCTTGAAGCGATGGGTGGACAAAAGAATATCGACCACCTGGATGCATGTATCACTCGACTACGTGTTTCTGTAAATGATAAAAATGATGTGAACAAAAATCGCTTGAAAAAACTTGGGGCTTCCGGTGTTATGGAAGTCGGGAACAATATCCAGGCCATCTTCGGACCTGTATCTGATACCTTGCGTGGCCAAATGCAAGACATCATGGATGGTAAGACACCAAGATCAAGAGAAGATGCTTCTGAAATGAAGAACGCAGAAAAAGCAGCAGAAGCTCCGGTCACTGAAGGTGAATTGGAATTTGTAAGCCCAATCAAAGGAAAAATCATGCCGATCACTGAAGTTCCAGATCAAGTATTTTCTGGCAAGATGATGGGCGATGGCTTTGCAATTGAGCCGGAAGATGGTAATATTGTTTCACCGATTAATGGTAAAGTCCTTAACGTATTCCCTACAAAGCATGCCATAGGCCTTGAAGCTGAGAATGGCATGGAAATCCTGATTCATATCGGAATCGATACAGTCGGATTGAAAGGGGAAGGATTTACAGCTAAGATCTCTGAAGGAGACGAAGTGAAGCAGGGTCAGGCATTGATGGAAGTGGACTTGGATTACGTGAAAGAAAATGCTCCATCCGTCGTAACGCCGATTGTCTTTACAAACCTTCAAGAAGGACAGTCTGTAAACATCAAGGCATCAGGTCAAGTCAATCACAATGATCCAGATATCATTGAAATCAGTAAATAAAGAGGAGAGTTTATCATGGCAGAACAAACAATGAAAATTACAGCAGCTGACGGCGTCCACGCACGTCCAGCAACAGCACTTGTACAAGTCGCAGGAAAGTACCAATCCGACGTAAACATCGAGTATAAAGGTAAATCCGTGAACATGAAGTCCATCATGGGCGTCATGTCCCTTGGAATTCCGAACGGTGCAGAAGTGACGTTCAAAGCGGAAGGTTCTGACGAAGCGGAAGCTGTAGAAGCTGTAGTAGCAAAAGCAAAAGAAGAGGGTCTTGGAGAGTAAGTTCTTCAAGTCAAAAGAAGGGCTTGCCGTTATGGCAAGCCCTTTTTTATTATGATAATACCAGAGGATATGTGAGTCGCGCCGAGGGAGATGTAAGTCGCGCCAAAGGAGATGCAAGTCGCGCCGAGGGAGATGCAAGTCGCGCCAAAGGAGATGCAAGTCGCGCCAAAGGAGATGCAAGTCGCGCCAAAGGAGATGCAAGTCGCGCCGAGGGAGATGTAAGTCGCGCCAAAGGAGATGCAAGTCGCGCCGAGGGAGATGTAAGTCGCGCCAAAGGAGATGCAAGTCGCGCCAAAGGAGATGCAAGTCGCGCCAAAGGAGATGCAAGTCGCGCCAAAGGAATGCAAGTCGCGCCAAAGGAGATGCAAGTCGCGCCAAAGGAGATGCGAGTCGCGCCAAAGGAGATGCGAGTCGCACCTAAGGAGATGCAAGGGCACCAAAGAAGGTGCGAGCCGCCTCAAAGGAGATGCGAATATGCAAAAAAAAGTACCGTGCGAACAAGTCGCTCCGGTACTCTTTTCATTTGTGTTGTAAAGTTAACGATCGATGAATATTTCGTTTCGCCCATCATCTTCTGCGAAAATTTGTTCAGCGACAAGTTCCGGACCTTTTAACTGATTTGGATTGGACACATGATCGGTGTCATTCCAAAATGGTGTGTTCATTCCGCCCATATAAACGGCAGTCGCTGTTAAGGATGCGTCTTCCCATTCTTTGTGGAGGCTTTCGGTAAAGCCCCGTATAGCAAATTTGCTAGCACAGTATATGCTTTCATTCTTCTTCCCGCGTAAACCGGCGGTGGAAATAATGTTTAACACACGACCTTCCGTGTATTCTAACAATGGAATCGCAAGCTGGGTAGTCAAGATGGTACCTTTGACGTTCGTGTTGAACAGTTGATCGATCTTTTCTTCAGAATAAGATGAAAGCTCACCGAAATGACCGAGGCCTGCGTTGTTGATCAGCACGTGTAAGGAATCGATCTGTTTAATAGCTTCTTTGATCGATGATTGCTCTGTCACATCACAAATGAGAACCTCTGCTTTTCCACCTTCTTTTATAATTTCATTTTGAGTGATTTGTAAATGCTCAGCTGTTCTTCCTGAGAGATATACCTTATAGTTGTTCTCAGCGTAAGTTAAGGCTAAAGCACGCCCTAAACCTGTTCCAGCTCCTGTAATCCAAACATTCTTCATCCTTAATCTCTCCTTATCTGTACTGCCTTATATTCATTGTGGACAAACCCTGCTAAAATGTAAAGAGAGCTTGTATGGAGGAGGTTTCTATATGGAAAAAAGGTATAGTGAATATACACAAGAAGAGTTGCGTTCAGAAATTGCGGAGCTGACAGAAAAGGCCCAAAAAGCGGAACAATTAGGGATGGTCAACGAATTTGCTGTTCATGAACGTAAAATTATTATGGCTAGGTCCTATATGTTAAATCCAAGTGATTTTAAGGCGGGCGAGACATACGAGGTTGATGGTGACCCGGGTCACACGTTTTATATTGAATATATGAATGGTGTGTTTGCCTGGGGCTACAGGCAAGATAACCAGGGGGGAAAAGTAAGCAGCGAAGAAGAAGCTTTGCCAATTTCCATGTTAGGAAACAAATTGGATGGATAATAAAGAGGCCGGGCACGTGTTAAACGTGCCCGGTATTTTTAGTTGCGTTTACGTGCTTGGATTTCAGTGATTTGGTCTGCTTGCGTCTGTTCTGTTTCTCCATTCACACGGCTGCTCAAATGTTTGATGCTGCGGTGGGAATAGATGCCAGAGGCTTTTGATTTGAAATTACGTTTACCCATGGTAATTCCTCCCTACATCATTGACGTCACGGTGTCTCGATCTAGCTGCTCTCTCTTGAGGTTTGCTGTTGATTGTACCGTCTGGACGCTTCGCGAGATATTCGCTTTGGTCATCAGGTGCGTGCGTCATTTTAACATTAGGGAAATTCTTTGCCTTATTACGCATCAGTCATCCTCCTCATGTCTCTAGCTAGAGACAATATTAGTATGTACCTACTTTGAGCCTGTATGTGTTACAATGGCAGTGTAAACATTGCCAAATATGGAGTGGTCATATGAATGAAATGTACCAGCGTTTAGCTGAAAAATTATATCATCAGAATTCAGAACTAACTATAGACGAAGCAAGGACGTGGGTGGAACTTCTTTGGGAGGATTTTGAATCGACACGAGCCAAAGCTGGTCATGATTACCAGGGGAAGCAGGTCACTGAACAGATTGTTTTGCAGTGGATTCATCATTACGGTCCTAAGCTTCATGAGTTCGTCGCTACAAATCCAAAATACAAGAACATGCTTGAGAAAAAAGGGTATCTTCAGTAATAACACAGGATTTAAAAAAAGGAGCCTCTCCTCTTGAGAGACTCCTTCTTTTATGTTTTCCTCAAGCTTCTGATTCATCACATCGGGCTTACTTTATTCTGCAGTTTCTCTTCTGTAAATACCCATCCTGTATACGAATTGAGAATTTTTAAATCATCTCCATGCTCATCATCAATTTGAGCAAGCGCAACAAACGGATAGCGTCCCCGTGAGCGATATCGAAGATCAATGAACCTTACTTCTGTATATTCATCATAGTAACTCATCTCGTACCTGTACACGGGTGAAAATGATAAAAATGCTTTGATGTTATGATCAGTCAGAGCTTTCTGAATGACCGGATCATCATGATCGATCGGTTTATTGGTGAATGTATCAAGGATGGTTAAATGACCGTTTTCCGCCCTGCCAACGTAATAATGAGTGGGTGTAGTGATAGCTATCCTCCAAACATTCTGTTTCATTGTAGGGGAGGTCGCAATTTGTTTGACATCCTTGATGTTTTCATGAATCAAACGAACCAGTTCCCTTTTGTCAAAATACCTTTTCAGGTAATAGAGGGCAATGACAAAATATATAATCAGCCATAAAGTGCCTGGGTCCGCACCTAAATTCCATGCGACAATGCCTGCAATATGCAAAATGAAAATATATGGGTCGAATGTATTGATGAACCCATAAGCGACCCATCTGTTTGTAATAGGGCGATACGCTTGGGTACCATAAGCATTAAATACATCCACGAACACATGCAGGATGACAGCAAGAAAAGTCCAGAGCCAAAGGTGAATAAAGTTCACCTCAGGAGTGAACAGATAAATGATGCTGGGAATGGTGATCCCCCAGAGCATCACAGCAGGAATGGAATGTGTGATGCCGCGGTGGTGCCGAATGTAAACGGCATTATTCCTTAATTTTAGTACCGTGTCTGAATCGGGCGCCTGTGAGCCGATCATTGTTCCGATAAGAACGGCATTGAAAAGATTGGGGTCTGCATTGACGACAGGGTCAAGTGTAGCCAGTCCTCCTAATGCAACGCCCATGACGACATGTGTGCCTGTATCCAAATTCCATACCTCCTTTGGCAGGTCGGACGTTCCAACAGTAGTTTATCACGAAGGGTGAAGAAAGATGAAAAGAACTGAAAGAGTTAAACATATTTTAAATAACTTCGACAAGGAAACCTATAGAAAGGATTTAATTCGCTGGTTTAAAGAAGAGCAGCGGATTCTCCCATGGCGTGAAAACCAGGACCCTTACCGCGTGTGGGTATCTGAAATTATGCTCCAACAAACACGTGTTGATACGGTCATCCCTTATTTTAATCATTTTATGGATAAGTTTCCTACACCGGAAGCTTTAGCTAAGGCAGATGAACAGGAGGTCTTGAAAGCATGGGAAGGCTTAGGATACTATTCCCGTGCGCGAAATTTGCAAAACGCGGTAAGAGAGGTTGTGTCTGAGTACGAGGGTATCGTCCCAGCAGACGCTGAAGAATTAGGCAGCCTCAAAGGGGTCGGGCCTTATACGCGCGGCGCTATTTTAAGTATTGCCTATGATATACCAGAACCAGCAGTGGATGGCAATGTGATGAGGGTTTTATCAAGAATTCTTCTTGTTGAGGATGATATTAGCAAACAATCGACGAGGAAACTTTTTGAAGAGCTTGTGAAACAATTGATTTCTGAAGAGGATCCTTCTTCATTTAATCAGGGGTTGATGGAACATGGTGCCCTTGTCTGTACCCCTAAAAACCCTTCCTGCATGCTATGTCCTGTCCAAGAACATTGCAGAGCTTTTGACGAAGGAGTAGAAACCGAGCTTCCGGTTAAAGCCTCTAAAAAGAAACAGAAGAAAACTCCATACCTCCTCCTTCTCGTGCAAAATGAAAAAGGGGAAGTGCTGATCGAGCAAAGGCCGAACACAGGTCTGCTCGCTTCGTTGTGGCAATACCCTATGGTTCCTCTTGAGGACGTAGGTCTTGAAGCGGTTGAGCACTGGTTTTATGGTGAATATGGTTTGAAAGTGGAAGTTGGGGAATCCTTGGATCGTATCAAGCATGTTTTTTCTCATTTGATATGGGAAATGGAAGTCATCAAGGTTACTGTAAAAGCAGGAACACTTGATCATGAGCGTGCAACATTCATTGCACCTGAAGACATGGAAGACTATCCATTCCCGGTATCTCATCAGAAAGCCCACCCACATATCAATCGGTAACAGGATGAGTGCCGCTGGTCCAAGTAGCTTCTTGCTGCTCTAAACCTCCGCGGCGCTTAATTTCCTCATTGATTTCACGTAAAAGGGTGATCCCTTCAGAATTCAAATAGGGAGAAGACTGGGATAGGGCATAGTGAAAATATCCAAGCTCTTTTTCCTGCCACTTTTGTTTGGGTTCCATAGATAATGCGGATAAATCCCGTCCTACATACATAGACAGACCCTCCTTCACTCTTAATTTATGTAAAAAGTTTGAGGTCATACATGATAAAAGTCCCCCTGAATCTTCATGTAACAAACCTGTAAAGTAATTGTAACGAAACAGGTTTGTGCCTAATATGACAATGTTTTTGGGCAAATGTTGGTATTTGTAGAAGTTTTGGAGTATTTACAAATTGTTGGCATTTGTGAATAATAGGACATAGGTTATTTGACCAAACAATTTAAACAATTTATTACATAGGGGAGAGTAAAAATATAATGAATAAGAAGAAATTGGTGACGGCTGTCAGTGGAGCTTTGATCGGGGCATCTTTATGGGGAACTTCTGTTTTTGCTGATGAATTGCATAAAGTGAAATCTGGGGATTCACTTTGGAAGTTGAGTTATCAATATGACGGGTCTATTTCAGAAATCAAATCTTGGAACAGTCTTAATTCAGATACAATTTACATCGGGCAAACTTTGATTGTTGAAAAAGATTCATCAGCTACATCTCAATCTAGTTCATCTTCTTCTTCGAGCTCTAATGGTACATATACTGTTGAGTCTGGAGATTCCTTATGGTTAATAGCTAATCGTCATGGTATGTCTGTTTCTAAATTGAAGAGTCTTAACAATTTGTCCAGTAACATTATCCACCCTGGCCAAAAACTTTCCGTATCAGGAAGTACATCAGACTCCAGCAGTAACACGAGTTCTTCAAGCAGCAGTTCCAGTTCTTCACAATCTACAAGTACGTACACAGTACAGAGTGGAGATTCCTTGTGGTTGATTGCGAACAATCATGGAACTTCAGTTTCAAATCTAAAGAGTCTTAATGGTCTTTCTGGGAATATCATCTATGTAGGTCAAAAGTTGAAAGTTAGTGGTGAACCTACATCTTCTGGGTCTTCTTCAGATTCATCAGGCTCTAGTCATACATCTACCACAGATTCGTCTTCTTCAAACACAGGATTTGTAGATGGATTGATTCAAGAAGCTAAAAAGCATATTGGTACCCCGTATCAATGGGCGGGTACATCTCCTGCAGGATTTGATTGCAGTGGATTCCTTCAATACGTATATGCTCAGGAAGGCGTAAGTATCCCACGTACAGTTGCATCGATCTACGCAGACAGCAGAATGGATTCTGTAAGTGGTTCAAATCGTCAGGTTGGAGATCTTGTCTTTTTTGAAACTTATAAGCCAGGTGCTTCCCATGCAGGTATTTATGTAGGGAACAACAGCTTTATCCATACTGGTTCTACAAATGGTGTTGAAATTAGTTCACTGTCCAGTAACTACTGGAGTCAGCGTTACATCGGTACGAAAAGATTATCTCATTAATTTTAAAAACCGCTCCTTACATGGGAGCGGTTTTTTTTATATAAAAATTTTGTTTTTTGGAATGAAATGACCGCCTCCTGTACACAATAATTTTTGCGGAGGTGATAAACATGGCTAAGCAACCGAAACAAAACAAAACAGCAGCTGGTACAGACGTTAACCACGTGAAACAACAAAACCAACAAGCTGCACAAGGGAAATCCCAATACGGCGCTGAATTCGCTCAACAAACTGACGCGCAGCACGTACAGCAGCAGAACCAAAAATCTCAGGCTAAGAAAAAATAACCTGAGCGGTTGGTCGGTTGGCCAGGCTGCCCTTTAGCCTGTATCAATCCCCCGATTAAGAAGTCGCCCCTTTAGCGGGCGGCTTCTTTTATTTACATATCTTTTTAATATTTATTAAACAATATGGCAGGTTTCTTGAAGACTCAGTTTCGAGACTTTTGTTAAGTGAATGGGGGCTCCGGGGAATAACTCGCTTTCCGCGGGAGCGCGATGAGCCTCCTCAGGCTGACGCCTTCCGGGGTCTCACCTAGCACTCTTTTCCCGCAGGAGTCTCGCCATTCCCCTCCGCCCCCTAACCAAGGAAGGTTCTCGAAACTACTACTTAAAAGTCACTTGTATGGTTATGAGAAGTGAATGATATAAACTCTAGCCCAATTGACGTTTATCATAGGCAAATGCTTGGTACAAGGCACTTTATGCCAGCCTAGGGAAGAAGAATTGGAACCTTCCTTATGAATACAGTTGTTCTAATCATCCACTTCCCTCAACCATTCAAGCTGCCCCTGTTAGAAGTGGTTTCGAGACACTTATAAGGTAAAGGGGCGGAGGGAAACGGTGAGACTCCTATGGGACGCGTGGGACAGGTGAGACCCCGGAAGGCGGAGCCTGAGGAGGCTCACCGCCCGCCCCATGGAAAGCGAACCTTTTCCCGGAGCCCCTAGAATCCCACGAACATCTCGAAACTGAGTCTTCCACAATCGGGAGCTATTGTGGAATAAAAGGGGATGGTTTTGTTCGATACTCCTGTCTCTGGTCCAATTGTTTTCAATCCACTTCATTTGTCGTTATAATAGGTAGAAGGTGATATGGAATAGAAAGGGAAGGGGGGATTGTATGCCCGGCCCAGAAGCAGGTAAACGGATAGAAATCCAGAGCTATAAGCACAATGGGCAGTTACACAGAGTTTGGGATAGTACCACCATATTGAAAGGGACAAGGCACGTGATCATCGGAGCCAATGACCGTACGGAAGTAACTGAAAGTGATGGCAGAAGGTGGATCACCAGAGAACCGGCGATCTGTTATTTTCACTCTAAATACTGGTTCAACATTATCGGTATGTTAAGGAACGATGGAGTATATTACTACTGCAACATTAGTTCTCCCTTCGTCTATGAAGATGAAACGATTAAATATATTGATTATGATCTGGACGTGAAAATATTCCCTGATATGACCTATAAAATACTCGATGAAGACGAATATGAAATCCATAAAAAAAGGATGAATTATCCGCATGTGTTGGATCGTATCCTCTATAACAACATTGATATTTTAATCAGGTGGATTCGTCAGCGAAAAGGACCGTTTTCCCCAGAATTTATCGATCAGTGGTATGAAAGGTACTTAACGTATAGATAATGACCGATTGCGCACTTATAAAAAGTGCGCTTCGTTGTTGTTTGAAAGGTTTAGAGAGAAGGTGTTGTTTTGGACAGTATAAAAAGGTATTTACGATTTGTGCAGCCCTACAAAGGGAAAATTATTCTCACCGTCCTTATAGGAATCGTTAAATTTTCTATCCCTTTGTTAATGCCGCTCATTATTAAATATGTCATAGATGATATCATTAATGCGGAAGATATGACGCAGGCAGAACGGCTGGATCAATTGCTGCTCATTTTAGGAGGAGCTTTTCTCATTTTCCTCATTCTGCGGCCGCCTATTGAATACATTAGGCAATACTTGGCGCAATGGATAGGGAGTAACATTTTATATGATATTAGAGAAAAACTTTTCGACCATATTCAACGTTTGAGTTTACGCTTTTATTCTAGAACAAAAACAGGAGAAATCATCTCCCGCGTCATTCATGATGTAGAGCAAACGAAAACATTCGTAATCACAGGCCTTATGAATATTTGGCTCGATATGTTCACCATTGTTATTGCCATCATTATCATGTTGACGATGGATCCTTGGCTTACATTGGTGTCTATTGCTTTGTTCCCTTTTTACGGCTTTGCGGTCAAATATTTTTACGCAAGGTTACGAAAGCTTACGCGCGATCGTTCACAGGCCCTTGCTGAAGTACAAGGTCACTTGCATGAACGTGTACAGGGGGTTCCTGTGACCAGGAGTTTCGCTTTGGAAGATCATGAACAAGAACAATTTGATGTGAAGAATAAGAATTTCCTGGATAAAGCGATCACCCATACTAACTGGAACGCTTACACCTACTCTGTAACGAATACGATTACAGATCTTGCGCCATTGTTAGTCATTGCTTTTGCAGGTTACCAAGTCATCACAGGTTCTCTAACCGTTGGTACAATGGTTGCGTTTGTCGGCTATATGGATCGTGTATATAATCCGCTGCGCCGCCTCGTCAATTCCGCGACAGTGCTTACACAATCCATCGCCTCCATGGATCGTGTTTTTGAATTTGTGGATGAAAAATATGACATTGTCGATAAACCGGAAGCGAAGAAAATGGAACACGTGAGAGGCGACGTCAAAGTAGAGGATGTCTCCTTTCGATACGATGAAGAAGATCCGCTCGTCCTTAAAAATGTCAGCCTGGACATTAATCAAGGAGAAACCATCGCTTTTGTCGGCATGAGCGGGGGTGGGAAGTCGACCCTTATTAGTTTGATCCCTCGATTCTACGATGTCACTTCAGGTTCCATCTCTATTGATGGAATAGATATTAGGGACTTTGAAGCAAGATCTCTCAGAGATAACATTGGCATGGTGCTTCAGGACAATATCCTCTTTAGTGAATCGATCGCGATGAATATACGAATGGGTAATCCGGATGCCACGGATGAACAGATGGTTGAGGCTGCGAAAGCGGCGAATGCCCATGATTTTATCATGAATCTTCCGAACGGCTACGATACGTTGGTCGGTGAAAGAGGTGTGAAGTTATCGGGTGGTCAAAAACAAAGGGTGGCAATCGCAAGGGTATTTTTGAAAAACCCGCCGTTACTCGTTTTAGATGAAGCGACTTCTGCTCTTGATTTGGAAAGTGAGCATCTCATTCAAAATGCTCTTGAACGATTAGCTTCTGAACGGACAACGTTTATTGTGGCTCATCGCCTTTCTACCATCACCCATGCGGACCGGATTGTCCACATCGAGAATGGTGAAATCGTAGAAGTCGGCTCCCACCAGGAGTTGATGAAGAAACAAGGCCATTATTACGACCTGTACCAAGTGCAGGAGCTGGATGATCCTAAAGAAGAATATATGGGAACGTAACGAAAAGCTCAAGGTTCAGTACCTTGAGCTTTTTTTGTTCTGTCATGATATGGTTTTCAAAAATATGTGTTACCGAATGGATATCTTTAATGGTAGTAGAGATCAAAAAGGCGAGTATGTCTGACATACTCGCCTTTAGGTGTTTATTTTTCTGTTGTTTGGATAAAGTCATCCTGGTGGTGTGCCTGGTAACTTTTTAATAATTTTTTGAGTCGCTCTAACTGATAGTGGTATTCCATCAATTGTGAAGCAAGGGGGAGGAAGATCAGTTTATCAGGATTGTTGCTTTTTTGGTAAACGCTCATCAGGCGTTCAACAAGCAAAGGAATGTCGGGTTCTTCAATGCGTCTTAATGATTGTTTATGAGTATTTTTTATGCGGCCTTTAAGACTTAGTATTAATTTTTCATGTGCATTGATTAACTTATCAAGCTCTTGTACAACGGCATCTTGAAACTGTTCTGGAATTTGTTCAATTTTGTGTTCCAACCGATAAAAAGCCTTCAAGACGTCGAAGGATTTTTTAGTGGTTGTTATCAACTGACGGAAGAGCACCATTTTTCTTCCTTTAGAAAAGTGACTCCCTTTGAAATAGGTTCTTTCTTCTGAATATAGAAGATAGGTATGGTCAATCCAACGCATATCGTCCTGAATCCTTGTAATTTCATATTTAAGGGCAGGTTCATCGGATAAGTTTCTTGTGGTCACTCTCAGCCACTGCAGAATATCATTTGTTGCTCGGTCAATTTTTGTAAACAGCCTTGTTTCATACCGTGGGGGAAGAAAAACAAGGTTGACGATAAATGCCGCGAGAATCCCGAGCAGCATGGAGGCGAACCTGGAACCTGCAAAGTATAAAAAGGTTTGGTCCGTCGAGTCCATCAGGGCAATGACAGCTACTACAGCCAGGGCAATCGTGTTTTCGTTCATTTTTAATGTCGTTGTCAATCCTATGACAAGAATGATCGCAAATCCTACGATGAATGGATCGTTGCCCAGAGTGAAAACGGCAACAATGGCAATCAACGCACCGATGGTGTTTCCTTGTACTTGCTCAATGATGGATTGATAGGACCGATAAATGGAAGGTTGAATGGAAAAGACGACAGCGATCGCAGCGAGTAGAGGAGAGACAAAACCGACCAAGTGACCGATATAAAGGGCTATCCCTACTGCTAATCCTGTCTTCATCATTCGTGCGCCTAGTTTCATGGAAGACATCATCCTTTAATCTGAAAAATTTGAACAAAAGAGCATTCAAAAGAGACTTTCCTAATAGAAAGCCGGATGTCCCCATTATACATCATTTGATAAGAAGGAGAACAAAAGAAAAAGCTTATGCGTAATCCGCATAAGCCAAAGGGGAACCAGCCTAAGCTGGAACCATGAAAAGGGAAAGAAATGAAACAAAGATCATAATTCGTGGGAATATTCAGAATTATGTATTTATAATAGCATGAACATTTCATATAATCAACTAACGAAGAAGAAAAAGCAATAAAAAATCTCCCCTGTGCACAGGGGAGAGGGGTGGTTAGTCGTTAGCCATGATCCTGAATGTCTTTTCGACAGCTGTTAGTGTTTGGTCGATATCTTCATCTGTATGAGCGGTGGTCAGGAACCAGGCTTCATATTTAGATGGGGCGAGATTGATTCCTTCAGCAAGCATGAGCTTGAAGAAGCGGGCGAATCGGTCACCGTCCGTATTTTCTGCCTGCTCATAGTTTTCGACTTTTTCATCTGTGAAATATACGGTCAATGCGCCTTTCAAGCGATTGATTTGAATTTCCACGCCGTGTTCTTCCGCATGTTCTAGAATTCCTTTTTCCAAACGGGCGCCGAGCCTGTCCATTTCTTCATATACGCCGTCTTCTTGAAGGACCTCTAGACAAGCGATCCCTGCAGACATGGAAGCAGGGTTTCCTGCCATCGTCCCCGCCTGGTAGGCTGGACCTAATGGAGCGACTTGCTCCATAATATCCGCGCGGCCGCCGTAAGCACCAATCGGGAGTCCGCCGCCGATGATTTTACCCATCGCTGTCATATCCGGCTCTATATCTAAGAGTTGCTGAGCGCTTCCGTATGTAAAACGAAAAGCAGTAATGACTTCATCATAAATAACTAAAGCTCCCGCCTTATGTGTCAGCTCATTCACTTCCTGAAGGAAACCTGGTTTAGGTTCTACAATTCCGAAGTTTCCTACAATCGGTTCGACAAGAACTCCAGCGATCTCATCACCGAATTTTTCAAGGGCTTCTTTGAATGGTTCGATATCATTGAAAGGGACCGTAATTACATCCTGGGCAATCGATGCAGGGACGCCTGCTGAATCCGGGGTACCTAAAGTTGATGGACCGGAACCTGCAGCTACAAGGACCAAATCAGAATGCCCGTGGTAACATCCGGCGAATTTGATGATTTTGTTTCTGCCCGTATAAGCGCGAGCAACTCGGATAGTTGTCATGACAGCTTCTGTCCCTGAATTGACGAATCTTACTTTATCCAATGAAGGAATGGCTTCTTTAAGCATTTTAGCAAAGCGGTTTTCGAGGACGGTTGGTGTTCCGTACAACACACCGTTCTGTGCAGCTTTGGTTATGGCCTCTGTAATATGTGGATGCGCATGTCCGGTAATGATCGGACCATAAGCTCCTAAGTAATCGATATATTCATTTCCGTCGACATCATAGAAATGGGAGCCTTCCGCTCGTTCCATATACACCGGAGTTCCGCCTCCTACGCCTTTATAGGCGCGGGAAGGAGAGTTGACGCCCCCTACGATATGTTCTGTTGCTTCTTTATATAAGTGTTCCGACTGATTGATATTCATCATTTGCCTCCTAAACAATCCTTTTCACTGTTCATTGTAGCATGCTTGTCCATCATGATTCACAAAGGTGCTCCCCGGGCGGTAACCCAGGAAGCAGCCTTTGAAAGGTTCCTTCACTCTAGAGCGTTGAAACAGTAGTCCGATCGATTACGAGGAAAGTAACACTGAGCGCACTTATGCCTCAGTGCGAGCTGTTTTTAGTATAGGAATGCTGCACCAACGATGATTAGAAGGATGAAAAGAACAACGATTAGCGCAAAGCCTCCACCATATCCGTAACCCATTCACAATTCCCCCTTTCCATTGTTTACTGTATCTTATGCAGACTTCCATTCGCGGGCTGTGCGTTCGCCCGGTTTTGTATGAAAAATGGACCTTCAACCAGTTCAGTCTTAAATGAGGTATGGCATAAAAGACTCTTTGTTTTCATATGAAAAAGTAGGGCTTGTTTACTCGTTTTTAAAGGGGCTTATCTTATCTATGGTTACAATCATTATTTCTACACTTTCCCTCGCACTTATTGGAGTAAGTCTCCGTCAGATTTTTAACTCCCTAGAATTTGAACACAAAATCTTTTCTGTCCAACTCTTTGTGTCCATTATGATGTTATATACGATTGTCATGGTTGGTTTTGGAATTATTTATGCTGCCCTGATTCTCCAAGGGATAGAGGTTTATAAGGCAGACGTCCCGTTTACCCAAGATTACTGGATTCACGATATGCTAAGGAGTGTTTACTTTAGCGGGGTGACTTTATTTACAGTCGGTTACGGAGATCTAACGCCAGTAGGACTCGGGAAATGGATTGCCATCATCGAGGCGATGGTAGGGTATACGCTTCCCGCTGCCCTTGTTGCGAAAGTTTGGTTGAAGCATAAAGAAGAGCGCTGAAGTTGGAAGTTTGTCTATATTTGAGGTAACCTAAGTGGTAGAAACCATTTAGGAGGGTCTTATTATGACAGTTGAAAAAGGAAAACAAGTACAAGACTTCACATTACCAGCGAACAGCGGCGAATCCGTATCCCTTTCTGATTATAAAGGGAAGAACGTAGTCCTTTATTTTTACCCTAAAGACATGACTCCTGGTTGCACGACAGAGGCTTGCGATTTCCGCGATCATCATGAAAGTTTCGAAGACCTGGATGCCGTTATTTTAGGTGTCAGCCCTGATCCGGTGGAGTCTCATGAAAAATTCATAAACAAGCATGACCTGCCATTCCTTCTGCTTGCTGATGAAGATCACCAAGTGGCTGAGCAGTTTGGTGTTTGGAAACTGAAGAAAAACTTTGGTAAAGAATATTATGGTATTGAACGTTCCACTTTTATCATCGATAAAGAAGGCAAACTTGCTGAAGAATACCGTAAAGTTAAAGTTCAGGGGCACGTCGAATCAGCTCTAGAGTATATTAGAGAAAACCTATCATGAAATCAACCGAGCCATAGTCTACAAGTGACTATGGTTTCTTTATCATCTAATATAGAAGAAAAGGGGGAGGAGATGAATTCATGAAGATCGTTTCTGCCATTAAAAGAGTTCCAGATGAAATCCAACTGAGGCTTCAAACACGTTTTCCTGAGGCCGCCTTTATTTTCTGTCACGGGATGGGGGAAGCCAAATATTACCTCGAGGAAGCGGATGTCTTCATTACATACGGCGAAGACTTGGATAGAGAAAAGGTCCAATCAGCCAAGAAGCTGAAATGGATTATGGTCTTATCTGCAGGAATGGATCGGATGCCTTTTGATGAGATTGCTGAAAGAGACATTCTTGTAACGAATGTAAGAGGCATCCATGCACAACCTATGGCAGAGTATGCCATTTCTATGTTGCTGCAAGTCTCCCGTAAGGCAAAAACGCTTATTCAACAAGAGGAGAAAGCAGAGTGGAGCCGACGACCTGTAATGAATGAAATAAGCGGTCGTACAATGGTTCTTCTTGGGACGGGGGCCATTCAACAGGAAGTTGCCCGTTTAGCCAAAGCCTTTCAAATGAAAACGATTGGAATATCCAAGTCAGGGAAAAAGAAACCGCATTTCGACCAGACTTTCCCGGTGCAACAATTGGAACTCGTCCTTCCTCTTGCGGATTTTGTTGTGGCTGCTCTTCCGAGTACCCCGGAAACGAAATATCTACTTGAGGAGAAGCATTTTAAAGAAATGCCCAAGCGTGCTATCTTTCTCAACATGGGAAGAGGCGACTTGGTTTCTTCCGATGTGATACTAAATGCAGTACTTCAGAAAGAAATTTCACACGCGGTCCTTGATGTTTTTGAAGAGGAACCTTTACCTGAAGATCATCCGCTCTGGCAGGAAGAAAATGTAACGGTAACACCGCACTTATCAGGGATCTCGCCTCACTATGTTTCGCGAGGGTTTGATCTTTTTGAAAAGAATCTATCTGTTTTTATAAGTGGAGAAGGAGAATTACGAAATATTATTGATCCAAAACGGGGGTATTAAGATGAGGATTTACACACGTTCGGGGGATAAAGGAAAAACATCTTTAATTTATGGTCAACGTGTAGCTAAAAATGATATCCGGGTAGAGGCTTATGGCACATGTGATGAAGCAAACTCAATGATTGGTCTTGCTCTCAGTCATTTGAATCATGAAGATTGGACGGATAAGGAAGCTTTTCTACACACTTTCCAGAAAATCCAGACGGTCTTATTCCACGTCGGCGCAGAACTGGCTACACCTAAAGGGAAAGATGTGATGTGGAAGCTGAAAAAAGAGCATATTGATGAGTTGGAAAAACAAATTGATGAATGGGATCAGTCCCTTGAGCCATTGAAGAATTTCATCCTGCCTTCCGGGCATCAGGCATCAGCTGCTCTTCACCTTGCTCGTACAGTGGTCCGCAGGGCAGAGAGGATAACAGTGGCGCTGGAAGATGAATTGGAGAACCAGTTGGTTGTGTCTTATTTAAATCGACTATCGGATTTTCTCTTTGTAGCAGCTCGTTATGTAAATCGTCAACTTGGAGGAACAGAGACACCCCTGGATCCTGATGTATGAGGCTCGACTTTTTGAGCAGTGCTTTATATTGACAATTCCTTAAAGAAAAGGTTACACTAATTGTAAGGATTCTAATTTAATAATATTATAAATC
This sequence comes from Halobacillus litoralis, assembly GCF_009856445.1. Classification (GTDB taxonomy): domain Bacteria; phylum Bacillota; class Bacilli; order Bacillales; family Halobacillaceae; genus Halobacillus; species Halobacillus litoralis. Next base: position 89,217 of record NZ_WMFA01000012.1, read on the forward strand.
AAGAATCAGTTTATGAAAGCGAGGTGCATGACCGTGTCAGACTATCGACTCCAAGATGCCATTGATACATTGAAAGGCTCTGGTGTACGAATTACTCCACAGCGTCATGCGGTGCTTGAATACCTGCTGAATTCTATGACTCACCCAACAGCTGATGAAATTTATAAAGCATTGGAAAGTAAATTTCCGAACATGAGTGTAGCCACGGTTTATAACAATCTCCGTGTATTCAGGGAAATCGGACTCGTACGGGAACTGACTTACGGTGATTCTTCAAGCCGCTTTGATTGCAATACCAGCGATCACTATCATGCAATTTGTGAATCATGCGGTAAAATCGTTGACTTTCACTATCCGAGTTTGAACGAAGTGGAATCATTAGCTGAACAGGTGACTGGATTTAATGTAAGTCATCATCGCATGGAAGTCTATGGAACGTGTACAGAATGCCAATCGAATAACGCTCACTAAAACTGGAAGCGCTAGGCTTTCAGTTTTTTTATTGATGAGCTGAATTATAGCTGAAAATAAAAAACTCCGCTGCGAACGCAGCGGAGTTTTTTGATTAAGTACAGTTGTTCCATATTTTTTTACTGGCCTTGAGTTTCCTTCTGATACCGCTTCTTATTGTATCTCTCATCAAAATCTTTTCCTTCTAAAGATTTGTCCATCGTCAAAGGTTGATCGCAATGCATACACGCATCCACACGACCAAGCATCTTGGTCGGTTTTTCACAGGATGGACAAATGATTTGTACGGTCTTTGTAGAAAGCATACCAATCCAGAAATAGACGACTGTACTTAGGCCGACAAATACCATGCCTAAGATCATGAATGTAGCCATGGCCCACATCACATCTTTGAATAACAACCCGATGTACATCACGCCGATGCCAAGGAAAATCAACCAGAAAGCAAAAGAACGAATCTTGTTGATTTTGCTGCTGTATTTTAACGCCACTCAGGGTCCCTCCTTACTATCTACCACGTAGTATAGCATATTTTCTTTAGGCAAATATAATAGGAAAAAAGGAATTTGCCTAAACATAGCGAATAAACACAAGGAAAGGGAAATTGAATGTGGGGGAAAGAGTATGGAAGATCTATTACGCCCGATTTATCAAGAAAAAGCCAGTCAGAGTAACACGCTGGGCATTCTTATATTAGAAAAGAAGAAACCAATCAGCCCTGTGACCGATAATTTTGATGTCATTCTATTCATCATTGTTCGGGACGCGGAGGAACTATGGTATGTGAAACATTATGAATTTGAAAATAAGTCAGCAGCGATGCATATAGTGGATGAAAAGCTTCTCCAGCATTGGATTGATACAAGTTCTTATCGTCGAGCTGTAGAATGGGTGATCAATGGCAACATCATTTTCGAGAGAAATGAGTATCTGACCAACCTGAAGGAACACTTGAGGGAGTTCCCTCAACAAAACCGCAATTTAAAGAAAGCCATTGAATTTGCTAAGTTGATTCGTAGTTATAGTGAATCCAAAGACTTGTTTGATTCCGAGCAGTACCTTGATTCTTATAGCCGCATGGTGAATTCTCTTCATTATCTAGCCCGGTTATCCATTATTGAAAAAGGTTTCCATCCAGAAGTGACAGTGTGGAATCAGGTGAAGCGGATTGAACCGGAGATCTATAAACTTTACCAGGAACTTATTGAAAGTGGTGAACCGACAGATAAAAGAATACAGTTGATGATTCTGGCTGTTGAACACTCGATTAGTAAAAGATCAAGAGCGAGTGCTCAGCATTTGTTGGAGTTGATGAATGAAAGGGAAGAACCCTGGTCGTTTGGAGAACTGAAAGTGCATCCTGAAATTCAGGAATATATCCTGGACTTATCTTCCATGATTGAATATCTTGTAGACCATGATGTCATTGAAGTTGTACCTCAGGATACGAAAGGGCCTCAAATCTTCCATAGAAGATACAAGCCTGTCGGGGAATATATGGATCAATAAAAAGATCCCCTCTTCTGAAAGGGAAACGGAAGAGGGGATCTTTTTGTAAAAAGTTATTGACGGAAGAAATCACCCCATGCTATATTAATAAGCGTCGCATTAAGAGAGCGACATCGAGCGTAATAAATTCATGAAAAAAGTTGTTGACACAAAACAACAGACATGATAAATTATTACTTGTCGCATTAAGAGGGCGGCAAGCCGCGAACGGCTCAAAAAAATAAATCACAAAAAAGTTATTGACATAAATAACTGGACGTGATACACTAATTGAGTCGCTGTTTTGAGCGGCAATCAAAACATTTGATCTTTGAAAACTGAACGAACCAACCAGTACGTCAAAACATTTCTTCTTTATAGAAGAGATTTGAAACAAAGCACATTCGGTGTGCAAATGAGCAAGTCAAACTTAACTTTTATGGAGAGTTTGATCCTGGCTCAGGACGAACGCTGGCGGCGTGCCTAATACATGCAAGTCGAGCG
>NZ_WMFA01000013.1 GCF_009856445.1 Halobacillus litoralis
ACAAAGTATGTCCCGCAAGGGCAACTGTCACGATAATGCGGTAATAGAAAACTTCTTTGGGTTAATGAAATCAGAGTTCCTTTATCATAAAGATTTTGAAAGTATAGAGCACTTCAAGCAGGAGCTCGAAGCTTTTATGGAAAAATACAATAATAGAAGAATCAAATCTAAATTAAGGATGAGCCCGGTTCAGTTCCGCGATAAATATCAAGCAACAGCTTAACTACATAGTGTCCAATTTTATGGGGTCATTACAAAAGCGGTGAGGAGGCTCACCGCCCGCCCCATGGAAAGTGTTCAAATGCGGAATCGTACTGGTAGACACGACTGTATAAGCAGAACAGCAACGGAATGTGCTTTTCATTCCTTTGCTGTTCTGCTTATGACGCGAGTGTCTGGACGATGGAGCAAGACGAACCTTCCTTTTCCCGGAGCCCCTAGAATTACACAAACATCTCGAAACTGAGCCTTCGACTAAAGGTGTTTTTATTGACCGAACACTTTAAGTCTTCCTTCCTATTTAAATCGTCCTGGGTGTTGCCGATATTTATAGATGTCAGACATCATATGAAGGAGTGGTGATTTTGAAACGTCTCTACATACTATTCGTCCTCCTTTCCTTGCTCATAGGAATGGCAGGATGTGCGAACAATGAAACGAAAGCGAATACAGAAGATCCGATAAGCGCTGGTCTGATTGTCACAGACAGCGGTCTTGGTGACGATTCTTTCAGTGATTCAGCTTTTCAAGGACTCGAACAAGCCCGTGATGAGTTGGGCATCACTTTTGATTATCGTGAACCATTTGAACAGGATTATGAAAAGAATGCCCAGGAATTATTAGAACAAGACCATGATGTCATCATCGGGCTTGGATATAATTCGCAGGAAGCCATTGAGAAGTTGGCGCAAGAAAATCCTGATCAAGCATTTGTCATGATTGATGCTGTCTCTGAACTTGAAAATGTAACGTCCATCACCTTTAAAGAAGATGAAGGCAGTTACTTGATCGGGCTCATTGCCGGAATGAAAACAAAAACAGGGACTGTCGGATTTATTGGCGGCGAAAAAATTCCAGTTGTCGAACGTTTTGAAAAGGGGTTCAAAGCAGGAGTGAAAGAAGCGAATCCAGATGCAAAGATTCTTTCTGAATATGCAGAGACCTTTGATGATGATGAACGAGGAGCGACGATCACAAACGAGATGGTGGCAGAAGGTGCTGACTTCGTCTTTCCTGCGGCAGGTTTTACAGGCATAGGCGTGCTGAAAGAAGCTCAGAAACAGGAAATTTACGCATTCGGTGTGGATAGCGACCAGTTTTTCGTAGCGGAAGAAGCCGTCGTCTCTTCCATGCTTAAAAATGTTAACGTCGCTCTCTATGATGTGATGAAACGTTTGAGTGATGGACAAAAGCTCGATGGAGGAACACAAACGCTCGGCATTCAGGAAAATGGCGTAGGACTTGCTCCGATCCGAGTGATCGAATTGACCCCTGAGGAACAAAATCTATTAAATGAAGCGACAGGAAAGTAAGGAGGAAACGTGATGACTATTGGAAGAAGATTGTATACAATGACTCTCATTCCATTACTTTTATGCCTGGCTCTCATTAGTTTCATTGTTTTTCAAATGATGGACTTACAACGCGCGTCCAATCAAGATGTTCAAATTTTACTTGAAGGGAAAGAACTGCATGGTCAGCTCGTCAGTGTGGAACAGGCTTTGACCACCTATGGATATAACCCTTCAGAAGCTTCACGCAGCGAAGCCGAGGTTCTGATCGAACAAACCGACAGCATCTTCGGGGATATGGAACCCCTCATTGCAACAGAAGCTCAGGAACAATGGTACAACCAGGCACAGTCAAAGTTTGAAAATTGGACAGAACTTGCATCAGGGGCCCTGGCAAGCAACGATACCAATGAAGTACAACGTCAAGCTGCGCGTACCGGTGGGATCATCAATGATATCTACATGCTTCAAAGAGAAGCGCAATCTTGGTATGACGCTCAAATGATGAATCAGAAACAGACCATACAAAACTTGATCCTGTTCACAATCATCGCAGCTGCCGTCCTTGTAGTTTCTACGATTCTTTCAACTACAAGACTAACGAAACTTATCGCGCGGCCAATTCGTGACCTCGCTGAAAAAGCCTCCGAAGTGGCTAATGGAAACTTAACAACTTCGATTGAAGTTAGTGATAAAGAGAAGGACGAAATTGGTCAACTGAAGCGATCCTTCCGTACAATGATCGGTAATCTGGAAGGAACCGTTCAATCTGTTCATCACATCGGGCAGAATGTACAAGATTTCAGTTCCCGTCTTCACAATGAAATGGGAGGCCTTTCTGAAATATCAAGTCAAGTAGCCCATTCAACCGAGGAACTTGCCCAAGGGAGCCAATCCATTTCTGAAGATGTCCAGGATGTGGCAAATCTTATGGATGATCTCCACCAAGGATTTGAAATGAATCGTGAACAGGGGCAATCCTCGAGGAAAGCCAGTCAGCAAGCCCTCACTTATGTCGAGGAAGGACAGACGAGCATAACAGATCAACGGGCGCTTATGGACCGAAGTGCAGCATCCATCGCGAACGTAGAAAAGTCCGTGAATCATTTCATCCAATATACGGATCAAATTGAATCTACCGTCAAACTCGTCAATGATATTGCAGAACAGACAAACCTTCTCGCCCTGAATGCTGCAATTGAAGCAGCACGCGCTGGTGAACATGGAAAAGGCTTTGCTGTCGTAGCGGAAGAAGTGCGTAAACTCGCCGATCAATCCACTTCAGCTACGGGACACATCACTGAAATGGTCAAGCAGATCAGAGAAGGCGTCCAAGTCATTGAACAGGAAATGCAGGAGACCATTCAAATTTCTGAGCAGCAAAACCTTTCGGTCGATACATCTAAGACAGCTTTTGAAAAAATAAGCGCCCAAGTGAAGAGAATCGACGAACAGCTGGAATCACTGGTCAATGGCTTAGATGAATCTAAAGATAAGAGTGCAAATGTTTATGTTTCCGTAGAGAATGTGAGCAGTATCGTTGAAGAGACAGCTGCTGGCACAGAGGAAATCTCTGCGTCTACCGTCGAGCAGCAAGCGGCCTTCCAACAGATGATCAAAGAAACGGATCACCTTGAAGATATGGTGGCTGACTTGAACGAGCAACTACAGCATTTTGAATGGAATCAACAACAGGCAGAAAAACCTATAGAAAAAAGTCTTGAAGTAGATTTTGAAGATGACGATGAAAGACCCTACACCGCTTCTGCTTAATGAAGCGGTGTTTTTTTATCTGCGTGTCGGTCTACCGGCAGGGCGTTCGAGAGATCGAAGGTCTTCATCGATGTTCATCACCTTTTGTTCCACCATCTGTCTCGCGTCTGCTACTCCTTTGTTATAAAAGAAGGGGCCCATCTCTTCCGCTAACTTATGTACCCATTGTTCAGCGGCAAGGTCACCAATCACTTCTCCCCGTTCTAACTCAAAATATTCTTTCACCTGAACCACCATATATTCTCTTTCTTCTTTCTTTAATTTCATATTCTTTCCCCCTTTTTCCTTATCCTATCATATTGTCTTTCATCCCTGTCACACAGACCGCATCGTTGGGTTTTTCTGATTTGAAGTGGATCTTCACATGTTTAAATCCTGCTTTTACAAGAAGGCTTTGCATTTGACCACCCAGCACTTCCGTCGTGTCATCGGTCGCCTCCTCTTCATGCGGAACCATCGTCAGGGCGATTTTCCCCTGTTCGCTGAGCAGCGTACACAAGTGGCGGAGAATTTCTATGGGATCCTCCCAAAAAGTGATATTGTTGACAGCGTAAATTTTGTCCAAAGGTTTGTGGAAATGCAGCAGTTGACCGGCCTCGCCATGAAAAATACCAACCTGATTTGAGTATGTTTGATCATTTAACTTCCTTAAAACCATTTCAACCATCGGCTCTGAAGGATCCATCCCATACAAAACCTCCGGTTCGAGGGCGGCTATTCTCTTCAAAGCTGCTCCAGAACCAAACCCGACCTCTAAAACGCGATCTTTCTTTCCTATATCCAGAAATGATAAGGTCCAGTCGTTTAACTCCCTGTTTTCTCTTTCCATAAACATTCCGGCGAACTTGCCTGTGATTCCTTTTGGTTTTGCGAATTGATTATAAATCATATCCCCGTCCTCCTTTTCTCCCCCTTTACCCCTATCTTTTTAGGTTCACGCATTCCGAAAGTAGTATTAGTTTTTTTCTGGTCGGTTTGTTTGTATGATAAATGACAGAGGGAATTATGTAAGACCCATATAATGAGAAACATAGGGGGAGATTCGGTTGAAGAAGTTCATGCCATTTTTCCTGCTGGCGATCCTGTTTATGACGGCCTGCAGTGATACATCTACAAATAATAAAGATTGGACAGAAGCTTCCTGGGAAGAAATCGAAGCAGAAGCAGAGGGTACAGAAGTCCGTCTGTACATGTGGGGTGGCGATGAAGGAATCAATGCCTACATTGATGACTATGTCACGCCACAGGTGGAAGACGAATATGGGATTTCGCTGAAACGCGTCCCTCTCGATACACCGGAAATTCTTCAAAAGCTCCAAACAGAAAAGCAAGCGAATAAACAAGAAGGCTCAATTGATGTGATATGGATCAATGGAGAGAATTTTAAGAATGCGAAAGAAAACGAATTGCTGATGGGATCTTTTACAGAAGTTCTTCCTAACTTCAATGACTACTACAATACTGAAGATCCAGCTTTCCAAAGGGATTTCGGTACGGAAGTGGAAGGCATGGAAGCACCTTGGGGCAAAGTCCAGTTCGTGTTTCATTATGATTCAGAAAAGTTTGAAAACCCTCCCGCTACATTTCAAGAATTACAAACGTGGGTAGCTGAAAACCCTGGCAAGTTCACCTATCCTAGTGCGGAGGAATTTACAGGCAATGCATTCTTAAGACACGTCTTGTATGCTCAAGCAGAACAGCCTGCGGATATTTATGAACAACCATTGGAAGAGAACAACATCACTCCAACTGCCGAGCGTACATGGTCCTATCTGAATGAAATGGAGAACAATCTCTGGCGCTCAGGGGAGCATTACCCAAACAGCCTGACAGAGTTAGACCGTTTGTACAGTCAAGGAGAAGTATGGATGACGATGGGGTATAACGAATCGCGTGCGGAATCACTGATTGAAGAAGGCGTATTCCCTGCTTCTACTCGTTCGTTCGTCATGGAACCAGGGTCCATCGGAAATACACATTTTCTCTCCATCCCTTTCAACAGCCCGAATCAACCTGGGGCATTAGCCGCCATCAACTTCATGCTTTCACCAGAAGCCCAGCTTGAAAAATATAAACCGGATGACTGGGGAGAAAATACACCGATCAGTTTCGATCAATTGCCTGAAGACATCAAAGAAGAATTCAAGGCTGTCGAACGAGGGGAAAGCGTGTTATCAACAGAGGAACTTCAAGAAAGCTTCCTGCCAGAATCAGAAGCCGCCTATGTGGATTGGATGAAGGAAAAGTGGTTCAATGAAGTTGTTCAAAAATAAAACCTTCCTTCTCTTCCTACCTGCGGGCGCCTTTTTGATTATCCCTTTCTACGGATTCCTTTATGCGGTCATTCAAAGCTTAGGTGGAGAAGGGTTCACTCATTATCATGAGATTTTAAACTCCGAACGTTTTCTGTCTTCTGTCTGGTTTAGTATCCGAACAGCAGGGATAGCGACCATTCTTTCCATCATCCTTGGTCTTGGTTTCACCAAATGGTTTTACCCGTTGTTGACCCATACCTCACACAGGGTGATGGTTTGGATTCCCATGCTTTTTCCTCATTTCGTTTGGGGATATATGATTATTCTTCTACTCTCGGAAACAGGATGGATGGCTCAAGCTTTCACAGCTGCCGGCTGGTTGGAAGACAGATCAAACTTTCCCGTATGGACCCGTGATCCGCAAGGCATAGGAATCATCATCACTTATGTATGGAAAGAGGTCCCTCTTGTGATTTTGCTGCTTTTTCCTGTGTATGCATCTATCCGTCCGGAGTATTATGCTCTTGTAGACAGCCTTGGAGGCAATGCGTGGCACCGCTTTACTACGGTCGATCTGCCTAACCTCCTCCCTGTTCTCGTGGAGTCATTTTTGATTATCTTCTCCTTCACTCTGGCAGCCTATGAGGTTCCAGCACTCATCGGAACCACCTTCCCCGAGATGATATCCGTGCTTGGGTATGAGTGGTTTTATGGAAGCTCCTGGGATGACCGCCCACTGGCCTTTGCCGCCATGGTCTTGACCAGTTTATTCCTCCTGATCCTGACATTAGTGGGTTACTTCATATTAAGCCGCCCTAGGTGGAGAGCGATGAGGGGGAATCGACCATGATTCGTAAAAAAGCGTGGTTTCTGATTTTAACTTTGCTTCTTTTCGTCATACCGCTGACCGCCTTGCTATTGCAAAGCTTAAGTGCCCCTTGGCGCTTCCATACGGGACAAGGCCTAGACTGGGGATGGCAGGGGTACGCCATCCTATTTGAAAACCCACAGTTGTGGGAAGCGACGTTCATTTCCATTGGAATCGGGTTTGCTGTGCTGTTCATGAATGTCACAATCGGTTTGTTTACAGGAAAAGCACTGGTCTCCTACGCTTACCGTGGAAAAGCCTGGTTGGAGGCTCTGCTTTTATCGCCCATTTTGATTCCATCCCTGGCCATTGCCATGGGCTTGCATTTATTTATGATTCGCATCGGCCTTGCAGACACCATCTGGGGCGTCATGCTCATCCATTTAGTACCGACTGTCCCATACAGCATCAAGATTTTTCATAACAGTTATCAGCAAATGGGAAAAGCCATGATGGAGCAGCCTCACATTCTTGGAGCAGGATTTTGGACACAGGTCTTCACTGTAGAACTTCCTTTACTCAGACCTGCGATCCGGAGTCTCACCTTTTTAACGATTGTGATTAGTCTGAGTCAATATGCCCTTACTGCCATTATCGGTGGCGGGCGGGTGCTGACGTTGCCATTGGTCTTTTTTCCTTTTCTGGATAATGCGAACACGTCAATCATGGCGGCGTTCTCGATCTGGTTCGCACTTATCCCCCTTTCCATGTACATCATCATCGAAGTTTTGATGATGTTTCTCCCCTACTCTCGATTGCCATGGAGGAATCATAGATGACACAGAAGAAATTAGAAATGAAAAACATTACGAAAACCTTTCATCAGGATAAGATTTTGAGTGAACTTACTTTCCATCTGGAGAAAGGTGAAATCATGAGCATTGTCGGACCCTCAGGGAGTGGCAAAACGACATTGCTCCGTATCCTCGCAGGACTTGAAAAACCGAGCGATGGCAAAATCATCATGAATGGGAAAGACATTACGAAACAGAAAGCGAACCGGAGAAGCATCAGTCTCGTTTTTCAGCAGCCATTGCTTTTCCCGCATATGACCGTAAAAGAGAACATCGTTTACGGTGCAAAAGTCTCAAAAAAATATAAAGAAGAAAAGGTTGATTCTTTACTGGAAGCTATCGGAATGGTGCGTTTCCAGAATCATTATCCTTCTGAAATTTCGGGCGGGCAACAGCAGCGGGTGGCCCTCGCCCGTGCGATGGCTACAGAACCTGAGGTGATCCTGTTTGACGAACCCTTCAGTAGTTTGGATCCATCTTTAAGGCAGGATTTGAGGTACTGGGTGCGGGACTTTCTTTCCTCAAGAGAAACGACCGCGGTATTCGTTACACACGATATGGAGGAAGCGATGATTATGGGTGATCAAATCGCTGTCTTTGAAGACGGGAACTTTCAACAAATTGGCACTGCTGAGACGTTACACAAGTCTCCAGCCAACTTGAGGGTTGCTTCCTTTTTAGGGGGCCATTTGATTTTAAATGATCACGAATTCGCTCCTTTACATGATGTTCAAGTAGGGACTAAAAAAACAGTGGAAGATGGGGTGAACTTCCAGGCTACTGTCGAGCATATCACTTACCAGCACGGACGTCCGATTGCCCATTTATATGTCATCGATCTTAAGAAAAAAGTATCTCTTCCGTTCGACGGAACGTTCCCCTCGCGGGAAGTCCAGGTTACGATTCCGACTGATTCCATAAGGACCTTCAGCGGAGAGACCCTATGAACAAAAAAAACATAGTACGGACGGCTTTTTTCCTTGGCCTATTTATTGCTCTTGCCTGGTTTGTCCGCTCCCGTTTTGACGTAAGTGCGGATAACATCCGCGCCTATATTCTATCTTTCGGAGCATTGGGACCACTTATTTTCATGGGGCTGTATATCATCGGCCCAATCGTCGTATTTCCTACCTCCGTCCTTTCACTCGCTGCGGCTTTCGCTTATGGAATCTGGCCCGGCATGCTGTATATCGTCATCGGAGCAACAGGAGCTGGAGTGACCGGGTATATCATGGGGAGATTTTTCGGAGACTCTGTACTTAAATTCCACCAGTCGAAATGGGCGGGTACCATCTATAAGCGGATGCAAGGCCAAGGTTTCCTTTATGTCTTCATCCTGCGCCTTATTCCACTCGTGGGGTTCGACATATTAAGTTATCTGGCAGGAATGACGAGAGTGAAGTTCCTCACTTTTGTTCTGGCGACGGTGATTGGGATGCTTCCCGGAACGTTTGCCTACAGCCTGGTGGGCACCAGTCTCGCGAGTGGAGACCGTACACTGATTTTCATCGCCTTCAGTGTATTCATCCTCCTCCTCGTCACCACCTACCTCTTCCGCAACAAAGTAAGAACCTGGCTCAAACTCTGAACGGGATTCCATGATCCAGCAGGATTACAAAAGACTCACTCTTGAATGTTTCTGGAAAAAAAAGAGTCTTTGATCGCGTCAAAGAGGACGCATCAAAGACTCTTTTTACTTATATTTAGCCATGAACTCACGATCAATTTTATTTTTTAACTGCCATGCCTTCTTGTTATGTGAACTGACAAGTCCATACACAAGAAACCCCTTCTTTCCGCCTGTTGATAAAATATATAGGGCATTCTTCTGTGGGACGAACGAATCCAATGATAAGCCGGAAAGATAATTTTTCAAGTTCTGCCAAAGGACCGGCCCTTGTCTTACCGCATACACCCCACTTTTTGGCAGGTCCGGATAATCAATCATTGTCACACAATCCCCGGCACCAAACATGTAATCAAAGTCACGGAATTGGAGAGTAGATCGTATAAGTGCGAAAGAGCGTTCATCTATGGCGAGTGACGAGTTTTCAAAAATCGGATCTCCAATGGCACCCCCCAGCCATAGCACACCCGTATGACGTACTCGATTGCCATTGTCCGTTTTGACGAATTCCTCAAAAACCTCTTCCACTCGTTCATTCTGCCAGACACGCACGCCTTTTTTATCCAGTAAATTTTTCAATCTTGCAGAGACCCATTTCGGTCCATCAGCAAGTATTCGGTCAGATGTAATTAAACGGACCTGCCCCGGAATCTTGTGTTTGTCCTTATAGGCTTGAATAGACATCGCAAGCTCTGTGCCGGCAGCACCTCCTCCGACAATGAGGGGTTTAGTCGTCTCTCTCAAATCTCTCATCTCATCTGTAAATTCGTAATTCGGCTTAATTGTCCGAGCAGCTGAATCCTCAAATGCTAAGGGTAAACTTTTAGATCCTATATCAAAACTGACAACATCAAAGGGATATACAGACCCATCTTCACAAACGACTTTTTTTTGCTTCGGTTTGATAAAGGCTGCTTTTTTGGGGATCCAATGGACGTTGGCTGAATTTGCTAACTGTCGAATATCTACACGAATATCCTCTTCCGAATAAAGCCCTTCAGTGAAACCTGAAAACATTCCTGAATAATACTGATAGGGGGAAGGTGTAATCATACAAACATCGACCTGTCTCCAATTTTCATTCCGCAGTCGACTTACTATTTCCAAGTGGGCATGACCTGCACCAACGAGCAATAACCTTTTTGACAAGAGAGCACCTCCTTACAGAAAACGCCCACATGGCAGAACCATGTGGACGTGTACTTTAAAGACTTGCCTGTAAAAACTCCTCTACTTCCTCTGGAGTTTTAGCATTCGCACTATGAAGGTGGGCTTTTTTGTTGCCATCTTTAAAAATCAGGATGCTTGGGATCCCCATCACTTCATACTTTTCCGCGATTTCCGGTAGTTCATCGCGATTGACATTATACCAATCGTACCCACTGTATTCCTCCAGGATATCTCCGATAAACATCTCCATTCGTCGGCAATCCGGACACCAGTCTGCTTCGAATTTTACGATGACCGGACGATCGCTTGCAATTGTCTCGTTGAATTTATCCGTTGTATGAATGGCTTCCATCAAACTCAATCTCCTTTATTTATAACTACTATTATCATACCCAAAATGTATGCATTTGTCTTTCCTCAGGCTTACTTATACTCCACCCGGCCCAATAGCCATGCGGCAAGCAACCCTCCAAGGAAAGCAACAATGCTTACAAGCATCATCACACCTGTGCCGGGCAATCCCGGGAAAATAACGAATACAGAACCGATGACTAGACCGATGATGACCGCAAAGGTTCCAGACGTATAATTTTCAAGGAAAAACTTAACAATCTTACTCATTACCACGATTCCACAAACAATTCCTGCCCCTACGACAGCAATGATATCAATACGAAAGTCAGAGATCCCTGAAGTGACGGTTGTATAAACTCCGATAATCAACAAAATGAATGAACCACTAATCCCAGGCAAAATCATCGCACTGCTTGCAATCCATCCAGAGAAAAACAATAAAATGTATCCAGCGAATGAGAGATTTTGCATCGGTTCGGATTCCGCTGTCTGGAAAAATGCCATCGAGGCAACGAGGACAGCTCCGATCAGCAATAACAAAAAATGTTTCGCTTTAAAATTATGCTTCACATCTGCTTTATGTGTTAAATACGGCAGCACGCCGATGATCAGACCCAGAAAGAAAAACTGTGTAGGGCCCGGGTAGTGTTCAAACAACCACTCAATTAAATTTGCCATCAAACCGATAGCAATGACCACTCCAATTCCTAGTGGCAGCAGGAATTTTAAATGTCTTTTCCATTCCTTACTAAAAAAACCGTTAATGGCTTCGATCAGGCGGTCGTAAATGCCGAGAACGACAGCAATTGTCCCTCCGCTCACACCTGGAACGACGTCACTCGCTCCCATCAGCATGCCTCGGTAAATATTTCTCCATTCCCACATATCTTTGGCTCCTTTTATATCTAACCCTTTTCCTTATTATTCTATCAGATTTCTCTAAGGTTTTATGATACATTTTCATGAAAATAAATACAATCTTTACAAAATAAAAGCCCACTTCCCTGTGATTTCGGTTCCTACGATTAGAAATCATCCCCCAAGACTCTATCACTCTTTCAATAACAAGCACCTTTTGAGAATAGAAAAATTGATGGAAGAAGGAACTCCCACAACATAAAGTGAAAGTTCCTTCTGTAATCAAGCTGATGTTTTTTCTTGTTTATCTTTCCCTCGATCAAGTGCGATTTTATCTGCACGAAGGGCTTTATATAAGGAAACGACCATTAAAATCATGATGAAAGAAAATGGAAAGGCTGCTGATATAAGCGCGTTCTGAAGCGCCTGCAATCCACCGGAGTATAACAGCACAGCGGCCATGGACGACTGGACAATCCCCCATACGAACTTAACCATAGTAGGCGGTGTCAGGGATCCATTTGTCGTCTGCATTCCTAATACAAAGGTCGCAGAGTCTGCGGATGTAATGAAGAATGTCCCGATCAATACCATTGCAATAATTGAAAGAACTAATCCCAACGGGTAATTATCGAATGTCCCGAACATCACCTGCTCTGTAGCTAGATCGGAAAGTCCTCCCTGATCCTGCTGAACTTTAATTGCAGATGATCCGAAAGTAGAAAACCATAGAAAACCTATAGCAGAAGGTACAAGTAGGACACCGGAGAGAAATTCACGAATCGTACGTCCTTTGGACACACGAGCGATAAAGATTCCTACAAATGGAGACCATGCAATCCACCATGCCCAGTAAAATACTGTCCAGTTGTTGATCCATGTACGGTTCTCTTCATTGTTCGGTGCAAGACGGAAACTCATGGACGGCAGGTTTTGTAAGTAGGCACCAATCGTGTCTGTAAACATATTCATAATAAACAGCGTAGGACCTACAATCAGCATAATCGCAAGCAATGCTATAGCTAAAATCATATTGGTGTTACTTAAATAGCGGATCCCTTTGCTCAATCCGGTATAAGCGGAGATCATGAACAGAACAGTCACCACACCTATGATGAGCAACTGAATACCGAAGGAATCTTCCAGCGGTGTGAGGAACGTCAATCCACCATTGATTTGTGCCGCACCAAAGCCAAGAGTCGTGGCCACACCGACAATAGTCGCAAATACAGCGATGATATCGACAACTTTCCCCCATGGACCATTCATTTTATCCCCGAATAAAGGCTCGAGTGTGGAGCTGATTAAGGCTGGGGCCCCTCGACGGAATTTGAAATAAGCGAGGACTAGAGCAACGATGGCGTAGATTCCCCATGCATGAACCCCCCAGTGGAAGTACACGAAACGCATGGATTCATTTAGAGCGGCGGCTGTACCCGTCTCTGCGGTCGGAGCGTTATTGGAATAGAAGTAAATCGGTTCTGCCGCTCCCCAGAAGACGAGACCGATTCCCATCCCGGCACTGAAAAGCATCGCGAACCATGTGGCGTAATTGTAATCAGGCTTGTCCGTAGGCTTTCCGAGTTTCATTTTTCCATAAGGACTGAAAATCATATAAAGACAAAAAATCACAAAACCAGTAACGATCAGCAAGTAATACCATCCAAAGTGAACTGAGATGTAAGATTGAATACTACCTGTAATGCTTTCAAGATTCTTCGGGGCAACCGAACCCCAAACGACTGAGAATAATGCAATAGCTAATGTAACCCAAAAAACGGAAGTGACTTTTTTCATTGTAAACTCCTTTCCAAAACCTTTGCGTATTTTCGATACAGAGGGATGTTCATTTGAGGGGGAAATGACTGATGTATGTATATCGAATACCCAAACCAAGAAAAAATAAACAATTAGTCGAATTTTTCCGACATAAATATAGCCCAAAAGACGGGTGTCTTCTGGGCTTTATCCATTTATAAGTTTTTTGCGTGATTAATAGAGTAAAGCTTCCAGCCACGGATGTTCTGGCTGATGATGCATCAGTGCCTGCTTCAACCACTCTTTCTGATGTTCATTCAAGTATGGGAAGACATGGACGAAGTCCTGTTCATCTTTCTCTGTTGTATGAGTGGATTTATAGAGGAGCACGATCTCTGGGTTCAAGTACGCATACCCTTGTTCTGATTGCAGTTGCATACGGCTGGTTTCAAAGGTGATGGAAGGATCTCTTCTGAACTGCCAGCGACGCCTGTTCTGTTCATTGAGAAGAATTTCAAAATGATGACCCTCCTGAGAAGAGGCATGGATTTCATGGACAGGGAGTGTAAGGTTTTCCCCTTCCCAGCGCTTGAGTTCCTTCTCTTCAACGATATGCAAATCCCACGTTTTCAATGTTTTGTATAATGCTTGTTGATCTTCACGGAAAATGGCGACTTCTACATCTTCGTGATGTCTCGTTTCTTCACCGATATGAAGATCAATAGCCCATCCCCCTGCAAACATCCACTCTCCCTCAAATCCACTTAACCACTGGCGGACTTCTGTACATTTTTTAAACATGCGAAACCTCCTCTCTATCATTTTGCCCGAGTTTAAAATCGCTTATCCCAATCATTCTTCCACTCTTTCTTTTGGAAAAGTTTTCTTTTAGGATGGAAGATAGATCTTCACATGGGGGAATGGATATGCTGAAAGGAAATCTTGTTGAACTACGTCCTGTTTCAAAGGAGGACTTGAAACACTTGTTTAAGTGGGCGAATGATGAAGAAATAGCGAACCTTGCACACGGAAGTGGTTCCGCCTATCAAAATAACAATCCGCAGGAAGACATTGAAGCTTTTTATGAAAAGAACCTCACTGCACAACCGCTTTGGGAAACTGGCCGTGTGTTTATGGTCTATACAATCAGCACCAAAGCGCCTATAGGTAAATGCAGTTACAGCAGCCTTAATCCAGTGACAAGGGCTGCAGAAATCGGCTTAAGCATCGGGGAAAGAGAGTATTGGGGCCATGGATATGGCAGAGATATCATTCAAACATTGTTGAAACATCTCTTTCACACCTTGAACCTTGAACGGGTTCAACTGGATACATGGAGCGGCAATACACAAGCGCTGAGACTCTATGAAAAAACAGGTTTCCAGACAGAAGGGCGACTTAGGAAAAATGAATATGTGGATGGTGCCTATCATGACACCATCCTCATGGGGATGCTTCGCTCTGAATTCCAGGGTTGAATGTTTTTCGCAGGAAAATGTAGGGAATAAACAAATCGATCATCATATTCATGTTCATCTATAATCTATGATTCATGAAAGGAGTCCACGATGAAAGATCAACTCAAAAACCCTGTTTTCCTCATTTCTGCAACCGTCATCACTGTCCTCGTCATCGTAGGAGCCGTCAACCCTGAAGGCTTCGGTACTGTCGCTGGTACCTTATTCGAGTTTACTACGGTTAATTTCGGCTGGTTTTATCTCATCTCTGTCTTCGGCTTTGTCATTTTCCTAGCCGCTCTCGGACTAAGTAAATACGGAAAAATTAAGATCGGACCACAAGATTCAAAGCCTGAATTCCCTTTCTTCACGTGGATCGGCATGCTCTTCTCTGCCGGATTCGGTGTAGGACTCGTATTCTGGGGAGTCGCAGAACCGATGAGCCACTTCTTTGAAACGCCATTCTCAGATTTGGATGCCCAAACCGAAGATGCCGCACGTGTTGCCATGGGGTATTCTTTTTTCCACTGGGGAATTAACCAATGGTCCGTTTTCGCCATTGTGGGCCTGCTCATAGGCTTCCTGCAGTTCAGAAAAGATAAGAATGGTCTCGTATCGACAGCTCTTGAACCTGTGCTCGGGAAATCAAAGCCTGTGAAGTACACCATCGACTCATTAGCCGTTATCGCTACTGTTATGGGAATCGCCACGTCCCTTGGACTGGGAATCCTGCAAATGAACGGTGGTTTAAACGCGGTGTTCGGCATACCGAATAGTACATCGATCCAGCTTATCATAACAGGCGTACTGCTCGTCTTATACTTAACTTCATCCAGTACTGGATTAGAAAAAGGAATTAAATGGCTCAGTAACCTGAACCTGGCCCTTTGCTTGGTTTTACTTCTATTTGTTTTCTTTGCCGGCCCGACTGTCTTTATTTTAAATAGTTTCACCTTAGGGATCGGCGATTATATTTCCAACTTTGTGGGGTATAGTCTAAGGCTGACTCCTTATGAAGGGGGGAGCTGGCTCCGGGACTGGACCATATTCTATTGGGCATGGGTTATTGCTTGGTCTCCATTTGTGGGGGCTTTCGTTGCGCGCGTTTCACGGGGCCGTACGATCAGAGAGTTCATATTCGGTGTCCTTGTCGTACCACCTTTGATTGCATGTTTATGGATCGCGGTTTTCGGTGGAACGGCCTTGAACAGTGACTTGAATAATGGAACGAAGATTGCTGAAGCCGTCAACAATGATGTGACGGTGGCACTCTTTAAAGCCTATGAATATCTGCCTCTTACAGGTATTCTGTCTTTCTTGTCCATTCTACTAATTGCAACGTTCTTAATTACATCTGCAGACTCCGCCACGTATATTCTGGCGAGTATGACGACGAATGGCAGTTTAACCCCTGCCCTTGCTATTAAAGTAATTTGGGGTGTATTGATGGCAGCCATTGCTGGTGTGCTGTTGGTTGCCGGTGGACTGGATGCATTGCAGACGGCGTCCCTCGTGTCTGCTCTTCCGTTTACAGTGATTATCATCCTCTTCGTCTATGCTTTTACAAAGATGATACGAAAAGAGCCTCTACCGGAAAGACGCAAAAGAAAGAACGAATGAGCGAGAAAAAAGGTGTCATTCCAATAATTGGAGTGACACCTTTTCTGCTTTTTCATACTTTTAGACCTGTGGATCATCTATACTCCAATAACCTCCATCAATCGGATCTTGGGCAGTCTTACTATCCCCTATCCCCCATGACCCTGCGAGCGTCAGCAAAAGAACAACAAACAACCCGGCTAACCTTTTCATAGTAGAAAACCTCCATTTATTTTTATATTCTTTCTAAATAAGCGAGTGGCAGTTGAGCAAAAAAATAATCGCCCTGTTCCTGGATGAAACGGTGATAGGAATTCCTGAGCATCTCCCTGTCTCCTGTAGCCAGTCCCAGATAACTTTCTTGAAAAGGCGTGAGTGACGAAAAGGAATCCAGAATCTCCTGTGTCTTTTTATAATCCCCCCTAGCAAGAGCAAGGTGGGCCTGCTCTACTGGGTCTGTAGAGGTGATCCCTTCTGTTCTTTGATGGAAGGAGGATATGAAAGGAAGCGAGTGATTTTTCACCATTTGCAAAAACCGAAAATGCCCATCCTTTTCAGCGATTTCCATAGACTTTTGTAATGATTCCATAGAAGATTCATAGCCATTAAAGAGCTGGCATAATGCCAAATCATGGTGCATACGGCTCTTTCTTCGTGATGAAACTTCTGTGTTGATCATTTTATAGGCATAACGACTCGCAAGAATAGAGTTATTGGTCTTCCAGTAGTGATAGAAAAGGAGCTCTTGATAACGTTGGTTCAAATAATAGTACATCAAAGGTTCGTCTACCTGCTGAAGCGTCTGATCGCATTCATCCAAGTACTTATCCAAGGCTGTAAACACTTTTAAATCCTGATAAGAATAAACGAGGGTGAATAAATGCAGGCAACGTAACGATGGATGCGTGAATTGAAGATCTTTTAGTTCATCTAAATAATTCTTGTTATTATCTCTTTCATTCTGAGACAGAATCACCCGATATAAATGGCCCGCCTCTTTATTTATGTACGGAGAATCTGTAATGACAGAGAGCTCCTCAAAAAAATCATTCATATAAAAAAATTCCATGCAGACGATTTGTTCATCAATAGCAGAGGGGAAGTGGGAGAGGATATAGTCTTTCGTCTTCAAGACAGCATCTCTTCTAGGGTACTTCCTTAAGTAATCGAGGTAAACATCATATAAAGAGGAAGCGCGACCCATTTGGAGCTTTCGCAAGGGGCTTGGTTCAATTAGTTGGTATTCTGTCACAACGTTCGCCCTCCTTATCTATCTTTCCTCTATTTTATTGAATTTTCGAAAATATGTCCATAAATATTTAAAGATAATGAAATATTTATGGATTATATTTCCTTTTAATCAACAGTTCCTTTTCTTGAAGACTCAGCTTCGATATTTCTGTGTGATTCTAGGGGCTCCGGGAAAAGATTCGTCATGCCCATCGCCCCTTTACCGGGTAAGTTGCTCGAAACCACTTCTAAAATTTCGGCTCATATGATTGAGAGAAGTGGGCCACTCCGCAGCACATTAAAGCTTGATAAGGTTTGGATATAAAAAAGACACTACTTGAATGTAGTGTCAGAAAATGTTTGAGGTGAGGTACCATACGTTCCATAAAAGCAGGCTGTAGACAATGAGACGCTCACTATTGGAGCCTGTTCGAAAGGTGAAGATGAATTGTATGTGCTTCTTTGAAAAAGGATAAACCAACGGGATACCTTTTTTCGTTATGTAATCACCAAATAAATGCGAAACCACGCCTATGATCAATCCTCCGATATACATACGGGGGATGGAGAAGGCTTGTTCAAGGATAATACCGTAACCGATAAGTAAACCGACAAACAACACGGAATGGGTCATTTTTCTATGTCCGCGGATCATGATGAGGATGGGTAAAAGCAGCATGACGAAAATTTTCAGTTGTTCTCGATAGGTGTCCAAATACTCTGGTACAAACAAGTAACAGAGAAAGGCGACGGTAAAGACCGTCATAAGTCCTCGCCAAAACTTGTGGCCAAGGGTGGATGTTGGTGTGTCGATGTCCGGCAAAAGTGAGCCGAAAAGGACGAACACAAAAAATAAAACCGTTTGAAGAGGCTGTTCAGGCATCCACTCGAATGTAGGGAGTAAGGTCATGGCTCCCACCCCGAATGTGAAACCCACAACCTGGTGTCCTGATGCCATCATGGTGTGTAGCGATCCCCTCTTTTCTACTATATACGTTTCATTAGGAAGAACCCTGCACGTGGAACGTTTCCTAAAAAAATAAACCCACAAAACCGTGGGTATTGTTTCAACAGTCTTTTTCAGGAAGCCCAAGCATCTGAAACTTCGGCCCTTCCATGGTCTGTTTCCCTTCAATCGTCAAGGCTTCCGTCATATGGGCAATTCTACTGTCTATGGCTACAGGAATAGAGTTGATGTGATGAAGCTCATCATCCCCTTCCGGTTCACCAATCGTCATACCGATATCCGGTTCCCCACACCCGTAACCAGCAAAAAATAAGCGCAGGCATCCTGCATCTTCATCCTCTAAGATTTGATTTAACAAATCTCTCGCTTGGTCGGTGATCTTCATCGCCTTCACCCCTTCGACTATAAAATACCATAATTGCCAGCACTCCTGGTAATGATATGAATCGCATCTTATGCGCTGTAACTATTCTTCCCTTCCTTCAAATAAAAATCCCTGGTGGAGTTTCCACCAGGGATCAAGGGGTTATTTTTCATACAGCGCTCGCATTGATTTCAACGTCGATGTTCCCGCTCGTTGCTTTAGAGTAAGGGCATACTTTATGTGCTTCTTCAGCAAGTGATTCCGCTTCTTCCTGAGAAACGCCTTTGACTTTCACATTAAGGACAACGCCTACTTTAAAACCATTGTCTGCTTCATCTTTCATAAGGCTGACGTCAGCAGTGATTTCAGATTCGATGTCTTTCTTCTGTTTACTTGCAACCAGGTTCAATGCTCCATCGTAGCAAGCGGAATAACCAGCAGCAAACAATTGCTCTGGATTCGATCCTTTTTCATCACCTTCACCAGGCATGGAAAGGTTCAAATCAATTAAACCGTCATCTGACTTAACGTGGCCATTTCTTCCACCTTGTGCTGTTGCATGTGCGGTAAACATTACTTTACTCATTATCCATCACTCCTTGACTAATTATTGAATCTACTACAGTTACATTCCTCATCTTGCCGTTGATTAAACATTTCTATTCATCATAGACCCGGTACTCCTTTTGCAGATCCACAGGAGCCATCTTCACCATCCATTGCATGATGTAAGTAAAAACAGCAAGGTCATCGACAAGACCGAAGAATACGAGGAAGTCCGGGATGATGTCCCAAGGGAATAAAAGGTATGCCACTAAGAGTACAACGGAAAACCATTTCTTCCCGGCACTCACATCTTTTGATTTGAAAAATTGTACAAGAAACGGCACAGATTTTCTGACATTGAAAAGAAACTTAATTCTTCGCCATAAACGGATCATCAGCTTCCCTCCTCTCCTCTATTATAACCTTCTTATTCTGACAGGAAGCAAGCACAATCCTCACAATTGCTTAAATAAGACGTATACTTTACCATAAAAAGAAAAGAGACTATACCACATAATTGCAACCGTTACGGTGATTTACACCTACTCCACGTGTCGGAAAACGGTTGAATGCTGTGCCGCACTATAATTCAGAATTTCATAAGATATTCGGGCGTTCCAAACACATACTACCCTTAGCTACATAGCCCATTTTTTTAAGTTCTGCATAGGATATCATAGCTCAAAGAAAATTGAAGGGGAGAAAGTTGTCATGAAGATCCTACTATTGAACGGAACGATCGTCGGGAAAAAGACCCGGACGCTCCTTGATGAAATCGAAAAATATATACAACAGCTGCCAACGGAACACACCACCAAAGTCGTTGCCCTCGAGAATTACGAACTTCAATTCGTAGATGGCCGCCCAGCTGAAGAGTACAATGATGATATGAAAAGATTGATCCATGAAATCGAGGAAGCCGATGCTTATGTCATCGCTACGCCCGTTTTTCAAGGATCGATCCCAGGCACTTTAAAAAACGTGTTCGATGCCGTATCACCTCTGGCCATGCGTTATAAACCCGTGTCGATTGTCGCCAATGGGGGGACCTTGCAGCATCACCTCGTCGTAGAGAATCAATTGAAGCCAATCCTCAACTACTTCCGGTGCATGGTAACACCAAATTACGTGTACACACACACGAATCACTTTTCCACTCAAGGAGAGCTGATTGACGAAGACGTCCGCAACCGCTTAAAAGAAATGACCGTCGTTTTTGATCAATACATGCAGATGAGTCGGGAACTTGAACCAGATAAATAGTCACTGCTCGTTTTCAAAACTAAGACATTGTAAACCCATCTAGGATCAAAAAGCGCGGGGTCTTTGTTAAGACGCCCGCGCAATTTTATGCTCTTCCCATTATTTTAGTTATGTAATTCTGCGTTTCCCTGAAAGGGGGGACCCCCTCATACTTGTCTACATTGCCAGGACCAGCATTATAAGCAGCAAGTGCTAATTCAGTATCGCCCTCATAACGATCAAGCATCTGCTTCAAATACTTTGTCCCGCCCATCAAGTTCTGCTCCGGATCAAATGGATCTGTAACGCCAAGACCCTTTGCTGTTGCTGGCATCAGCTGCATTAACCCTTGAGCTCCTGCGTGACTGACTACACCAGCATCAAAGTTCGATTCAGCCTTCACCACAGACCGCACTAATTTTTCATCGACCCCATAGCGCGTGGATGCTTTCTTTATGAGCTGATCTAAATCTTCATTTCCACTGGTTACATTGGCAATGCCCATCCCTTCCTGGCTTTCCTTCACAGAAACGGGGGCCTGCTGTTCCATAAATGTATGAACGGGTGGTGAAAGACGCTTTGCTGAAGAAGGCTCACTCGCAAAAAATGACTGCTCCATCGCTGCATTCAGCAGACTTTGAAACGTCATGTCCTGCATCCCACCTGAAAAAGTGTCCGAGTTACGATTCCCTAACATAGACATGGCCTGCATTTGAATCATTAATTGGATTTTACTGACATCCATGTACTCCACTCCATATAGTTGATAGTTCAAGTGTACAAGATTCCTGCTTTTTCAACAATTATTCTTTTGAATATATTTTACAATTTACCAATAGTAGTCAAAACTTGAGAAAATTTTTTCTCTAAACCTCTATTCAGTTATCCTTTTTGAACGCTTTTTTCCCAAAGCAGCAACCAGGGAAAAGGTGATACAATAAAGAATAGCAAAAGAGATACTGAATCGTGCAGTGCGCGGTCGTGCTGGTTGTCCACGACGAAGCACATGGTTTATTTGTTCAATAGAATTCATTTCTTTCTAGAGTACTCTCTTTTGTCTCTTACGTCGAATCACCCTATTATTTTTCCCCGCCAGGAAAAATAACCTGTAGATTTCATGGTCTGTCTTCCTTCAATGAAAAGACATATACCATCGCCCCCTTTTGCCCATTCAAAAGGGGGCTTTTTTTATCCTCTTTTATAACACTAAAGCTCCCTTTTGTTGAAGACTCAGTTTCGAGATGTTTGTGTGATTCTAGGGGCTCCGGGAAAAGGTTCGCTTTCCCTCCGCCCCTTTACCTTATAAGTGTCTCGAAACTAATTCTAAAAGGGGTAGCATGAATGGTTGAGGGAAGTGGATGATTCGAACACCTGTATTCATTAGTAAGGTTCCAATTCACCCCCCCCTAGGCAGGCATATAGTGTGTTCTATCAAGCATTTGCGTATGCTAAACATCAACGAGGTAGAGTTTAAATCATTCACATCTCATATCCATACAAGCTCATTTTTAAGTAGTGGTTTCGAGAACCATACTTGGTTAAGGGGCGGAGGGGAATGGCGAGACTCCTGCGGGAAGAAAGTGCTTGGTGAGACCCCACAGGACGCAGTCCGAGGAAGCTCACCGCGCTCCCGCGGAAAGCGAGCTATTCCCCGCAGCCCCACCCACTCAATAAAAGTCTCGAAACTGAGTCTTCAAGAATCCTGCCAAATAGTTGGAGAATGACATAATATTAGACAAGATCCGCGCTCTGTGTGGACAAGCCGGCAAAATATTTTTTAAAAGTTAAATATTCCACGTTTGTACATCATATATTTGAAGTACAAAGGAGGTGGAATAAAGATGGACTTCAACAACCGTGTGTTTCTGTTCCTAGCTGCTCTACTTTCCGGGTATGCGCTTTACAGCATCGGTGAAACTTCCGGGAACTTTTTCGATCAATTCTTGTTCTACGCCGGCTACATTGCAATGATACTTTTTTCTTTTGCTATTATTATCGTAGGTCTGGCAAGATTCTTAAATCAGTACAAATAAAAAATGGCCTCTCTATTTGAAGGACGTGTAAAAAGGCTGCGGAGCATCCGCAGCCTTTCTTTTATTTAGATGGTTTAAAAAGAAATTTGAAAAAGCTTGTCCACCCGTTCTGGTCAGATGATTCTACGACTTCCTTTTCTTCTTCAACCCTGATATGCTCTTTTTCAACAGCGTAATCCAATGTGAGCACAGCCCCGAATTCAGAATGGGTTTCCTTATTCGAAACGATGGAGTGGTGAATATTATGCTCCTCGGCTAAATCCATGTAGGGAGATAAAAACCGATAGCTTACATCTCCGTTCAAAAGCAGTTCGGCATCCTGGTAGCTTTTCATGAGATCTACCAACTCTTCCTGCCCCTGCTCCCGCATCACCTGCCCCTTCGTCAGTGCGACCAGGACTCGTTCTCTTAACGTACCAAGGTATTGCTTTCTTTCCCCTGGTTTTGTTTGCCGACTTCCATAAATGCCTTCCTGCAAGTAATCTTCCATATCTGGTTTCTTCATAGATGCACCTCATTCACTCCTAGTATGGCACAGAAAAAAGGCTGTACACATGACAGCCTTTACCTATTTTACAACGACAGATATGTGAGATGGAAGGACAGACAACTCCACAGGCAGAGAATCGCCTTCTTCTCCATCGACGTTCGTCACCAGGTTTTCTTCCGAAATCACACGGATATGATCCGCTTTGAAGTATTCCACATCCCGCTCGTCTTTGAGTCCACCTCGAAGAATAGCAGAAACAATGGAAGCGAGACGAATCATATTTACTTTAGGTACGATATAGCCGTGGATTTTCCCATCATTCACTTTCGCTTCCGGGGATAATTTTTCGAATCCCCCGGCTGAATTCGTTAAAGCCGCCAGGAAAAGAAAAGATTCCCCTTCCCATGCCTTATCGTCATATTCGATCCGCATAGGATAGCTGCTGTTCTGGGTTAAGGTTTTCATCCCTTCCATCATATAAGCAAGCGGACCGAATTTCGTTTTTTGTTCGGGTGTCACTTCATAGGTCGCTTCAGCAAGGGCACCCGCTGCTACGATATTAACAAAATACTGGTCATTGAACTTTCCAATATCCACAGATTTGGTCTGATCAGAACGAAGGACATCGATTGCTTCTTCCACTTTCAGAGGAATATCAAGAGCCCTTGCAAAATCATTGACTGTGCCAAGTGGAATGATTCCCAAGCGCGGTCGATGGCTTTCGTCTACCATTCCATTGATTGTTTCATGGAGCGTACCATCTCCCCCCATGGAAACGACGAGATCGTACTCATCTCTGCAGGCATTTTGACAATACTTTGTGGCATCCAGTTCTTTCTCTGTTTGAGAAACTTCCACGTCATAATCTTTTTCCGATAAAATTTGCTCGATTTTTTCAACATGATCGACAGCCTCTTCTTTTCCTGAAGAAGGATTGACGATCAGCATAGCCTTTTTCATTCTCTATCTCCTCTCCAAAACATCCTTTATCTCTCTGGCTGGTATTCATAAAGGGTGCTGACTGAAGAAAAACCGATATGGCGGATGAATTCACTCACCCCATTCTGATGAGGGCGGAGACTTACCTGGATTGTTTTTGCTTCCTGCTGATACATCCAATCAACCAGTTCGTCACACAAGTCTGTGCCAATACCTTCACGTCTATAAAATTCATCCACAAATACTTCCCGGATATATCCATACACATCTGCTTCCCCATGGGACTCGATAATGCCAAGAACATACCCGATCATTCTTCCATTCATATCAGCAACCAACAGTTTCTGTTTCGGGTTTTTTGCTAGGAATTGATCGGCTGCCCAATACTTGCGGTTTCTCACTTCTTCATTGTTCAGCCTTTCTGAGCTGGTCACATGAAGAAAATCAATGCTGTATCTTGTAAAATGCATCAAATCCTTTTCTTCAGGTTCCCTTATTTTCACCATCAGAAACTCCCCCTCTACTCTTTTAACACCACTTGATATTCAGGTGTATGATCAATAACTTCCCGGGCGAAGGAGCAGACCGGGTCAATTTTTAATTTATGTTTACGTGCGTAGTTCACGGCATAATCGATCAATTCCCCGCCAAAACCTTGTTCACGTTCAGACGGCGCAACGAAAGTACTTGTAATGACCATTGTATTTTCATTTTCTTCAAATAGAAGCTGAGCCTTTGGGTCTTCTTCTTGTCCTATGAAAAAAGTTCCTTGTTTTTCTTGGATTTCTTGTCCCACAAAAATCTCTCCTTTCCCTATAAAGGATACCCTTTCATCCTTAAGAAAAACATTCCCTAACGAGTGCTTGGCGGACATAACGTATTCGACATCGTTATTTTAGGATTCGACATGATGAACAGAAATACTCCACATTCCGCCCTCTCCTTAAGGGCCCACAGACAAAAAAGAGCACCTACTTTCAAAAAGTAGGTGCTCTTTAACATTAAGCGGTTTGCTTCAGATCCTCTTCCAGAGGAATATCCTTCTTTAGTCCACGACGGGCGGCAATGATAAAGGCTGTGACCACCGCAACGGTACCAATGGCTGCAACAACGTAGGAAACATTCAAGGACAATCCGAATCCGATCGGTGCATTCAGGATGTAGGTGAATGTAGCCATTGTCATGAAGGTCGCAGGCACGGCCGCAACAAAGTAATTCTTACGGGACAGGAACAAGTACATCGCTCCTACCCACAGCGCAATGACGGCTGTTGATTGGTTTGCCCAGGAGAAATATCTCCAGAGTAACGTGAAATCAATTCGTGTCAAAGCAAAGGAAATGACGAACAATGGGAGGGCAATCCATACACGACTCATGATTTTCTTCTGAGGTACTTTAATATAGTCAGCAATAATCATACGGGCGCTTCGGAATGCTGTATCTCCGGATGTGATTGGCAGAACGATGACACCAAGCACGGCCAGAGTACCACCGACAGCGCCAAGCATAGCGATGGAAACTTCACTCACAACGGCTGCTGGTCCACCACTTGCAAGAATTTCATTCAGTCCTGCTGAACCGTTGAACAAGCTCATGGCTGCCGCTGCCCAGATCATGGCTATGATCCCTTCAGCAATCATCATGCCGTAGAAAATGCGACGCCCTTGTTTTTCTTTTTGTGTCGTTCTTGAGATAATCGGGGTCTGTGTCGCATGAAAGCCTGAGAGAGCACCACAAGAAATCGTCAGGAACAACAATGGGAAAATCGGTGCGTTATCCGGATGCATATTGGTTAAAGTCAATTCCGGGATGGGTGCACCTGTGACGACAAGTGATACACCGACTCCAATAGCGCTGATGAGTAGAAGAGCACCAAAAACCGGGTAAAAACGTCCGATGATCTTATCAATGGGAAGCATTGTCGCTAACAAATAGTAAGCAAAAATCACAACCAGAATAACCGGAAGAGCGAGCCAGCTGCTCGTCATATTGTGTAATAAATCTGCAGGTGCTGTAACGAATACCGTTCCTACAAGGACAAGTAAAAGAATGGCAAACGCGTTGACTACGTGCTTCATGACTTTTCCTAAAAACTTCCCTGCAAGCTCAGGCAGGTGGGCACCACGGTTACGGATGGAAATCATCCCTGTCAAATAATCGTGCACCGCTCCGGCAAAAATGGCACCAAACACAATCCACAGGAAAGCGACTGGTCCATATAAAGCCCCGAGAATAGGACCGAAAATGGGACCTACACCCGCGATGTTCAAGAGCTGAATTAAAGCATTTCTTTTTTCTCCCATTGGCAGGTAATCGACACCATCACCATGAGAATAAGCAGGCGTTTCACGTCCTGTGTTTACGCCGAACATTTTTTCAACATATTTACCGTACGTTAGATAACCGATAATTAAAAGTGCAATACTCACTAGAAAAGTAATCATTGTATATCCTCCTTTTCGCGCGTTTCTGTAATCGCTTACAAAAAATATATCAAGAGAACGCTTCCAAAAGTGAGTTTTTTGACTAACATGTCAGGATTAATGCCCAAGATGTCGTAAATGTAGAATGAAAGACAGCGTCAGATTACAACTCCAGCTTCTTTCTTAATTCCTTTACATAGTTACGGCTGACAGAAAGTTTTTCCTTTGTGTGCTGCAATTCCAACTGGTAGGCTCCATTGAACCACGGAGTTAACCGATGTACATAATCCAGGTTCACAAGATAACTTTTATGAATCCGGAAGAAAGAGAAGCCTTGCAGCCTCTTCTCCACATCTTTAAGCGCATCTTTCGTTTCATAGACTTTTTGTTTCCCGACGATCTTCGTCATTCGATCCTCCCGGTAGACGTACATAATTTCTGAGGGATCGAGGTATTCGATCGTTTCTTCCACCTCAACGGCCAACTTGGAAGGAGCGTTGCCCACCTTCTCTTCCACCGGCTTCAATTTCTTCTCTATTCTTTCTAAAGTTTCACTCAACTGTTCCTCGTCAAAAGGTTTAAGCAAGTAATCGATAGCCTTCTGACGAAAGGCTTCGACAGCAAAATCCGGATAGGCGGTCGCAAACACAATCTCCGGCACCTTCTTGAGTTCCTGAACCGCCTTCGCTACTGCCATTCCATCCATCGTCGGCATTTCCACATCAAGAAAAAGAACATCCGGCTGAAGCTTTATCGTCTGCATGACGGCTTCATCTCCGGATCCTGCTTCACCTACGACTTCTATGCTTTCGTAAGGTTTTAGTAAAAAATTCAATTCTTCGCGACTAAAGCGCTCATCATCAACGATGAGAACCGTGATTTTCCCACTCATGACCCTGTCTCCTTTTCGTGAAGAGGGACCGTAAAGGCTATGGTGGTCCCCTGTCCTTGTTCACTCCTAATTTGCAGCTTCGCACTCTTTCCATGCATGTATTCTAATCGTTTGTTGACGTTATATAACCCGAATCCCGTCCCTCTTTCAGACGTGACCGATTGTTCTCCCAAAGTACGCAGCCTCATCGGTTCAATGCCTTTTCCGTTATCTGCTACGCTGATGTTTACGCTACCACCATCTTTACGAACACGAATCGTAATCTCCGCTCCCCCTTCCTGGTCTTTGATCCCATGCTTGATGCTGTTTTCGACCAGGGGTTGTAAGGTTAAAGGAGCGATACGAGCGGATAACGCTGTTTCATCAATATCATAGTGGACATGCAGGCGATCAACGAAACGCGTCTCTTCGATGAGAAGATAGGATTTTACATGTTTCAACTCTTCTTTTAAAGAGGTCCAGGTTTTGGTCGTTGCTCCCAGGTTTTGTCTGAAAAATTTGGAAAGCGCTATAAGAAGGGCTCTTGCCCGGTCAGGTTCCGTGCGGGTCAACGAAACGATGACGTTTAACGAATTGAACAAAAAGTGTGGATTCACTTGGGCCTGTAAGGCTTTTACTTCCGCTTCCCGTGCAAGTCCCTGTGCTTTTTCAGCATCCGCAAGCTCCAGCTGCTGGCTGAGGAGTGCACTTAATCCCTGGATCAATTCCAATAAAACATTGGAGATTTCTTTTTGTGACGATACATAAAACTTTAGCGTACCAACCACTTCCTGACGTTTCTTCAATGGAACGATGACCGCAGCCCCAAGAGGACAATCCGGCTGTTGACATTGAATCTCTTCATGTCTGACTACTACACGCTTCCCTGTTTCAATAACTTCACGAGTAGCGTCCGTTTGGATCGGCTCCCCCGCCTTATGGTGGTCATCAGCCTGTCCTACATGAGCAAGAATCCTTTGTTTATCAGTCATGGAGATTGCACTCACTTGAACTTCTCCATAAATTATCCGGCATGCCTTTTCTGCAGAATCCATCGTTAACCCTTTGCGCAGATGAGATACCGTCGACTCTGCCAACTTCAGCGCTTTTTGGGCCTGTATGGCTCCGACTTTCTCTTCTTCATGAAGAACATTGCGAATGATCAATAAGAACAAGGCGGAGCCAACACCATTGGCTACAATCATAGGTACTCCAATCTCCTGGACAAGGGCCCACGCACGAGGAAATGGATTGGAGATGAGGAGGATGATTCCCATCTGGACTGTTTCTGCAAGAGCACCAACAAATAATGCCGTCTTCAGTTTCAGAGGCTCCTCTTTTTTATGAAAGTAACCTGCAATGATTCCAGCTACCACTGCGGATATCCCGCAAGCGACCCCTGTAAACCCTCCGAGAGACAGACGATGCAGTCCAGCAATGACTCCCGCCCCTATACCGATCCGGTAACCTCCGAAAAGACCGGCTGCAACTATTCCGATCACTCTTGAGTTTGCCAGTGCTTCGGATTCGACAAGATTATAAACCCAGCGTCCATAATCAAGGGAACTCGTGTCATAGGTGATGCCTGTATATGTACCAATAATTCCGAACAACCCGAAAAACGCGATCGCCATGTACCGCTGACGTTGGTCCAGCGTCTTTTTATCAATCAACTCTCGGAAAAACCGGAAACGGGTAATAATGAAAGCGACCGTTACGATAATCCCGAGCCTTTCAAGCATCGGAAGAAACAACTCAAACATACTCCCACGTCCTTTTACTCTTTCTAGCAGATATGCTCCCTATTCTTGAAGAATCAGTTTCGAGATGTTTCGAGGTTCGTTGCCTGGTTTTCAAGAATCCTACTTGGTAAAGGGGTGGGAGGGGAATGGCGAGACTCCTGGGACAAAAGTGCTTGCCGCGCTCCCGCAGAAAGCAAGTTATTCCCCGCAGCCCCATCTACTTAACAAAGGTCTCGAAACCGAGTTTTCAAGAAACCTGTCATATCATTGAATAGCGGTTTATGTTTATTGTAGCATGGGCGGTCTGTTTCGATACACAGAATGAAGGCAGGAGATCAATTCTCACCATCCAGGCAAAATCCCTTACGAAAACATTAGGGAAACGTCAGAATTTTTTGATACACTAAGAAGAAAATGAGGTGATAGGATGACAACAAAAATAGCCATGATTCAAATGGACATCGTTTTCGGTGATCCTGAAGAGAACCGGAAACTTGCGCAAGAGAAAATAAAAGAAGCTGCTGCACAAGGAAGTGAGGTCATCTTGTTACCTGAGTTGTGGACGACAGGCTATGATCTTTCCCGCTTTGACGAAATAGCAGAAACGCTCGAAGGACCCACGCATGAGCTGTTGATGACTTTATCCAGGGAATATAAGATCACGATTGCCGGATCCATAGCTGAAGAAGAAAACGGGAAGTATTATAACACTTTCGTCGCCTACGATGCGGAAGGTAACCGGCTGGTCAATTACCGGAAAGCGCATTTGTTCCGTTTGATGAATGAAGAGAAGTTTTTAGAATCAGGAAATCAAAAAGGAAACTTCCAACTTGGAGATGTGCCGGTGGCCGGCGTCATTTGTTATGATATCCGTTTCCCTGAATGGATGAGAACTCACATGCTGAATGGTTCAAGAGGGCTGTTGGTCGTTGCGGAATGGCCTAAACCAAGGGTGGAGCATTGGCGCAATCTATTGATTAGCCGAGCCATTGAAAATCAATGCTTCGTCATCGCCTGCAACCGTGTAGGTGCGGATCAAAACAATGAGTTTGGAGGGCATTCCATTGTTGTAGACCCTTGGGGAAACATTTTAGCTGAAGGTGGTTTGGATGAAGAAATCGTGTATGCAGATGTTGACTTCACAGCTGTCGAAGCGATCCGCGAGCAGATTCCTATTTTCCAAGACCGGCGGCCGGACCTGTATGAATAAGCTCTTATTCGATTAACGGATGGATAATTATCATCTTGAATTGATATATTGCTCATTCAGTCTATAACTCACATAAATAAGAAAAGAAAAAAAATCCTTCCCAATCATTGGGAAGGATTTTTTTCATAGGCCGGTGTTTGATAGAAATAGTTTGGTGTGTCCATCCGGTTTTTATAGGCGGAATGGAAAATGTGAGTAGATGCCGGCGAGACGGGAGGGATAAGCCATGTCCAGTCACCCGTGACCTCACGTCCACATGAATGTTCTTTTTTCTCAAACTGATGGAACTGTTGAGCTGCGGTATGATGGTCAACAAGGGTTACCCCTTCGGATTGATAAGAAAACAGAACTGCCTGATTGAGCTCAATCAAGGCACGGTCCTTCCACAAGGATGAATTCCGCTTCGTATCCAGTCCCATGGATTCAGCTACAACAGGCAAAAGATCATACCGGAAATCATCGGCAAGATTGCGGGCCCCGATCTCTGTTTCCATATAAAAGCCATTGAACGGAGCAGCTGTATAATCGATGCCACCGATTTCAAGGCGCATATCTGAAATCACCGGCACTGCATACCAACGTAGTCCCAGGTCTTCAAACCATGCAAAATCCGGATGACGCAGCTGTACTTCTTTCACTTTTTCAGACGGGATCTCATACCACACGGGCTCCCGTCCATCCATTTGGATGACGAGAGGCAGCACATCAAAAGACGTGCCTTCTCCTCTCCATCCGAGTTTCTGACATTCCTTCGTAAACGCAATAGAAGCAGGGTCCCCTGTCACCCTGCCGTTTTCTTCATACCCGGC
This sequence comes from Halobacillus litoralis, assembly GCF_009856445.1. Lineage (GTDB taxonomy): Bacteria > Bacillota > Bacilli > Bacillales > Halobacillaceae > Halobacillus > Halobacillus litoralis. Next base: position 30,891 of record NZ_WMFA01000013.1, read on the forward strand.
GTAACGAATCAATTGGTGATTCCAAAGACGCACGACATGTTCCGAAGTCCTGGGTTTAAAAATAGTAATTGTCGAGCGGATGCGTCCCCCATTTGTCGCGTAATCCAGGTGGTTGAGTAGTGCATCACGCATGCCCTCTTCTGTATCGACATCTCTTGCATCAAAGACCTTCAAACTGCTCCAAAAAAGACGTCCGATGCAGCGGTTACTGTTCCTCCAGGCGACTTTTGATCCATATTCAAGCTCACCATAGGTGTGCGTATAGCTTCCCGTCTCACTAATTTCCCGCTGGATTTCCTTCAATCTCTCATCTGTATCACAAAGCTGTTGCTCCTGATAGTATTGGCAAATGAATGCTTCCGCCTTTTTATATAAATCTGTATTCACAGCATGAATCCTCCTGTATGGTGCTTCATTCCTATCCTACCATACATGAAGAACTTCCTACACGATTCAGTCTGCCTTGCGGGCGGCCTGCTGTACAGGATCCCACACGCTGTTATAAGGTGGCGCATAGGCAAGATCCAAGTCTTCTAATTCATCGATGGACATTTCATGGAACAGCGCAGTGGCAAGGACATCGATGCGTTTATCAGCACCCAGACCTCCGATGATCTGAGCCCCGAGCAACTGACCGGTTTGCTCATGATAAACGATTTTCAACGTCATTGGATCCTCCTTGGAATAGTAACCGGCAGCATGGGTGGATTCAATCGTAATTTTTTTAAACGGGATCTTTTCGTTCTTTGCCTCCTGTTCAGAAAGACCTGTCCGGGCAAGCGTTAAATCAAAGAATTTCAAAATCGACGTACCCACAATTCCCCGGAACGATCTTCGATGATCAATCATGTTCAGACCGGCGATTTGCCCTTGTTTGTTGGCATGCGTGCCTAATGGAATATAATCATCCTTCTTTTTGATACGGTGGTACTGTGTGGCGCAATCCCCGGCAGCATAGATGTCCAGGATGCTCGTCTCCATAAAAGCATTCACGGCAATCGCGTCATTCACCCCTTTGTATACACCCGTGTTTTTCATAAAGGTGGTATTCGGTGCCACTCCTACGGCAACAAGGACCAGGTCGGTTTGGTATTCTCCTTTATCCGTGATGACGGATTGGACATGCTGATCCCCTTTAAAACCTTCAACCGATTCCCCAAGATGTAATTCCACGCCGTTTCGTTCGGCTTCTTCATGCACCAGCTCTCCCATGTCCTCATCGAAAATTTTCGCCAGTTGAGGTCCGCGGTCTATCAACCGTACCTTCTTTCCAATCGACACAAAGCTTTCGGCCATTTCAAGTCCTATGTACCCGCCGCCGATAATGGTCACATGTTGCTTATCGCTCGTAGTCGCTGCCATAATCTCTTTGATATCAGGTATGGTCTTCAGCGAATAAATCCCTTCAAGCTCCTGTCCCTCCCACGGAGGCATGACCGGTGCTGCCCCGGAAGCTACAAGCAGACGGTCATAGGACAATTCAAAACCCTCACCCTGATCATCTTTTCCGTAAATGACTTTATGGTCACAATCTACTTCTGTTACCGTGTGATGGGTTCGGACGTCGATGCCATATTTTTCGCGAAACGTTTCAGGGTCACGTGCGATGAGGTCTTCAGTAGACCCGACATCCCCACTTAATACATACGGCAGGCCACATTGTCCATACGAGGTGATTCCCCCTTGTTCCAACACGGTTATTGAATGCCCCTTACTATTCCTTACGATTTGCATAGCTGCACTCATTCCGGCAGCATCTCCTCCGATAATAACGAAGTCCATCCCAATCACTCCTTTTATGTACCTTCTATTCTCTTATTCTTTGCCTATATGGTTCCCACTCAAACTTCTCTCATGTTAAACTAACGATATTATCTTTTTGTACGACTTTTCAAAAAAATCATTCGAGGTGAAGGACATGAAGCAATTTCAAACATCCAAGGCCATTCAACGGCTTCCGGACCAATTTTTCGCAACCATGATCGATAAACTAAATCTATACAAAAACCGGGGATATGACACCTTGAACTTAGGACAGGGAAATCCTGATCAACCCACCCCCTCCCACATTGTGCAGTCACTAAAGGAAGCGGCCGAAAACCCTGATTTCCACAAGTATCCTCCCTTCCACGGGTATGAATTCTTCAAGGAAGCCGTGGCTGAATTTTACAAGCGTGAATATGACGTAGACATCGACCCTGAAACTGAAGTCGCCATTATGCCCGGCAGCAAAACAGGGCTGGTTGAGCTTAGCCAGTGCTTCCTTGACCCAGGAGATGTTGCGCTCGTTCCCGACCCTGGTTATCCGGATTACTGGTCCGGTATTGAAATGGTCGGTGCAGAAATGAAGTCCATGCCTCTTCGTGAAGAAAATGGCTTTTTGCCTGACTACGCGGAAATTGATGAAGAGAGTTGGGAAAAAGCAAAGCTCATGTTCTTAAACTACCCGAATAATCCGACGGGTGCGATGGCTGATGCGGACTTTTTCGCAGAAACCATCCAAGAAGCAGAAAAGAACGACGTGTGTGTCGTTCACGACTTTGCTTATGGAGCCATTGGATTTGACGGGAATAAACCACTCAGCTTCATGCAATTCGAAGGCGCGAAAAATGTCGGGGTTGAAGTTTATACCATGTCCAAGACGTACAATATGGCCGGCTGGCGTGTCGCTTTTGCTGTCGGAAACCCTAGCGTCATTCAAGCGCTTGAGGTCATCCAGGACCACTATTTCTGCAGTATTTTCGGCGGGCTACAGAAAGCATCAGCCACCGCTTTATTGAGTTCCCAGGAATGTGTTACAGAACTTGCTGAAACCTATGAAAAAAGACGTGATCTTCTCGTCAGTGGGTTAGAAGAAGCGGGCTATCATGTCGCTCCCTGCCAAGGTTCTTTCTTTACATGGCTGCAAGTACCTGAAGGCTATACATCCCAAGGCTTTGCAGACGATTTGTTAGAAACGACAGGTTTGTTCGTTGCACCTGGAATCGGCTTCGGTACGTACGGTGAGGGCTATGTGCGTATAGGTCTGAACAATTCGGAAGAAGCATTGCGGGATGCGGTAAAGCGATTTAAAGCATTTAAGCAGAAGTAGGATCCAGGGCAGTACTTTTTCAACTCAAAGGTACTGTCTTTTTATTTTACCACGATAGTAAACGCTTCCATAGTTACAAGAAGCTGAGTAACTCTGCATAATCCCTCCACCTGTTGTCGAAATAAGTCTGATGGTTGGATAATTTTTTTTAAAATAATGATTGAATACTTGTTCAAAATGTATTTTAATTATCTTATACAAATACCATACGCATACTGTACAGGAGGGATTCACGAGTGTATACGCTTGTCAGAAGAGATGACCGTTTATTAGAAGTTCTAAAAGACCCGATTGACCGTAGAGACAGGGTTTTCCCCAAAGAGGAAGAAGCTGTGAAATATGCTGAAAAATTGAATGGATATATACAATCCGGGCCGAAGTGGGAAGTACAGGAATATTTAATATATGAAATGAAAAAAAGCAGAAGCTCAATCTCTTGAGCTTCTGCTTTTTCCTATTTCGATTCCAACGATTTTGAATTAAAAGGGAAACTCACGATAACCATTCATCACGCCGATCCATTTAACGGTCGTAAATTTATCCAGAGCCCATTCGCCGCCAAAACGACCGAGTCCAGATTCTTTTTCACCGCCGAAAGCTACATGCGCTTCGTCATTCACGGATTGATCGTTCACATGAATCATACCCGTTTCCACACGTTTAGCCACTTCCACACCACGATGAACATCACGAGTAAATACGGAACCACTCAACCCATAAGGAGAACTGTTCGCTGCTTGAATCGCTTCTTGTTCAGACGAAACTTTGATAACAGAAGCAACAGGGCCGAAGACTTCATTCTTTGCAATCGGCATATCACTTGTTACCCCTGTCAAAACAGTGGGCTGCATGACACTGCCATCTGTCTCACCGCCCGTGAGAATTTCAGCTCCACGACCGACGCTTTCCTTAACATCCTCCTGGATTCGTTCAATAGCGTCTTTGTTGATCAGAGGACCTATGACCGTATCCTTCTCTGATGGATCGCCAGCTTTTAAGCTCTCTACTTTTTCTTTGAATTTCTCGATGAATGAATCATGTACATGTTCATCTACGATGATTCTGTTCAACGACATGCAAATCTGTCCCTGGTGCAGGAACTTACCAAAAGCTGCTGCTTCGACCGCCTGATCAATATCTGCATCTTCCAGAACGATCATGGCATTATTACCGCCAAGCTCTAAAGCTGTCTCCTTAATATATTTTCCTGCGAGTTCACCGATATGGCTGCCCACTTCCGTCGATCCTGTAAATGAAATCAGTTTCGCTGCCGGATGTTTCACAAAAGCATCCCCGATTTCTGAACCTCTACCGACAACCACATTGATAACACCCTCAGGGAAACCAGCTTCATCAAATAGATCAGCAATCAACAACCCTGAAGTAACCGGTGCATCAGACGCCGGTTTGACGACAACGGTATTCCCTGTAGCCAAAGCTGGAGCAATGGATCTCATGGCCAGATGAAAAGGGAAGTTCCAAGGACCGATGACGCCGATGACACCTTTCGGAGAACGGTAGACGCGGTTTTCCTTTCCTTGTGTGTTGGAAGGTAAAATCTGCCCGCTCATCCGTGTCGGAAAACTGGCCGATTCCCGGATGATGCCGACAGCTGCCTGAAATTCAACTTCTGCTTTGACAAGCGTGCTGCCCGCTTCTTTCACGAGCCAATCGATAATTTCATCTTTTCTATCATGGACCACTTTCAGCAACTGATCAAAGTGCGCCTGCTTTTTGCCAGGAAGAATCGTCATCCATGACTCCTGAGCATTAACAGCCGACTCATATGCTTCGTTAAGATCATCTTCATTTGCAGATGGGATGGAAGCAATCGTTTGCTGTGTATAAGGATTAACATTATCTACATATTTCTCACTGGAACCACTCTTCCACTGACCGTTAATGTATTGTTTAGTAAATGTTTTTGGACTCATTCTAAAACCTCCATTTGGATTCGGAAACTTATCACAAAGCTAACATTCCCGGTTATGGAAGAAACGAAACGATTCAAACTTCCATCCGCATATCTACGTGAGGAATTCCATCTTCAAGATAAACCTCTGAAACTTCCTTGAATCCAAAAGAGCCGTAAAAATGGCGCAGGTGCTCCTGCCCATGCAGCGAGATGTGTTTGACCTTAAAATCTTCCTTCAAAACTTTGATGGCACGGTCCATCACCTGACGAGCATAGCCACAACCCCGATGCGCTTCTTTAACAAGCACACGGCCAATACTATGGTAATGTTCCCCTCCATCTGGCGGGACAATGCGGCAGTACGCCACCATCTCCCCTTCTTTTTCCAGCCATATATGTAAACAATCCTCGTCTTTTCCGTCGACTTCAGGGTAAGGACATTCCTGTTCAACAACAAAAATCTCGACCCTTGTCTGCAGAATCCCATACAATTCCTTCTTCGTAAGTTCAGCGAATGTTTTATGTATCCACATGTTTCATCCCTCCATTTCCATAATTATCTTTTCAATATACCTCACTGCTTATGAACTGACAAAGCTTTAGGCGATCAATCTGTATGAAACCAAATTCCTATCCAATCTACTGGCTTGAATCGTAATCACTAAATGTTTTTTGTCCTATGAAAATTTCTGTAGAAAAATGTCCTATTCTCGTTTTATCGATTCAGACGAAGGGGAAACTACGATTACGATTATTATTCTCACTAGAGAGGAGGAGCCTTATGTTTTTAAAGTTGCTACCTGTATCTATACAGAAGTATGCGAAAATGTCTAAACGCCAGCGAAAGCACGAAATGCAGATGACCTTATGGTACATGCCTTTTTTCTATATATTATTGTCCATAGTTTTTGTTGTGGTCACTTTGTTGCTGGATCTCATTTTTCAAATCGAGCAATACACGTTTGAATTTTTCAGGATCAATGCTGAAATCACCCGAATGCTGGTCAGTACACTCATCGGGGGGATTCTGACACTGAGTGCTTTCACATTGAACTCCTTGCTTGTCGTATTGACGACATTTAGTGGTCAGTTCTCTCCCCGAATGCTCCTCAACTTTGTCTCCGACCGCAGGACACAGCACGCACTTGGAATATTCAATGGGAATTTCGTCTATGTGCTTCTCGTCTTCCTGTTTATCGGAAACACGAGGCACGAGTTTTTCGTAGCGGTTCCGATTGTTACCATTTTCCTTGCCTTTACTTCGGCCGTTACATTCATTTATTTCATCAACCATGCAACCACATGGATGCAAGTGCACAACATTACCGATACGATGAAGCATTCGTCTGAGCAGATGATTAACCAGACGCTCAGGAAAGACCTCGAACAGTACCGTGCAGAAGAACCGGGAGACTTGATGGAAGCAGAGCGCTCGAATGAGAAGCCTATCGGAGCTATAAAATCCGGATACATTCAGATAGTGAATTATAGGAAGATGATCGAAGAAGCAAGAAAAGATAACATCATCATTCAATTTCACGCCCAAGTGGGTGATTATATTCTGAAGAACAACAAATTGCTCAGCTATTGGGGTCCAGGGTCTGATGACATTGATGAACAAAAGTATTGCAAGATGATTATTATTGATTACAAAGAAACAGAACTTCAGGATATTCAAATGGGGATGCATAAACTAGCGGAAATCGCGATTAAATCACTTGGAAACAACGACCCGAAAACCGCGACTAATACCATCCACCAGATGGCCGAGCTGATGCTTACCGTAGAGGATTACATTACCTTCACTCCTTACTTGATGGATAACGAGGAACAGGTCCGTGTCATTCTTCTTTCCGAATCCTTTGATTCCTACATTTACCGTGGCTTCGGCTACATCCGGCACTACGCTCGTGACAATCACCTGATTATCACAGAGCTCGTTGATTCCATTGCGATGGTTGCCGAATCAATCGACAGTTCTAAGCACCACATGCTATGGGAATTTGCCTGCAGCACCATCGACCATATCGAAACAGAAGTCATCTACCAGTTGGACAAAACCTTCCTGTTAGAGGCTATGGAGAGATTATCAAAAGTAACCGACAACAAACTCGACTATTACTCTATCCACCGAAAGTTCTACCCTATCGATTAAACTTAATGTGTTGATCACATTCTGGAAACGTGTTGCTGAACTTTACCAGGAATGAAGAATATCTAATGAAGAGTCATAGTTATCCTTGTGCAGGTAAAACCTAAAAGGATTGACAAGACTCTTCATTTTTCATACGTTATATATATGAACATATAATCATATACAGTGAAAGGGGTGAGCATATGGGACATCATCACCACCATCATATCGATTCAACCACCGGTAAAATCAAAACAGCTTTTTTTCTCAATTTCTTTTTCACCATCATTGAATTGATCGGTGGTTTACTGACAAATAGTATGGCGATTCTGTCCGATGCTTTACATGACCTCGGAGACTCTCTTTCTCTCGGTCTCGCCTGGTTCTTACAGAAGTACTCAAAAAAAGAACAATCGGATCATTTTTCATTCGGGTATCGCCGTTTCTCGCTTTTAGCAGCTTTGATTAACAGCGTGGTCTTGATTGTCGGGTCTGTCTTCATTTTGACAGAGGCCGTCCCCCGTCTTTTGAACCCAGAGCAGCCCAACGCTGGTGGGATGATCGCTCTTTCCATCTTAGGGATTCTAGTTAACGGTGCAGCCGTTTTCCGCCTTAAAGGGGGAGACTCCATGAACCAGAAGGTCATGACCTGGCACCTGCTTGAGGATGTCCTTGGATGGGTAGCTGTTCTTGTCGTCAGTGTTATCATGCTGTTTTTTGATGTACCGATTCTGGATCCAATTGCTTCCATTGGAATTACATTATTCATCTTATATAATGTCTTGAAAAATCTCATTCAGACGATGCGTCTCTTTCTTGAAGGTGTACCATCAGGCGTTGACCTTGAGGGTCTATCAAGAAAAATCAATGATTTGAGTGATGTTCAATCCACTCACCACACCCATCTCTGGTCAATGGATGGAGAAAATCATGCCTTCTCCACTCACATCGTTGTACGTGCAGAGGCGACAAAGGATGAGATCTGTAAAGTGAAAGAAGAAGTCAAAGAAATCTTACATCCTATTTCACTCGAGCACATCACTCTCGAGATTGAATATGAAGACGAACCTTGTTCTCTGCAATAAAAAGAGTCCGGCTGATTCAGCCGGACTCTTTTTACTTTTACAGATCAAGACGTTCAGGTGTGTCTTGTCCTTGATTCATGTAGCGAATATTTTCCGGAAAGATTTGGAGCACGATATACTCAGGGTCTTCTTTGCCATCAAACCAGCGGTCCATATGGTCATTCCATAACTTGTCTTTAATCTCCTGGTCTTCACGGATTTTTGCCTGTCCCTCGACTTCTAAATACGAATCTCCATAGCCTTCCCCTTCGTAACCAAGGAGGATATGGACATGGGGGTTCGCTTCGATTTCATCCGCTTTATGAGTCTCCCTGTTCGTAGGGGTATAGAAAGTGAACTCATCGTCATTCCAAAACGTCATATAACGCGAATGAGGTTTATTATTTTTCACTGTAGCGAGTGTACCAACTTTATGTTGTTCCATGACTTCGTGGATCTTCTTTTTCAATTCTTCTTGATTCAATGGAAAGCTCCTTTCCGTAATTCAATCTTTTTACAATTTCAGTTTTCCCTGAAAAATGGGAGATAAACCCTTCGATGCCCATTGACAGATCCGGGTATGCTAATGATATCTTCGACACATTGTCATTCTTTTTTCATAAATATACCAGGAAGCGACATGCATTACCCGTTACACTATTCATAGATCTGTTTTTCAGGAGGAAAACGTTATGCTATGGAAAAAATGGACGCCGATCTTAATGGGCTCCGTTCTGATCGGCCTGCTCTTTTTTATGATTAACTCGAGACCCGGAAGTTCTGAACCGGTGGACCGCGAAGATATTGTGCCCACATTGTTCGTGCATGGATATAAGGGTGGCCCGCGAAGCTTTGAAACAATGATGGACCGAATGCAGAACTTGCAATGGGGACAGAAACACATGACGGTATATGTCTCCAGCCGCGGAGATCTTACCATCCGAGGTGGGTTTGGTGAAACGCACAATCCATTCATCCAAGTGCTTTTCGAAAACAATCGGGCAAGTATTTATAATCAAACCCATTGGCTTTCTGAAATCATGCGGCGGTTAAAAGCTGACTACAATATCCAACAAGTGAACCTTGTCGGCCATTCGATGGGAGGCCTTGCCTCAGTTAATTACCTTTTGAGTGAGCATCACTATTCTGTTCCCAGAGTAGAGAAACTGTCCGTCATTGCCAGCCCCTTCAAAGGCATTGAAAAAGAAGGCTACTTTGCATCAAACTACGGAGCGGCAACGACTGACCTGCGGCCGGAGTCTGAAGCTTTAAAGCAGATGGTGCAGAACAAAGATCAATTCCCTAATGATGTGGAAGTGTTTGCTGTAGCCGGTGTCATCAATAACGAGGACCCTGAAGCTCAGCATTGGGACGGACTTGTCCACGCGTCAAGTGTGAGTGGATTGGAAGATATCGTCCCTTTTGGACAATATGAAGAAAAGCGTCTCTACAACCCGCTGGCCACACATTCCGGCCTGCACGAACTCGAAGAAGTCGACCAACTCCTCAAAGAGTTCCTCTGGTCAGAGGAGGGCAAGTAAACACAGATTGACCATTTTATACATTTATTTACATTTTTGCATTTAACCGGTGTACCAGGTCATACATTTATTCCCATGTAAAAAGTAAAAAGCACCCGCTCAACGGGTGCTTTTTCTGTTGTTTATTTTTTTTCGAAGATAAAGATCCACATGAAGGTTAAGGCTTGTTTTAATTCTTCATCCAGCTCGGCGATGTGATGGTCTTCCACCCCTCGTTTGTACACTCCCTGGCCCTCTACATGCGTCCACCCGGTCTCTTCTGCCATTTTTTGAAGTTCCCATGGCATCATCGTATTGCAAATGACCTCTTCTCCGTACACTCTCCGATAACTATTGATGCGCGGCATCGCTGTAGGTCCGAGTAAACCGACACACAAACGGCCACCCGGTCTTAAAATCCGCTTCATCTCTTCCAGACCTTTATAAGGGACTTCCGTCCATTCCAGTGAATTGATCGCCATCGCCGCATCAAAAGAGTGATCCTCAAACGGAAGATTTGTCAGGTCACCTTGGACAAATGAAATCCGCTCATCATTCACTCGTTCATTCGCTCGTCTCACCATGTCCTCTGACAAATCAAGACCCGTAACATCAAAGCCAGCTTTGTAAAGGAGATAGGAGCCATAACCATCGCCGCATCCGAGATCAGCGATTTTCCCCTTAGTTACATGCTTGGTCAAAAAAGGAACGATTGTACACCTGCTTCCACCGTCCCACATCTCCCGACTTTTTGAGTTCCACATTTCTGCACGATCGTTCCATTGCTTCTCCGCTTCTTTATGCCAATTAAATGTTTGTGCCACACCATCATCCCTTTCAAAAATATTTCCTACCCTCCATTATAGCGGATCATAAAAGAGATGATAGCTCTATTCTTGTCGAAGCTCGATAAAAAAGAGTTGCATGTTCCTTTTTTCAGCGTTATGATAGAAACACAATATAAGCTAATTAAAAAATTAAAAAACACTATATATAGTATCTACGAATAGAAGATGCCACTAGGCTTAATAGGGAATCCGGTTAGAATCCGGAGCTGCCCCCGCAACTGTCATCACTCGCGAAATGGACATTCCACTGTGCTTTGCACGGGAAGGACCTGAGTAAGATCGAGTGTCAGCCAGGAGACCTGTCTTCGTTCGTCGCAGTTTCAACTTCTTCGGGGATTGAGAAGATGAAGCGATGGAACGGAGGCTCTCTTGTCTTCTCTTCGTTTCATGGTTTCATCCGCTCAATTTTCGTTGAGCGGATTTTTTTATTTTTCCGTGTCCTGATTTCAATGAACCATTTTCAAGGAGTGAAAAAGAATGGAAACCATAACAAGAAACACGTCCTGGCAAGAGAGAATTCAACAATGGGAAGAAGAATTCCCGCACTTACATGTACAACGACTCATCGAAAAGTCCCCTACCCTCAAGAATGACAAACACGCATTCATTCTGGAATGTCTGGCGGAGATCGATGAAACGAGCCCTGACTGGACATATGTAGCGAGTCGCATCCACCTGGAAGATATGTATGAAAAGTCCGCTCACAATCGATCCACATCCGAACCTTATAAGGACTTCTACGGGCTGATTCAAACATTGACCGAAAAGAACATTTACAGCAGGAATCTTCTTACATATTACACAAAAAAGGATATAGAAGAATTGGCAGACACGATTGTACCGGATCGCGATCACCTCTTCACATACATTGGTTTGAAGACGTTAAGTGACCGGTACCTTGCGAAAAGTAAAGCGAAAGAAGTGTATGAACTCCCGCAAGAACGTTTCATGATCATCGCTATGGTGTTGATGGCAGAAGAAAAAGCATCCAAGCGCCTTCCTCTCGTTAAAGAAGCGTATTGGGCCCTGAGTCATTTGTATATGACAGTCGCCACTCCTACTCTTGCCAATGCAGGAAAGCGGTACGGACAGCTGAGCTCCTGTTTCATAGATACCATCGATGATTCCTTACAGTCTATCTATGACACCAATACCGACATCGCCAACTTAAGTAAGCACGGCGGGGGCATCGGGGTTTACTTAGGGAAAATCAGAAGCCGTGGAAGTGACATCCGTGGATTTAAAGGCGTCTCATCAGGAATTCTCCCATGGATGAAACAACTGAACAATACGGCTGTCAGCGTGGACCAATTGGGTCAGCGTCAAGGTGCGGTGGCTGTATATTTAGATGTCTGGCACAAAGATATCTTCCCTTTCCTCGACAGCCGGTTGAATAACGGGGATGAACGCCAGCGAACGCATGACCTTTTCACAGGAGTTTCCATCCCCGACCTCTTTATGGAGGCCGTTGAAAATCGTGAAGACTGGTACTTGTTCGATCCTCATGAAGTTCGCACCATCATGGGCTATTCGCTGGAAGACTCCTTTGATGAAAAAAAGGGTGACGGATCTTTCAGGGAGAAATACGCCGCTTGCGTCGCCCATCCAAACCTTTCCAAAGAGAAAGTTCCGGCCATTGAAATCATGAAGCGCATCATGATTGGTCAGCTTGAAACAGGCACGCCCTATATGTTTTACAGGGATGAAGTCAACCGTATGAACCCGAACGGTCACGCAGGTATGGTCTATTGCAGCAATCTTTGTACAGAGATCACTCAGAACCAGAAGCCGACCATTCAGGATGAACAATACGTAGAAGGCGGTAAAATCATTTCAGTGAAGACTCCAGGAGATTTTGTCGTCTGTAACCTGTCGAGCATCAACCTTGGGCGGGCCGTCACGAGCGGTGTACTTAAGCGCTTGATCGCCATTCAAGTTCGTATGCTCGATAATGTCATCGACCGTAATACCATCCCTGTTCTACAAGCACAGCTTACCAATCAATCTTACCGCGGTGTCGGGCTTGGCACCTTTGGATGGGCCCACCTTCTTGCCAAGAAGAAGATTGCCTGGGAATCCGAGGAAGCACTCAACTATACACAGGAAGTGTATGAAGCTGTTGCTTATCATGCCATCGAAGCAAGCTCTGATTTGGCTGCCGAAAAAGGAAGCTACCCTCTATTCGAAGGATCCGACTGGCAAACAGGGGATTTTTTCATTAAACGAACGTTTGACCAAGAGGGGACATGGAACTGGAAAGTCTTGCAGGATAAGGTCTCTAAGAATGGAATGCGGAATGGATACTTGATGGCGGTTGCACCTAACTCCAGCACGTCTCTCATTGCAGGGAGCACAGCAAGCATTGACCCGGTCTTCAAAAAGTTTTATTCCGAAGAGAAAAAAGATTATAAAATCCCTGTCACCGCCCCTGACTTGTCTCATGAAACTTATGGATACTATCCATCCGCCTATGATGTTGACCAACATGCTTCGATTAGGCAGAACAGCATTAGACAGAAATATATCGATCAATCCGTCTCCTTCAACCTCTATGTGTGCAACAACATTCAGGCGAAAGAGCTGCTGGATTTGCATTTGTCAGCATGGAAACACGGATTGAAAACAACCTATTATACGCGGTCAACATCCAGTCAGGGAGAATTTGATGATTGTGAAGTCTGCTCATCATAAAAGGAGGAAAATCACCATGACGGCATCGCTACAAAAAAGGAAACTTGTCGATTACGAAGCACCAAACGCCTCTACCGGGGTGATCAACGGAAAAAGCTCGAACATATTGAATTGGGATGACACCCGCTATTCATGGGCTTACCCGATGTATAAGACCATGCTTTCAAACTTTTGGATTCCCAATGAAATCAACATGAGCAACGACCTGAAGCAGTGGCCTTCGCTCTCTGAGCAGGAACAGACGGCGTTCAAAAAAATCATCGGACTGCTCGCTTTCCTGGATTCCATACAAACGGATTATTCAGGGAAAATCGCGGACTATTTGACCGACTCAAGTCTATCAGCCTTAATGCAAGTGCTCGCCTTTCAGGAAGTTGTCCATAACCAGTCTTATTCTTACGTTCTGTCTACGCTCGTCGATCAAGGAGAACAGGAGAAGATTTTTGATTACTGGAAGCATGATGAAGTGCTGAAAGAAAGGAATACTTTTATTACCGATGGATATCAGACCTTCGCTGATGATCCTTCCGTGGACAGCTTCCTGAAGTCCATCGTATATGATGTCGTTCTTGAGGGCCTCTTCTTCTATGCCGGTTTCGCCTTCTTCTATAACCTAGCGAGGAATCAGAAGATGGTCTCCACGAGCACGATGATCAACTACATCAACCGTGATGAACAAATCCATGTCAGCTTGTTTGGTCATATCTTTAACGAAACATTAAACGAAAACCCAGAGTTGGATCACGACCACTACCGGACATTCGTGACCGATACGTTCCAACAGGCGGCTGATTTAGAAATCAAATGGGCACGTCACCTGATCGGAAATCAATTTCCGGGTATTCCGCTTCAGGATCTGGAGGACTATATTCGTTACATTGCCAACAAACGATGCAGGCTCCTCGGAGCAGAAAAACCGTTCCCTACTTATACAGAAAATCCATTGAAATGGATCCGGGCTTACCAGGAGGTCGATGAAGGAAAGTCCGACTTCTTCGAACAAAAATCACGGCAATATACTAAAGTATCCGAAACCAACGGCTTCGACGACCTATAATATAATCATTTACCAACTTTCACCTGACCAGGTCATCCATATTCTGGATGACCTGGTCTTCCTTTTTATCCAAGTAAGCGCTTTTATGTCAACTTTTCTTACATACCGCCAAAAAGTGTATTGATTTTTCAGAATATTTATTTTATAGTTAGATTTAATTACTTACCCATTGTGTAAGGAAACCTTACACAATGGTAAAAAGGAGGACTATAGTCATGAAAAAGGTAGAGGCAATCATCCGTCCAGAAGCTTTTCAAGATTTGAGGCAGAGCCTGGATGAGCTGGGTGTGAAAGGACTGACGGTTTCCGAGGTTGCCGGGTGCGGCCAACAAAAAGGCCAGGAAGGAATCTTCAGAGGCAGCCGTTTTGAAATTAAACTTTATCCAAAGGTGAAGGTGGAAATGGTCGTCGAGAACAACGAACTAGGAGCGGTCATTGATGTGATCATCAATACATGCGCGACAGATGAAGTTGGCGACGGAAAGATCTTCGTTTCTACAATTGATGAAGTGTTCCGCATCCGAACAGGAGAAACCGGCAAGCAGGCACTTATCTAATACTTTATTTCGAAAGGAAGAATTCATTTATGAAAAAAATTGTTCCTCTGTTCTTATTCGCTCTTCTTGGATTTCCGATTATTGCAAGTGCTGAAACAGCGGTATCTGCTGAAGCCGTTCTGCAATCCGTCGACATGGTTTGGATCATGATTGCCGCTTTCTTAGTATTCTTCATGCACGCAGGCTTTGCTATGGTCGAATCCGGATTCACCCGTTCAAAGAATGCCCTCAACATCCTTATGAAGAACTTCATGACGATGTCTATCGCCGCTGTCCTTTATTTTGTCGTTGGTTTTGGTATTATGTTCGGTACTTCCGGTGGGGGAATGATCGGAATGGACGGGTTTTTCCTAAGCGGTCAAGAAGACCAGATCGGTTTCTTCGTGTTTCAAGCGGTATTCGCAGCCACTTGTGCAACCATCATTTCCGGTGCTGTTGCAGAACGGATGAAACTAGGCTCCTACCTTCTACTCACGGTGGTTATGACAGGCTTCATTTACCCTGTCGTAGGACATTGGGTTTGGGGTGGCGGATGGCTTTCCGAGCTCGGATTTGTTGATTTTGCCGGTTCCACAGTGGTTCACTTAACAGGTGCGCTTGGTGCGATCGTCACCGTGATGTTCTTAGGACCCCGCCTTGGTAAATACAGTGGCAAGAAAGTAAACGTCATTCCCGGGCATAACATTCCATTAGGGGCTCTCGGTGTCTTCATCCTATGGTTTGGCTGGTTCGGATTTAACGGCGGAAGTACACTGGCTGCCGATCCATCTCTGGTCCCTTCTGTCATTGCAACCACCCTGCTGTCTGCATCCGCAGGAATCATCAGCTCCGCCTTCTATTCCTATGCAAAGTTCAAACGTATAGATGCCTCTCTTACGTTGAATGGTGCGCTTGCAGGATTAGTAGGGATCACAGCAGGAACAGCCAATGTTTCCTTAGTTGGAGCCCTGGCCATCGGTTTGATTGCCGGTATTATTTTAGTAGAGGCGGTTCAGTTTCTTGATCGAGTTGTCCGAATTGACGATCCAGTCGGAGCTATCGCTGTTCACGGCATTTGCGGCATTTGGGGTACGATTGCCGTCGGTCTTTTCGCTGTTGAAGGTGGTCTTTTCTACGGAGGTGGCGCAGGACTACTAGGCATTCAGGCGATCGGTGTCCTATCTGTCATTGCCTGGACGATGCTGACAACAGCAGCTGTTGTCTTCATTGTAAAAAGTACAGTCGGCATCCGCGTGTCAAGACAAGAGGAAATATCCGGTCTCGACTTCTCCGAGCACGGGTCTCAAGCCTACGAAACAAGCCGTGGAATTTTCAACGAGAACATCAACCCAAGCACAGACGGCGATTTCGGTGTCGGATTACTCCACAGACTCGACGGGTTGAATTCTGAATCTAAAACAAAAACACAAACCCCCGCAGAGACAAAAACAGCACAGTAAAACCAATCACAGATTCACCTTGGTCCCCCTATTATTCCAAGGTCAATCATATAAAAAAACTCCGGTTCCCCCTAAGGTGAGCCGGAGTTTTTAGTTCCTTCTGGCTATTTTGCGAACACACGTTCTTATTTTTCGCAAAATATGGTATCCTTGTAGATAGATACCGTTCTCTATTTCAAGATAAAGACTGTGGTAGAAAGGGTGTGAGGCCATCGATGAGCACATATGAATCTCTTATGATCATGTTAGCGTTCGGAACGTTCATCATTACGCTCCTTGCGCTCATCATAAAAATGAACAATAAAAAATAGACCTCCACACGTAACGGAGGTCAAAAATTCATGTTATGCGAACGGTATCCTGGCGACAGTTGCAGCTGTCGCCGTTTCACTTTTATTATAGCATAAATCCGTAATAACTGAAGAGGAAGCTTCAGCTCTTCTTCCTAGCACCACAGACAAACATCGACAGGATAACCGAAGTTCCACGTGAAACATTTTCCATCCTATCCATCACTCTCAGGCATCATTCTCCGAGGTTTATTTACACCCCTCCACGCAAAAACGATCAGCCATGAAAAGAGTAAGGCAGAAAAGAAACCATATGGCGGAATGGTCGCAAGCATCCCGACACTACTCAAACGCCCAATGCTTAAACCCTTCCACAACGCACTACCAACAATACTGAATCCCATAAGGCTCGTTAGTATCAACGCTGTCTGTACCCACGGCTTGAATTCAACCGATAACCAGAACCACCAAAGGCACATCCAAATGAGCAGCACCGAAAAGATGGCGACAGAAAGAATGATGGCTTCCGTTCCGTACAAGAGGCTGAAGAAACCAATCACCGGACTGATGAGAACCATGATCACTAAAAAGCGGTAAGGACGATCGACTTTTTTTCTTGGCTTAACCGCCATCTCTTTTCGATACCGGCCAAAGAATCCAGTGATTACCGCCAATAAAAAAGCGACTCCATGAAAAAACAAAGCTAAAACAATCCATTCCCGTGTCGAAAGTGAACCGAAATTCTTAATAGGAAGACGGGAGATGAAAAGGAAAAGGCCAGCGAATGCTAAATATAGAAATCCAACATCAATGCTCAGCTCTTCCACCTTCGCCCCTTGCCGCAGCCGAAAGCGCCAAACCCCTCCCACTGCCACGGATAATGTGTATAGGAACCATATCAACCCCCAGGCTGCTGCTTCCCATCCAGCCTGCGTGGATAATGACAAGACGCCCGCTATGGAAAATGGGAGTAAACAGACCAGACACTGCCACAACCAATGTTCCGCACGATTTCCCCTGGACTCTTTGACTGCTTCTTCAAGCAAAAGCGGAACAAGGATAAATAAACTGAAACCGATCGAAAATTCCAGCCACTCCACAGAAAAGGAAAACTTCCATATCAGCCATAAGAAAAACCCCGCAACAGCTAGCCAACGTCCAGGTCTTTGCATTCCAAACCCCTCCGATAATGGGAGAGGACCGCATACACCCACGACCCTCCCCTCTTTTTTAAAAAGGAAAACGGTGATGTCTATCGAATACATAGATAAGATCATAAGAAATGAAACCAACCAAAACTTATTCTCGGGGAGTGTCGTCTAACAGATGAGGTGGGAAAAATTGATACGGAACCAACGCTCACAATCTACATATGAACCCGAAGAACATGGTGAGGAACGCCTGGAAGAATGGATTCAAGAATACGGCCATGATTTAAAATGGCTCGCTTATTCGTATGTAAAAGATTATGCAATTGCAGAAGATATCACTCAAGAAACATTTATTAAAGCATACCAGAAATATGCCACTTTCAAAAAAGAATCAACCATCAAAACCTGGTTGTACAAGATCACTATTAACTTGTGTAAAGATCATTTAAAAAGTTCCTACATGAAGAGGGTTGTCAAAAAAGGCACGGAACTTTTCCGCTCCATCCCTTCAACAAAGGAGACGCCGGAAGAATTTGTGCTGCAGCAGGATGAGGATGAAATACTGCTGGCACACGTGCTGAAACTTGAAGATAAATACAGGGAAATTATCATTTTATATTACTTTGAAGAGTTCGACATCAATGAATTGGCTAACGTGCTGAATACAAGTCCTAACACAGTAAAGACTCGTTTAAGGCGCGCACGCCAACTACTGCAAGAACGGTTAACATCGGAAGGGAGTTCCCAGAGTGAGTGATTTGATTGATCGCAAATTAAAAAAAATGGATCAAAGCGTGAAGTATGATCAAGTCCCATTTGATAAAAGACATATGAAAAAAATGGTCTTGAAATCTTCTAAAAAAAAGCCAAAGAAACAACCACACGGAGGCGCGAAGACTCTTCTCATCCCAACGGCAACCATTCTTCTGTTTACCGGCTGGCAGCTTTCACAAGACCAACAACCACCACAAACGGCTGGTTTATTGATGACTAAAGACACCATTCCCGAGCTGAAGACAGCAGCTGTAAAGGCTCCATCTACTTTTATAAAAGCCGACAACTCGCAAAAACATAAGACATCGATGATGGTCAGGGAAACGTACGTCATTCATGAGGACGAGCAATTTTTTCAAACAGCAAAGAGAGTCACACCCGAAGAGCTTGGAGAAGTAATTGGATCCATCAATCACAAAAACCCTGGCGAGGAGTCTGATGCACTAGACAGTGTGACCGCTTTTCTTCCCGAAACAAAGATTTACAGAATCAGAGGGGAAGAAGAAGGGCGAATTGCCATCCGAAGTTGGAGAAGTACAGGGATAGGATCTGTAACCGCCAGTACACAAGGCTACTTTGTATTTGAAAAAGTTCAGATCAACCACAATAAAGAAAGCTGACCCCTTAGACGGAGAGC
This sequence comes from Halobacillus litoralis, assembly GCF_009856445.1. Taxonomy (GTDB): domain Bacteria; phylum Bacillota; class Bacilli; order Bacillales; family Halobacillaceae; genus Halobacillus; species Halobacillus litoralis. Next base: position 50,059 of record NZ_WMFA01000013.1, read on the forward strand.
CCCCGTTAATGGCAGCTCTCCCCTTCATCCGAATTCCTAGTGATGGACAATATTACTCTCCCTCACGCTTCAAATAACCTTTCAATTGATCAAGGGACCGATAGATGTCTTCCTTGATTTTCGGATTATAAAAAACAGCAGCCGGATGGTAGAGAGGAACGACGGTATATTCATCCTCCGACATCCCATATCCCCCATCTTCCTCCTTCTGAACGGAAGTGGTGATCGCTTCACCAACGACATCACTAAGCTTTCCTTTGTTACCGGTCAACCGCTCATAAGCCACTCCCCCAAGAGCGATAATGATATCGGGTTTCATTTGTTCAATTTGGTAATCGAGCAGCTTAGCATGAGCATAGATTTCTTTTTGATTTGGTTTTCGGTTGGCTCTCCTTCTGCCACCCATCCCCTTTTTGTTCGTCTTCACCCACTTGTAGGGGCGGCTCCTCACTACACTGGTGATGTAAACATCTTCTCGGGACAAACCGAGGTAGTCGAGCTGTTTGTCCAGTTCGTCCCCCGCCCTCCCAATGAAGGGTTCCCCTTTCACCGCTTCGTTTTCACCAGGAGCTTCGCCGACAATCATGACCCTCCCACGATCGTCACCTTTTCCAAGAACGAAACCTTCGACATCATATGGTTCTATTCTCTTTTTCGCTTCATTCACTAAATGTTCAGGCCACTCCATCCTCTCACCCCCTTTTATTCCTCATCATCTTTTCCTCTTTCATTCGTTCAGAAATTGCCTGGTTGAAAATACATCCATTCTCTTTCGCGCCAACTCTATCATTTCATCTGAAACGCTAGATACGTAGTGACAAAATAGCTCACAATAATTAAAAAAGAAGGGATCAAGTAATTCCATGCGCGAACATTCTTACGTGTGATGCTGTAAATAATCAACAGAATGAACACGATGGATGTCACTCCTGTAACCATGTTTGCAGGAGAGGACTGCTGTAGAAGGTTTCCTTTTAAATAGATAAAATCTGTAATCGCAAGAATCATCAGGTTAAAAGCATTACTCCCAAGCAACGAGCTGATTCCAAGATTGAAATTCCTGAGTTTGAGGGCGGTTCCTACACTGACGGCATCCGGTAAAGACGTACTGATGGCTACCAAGAAGGCACCAATGAATGAAGCACCGATTCCTGTAATGACAGAAATCCTCTCAGCCGTAATGGTCAGCACACTACCGATAACCATAATGAGAAAAGCATATAGAATAAAGCGCCAAAGGACATCTTTGTATGAATATTCTTTGTATCGTTCATTTTGCCGTTTCACTTTTCTACCTTGGTACTCTGTCCGGTCATTGATGAACTTCGAACCAATAAAGTAGAGAACCACAATGACAATGGATGTGTAACTTATGTGGAAAATATGGGTCGGAAGAGTCAAGCTCAAACCGGCCATGACGATGAGTGTCATAAAAATCACAAGCCAGCCATACAACTTACTTTCCACCGTTGCGTGTGTCAATATTTGATAGCGGCGGTAGACAATATCAAAAATCGCAAGCCCCATGATGTTGAACAGGTTGCTTCCGATTAAGTTTCCAACAGCCAGGTCAGGACTGTCGATGACAATCGCCGTAACGCTTGAGGTCAGTTCAGGTAGCGATATGGCTATACCAATGATCGCGCCCATGAATGCGGAAGACGCTCTCGTTTTTTCTTTTACCGCATCCCCAAACACCGCAAGCCTTGAGGCTATGAAAAAGGTTAAGATTCCTGATATAAAAAATAGAGCAAAAATCATCCAGTCGCTCATAAAAAAACTCCTTCAAATCAACTTCAATATGGCATTTTTCAACCATTCCCTTCCCTCCACACCCGTAAACAGTAAATGAATGGAACGCGACAAGTATTTCCCCTTCTCACACAGAAAGCTCAGCGCCTCGGCGGCACTGAGCTTTTGTTTTACTGGTGAACAGGTTCTGTCTCTCTCTCTTTAATTAAATCCGCGGTCAGCTGACCGGACAATGTTACCATCGGTACGCCCCCACCTGGGTGGGTGGAGCCGCCGACAAAATAGAGCCCCTCATAAATTTGACTCTTGGAAGGTATCTTAAATCCACCATTAGACTTGCGATCAGCCGCTATTCCATAAATAGATCCGCCATTCGGACCGTACAAAGCTTCGAGATCTTCAGGAGTGAAACGGTACTCAAATTCAATCGAATCACGCAACCCTTCCATGCCCATGCGTTCTAACTTATCCAACACCGTTTCACGGTAAGCATCCCAGTCGATCGGTTTACGCTTCTTGTTTTCAAGCGGTGGGACGTGCGTCAGAACAAACAAGTTGTCTTTGCCTTCAGGCGCCTGCGTTTCATCAGACCTAGCAGAAATTCCGATATAAATCGTCGGGTCATCCGCCGGCTTGCCTTCCTCAAAAATTTGTTTGAATTCTTTTTCCGGATCATCAGAGAAAAGGAAGTTATGATGCTTCAAGTTCTCGAATTTGCGATCTGTACCCAGCAACAACACAAGCCCCGATACAGTCGGGTCGAATTTTTTCTCGAGCGCTTTTGTTTCTTTCTTCACCTTGGATGTTTGCGGGGCCAGCTTCCGGTATGCCGGAATGACCTCAAGGTTCGAAATAACAACATCCGCTTCGTGAATCGTTCCTTCGGCCGTTTCTACACCAATGACACGATCACCATCCACCACCAATTGCTGGACCGGAGTATTCAGTTCCACATCGATACGCAGCTCTTCCATCAGACGCCCCATGCCTTCCGCAATTTTGTACATGCCGCCTTTTACATAATGTATACCAAGCCCAAGCTGAACATAAGCAAGCTGATTTAAAATAGCCGGTGTAGCATAAGGATTGGAACCTACGTACATCACGAAATAATTGAACAGCTGTTCCAAATATTTGTTATCAAAGTGCTTGTGCGTCGCTTTCGCTACTGTATTCATTGGATCCATCTGGAATAATTCACTCAATTTGTGATGCTTCTTCAAATCTTTTAAGTCTTCGATACTATATTTATAAAAACTCTTCATACATAGTTCATACATATCCTGACTGTAGGACAGGAAATCTGTCAACTTTCGGTTCGGCCGTTCGGTGACCTTGGCCATCTCCTCCAGCATATTAGGTAGATCGCTTGTGACATCAAGTTGTGTACCATCTTCAAAAAAGGTACGCCATTGCGGTTCAACCCGCTCTACAGTGATGTAGTCCTCAAGTCGACGGTGCACACTTTCAAAAAGCTGTTCAAGAACCCAGGGCATCGTCAATATCGAAGGTCCCGTATCAAACGTGAATCCTTTCCCTTCCCTGCGGTTCAGCTTCCCACCTATGTTGCTGTTTTTTTCAATGATCTTTACGTCATATCCATCCGCTGACAATCGAATTGCTGCTGACATACCACCTAAACCTGCTCCCACTACAACCGCTGTTTTCTTTTTCAAAACCATCCACCTCCAAAATTAGTAAACAAAAGGAATCAGCCGGTACCTAGTACGGCGCCATTCCCTGTACCTGTCTCCATGCTGCTCCACGAGCATCGCTTCTTCGAGCTTAATTCTATGTAGTAATGCGATCGTCATGAAAATTCCACTGATGAGTGCAGCATACAGGTTGCCGAGTCCTGAACAAAACCCGATAATGATGAATAAAAGCCCTGTATAAAGAGGGTGTCTGAGTAAACGATATGGACCACTGCTTACAAGGCGGTCCCCTTCCTGAACTGAGACGTTTCGGGTAAATTGATCTTTCAGATGAAGAATCCCCCAATACCTCAGACCCACTCCAAAGGCATAGAACAACAACCCCATCCACCAGATACCACGATGATAGAAAATTCCAATGTTCCATTCCTGCATAAAAAGAGAAAACACGAGCGTCACGACCACGGTCGCGAGAATCAGCAGAAAAGAACGGCGTTCATAAGAACCACTTCCTCCTGACCGATCATTTCTGAAGATAAAAAACTCTGCCAGCCAAAAGGTTGTCACTACTAAAAATAATCCGTCAAACAGGGTCATGGAGCACCCATCCTCTCTGGATACTATCTTCCATTCTTCCCTTTACGGCCTGCATATAAACCGCGGCTCCCTACTCATTTTCATCCATTCCACCCCTCGCATATTCGTTCCATTTCCATTACAATAGCAACAATAATAAAGAAAGGGGTTATAGACGTTGGACCTTTTTTATAGTGTTTTTATCATCTGCGCTGTCATCGCCACTTTCTTCGTGATTTTTAAAAAATTGACGAAGTCCACATATTGGACCATGGCGATTGTAGGCGCCCTATACATATCCATTCTATTATTCAGTTTTTTCTATGATTTACCTTAAAAATCCTTGTTTTGTTTATTGATCGCTTCCCGGATATGATAGAGTTCCGCATACATAGCCGTCGCATAAACACTGATGATACTCAAGAACATAGAAAGGACGAATACGGAACCATCAAGACCGAATCCCAGGACAGACGAAAAGCCGATGATGGCACCAATAATGACACCGATCCCTGTAAGAAAGATTATTTTTTGTAAAGTCACTGAATAAAACATCGTATCACCTCTTCCAAATTATCTATCTGTTACTATACCCATCAGAGGCCTCGGATACACGTCACCCCTCTCCTATTCTTCGTTACTAATATTCTGCTTTCCCGGCCAAAACCCTTTGTTTCCTACTAACAATTCGTGCTCCTTATAAAAAAAGTCCGGCTGCTTGAAGATGACAGCCGGACTCATATAAATAATTATTCCCCTTACACAAACGCCCCCTTTTCTTGAAGACTTGGTTTCGAGATGTTTGTGCGGTGGGTTGGGGCTGCGGGGGATGACTCGCTTTCCGCGGGAGCGCGGTGAGCCTCCTCGGACTGCGTCCTGTGGGGTCTCACCAAGCACTTTTTTCCCGCAGGAGTCTCGCCATTCCCCTCCGCCCCTTTGCCATACAAGTATCTCGAAACCACTTCCAGGAAAGGGAATCCTAAGGAAAGTGAAGCAACATGGATTCTCCAACCGCATTATGAATGTATAAATCCTGTTATAGAACGCTTTATTACTATAGATTCAGGATTTGTGAAAGTGACTCATACCAGGCAAAGGTGGTCGTTTCTCACCTTTATTGTATGGGGTGGTTGGGAAGCTGCGAGACTCCCGTGGGAGAAGGAGATAGGCGAGATCCCGCAGGACGCAGTCCGAGGAAGCTCGGCGCTCCCCCACAGGAAAGCGAGTAGCTTCCCAGCCACCCCTGACGCTCAACCCGGGCAACGAACCCTGGAAAGTCTCGAAACTAAGTCTTCAACAATCCTGCCATTTAGTTTAATAACTTATATAAGGAAATGGATGATTGGGAGACTTCATTTTAAATAAAATAAAAAAAGTGCAACCAAAAAGGTTGCACTCTTGTTTATTATGCTTTATGCTTCCATACGTTTGGCATCTTCATCGATGCCATATTTTCGTTCAGATTCAGCGACTACGACGGCACATGCAGCATCACCAGTGATGTTCAAGGATGTACGTAACATATCAAGCAGGCGGTCGATACCGATGATCAGCGCAATCCCTTCGACTGGCAGAGATACTTGGTTAAGAACCATCGCAAGCATGATCAGCCCTACACCAGGAACCCCTGCGGTACCAATACTCGCAAGAACCGCTGTCAGGACAACCATGACCAATTGCGCAAAGGAAAGATCAGAACCGTAGACTTGAGCGATGAAAATGGTCGCTACACCCTGCATAATGGCTGTACCATCCATGTTGATGGTTGCACCCAGAGGCTGCACGAAACTACTGACAGGCTTCGGCACATTCAGATTTTCCTGAGCTGTCTTCATGGATATCGGTAGTGTTGAACTACTGCTTGATGTACTGAAACCAACGGTCATCGCAGGGAAGAAACCCTTAGCGAACTTGATTGGATTCATCTTACCAAGGAAAGCGACAGCGGAACCGTACGTGACGATGGCGTGAATGACCAATCCTAAGATGACGACGAACATGTACATAGCCATCCCTTTCATACCGTCAATCCCCATTGTTCCAATTGCAGAAGCAAGGAGACCAAAGGCACCATAAGGAGCAAAGCGCATGATTAGGTTTACAAGGAACATCATGATTTCATTTCCCTGTTCGACAAGCTTGTAAATCCCTTCGGTTTTCTTACCAAGCATCGCTAGCGCGAAACCGATGAAGATAGCGAAGGCAATAATTTGAAGCATGTTTCCTTCTGTCATGGCCTGAATCGGGTTCGTCGGGATAATGTTTGTAAATGTTTCAACGACACCAGGTGCTTCCTGCGCTTCATACTCTGCGCCAGCTGGGTTGATATCCACACTTCCCGGTTGGAAAAGATAAGCAAGGGAAATCGCGATACTGATCGCAATCGTCGTTGTAACAAGGAAGAACGCAATGGTCTTCCCACCGATTCTACCTAATTTCTTAGGATCGCCAAGAGAAGCGGTACCCAGTGTAATAGAGAAGAATACGATCGGTACAACGAGCATTTTAATAAGATTTAAGAATACCGTACCTAAAGGACCAAAAACATAAGCATCTAACGTACTGAACAGATCCGGTGCAGCTAAATGAAGACCCAGGCCTACAATAGCACCAAGAATCAAACCTATAAAAATCTTGGTTGTTAGTTTCATGAAGTTACCTCCTACAACATTATGAAAACGCTTACTTATTATTTTGTTTAAAAAGTGAAAAATTTCAAAGGCGACATGGGCCTAACCACATCAGAAAACATTAAAAAAAGACTTACTAATAGTATGGGTTTTGTTACATTAGAGCCTTGAAGAATGTGTTTCAGGCTCGGCATAGATGGTTGCAACCAACGCGGGTGTAAATGTGCTTTATAAATTATAACATAGAATGATTGAAAATTGAATAGAATTTGCTGGTAGTTTCTTATACAACTATCTACCAAATGATGCTGCATAACTTTAAATGGTCAATGAAACCGCGGGATCCTTCGTTCTTTCTAGATTATGAGAATGTTTAGAATTTATAACATATTCATGAATCCCCCTCTTTCCGTGCATATAATTTTATCCGTCTGCATAAAAAAACGGCCGTCTGTGTGACAGCCGTTCTTTATCAAGAATTCACTTTATCACGCTTCTTTAATTCCCTCCGCAAAACTTTTCCGCTGATCTGAGTTTTTGGAAGCTCATCGATAAATTCAATTTCTCTTGGAGCGCAATGTCCCGCGAGCTCCGTTTTCACAAAACGCCTGAGATCTTCCATTAACCCATCACGGTCCTTGTAACCATCACGAACAACAATGAACGCTTTCACAATTTCCCCCCGGAGTGGATCAGGCTTCCCGATCACACCCGACTCCCGTACAGCCGGGTGTTCCAGCAATTTACTCTCCACTTCAAAAGGACCAATACGCTCTCCAGAAGAATTGATCATATCGTCACTTCTTCCCTGAAAGAAAACGTAGCCTTCCTCGTCCACGTAAGCTAGATCGCCGGCCAAATACCAGTCTTCACCAAATGGAAAGTAGGAAGCGAATTTGTCCGGGTTCTTCCACACTTCTTTCATGATGGATGGCCAGGTAGAACGAATAGCCAGATGTCCCGTCTCCTGCGGGGGAAGGGGCTGTCCTTCTTCATCAAGGATCTCAACCTCTATACCAGGGATCGGTTTCCCCATGGACCCGGGTTTGATCGGTCGTGTAGGAAGGTTGGCAATCAACTGAGCTCCTGTCTCTGTCATCCACCACGTATCATGAATTCTCAACCCCCACGTTTGATAGGCCCAGTGAATGACTTCCGGGTTGAGTGGTTCTCCGACACTTAGAATGTGACGTAAAGAAGAGAGATCATAGTGGGCATGTATGCCTTCCGACTGTCCTTTCAGCATTCGGAAGGCAGTGGGAGCACTGTACCATACAGAAACTTTCGCTTTCTCCAAAACTTCATACCATGCCTTTGCTGAAAAACGTCCGCCATGGATGACGGTAGTTACCCCATTCAACAAAGGAGCAAAGACTCCATAGACCGTACCCGTCACCCATCCAGGGTGTGCCGTACACCAGTACACATCCTCTTCTTTCAGGTCCAAAACCCAACGCCCCGTCTGAAACTGTTGAATCATATTTCGATGAGCATGGATGATTCCTTTTGGTTTGCCGGTCGATCCACTTGTGTAATGAATGTTGAGTCCGTCCTCCAGGTCCACCCACACCGTATCCAGTTCGGTGCTGGCTTTCTCCGCTTCGCTTGTAATAGAGGGAATTGCTCCATCTGTTTTATCTATAGTAAATACCGTTGACAGACTCGGCATCTCTTCCCTGTTTACACGATCCAGGAAGGAATCCTCTGTAATTAAATATTTCCCTTCACAATCATTGATACGGTCCTTAACTGCCTCTTCCATAAAAGCTTCAAATAATGGACCGACCACCGCACCGATCTTGATGGCTGCAAACATAGCGATATGACAATATGGATGCTTCGGTAAAAAGACGAAAACGAAATCCCCTTTTTTCACACCATAACGAAGGAGGACATTGGCCCACCGATTCACTTCCCTTTTGAGCTCAGAGAAGGTGTAGGTGAATTCCTCTTCTTCTGAAAGGTAATGTAACGCGATCCGTTCCCCGTTCCCTTCATCCACGTGTCTATCAATACATTCATAAGCCATATTTACTTTACCTGTGGTATTCCATGTGAAACGTGCGTTTACAGTGTTCCAGTCAAAAGGCTCACCTTCAACCCACTCTGTCTCAATGTTATAACCTGCTGATTGTGGTGGAATGATCGCTGCTTCCATGATCCTTGATCCTCCTTATGATTTTGTGAAATCCAATTCTTTCAATACTTCTTCTTTCAACTCCCCAAGATGCGCATCTCCTCTTTTACGAGGTTTCGGCCGGTTGATGAATATTTCAGACTCGATCTGCCCCGGCTGCCCACGCATGATTACAATTCGGTCACATAAGTAGAGGGCCTCATCTATGTCGTGAGTGACGAGCAGGGTGGTCGTTTGGCGCTTTTCCCATATTGACAAAAGTAAGTCTTGCAGCTGCATTTTTGTAAAGGCATCAAGGGCACTGAACGGCTCGTCGAGAAGCAGGATATCCGGTTGACTGAGCAAAGATCTGGCAATCGCCGTGCGTTGAGCCATACCACCTGAAAGGTCTTTAGGGAAATGTTTCTCAAACCCTTGCAGCCCTACGGTTTCAATCAATTCCAAGGCCTGTGATCTTTTTTCCTTCTTAGAAAAACCGAACGTCACATTATCTAACACGGTTAACCAAGGCATAAGCCTTGGTTCCTGGAACATCATCCCGAAAGCTTCTTCCGGACGTTCCGCTTCTGTACGAATGCTCCCTTCATATTGTGGATCCAGTCCCGAGAGGACACGCAGCAGGGTACTTTTGCCACAACCGCTCGTTCCGAGGACACCCACAACCTCTCCTCTCTGTAACTGCAGATGAATATTTTTGAATCCCGCTTTTCCGTTTTGGAATACACGCGATACATGATCAACGGCTAACATAGACACCCTCCTTTATGACGCATTCTCCAAGTTGTCCTGCCATTTCAGGGTCTTCGACTGAATTCTCTTCAATATTTCATCGGTGATTTTTCCGAAGATGGCAAACAGAATGATGCTCCCAATTACGAGAGAGGGGGCGGATGTGTTCTGTCCGTACACCATTAAATAACCAAGACCCTGGCTTGCGCCAAGCAGTTCAGCCGCGACCACGAACATCCACCCGAGACTCAGCCCGCTTCTTAAACCGATAATAAAAGAAGGCAGGGCAGCTGGCAGAATGATTTTTTTGATTTGCTGAAAACTCGTGAAATTATAAATCCTACCTACTTCAATCAACTTACGATCAATCCCCTGGATACCAGCAGTCAGATTCAAATACACGGGAAAGAAAACACCTACAGCCACGAGGGTGATTTTGGAAGCTTCTCCAATGCCGATCCACAAAACGAATAACGGAACCCAGGCCAGGGACGGGATGGCCCTGAGTGCCTGCAACATCGGATCAAGCAACTGATGTATCACTTTCACATAACCCGTCGCTGCTCCGAGAAGCACTGCTGCCAAAGCCCCTGCGATGAATCCAGAAAAAACACGATAAAGAGTGATGATGATATGCCCTAAAAGCTCTCCTCCCTGAGCCATGGCCGCCATTTCCTCGACCACGGTCGTTGGAGAGGGGAGCAAATGCGGGGCCACCCATCCTGCCCTTGAAGCATATTCCCACAAAAGAATAAGGGAAACGGGAAGGATCAGGCCCAGCCATGAACCGTAGATGTTTCTTTTCATTAGAAAACGCGTATTCTTCACCCTGGAAACCGGACGGACGGTCGTTTCTGTTCGACTGGACATAAAACGCGCTCCCTCCTTTTATTCAATCACTTCTTCGGCGTAGGTTGGATTAATGAGTTCCTCAGTGATTTTTTCAATATCCACATCTGACTTGATGACTTCTTCTTCCTGTAGCACATGGCCTGCTCCAAGAACGGTTTCTGTCAACGCGTCTCCTGGTACAGGATTCGATAAATCATTCCTTTCCAGACTCTTCTTCGCGACTTCCAAATCCAATCCCGCTTCTTCAGCAAGGATTTTTGCTGCTTTGTCTGGATTTTCAACCGTCCACTTTCTTGCTTTTTCATAAGCTTCAATGACTTGTTTAACGACTTCGGGATGCTCCTTGGCATAATCCGAGCGCACGTTTAATGTTCCGTAAGTATTGAACTCCGGCTTCCGGTAGAAAAGTTCAGCGCCGCCCTCCAATTCATTCCGGGCCATATGAGGGTCGAGTCCTGCCCATGCATCAACATTTCCATTAGCCAGTGCCGTTGCTCCTTCAGGGTGCTGCAGGTTCACAAGCTCAATGTCATCCGTAGAAAGCCCGTGATCCTTCAATGCGCGGACTAAGAAAATGTAAGGGTCCGTTCCGAGCGTCGCCGCCACCTTCTTCCCTTTCAAATCTTCCACAGAAGATATTCCGGAATCAGGGTTCGTAACGAGTGCCGTCCATTCTGGCTTGGAATATAGATAAATGGATTCGACAGGAGCATTGTTCGCTTTTGCCATGAGAGCTGCTGCACCGGCAGTCGAACCGAAGTCAACACTGCTGGAATTCAGGAATTCAAGAGCTTTGTTACTTCCCTGACTGAGGACCCATTCCACTTCGATCCCTTCACTTTCAAAGACTTCTTCGGCGAATCCCTGCTCTTTCAATACAAGACTCGTGGGGGAGTAATACGCATAGTCGAGCGTCACTTTGTCTGGTGAGCTACTCTCCCCTTCCGCATCTCCGGAACACCCGACCAAACCCACGGCTGCAAGTAATCCTATCGTCATGAATGTTTTCTTAAATCCCATCTTACACGCTCCTCTATGATTATTTTTTTAGATTTCACAGGCATACGTATCAATGGTTCCCCGTAAACGCTGGGCCTCTTTATACGTGCACCGGTTATGAACGACTTCAAGTCCTGCTTCACTTGCAATCTGGGCCGCCTTCGGTGAGATGACCCCTTCCTGTAGCCAAAAGACATCCGGCCTGATATCTGCCGCTTCCTTAGCAATTTCAATGGCTGCTTCCGGACTGCGAAACACTTGAACAACATCAACTTTAAATGGAATCGATCTCAGATCAGGATAGGCTTTCTCACCAAGGACTTCTGTTTCCCGTGGATTTACAGGCACGATTTGGTATCCCATCCTCTGCATTTTTCTAGCTAGGCGATGACTCGGACGTGAAGGCTTTCCGCTCAATCCGACAACCGCTAAACGTTTGGGACGCGTTTCTCCATCTTCCTGGGTTTTGGAGGAGCTCAAGGCCCATTTGATGACACCTTCATCATTTTCAGTAATCGCCGTTTGTTCCGTTTCCCTTCCGGTCGCTTTAGCAATGGCACGATCAAGATCGTTGATCAAATCTTTGCTCGATTCAAGCCCTATGGATAAGCGGATCAATTCCTCTGTCACTCCACTTGCAGCTAGATCTTCGACGGATAACTGTTGATGAGTCGTGGAAGCGGGATGGATAATCAACGATTTCGCATCGCCGACGTTTGCTACATGTGACCAGAGTGAAATGTTGTTGATCACTTGTCTCCCGGCTTCCCGGCCGCCTTTAATGCCAAAGTTAACGATAGAACCATATCCTCCTTCAAGATATCGAGTGGCTAACTCATGAGCCGGATGCGAGGGCAGGCCTGGATACGACACCCATTCCACATCGGGATGACCTTGTAAGTATTCTGCGATTTCCTGAGCATTGTCTCCATGCCGGGCGACACGCAAATGCAGTGTCTCCAAACCTTGCAATAACAAGAAGGCATTCTGAGGACTCAAACAAGAACCAAAGTCACGAAGCAGCTGGACACGCAATTTCGTGATATAAGCAAGCGTTCCGAAATCGGCGGTATAGACGATTCCGTTATAACTATCATCAGGCTCTGTGAAAACGGGATACTTACCGTTACCCCAATCGAACTGTCCCCCGTCTACGACAACTCCTCCAATGGCCGTTCCGTGGCCGCCGATCCATTTCGTTGCGGAATGGATGACAATATCGGCCCCGTATTCAATAGGCCGGCATGTATAAGGGGTGGCGAATGTATTATCAATCAAAAGCGGAAGGCCATGATCATGAGCGACAGCCGCTACCTTTTCAATATCCAGCACATGAAGACTTGGATTACCAATGGTTTCAGCGAAGACCGCTTTCGTTCGCTCTGTAATCGCTTTGCGGAAATTTTCCGGTTCCTCCGGATCAACAAAGTGAACTTTAATGCCATATCGCGGTAAAGTGTTAGCGAATAAATTATAGGTGCCGCCATACAGGTTTGCCGCTGCAACCACTTCATCTCCAGATCCTGCGATATTCAGAATGGATAAAGCAATGGCGGACATCCCGGAAGCTGTCGCAACAGAAGCGACCCCACCTTCCAAGAGGGCCATCCTTTTTTCGAAAACATCAACAGTCGGGTTTCCGATCCGGGAATAGATGTTTCCAGGCTCATCAAGGGCAAATAGGCTCTGCGCATGTTCTGTGTCATGGAAGACATAAGAAGTCGTTTGATAAATCGGCACCGCCCGAGATCCCGTCGTTGGATCTGGTGATTGTCCTCCGTGTAAAGAAATCGTATCTACATCATAGCTTTCAAATGAATTTGTCATGATGGTTTCCTCCCCAAATAAGTTTCCTATTCTTATAAAAATAGTTGGTTTTAAGCGTGCATAAAGGTCCTTGATCTCTTTCCGAACAGCAAAAAACCCTCTTCCAAATAAGAAGAGGGTTTGTCATTTCGGTTCCTCCTCTTATCTGCCAGATCAATCTGATCTGTAGGACTTGGCACCTTTTCAAACCGTTGTTTGAAGGTTGCCGGGCTTCACAGGGCCTATTCCCTCAGCCTCTCTTGATAAGAGATGTATGCAGTTGATTGATTATGTTGTGAATTATAACGGATAAGAATCAGAAAAGTCAATCTTTTTTAAAAATTAATTTTCTGAAGCTTCTATTGCTCTTTTCAGCTGATCGATAATATCTTCATGATCTTCAATTCCGATGGAAAGACGAATCACATAATCATTGATGCCGATTTTCTCGCGCTCAGCGTTCGATAACGCACGGTGAGATGTACGGACAGGATAAGAAACCGTCGTTTCTACTCCCGCCAGCGTAGGAGCAATCTTCACCCATCCAAGTGAACGGAAGAACGCCTCTATGTCAATCGAATCATTAAGTTCGATGGTCACAATGGCTCCGTTTCCTTTTTCCGATACCTTATCAGGATAATAGACGGTCCGGACCGCGCCATAGTCATTCAGGGCGGTTGCTACCTGTTTTGCATTGTATGATTGCTTCTTCATTCTAAGACCTAAAGTTTTGGCTCCGCGTTGTGTAAGCCATGCTTCGAACGGGCTTAGATTCGCACCAAATGTGACAATCTTCTGGGTCGCGGCCTGAATCAAATCCTCATTCCCGACCAGCACTCCACATGTCACATCACTATGACCACCAATATACTTCGTCCCACTATGGACGACAAGATCGACGCCATCCGTGTAAGGCTGTAATAAGTACGGGGTGGCGAACGTATTATCAACCATCGTTTTCACATTCTTTTGACGAGCCAGGTTGACTAAGCCTTCTAAATCTTCCACACGCAAAAAAGGATTGGAAATCGATTCCGTATAGAGAAGATTCGTTTGATCCGTCATCGCTTCTGAAACGTCGTCTAAATTTGAAAAAGAAACCATCGTTACATCAATGCCGAACGCAGGAAGTTCTTTGGTGATCAACTTGTGTGATCCCCCATAAACATCTTCTGCTGCAACGATATGATCCCCAGGTTTGGCCACCGCGAGAATGCCGGCAAGAATAGCTGACATTCCAGAGGAAGATGCCACTCCAGCTGGTGCTTCTTCCAGTTCCGCAATGGTTCCTGCCAGTTCATCTGTATTAGGGTTCCTCTCTCTTGTATATAGATAAGGGCTGTCTCCCTCATAATAACTTTCCAAATGATCCAAGTCTTTGAAAGTAAAGGCGGACGTCTGGTAAATCGGGGTACTTTTGCTGTTCGGGACAAGACGTTGATCCGCTTTATGGTGTACGATCCTCGTATCAAATGATGTATTCGTCATCGTTCGTCTCCTCTCTCTATCACTTAATCAGAAATTATATAGAATAAGCTTGAATATTGTCAAAGTTTTGCGACATATTCCCTGATCGCATGAAAGGTGTACCGTTCATACCCTTTTTCATGTGGGACAAGATTCTTACGCGTCACTTCTTTTTCCTCACCACTAAGAATAGAGACCGCCTTCACGATTTGGCGTGTATCCTTCAAACCTTCCAAATCGTCCAGTGGAACGGAAACGATGTCCTGCACCTCTTCTCCAATGGTAAAGGTCCTGTCATTTGTCCAAGGGAAGAGGTAAATGCGGCAAATCTCCCGGTCTATGAGCCCACCTTCCTTCAGCTCCTCCTTGAAATCTCCTTGGTGAACTAAATCCCCAGGTACTACTGTCAAACCGACTTCCTCCTCGATTTCCCGGACACCCGCCATCAGCACGTCCTCTCCCGCTTCTATATGCCCAGCAGCAGTAATATCAAACAAGCCCGGGAAGTCCTTTTTGTGATCTGCTCTTTGTTGAAGCAATAAATGGATCGTTTCACCTTCCTTGTGGACCATCCAGCAATGGAAGGTTTCATGCCAATCGCCGTCCTTATGTACTTTTTCCCTCTCTTTTATTCCATACGGACGTCCGCTTTTATCAAAAATCGTCAACATTTCTGCCATACGTATCTCCTCCCATCTGCCAGCCTACAGCACATTCTCCCTCAACCTCTCAGAAAGAAAATAGCTCAGAGCTTGACACTCTGAGCGTGAGGCATTCCTAAGGAAATATTTTTGATATTAATACCCTCAAGGAACCCCTTAAAGGGTCAGAATCTCAAGAATGATAATGGTGGCAATCACTTCAACTCTAATATTTTCCCTTTTCCTTCCTTACGAAAAGAAAGCAGGTGACTCCACCAAAGAATAACAAAAAGACAGGAGGCAAGTACATAAAGGACATCCTTGTCCTTTTTAGTTATTTACAAGACTTGCCGGTACAGGTTTACTGAAGTAATAGCCTTGGTATTCATAGCAGCCTTTTTGTTTTAAGTATGAAATATGCTCCCTCGTTTCCACACCTTCAGCAATGACTTGCAGCCCCAGACTTTTCGCCATACTGATGATAGCATTGACGATTGGCACGTCTTTCCCCCGTTCACTGATTTGATTGATGAACGACCGATCGATTTTAATCGCATCCACTGGCAGCCGATTCAAGTAACTAAGGGAAGAAAACCCGACACCGAAGTCATCCAAATGGACTTGAATTCCTTTTTCCCTCAACCCGTTTAACGTGTCTATGCTTCTATCAAAATCTTGAAGGACCATGGTTTCTGTAATTTCTAGAATCAGACTTTGAGGTGGAAGCCCGGAGACATTAAGAGCATGGAGCACTTTTCCTGGGAGGTTCAGGTCTTTAAATTGCTGGGCAGACAAATTCACCGATATTTTCAAGTCCGGCCTTCGATCTTCGACCTGCCATCTCCTTGTTTGTAGACAAGCTTCTTGCAACACCCATTCCCCGATTTCTATAATCATCCCTGATTCTTCAGCCAGGCTGATGAAATAATGAGGAGATAACAACCCGTAATCCGGGTGGTTCCAGCGGATGAGTGATTCATAGCCGATCACCCTCGACGTTCTCCCGCACACTTGCGGTTGATAATGAAGCTCAAACTGACTTTTATCAAGAGCATGATGAAGGGACTGCTTCAAATGGAGCTCTTCTCTCATCTGCTCACTCATCTTTTCTTCATAAACCGCATAGCGGTTTTTCCCATTTCTCTTTGCTTTGTGCATCGCGGCATCTGCATGGCGTAATAGCGTTTCTCCACTGTAATGACCTCGGATACGGGACTTGGTGAACGTGACACCGATACTCACCGTATTGTAGAATTCTTTTTCTCCAATAAGAAAGGGGCGTCTCATCGAATGGATAACGTGGTCACTGATTTCCTCTAGCTCTTCGAGGGTCTGTACATGTTTGAGAAGGACAACAAATTCATCACTGCTGATTCGCGAAATCACTGCATCATGCTGAGCGAATGTCTGCCTCAAATAACGGGAGAACTGACGAAGCAGCTCATCGCCTTTGGCATGCCCCCATGAGTCATTGATCATTTTAAAATTGTCAATGTCGATGAGTAAGAGAGCCATGTTGTTCTCCTTTTCATTCTTGGATTGAATTTCATCTCCAAGAATCCCTGACAGATAAGTGCGCGTTATGAGTCCAGTCAAAGGGTCGTACTGAGACAACATCTCAAGCTTTTTCTCCGCCTGCATTCGGGATAGTTCATTCGCTGTCCGATCGGCAAAAATTTGAAAAAGAGCCTTACTCAATGGACCGCTGGTTTGTGTCTGATTATCCATGATCGCAAGGATCCCGATCACATCTCCATCTGAGTTAAGCAGCGCTTTGCCAAGATAACTCTTCACTCCGTAATCTCTAATCAGGATATCTCCTGGGAACAGTCTCCCTACATCTTTAGGATAATAACATTCATGAGTCCTCATAATTTGCTCAAAAGGTGTATCTTTTACCGAATAATGAAGCCCGGAACTAATCTCTCCTTTGTGAGATAAGGAAATAGCTGTCACTTCACTTTTAGCTTCTCCTGTCAATTCTCCAACCAGCACGGTTTCCACTCCAAGAACAGAGGATAAATACTCCACGAGAAAATCAAAAAAGTCTTGTCCATTGTAGGAAAGGAATGCATCACCGATCTCTACTACCGCTTTTTTTATCCGGTCCAATTCTTCAATATAAGCAGAATCAGGGGCCCCTGTACCTGTATATCCAATGATGGATCCATTCTCATCAAAAAAAGGCGTGACAATGTCCTTCATCCATTCGTAGGTCCCATTATTCAACAAACGATAATTCATATAAAAAAAATGACGATTCTTCGTCATCGCATGATGGTCTAGATGGGCTACATCATCCTTATGTATGAACCGCATTAAACCCTGCTTGTTCAACACGGTTGAATCCAGGTTCCATTGATCTTTCAATCTTTCACTCACATAGATGTTTTCTTTTTCAATATCAAAGAACCATATAGGGATGGAAAGCTGCTTAAGTGTATCCCAGGGATGATCTATTATCCGAGCCATTCCGTTCACCTACTCCAAAAAATTTATTCCCCTCTTCCTAAATATCGGAAAATTAGAACTAAAGTTTAATCCTTTTTTCGCGAGGAAAACTACCTAAAAAGGAGGAAGTATCTATGAAGCAGAAGAAACAAAGACGAGGGACTGTTGAGCAGTCAAATGAAATGGCGCAAGTGTTCAATCGTAAATTGAGCTACAACCAATCTTTTTCCCATCAAACGGATGATACAGAGGTCCATTCTGAAAGCGAAGCTCTCTATCATCATTATTCCGATGATGAAGATTAAAAAAGTGATCTCGTTAACGAGATCACTTTTTTTGTTCCATCAACCCGTAATGACCGAAAATTCTGTTATCATATGAGTGGAACGCCTATATTTTTCACAAAAATCTCCAGAATGCTGTGATTATAGATACGTTATTAAAGGATATGGCAGGTTTATTAAAGAATCAGTTTCGAGACTTTTGTTGAGTGGATGGGGCTGCGGGGAATCACTCGCTTTCCGCGGGAGCGCGATGAGCCTCCTCAGGCTGACGCCTTGCCGGGTCTCACCAAGCACTTTTTTCCCGCAGGAGTCTCGCCAATCCCCTCCGCCCTTTAACCAAGGAAGATTCTCGAAACCACTTCTTGAAAAATCAGCTGTATGAAATTATGGTAAGTGGATAATATTAACTCCCCGCGTGAGTATTCAGACCTTAAAAGCATGATAGAAATGGCTTTATGCCTTCTTAGGAGAGGAAGAGCAGGAGCTCTAATTCTCCGTACAGGGGTTCGTTTCACCTTACATGAGATGGGGTGGTTGGGAAGCTGCGAGACTCCCGTGGGAGGAAAGAGATAGGCGAGATCCCACAGGGCGTAGCCCGAGGAAGCTCGCCACTCCCCCACAGGAAAGCGAGTTGCTTCCCAGCCACCCCCGACGCTCAACCCAGGCAACGAACCCAGAAACATCTCTAAATTGAGCCTTCAACAATCGGGAGCTTATGCGAAAAAAGACAGAGATTTAAGGATAGAATTAAGAAACAAACCAAAAGAAAGGGTTATTTACATATGAAGAAAGGCACCAATAAGAGCAAGTGGATCTTAATCACGGTTTCTATGATTGTTTTAGCCATAGGGGCCTATTTCTTTACGGACAGCAGTGAAGATAAGTTAGCTCTAAAAACAGATTCATCACCGATGAGAAAAGCGAAAGCTGTGGATCTTGAAGAATTCCCTCTTCAGTGGCGTGAAGTCGATACATATGAACAAGTCAATGATTTTTATGAAGATCGTATTCACGGGTTGTCCTTAGCACGCGAAAGGGGATTAACGGTCCGCCCCCAGGAGTCTACTCCAATTCCTGATAAAGATGGGCGCATGCAGATCAATGAGGTCTGGCACAGCGGCCCGACCATCCATGTATTGTACAGCATCGACCTTTCTGCATTAACCAGAAAAGATAGCGATGATGAAGAAACCAAGTACCTCGTCCAACCGCCATCTGTAGAAGGTATAAACATCGAGTCCATGAATGGGAACGATCAACAATCGTTCCAGCAGCATTCACAACCCCTCCACCCCAGGGATACGGTTGTGTTTGAAAACAGAGTTTACGGGCTCATCCAGCTTCCTCCCATCACGGAGAAATGGGGGTACAATTTTGATCCCCATAATATAAAGGATTATGATAAAGAATTTTTAACTTCCTTCAGTCTGCGGATCAATCACCGTACAATTGAAACGAAAGGAATGCCCGTGCGTTATTTCCATGACAAGGATGGACATGTGCTCCAAAGTTATACAACAGACGAGGTGTACACTGATGACCTTGTCACAGTGGAACCGACATCCGTAAATATCGGCGTTGCCTCAAGCTACGTAAAAATGAAGATAAAGGCAGAAGGGAAAGAAATCGGTCAGTCCGTACATGCTTTAATAAAAACGGGGGAAGAATCCGAACACCCTGTCAGGCTTTATCTAAACGAGACAGAAGAAGAAAATGTGTATGACGCCTGGTTCCAGCCACCATCAGAACCACTTACAGAGGCCGTGAGCCTTGAACTTAGGTCTCTTCAAATCCATGATGATACACCTTATTCATTCACCGTTGACATGACTCAGTTTAAAGACCATTCAAACGAATCTGTCGTGTTAAATGAGAAAGTGGGTGAAGCTCACAATACAGATATCATCCTTGAACAGGTCGATTCATTTTCCGGAACCAATATGAATCTTCAACTCAAGTATGAACCCCATGAAGCGGATCAAGAAGAAAAATTGGTCGGTGCTCAACTCGCCCCGATGAATAGCCTCGAGGAAGAACGGGAGAAATTTATAGAAGTCGTTACGAATGAAGGCGAAACGACAGAGGCTAATATTTGGGGGCACGATAATAGAGGAGACATCCACTTCCAGTCTCCCGCTTTAAGGAACGCAAAGGAAATCACCGTTACTGTGAATAAGATGGTATACGCTCATAGATTGGGCTATACCTTCGACTTGAACAAATAGGAAAAGCAGAGGATAATCACTCCTCTGCTTTTTTATATTTCTTCATGTACAAAACGGATCAATGCGTCATTGAAACGGTCATAATGGGTAGCGGGAGTCTGATGATAGGCATGTTCAATAACTTCCATTTTCACATGAGGACAAACGCTGTAGTATTTAGAATGTTCATTAATCCAGAACTCTTTATTGCCATACACCAACAACAAAGGTTGAGTCAGTCTTTCCAACCGCCCGCTGCAATCAAACGAAAGAGCACGATTGTAATAAGTGTACCAACATTCCGGATCGGATTTTGCCATATGTTCATTCAGTTCACGTTTAATATCTGCATCTTTGAAGTGAGAGTGGCTGAGCAATTTAGCAAGTGTTTCCGGGCTTTTATCCACCCAGTACATTCCTCCTAAAAACTCAAACCGGAGTCCCCCTGTGGCTACTTTCGGGAAACCGCCCGCAAGAATGACTGCTTTCGTACGTTCAGGAAAGGTGAGTGCAAATTCCTGGGCGATCATCCCTCCGCACGAATAGCCGACAACCACCACTTGGTCCAGATTCAAATGATCAAGGAGCTGTAGGACCTCCCTTGCGTACATGGAAACATCAGGAGCATGCGAGATCACTTCCGAATCTCCATTCCCACTGAGGTCAGGAAAAATGACACGAAACTCCCTGGCGAGGGAGTGCTGCATTTTAAATACTTTTCTCCCCATCCCAGGCGGGTGAAGAAAAACGATTGCTTCCCCATTTCCCCGATCATCATAAAATAATTGCGCTCCGGATTTTTCTGTAAAATAAGGCATGGATCTTCATCCCCTATCCGATATTCATGGAACCTTAGCATTCCCACAGGGACTGAAATTATGTCCATTTACCGAATATATTAAGGTTCGATTGACCTTACTTTGATGCAGGCGTAAACTAGACCTGTATCATAATGTCCGGAAGGGGAAACCAAATGAAACGTTTTCTATTACTTAGCTTATTCGCAGGAGCAATCATCTTCTTAGCCGCCTGCGGATCGAATGAACTTGAGGATACACTGGATTGGGAAGTCCAATCTTTTGAAGGAACGACACAAGAAGGGGAAAGCTTTTCCACCGATGATATGGAAGGAGAAGTTTGGCTCGCGAATTTCATCTTTACGAACTGCAATACGGTCTGCCCGCCCATGACACGTAACATGGTAAAAGTTCAAGAGCAGTTAAAAGAGGAAGGCGTCGATGCTGAAATTGTATCCTTCAGTGTAGATCCGACAGTTGATTCTCCTGAAGTATTAAAAGAGTTTGGCAAGAAGTATGGAGTGGATCATAGCAACTGGTCATTTATTACCGAATATACACAAGAAGAAATTTCTACCTTCGCTCAAGAGAGCTTCAAAACTTCTGCAGTTAAAACGGAAGGGAACGATCAGGTCATTCATGGAACAGCCTTTTACCTGATTAACGAAGAAGGAATGGTCGTGAAAAAATATAAAGGAAACACAGAAGTCCCGTTTGAACAAATTGTTGAAGATACTAAAACCATCGCTGACTAAAAAGAACCTCCCCTCCAGAAAAGGAGTGGGAGGTTCTTTTAAAAAAGTATCACTAATTGAAAAGGGAATTGATAAAGCTACTTAAGGATTTAAAGAAGTTCTGTACAGCATTCCTCAGGCTGTTCCAAAACCCATCATCGTTAATAAGATCCTGGATGCTTCCCGTCAGATCTTCCAACTGGTTTTGAACTTGATCGAAGTTGATATTCAAATTGCGCATCTGCTCAAATAAATCGATCAAACGTTGACGATCTTCTTCACTCAGTTCAATGTTCAGAGACTGCAGCTGATCCTGGACGATCTGCTCCACTTCTTCCCTTGTCGCGGGGTCCTGCTCTGCAATCTGTTTTTTTATTTCGGTCAGAAGTTTACTGATCTCATCCCGGTCGACGCCTTCCTCTTCTGCGATATCTGTTGCAATATCAAGCTCATCACTCGCGACTTTCATCCGGTCTTCATCAAGCTTCACACCTTTAGCATCGTAAGCTTTATAGATGCCTGTAAGTGCAGAGTGCCCACTGACTTTGACAGAGGAAGCCACCAGCACATCCGCATTCTCCACCCCCGCAGTCAGCAATGCGTTTGTGTACATTTCTTTCGTTACCTGTGTTATGTTATCTGGTGTTACAATTTCAATATTCAAACCTTCAGCATTGTCCTGGTGAATGATTTTGACAGATGAGTACATATTCGAATTGGGATTGCCCCCGATATAATTAGCAAGATCCTGACCGTTGACCGTAAACTCATCGACCTGGTCATGCTTGTTGACTTCAAGCAGCTCAGACACCTCGGTTTTCTGGGCGTCAGATAAGGCCTCTCCATAAACGACAATCGGCAGACCTAACTTTTCATTGATGCCCTGGTCGCCTGTCGAAGCGGAAACGCTTGAAGGCAAAACTAACGATGTAAACAAAACGACGATCAACATCCATAAACTGATACGTGTTTTCATGTTCTCGACCCCTTGTAAAAATGGTAGATTCCCCCTTACGTTATGCGGAACCTCCCATCTATTATACCCGAACATAGATGCACGGGTTGTCATAATAGACGTACGAGGGAGAGGAAAAGTTTCAAACTTCCCCACATTTTCTATATTATAAGCTCTAAGTAAAAAAAGATTTATTCCCAAAGCGATGTAAAAAAAGATAGATCATTGAAAGAAAGGATGGACGTTGTTATGAAAATTGCACGCCAAATTGGACTTTATGTATTCGCTATCGCTCTGTTTTACGCAGGAATCACCCACTTCATGTATGACCACGGCTTTGCCAGCATGCTTCCTTCCTGGGTGCCGCTTAAATTAATCATTGTATATGTAACAGGGATTACAGAGTGGCTCCTTGCTCTTCTGCTTATCTTCCCTCAAACACGGAGAGCGGCAGGGTTTGCAACGGCTGCTTTTTTATTCATCGTCTGGCCGGCTAACTTCTATGCTGCCATTTACGGCATTCCTGCTCCATGGAGCGAAGAAACAAATCAAACGGCTTTATGGATCCGTCTTCTCTTCCAACCTTTGCTTATTTGGTGGGTGCTCGCCGTTTCCAAAGATTCGAAAGAAGTGTAACCATCTGATAAAATGGGGAAAGTGAAAGGACAAGGAGGTTGTATATGCGATTAGAAGGAAAGAAAATCATCCAACTGGTCAGTAAAGATTTCGAAGATCTTGAACTATGGTATCCGGTGCTTCGCCTCCAAGAGGAAGGAGCAACCGTCCACCTCGTCGGTGAAAAAGCAGGTGAAGAACACCCGGGTAAATACGGGGTTCCGGCAACAGCGGATTATGCATTCGAGGACATCAATCCGGCCGACTATGACGGCATTCTCGTTCCAGGGGGATGGTCTCCAGATAAACTCCGCCGTTATGATAAAGTCATTGAAATGGTTCAACACATGGACAATGAACGCAAACCAATCGGTCAAATCTGTCATGCAGGCTGGGTGCTTATATCTGCCAATATCCTAAATGGCAGAAAAGTGACAAGCACACCGGGAATTAAGGATGACATGATGAATGCCGGTGCAGAGTGGTTCGACGAAGCGGTCGTCCAGGACGAACATATTGTGTCTGCCCGTCGTCCGCCTGACCTGGCTCCATACGCCAAAGCGTTTGCAGACTTACTTGCTGATTAATCATAGACAAAAACCAGAGCTTTTGCAGCTCTGGTTTTTTTAGTCATCTCCCTTGATGGCTTGCTTAGCGAGCATCGATACAACCGCATCATCCATCGGTGGGTTATGCAATCCCGCACGTACATCACGGTAATATTTTTCAAAAGCATAGGTTTTGGATAACCCCCGCCCGCCGGCAATTCTCATAGCCAGGTCTACGACTTCATTAGCCGTGTTTGTCACCGCCAGCTTTACAGCAGCGAGTTCTGCTCCCATCTGATCACGTTGTTCTGGCTCTTCATCCCATTTTCTAGCAGCTGAATATAAGAAAGAATGGGCCTGCAGCAACTTCCACTCGATTTCCCCTATTTTATCCTGTATGTGATCCACTTCAGAAATCGGCGTATCGAGACTATTCGGCTGAAATTCTTTGGCAAACGCAATCGCATCGTTTCGAGCAGCTACGGCAATCCCCAGGTAACATGCAGGAATATGCAGCAACCATCCTTTCGCCGATGGTTTGCCCCCGCTTTTCATTTCAACAAGATCGGCTTCTTGAAGCTCGACATCCTCCATGACAAGATCATCACTCGCCGTGCCTCTCATTCCGAGGGTATCCCAGGTTTTATCAACAGACAACCCTGGCTGATGACGGTCAATTAAAAACCAACCAACGGCATCCTTATCTTCTACATAGGCAGATACAATGTAATAATCCAAATGCTCAGCCATGGAGGTAAACGATTTTCTTCCATTCAAAATGTACTGGTTTTCACGACGAACCGCTTTGGTTTCCGGGATGCCTCCCCGCGTCGGACTTCCGGTTGCGGGTTCTGTTGCGGCTCTGTTCACCACTTTTTGCTCTGAAACAACTTCTCTCACAAGACGATCGTACGACTTTTCGTCCCACAATTGCTCTTGGGAAAGTTCCATCATAATTCCCATATGCCAACCTATCGATAAGGCGACAGCTCCATCACCTTCTGCAATTTTTTCCTGCATCAGAAGGAATTCATACAAAGATAATCCTTCTCCACCTTCAGACTTTGGTAATGACATCGCTGGGTATTTCTCATCTTTGATGACTTTCAGCGTCTCATAGGAAAAAGACGCTTCTCGATCCGTATATGAAATATGTTTGCGCGCTTCTGCTGCGATCCGCTCCGCTATATCAAACAATTCCTGCTGTCGATCGTTTCTTATCCAACGTTTCCATACACCTGCCAAACCTACCACTCCCGATTCTATATTATAACTAAATCATACCTGACAACTCGGGATAAAGCCAATGCCACGCTTGTCTGATTCGCTCCCTTACAACATACCCTATGTACAAAAAATCATTCTGTATCATCAGATGGCTCTTCTTATGTAAATGTTGCCCACTATCAACGATGTATTAAAATTCCCACGACATTTCCCGGGAAATGTCGAAACAGGATTGTTTGTGATAGACAGGTACATGGAAACTAGAAAATAACCATTAGTAAAACAATCTGTTCATCATTTCTTTCTTTTGTTGAAGGAGTCACTTTTACGATCTTTTTTAATCGATAAGTAAACGAATGCAAAACTAATAAGAAAAATAACCGAAAAAAACCATTCCATTGGAGTCCCTCCTTTTTTCAATATCGTCTTGATAACGTGACCATTGTTAGAAATACAATTACAATGTTTAACGCTAATAGGACGCTAAGTAAATCAAGTGCGCTTAACGTGATCACTTGCAGGGCAAACAGAAAGTGGAAGACAGCCATAATACCCATCATAACGAAGAAAGAATAGAATACAGCCTTATGCCTGATCCATTTCATGCGTTCATCCTTCTGTTTGAACTGAGGGTATAAGTAGCTCATACTGAAAGATAAAACCCCTAAAGAAACCATCGTCCAGATCATAGACGGCCATTCGCCACCTATCGTACCTACGACAATCAAAAAACCTCCCATGAGTAAAAATAAAGCACCGATCACCTTAAATGCGCCAGGAGTATAATCCATCTTCAATCCCCCTCCTCTGTTTCATAAATAAATAAATCTTCAATCCGCACACCAAATACACGTGCTAATTCAAACGCAAGCGGCAGTGAAGGAGAATACCTGTCCTTCTCAATCGATATAATCGTCTGCCGTGATACCTGTAGCTTCTCTGCCAATTTGTCCTGTGATAACCTTTGTTTTTTTCTAAACTCTGTTATTCGGTTCTTCATATCACGCCTCCAATTAATTCCAGTTTATAGTAAAGCAACCTTTACATAAAGGTTGCTTTACATTTGAATTTTTCTTGTTTTATTCTCTACCCTCCGGGGAAATAAGGGGATATGAATAAAAGGAGGATCTCACATGGTCGGAATCGCTTCGGAAAACAGTGTACAATGTGACACCGAGTATTCGACGCTGAAAAAAGTCGTAGTCGCCAAACCTTCTTATATGAAAATTACAGATATCATCAATGAGACACAAAAACATTACCAAAACCAGAACATAAACGTCACCACAGCTCTTCAGCAACATAAGCATTTTGTGCAGGTTTTAGAAAATCATCAGGTTGAAGTCATACAACTTCCAAGTCAGCCGGATCTGCATGAACAGGTGTTTACAAGAGACATCGGGTTTACCATTCATCACCGACTGTTTATCAGCTCTATGAGTGAAAAGGTCAGGAAAGAAGAAACAAATGTGCTTCGAAACTGGGCTGGAGAAAATGACATTGAGGTAGAAGAGGGACTTCCTTCTTCGATTGAAGGCGGTGATATTGTTGTAGACGGGGCCAGCGTATGGGTAGGTGAAACAAAAAGGACATCTGCTAAAGCGATTCGTGAGCTCCAATTTCGCCTCCCTGACCTGAAGGTAATCCCTGTCCCTCTTAGAGGAGACATCCTTCATCTGGATTGCGTTTTCAACATCATTGATGAATCTACGGTTATCCTGTATCCACCTGCCTTTACAAATAAAAGCTTGAAAGTCATCTCTGCAAGATACAATGTCATTGCAGTGACCGGGAGGGAACAGTTCACCATGGGTCCGAACGTTCTTTCCATTGGAGATCGGAAAGTGATCAGTCTCCCTCAAAACGAACGGCTTAATACACAATTAAAGGAAAACGGGTTTGAGGTAATCCCTGTCGATCTCTCAGAAATTATTAAATCCGGAGGTTCGTTCCGATGTTGCACCCTGCCCTTAAAGCGTATATAAAAGCAGCACGTTCCTTTTAGGACGGGCTGCTTTTTTTGTACCTTAAAGCACGAATAAAAGAATAGATCAGTAACGTCCCTCCTGTGAGACAAAGCGTTCTTACAAAGGAAGGATAAAGATCAATAAACACATAGTTGAGAGAAGATATAAAAGTAAAAGCAGTTAAAAAAACCGTAAAATCCCACCTTTGATCAAATACCGGGCGACGAGTGAACCATACAGCTACCCCAATGGAAAGTGCAAAAATTGTATAAAACAAAAGTAATCGTCCAAGAATTTCTATGACTCTTAACGCCCCATTCCCATTCTCTCAACTTTAAAAGTACATAAGTGATAAATAAGTCACCCTCTAAAGAAGGAGGATCTACGAGCTTCATTCGTCCATCTTTTAACCTTACCTGTCATCTAAGGACAGGTCTGTTTTTCCGGTGTTTCCTTCTGGATGGAGCGGTTTCATACAACCGTTTGTCTTCTTCGGTCTCAGGTATAATCGGTGGAACAGGTGTCGGTTTCCCTGCGGCATCCACAGCAACCATCGTTAAAAATGATTCTGTGGTCATCACTTTCTGGCCTTGCAGTAAATCATCAGCAAAGACTTTCACATACACTTCCATTGATGTACGGCCCGTGCTCGTCACACAAGCTTCCAACGTCAATGCATCCCCTACTTTAGCAGAAGATAAGAAATCCACAGAGTCGATAGAAGCGGTGACCACTACACAGTTTGAATGCTTCATAGCGGTTAGAGCCGCAATTTCATCAATGTATGAAAGGACTTTCCCTCCGAAAATGGTGTCCAGATGATTTGTATCTGGTGGCAGCACTAGTCTTGTTTGAGTCATTTTAGAATAATGAGCGGGTATAGGTTCCATGAATAGGTTCCTCCTTTTTTAAGGTCGATCTCCCGCTTAGGGAGAGAATACAAAGGCATACTTCCTTTTATTCATGGAACGGTAAAAAGCTCTTGTTTCATCCAATACACGTAACATCCTCCTATCTCCCGTAGGAACTCATGTCCTTCCTCATGGCAGGTCTCCTGGCTCAGGTTCATCAGCACATAGCCCTTCCCATTTATAAAATAGTGGGTCATCTATGCACCTCCCCATTACAGTGGCGGGACCGCGCTGGCTTTTCACCAAACTTCCCTTTTCAGCTTCTATGACGAAGCCACCATAAGGCGATCAACTTTTCAAGAAAAGAGAGACTCTCTTCCCATCCACTATCTCCTAAAACAACCACTCATGTCAACACGAACAAAACCATGATTTTCGAGAATGTTTTTCCATAATAGGGGTTGATTACGAACAATAAACTGATATACTATCCATATCATTCGAATATTAGATTTCATATAATCGCGGGGATATGGCCTGCAAGTTTCTACCGGTTTACCGTAAAATGAACCGACTATGAAAAGCATCACATGACACCGGGACTTTCCTGTCCACGGTTTCATTGTCTTTGTCTACGTCCAGCACGAAAAGACTTGCTTTCCATAGAGGAAACAAGCTTTTCGTGCTTTTTTGTTACATAAATACCTACTCAAGAAAGGTGTGTTGGATATGGATCAGTTGAAAAAGAAAATTTTAGAAGAGGGTAAAGTTCTATCTTCTTCGGTCATTAAAGTTGATGCTTTTTTGAATCATCAAATAGACCCTGTACTCATGAAGGAAATTGGAGAAGAGTTTGCGAGACGTTTCATAGATTTGGGGATTACCAAGGTGCTGACATTAGAATCCTCAGGTATCGCTCCCGCTCAAATGACAGCATTAAGCCTGGGTGTTCCCGCAATTTTTGCGAGGAAGAGAAAATCATTGACCATGAAAGATCATCTTTTCACATCAAAGGTCCATTCATTTACGAAACAGGAAACGAATGAAATTTCCATATCGAAAGATTTTATGTCGAAGACCGATCGCGTCCTGATCCTCGATGATTTTCTCGCCAATGGGCAGGCTGCGAAAGGGCTGATAGACCTTGTAGAACAATCCGGAGCATCCATTGCCGGTATAGCGATTGTGATAGAGAAAGGATTTCAAGATGGGGGACGCCTCTTACGCCGCCAAGGAATACAAGTAGAATCCCTGGCCACCCTTTCATCACTTGAAGACAATACGATCACGTTTGAATCAAAGGAGGTATCCTCATGAAAACAACGACTTTAGCCATTCAGCATTTACTGGCGATGTACGCCGGAGCAATCCTCGTTCCATTGATTGTCGGTGGAGCTCTTGGACTGAATTCTGAACAACTTACATACCTTGTCGCCATTGATATTTTAATGTGCGGAGTGGCGACCATTTTGCAAGTCGTCCATAACCGTTTTTTCGGAATCGGTCTTCCTGTCGTCCTTGGTTGTACGTTTACAGCCGTAGGTCCGATGATCGCCATCGGAGGCCAGTATGGGGTTTCGGCGATATACGGATCTATTCTCGTTTCAGGATTATTTGTCATCCTGATCAGCCGCTTCTTCGGGAAACTTGTTCGATTCTTTCCACCTGTCGTTACAGGGACCGTTGTAACGATTATCGGAATTACATTAATTCCAGTTGCCATCAACAACATGGGCGGTGGCCAGGGCGCTGAAGATTTTGGGTCTCCTGCCAACCTTGCTCTTTCCTTTGGAACGCTTTTATTCATTATCCTTCTTTATCGTTTCACAAAAGGATTCATGCGCTCAATAGCCATACTATCCGGTATTACAGGGGGCACTCTGGTCGCTGCTCTCTTTGGAAGGGTCGATTTCTCGGCCGTCCGTGAATCTGGTTTTTTCCATATGGTCGAGCCATTCTACTTTGGAACACCGACTTTTCATTGGTCTGCCATCTTAACCATGATTTTAGTGGCTATGGTATCTCTCGTTGAATCTACGGGTGTTTACTTTGCACTAAGTGAAATGACAGAGAAGAAATTAAATGAACAAGATTTAGCCAGTGGTTATCGCGCCGAAGGAATAGCGATTTTATTTGGTGGCGTGTTCAACGCCTTTCCTTACACTGCTTTCTCTCAAAATGTCGGTCTCATGCATATGACTGGCGTGAAATCCCGACGCGTTATTTTCATTATGGGTGGTATGTTAATTGTCCTTGGATTCATTCCGAAAATTGCTGCCTTTACGACCATTATCCCTACTGCTGTGTTAGGCGGTGCGATGATTACGATGTTCGGAATGGTCATCTCACAAGGCATTAAAATGCTCAGCCGTGTCATCTCCGAATCTCATGATAACTCCATGATTGTCGCGTGTTCAGTAGGCATGGGGTTAGGGGTCACTGTCGTTCCTGAATTGTTTGCTAAACTACCGGAAAGTATACAAATCCTTACGAGTAACGGAATCGTTGCAGGCAGCGTGACGGCCATCGTGCTTAACATCGTCTTCCATATGCTCCCTAAACGCAAGACCAAAGAAGTTCACCTATTACACGAAAAGAGTGCTTAGTCCCTGACCAGGTCATACAGATATTGGAAGTTCACTCCATTCTTCAATCAAAAAAGCGCTGACCATATATTTTTGGCCAGCGCTTTTTTCTACATTTGTTCTCTTAATACATTCAAAGCTTGTTTTACTGTGGCGTATGTCTGAAGCGATAATTCACTAAAATCTGCGTAGGGGGCACTTTGAATGGCAAAGGATGGTTTAATACCTGTGATGACAAGTTTTGTTCCCATTAGATCAAGAAGCTGATTCATCTGATAGATGCCCATATGAACCCCTTCGTTATAAGAGTGAACAGCAGACATGTCCAGAATCAAGTAATCCTCTTTCGTTTCTTTCACATGGTGACTCACCGCTTCCAGCATCTGCTGAAGCCTGTCATCATCAATCGTACCAACAAGCGGGAGCACAGAGATGTTGTCCTCTACGGGCACAATCGGCGTCGATAATCTTTTCACCTCTGACAAGTAATGCGCAATCAATTCTTCCTGATCCCGACGCTTTGTCACATCTTTTTGAACGCCAACGAAATACACCTGATCCATCTGCTCGATGTATACCGGAAAAATATGTAATTCATTCCAGAACATCGTACCGTCCTTGCGATAGTTTCTTATTTCTACTTGCACCGGCGTTTGGTTAGAAAGTCCTTCACGAAGTCGCTCGACATGCTTCGGATTTGTTTCACCCCCCTGCAGGAAACGACAATTTCGTCCTAAAATCTCCTCCCGATCATAACCAGTAAGCTCCAGGAATCCTTGATTGCAGTAAATCATCGGGTTATCCTCCTGCTCTGGATCTGTTATAACGACTCCAGCACCAACATGATCGATCGCCGCTTTTATAAATTCATTTTGTTGAATCTCTTCTAATCTGGCAAACATAAGCTCTTCCGACACGGTAGAACATCCCCTTCAAGATTGGAATGAATTACTTTAATAATAAAATGAATTCGACCAATCGTGCAAGTGGCATTTTCTTACCAAGATAGAACTGTCAGCTCAGGCCAGCGCTTTTTCCACTTCTCCGCCTTATTCCAATAAACTTCTTCTGGTATCAAACGTTTATTCGGACGAATGATCCCCTGGAACAAATCCTCTAAACCGAAAGGGGCATAAATTTCATATGCACCACTCCGCCTTCGCATAACCCCGACAGAGGAAGCGGTCGTAGGCCATGTATGTATGGCATCCCGGACGGATGTGTATGGGGGGATCGGCTGATTAAACTTTTCCTCATACCATAGGTGAACAAGGGCTTCGTTCGTTACATCAATAGAAAAAGGCAGGCCCTTACAATCAACATTCCATTGATTTTCGAGATTCTTTTCTTCTTCAAGCGTGCCGGCAGCGTCAAAATAAATCAAATCTGCATCCCCTATACCATAGTCAGCGCGATAACCAAATTGGTAGTTCCACACGCTTTGAGTGATTACACCAGCACCGACCCAGCACTCGTGGGCAGACGACTGTGCAACATCAAGGACTGGACGGACGTAAGGAGTCCACTCTTCAATCACCGCGAGCAACTGTTTTTCTCTGTGATTCATTCACTCACCTCGTTTTGAATGTGCTCTACAAATGCTTCCACCTGTGGCAAAGATCTGCCACCCGGCTTCACACATGCCCAGGTTTCACGGACGATCGCCCGGCCTTCCTTAACAAGAGGCAGACAACTGTATGCCTCCTTTTCTTCTTTAATAATGCTTTCAGGAAGGACCGTCATTCCCAATCCCCGCTTCATCATTTGTTTGGCAGTTTCAAAATGGTCGACCTTGATTGAACGTTTGACCAAGATGCCGGGCCCCGTCACCATCCAAGCTTCCATAAGCTTTTGAAAACCCGGATCACTCTTGAACTCAATCAGGGGACGCTCTTCTTTTCCTATATCTGCCGTATCTAATAGAAAAAGAGGATCACTCAATAGGTGGATGGATTCATAGTCTTCGATTGGATCCCCTCTTACAATGGCAATATGAAAAGAGGAGGAGGCCTGTCGTATTTCCTCACTTACACCTGTGACAAGGTCAATGGTTACATCCGGAAATGCTGTGGTGAACGATTGCAGAACATTGGGTAGAAAATGCTGGCTGTATAAGGAAGAAGCACCGATCGAAAGCGTTCCCCCTACTTTCCCTTCCACTTGTGCCAATTTCTCTTTCAATACAGCTTCCTGCTCCAGCATATGCTCTGCATGAGTCAGGACAACTTCTCCAAAAGGCGTTGGAAGCAAGCCTTTCGATGTACGGAGAAAAATCTGGCCGCCCAGGTGTTCTTCTATGTATTTTAAACGCTGTGTGATTGCTGGTTGGGAGATTAAAATAGATTTGGCCGTCTTTCGAATCGTTCTATTTTGATTCAAATCAATCAGAAGCTGGTAATCATCGATTTTCACTGACATCCCCCCATAAAGAATCCTTATCACTTTTTATTATAATGTAATATTATCCAAATCACTAAAAAAAGAGTACGATTAAGTTGAATGGAGGGTGGATGAACATGGACAAAGCGAATACAAGTAGACTGATGAGTGGATATTTCTTATACGAGAGTGGTCGTGCGATGTACTTCGTCCTTATGACATGGTTTTTATATCAATGGACGGGAGATGCTTTATATACAGGATTGTTCGTAAGCTTCGGATTCCTTCCAGGGCTGTTTTCAAACATCATTTTCGGGGTTCTGGTCGACCGCAGCAACCGAAAAAAACTTGCGGTTCTGGCGGGGATCATCAGCATCATCTGTTTGGTTTTATTAACGGGTGCATTTTGGGGAGGGATTGAACATCCATGGCTGATGATTTCCGCCCATATGATTATGCAGACGGCTGGATCATTGTTCCGCCCGTCCTTACAAGCTCTTGTGGCTGAAGTATTTGCGAGAGACGCCCTCCCTAAGATCTTCTCCTGGTCCGGGTCAGCTACGATTTCTGGAAGTTTAGCGGGGGCGGCGGCTGGCGGGTTATTAGCAGGCATTGTCTCTGTTGAAATGGGTTTGTTTTTCGTCGTTCTCTTATATATAGGAGCTACAGCCACTATACAAATGATTCGTTACGAACCAATCGAAGAAAGAAGTCACCATAACTCTTCTTCCTTTTGGATGGAGATAAAAGAAGGATTCATTTATGTACATCAAAACCGGATGCTTTATGGTTTGTTCGTCATGCTTATGCTCGGACAGCTCACCTTCCATACGACTCTTGGATTTTTGAGCGTCTATACGAGTGCACACTTAAATCAGCCGGCGCTCGTTTATGGAATGCTCGACAGCACGTTCTCCATCGGAGGTATTTTTGCTGGACTTATCGGAACATGGTGGTGGGCAAAATGTCAGAACCGCATCGGCGTCTGGTCACTCCTGCTGACCGCTTCAGGTCTTGCAATCGTCAGTTTTACTACCCTCACTCCCGTGGCTTTTCTTGGCTTCCTATTCATTGGGATGGGCACATCGTTTGTGCGTGCTCTTTTGCAGTCTGTGCAGCAAATGGCCACAGATTCCCGTTTCCATGGCCGCATGTCCAGCCTGCGAATGCTCTGCAATCAAACATCAGTCGTCGTGACCGGGCCTGTCTTCGGTGTCCTTGCCTCTTCTCATGGAGCATCTGCCGTTTTTCTTTGCCTGCTCATTCCAGTAACAGGCGGGGTCATCTGGGCCCATTTCCAATCCCAACAACCGGGATTCAAACAGATCACAAAGTCGGCTTAAAAACGCCCAGCAAAAAGGTATGCTTCACTATGTAGGAGCATACCTCGAGTGGTGTTATTCAGCTCTGCTTATCTCGTCTCTTCCTTCGGTGCGCGGTATACCTTCTCGACCTCTACTCCCAGCGTCTTCAAATAGTCGACAATCTGGTCTAGTCTCTTCATTTTTTCACCTCAGTATTTGAAATAAGATTTGGCACAGAATCACATCCATCTTCCTTACGAACGGGACTGTACAAACGTTTCAATTTTTCTATAAAAGACGATACCCGTAGTTCCTACTACTTATGCATCTTTTTAAACATTTGCACATTTTTTATCGATATTCCCCGAATCCATTTCACCTGTTCCTTCTTGATCACATATCCCTGCTTCTGAAAGAAAGGTCTCGCAACGGCACTCGCTTCGGTCGTGAGCACCTCCACACCTTCTCGCGCCGCCTGCACCTCTAAAAGGGAGAGCATTTGAGCAGCCAACCCCTCCCCCTGCCACTCAGAGGATACGTATAAAAAATCAATGTGAGACCCTACAAGGCTTCCGAAACCTATGACGTTCCCATAATCGTCCTTTGCAGCGAGTGAGTACGCATCAAGAAAGCGTTGATGAAGACGAGGGTGATCCTTCATCCCTTCCGCCCAGGCTGTTAATTGCGCATGGCTGTAATACCTGGGAGGTATGTTCAAGATTGATGTTCTGATCATCCTAACCACATGGCAAAGATCTTCCTTCTGCAGTCGTTCGATGAACCAAACCAAACTTCCCTCTCCCTTCCATCATAACAAAGTCTTCTCCTCATGGATGTAATGGTTTTATGACAATTCATACAATTTCATGACGTGCTGAATGAAGACTTGGGCATCTTCCGTAATTTCCTCCTCATTAGAGGGGGTGACAATGGAAAAGGACCGGGTGGTCGAATGGATATAAGGAAGGTCTATGATCAATTCCGCCGCATCCGTATGTTCCACCACCGTTTTTGAAATAAAAGAAAGCCCCAGACCTTCCTTCACTCCTTGGACGACTCCATGATTGCTTCCGATTGTAATCGTCTTTTTCGGACGGATGTTTGATGATTCCAACATATAATCAAGCATAGCCCTTGTTCCCGAGCCTCCTTCACGGGTAATCCACGTATGATCCTGTAAGTCTTGAAAAGAAACCTCTTTACACTTTCTCAAAGGATGGGTTTTAGGAACAATCACGACCATTTCATCTTCCATGAATGGAATGGAACTTAACCCCTGCTCAGTCACTTTTCCTTCCACAAGGCCTAAATCAAGTTCATGCTGCTGAACTTCGCGGTTGATTTGTTTAGAGTTAGCAATTCGCACCTGTAGTTCGACTGCTGGATACCTGTCATCAAAAGTTTTTATTATCGAAGGAATAATATATTCCCCCACCGTGTAACTGGCACCAATATGGATATGCCCGCCTACCTGCTCATGGAATTGTTGGACTTCATTCTTGGCTTTTTCCAACAACCCCAGCACCTGCCTCGCCCTTCGGTAAACCATCTCCCCTGTAGCCGTCACTTCAAAATGTTTCGGTGAACGATCGATCAGAGAGGTTTGAAAGAAACGTTCCAGGTTTTTAATATGTGCACTAACCGTTGGCTGTGACAAATTCAAAAGAGCAGACGCTTTCGTAAAGCTCTTTTCGTCGATGGCTGTAATGTATGTCTTCAATGCTTCTATATCCAACAGAACCGCTCCAATCATCAGTTTTTTCTATAATTAACATTATAAAGTTTTATTTTACTAATAACTAGTAGGAGCGTATGATAATTGAAGGAAACAAAGGAGGTCCATCGATGAACCACACTACTTACCAACCTCTTCTAAAAGGAATCGGGTTTACAGCCATCGTTGCCGCTGTAGGATTTCTACTCGCCATGCTTCCCCTGTTGAACCAGGTCGGTCCTCTTGCGACAGCCATTCTCCTTGCCGTTATGTACCGTCACTTTTTCGGGTATCCAGAAAGCATGCGAACAGGGATCCATTTTTCAGCGAAAAAATTATTGCGACTTGCGATTATTTTGTTCGGATTAAAATTAAATATCAATGTCATTCTTCAAGAGGGCTTTCCTCTTTTATTGAAAGGGACGCTTGTCATCGCTTTTGCGATCGGCCTCATGCTCTTTTTAGCCAAACTATTTGATGCAGACCGATCGATGATGGCTCTCCTCGGGATCGGTACTGGCATATGCGGGGCATCGGCTATTGCTGCCGTCACCCCTATTTTGAAAGCCAAAGAAGAAGACACGGCTATCAGTGCAGGTGTGATATCGGTAGTGGGGACGTTGTTCGCCATCGGTTACACACTCATCCGCCCGCTTCTACCGGTGGATGCAGAAGCTTACGGCATGTGGGCAGGCATCAGTCTCCACGAAGTAGCGAACGTAGCGCTTGCCGGAGAACCTGCTGGAGATGAAGGCCTCGGAATGGCGCTTGTCGCCAAGCTCAGTCGTGTCTTTCTTCTTGTCCCGTTCAGTCTGCTGTTGATCTGGTTTATGAAAAAGAAAGGAACAGAAGAAAACCGTTCATCCATTACTTTTCCATGGTTCCTTGTTGGTTTCATCCTCATGAGCCTGTTCGGAAGCTTTGTGAATGGAACGATTTTTACCATTCCGGCAGCAGCCATGAATGCCGTCTCGACCCTGACTTCTTTCATTTTAACGATGGCCATGGCTGGCCTCGGTCTCAGCGTAAGTTTACATGATGTCAGACATCGCGCATTAAAGCCGATGCTCTTATTGATTTTGACATCCATTTTGCTCTCACTTCTCACATACTGGATCGTTTAAAAAAGCCTAAGATTTCCTTAGGTTTTTTTTTATTGCTCCGACCCTCCCTCTTTGTCTAATGATTAGAATATTCGTCGAAAAAGTTCTCCTTCAGAGTCGTTCTGTTACGATAGAATAGAAGCTCGAAAGCTCATGCTTGTCCTTTTCCCGCATATAGTGAAGGGAGACTAGATGAGGAAAGGACAAGGTCTATGAGTTCTCCATCACGGTTCGGTGCTTCGCTCTATGCATTCCTCTCCATTACCTTCTGGGGTGTGTCTTTCGTTTCAACTAAAGCGGTTTTAAGTAGTTTGGATCCCTTTTCCCTGCTTGTCATCCGGTTTGGAATCGGGGCAATCTTTTTATTGTTGATGGTACTTCTATTCCAATACCCATTGAAGATACATATCAAATACCTGCCACATGTACTCATCCTCGGAGTCCTTGGAGTATTTGTTCATCAAGTGATCCAAGCCACGGCCCTGCTGACCATCCACGCATCGGATGCCGGGTGGTTGATTTCGTTTTCGCCGGTGTTTACTGTATTTCTGTCCTTTATATTCTTGCAGGAGAAGCTTACGCTTAAGAAAATTTCTGGAATTACGATTGCCGTCGCAGGTGTTCTTATCATTACAACCATCGGGAGCGGTCAGAGCTTTAGCTTCTCCCTGAGCCTTGGATATTTACTAATGATCGTGAGCACATTGAACTGGGCCGTCTATTCTGTTCTATTAAAGAAATTATCTGTCCCTGTACCTTCTCTTGTCCTGACTTTTTATATGAGCACCACAGGTTTCTTTTTGACGCTGCCCTTCTTCATCAGGAACCATGGAATGGAGCAGTTACTTTCCCTTTCACCCGAACACTGGGCGCACCTGCTTTTTCTAGGCATTTTCGTTTCAGCCAT
This sequence comes from Halobacillus litoralis, assembly GCF_009856445.1. GTDB lineage: Bacteria > Bacillota > Bacilli > Bacillales > Halobacillaceae > Halobacillus > Halobacillus litoralis. Next base: position 87,928 of record NZ_WMFA01000013.1, read on the forward strand.
CGCTTATTGGTATTGGGCGAAAGCACTGGAGGTCATGCAAGCAACCCAGGTCTCTGTCTTTCTTTATTTCGAACCTCTGGCTACACTAATCGCTGCCATCATCCTGCTGAATGAAAATTTCATAGCCTCTTCCCTTTTTGGCGGCCTCTTGATCATTGCAGGTGTGATGCTTGTCCAAGGAAGATTTCCGTTTAGGAAACATGTTTAATAAGGAGGATTTCATTGCTATGACGTTGAGAACCCGTATCGAAGAAGCGTTCAGCAATCTTGATGAACACTCACCCGAAACACTGAAGAAAACATTGATCAAGCTTGGAGTCACTTTAGATGAGTTAGCCCCTTATTTGCAGGACCCTGATGACAAACCCTATTACCGGCAAATGGTATACGAAGACGATTGTGTAGAGATAATCGTCATGAATTGGGCGGATATCGAGTGTGCGCCTCACGATCACGGCCAGTCTACAGGTTGGATTCAAGTCATGAATGGGACGACAAAGCAAACGGTCTATCAAGCCCATGGCGAAGCATTACCTTTACCCCTCTTCACAGAATTCAAAGAGAATGGAAGCCTCTTTTTCGCTCCTGAAAAAGGAATTCACAAAATGGGCAGAGAAGGTACAGCACCACTGGTAACCCTACACGTTTATTCTCCACCCATCCGTGGCATGCGGGTCTATGATCTCGAAACCTGCGCTGCCTGTGTCGTATCCAGTGACTGCGGGGCATGGTGGCCGGAAGAACAACGGCAGCGTTTGAAAGAAATCAAATTGCAAAAATAAAGAAGGAAGTGGCGGAGGCCACTTCCTTCTTTATTGGATTTTATATTGATCTTCTTCCTCCACAAACCGGTTGTACCGCTTCTGAAACCAATAATAGAGATGTGATACGACCACCTTCAGAATCGCATAGCCAGGAATAGCTAAAATGATGCCGACGATCCCGAATAAATGACCGGCTGTCAACAATACAAAAATGATGGTGACAGGATGAATATGCAGACTTTTACCCATGATTTGCGGAGATATAAACTTCCCTTCCAGCAGCTGTACAATCGTCCAAACGACGACGAGTTTCACAACCATAAACGGAGAAGTTACAATCGATATAATCAACGCAGGTGTAATCGCTATGACAGGCCCCAAGTATGGGACCACACTTGTCACACTTGCAATCGCAGCGAGCAATAAAGCATAATCCAAGCCGATAATTAAAAAACCGATATACATCATCAGGCCGATACAAAAGCTTACGATGATCTGGCCTTGAATGTATGCCGAAAGTTGATGATCAATGCCTCTGAATACACTAGATACTTCCGGCCGGACCTTTGGCGGAAACATACGAATGATAAATGAGGGAAGACGATGACCATCTTTCAACAGATAAAAGAGAATGAACGGCAAAGTCACAAGCGCTACAACTACGTTCGTCACGGTTGAAATAATATTCGTAATCCCTTCTACGGTTTCAGAGGCATAAGAAGAAATATAATCAGGAATCTGATTCAACATTCCATCTACATCTTCAAATAGATTCGTATAGTAAGCGGAAAAAATTGAATTCCTTAACCACTCATCAATGGTATTGATTAAATCTTGTATATAACGGGGCAATTCTTCAGCCAGACTGATCAACTGCTTCTCAAGGAATGGAATGATAAGAACCACAAGCATGGTGATGATTCCAACCAGAGCGAGAAGGGTGATTAAAATCCCCCAGATCCTTTTAATTCTCCATGATTCAAGCAAGTTGATGATTGGCCGCAGTAAATAATAGACGACAATAGAAAGAATTAACGGCAAAGCTACTGTTTTTACAAAAACTAAGAAAGGATCGAAAATAAATCCTACACTCGAATATACGAGAATATTCAACCCAATCAGTAGAAGTACTCCTAAAATGAATAATAGTTTCCGACCTCCGAAAAAGCGGATGACCGGTGTGGAATCCCAGCGGTTCATAAGCATTTCCCCTCAACTGCATCGTTAGTCACATTCTATCATACTCGCAACAATACCAACCTTAACTTGCTTTCTTCCCTACAAATGAACGACTGACACGTTTTTTTCTAGTGGACAGATATACGCCTGCAAAAATCACCACAAGGCCGATTATCAGTTGACTAGTGACCGGTTCACCAAGAAGGAGATGACCCCAGAAAAGAGCGGTAACCGGGACAAGATAAGTCACCATACTTGCAAATTCGGCACTCCCTTGATCGATCATATAATAGAAAAGTAAATGAGCGATTCCGGAACCGACGCAGCCTAAACCAATCACACTGATTATAAAGGAAAGATCCATATCCGTTCCTATTGAGACAAACAGGTTAGGTTGTGTCAATAGAATCCCCGTAAGGCCGACTATTGCACCTACAAGCAGGGCCATGCTGGTCAGAAAAATCACATCAAATCCACGTAAGTACCTTCTTGTGAAATGAGAAACAAACCCATAGCATGAGGTTGCAAGGAGCATTGTCCCAATTCCGATGAAGTGATCGGATTGGAGGATATTTGCAAACTCAAAACCGGTCAATACAAGAATACCGATAAAACCGATAACTATCCCACTCCACTGCCATTTATTTAAAATAACCGAAAAAATAAGAAAACCGATCAGGCCGGTCATAATCGGAGTGGTCGCATTGAGCACAGCTGCGGTATTACTGGTCAAAACGGTCTGGCTTAAGGCAATCAGTCCCCAGGGAAGGCCCGCATTGAATACACCAACGATAATCAAGATCCCCCACGGGATCGAGCGTGGAAGCTGATGTTTTCTCCACTTATTAAAAACCAACGGAACAAGAATCACAACACCAGCCATACACCTTAAAAAGACAGTGCCCCACACCCCGGCTGTATCCATCAATGTTTCTATAAAAACAAAAGACAGCCCCCATATCAAACTTAAGGAGATCAAAGCCCCGTAAAGTTTCATCGTATTCGTCTCCTTCTACTCATGTCAATATTTCTATACTTTACCAAATCAAGAGGAAACGCACAATACAAAAATAACCCTTCAGGAATATTCCTGAAGGGTTATGAAATGACGTGGCGGCGTCCTACTCTCACGGGGGTAAACCCGACTACCATCGGCGCTGAAGAGCTTAACTGCTGTGTTCGGCATGGGAACAGGTGTGACCTCTTCGCCTTCACCACCACATCAATATAAAGTTTGA
>NZ_WMFA01000014.1 GCF_009856445.1 Halobacillus litoralis
GAGATTTCCCTTTGCTTTAAGCAAATAAGATCCCTCAGAGACGATGAGGTTGATAGGTCCGAGGTGGAAGCGTGGTGACACGTGGAGCTGACGGATACTAATGGATCGATGACTTATCTATCTGATTATAATCATTCGTGAAGAACGTTGCTTTTCAAACAAGATGTTTCCTTATCCAGTTTTGAGGGTTCACCTCAAACTTTATATTGATGTGGTGGTGAAGGCGAAGAGGTCACACCTGTTCCCATACCGAACACAGCAGTTAAGCTCTTCAGCGCCGATGGTAGTCGGGTTTACCCCCGTGAGAGTAGGACGCCGCCACATCACTTGAAAAACCAGAAGATCATTCTTCTGGTTTTTTTCTATATCAACTTCATTAAACATAGACATAAAAGAAAGGAGGGATCGTTTGAACTGGTCATATTTCTTTCATGACGACATTCTTTTATTTGTTTTCCGGTTATTTTTTGCACTCCTTCTTTCAGGGTTGATTGGCTTCGAGAGGGAAGTCAAGAATCATTCGGCTGGCTTCCGCACCCATATTCTTGTCGGGGTGGGGGCTTGTATGATGATGCTCCTTTCCTTGTATGGTTTTGAAACGTTTATTGATCAATATGAACATGTCCGTTTCGATCCAGCCCGCATCCCTTCCTATGTCATTAGCGGCATTGGATTTTTAGGGGCCGGCACTATAATTGTCAACGGGATGACTATTAGAGGGTTAACTACAGCAGCTTCCATATGGACGGTAGCCGGTATTGGCCTCGTTGTTGGTGCAGGGATGTATGACGTGGCGACGGTCACAACAATCTTTGTGCTTATGAGCTTAGTTTTTCTAAATAAGGTTGAAAAAGAAAAGTTCAATGGGAATCGAAAAAATATTTTTCAAGTGACCATAAGTAAGGATGCTCCGGTTAATAAAGTGTTGACCGTATTTGAACAAATGAAGTTGGATGTCCGGAAAATAGATATTGTTGCGTTGGATCAAACTCAAAAAAAGGTCGTCGTTGAATTGAATAAAGGACAAAGGTATGATCGATCCCTTCTTTTAGAGCGTCTGTCTTTGATGGATGGTGTAGAAGAATGTGGACATCGGTACTAAAGAGTTGCACAGTTGATTCTGTGCAGCTTTTTTTGTTTTATTTCATGATGAAAAGGGGAAACATAGAAGATGTAATTCTTCTAAACAAACAAGTTGCATGACAAACAAAAATGAGTATAATAAAATTAAAGTCAAAGATAGTCAAAGTCAAAAGAGGGGGAGGGAGCATGCGGAATATCTCTGATGTTATTGAAGAATATCTCAAAGAGATCTTAGATGAAAATCGACACCAGGCGATTGAAATCAAGCGTAGTGAACTTGCCGAGAAATTTGATTGTGTACCTTCACAGATCAATTATGTGATTAAGACACGTTTTACTGTGGAAAAAGGATATATAGTGGAAAGTAAAAGGGGAGGCGGCGGGTATATCCGTATCAGCCGAATCCAGTACCGAAAAGGATCAGAAATGATTGAAGAGGTGATGGAGCTCATCAACCCCCATGTTTCCCAAACGAAAGCCATTGATGTTCTTGAAAGGCTGGTAGATTATGAGATCATCACTGAACGGGAAAGCAAACTGATGGCAAGTGTTATCGATCGCGACGTTCTTGCATTTTCTTTACCACTTCGCGATGAAGTTCGTGCCCGAATCATGACAGCGATGCTATTCACCCTTAAATATAAATGTTGAGTGAGAAGGGAGAGATTCAGATGGAGTGTCAGAAATGTCATCAGCGTCCTGCTACCGTCCATTTGACGCAGGTGATTAATGGTCAAAAATCAGAAGTCCATGTATGTGAAAAATGTGCGAAGGAAAATGGGTACATGAATTACGGGGAAGAGAACTTCACCTTGAATGATCTCCTTTCAGGTCTGTTCCATTCCGAGGGACCTTCTCCTTTAAAAGGACAGAGCGCTCACTCATATACTCAAAAACCGATGCTGAAATGTCCCAATTGCGGGCTAAGCTACGAGGAGTTTGCAAGGATAGGGAAGTTTGGCTGTGCAGAATGCTATAAAACATTCGATGAACGACTGAATCCCATTCTGCGCCGTGTTCACAGCGGGAACACAAGACATGATGGAAAGATCCCGAAAAGGGAAGGTGGAAACTTACATCTTAAAAAAGAGATGGAAGAATATAAAACTAATCTTCGACAATTAATTGAGCAGGAAGAATTCGAAGAGGCAGCGAAAGTTAGAGATAAGATCAGATCTTTAGAAAGTCAACTGCATCATAGGGAGGATGGTGATGAGTAATGTCTTTACAGCAATTCATGAATGAAGCTATTAGTCCGTGGATGAAGCAAGAGGGTCCGGACAGCGATATTGTACTCAGCAGCCGTATACGACTTGCTCGTAATTTCTCACAACATCCTTTTCCTATCATTGCTTCAGAGGAGACATTGAATAAAGTGTTGGAATTCTTCCAGCAAGAGTTCCAAAAGAAGTCTTTCAGAGATTATAAAGACTTTGAGCTGGTCCAGATGAAAGATTTACAGCCTATTGAAAAGAGAGTATTGGTAGAAAAACATTTGATCAGTCCACATTTAGCTGAAAAAGCGGATAAGTCGGCGTCTCTCATCTCACAAAATGAACAAGTATCAATTATGATTAATGAAGAGGATCATATTCGCATACAGTTATATTTCCCCGGCTTTCAGTTGGATCAGGCACTGGAACAAGCCAGTCAACTGGATGATTGGCTCGAAGAAAAAGTGGATTATGCTTTTGATGAGAAACGGGGATATTTAACCGCTTGTCCGACTAATGTGGGTACGGGAATGAGAGCTTCTGTCATGATGCATTTGCCTGCCTTATCCATGACGAACCAAATAAACCGTATGACGCCGGCCATTAACCAACTGGGTCTTGTGGTGAGGGGGATTTACGGGGAGGGCAGCGAGGCTCTTGGAAATATTTATCAGATATCCAATCAGATTACCCTTGGTAAATCAGAAGAGGATATTGTTGAAGACCTTCACAGTGTCGTCAAACAGCTGATTGAACAAGAGAGAAAAGCAAGAGAAGCCTTGATGGCTCGCTCGAGTATTCAATTGGAGGACCGTATCTTTCGCTCCTATGGTGTATTGACCAATAGTCGAATCATAGAATCTAAGGAGGCGGCAAAATGCCTTTCTGACTTGAGGCTTGGCATCGATCTAGGATTCATCGATCATATTCCGCGAACGATTTTAAATGAATTGATGGTTCTTACACAGCCCGGATTCTTGCAACAATACGCGAAAACTCCTTTATCCCCTGATGAAAGGGATGTAAGAAGAGCATCATTAATTCGCGAACGACTTCAATTAGAAAATGAAGAATAATGTTAGGAGGGAATGTCCATGATGTTTGGGCGATTTACAGAAAGAGCACAAAAAGTATTAGCGCTGGCACAGGAAGAAGCTGTTCGTTTAGGTCATAATAACATTGGTACGGAGCATATCCTTTTAGGCTTAGTTAGTGAAGGAGAAGGCATAGCTGCCAAAGCTCTGACTGCATTAGGACTTGAGTCTTCAAAAATCCAGCAGGAAGTAGAGAAATTAATCGGTAAGGGAGAGAAAGTTTCCCAAACGATTCATTATACGCCTCGTGCGAAGAAAGTCATTGAGCTTTCTATGGATGAAGCTCGTAAACTGGGACACTCATACGTAGGAACTGAACATATCCTTCTTGGATTGATCCGTGAAGGAGAAGGCGTGGCCGCCCGTGTCCTGAATAACCTGGGTGTAAGCTTGAACAAGGCTCGTCAGCAGGTATTACAATTGCTTGGGAACAATGAGTCCACAGGTGGTCAAAACCGTCGTGGTGGCGGATCAGGTGCTCAGGCAGCGAATGCTAATACTCCGACGCTTGATTCACTGGCTCGTGACCTTACAGCGATTGCGAAAGAGGGAAACATTGACCCTGTCATCGGGCGAAGCAAAGAAATTGAGCGTGTCATTCAAGTATTGAGCCGTCGTACGAAGAATAACCCGGTTCTTGTCGGTGAGCCTGGTGTTGGTAAAACAGCCATCGCTGAAGGTCTGGCACAGCAGATTATGAATAATGAAGTACCGGAGATACTTCGCGATAAACGAGTGATGACCCTTGATATGGGTACCGTCGTTGCCGGGACCAAGTATCGTGGTGAATTTGAAGACCGCCTGAAAAAAGTGATGGAAGAGATTCGTCAGGCAGGGAACATCATCCTGTTCATCGACGAACTGCACACGTTAATCGGTGCTGGTGGGGCAGAAGGTGCGATTGATGCATCCAATATCCTTAAGCCGTCTCTTGCTCGTGGTGAATTGCAATGTATCGGTGCTACGACACTCGATGAGTACCGCAAATACATTGAGAAGGATGCTGCTCTTGAGCGTAGGTTCCAGCCTATCCAAGTAGATGAACCGAACCTCGATGAATCCATCCAAATTCTCCAAGGTCTTCGCGACCGTTATGAAGCACACCACCGTGTAACGATTACGGATGACTCAATCGAGTCCGCGGTCCGTTTCTCTGATCGTTACATCACAGACCGCTTCTTGCCGGATAAAGCGATTGACTTGATTGATGAAGCTGCATCCAAAGTTCGTCTGCGCTCCTACACAGCTCCACCGAACTTGAAAGAGTTAGAACAGAAGCTTGAAGAAGTGCGGAAAGAGAAGGATGCTGCTGTACAGAGTCAGGAATTTGAGAAAGCTGCCTCTTTAAGAGACAGTGAACAGCGCTTGAGAGATGAGTTGGAACAAACGAAAGATGAGTGGAAAGAAAAACAAGGGCAGGAAGATTCCGAAGTTACAGTAGAGGACATTGCTTCTGTCGTATCTACATGGACGGGAGTGCCTGTCTCCAAGATGACGAAAGATGAGAGCGAACGCCTTCTCCATCTTGAAGATACTCTTCACAACCGTGTGATCGGCCAGGAAGAAGCGGTCAAAGCGATTTCTAAAGCGATCCGCCGTGCCCGTGCCGGACTTAAAGATCCGAAACGTCCAATCGGTTCATTTATTTTCCTTGGACCAACAGGTGTCGGTAAAACAGAACTCGCTCGCGCTTTAGCAGAGAGCATGTTCGGAGAAGAAGATGCGATGATCCGAATCGACATGTCCGAGTATATGGAAAAACACAGTACGTCCCGCCTTGTCGGTTCACCTCCAGGTTATGTCGGCTATGATGAAGGCGGCCAATTAACAGAGAAAGTACGCAATAAGCCTTACTCTGTGGTCCTGCTTGACGAAATTGAAAAAGCGCATCCGGAAGTATTCAACATTTTGCTTCAGGTTCTTGAGGATGGTCGTCTAACCGATTCCAAAGGACGCGTCGTAGATTTCCGTAACACCGTGCTGATCATGACATCCAACGTCGGTGCTCAAGAATTGAAACAGAACAAATATGTTGGCTTCTCCATGGGTGATACCGATCAGGATTATAAAGATATGAAATCTAAAGTGACAGATGCTTTGAAGAAAGCGTTCCGTCCTGAGTTTTTGAACCGTATCGATGAAACGATTGTTTTCCACTCCCTGGAGAGAAAACACATGAAAGATATTGTGACATTGATGGTCGAAGAACTGCGTAAACGTCTGAAAGAACAAGAGATTGACTTCGTCTTATCGGATGCCGCTATTCAGCATATTGCAGAATCAGGGTTCGATCCGGAATACGGAGCACGTCCATTGCGCCGTTCTATACAAAAGAATGTGGAAGACCTGCTTTCAGAAGAACTCTTGAAAGAAAACATCGCCAAAGGGCAAAGTGTGAAAATTGAGCTTGATGATGATAAGAACTTTGTGGTTCATACCCAGCAAGAGTCTACGAATTAAAATAGTTGTATAGAAGCAGGAAGACTCAGATCACACAGATGGTGGAAATGACGAGGATGAAGGGCTGCTCCCCTTCTTCTATTTCATAGAAATTCATCATATAGTGAACAGAGCCTAAGAAAAATCGGAAGGGTTTGCCTTCCGATTTTTTTCTTCTTCCGCTATGATTTTACTAGAATGATTTAATACAATTGATAAGATCGTGAAACTGATTCACAATCTTTTACGTATAGAATAATAAGAATAAGGAGCGAGATAATCTTGGCAAAAAGGAAAACGAAGTTTGTTTGCCAGGAATGTGGGTATGAGACACCTAAATGGATGGGAAAATGTCCGGGGTGTAATCAATGGAACACGCTGGTTGAAGAAATGACAGCTGCTCCGGCGAATTCCAGACATGTGTTTCAGACAAGCTCCACTTCCGCAACAACGAAACCTGAAAAAATCACACAAATAAAGTCGCAAAAAGAACCACGTATGCCGACAGATATGCCTGAGTTTAACCGGGTGTTAGGTGGAGGAATCGTGGCGGGGTCTCTAGTTTTGATTGGCGGGGATCCGGGAATCGGTAAATCCACTCTTTTGCTTCAGGTCTCTGCACAGATCGCGAAAAAAGACTTTCCTGTCCTCTACATATCCGGGGAGGAGTCATCGCGACAAACGAAGCTTCGGGCCGAGCGTTTGGATATTACATCCGATGAACTCTATGTTTTACCGGAAACAAACTTACAGGATGTCATCAACCAAATTGAAAACATTGAACCAAAATTTGTGGTCATAGATTCGATCCAGACCATTTTCAAAGAAGATGTGACCTCTGCTCCGGGGAGCGTTTCCCAAGTTCGTGAATGTACAAGTCACTTGATGAGAATTGCTAAAAGCAAAGGTATCCCTATTTTCATCGTGGGGCATGTTACTAAAGAAGGTTCCATTGCCGGCCCACGTCTGCTTGAACATATGGTGGATGCCGTCCTTTATTTCGAAGGAGAGCAGCATCACACATTCAGAATTCTAAGAAGTGTGAAGAACCGTTTTGGAAGTACTCATGAAATGGGAATCTTTGAAATGAAGGAGAAAGGCCTGGAAGAGGTTCTGAACCCTTCAGAAATTTTCCTGGAAGAACGTTCGCAAGGGGCTGCGGGTTCAATCGTGGTGGCTTCCATGGAAGGGACAAGACCGGTACTTGTAGAAATACAGGCCTTGATCTCACCGACGGCATACGGAAACCCGAGACGGATGGCTACAGGTCTTGATAACAGCCGTGTACCGCTTTTAATGGCTGTTTTGGAAAAGAGAGCAGGGCTCCTGCTTCAGAACCAGGATGCTTACGTAAAAGTCGCTGGTGGCGTGAAATTGGATGAGCCGGCGATTGATTTAGCCGTTGCGATCAGCATTGCCTCAAGTTTCCGGAATCAGTCTCCAAATGGAGATGATGTGGTCGTTGGGGAAGTTGGCTTGACGGGTGAGATACGAAGAGTTGCAAGAATTGAGCAAAGGGTCCAGGAAGCGGCGAAATTAGGCTTCAACAGGGTCATCATTCCCAAGAAGAACATGGATGGCTGGACGCCTCCTTCTCAAATCGAAGTGATCGGTGTCAGTACCGTTCAGGAGGCGATGAAGGTAACACTGGGGGATTCATAAATGGAATGGCATGAAATCAACGAAAATGGAATCGGAGAAATTCTCCAGCTGGTGGCCCCTGGCACACCACTGAGAGATGGGATTGATAACGTCCTTCGTGCAAAAACAGGTGGGTTGATTGTGCTTGGATACGGCGATCATATGCGGGATCTTGTGGATGGCGGTTTCCATATCCAGTCTGATTTCACGCCCGCCCACCTTTACGAATTGGCGAAAATGGATGGGGCATTAATTTTAAATGACGAAGGAAAGCGCATTCTTTATGCCAATGCACAATTGATGCCGGACCCGGATATCCTGTCCACGGAAACGGGGATGAGGCACCGGACGGCAGAGCGGGTGGCTAAACAAACAGGGGCTCTCGTCATAGCGATATCTCAACGACGGAACGTAATCACGTTGTATAAAGGTTCTCTCCGTTACTCGCTCAAGGATATTGGTGTGATTTTGACGAAGGCCAACCAGGCGATTCAGACGTTGGAAAAGTATAAAAATGTACTGGATCAAAGTGTGACGAATCTTGGGGCCATGGAGTTTGAAAACATGGTTTCCTTTTCGGAAGTCGTGCAGGTCGTCCACCGTATTGAAATGGTGCTCCGGACGAAGACCGAGATCTTGAACTATGTGAATGAGCTCGGTACGGAAGGACGTTTGATTCAGCTGCAATTGACGGAATTAGTTTCGAATATTGAAGATGAAGCAACTTTGCTTTTACGTGATTATAGTAAGCGGCCGGATTATGAACCTTATTATATTCTGAGAAAAATGCAGGAAATCACCAATACGGAACTTCTCTCGGATGAGCAGGTATTGAAACTTATGGGGTATTCACCGAATACGAAATTGTCGGACCCTATCGTTCCCAGAGGGTACCGGATTTTAAGTCGTATCCCAAGACTTCCAGTTCTCATTATTGAACACTTGGTAGAAAGGTTTGGGACGTTGGAAGAGCTGATCCAGGCTTCTCCTAAAGAACTTGTTGAAGTCGATGGTGTAGGAGAGATTCGTGCGATGAAAATCAGAGATGGCCTTGATCGCATACAAGAACAGTTGTTCGTAGATCGCCATATATAAGAATATTGACTTATTTGTGAACAATATGGTATGATTATCTGTTTGCTCATTGACTTAATTTGGAAGTTGTGCTAAGTTAAAAACCATCATTCCTTTTTTATATGGTTAATGGTTGTTAGGTTTGGTCATACTGTGTTTGAGGAGGTGAATACAAGTGCTTAAACGTATCGTACAGTTGTTTATTGTCATAACCGGCGGAACCATCGGTTACCTCTATTTTCCAGAGTTGTTCACAACCATGGGACTGACATGGCAGAATTGGATTCAATCTGTCTTAGGGGCCGTACTAGGAGCACTTATATTATTTTTATTTACTTTTTGGATTGTGGATTATATTGTCGATTTTTTAAGGTGGATCGAGGACACTCTCGTCCGGGCCCCAGTAGCAGATTTGCTGTTTGGAAGTCTCGGTTTGATAGTCGGGCTGATTATCGCCTACTTGATCAACATCCCTGTGCAAGATATCCAAATTCAAGTAGTTAATCAGGTTGTACCGATCTTTTTAACATTCTTACTAGGTTACTTTGGGTTTCAGGTCGGTTTTAAACGGAAAGATGAATTCCTGAACTTGGTTTCAAGGAAAGAGAAGAAGCCAGAAGAAGAACTTCAGGAGGATTCTACCTTGGATCCTGCTTTGATTCCAAAACGAAAGATCTTGGATACAAGTGTCATCATTGATGGCCGTATTGCGGATATTTGCGATACACATTTTCTTGAAGGAACAATTGTGATTCCACAATTCGTATTGGAAGAATTGCAGCACATCGCTGATTCATCCGATGGTCTGAAAAGAAATCGTGGACGTCGTGGGTTGGATGTCCTGAACCGTCTTCAAAAAGATCTTCCTGTGAATGTTGAGATTTACGAAGGGGATTTCGAAGACATTCAGGAAGTAGACAGTAAGCTTGTGAAGCTTGCGAAAGTGATGGACGGGATTGTCGTAACGAATGATTTCAACTTGAATAAAGTTTGTGAGTTTCAAAATGTTCAAGTCTTGAACATTAATGATCTTGCGAATGCTGTGAAACCGGTCGTTCTTCCTGGGGAAGAGATGACAATTCAAGTCATCAAAGACGGGAAAGAGCAGAATCAAGGGGTCGCCTACTTGGATGACGGCACAATGATCGTTGTCGAAGAAGGGAAAGACTTTATCGGGAAGACAATTGAAGTGGTAGTGACCAGCGTGTTGCAGACATCAGCCGGTCGTATGATTTTTGCAAAGCCGAAATCACTTGAAAAAGCCTTGTAAAAACGGTATAAACAAATAGAGAATGACAAAAGTGATAACATGCGTGTTATCGCTTTTGTTATTTTATGAACGTCTAAACAAACGTAGGATGGATACGCATGAAAAAATATACAGCCATTATACTCGCGGCAGGGCAGGGGAAGCGGATGCTCGCCGGCCGCAATAAACAGTTTTTGAGAATCGGTGACCAACCGTTAATCTGTCATACCCTTTCCGTCTTTGATGAGGATGATTGGTGTGAAGAGTTGATCTTAGTGACTAACGAACGCGAACGGTCCCAGATGGAAGAGCTTCTACAAGAATATCCGCTCCGTCAGCCGGTACACCTCGTCAATGGAGGAGCAGAACGGCAGGATAGTGTATTTGCAGGGTTGCAGGCCGTTCGAAACAGAGGGATTCCTGTGTTTATTCATGACGGGGCCCGTCCGTTTGTCCCTCAGGAGCTCTTACACGAACTGTCGGTGACGACATACGAAAAAGAGGCTGCTCTTCTTGCCGTACCGGTGACGGATACGATCAAGCAGAAGTCAGATCATGGGTTGGACACATTGGATAGAAGTACGTTATGGGCGGCCCAGACTCCTCAAGCCTTCTCTTATCATTTGATTTATGATGCGCATGAACGAGCGAGGAAAAGCAGATACTACGGCACAGACGACGCTTCTCTCGTTGAGAGGTTGGATAAAGAAGTGGCCATCGTGAAGGGAAGCTATGACAATATCAAGCTTACGACTCCAGAAGACTTACATAAAGCCCAAGCTTACTTGAGTAATCAGAGAAATGGAAAGGTGGAGGATGGCCCTATGTTTCGTGTCGGCCAAGGATTTGATGTACACCAATTGACGGAAGGACGTCCTTGTATCATCGGAGGAATCGAAATCCCACATGAAAAGGGGTTGCTCGGTCATTCAGACGCAGATGTCCTGCTTCACACGATTGCGGATGCGTGTCTTGGAGCAATTGGTGAAGGGGATATCGGCAAACATTTTCCAGACACGGATCCTGCATTCAAAGATGCAGACTCAGGGAAACTGCTTCAGCACGTGTGGGATATCGTGACAGAGCGTGGGTATGAACTGGGGAACATGGATTGTACGGTAATCGCCCAGGCTCCTAAAATGGCGCCCTACATTGATCAAATCCGTGAGAGCATCGCCTCTCTCCTTAGGGTGGAACCTGGACGGATTAACGTGAAAGCAACAACTACAGAAAAACTCGGCTTTACAGGCCGGAAGGAAGGAATTGCCGCACAAGCGGTCGTCCTTTTGCAAAATAATCAGCATACCTAAACAAAAAGTGATAAAATAAGTCAAGGATATAGACCGGAACAGGAAAGGAGAACAATTATGTCTAACGAAGTAAGGGTGCGTTATGCACCAAGTCCGACAGGGCACCTTCACATTGGTAATGCGAGGACAGCTCTATTCAACTACCTTTATGCGAAAAACGCAGGTGGAAAGGTCGTCATTCGTATTGAGGATACGGATGAAAAGCGTAACGTCGAGGGCGGAGAAAAGAGCCAGCTCGACTACTTGAAATGGTTGGGTATTGAATGGGACGAGAGTTCAGAAAAAGGGGGCGAATATGGTCCCTACCGTCAGATGGAACGTCTGGATATTTACAAGAAATATGTCGATGAACTAATGGAACGCGGTCTTGCTTACAAATGCTATATGACATCAGAAGAGCTTGAAGCAGAACGTGAAGCGCAAATGGCACGTGGCGAAGCGCCGAAATACTCTGGTGCGCACCGCGACCTTACAGAAGAGCAAATCGCAGCATTTGAAGCGGAAGGCCGTAAGCCTAGTATTCGTATCCGCGTCCCTGAAAACCATACGTACACGTTCAACGATATCGTCCGTGGGGACATCACTTTTGAGTCCAGCGATTTTGGTGATTGGGTCATCGTTAAGCAGAACGGAACTCCAACGTATAATTTTGCTGTTGCGATTGATGATTATTTAATGAAAATCACACACGTCCTTCGCGGGGAAGAGCATATTTCCAATACACCTAAGCAAATGATGGTGTATGAAGCGTTCGACTGGGAAGCTCCAAAGTTCGGTCATATGACATTGATCCTCAATGAAGAGCGTAAGAAACTGAGTAAGCGTGACCAGCACATCCTTCAGTTTATTGAACAATATAAGAATCTAGGATACCTTCCGGAAGCTCTCTTCAACTTCATCACTCTACTAGGGTGGTCGCCAGTCGGGGAAGAAGAAATATTCACACAGGATCAGCTTGTGGAGATCTTTGATGCAGATCGACTATCCACTTCACCAGCGGTCTTTGACCCGGCGAAGCTGAAGTGGATGAACAATCAGTACATTAAAGCTTCTGATTTGGACCGCGTTGTTGAGCTTGCTCTGCCTCATTTAATTGAAGCTGGACGCTTGTCTGAAGATATGAGTGAGGAAGATCGAAAGTGGGCTCGTGAGCTTATCAGTCTTTACCAGGAACAATTGAGCTATGGAGCGGAAATCGTCGAACTGACCGAATTGTTCTTTAATCAGGAAATTCAGTATGATGAGGCTGCGATGGAAGTCCTTGAAGGAGAACAAGTACCGGAAGTATTGGAAACGTTCAAGAAGAACCTTCATGAGCTTGAAGAATTCACACCTGAAAACATTAAAAAGCAAATCAAAGCTGTTCAGAAAGAGACAGGGCATAAAGGGAAGAAGTTGTTTATGCCTGTCCGTGTAGCAACGACCGGTCAAACCCACGGCCCTGAACTTCCGAATGCGATTCATTTGCTTGGACTCGAAACGGTCACGGTTCGTCTGAATGATGTATTAAGCAAGTTGCAAGCTTAATTCGTTCACAAGTGGGAAAGAATATCATATAGTAGAGATACCTATACGAAACGTTGATGAGGAGAAGTAAGAGGCCCTCTCTTCTACAGAGAGAATCACCACGGCTGGAAGTGGTTCGTAGAGAAGCCTTTGAAATGCACCTCGGAGTCTTCGGCTGAACGAAGTATGCCGAAGCGGGTACCTTCCGTTATCAAGGATGAAGCGGGGAAAGGTCTAAAAGCCGATCCCAAACAGAGTGGAACCACGTTCGACGCGTCTCTGTGCCATTGGCACAAAGGCGCGTTTTTTATTTTTATGGGGGACGCTTCTGTTTCAGCACAAGGAGGGGAGCAAGTATGGGGCTGTTCAAAATGTTTAAAGAAGATGTGGATGTGGTGTTCGATCAAGATCCTGCTGCTCGTTCTTATATTGAAGTGATTCTGACATATTCAGGACTGCATGCGATATGGGCGCACCGGGTGGCCCATGCTTGTCACAAGCGGAAGTTTTTCTTCCTTGCCCGGCTGATCTCTCAATGGAGCCGCTTCCTGACGGGCATTGAAATACACCCTGGAGCGAAGATCGGGAGACGTTTCTTCATTGACCATGGCATGGGCGTCGTTATTGGGGAAACGTGTGAAATTGGTGATAATGTGACGATTTTTCAGGGAGTGACGCTTGGAGGAACAGGGAAAGAAAAAGGAAAAAGGCACCCGACACTCCTTGATAACTCATTAGTCGCCACGGGAGCGAAAGTGCTGGGATCGATTACGATTGGGGAAAACTCTAAGGTAGGAGCTGGTTCGGTGGTGCTCCATGATGTTCCGAACAACTCGACGGTTGTCGGTATCCCTGGTCATGTCGTCATCCAGGATGGCAAGAAAGTTCAAAAGAAGGATCTTGACCATCACAAACTCCCGGACCCTGTGTACGACCGGTTGAACGAAATCGAAAAGGAAATGGCAGAACTGCGCAAAGAATTGAAGGAAACCAAAGGAGTGAACCAACATGGCGATTAACATATACAACACACTGACAAGAAAAAAAGAACCATTCCAGCCGCTGGAAGAAGGAAAAGTGAAAATGTACGTTTGCGGTCCAACGGTTTATAACTACATTCACATAGGGAATGCAAGGCCGGCGATCGTATTCGATACAGTGAGAAGGTATTTTGAATACAGAGGATATGATGTCCATTATGTACTCAACTTTACAGATGTCGATGACAAATTAATTAAAGCATCGAATGAAATGGGCGAAGGAGTCACAGATATCGCCAATCGTTTCATTACGGCATACAAAGAAGACGTTGGGGCACTTGGCGTGAAAGAAGCCGTGGATCATCCGCGTGTGACGGAAAACATGGATGAGATTATCAGCTTTATCCAGGGGTTGATCGACAAAGGTTTTGCTTATGAAGCAGGAGGGGACGTGTATTTCCGTACGCGCTCTTTCGATCAATACGGAAAGCTTTCCCACCAGTCCATTGATGAGTTAAGATCCGGGTCCCGCATTGAAGTCGGGGACAAAAAGGAAGATCCGCTAGACTTCACACTTTGGAAAGATGCGAAGGAAGGCGAAATCACCTGGGAGAGTCCTTGGGGAAGCGGCCGGCCGGGGTGGCATATCGAGTGCTCAGCGATGGCGAAGAAATACCTTGGAGATACGATTGATATCCATGCGGGCGGGCAGGATTTAACATTCCCCCACCATGAAAATGAGATTGCGCAATCAGAAGCTCATAACGGGGAATCTTTTGCCCGCTACTGGATGCATAACGGGTATATTAATATTGACAATGAAAAAATGTCGAAGTCCTTAGGGAACTTCATCCTTGCCCACGATCTTGTGAAAAAGCATGACCCTCAAGTGATCCGCTTCTTCATGCTGAGTGTCCAATACCGTCATCCCATCAACTTCAGTGATGAGTTGTTGAAAGGGGCGAAAAGCAGCTTTGATCGTATCAAGAATGCGTATGAAAATATCCAGCACCGAAAAAATTCCACGATGAGCTTGAAGGAAGATCAAAGTGAGTGGCTGGATAAAGTGGCTGGATATAAAGAGCAATTCATTAAAGAAATGGATGATGACTTCAACACGGCAAACGCGATTTCCGTCCTGTTTGATTTAACCAAAGCGGCAAACCTATATTTACAGGAGGAGCAGACTCACGAAAAAGTCTTAACGGCTTTTGAAGAGTTGTTCGAAGAATTGACAGGGGTTCTCGGTATTCAACTGCAGGCTCAGGAAGAATTGCTCGATGAGGAAGTGGATGCTCTGATTGAAGAGCGGAAGCAAGCCAGAAAAAATCGTGACTTCGCGCGTGCCGACGAAATTCGTGATGAGTTGAAAGACCGCAGCATCATCCTTGAAGATACATCCCAGGGCACGAGATGGAAGCGGGGGTAGGACGATGGCGATTGCAAATGCGAAACAGATGAAGAGTCTTGCTCTCGCCTATATGGGCGACTCTGTTTATGAGCTTTATGTGAGGCAGCACCTGCTTGAAAAAGGAGAGGTGAAGCCTCAGCATCTTCACCAGGCAGCCATCCAGTTTGTTTCGGCTGTGTCGCAGGCGAATGTGGTTAATGTATGGCAGCAGGAAGGAAGGCTCACGGAAGAAGAGGAAGGTGTGCTTAGGAGGGGGCGGAACGCAAAATCGGGATCCGTCCCTAAAAGCACCAACGTACAGACTTATCGTTATTCGACCGCATTCGAAGCGGTTTTAGGGTTTTTGTATTTATCGGGCCAGACCGAGCGGCTGGAAACATTGATACAAAACGCTATTCAAATAGTTGAAGAAAGGAGTGAAGAATCATGAGCGGAGAATGGATCATCGGAAAGAATTCGGTCCAGGAAGCCATCCGGTCAGGCAGACCGATCAATAAAGTGATGGTATCGGATCAGTTGCAGCACCAGGCGTACAAAAAGCTTGAACAGCTGGCCAAGGAACAAGGGCTCATTGTTCAAAAAGTGCCAAAGAAGAAAATTGACCAGCTTGTTGATGGAAATCACCAGGGGGTCATTGCTTCGGTGGCTGCGTATGAATACAGTGATTTGGAAGATTTATTTGCGAAAGCAGAAGAAAGGGACGAGCCTCCATTTTTCATTATTTGTGATGAAATTGAAGACCCGCATAATCTCGGTTCCATACTGCGGACGGCAGATGCGGCAGGAGCACATGGTGTCATCATACCGAAGAGACGTTCTGTTTCTTTAACGGCAACCGTTGCGAAAACGTCGACAGGGGCGATCGAATATATTCCGGTTGCTCGTGTAACGAACCTTGCCCGGACGATTGATGAGTTGAAGGAAAGGTTTGTCTGGGTGGTAGGTACAGACGCAGTAGGTACAGAAGATTACCGGGAGCTTGACGGGAAAATGCCGATCGCCCTCGTCATTGGAAGTGAAGGTCGCGGCATGAGCCGATTAACGAAAGATAAGTGTGATTGGACGGTCAGTCTGCCTATGGCCGGAGAAGTAACTTCTTTGAACGCATCTGTAGCGGCTTCCCTTTTGATGTACGAAGTCTATAGAAAGCGTCATCCGTTAGGGGAATAAGGCATGAACGTCTTAATTGTCGATGGATACAATATGATTGGCGCTTGGCCGGAATTAAAAAATCTAAAGGAGAAAGATCTCGGCCAGGCCCGGGATCTCCTTATAGAGATGATGGCGGAGTATCAATCATACACCGGGGACCGGATCATGATCGTTTTTGATGCATACCATGTCCGGGGAGTTGAAAAAAAACAAAAAAATTACAAAGTTGAAGTTATCTTTACAAAAGAAAACGAAACCGCTGATGAACGGATTGAAAAACTCGCAGGAGAGTTGAATGATGTTCGTACTCAAGTCTATGTCGCGACGTCAGACTATGCAGAACAACGGACCATTTTCGGGCAGGGAGCTTTCAGAAAATCAGCAAGAGAACTGTATATTGAAGTGAAGAATATTGAAAACCAAATAGAGAAAGATGTCGAAAGCCAGAACCAGTACCCTTATCAATCTAAAATACCAATCAATAAAGAGGTAAGGGAACTGTTTGAGAAATGGCGCCGAGGAGATAAATAATTCTGACAACTTGTTGACGCTTTTCAGAATCGTACTGTATAATATTGCTATATTGAGGTAGCACGGTCGGAGGGATCCTGTGTGAGCATCTTACAAACGGAGAAAAGCACCAACGATTTGGATCTTAGCAAGCTTGATGACGAAGAAGTCGTTGAACGGATTAATCAAGGACAGGTCCAGGCGCTAGATTACTTGATTAATAAGTACAAGAATTTTGTGCGGGCGAAAGCTCGGACATACTTTCTTATTGGCGCAGACCGGGAGGATATCGTCCAGGAAGGGATGATCGGTCTTTACAAAGCCATCCGCGATTACAGAGAAGGCAAGCTGTCATCCTTCAAAGCCTTTGCAGAATTATGTGTCACCCGTCAAATTATCACCGCAATTAAAACCGCCACAAGACAGAAGCATATCCCGTTGAATTCCTACGTTTCTTTGGACAAGCCTATTTATGATGAGGAATCAGATCGGACATTACTGGATGTCATCGCTGGTTCAAAGGCTATCGACCCACAAGAATTGATTGTTAATAAAGAGAAGTTTTCAGACATGGAAGAGAAAATGTCAGAGTTATTAAGTGATTTAGAGAAAAAAGTGCTGACCCTCTACTTGGACGGACGTTCCTACCAGGAGATTTCGGTTGAGCTTGATCGACACGTGAAATCTATTGATAACGCTTTACAACGTGTGAAGAGAAAGCTTGAAAAATACTTGGAAGTCAATGAAATCACTCTATGAAAGCTGCATTGACAGTAATCGGTAAGAGTGCTACATTTAGTGAGTATGTGTAAACATCTCTAGATTGAGGTGACGGATAATGAGAAAAAAAGTCATATTAGCTTGTACAGAATGTTTAAGTCGGAATTATAGTTCATATATAAATCGATCCAACCAATCCGAACGTCTTGAAGTCCGCAAGTTTTGTAAAAAGTGCGGAACGCATACTTTACACCGCGAGACGAAATAGAGAAGGAAGCCAGTTGGCGCAAGTTTGGGGGTATTACAGCATGTTTAAGTTCTTCAAGAATGTAGCACGAGAGATGAAGAAGGTTAGTTGGCCTAAAGGTCAGGAACTGTGGAAGTACACGGTTACGGTTATTTTGACTGTCACTTTCGTAGCTGTATTCTTCGCTATTGTAGATCTTGGGATTTCCCAAGTGATTGAACTCATCGCTCAAGAATAGTAGAGTGGTTTTTATGCTATAATAGGAGATAGACTTACAAAAAACCCGTCCCGCGGGTTTTTTCATGTTGGAGTAATATTCATCAACTCTAGTATAAGGGAGGGAAGGGCAAGCACTTGTCCTGCGAATATGGAAAAAAGATGGTATGTAGTCCACACCTATTCAGGTTATGAGAACAAGGTGAAAACAAACCTGGAAAAGCGTGTGGAATCAATGGGAATGGAAGACAAGATCTTCCGTGTTCTTGTTCCCGAGGACGAAGAAGCAGAAATTAAAAATGGCAAGAGGAAAGTGGCGAAGAAAAAAGTATTTCCTGGTTATGTTTTGGCTGAAATGGTCATGACAGATGACTCCTGGTACGTGGTACGTAATACGCCAGGTGTTACTGGTTTCGTAGGATCCACTGGTTCCGGTTCTAAGCCGATCCCTCTCCTGCCTGAAGAAGTAGAAACGGTTCTTAAGCGCATGGGCATGAACGAACAGCCGAAAGCGGAGGTTGACTTCGAGGTGAAGGAAAGTGTTAAAGTGACAGACGGACCTTTCGCAAACTTCACAGGATCCATTGAATATATTGATACGGACAAGCAGAAAGTGAAAGTCCACGTCAATATGTTCGGGCGTGAAACCCCGGTAGAGTTAGACTTTACCCAAATCGAAAAATTATAAAATTCAACTCTCCCCTTGCATATTGGAAATAAAGATGCTAGAATTTTTATGTTCTATATGCGCCCCAAAAGAGGGCGATTGCGTAGATATCGCAATGAGTGGGAGGGGTTGAACCCTATTACCACATCACGGACTTTAAGGAGGTGTGTCTCGTGGCTAAAAAAGTTATTAATGTTGTAAAGCTTCAGATTCCTGCAGGTAAAGCGAACCCAGCACCGCCGGTTGGACCAGCACTAGGTCAAGCAGGTATTAACATCATGGGATTCTGTAAGGAATTTAACGCTCGTACACAGGAACAAGCAGGTACGATCATTCCAGTAGAAATTACGGTTTATGAGGACCGTTCCTTTACATTCGTTACGAAAACTCCACCAGCTGCTGTTCTTCTTAAGAAAGCGGCAGGAGTTGAATCAGGTTCCGGTGAACCGAACCGTAACAAAGTAGCTTCTGTTAAACGCGACCAAGTACGCGAAATCGCAGAAACGAAAATGCCTGATTTGAACGCTGCTGACGTTGAAGCTGCAATGCGCATGGTTGAAGGTACAGCGCGCAGCATGGGAATCACGATCGAAGATTAATCCCACAGCGTTACATGGAGATAGGAAAAGGTTGCGGAAATGGAGCTATTGACTCTTTCGCAACCTTTATTCGTGGGAGGAAAATCCGTTAAAACCACAACGAGGAGGAAATTAATAATGGCTAAGAAATCGAAAAAGCAACAAGAGCTAGCGAAGCTTGTTGACCGTACAAAAGCTTACGATGTGCAAGAAGCCATCAAGCTTGTAAAAGAAACTTCAAAAGCGAACTTTGACGAAACTGTCGAAGCGGCATTCCGTCTGGGTGTAGATCCTAAGAAAGCGGATCAGCAAATCCGTGGCGCAATGGTGCTTCCACACGGTACAGGTAAATCTCAGCGTGTGCTTGTTTTCGCTAAAGGTGATAAAGCGAAAGAAGCAGAAGCAGCAGGTGCTGACTACGTAGGTGAACAAGACCTAATCAACAAGATCAACCAAGGTTGGTTCGATTTTGATGTTGTAGTAGCAACTCCTGACATGATGGCTGAAGTTGGTAAACTAGGTCGAGTACTAGGACCAAAAGGTCTTATGCCAAACCCTAAAACAGGTACAGTGACATTCGAAGTAGAAAAAGCTGTTAACGAAATCAAAGCAGGTAAAGTAGAATACCGCGTTGATAAAGCAGCGAACATCCATGTTCCAATCGGTAAAGCATCTTTCGATGAGAACAAGCTGGCTGAAAACTTCGCAGCAATCACTGAAACACTTGTTAAAGCGAAGCCACAAGCATCTAAGGGAACTTATATGCGTAACGCTGCTGTTTCATCTACAATGGGACCTGGAATCAAAGTAGACGTTTCTGGTTACACGAAGTAATAAAAAAGTGTTGACTTTCCGTTATCTACGAGATATACTAGGTAGCGTTGTATAAATAAATACGTTATACCGTAGACAGCAGGTGTGGGTTCCCACTTAAAGTCCTGCCGAGGTGTGTGATATAAATAGAGCAGCGCGATCTGCCCTGCTCTATGAAACACCTCCATGTCTATGTGGAGGTGTTTTTTTATGAGTAAAACCTTCGAACGGTATGATGAAAAGTCAATAGGAGGTGGAACAATGAGCAGTGTTATCGAACAGAAGAAACAGATTGTATCTGACTTGGCTGACAAGTTCCGCAACAGTAAATCTGCAGTCGTTGTAGACTACCGCGGACTTGATGTAGCAGAAGTTACTGAACTTCGTACCCAGCTTCGTGAAGCAGGCGTAGATTTCAAAGTGTATAAAAACACAATGGTCCGTCGTGCTGCTGACGAAGTCGAACTATCTGAACTTAACGAAGTCCTTCAAGGACCGACAGCTGTCGCTTTCCATGAAGACGATGCTGTAGCTGCGGCTAAAGTATTGAACAACTTCGCTAAAGATCACGATAGCCTTGAAATCAAAGGTGGGGTAGTTGAAGGTCAAGTTGCAACTCTTGAGCAAATCAAAGAACTTGCAAACCTTCCAAACTACGAAGGTCTTGTATCTATGTTCCTAAGCGTACTACAAGCACCTATCCGCAACTTCGCTTACGCTACGCAAGCGATCGCGGATCAAAAAGAAGAAGAAAGCGCGTAAGTTAGCGTTCGTTTAAACTATAACAACAAAAACTAAGGAGGAAATTTCTCATGTCTAACGAACAAATTATCGAAGCGATTAAGGAAATGTCTGTTCTTGAGCTTAACGATCTAGTTAAAGCAATTGAAGAAGAATTTGGTGTATCTGCTGCAGCTCCAGTTGCTGCTGGCGCGCCTGCTGCAGGTGGCGAAGCTGCTGAAGAGCAAACTGAATTTGATGTAGTACTAGAATCTGCTGGATCTTCTAAGATCAAAGTAGTTAAAGCAGTACGTGAAATCACTGGTGCTGGTCTTAAAGACGCGAAGGAAATGGTTGATGGTGCTCCGGCAACAATCAAAGAAGCTATTTCTAAAGAAGAAGCTGAAGAAATCAAGTCTAAGCTTGAAGAAGCAGGCGCTTCTGTCGAAGTTAAGTAAGAGAATGTTTAAAGTAAAGCTCGCTGATTTATCGGCGGGCTTTCTTTTTCTTAACAGGCATATTTAGCAAGAGTGCTCATGATTTGTTAGACTTGCTAGAATCAGGAATAAACCTTGCCATTTCAATAGATGAAAAAGAAGGTGTTCGGGTTATGTCGGAGCATTATTATTCAAAGAAAACAACGACGAGCAGTGAAGAAACGACATGGAACTTTGAGTTGCTCGGTCATGTCTTCACATTCACGACGGATAATGCTGTCTTTTCCAAAAAAGAAGTGGATTTCGGATCGCGTTTTTTAATTGATACCTTCCAGGAACCAGGTGTTCAAGGTGACATACTTGACCTTGGTTGTGGCTACGGCCCGATCGGTTTGTCCCTGGCTAAAGCTCACGAAGACCGTCATGTATTTATGGTCGATGTAAATGAGAGAGCGTTGGGGCTGGCCGAAAAAAATGCCGCAGATAATGAAGTAGTGAACATTACGATTCAAGAAAGCGACCGTTTACAAGGAATAGTAGATCAGAAGTTTGCCGCTATCCTTACAAACCCACCCATCCGGGCCGGGAAACAAGTGGTCCACACAATGTTTGAAGAAGCGAAGGAAGCTCTACTTGATGAAGGAGAGCTGTGGGTCGTGATTCAAAAGAAACAGGGTGCGCCGTCTGCGAAGCAAAAACTTGAAGATTTGTTCGGAAATGCAGAGGTCGTGGATAAGCACAAAGGGTACTACATCCTTAGAGCTAAAAAAGTTTGACTAGCCCTACTAGTTGTGCTAGTATTGAAAAATGCCAATATATCTGAACTCTGTCAAGTCTTTTTTTAGAAATGTGTATAAAAAGTTGATAGATGGTCAGAATGGTAAAATCGAACACTGAAAGTAAATGAGGTTTTTACGTATGAAAAGCCTTTTTCTTTTTTGTCTAACGTTAGAGAGAAATGAAGAATCACCATTCGTTGTGAAACGGATGTTTAAATAGTGCTTGTGGCAAGATCAACCGCAAGCCTGTTCGGCATGTCTTGCCGGACCCTTTTTTCGTTATTAAAATGCTTGATTTGAGGGGTGAATCAGTTGACAGGTCAACTAGTTCAGTATGGACGACACCGCCAGCGCAGAAGTTACGCACGCATCAGTGAGGTATTAGAATTACCGAACTTGATTGAAATTCAAACCGCTTCTTACGATTGGTTCTTAGAAGAAGGTTTGAAGGAAATGTTCCAGGATATTTCCCCAATCGAAGATTTCACAGGTAATTTGTCATTGGAGTTTGTGGACTACAGTCTTGGCGAACCAAAGTATCCAGTCGATGAGTCAAAGGATCGCGATGTAACATATAACGCACCACTTCGTGTGAAAGTACGTCTCTTAAATAATGAGACAGGAGAAGTGAAAGAACAAGAAGTATTTATGGGTGACTTCCCACTTATGACAGACACAGGTACCTTTGTAATCAATGGTGCTGAGCGTGTTATCGTTTCTCAGCTTGTTCGTTCTCCTAGCGTGTACTTTAACAAGAAGATTGATAAGAATGGTAAGAGAGGTTACACAGCTACCGTCATCCCGAACCGCGGAGCGTGGCTTGAGTTCGAAACCGATGCTAAAGACGTCGTACACGTCCGTATCGACCGTACCCGTAAGTTACCGATCACCGTGCTTTTACGTGCTTTAGGATTCGGCACAGACCAGGAGATCATCGATCTTATTGGTGATAACGAATACTTGAAGAACACGTTGGAAAAAGACAATACGGAAAACACAGAGAAAGCATTGCTTGAGATCTACGAGCGTCTACGCCCTGGCGAGCCGCCGACAGTAGAGAATGCGAAAAGCTTGCTCGTTTCCCGTTTCTTCGACCCGAAACGCTATGACCTAGCGCGTGTAGGTCGCTATAAAATGAATAAAAAACTTCACATCAAAGACCGTTTGTTCAATCAGACGCTGGCAGAAACGCTGGTAGACGAAGAAACGGGCGAAGTGATCGCTGAAAAAGGGGACAAGATTGATCGTCGTCTATTGAATAAGCTGATCCCTCACTTTGATGACGAAGAGGGCACATTGAGTGAAGAAACGTTGGACCCGGTAGACGGTGTCCTTGAAGATCCTATCCAGGTTCAGTCTGTCAAAATTGTTGACCCGACGGACCCAGAAGGTGAACGTTCCATCAATGTCATCGGCAATGCAAACATTGACCGTGACGTGAAGAACATTACCCCTGCGGATATCCTTTCTTCCATCAGCTATTTCTTCAACTTGTTGCACGATGTGGGTGGAACGGATGACATCGACCACCTAGGTAACCGCCGCCTGCGTTCTGTTGGTGAATTGCTGCAGAACCAATTCCGTATTGGTCTTTCTCGTATGGAGCGTGTGGTTCGTGAGCGTATGTCCATTCAGGATACGTCCTCCATCACACCACAACAATTGATTAACATTCGTCCTGTCATTGCTTCTATTAAAGAGTTCTTCGGAAGCTCGCAATTGTCTCAGTTCATGGACCAAACGAACCCGTTGGCAGAACTGACGCACAAGCGCCGTCTCTCAGCATTGGGACCGGGTGGTCTGACTCGTGAACGTGCAGGATTTGAAGTTCGTGACGTACACTACTCCCACTATGGTCGTATGTGTCCGATCGAAACGCCGGAAGGTCCGAACATCGGTTTGATCAACTCCCTTTCCTCTTATGCGAAAGTAAATGAGTTTGGTTTCATCGAAACGCCATACCGCCGCGTTGATCCAGATACGAATAAAGTTACAGCGCAAATCGATTATCTGACAGCTGATGAGGAAGACAACTACGTTGTCGCTCAGGCGAACGCCAAGCTTGAAGATGATGGAGCCTTTACAGATGAAGAAGTAATCGCCCGTTTCCGTGGTGAGAACACCGTCGTAAGCCGTGACCGTATCGACTACATGGACGTATCACCGAAGCAGGTTGTATCTGCAGCGACCGCATGTATTCCTTTCCTTGAGAACGATGACTCCAACCGTTCCTTGATGGGTGCGAACATGCAGCGTCAAGCGGTGCCATTGCTCAAGCCTGATGCTCCGCTTGTGGGTACAGGTATGGAGTATGTGTCTGGTAAAGACTCTGGTGCTGCGGTCATCTGCCGACACGAAGGAATTGTAGAGCGCGTAGAAGCGAAAGAAGTTCGTGTCCGCCGTATTTCTGAAGTGGATGGCAAAGAGGTCGAAGGAGATCTTGACCGTTATCGTCTGCAGAAATTCATTCGATCCAACCAGGGAAGCTGTTACAACCAGCGCCCGATTGTTTCTAAAGGAGATCGCGTCAAACAGGGCGAAATCCTGGCTGACGGACCTTCGATGGATATGGGTGAATTGGCACTGGGTCAAAACCCGCTTGTTGCCTTCATGACATGGGACGGTTACAACTATGAGGATGCGATCATCATGAGTGAACGCCTCGTTAAAGATGATGTGTACACGTCCATTCACATTGAAGAATATGAGTCTGAAGCTCGTGATACGAAGCTTGGACCAGAAGAAATCACTCGTGACATTCCGAACGTTGGGGAAGATGCCCTTCGTGACTTGGACGACCGCGGAATTATCCGTGTAGGTGCTGAAGTAAGCGACGGAGATCTACTTGTTGGTAAAGTTACTCCAAAAGGTGTGACAGAACTATCGGCAGAGGAACGTCTTCTACATGCGATTTTCGGTGAAAAAGCTCGTGAAGTGCGTGACACTTCCCTGCGTGTGCCACACGGTGCAGGCGGAATTGTCCTTGATGTGAAGATCTTCAACCGCGAAGATGGTGACGAACTACCACCGGGTGTTAACCAGTTGATCCGTGTCTATATCGTTCAGAAGCGTAAGATTTCTGAAGGGGATAAAATGGCCGGTCGTCACGGAAACAAAGGTGTTATTTCTAAGATTCTTCCAGAAGAAGACATGCCTTTCCTTCCGGATGGTACACCGGTAGACATCATGTTGAACCCACTAGGTGTTCCGTCGCGTATGAACATCGGTCAGGTACTGGAGCTTCACATGGGTATGGCTGCTCGCTTAATGGGTGAGAGAATTGCCACCCCGGTATTTGACGGTGCGCGTGAGGAAGACGTTTGGGAGACACTGCAAGAAGCAGGTATGGCTCGTGATGCGAAAACAATTCTTTATGACGGACGTACAGGTGATCCATTTGATAACCGTGTATCCGTTGGTGTTATGTATATGATTAAACTTGCACACATGGTTGACGATAAACTGCACGCCCGTTCAACTGGACCGTATTCATTGGTCACGCAACAACCGCTTGGTGGTAAAGCACAATTCGGTGGACAGCGTTTCGGTGAGATGGAGGTATGGGCACTTGAAGCATACGGTGCGGCTTATACTCTTCAAGAGATCTTGACTGTCAAATCAGATGATGTCGTCGGACGTGTGAAAACGTACGAGGCCATCGTTAAAGGTGATAACGTTCCTGAACCAGGGGTCCCTGAATCATTCAAGGTCCTAATTAAAGAACTTCAGAGTTTAGGTATGGATGTGAAGATCCTTTCTGCTGATGAACAAGAGATCGAAATGCGCGATATCGAAGAAGAGCAAACCAAAGAATCCGAGAATTTGAACTTAGACGATTAAGATAGAAACACTGCTGCTGCTCGTGTTCTAAGCTTAGGGTAAAACCCGGATACTGAAAGGGAGGTAGGCCCCTTGCTAGATGTAAATAACTTTGAGTATATGAAAATAGGCCTGGCTTCACCGGATAAGATTCGTTCTTGGTCCTACGGTGAGGTTAAGAAGCCAGAAACCATCAACTATCGTACGTTGAAACCAGAAAAAGACGGTCTTTTCTGCGAGCGAATCTTTGGCCCGCAGAAAGACTGGGAATGTCACTGCGGAAAATATAAGCGTGTCCGTTATAAGGGTGTCGTTTGTGACCGCTGTGGCGTTGAAGTAACCAAGGCGAAAGTTCGCCGTGAGCGTATGGGGCACCTAGAGCTAGCTGCCCCTGTCTCTCATATTTGGTACTTCAAAGGAATTCCGAGCCGTATGGGGCTTGTGTTGGATATGTCTCCGAGAGCTTTGGAGGAAGTCATCTATTTCGCAGCCTATATTGTAACGGATCCGGGTGAGACGGCTCTTGAAAGGAAGCAATTGCTTTCTGAAAAAGAGTACCGCTCATACCGCGAGAAGTTCGGACAAGGATTCCAGGCAGCTATGGGCGCGGAAGCGATCCGTAAGCTTCTATATGATATCGACCTTGATGGTGAAGTAGAGACGTTGAAAGAAGAGCTGAAGACAGCTCAAGGACAACGCCGTACACGTGCAATCAAGCGTCTTGAAGTATTAGAATCCTTCCGTAACTCAGGAAACGATCCATCATGGATGATTCTTGACGTTCTTCCGGTCATTCCACCGGAACTTCGTCCAATGGTCCAGCTCGATGGTGGGCGTTTTGCAACTTCTGATTTGAACGACTTGTATCGTCGTGTAATCAACCGTAACAACCGCCTGAAGCGTTTGTTGGATCTTGGTGCACCGACCATCATCGTTCAAAACGAGAAGCGTATGCTGCAGGAAGCTGTTGATGCTTTGATCGACAATGGCCGTCGCGGCCGTCCTGTAACAGGACCAGGAAACCGACCACTTAAATCCCTTTCTCATATGTTGAAAGGTAAGCAAGGACGTTTCCGTCAGAACTTGCTAGGTAAGCGTGTCGACTATTCCGGCCGTTCTGTTATCGTCGTAGGACCATCCTTGAAGATGTACCAATGTGGTCTTCCAAAAGAAATGGCCCTTGAATTGTTCAAACCATTCGTTATGAAAGAACTCGTATCCCGAGGTCTTGCTCATAACATCAAATCAGCGAAGCGTAAGATCGAGCGCGTACACCACGAAGTATGGGATGTCCTTGAAGATGTCATCAAAGAACACCCGGTTCTACTCAACCGTGCACCAACATTGCACCGCTTGGGTATCCAGGCCTTTGAACCGACTCTTGTTGAAGGTCGTGCCATTCGTCTGCACCCGCTTGTATGTACGGCATACAACGCCGACTTTGATGGAGACCAGATGGCCGTACACGTGCCGTTATCCTCAGAAGCTCAGGCGGAAGCGCGTATCTTGATGCTTGCTGCTCAAAACATCCTTAACCCTAAGGATGGTAAGCCGGTCGTTACACCTTCCCAGGATATGGTATTAGGTAACTACTACCTGACTCTTGAGAGAAAAGGTGCCATCGGAGAAGGCATGTTCTTCAAAGACTTGAACGAAGCTCTAATGGCTTACCAAAATGGCTATGCTCATCTGCACACGCGTGTAGCAGTTCAGGCTAGCTCTTTGAATAACGAAACATTTACTGAGAAACAGAATCAGCAGCTTCTACTGACTTCAGTAGGTAAGTTGATTTTCAACGAAATGCTGCCGAATTCATTCCCATATATCAATGAACCGACGAAAGAGAACTTGGAAATCAAGACTCCTGATCACTACTTCATTGAAAAAGGTACAGATATCCGTGAAGAAATTTCTAAGCGTGAAGAAGTATCTCCATTCAAGAAAGGAATCCTTGGTGATATCATCGCTGAAGTGTTTAAGCGTTTCTCCATCAGTGAAACGTCTAAGATGCTTGACCGCATGAAGGATCTTGGGTTTGCATACTCCACGAAGGCCGGTATTACTGTCGGTGTATCTGACGTTGTCGTACTTCCAGAGAAGCAGGAAATCCTTGATGAAGCGCAAGAGAAAGTGGATAAAGTCTTGAAGCAGTTCCGTCGTGGTCTAATCACAGAAGAAGAACGTTACGATCGCGTCATTGAAATTTGGTCTGCGGCTAAAGATGATATTCAGAACCGTCTGATGAAGTCCTTGAACCCGCGTAACCCGATCTTCATGATGAGTGATTCCGGAGCCCGTGGTAACGCCTCTAACTTCACGCAGCTTGCTGGTATGCGTGGTCTGATGGCCAACCCGGCTGGACGAATCATTGAACTACCGATCAAATCAAGTTTCCGTGAAGGTCTGACAGTACTTGAATACTTCATCTCTACACACGGAGCCCGTAAAGGACTTGCCGATACAGCCCTTAAGACAGCTGACTCTGGTTACTTGACACGTCGACTTGTAGACGTAGCGCAAGATGTTATCGTTCGTGAGGACGATTGTGGAACAGACAGAGGCTTGCCTGTAGCTGCACTGACAGAGGGTACCGAAGTGGTTGAACCATTGATCGACCGTCTCATCGGACGTACAGCATTCCAGACAGTGAAGCACCCTGAAACAGATGCGATTATGGTTGAAAGAAATGAAGTTATTTATGAAGATGTCGCACGACAAATCGTTGATGCTGGCATTGAAGAGATTGTGATTCGTACGGCATTCACTTGTAATACAAAACATGGGGTTTGTAAGAAGTGTTATGGCCGTAACCTTGCAACAGGTGATGAAGTTGAAGTCGGTGAAGCGGTCGGAATCATCGCTGCACAATCCATCGGTGAGCCGGGTACACAGCTTACAATGCGTACCTTCCACACAGGTGGTGTAGCCGGAGACGATATCACGCAGGGTCTTCCACGTATCCAGGAGATCGTGGAAGCGCGTAATCCGAAAGGTCAAGCCGTTATCACAGAAATTGATGGTACGGTACACGAAATCAATGAAGTCAAAGAGAAGCAGGAAATTGTCGTTCAAGGCGCTGTAGAATCACGTTCATACACGGCTCCATACGGTGCACGTATGAAAGTGTCGGTTGGAGATGAGGTCAAAGCAGGTGAACCTCTGACTGAAGGTTCCATTGATCCTAAAGAATTGCTGACCGTACAGGGACTTGACGGCGTTCAAGAATACCTTCTCAAAGAAGTGCAGAAAGTTTACCGTATGCAAGGGGTGGAAATCTCCGATAAGCACGTTGAAGTTATGGTACGCCAGATGCTTCGTAAAGTACGTGTCCTTGATTCTGGTGACACCGATGTACTTCCAGGTTCTCTACTTGAAATTCATCAATTCAAAGAAGCGAACCAAAAAGCGCTTATGGAAGGTGGCCAGCCGGCTGTCGGCCGTCCAGTCATCCTTGGTATTACCAAAGCGTCTCTTGAAACAGACAGCTTCCTATCCGCTGCATCCTTCCAGGAGACAACACGTGTCCTTACAGACGCAGCCATTAAAGGTAAGCGCGATGAGTTGCTAGGATTGAAAGAGAATGTTATTATCGGTAAGCTTGTTCCTGCAGGTACGGGTATGACTCGTTACCGCAAGATTCAAGCGCAATCCGAGCAACAACGACAAGAGGTTCCAGAAGTGACCGAAGAAGTCACACATTCTTAAAATAAAGAAGTAGATGTTAACAAGGTGTAAAATTAAAGGAAGCACTAAAAAAACTCACCCAGATGCAGTTGACATGCATTTGGGTGAGTGATAATATAATCAAGGTGCTTCCATTTATCCTTGTTACTTTGGAGGATATGAAGATGTCTTATGAAAAAGTAGCACAGGCTAAATCCGATATAATTATTGGAACCAAACAAACACTGAAAGCCATGAAAAATGGCGAAGTGGTTGAAGTCATTACGGCTGACGATGCTGATCAGTCGATGACACTTAAAGTAGCTAAATTAGCCCAACAACTGAACATTCCTCACACACGAGTCCCTTCGATGGAGGAGCTCGGGAATGCATGTGGTATTGATGTTGGTGCGGCTACAGTGGCGATAAAGCAATAAAGTTTTGGCGTATGACGCGAAAGCTTTGTTTTTTGCCTTTATATGAACCACCTGGATGTGTGGTATTAAAAAAGTACGAAGGGAGGATACAAACATGCCAACAATTAACCAATTGGTACGCAAAGGACGCGTAAGCAAAACGAAGCAGTCAAACTCTCCAGCTTTGAACAAAGGTTACAACAGCTATAAAAAGCGTATGACTGATCTTTCTTCTCCACAAAAGCGTGGGGTTTGCACACGTGTTGGAACAATGACACCTAAGAAACCGAACTCTGCCCTACGTAAGTATGCACGTGTTCGTCTAACTAACCAGCTTGAGGTTAACGCTTATATCCCTGGTGAAGGCCACAACCTTCAAGAACACAGTGTTGTTCTTATCCGTGGCGGTAAAGTTAAAGACTTGCCAGGTGTACGTTACACCGTTGTACGTGGTGCTCTTGACACAGCAAGTGTTGATGGCCGTATGCAAGGTCGTTCCAAATACGGTACGAAAAAACCAAAAGCTAAAAAATAATCGATATGTAAATATCGCTTAAATAAAAACATCGAAGAAGGGAGGGGAACATATGCCACGTAAAGGTCCAGTAGCTAAACGTGATGTGTTACCAGATCCAATGTATAACTCTAAGCTTGTTACTCGCTTGATCAACCAAATCATGGTTAACGGTCAGCGCGGTAAAGCACAGAAAATCCTTTATAAAGCATTTGAACTTGTTCAAGAACGTAGCGGCAATGACGCTATGGAAGCATTTGATCAAGCAATGAAGAACGTAATGCCTGTATTGGAGGTACGCGCTCGTCGTGTAGGTGGTTCCAACTATCAGGTACCTGTTGAAGTTCGTCCAGAACGTCGCCAGGCACTAGGCTTGCGTTTCATCGTAAACTATGCGCGTCTTCGCGGAGAGAAAACGATGGAAGAGCGCCTAGCTAACGAAATTCTAGATGCTGCTAACAACACAGGTGCATCTGTGAAGCGTCGCGAAGAAATGCACAAGATGGCGGAAGCGAACAAAGCATTCGCTCACTATCGCTGGTAATCACCAAAAAATAAAGGTTCAAACAGGAAGGAGAAAGATGCATGGCTAGAGAGTTCTCCTTGGAAAAGACTCGGAATATCGGGGTAATGGCTCACATCGACGCTGGTAAAACAACGGCGACAGAGCGTATTCTTTTCTACACAGGACGTATCCACAAGATTGGTGAAACTCACGAAGGAGCTTCCCAAATGGACTGGATGGAGCAGGAACAAGAGCGCGGAATTACAATCACTTCCGCCGCTACGACTGCTCAGTGGAAAGGTCACCGTATCAACATCATCGATACTCCAGGACACGTAGACTTCACTGTTGAAGTTGAACGTTCCCTGCGTGTACTTGATGGTTCCGTAGCTGTCCTTGACGCACAATCTGGTGTTGAGCCTCAAACAGAAACTGTTTGGCGCCAAGCTACGACATACGGTGTTCCACGTATTGTCTTCATTAACAAAATGGACAAAATCGGAGCTGACTTCATCTACTCCCTAGGTACGTTGCAAGACCGCCTAGGAGCAAATGCAGCAGCTGTTCAACTTCCTGTCGGTGCGGAAGATGAGTTCGAAGGAATCATCGACCTAGTAACGATGGAAGCATACTACTACATGGACGACTTGGGAACACGTGCTGAAGCACGCCCGATTCCTGACGACTACAAAGATCAAGCTGAAGAGTACCGTGGCAAGCTAGTAGAAGCTGTTGCAGAACTCGATGAAGACTTGATGATGCAGTATCTAGAGGGAGAAGAAATCACAAACGACCAGCTTAAGGATGCGATCCGTAAAGCAACTCTAAGTGTTGAATTCTACCCAGTATTCTGTGGTTCTGCCTTCAAGAACAAAGGAGTTCAACTTCTAATTGATGGTGTTATCGATTATCTACCATCTCCACTAGATGTACCTCCAATTGAAGGTCACGTACCACAAACAGAAGAAGAAGTTGTACGTAAGCCTGACGACAACGAGCCATTCTCTGCATTGGCCTTTAAAGTCGCTACAGACCCTTATGTAGGTAAACTTACTTTCTTCCGCGTTTACTCCGGTACATTGAATGCTGGATCATACGTGAAAAACTCCACGAAAGACAAGCGTGAACGTGTAGGTCGTATCCTACAAATGCACGCCAACTCTCGTGAAGAGATCTCCACTGTATATGCAGGGGATATCGCAGGTGCGGTAGGCCTTAAAGATACAGGTACGGGTGATACACTATGTGACGAAAAGAGTCTTGTTATTCTTGAGTCCATGGAATTCCCTGATCCGGTAATCTCTGTTGCTATCGAGCCTAAATCTAAAGCTGACCAAGATAAGATGTCCATCGCTCTTGGTAAACTAGCTGAAGAGGATCCAACGTTCCAAACTGAAACAAACGTTGAAACGGGTCAAACGATCATCGCTGGTATGGGTGAACTTCACCTGGACATCATCGTTGACCGTCTGAAGCGTGAGTTCAAAGTTGAAGCGAACATTGGTGCTCCACAAGTTGCTTACCGTGAAACATTCCGCGGTAGTGCACAAGTGGAAGGTAAGTTCGTACGTCAATCCGGTGGTCGTGGACAATTCGGTCACGTATGGGTTGAGTTCGAGCCTAACGAAGAAGGCGCTGGTTTCGAATTCGTTAACAAGATCGTCGGTGGTGTTGTGCCACGTGAATACATTCCATCTGTAGAACAAGGTATTAAAGAGTCTATGGAAAACGGTGTATTGGCTGGCTACCCTATGGTAGACATCAAAGCGACTCTTTATGACGGTTCCTACCACGATGTCGACTCCAACGAAATGGCCTTTAAAGTTGCCGCTTCCATGGCACTTAAAGAGGCAAAAAACAAGTGTAAGCCTGTTCTACTTGAACCGATGATGAAAGTAGAAGTTGTTATTCCTGAGGAATACATGGGCGACATCATGGGTGACGTAACTTCCCGTCGTGGACGTGTAGAAGGTATGGAAACTCGTGGTAATGCACAAGTGGTTAAAGCATTCGTTCCACTATCTGAGATGTTCGGTTATGCAACAGCGTTGCGTTCCAACACTCAAGGCCGTGGTACGTACACAATGCACTTCGACCACTATGAAGAAGTTCCGAAGAGCATCTCTGAGGAAATCATCAAGAAAAATGCTGGTGAATAATTGATTTTTTAGACGAGTTAAAGTATAACTTGTAGTGTAAGCTTAGGAGTGACTCTTACTTACTCCTAAGCTACATCATAAATCTTGAAAACCAAAATTGTTACTTATCTAAAGGAGGAAATATACAATGGGTAAAGAAAAATTTGACCGGTCCAAGTCCCACGTTAACATTGGTACAATTGGACACGTTGACCACGGTAAAACAACTCTAACTGCAGCGATTACGACTGTACTTCACAAGCGTTCTGGTTCTGGTGAAGCAATGGCATATGACATGATCGACGGTGCTCCTGAAGAACGTGAGCGTGGAATCACAATCTCCACTGCACACGTTGAGTACGAAACTGAAACTCGTCACTATGCACACGTTGACTGCCCAGGTCACGCTGACTACGTTAAGAACATGATCACTGGTGCTGCTCAAATGGACGGCGCGATCCTAGTTGTATCTGCAGCTGACGGTCCAATGCCACAAACACGTGAGCACATCCTACTTTCTAAAAACGTAGGTGTACCAGCTATCGTTGTATTCTTGAACAAAGTTGACATGGTAGACGACGAAGAGCTTCTTGAACTAGTAGAAATGGAAGTTCGCGATCTACTTTCTGAGTACGACTTCGATGGTGATGACGTACCAGTAATCAGCGGTTCTGCTCTTAAAGCTCTTGAAGGTGAAGAGAAGTATGAGCAAGCAATCTACGATCTTATGGATGCAGTTGACGAGTACGTTCCAACTCCAGACCGTGACACTGACAAGCCATTCATGATGCCAGTTGAGGACGTATTCTCTATCACTGGTCGTGGTACAGTTGCAACTGGTCGTGTTGAGCGTGGTACAGTTAAAGTCGGTGACGAAGTTGAAATCATCGGTATGGCTGAAGAGTCCAGCAAAACTGCTGTAACTGGTGTTGAAATGTTCCGTAAGCTTCTAGATTACGCTGAAGCTGGAGACAACATCGGTGCACTTCTTCGTGGTGTTAAGCGTGAAGACATCAACCGTGGTCAAGTATTAGCTAAGCCTGGTTCTATCACTCCACACACAAACTTCAAAGCTGAAGTTTATGTACTAGCTAAAGACGAAGGTGGACGTCACACTCCATTCTTCTCTAACTACCGCCCACAGTTCTACTTCCGTACTACGGACGTAACTGGTGTTATTCAACTTCCTGAAGGCGTAGAAATGGTTATGCCTGGGGACAACGTTGAAATGACTGTAGAACTTATCTCCCCAATCGCGATCGAGGACGGAACTCGTTTCTCTATCCGTGAAGGTGGACGTACAGTAGGTTCTGGCGTAGTTTCTGAAATCACTAAGTAATTTCAGTTCTATCCTATATAAAGAGCAACAGCTTCTGGCTGTTGCTCTTTTTTAATGAAGAAATACAACCATGCTATTGAATTCCTTCCAAAGAATATAGTCTTTGCTATAACATGCCGGCCGAATGAAGTGGGTAGGTTTTCCGTCTTGCCGGTAATCGGCTTTTATATTTCCATCACTGACAACCTTATAAGGATCTAATCTATTATGAATGTTTAGAAAATTATTCTTTACACAGAGATGGTTGATATCCTCATTCATATTTGTTTAAATGGACAATGGATTTCAAAGAGGTAGTCGGAAACATTTGGTGGAAAGCCTATGAATACTAGCTATCCCCTTGAAAAAAGTGGTGAACGCTAGTATAATGTTTTAAGTGTCCGTGATGAAAAAATTATGGATTTATCCTTGCATTGACTGCATTTCTTCTATATAATGAATAATGTTGGTCATAAAAGGCGATGAAGCGAAAGGTTGTTGACACACCCGGCCCCTTTGCCATGGCTGGTGGTCAAGTTTTTTTCGCGGAGAATGTCTATTTCAAAAATGGGCGAAGAAGGAGGGAAAATAATGGCAAAAGAGAAAATTCGTATTCGTTTAAAGGCGTATGATCACAGAGTACTTGATCAGTCCGCAGAAAAGATCGTAGACACTGCGAAGCGTTCCGGAGCTAATGTATCTGGTCCGATCCCGCTTCCAACAGAGCGTTCTGTATATACTGTACTTCGTGCGACTCACAAGTATAAAGACTCTCGTGAGCAGTTCGAAATGCGCACACACAAACGTCTAATCGACATTGTTAATCCAACACCACAGACTGTTGATTCACTTATGCGTTTGGATCTACCATCTGGTGTGGATATCGAAATTAAACTATAAATAAATCGTAAAGATAATAGGAGGTGTAACGGATGACGAAAGGAATCTTAGGACGAAAAGTCGGCATGACTCAAATTTTCTCTGAAAATGGCGAGTTGATCCCAGTAACAGTTGTTCAGGCTGAGCCAAACGTTGTTCTTCAAAAGAAAACAACAGAAAATGACGGTTATGAAGCGATCCAACTTGGTTTTGCTGATGAAAAGTCAAACCGCTTGAAAAAAGCTGCTCAAGGGCACGCTGATAAAGCAAGCACAACACCTAAGCGCTACGTTCGTGAATTCCGTAATACAAACCTTGATGACTTTGAATTAGGTCAAGAGGTTAAAGTTGATATTTTCGAAGCTGGTGACGCAATTGACGTTACAGGAACTTCTAAGGGTAAAGGATTCCAGGGTGCAATCAAGCGCCACAACCAATCTACTGGACCTAAAACTCACGGTTCCCGTTTCCACCGTCGTTCCGGTTCTATGGGGCAAGGTGCTGACCCGTCCAAAGTCTTCAAAGGCAAAGGTCTTGCAGGACAAATGGGTGGCGAAACAGTAACTCTACAAAACCTTGAAGTAGTAAAAGTGGACGCTGAGCGTAATCTACTACTTATCAAAGGTAATGT
Organism: Halobacillus litoralis; assembly: GCF_009856445.1. Classification (GTDB taxonomy): domain Bacteria; phylum Bacillota; class Bacilli; order Bacillales; family Halobacillaceae; genus Halobacillus; species Halobacillus litoralis. The sequence continues at coordinate 35,724 of NZ_WMFA01000014.1, forward strand.
ACCAGGCGCGAAAAAATCTTACGTTAAGATTACAAGTGCAATTAAGGCTAGCAAATAATAAACGAAGGGAGGATATGTCATGCCTAAAGTAGCACTATTAAACCAAAGCGGTTCTAATGTTGGTGAAATCGAACTAAATGAATCTGTATTTGGAATTGAACCTAATACTCACGTTTTACACGAAACTGTGTTGATGCAACGCGCGAATCTTCGCCAGGGCACACACAAAGTAAAAGGACGTTCTGAAGTTAGTGGCGGCGGACGCAAACCATGGCGCCAAAAAGGTACAGGCCGTGCGCGCCAAGGATCTATCCGTTCACCACAATGGGTAGGTGGCGGAACTGTTTTCGGTCCTACACCACGCAGCTACAGCTACACGATGCCTAAAAAAGTACGTCGTTTGGCACTTCAATCTGCTTTCTCTTCTAAAGTGAAAGAAGAAAACATCATTGTTCTTGAGAGCCTTTCTCTTGATGCTCCGAAAACAAAAGAAGTTGCAAACATTCTAAAAGCACTAGATGTTAACGAGAAAGCATTGATCGTTACTGCTGAAGCAGACGAAAATGTAACTCTATCATCTAACAATATCCCTACAGTGAAGAGTCTTCCTGTAGAGCAAGTAAGTGTGTTAGACTTGCTAACGCATGACAAGCTGATCCTTACTAAGGAAGCAGCTGAAAAAGCAGGGGAGGTGCTCTCATAATGAAAGAACCACGCGATATTATCAAGCGCCCTGTCATTACTGAACATTCTGCTGATCTTATGGGAGAAAAGAAATATACGTTTGAAGTTAGCCCGAAAGCTAACAAAACTGAAATTAAAAAAGCAGTTGAAGAAATCTTTGGCGTTCAAGTTGCACAAGTCAACACAATGAACCTTAAAGGTAAGTTCAAGCGTATGGGTCGTTACGGCGGCTACCGCTCCGATCGTAAGAAAGCAGTCATCACATTGACTCAGGACAGCGAAGAACTAGAAATCTTCGAAGCATAAAATACACGAATTGAAATATGAAGGAGGGAAATAAAGATGGCGATTAAAAAGTTCAGACCGATTACTAACGGTCGTCGACACATGTCAGTATCTGATTTCGCTGAAATCACAACTGACAAACCTGAACGCTCCCTTGTCACTCCACTTCATAAAAAAGGTGGACGTAACAACCAGGGTAAGCTGACAGTTCGTCATCAGGGCGGAGGCCACAAGCGTCAGTATCGTATTATCGACTTCAAGCGTGACAAAGATGGAATACCTGGACGCGTTGCTACAGTCGAATATGATCCGAACCGCTCCGCTAACATTGCACTAATCAATTATGTTGATGGTGAAAAACGTTACATCCTAGCTCCAAAAGGTGTGAAGGTTGGAACGGAAATTATTTCTGGTGAAGGTGCAGATATCAAACCAGGTAATGCTCTTCAGTTGAAAGACATTCCAGTTGGTACAATCGTACACAACGTAGAACTTAAACCAGGACGCGGAGGACAGCTTGTCCGTTCTGCAGGTGCTTCTGCACAAATCCTTGGTCGTGAAGAAAAATACACGCTTGTACGCCTGACATCAGGTGAAGTTCGCTTGGTACTAAGCTCTTGCCGTGCAACAATCGGTCAAGTCGGTAACCTTGAGCACGAACTAATCAGCGTAGGTAAAGCTGGACGTTCTCGTTGGAAAGGTAAGCGCCCTACAGTACGTGGTTCCGTAATGAACCCTAGTGATCACCCACACGGTGGTGGTGAAGGACGCGCACCAATCGGTATGCCATCTCCAGTATCTCCATGGGGTAAACCAACTCTTGGATACAAAACGAGAAAACGCAACAAGCCGTCTGATAAATATATCGTACGTAGACGCGGTAAAAAATAACGGGATTGTCGGGCGGGCAGTAAAACCCGTCTCTCAATCGCGAAGGGAGGTTTATTCATGGGCCGCAGCCTGAAAAAAGGACCTTTTGTAGATGATCACTTAATGAAAAAAGTCGAGAAGTTGAACGAAGATAATAAACAGCAGGTCGTAAAGACTTGGTCTCGCCGTTCTACGATCTTCCCTAACTTCGTCGGACACACAATCGCCGTTTATGACGGTCGTAAGCACGTACCAGTTTATGTGACTGAAGACATGGTTGGTCACAAACTAGGTGAATTCGCGCCATCCCGTACGTTCAAGGGACACTCTGGCGACGATAAGAAAACAAAACGTTAATATAGAGAGGAGGCACTCTAATGCAAGCTAAAGCAGTTGCTAAAACCGTTCGTATCGCTCCTCGTAAAGCTCGTCTGGTAATTGATTTAATTCGAGGAAAAAATGTTGGTGAAGCTCTGGCTACACTACGTCTAACACAGCGTGGCGCATCTCCAGTAGTTGAGAAACTTCTTAACTCCGCGATCGCTAACGCAGAACACAACTATGAAATGGACCCGGAAAACCTATACGTTTCCGAAGCGTTTGTAAACGAAGGCGTAACTCTTAAACGTTTCCGCCCTCGCGCTATGGGCCGCGCAAGCCAAATCAACAAACGCACAAGCCACATCACAGTGGTCGTATCAGAAAAAAAGGAGGGATAATCAGTGGGTCAAAAAATTAATCCGGTAGGTCTTCGTATCGGCGTTATCCGCGATTGGGAATCCAAGTGGTACGCTGGCAAAGACTATGCAGACTTGTTACATGAAGACATTAAGATTCGTGAATATGTTGAAAATCGTCTTAAAGATGCTGCTCTTTCTACGGTAGAAATCGAACGCGCAGCAAACCGTGTAAACATTACTGTGCACACAGCTAAGCCAGGAATGGTTATCGGTAAAGGCGGTTCTGAAGTAGAAGCACTTCGTAAAGCTCTAAACCAACTAACTGGTAAACGCGTTCACATCAACATCGTTGAAGTGAAAAAGCCAGATCTTGACGCTACTCTTGTGGCTGACAATATCGCACGTCAATTGGAAAACCGCGTATCTTTCCGTCGTGCTCAAAAACAAACAATTCAACGCGCTATGCGTGCAGGAGCTAAAGGTATTCGTACCCAAGTATCTGGTCGTCTAGGTGGCGCGGATATCGCTCGTGCTGAATATTACAGTGAAGGAACAGTACCACTACACACACTTCGTGCAGACATCGATTACGGAACTGCAGAAGCTGACACTACTTACGGTAAGCTTGGTGTTAAAGTGTGGATCTATCGTGGAGAAGTCCTTCCAACTAAAACTGACAAGTAAGGAAGGGGGAAAAGCATTATGTTAATGCCTAAACGTGTTAAATATCGTCGTCAACACCGTACTAGCTTAAAAGGCCGTGCAAAAGGCGGTACTGAAGTAGCATTCGGTGAATATGGTTTGCAAGCAATTGATCCTGCATGGATCACAGCCCGTCAGATCGAGGCAGCGCGTATCGCGATGACTCGTTACATGAAGCGTGGCGGTAAAGTTTGGATTAAAATCTTCCCTGATAAGCCTTATACTGCTAAGCCCCTAGAAGTACGAATGGGTTCCGGTAAAGGTGCTCCAGAAGGTTTCGTAGCTGTCGTGAAGCCAGGGAAAATCATGTTCGAGATCGCAGGTGTATCTGAAGAGGTTGCACGCGAAGCGTTGCGTCTTGCTTCACACAAACTGCCGATCCGTACAAAATTCGTAAAACGTGAAGAAATTGGTGGTGAAATCAATGAAGGCTAATGAGATCCGTGAATTAACCACTGCCGAAATTGAACAAAAAGTTAAGTCTCTTAAAGAAGAACTTTTCAACCTACGCTTCCAATTGGCAACAGGTCAACTTGAGAACACTGCACGTATCCGTGAAGTTCGCAAGTCCATCGCACGTATGAAGACTGTTGCTCGTGAACGTGAGCTAGGCGTAAATAACTAATAGATGAGAGGAGGTCACCCTCACATGACTGAACGTAATAATCGTAAAGTTTATACTGGCCGTGTCGTTTCTGACAAGATGGATAAGACCATCACCGTACTAGTAGAAACTTATAAGTTCCACAAACTTTACGGCAAGCGCGTAAAGTATTCCAAAAAGTTCAAAGCTCATGACGAAAACAACCAAGCGAAAAACGGCGACATCGTAAGCATCATGGAAACTCGTCCATTGTCTGCTTCTAAGCGTTTCCGTCTTCTAGAAGTTGTTGAAGAGTCTGTCATTATCTAAATAAAGTTCGCTCGGAGTTAATCCGAAGGGAGGTTACATGTTATGATTCAACAGGAATCTCGTCTGAAAGTTGCAGACAACTCTGGTGCCCGCGAAATCCAGACAATCAAAGTATTGGGTGGATCCGGCCGCAAAACAGCTAACATCGGTGATATCATCACTGCTACTGTGAAGCAGGCAACACCAGGAGGCGTTGTTAAAAAAGGTGAAGTTGTAAAAGCTGTTATCGTACGTTCTAAGAGTGGAGTGCGCCGTAAAGATGGTTCTTACATCCGTTTCGATGAAAACGCAGCAGTAATCGTGCGTGATGACAAAGGCCCACGCGGTACTCGTATCTTTGGACCGGTAGCTCGTGAACTTCGTGATGCTAAATTCATGAAGATTGTATCTCTAGCTCCAGAAGTATTATAAAAGCCTGAATGAAATGCCTTGTTAAGGAGGTGCGCGAAGAATGCACGTAAAAAAAGGTGATAAAGTAATGGTGATTACTGGTAAGGATAAGGGCAAACAAGGAACAATCCTTGAAGCTTATCCGAAGAAAGATCGTGTTCTTGTTGAAGGTGTGAACGAAGTGAAAAAGCACGCGAAGCCTTCTCAGGAGAATCCACAAGGTGGAATCCTAACACAAGAAGCTGCGATCCACGTATCCAACGTAATGCCGATCGACCCTAAGACTGGTGAGCCGACACGTGTTGGTTACAAAGTCGAGGACGGGAAGAAAGTTCGTATCGCGAAAAAATCTGGTGAAGCACTAGATAAATAAGCCATACAGGAAAGGAGGGCCACACGATGAACGAACTAAAGAAACAATATCAAGAAGAAGTTGTCTCATCTTTGATGAACAAATTTGAATATGATTCCATCATGCAAACACCAAAAGTTGAGAAAATCGTTGTCAACATGGGTGTAGGTGACGCTGTTCAAAACGCGAAAGCACTTGACACAGCTGTAGAAGAACTAACATTGATCACTGGACAGAAGCCAGTTATCACAAAAGCGAAGAAATCAATTGCAGGTTTCCGTCTACGTGAAGGTATGCCAATCGGCGCGAAGGTTACACTTCGTGGAGAGCGCATGTACGAATTCCTCCAAAAGCTGATCGCTGTATCTCTTCCACGTGTGCGTGACTTCCGTGGTATTTCTAAGAAAGCTTTTGACGGTCGTGGAAACTACACACTTGGTGTTAAAGAGCAATTGATTTTCCCAGAAATCGATTACGATAAAGTAAACAAAGTGCGTGGTATGGATATCGTTATTGTCACTACAGCTGACTCTGACGAAGAAGCACGTGAACTTCTAGCTCAGTTCGGTATGCCGTTCCAAAAATAATGAGCTAACTATAAGGAGGGAAAATAGTGGCTAAAAAATCAATGGTCGCGAAGCAACAGCGTAAACAGAAGTACCAAGTGCGCGAATACACGCGTTGTGAACGCTGCGGACGTCCGCACTCCGTACTTCGTAAGTTTAAGCTTTGCCGTATTTGTTTCCGTGAACTTGCATATAAAGGTCAAATCCCTGGTGTCAAAAAAGCCAGCTGGTAAACCCGAAACAGGGAAGGAGGTTAATGAGTTATGACAATGACAGATCCAATTGCAGATATGCTGACACGTATTCGTAACGCTAACATGGTGCGTCACGAGAAGCTTGAGCTTCCAGCTTCCAACGTTAAAAAAGAAATTGCTGATATTCTTAAGCGCGAAGGTTTTGTACGTGACTACGAATTTGTAGAAGACAACAAGCAAGGAGTTCTTCGCATCTTCCTTAAGTACGGTCAAAACAACGAGCGTGTAATCACTGGTGTGAAGCGTATCAGTAAGCCAGGTCTACGTGTTTACGCTAACGCTGAAGAACTTCCGAAAGTTCTTAACGGTCTAGGTGTAGCCGTTGTATCCACTTCAAAAGGTGTATTGACAGATAAAGAAGCTCGTGAACAAGCCATCGGTGGCGAAGTTCTAGCTTACATCTGGTAAAAAAACAGATCAGACAGGAGGTGCAAACATATGTCTCGCGTAGGTTTAAAATCACTTGAAATTCCTGAAGGTGTAGAAATCATCCAGGATAACAACACGATTACAGTTAAAGGTCCTAAAGGGGAATTGACTCGTACTTTCCACAAGGACATCACAGTTAAAGTTGAGGACAACGTTCTTACTGTAGCTCGTCCGAGCGACCACAAAGAACACCGTGCTCTTCACGGTACTACACGCAGCCTGATCGGTAACATGGTTGAAGGTGTTTCTAAAGGCTATGAAAAGAGTCTTGAAATCATCGGTGTTGGTTACCGTGCGCAGAAACAGGGTCAAAATGTTGTAATCAACGCTGGTTACTCTCACCCTGTTGAAGTCGATAACCACGAAGGTATCGAAATCGAAGTTCCATCCAACACGAAAGTAACAGTTAAAGGAATCGACAAAGAACTTGTTGGTGCAGTAGCTGCGAAAATCCGTGCGATCCGTCCTCCAGAGCCTTACAAAGGTAAAGGAATTCGCTACGAAGGCGAATATGTACGCAGAAAAGAAGGTAAAACAGCTAAGTAAGACTCGTAGCTAACGTATAGAAAGGAGTGACCCTGATGATCACGAAGGCAGATAAAAATGTCGTACGTAAAAAGCGTCATGCACGCGTTCGTAAGAATGTCTTTGGCACCGCTGAACGCCCACGCTTGAACGTATATCGCTCTAACAAACACATTTATGCTCAGCTAATCAACGATGAAAGCCAAGTAACAGTAGCAAGTGCGTCTACTGTAGACAATGACTTCAACCTTGATGCTACAGGCAATGTCGAGGCTGCTCAAAAAGTCGGTGAATTAGTGGCTAAGCGTGCGATCGACAACGGTTTTAAAGTTGTTGTATTCGACCGTGGAGGTTACTTGTATCATGGACGTGTGAAAGCACTAGCTGAAGCCGCTCGCGAAGCCGGCCTAGAATTTTAATAGTTAAAGGAGGGACATAAATGATTACAAACATCGATCCTAACAAACTTGATCTTGAAGAACGCGTAGTTACCATCAACCGTGTAGCTAAGGTAGTTAAAGGTGGACGTCGTTTCCGTTTTGCTGCATTGGTTGTAGTTGGAGATAAAAATGGTCATGTCGGATTCGGTACAGGAAAAGCCCAAGAGGTACCGGAAGCGATCAAGAAAGCCATTGATGATGCTAAGAAAAATCTAATCACAGTACCAGTGAAGAACACGACAATTCCACACGAAATCAACGGACGTTTTGGTGCAGGTAACATTCTTATGAAACCAGCAGCAGAAGGTACCGGAGTTATCGCTGGTGGACCTGTCCGTGCGGTACTTGAGCTTGCAGGTGTTCAAGACATCCTATCTAAGTCACTTGGTTCTAACACGCCAATCAACATGGTACGTGCTACAATCACTGGACTTAGCGAGCTTAAGCGTGCAGAAGACGTCGCTAAACTTCGTGGTAAATCAGTAGAAGAACTGTAGGATAAGGAGGGAAATAAAATGGCTAAACAGTTAGAAATTACCCTCACGCGCAGTGTTATTGGTAGACCGCAAGATCAGCGCTCTACTGTCAAGGCGCTAGGTCTGAATAAGATCCGTCAAACTGTCGTACTTGAAGATAACCCAGCGATCCGAGGTATGGCTAATAAGGTGTCTCACCTAGTTTCGGTTAAAGAAGTTTAATTCTACAAAAGATATAAGGAGGTGCAACGCATGAAACTGCATGAACTAAAACCTGCTAAAGGTACTCGTAAAGAACGTAACCGCGTAGGTCGTGGTATGGCATCTGGTAACGGTAAAACTTCCGGTCGTGGTCACAAAGGTCAAGGCCAGCGTTCAGGAAGCAAAACTCGCCCAGGTTTCGAGGGTGGTCAAATGCCACTTTTCCAACGCCTGCCTAAGCGTGGTTTCACTAACGTTCACCGTAAGGAATTTGCGATTATCAACCTTGATGCACTGAATCGCTTCGAAGAAGGCACAGAGGTTACTCCTGAGCTATTGCTTGAGTCTGGTGTGGTAAGCAACCAAAAAGCCGGAATCAAAGTATTAGCTAAAGGTTCAATCGAAAAGAAACTTACAGTGAAAGCTCACAAGTTCTCTGCTTCCGCGAAAGAAGCAATTGAAGCAGCGGGCGGTCAAACTGAGGTGATTTAATGTTCCGGACAATCTCCAATTTTATGCGCGTGGGTGATATTCGACGGAAGATTATTTTCACTTTGTTGATGCTCATTGTTTTTCGCCTGGGAACATTCATCCCGGTTCCTTTTACAAATAGAGAAGCCATCAATTTCATGGATGAACAGAATGCGTTCGGTTTCCTGAACACATTCGGAGGCGGGGCATTACAAAACTTCTCCATCTTCGCTATGGGGATCATGCCCTACATTACAGCCTCCATCATCATGCAATTGTTGCAGATGGACGTCGTTCCTAAGTTTGCGGAATGGAAGAAGCAAGGTGAAGTCGGCCGTCGAAAATTAGCTCAGTTTACCCGCTATGGAACGATCGTGCTCGCTTTCATTCAAGCCATCGGCATGTCTATAGGTTTTAATGCACTGGCTGGTGGTCAATTGATCGCTGACCCAGGGGTTACGAAATTCTTAATCATTGCTCTTGTCTTGACAGGCGGTACAGCGTTTCTAATGTGGCTTGGTGAGCAAATCACTGAACACGGTGTTGGAAATGGTATTTCCATTCTAATTTTTGCAGGGATCGTTGCTGCAATCCCGACCGGTGTCAACCAGTTGTATGATCAATACATTTCCGGTGCTGGAGAAGAATTGTTCATTAACCTGGTCATCATCGCTCTGATTGTACTTGTTATTATTGCGGTTGTTGTGGGAGTCATCTTCATCCAACAAGCCCTTCGTAAGATTCCTATTCAATATGCAAAACGTTTGGTTAACCGTTCGCCAGTAGGTGGGCATTCTACTCACTTACCACTAAAAGTGAATGCTGCAGGAGTCATTCCGGTCATCTTTGCGATATCTTTTATTATCGCACCAAGAACCGTCGCTGGTCTTTTTGAGAACAGCGAAGTAGCCTCCGTCATTCAATATATATTTGATTATCAAAACTGGCCTGGAATGATTATCTATGTTGCGTTGATCATTGCCTTCACTTATTTCTATACTTTTGTTCAGGTCAACCCGGAACAAATGGCAGAAAACTTGAAGAAGCAAGGCGGGTATATCCCGGGGATTCGTCCTGGAGCCAATACGGAAACGTACTTGACTCGTGTGATGTACCGATTAACATTCGTAGGATCCATCTTCCTTGCAGCTGTCTCTATCCTGCCGATCATCTTGGGCTCTGCCGCGCAGCTGCCACCAAGTATTCAAATCGGAGGTACCGGACTGCTGATTGTTGTAGGGGTTGCCCTTCAGATCATGAAGCAGCTGGAAAGTCAGCTTGTAAAACGCCACTATCAAGGATTCATTAAATAATTAGTGTCAAAGCTAATGAATAAATGAGAGCGAGGGGAACACGTTGAATTTAATTCTGATGGGTCTCCCTGGTGCCGGTAAAGGTACTCAGGCTGAGAAGATAGTCGAAAAATATGACATCCCTCATATCTCAACTGGAGATATGTTCCGATTAGCTATCAAAGAAGGAACAGCACTGGGCAAAGAAGCCAAATCCTATATGGACAAAGGCGAATTGGTTCCCGATGAAGTGACCATCGGAATCGTTCGCGAGCGTCTAAGTAAACCTGATTGTCAAAAAGGATTCCTTTTAGATGGTTTCCCGAGAACAATCGCCCAAGCAGAAGCTCTTGAGAACCTATTAACTGATATGAAAGAGTCATTGGACTATGTCCTTCATATCGATGTTCCCAAGGAGCAACTCATCGAGCGTCTTACTGGACGACGCATCTGCCCTACGTGCGGTGCTACCTATCACGTGGTCTTCAACCCGCCTAAAGAAGATGGCAAGTGTGATCACGATGGCTCTGAGTTGATTCAGCGCGAAGACGATCAGCCTGACACCGTAAGAAAGCGCCTGGAGGTCAATGTTGAGCAATCACAACCTCTGCTTGATTTCTACCAAGAGAAAGGCTACTTGGTATCATTCGAAGGTGACAAAGATATCAACGAAGTATTCCAAGACATCGATCAAAAGCTGGGAGAACTAGCTGAATGATTATTTGTAAGACTTCACGGGAATTAGATATTATGCGTGAAGCAGGGCGGATCGTCGCCTTGACGCACCAAAAGTTGGAACAAAAGATCCAACCTGGTATAACAACTGGGGAATTGGATAAGATTGCAGATGAATTCATACGCAGTATGGATGCAATCCCATCTTTTAAAGGTTATAATGGATTCCGTGGAAGTATCTGTGCATCTGTCAACGAAGAACTCGTTCATGGTATCCCTGGGGACAGGGTGTTGAACGAAGGTGATATCATCAGCATCGATATTGGTGCCAAATATAAAGGTTATCACGGAGACTCGGCCTGGACGTATCCGGTCGGAACCGTCGATGATGAAACCATGGAATTGTTGAGAGTTACTGAGCAATCATTGTTTAAAGGACTTGATGAAGCAAAACCAGGTGTACGCCTTTCAAATATATCTCATGCGATCCAGAGTTTCGTTGAGCCTGAAGGCTTTTCGATTGTGAGGGAGTATGTGGGTCACGGAGTAGGGCAGGAGCTTCATGAGGATCCGCAAATTCCTCATTACGGCCCGCCAAACAAAGGACCACGCCTCAAACCTGGCATGGTATTGGCTGTAGAACCGATGGTGAACGCTGGCTCTCGCTATGTGAAGACGCTCGGCGATCATTGGACGGTAGTCACTCAAGATGGTAAAAGGTGCGCTCACTTTGAGCACACCATTGCAATTACGGATGAAGGGTACGAAATCCTTACAAAATCCTAAGTGAAGGTGATCGTTTTTGAACGAATCTGAGTCGAGTCCGCGAATAGGTCAAATTGTTCGTATTGTGCAGGGGCGTGAGGCAGGACAGTACGCGGTAGTAATCGATGTACTGGATGGCCGCTTTGTGCTGCTTGCCGACGGAGAGAAACGTAAGTATGATCGACCAAAGAAAAAGAATTTGCAACATGTTGAGCTTATGGATTTCATCTCTCCGGAAGTCCAGGACAGCCTTCTGGAAACTGGTCGTGTCACAAATGGCAAGCTTCGATTTGCCGTATCAAAATATGTCAATGAAGCAGTGACTGATTTGAAGAAGGGAGATCAACTCGATGGCGAAAGACGATGTAATTGAAGTAGAAGGGACCGTCGTTGAAACCTTACCGAACGCTCAGTTCAAGGTTGAACTCGAGAACGGTCACTCCGTTTTAGCGCACGTTTCCGGGAAAATTCGCATGCACTTCATTCGAATCTTACCAGGAGACAAGGTAACGGTAGAACTTTCCCCTTATGACTTAACTAAAGGACGTATTACGTACCGTTATAAATAAAACTCCGATCTTAAAGGAGGTATGGATGATGAAGGTAAGGCCTTCTGTAAAACCAATTTGCGAAAAATGCAAAGTCATCAAACGTAAAGGTAAAGTCATGGTTATCTGTGAAAACCCTAAGCATAAACAAAAACAAGGCTAAAACTGAAGGAGGTGCACGTAACTTATGGCACGTATTGCAGGTGTAGATATTCCTCGTGATAAGCGAGTAGTCGTATCCCTAACTTACGTTTATGGTATCGGTAAATCCCTTGCCAAAGACGTACTAGCTGAAGCTGGCGTTTCTGAAGATACTCGCGTTCGCGACCTTACAGAAGACGAACTAGGTAAAATCCGTAAAGCAGTGGAGCAACACAACACGGAAGGTGACCTTCGTCGTGAGAACTCTCTTAACATCAAGCGTTTGATCGAGATCGGTTCTTATCGCGGAATCCGTCACCGTCGTGGACTTCCACTTCGCGGACAGAAGACAAAAAACAACTCTCGTACACGTAAAGGCCCACGTCGTACCGTGGCTAACAAACGTAAATAATAAGCATCACAAAGGAGGTAAGCTAACTATATGGCACGTAAAGGAAACACTCGTAGTCGTAAGCGTCGCGTGAAAAAGAATATAGAGACCGGTGTGGCACACATCCGCTCTACTTTCAACAACACAATCGTAACGATCACTGATGTTCAAGGTAACGTTATCGCATGGAGCAGTGCCGGATCCCTTGGTTTCAAAGGTTCCCGTAAATCTACTCCATTCGCTGCTCAAATGGCTTCTGAAGCTGCAGCGAAAGACGCTATGGACAACGGTATGAAAACTCTTGAAGTAACAGTTAAAGGCCCTGGTGCTGGTCGTGAAGCAGCGATCCGTTCTCTACAAGCAGCAGGTCTTGAAATTACGGCAATCCGTGACGTAACTCCAGTTCCACACAATGGTTGCCGCCCACCAAAACGTCGTCGCGTATAATAGTTCTGAATAGAATTTGTCACCCTGTCTATAATGGGTTATGATAGCTTTTATATCATCACCGTCGTAGACAGAGAAAATATGCAGTTGTCTTTTTATCGGGACTGCCTACCTGAGGAATTTCGGTTAGACCTATTGTCTAACCGGGGTTTCGACGTTTTGAAGGAGGGTTTAGTGTAAATGATCGAAATTGAAAAGCCAAAGATTGAAACGGTCGAGATCAGCGATGAGTCTACTTTTGGTAAGTTCGTCGTAGAACCGCTTGAGCGTGGGTATGGTACAACTCTAGGGAACTCCTTGCGTCGTATCCTATTATCCTCACTTCCCGGCTCTGCTGTCACATCAGTTCAAATTGACGGGGTCCTTCATGAGTTCTCAACCATTGAAGGTGTCGTCGAGGACGTAACCACAGTTATTCTTAATCTGAAGAAACTAGCTTTGAAGGTGTATTCCGACGAAGAAAAGACTTTGGAGATTGATGTACAGGGTGAAGGAAAAGTTACAGCGGCTGACATTACGCACGACAGTGATGTAGAAGTTCTTAATCCAGATCTTCACATCGCAACATTAGATAGCAACTCCAGCTTCCGTGCACGTATTACAGCAGAACGCGGCCGAGGATATCGTCCGGCTGAAGGAAACAACCATGAGGATCAACCAATTGGCGTTATTCCAGTTGACTCTATTTTTACGCCGGTATCCCGTGTAACGTATCAAGTAGAGAACACTAGAATCGGTCAAACATCTAACTTTGACAAGTTGACGTTGGATGTATGGACGGACGGCAGCATTCGTCCGGAAGAAGCGATCTCTCTTGGGGCTAAAATCTATATGGAACACCTCAATATCTTTGTAGGCCTGACTGATGAAGCTCAAAAAGCTGAAATCATGGTTGAAAAAGAAGAGGACCAAAAAGAAAAAGTTCTAGAAATGACGATCGAAGAACTTGATCTATCTGTCCGTTCCTACAACTGCTTGAAGCGCGCTGGTATCAACACAGTGCAGGAACTTGCGAATAAGTCTGAAGAAGACATGATGAAGGTACGTAACCTTGGTCGCAAGTCACTTGAAGAAGTGAAGCACAAGTTGGACGAACTGGGATTAGGTCTAAGAAAAGACGATTGATTGATAGAACACATCTAAGAGATTCAGATAAGGGAGGGATTATCAATGGCTAGAAAACTAGGACGTACAACGGATCAGCGTATGGCGCTACTTCGCAACTTAGCGACAGACTTGATCATTCACGAACGTTTGGAAACAACAGAAGCTAAAGCGAAAGAGCTTAAATCTGTTGTAGAAAAAATGATTACACTAGGGAAACGCGGCGATCTACATGCCCGTCGTCAAGCTGAATCATTCCTTTACAATGCGCAAGCCGACGAAGATGGGGAGCAGACAGCTTTGCAAAAGCTATTCTCTGACATCGGCCCACGCTATGAAGACCGTCAAGGTGGTTACACTCGCGTGCTTAAGCTAGGCGAGCGTAAAGGTGATGGAGCGAAAATGGCGATCATTGAACTAGTTTAATGAATACCATGAGGGTAAAAGGGCAGGACTGAATCTCATCGCGAGGTTACATCCAGCCCTTTTTTTATATCCAAATGGAAGGAAACACCGTCAGGGTGGCGTCGGAATTTAGATGAGCCACCCTTCGGTTGATAGGAAATGGTGTCATATTTCCTGGGAAATAGTCAGTTGAGCAGAGGAGGAACACAGATGGGAGAGAGACAAGTCGAGTTTCGTCATGTGTCCTTTAAATACCAGGAAGACATGCCCTGGGTGTTAAAGGACGTGAGCTTCACCATAGGTCCGGATGAATGGGTGGCCATCATCGGTCATAATGGTTCAGGCAAATCGACAATTGCTAAATTAATGAATGGGCTTTTGTTCCCTCAGGAAGGGGAAATTATCGTCGATGGAATGAAAGTGACCCCTGAGACGGTATGGGAAGTCAGGAAACAGGTGGGGATGGTTTTTCAAAATCCGGATAACCAGTTTGTTGGGACTACCGTAAGGGATGATGTAGCCTTTGGTATGGAAAACCACGGTATGCCTCGTGACCTTATGCTTGAGCGGATTCAAGAAAGTCTGAACTCTGTCCGTATGGAAGCATACGAGACGCATGAACCCCATCGATTATCAGGAGGCCAAAAACAGCGCGTGGCCATCGCCAGCGTCCTTGCTGTGTCCCCTGAATTTATCATTCTTGATGAAGCAACCGCTATGCTTGATCCAAAAGGAAGAAAAGAAATCATGCAGACCGTCAGCGACGTCCAGCAGGAAAGAGACCTTTCATTAGTGACCATTACCCATGACCTTCAAGAAGTGACATTGGCTTCAAGAGTGATCGTCATGAATGGTGGAGAAGTCTGGATGGAAGGGACGCCGCGTGACGTATTCTCTAGAAAAGAACAGTTGACTGAAATTGGCTTGGATACTCCGTTTGTAAGTAAAATGGCTGATCATCTCAAAGCAGAAGGTTTAAGCCTATCTCGTGAGCCACTCAATCACCAGGAGTTGTTGGAGGACTTATGCACATCTCGTTTGACCATGTAAGCTATACCTATCAACCGAATAGTCCATTCGAACACAAAGCACTGAATGATATGACCTTCTCGATTGAATCTGGATCCTTTGTAGCTGTCATTGGTCATACTGGGTCAGGGAAGTCGACGCTGATTCAGCACTTGAACGGACTGCTGCAGCCAACAGAAGGAAAAATACAGGTGGGTAACTTCACCATTGAAGCTGGTGTGAAAAACAAGCACTTGAGAGAGTTACGTGAGAAAGTCGGTGTTGTATTCCAATATCCTGAACACCAATTGTTCGAAGAAACAGTGGCCAAGGACATTGCTTTCGGTCCCCAGAATTTTGGTGTCCCCCAGAAAGAAATTGAGCGACGGACAAAAGCTGCGGTTCAAGCAACGAAGCTTCCTGAAGATTTGCTCGATCGTTCACCATTCGACTTGAGTGGTGGGCAGATGCGTCGTGTAGCTATATCCGGGGTACTTGCCATGGATCCTAAGGTCCTTGTTTTAGATGAACCAACGGCAGGACTTGATCCCAGCGGTCAAAGTGAAGTGATGGATATGTTTTACGACCTTCATCGTGAAAAGGAACTGACGACAATCTTAGTCACTCACAGTATGGAAGATGCGCTTGCTTATGCCGATTATATTTTGATCATGAACCATGGGGAACTTTACAAAGAAGGGACTCCATTGGAGATTTTTCAACAGAAGGAAGACCTTGAGCGCGTCCAGTTGGATGTTCCGGAAGTTATCTCCTTCTTGAGCAAGGCTGAGAAAGAGTATGGGATTGAACTTGAGTATAAAGGGCAGACCATAGCTGAGTTAGCAAAAGAATTAGCCCGCAAAGTGAGAGGGGGCAGCGATCATGAGTAGTTCTTTAATTATCGGCCAATATATTCCGACAGATTCCGTGATCCATCGCCTTGACCCTCGTTCGAAAATCGCTATCATCTTCTTTTTTGTTGTGATCGTATTTTTTGCTAACTCTGTTATGAGCTACGGGGTACTTGCTCTTTTTGCTGTTGGCAGTGCCTTGCTATCCCGGGTCCCCTTCCGTTACATTATGAAAGGTTTGAAACCGGTATGGTTCCTTATTGTGTTTACGTTCCTTCTCCATTTAATTGTCACGAGGGAGGGGGACGTCGTGTTTTCTATATTGGGCTGGGATGTATACAGAGAAGGTCTTGTCCAGGGGGGAGCCATTTCATTACGGTTCTTTCTCCTCATTCTTGTGACCTCGCTGCTTACGTTGACAACAACGCCGATAGAAATTACAGATGCCATCGAGGAGCTGTTGGGTCCACTGAAAAAAGTGAAGTTCCCAGTCCATGAACTGGCACTGATGATGTCGATCTCCCTCCGCTTCATTCCGACACTGATGCAGGAGACAGAGAAAATTTCCAAAGCCCAGGCCTCCCGAGGGGTAGATTTCCGCACAGGGGCGTTAAAGGACCGTGTGAAGGCGATTGTACCTCTTCTAGTACCTTTGTTCGTCAGTGCGTTCAAACGCGCAGAAGAGCTCGCTATGGCGATGGAAGCGCGTGGCTATCAAGGAGGGGAAGGTCGTACAAAACTCAGGGAGCTGAGGATATCGAAGCTTGATATTTCTTTGTATGTCCTGTTCGCTCTATTAGTCATCGCCCTATTCATGACGAGAAGCTGACGGGGAGGATCGTTTTATGAAAAGAATTCGTATGGTCATCGGTTATGATGGGACGAATTACGCCGGCTATCAGGTTCAGCCTAATGGGAATACCATTCAGGCGGAGCTTGAAAAAGCATTAAGGAAAATGCACAAAGGAGATCAGGTGAAAGTGGTCGCTTCCGGACGTACGGATGCCCGTGTTCACGCGGTCGGTCAGGTAATTCATTTTGATACTCCCCTCCATATTCCTATTGCGAATTGGAAAAGAGCCTTGGGCTCGCTTCTACCGGATGATATTCAAGTCGTTTCTGCTGAGCAAGCAACGGAAGAATTCCATGCAAGATATGATGCCAAGGGAAAAGAGTACCGCTATTATGTCTATCAGGCTCATGAGCCTGATCTCTTCCGCCGTCACTATACTCACCACGTACGCGCAGAACTTGACATCAACCGGATGAGAGAAGCGTGCAGGCATCTTGAGGGAGAGCATGATTTCACCTCTTTTTGTTCACCGAAGACAGACATCAAAGGGGCCAAGGTTCGGACGATTTACAAAGCAGAGATAACCAAAGAGGGAAATGACATGGTTTTTGTCTTCCGTGGCTCAGGCTTCCTCTATAACATGGTTCGGATTCTTGTCGGCACGCTTTTGGAAATTGGAAGGAACGAACGTGACCCTGAAGATGTAAAGAGGATCATCGAAGCAAAAAACCGTAACGAAGCAGGGAAGACGGCACCCCCGCAAGGCTTGTTTTTATGGGAAGTGTTTTATTAGATGGGTTCGCCCCGGAAATTGAGGCACTCTTTTAAAAAAACAACGAATCCAGGTGTGCATGCCCTTGACATATAGTTACAAGGTGTTATATTATATTCTATGGCATTTTATTTCTGTACCACGGTTAGCCCCGGAAAACTAATCGTATTTGAGATAAATGATAAAGTAGTAACGAAGTCTATGAGAAATCAAACATTTCAGGAGGGAAACCGATATGCGCACAACTTTCATGGCAAATGAAAACAACGTTGAACGTAAATGGTATGTTGTGGATGCTGCAGGGCAAACACTCGGCCGTTTAGCGAGCGAAGTTGCTGCGATCCTTCGCGGTAAAAATAAACCAACATACACACCACACGTTGACACTGGTGACCACGTCATCATCATTAATGCTGGTGAGATCCAACTTACAGGTAACAAAATCAACGATAAGATCTATTATCGTCACTCTAACCACGTAGGTGGTTTGAAATCCCGTACGGCTAACGAAATGCGTACGAAATACCCTGAGCAAATGCTAGAGCTTGCTGTTAAAGGGATGCTTCCAAAAGGAAGTCTTGGACGTAAGATGGGCAAGAAACTTCATGTTTACGCTGGTGCGGACCACAAGCATGAAGCACAAAAACCAGAAGTTTACGAACTTCGCGGATAATCAAAGGAGGTAATCTTAGTGGCACAAGTACAATACTCAGGTACTGGTCGTCGTAAGAGCTCAACAGCTCGTGTACGTCTTGTTCCAGGAACTGGTCGTGTAGTAGTAAACAAACGTGATGCTGAAGACTTTTTCCCATATGAAACGCTTCGTATGATTCTGAAACAGCCTCTAGCTGTTACAGAAACAGAAGGTAACTATGACGTTTATGTAAACGTAGATGGCGGTGGATTCACAGGACAAGCTGGTGCAATCCGTCACGGAATCGCTCGTGCATTGTTACAAGCGGATCCTGAATACCGTACACCATTGAAGCGCGCTGGTCTATTGACTCGTGACGCACGTATGAAAGAGCGTAAGAAATACGGTCTTAAAGGTGCTCGTCGCGCTCCACAATTCTCCAAGCGTTAATCAATGCTTATGCAAAAGACTCTCAACCGACTCGGTTGGGAGTCTTTTTTTATGTTTATTTTTGTTTCGGTGAGGTCTTAAATGACGTCCCAGACAACGGTGGCTAACAAAGGGTGCCTGGCACTGGAACTAGCGAAAGGGGTGCCAGGCATCTATGAAAGTAAAGCCGGTGCCAGACATACTTGAAAGCATATGAATATATGTGAAATTCTTATTCCGATATACTGAGGGAAAAGATATACGAATGGAGGAGTTCACATGCTTTTTCATGAAAAAGAAAACATCCATGTCAATCTAGTCACTTTACGAGTCATGGATTTGAATCGATCGTTGGATTTTTATACAAACATTATCGGTTTTCAAATATGGGCGCGGTCCAGTAAAGCCGTTCATTTAAGTGCAGGGGGAGAAAAGCCGCTTCTTGTCCTTGAGGAGGATCAAGATGTTAGACCACCTAATAGAAAAGCGACAGGACTGTATCACTTTGCGCTCCTTTTGCCGGAAAAGTCAGATCTCGCCGATTTGGTCAAACACTTGATTAATAAAAACGTTCAGGTGGCTTCAGCCGATCACCTCGTTAGTGAAGCGATCTACTTTTCTGATCCTGATGGAAATGGAATTGAGGTGTATATTGACCGGCCCTCTTCCTTATGGGAATGGTCCGGCAGTGAGGTGAAGATGGCAGTTGACCCATTGGACTTTGAGGGGTTGTTCCGTTTTGAAACGAACCCCGGGTGGGTGGGTCTGCCGGACCGGACGGTCATGGGGCATGTTCATCTCCATGTCTCTGACCTTGAAAAAGCGAAACAATTCTATTGTGATGGCTTAGGTTTCGATGTAGTGGGCCGGCTCGGTGATGAAGCCTTGTTTATTTCATCGGCTAACTATCATCACCACATCGGGCTCAACACATGGAAGGGTACCGATGCCCCGTCTCCAGAGAAGCAGGAAGCAGGGTTGAAATGGTTTGATCTTCATTTTCCTCAGAACCACTCAAGGGAAGAAGCGATCCATAGAATCCGGCAAATGGGAGCTTCTGTCGATGAAAAGGATGGAGTGATCTACACCATAGATCCATCAAAGAACCGCATACGGTTAGTTGTTTAAATTTTAAACCAAAACGAAAATAGAGTGTTATGATTCCCTGCTAAAAAGCTTCCTCATGCTTTCACATATTTGTCCATCCTGTCCCATATAGTGAAATGGAGGAGTATAAGGGAGTGTGAGGCATGCGAAATCCTAGGTTGAAAACATTTCTATGGTTAGCAGGGATCATTGTATTGGTGTGCGCTGTTTCCTATCCGATTCAGGAAGCAAAGGACGCTTGGACAGTATGGTCATCTCCGCTGTCCGGTAAAGTGATTGTATTGGATCCTGGGCATGGGGGACCTGATGCTGGTGCTTCTGGCAAAGATGGTACGGAAGAGAAAGTCATTACGCTGCAAATGGCTGAGTACCTTCGTGATTATTTGCAGCAAGCGGGAGCACTCGTGTACCTAACCCGTGATGATGACAATGACCTTGCATCAGATGAAGCGGAAAAAGCTCGGCGCAGGCAGGCGGAAGATGTCAGGAACAGGGTTCAGTACATTGAAGAAAAAGAAGCGGATTTATACATCAGTATACACTTGAATGCCATTCCTTCTGAAAAATGGAGCGGCGCCCAGACTTTTTACTATCCAAAAAATGAGGAAAGCAAAACGTTGGCCAAGTTTATTCAATCCGAAATCAAGGAGAACATAGGGAATACGGATCGTGGAGCTTTTGGCTTGTCCAGTATCTATATCCTTAAACACGCGAAAGCTCCAGGTGTCTTAGTGGAAGCCGGGTTTTTATCAAACCCTGGGGAAAGAGAATTGTTAAAGGATAATGATTACCAAAGGAAGATGTCAGCATCCATCTATCAGGGAGTGCTCCGGTATGTGACAGAAAGAGAGCTGCCATCAGAAGATTGATTGAAGCAAATCACTTAGAAAGCGTTTCATATATGTTATACTAGCCATAGTGAAACATATTTCTAAGGATGGTGAACGGCTTGTTGACAGAAGGAAAAGTACTAGAAATCCTCCATTCGATCGAAGACCCGTTTTTACATAAAACGTTGGAAGAAACAGGTGGAGTTGAAGAGATAAAAATTAAGGAAGAGAAAAATCATGTCAGCGTTAAGATATTGATCGGAAAGACAAATACCGCTGAACAGATGGAATTGCAGCAGAAAATTGTTAATGAACTGAAAAGTGGGGGAGCCGCAACGGTCGGCCTGCGTTTCGACCAGCTTCCGGATGATGTGATTCAAAGATTCCAGCCCGAAGCGGAGCAGGAACAGGAAGCTTCTCTTCTCGGTGGAAATACCGGGACGAAGTTTATCTCCATTGCCAGTGGTAAGGGTGGTGTAGGGAAGTCCACAGTTACGGTTAACCTTGCTGTTGCTTTAACCCGCCTTGGTAAGAAAGTCGGAATTATTGACGCGGATATCTATGGTTTCAGTGTGCCGGATATGATGGGTGTGGAAGAACGGCCGGTCGTTCGCGGCGAAAAGATTATTCCTGTAGAACGCTTCGGAGTCAAGCTTGTATCGATGGGCTTCTTTGTGGAAGATAACTCCCCGATTATCTGGCGCGGGCCCATGCTCGGTAAAATGTTGACGAGCTTTTTTAAAGAAGTGGAATGGGGCGACCTCGATTACCTTCTTCTTGACTTGCCGCCAGGAACAGGAGATGTGGCATTGGATGTACACTCTATGCTGCCCTCTTCTAAAGAGATCATCGTTACGACTCCGCACCCGACAGCTGCTTTTGTAGCTGCACGTGCAGGGCAAATGGCTCTGAAAACGGAACATGAGATCCTAGGTGTCGTTGAAAATATGGCTTATTTCGAGAGTAAAGAGACAGGCAACAAAGAGTTCGTCTTCGGTAGAGGGGGCGGCGTGAAGCTCGCTGAAACTCTTCAAACAGGCGTCCTTGGACACGTACCGCTTCAACAGCCGTACGAGGAAGAGGATGTTTTCGCACCATCTGTCTATCAGGCAGATCATCCAGTCGGTGTCATTTACCGTAATATGGCTGCGAAAGTAATTGATAAGTATTAATAAAAAACACGCACTTCTTTAAGAAGTGCGTGTTTTTTTGACTTGTGGCTAGCCTTGCTGACTTTTTTCACCTTCACCGCCGCCACCACTGCCGGATTGTTCTTCACTACTGCTTTCGCCACCTTGACCGGAGGAATCAGATTTCCCACCGCCACCACTTTGCATTTTTTCCGCTGCTTTCAATAAGGTTTCACTCATTTTCGCTTGGAAAACAGGGCTGTTCAATGTTTCATCAATGGTTTTTTGCAGATGTGAACGGAATTGCTGCCCTTCCATGACGGTAACCATTTCCTTCATCATTTCAGGGTTTTTATAAAGCTCAATCATCAATTTTTGATACTCAGCATCTTTCATTAGTCCTTTCATCAGCTTTTTCTGCTGATCTTCAAGGACTTTACTGAACTCTTGGACGAATTTTGGATCGGAGAACAATTTACTCCAAAAAGCTTTTCCTTCTTCAGATACGAGTGTCTGTTGGACAGCCTGCGATACAACTTCTGACTCTAGGGCCATCTGTTGCTGCATTTTCTCATCAGAAAGTACTTCAGTCATCGCTTTTTTCCCGTCGTCCGATTTCAGAATATCAACGATCATCTTCTTCGTTGTATCATAATCCGTCTGTTCACTTGCGCTTGATGCCCCGCTGCAAGCAGCTAGGAGTACAAGGATCAGGACGGGACATAAGAATCGGAGTTTGGACATTTTGCATGTCCCCTTTCTTAAGTTCTCCTTACGTTTACTATCTGCGATTCGACAGAAATTATACGAAGTCTGGAGGAAAAAAGCTCGACTTCGTGGTAAAATACGGTGGAAAAGTCTTTTGGATAATAGGGGGAACTTCCGTGAATAGTCGTAAATGGGTAAGGTTGTTTTTAACGACCTTATGGATCGGTGGTTTGACGACACTGGTCATCAGTTTTATTTTCAAATATGATTCTTATACTGAAGTGCTGAAGCCGTTCCAACTCTTCGAGCTCTTTGGCTTATTGTTATTTTTTGCGGGACTTGGATTTATATTCAGCATCATTAGTCAAATGGGCTTCTTCGC
The DNA here is from genome assembly GCF_009856445.1 of Halobacillus litoralis. GTDB lineage: Bacteria > Bacillota > Bacilli > Bacillales > Halobacillaceae > Halobacillus > Halobacillus litoralis. Next base: position 58,374 of record NZ_WMFA01000014.1, read on the forward strand.
CTACCTGACAGTCAATCAGTTTGGAAAGGGTATTTTCCGTTCATTTTGGACGCCGGTCCAACTTTTCCTGATTGCTTTTACACTCTTTGACCTTGTGTATTTTAGATATCAGGCAGCAGAAGATGCATCCATCTGGCCGTTTTTGTGGACAGCCTTAGGTCTTCTCGGACTTTCCATTATCGTTGCTTATGTAAAAGCAAAAGAAACGAAGTGGCATGCATTTATTCCTGCCTTGTTTTTTATGGTTGTTGTTACGAGTGTAGAATGGGTCCCTGCTTTGAGAGCGCAAGGCAGCGATTATGTGTGGCTGATGATTATTCCTTTGTTCATCTGTAATGCATATCAACTCATCTTGCTCCACCGTATAACAAAAACCCCTGAAAAAGCTGCCTGAAAAACAACCACCGCATAGAAAGAGCGGTGGTTGTTTTTTTTATCGGGTTATTCAATTTGAGTGGTTTCTGATTCTGTCCCACTCACCAGTTCAGTAATGCTTACGAATTTCAGTCCTTTTTGTTTTAAACCGGGCAGGATGACTTCAAGTGCTTTCGCGGTTTGTTTCACGGAGTCAGATGCATGCATCAAGATGATATCCCCTTCTGAACCTTCATTCAGAACGGTATCAATGATGGTGTTTGTGCCTGGGTTTTCCCAGTCTCTTGGATTGATGCTCCATTGCACCGCTTGCATTCCTTCATTTTCGATCAACTTCAAAACCTCTTTATCCATGTGACCATGGGGCGGACGGATCCATTTGATTTCTTCAAAGCCCAGTTTTTCAAAAGCTTCTTTCGCTTGATTTATGTCCTGTTGCACTTGGGCGGGTTTTCTTTCAAGGTAACTTTCGTATTTATATCCCATCATCCCGATTTCGTGTTTTCCCTCATGAATAGCTTTAATAATATCAGGGTGACGTTCTGCCCATTCCCCACTAACGAAAAAAGTTGCCTGGGCTTTGTTGGCTTCCAATTGCTTCAACACGTCATGAACCTTTTCTGTTCCCCAGCTTATATTAAATGTCAGTGCAACGTTCGAATTTTTATCGCTTCCTTGGGTCAAAGCACGGGGCTCACCTTCATTTGAAAAGACGGGGAGTTGACTCCACTGTCCAATCCATAAAAAGAGGGCGCAAAAAAATGCCAAAGCCACCACCACTCCATAGCGTTTCATCCGCTCAGCTTTCCAAGTGTAGAAACTCATTGCACGATTCACCTTCCTTCCAATATGTTCTATACATATGAAAAAAAGGACAACCTATGCTAAAAACACAAGATTTAGGGTAAAAATATAGAGAGTTGTTAAAGGGAGGTCCTTTAAGGTGCATGGTTTAATGATTAGCGAACAGGAACGTCGTGAAATTGAATATTTGTTGAAGAGAGAGATGGAAGAAATCACGTTTGACCTCGGAGACCACAGAATTGACCAAGGACTGAAAAGAGCGATGGAAGAAAGGTATGACGTTCTTTTTCAGATTTTCCGCAGGTTTGCAACCAGAGAAGAATGTTTACAGTATATGCCCAGGAAGAAGAAACAGAATTAATGCTATAATCAATTCCAGCTTATCCATAATACTAAAGGTCACAACTAAGCCCTGAATGTAGATCAGGGCTTTTCATATGGATGTTTACTCATTGAAACAATTTTTTATTATGAATTTCAAAAAAAGCATTGCTTTTCAATTTTAGTCTGTGATATATTATTAAACGTTGTCGGAAAACAAATAACGTAGCAATAACAAACAATTTTCTTTTGAAAAAAGTTGTTGACACTGCAGGGCAGACATGATAAATTATTATTTGTCGCCAAAACGACACCGAAAAAATCACGAAAAAAGTTGTTGACACAAACAACTGAAAGTGATAAACTAATTAAGTCGCTGACGAAGCGGCGGACAAAACATTTGATCTTTGAAAACTGAACGAACCAACCAGTACGTCAAAACATTTCTTCTTTATAGAAGAGATTTGAAACAAAGCACATTCGGTGTGCAAATGAGCAAGTCAAACTTAACTTTTATGGAGAGTTTGATCCTGGCTCAGGACGAACGCTGGCGGCGTGCCTAATACATGCAAGTCGAGCG
>NZ_WMFA01000015.1 GCF_009856445.1 Halobacillus litoralis
CGCTCGACTTGCATGTATTAGGCACGCCGCCAGCGTTCGTCCTGAGCCAGGATCAAACTCTCCATAAAAGTTAAGTTTGACTTGCTCATTTGCACACCGAATGTGCTTTGTTTCAAATCTCTTCTATAAAGAAGAAATGTTTTGACGTACTGGTTGGTTCGTTCAGTTTTCAAAGATCAAATGTTTTGTTTGCCACTTCAAAACAGCGACTTAATTAATATATCATGTGTAGTTGTTTTCGTCAACAACTTTTAATGATTTATTTTGTTAAGCCGTTGCGGCTTGCCGCTCTCTTAATGCGACAAGTAATAATATATCACGGCATCTAAAACCACGCAATAGGTTTTTCGTAAAAAGATAATTCAGATTATTATCCTTCACAGTAAGTAAGATTTCAAATAAAACACAATCCCTCTGGAAGAATCCAGAGGGATTGAAAACTTATGATTCACGATTTCTCATTTGCGGGAACAGCAGGACGTCACGAATAGAAGGCGAGTCTGTCAGCAACATGACTAGACGATCGATTCCAATTCCCAAACCACCCGTTGGAGGCATTCCATATTCAAGTGCTTCCAGGAAGTCTTCATCCATCATATGAGCTTCATCATTTCCTTCTTCTCGTTCTTTCAACTGAGATTCGAATCGTTCTCTTTGATCAATCGGGTCATTCAACTCAGAGAAAGCATTCGCATGTTCACGACCAACGATGAACAACTCAAATCGGTCTGTGAATCTTCCATCCTCTGGATTCTTCTTCGCGAGAGGAGAGATCTCTGTTGGATGGCCATAAATAAAGGTAGGCTGGATTAACTTTTCTTCCACGCGCTGTTCGAAGAATTCATTTACAATATGACCAAATGTCATCGTATCTTTAATATCAATACCATGTTCTTTAGCAAGCTCTTTCGCTTGGTCATCTGACATCTGCTCCCAGAAGTCTACACCTGTGTGTTCTTTGATAGCATCTACCATATGGAGACGTGTCCACTCTGGTTCCAGATCAATTTCCTGTTCATTGTAGGAGACTTTCGTTGTACCGAGAACCTCTTTAGCGATATGTGCAACCATGTTTTCGGTAAGGTTCATGATGTCATGATAATCCGCATAGGCTTCATACAGTTCAATCATCGTAAACTCAGGGTTGTGACGAGTAGAGATTCCTTCGTTACGGAATACACGGCCGATTTCATATACTTTTTCCAATCCACCTACAATCAAACGCTTCAAGTGGAGCTCAATAGCAATACGCATATACAACTGCATGTCCAGCGCATTATGGTGTGTGATGAACGGGCGGGCGGAAGCTCCACCTGCAATCCCGTGCATCAATGGAGTTTCTACTTCTAAGAAACCTAAACCATCCAGATAACGGCGCATAGACTGAATAATCTTACTGCGCAGTACAAACGTATCTCTGCTATCAGGGTTCGTAATAAGGTCTAAATAACGTTGACGATAACGTTGTTCGACATCCTGCAAACCATGGAATTTTTCAGGAAGTGGACGGAGAGACTTCGTAAGCAATTGATATTCCGCTGCTTTCACGGAAAGTTCTCCTACGTTCGTTTTGAACATCACCCCGGAAACTCCTACGATATCTCCCAAGTCAGCAGATTTGAAAAGATTGTCGTAAGCTTCTTCTCCAATTTCATCTTTACGAACATACAGTTGAATTTGGCCAGTCAGGTCCTGAATATGTGCAAAACCCGCTTTTCCTTTTCCACGCTTTGTCATGATTCGTCCAGCAATGGTTGTTGGGAACTGTTTTTCCTCCAGCTCCTCTTTCGTATATTGATCGTACTTCTCTATTAAATCTTGGGCGTAATCCGTGCGGTCGAATTTGTCACCAAAAGGGTCGATGCCCTGTTCGCGGTGATTATTCATCTTATCGCGACGCACCCGCATATGTTCATTCAGTTCTTCTGTCATTGCTCTCACTCCATTCCCTGTTCTTTTTGGGTACTTACCGTTACAATAACAAAAACTGCCAGCATGGGACTGGCAGCATCTAACTATCGTTTAGTATAAAAAAGTACTATGTGCGTGTCAATGTTGAAAGGGGAACGATTCCTGCATTTACACTTCTGGTTTCAACAGCCCCTCAATACAAATGTCTTGGCAATCGTCTATTTGACCTTGGACGAGTCCACTAAATTCTTCCCCACTTGTTCATGCTTCTCACTTCTTCTGATGGAAGCAGTCCTAGAACTTCTCCCGCTGTTTGTTTTAAATGAGGGAGGAAAGCTTGAGCATCCACGTCCGCTAAAGGGACCATCACAAATGCCCGTTCATGCATATGGGGATGTGGAATCGTTAATTGCTCTGTTTTCATTTTCTCCTGATTATAAAGCAATATATCGAGGTCAATTGTTCGCGGCCCCCATTTTATTACCCGTTTCCTTCCCAGTTCCTGTTCAATACCCTGGCAGTACTCCAATAATAAGGAAGGGGACAAATCCGTTTCCACTTGAATAGCCATATTTAAAAAGTCGTTTTGCTCAGTGTAACCGACTGGGGCCGTTTCATAGACCGCTGACATTTTTCGGACAGTTATATTCTCGTGCTCCTCCAGCAGAGAGATGGCATCTTTCAGAAATACTTCCCTTGGTGATATATTCGACCCTAAGGCTATATAGGCGCTATTCATGTTTCCCGTCTCCGGTAGATCTCTATCGCCACCGATTTGTAATGCCCCGGGATCGGAGGATCGGGTTTATATACTTTTACGAGACACCCTTCTAACAGCGGAAATTTACTGAAGAGTTCATTGGCGAGCTTTTCTGCCACTGTTTCGACGAGTTTGTGGTGTTTTCCTTCCACGGCTTCTTTTGTAACCTCATAGATCGCACCATAATCAATCGATTTTGTCATGTCGTCGGATTCAGCTGCAGGCTTCAAGTCCAACTCAAGCTCAAGGTCCACATAGAACCGTTGCCCCAGTTTATTTTCTTCTGGAAAAAGACCATGATATCCCCAGAACTCCATTTGATTTACATATATCTTATCCAATTCCTTCACCCTTTCCGAGCATAGCATCCATCATTTTCGTCATACGTACAATGGGCTTCACATCATGAACCCTCACTACATCCACGCCTTGCGCGACTCCATAACAGACGGTTGCCCCTGTTCCTTCCATCCTTTCATCTTTCGGGAGGTCCAGGGCTGTACCTATGAATGATTTCCTGGATGTTCCTAGTAAAAGGGGGTAGCCGAGTTCTTTCAAATCTGCCAAGTTTCGCATGACCTCCAAGTTTTGTGCTTGCGTTTTCGCAAACCCGATGCCTGGATCGAGAATGATATGCTCGTCTTTAACTCCCGCCTCCCTGGCTGTCTTAATACTTCTTCGGAGGTCATTTTTCATGTCATCCAACAAAGACTTATAATTTCTATCTGACCGGTTATGGGTCAGGATGATCGGTACACCATACTGCGCAGCGACGTCAGCTATAGCAGGCTCTTTGATCGCTCCCCATACATCATTGATTATCGATGCCCCTGCTGCAACCGCCTTTTCAGCCACTTCTGCTTTATAAGTATCAATGGATATAGGAAGCGAAACCGCCTTCTTGACTGCCTGGATTGCAGGGATTACCCGAGCCAGTTCTTCCTCAACCGTTACAGGACGATGACCGGGCCGAGTGGATTCGCCTCCGATATCAATGATATGTGCGCCTTCTTCCTCCATCATCTTCGCTTGTTTTACAGCGTGATCGAGATCAAAATAGAGCCCTCCATCAGAAAAAGAATCAGGTGTAATATTAAGAATCCCCATCACAAGAGTTTCCTTTGTTAAATCGAACGTTTTTTCAGAAGTACTTAATTTGGTGTTCATAGGTTTCCCTCGTTTCCATCATTCTCTTCCCCTATCTTACATCATTTCAAAATTTCTATCACACGTACACAATTGGAAACATAAATAAAAAAACTGCACCCCATAGAGGTGCAGTCGTTTCATATTATTCTTCGTCAAACTGATAAAGGGGAGTAGATAGATAACGCTCACCGTTACTAGGGATGATTGCCACAACTTTCTTACCTTTGCCTAGCTTTTTGGCCACCTGCTTCGCCACATGGATTGCGGATCCGGAAGAGATTCCTCCAAGAATACCATCTTTTCTCGCGGCTTCCCTTGCGGCTTCGAATGAATCTTCCTTCGTCACCTTAATTACTTCATCATAGATTTCTGTATTCAAAATACCAGGCACAAAACCTGCCCCGATTCCCTGGATCTTATGTGGACCAGGGTCTCCACCAGATAAGACTGGTGACTCTTCCGGCTCGATTGCATAAATTTTAATGTCCGGGTACTTCTCTTTCAACACTTTACCGGCACCCGTGATGGTTCCACCTGTTCCGATACCTGCAACAAATGCATCCAGTTGATCACCCATCTGCTCGACAATTTCCGGCCCGGTCGTTTTTTCGTGAATGAGTGGATTGGCTTCATTGTTGAACTGTTGAGGCATAAAATAACCCTTCTGATCTTGAAGTTCAGCAGCCTTTTTAATGGCACCTTTCATCCCTTCACTGCCTGGAGTGAGAACGAGTTCTGCTCCATAAGCGCGCAGAAGGTTACGGCGTTCCTGACTCATCGTATCCGGCATAACAAGTATGGCTTTATAACCTTTGGCAGCTGCGATCATCGCCAAACCAATTCCCGTATTCCCGCTGGTTGGTTCTACAATGGTATCGCCCTCTTTGAGACTTCCATCTTTCTCAGCTTCTTCAATCATGGAAAGAGCAATGCGGTCTTTAACGGAACTACCCGGGTTCATGTATTCCAGTTTAAGATAAACATCTGCACTGTCTTCATCCGCGCTTCCGTTCAGTTTGACCATTGGAGTTTGACCAACTAATTCGCTTACGTTATTTACGATTCTCAATACATTCACTCCCAAAACCAAGTATTTTAATAGGATTTAAACCTAATGTACTTAATAACCGTACAATTGTCAAACATTTCAATCATGTATTCGTTACCGTTAAAGGAAAAGGCGAAACCACGGTTTCGCCTTTTATTATATCAGTTTTCGTATTCATTTATGAGGTGGGATCCGTGCCTTCAGATTTCAGTTCCTTAAGGTCTTCCACACTGAACTGGTAATCTTCGTTACAGAAGTGGCATTTCGCTTCGGCTCCCTGGTCCTCGTTAATCATTCGCTCGATTTCTTCATTCCCAAGACTGGCAATGGCCATTTCCACACGTTCCCGTGAGCAGTGGCACTGGAACTTGACTGGCATCGTGTCCAGGATACGCACATTTTCCTTTCCAAGAACTGTGTGCAAAATTTCTTCCGGGGTTTTGCCGTCGCGTACAAGTGAAGAAATCGCAGGCATTTCTGATAGTCTCTTTTCAATCTGGCTCGTCGTCTCTTCATCAGCTCCCGGCATCATTTGGACAATAAATCCACCGGCAGCAAGAATAGAGTAATCCGTATCTACAAGCACACCAGCCCCGACAGCTGAAGGCACTTGCTCAGAGTTTGCAAAATAATAGGTGAAATCTTCACTGATCTCACCGGACACAAGTGGGACTTGACCTGTAAAGTGATCTTTCATCCCCAGGTCCTTGACGATACTCAACGTCCCTGACGTCCCAACCGCTCGTGCCACATCCAGTTTTCCTTGAGCATTCGATTCAAAATCAACATGAGGGTGTTTGATATATCCACGCACTTCTCCTTTAGAGTTAGCATCGGCGATGATGGCGCCGGCAGGGCCGTCACCTTCCACCTTTACTGTGAGCTTATCATTCCCCTTGAGCATCGCACCCATCATGCCGCTGATGGTTAACGTCCGTCCTAGTGCTGCTGATGTCGTTGCCCATGTATCTTGTCTGCGTCTTGCTTCTTCGACTGTTTCTGTTGATTGAATGGCATAAGCTCTAACCTGGCCGTCGAAACCTATGGCACGCACTAAATAATCTGACATGCTATTCATTCTCCTTTAAACGCTTTTTTCTCTTTGTTCCTTTGATATATCTTATGAAGACCTTTCAACGTCAAGTAAGGATCGACATGGTCGATCGTCCTTGATTGACCGGCGATTAAATTGGCAAGACCACCGGTAGCAATCACTGTCGGTGTCTGCTCGGAAGTTTCTTTCATACGACGAACGACTTCATCGACCTGACCTACATATCCATAGTAAACGCCGGACTGCATGGCTTCCACTGTGCTTTGACCAATCACATGTTCCGGACTCTTAATTTCGATTTTTGGTAGTTTGGCTGCTTTTGCATAAAGAGCCTCCATCGAAATATTGACCCCCGGGGCAATGGCACCCCCAAGGTATTCCCCTTCAGCATTAATATAACAATAAGTGGTAGCTGTTCCAAAGTCGATGATCACTAAAGGAAGTGGATACTCATCGATGGCTCCTACCGCATTGACCACTCGATCAGCACCGATCTCATTGGGGTTTGGGTATTTCATCGGCAATCCGTGATCCACCATTCCTTCACCTATGATCATCGGCTGCTTTTTAAAATAATAACGAGACATACGATCAAGTGCAAACATGATCGGTGGTACAACGGACGAGATGATTACGCCGTCCATATCTTCAAAACGCAACCCTTCATGATCGAAGAGTGATTTAATCAACATTCCGAACTCGTCTTCTGTTTTATGACGATCGGTTTTAATCCTCCACTGATACTTTAAAGAATCATTTTCAAATACGCCTAACACAGTATTGGTATTTCCCACATCAAGGACAAAATTCATACATGAAGCCTCCCGTGTCATTTCCTTCGGCTACCATCATATCACAAGAACCTGCTGTTTCGCTCTTCTAGGACACAGAAAAAGCCACACCTCCCGTTTCAGGGTTGATGTGGCTTTGCTCATGAACCTTTAAGAACGACGATCCTCTGAATCAGATGGACCTTCATCTTTCTTTTCTTCCTTCGTTTCTTCATGAGTCTCTGTCTCTTCTGCTTGTTCATCTTCTTTGGACTGAATGGTCACACGGACATCTTCATTGTTGGAAGACGTGTTGTTCTTGATTTTCGCATTGTGTTCACGTGCGATTTCTTCAAGCTCTTCATCCGTCGGAAGACGACCTTTATCAAATAGAGAACGGATTTGAGTTGCATCAAGTGTTTCGACATCCAATAATGTCTTCGCAATTAACTCAAGCTTATCTTTATTTTCAGTGAGGATTGTTTTCGCACGGTCATAACAGTACTGAATGAAGTTCTTCACTTCCTGGTCGATTTCATAAGCAATCTGGTCACTGTAATTCTGTTCGTTCTGGATGTCACGTCCAAGGAAGACCTGACCACCAGAATTAGAGCCGAACTGTAGTGGACCGAGCTTTTCACTCATTCCATACTCTGTAACCATTTTGCGTGCGATACTGGTAGCACGCTGGAAGTCATTATGAGCTCCTGTACTTACTTCACCAAAGATGATCTCTTCAGCTACACGACCACCGAGTAATCCTGTAATCTTATCGAACAATTCTGGTTTCGTCATGAAGTAGCGATCTTCCTTAGGAAGCATGACGGCATATCCACCTGCCTGCCCACGAGGAACAATCGTAACTTTATGGACCATATCGGCATCATCCAGCACCATACCGATTACTGTGTGTCCACTTTCGTGGTGGGCAACAATATCGCGTTCTTTCTTAGAAATAACACGACTCTTCTTCGCTGGCCCTGCGATTACACGGTCAATCGCTTCATCTACGTCATCCATGTCGACTTTCTTCTTATCTCCACGCGCAGCTACTAGAGCAGCTTCGTTCAATAAGTTTTCCAAGTCGGCACCAGAGAAACCTGGTGTACGTAGTGCAATCGTCTTCAAGTCGACATTCTCAGACAACGGCTTGTTCTTCGCGTGTACAGCAAGTACCGCTTCACGGCCTTTGACATCTGGACGATCGACTGTGATTTGACGGTCGAAACGACCCGGGCGTAGAAGGGCTGGGTCCAGAATGTCCGGACGGTTGGTTGCAGCGATAATAATGATTCCTTCATTAACACCGAAACCATCCATTTCAACAAGCAACTGGTTCAATGTCTGCTCACGCTCATCATGGCCTCCGCCAAGACCAGCGCCACGTTGACGACCTACAGCATCAATTTCATCAATGAAGATGATGCCTGGCGCGTTCTTTTTCGCATTTTCAAACAAGTCACGGACACGGGATGCACCGACACCGACGAACATTTCAACGAAGTCAGAACCACTGATGGAGAAAAACGGTACTCCCGCTTCACCAGCTACCGCACGTGCAAGCAATGTTTTACCTGTACCTGGAGGTCCCACTAATAAGACACCTTTAGGAATACGGGCACCGACCGCAGAGAATTTACGAGGGTCTTTAAGGAAGTCAACGACCTCAACAAGCTCCTGCTTCTCTTCATCTGCTCCGGCAACATCTTTGAAACGCACTTTCTTCTTCTCTTCTGAATACATCTTCGCCTTACTCTTACCAAAGTTCATCACGCGACTTCCGCCGCCCTGTGCCTGGTTAAGCAAGAAGAAGAACAAAATAAAGATAATGACGAACGGGATGATGGACGTTAGAAAAGTCACCCATGCGCTGGGCTGCTCTTCTTGTTCAACAGTCAGATTACTCTGTTCTTGAGCGGTCTGTGTGATTTGAGCAATGACTTCATCATTAGCTGGAAGTTGTGCGACGAAAGTTTCGCCCTCTTCCGCTCCCTGTTCTTGACCAGTTACACGAATCACCCCATTGACAGGCTGAATCGTCATTTCCTGGATTTCACCATTATTCAATTTATTGTAGAATTCATTGACATTATATTCTGTTTGCGGATCACCTTGACCTCGGAATAGACCGACCACGCCGATAACCACGAGGAAGATAAGTAAGTAAAATATGGTATTACGAAAGATCCGGTTCATTGCCTACCTCCTCCCAAACGAGAAAAACTATAGTAAATACTACCATACCAAAAACGGCCGACACAACTAATTACCCTTGACATAGATACTTTCAAACTTCCCATCACAGGTTGATTTTCAGCCTCCATAGACCTCAGGCTTCAAGACCCCGACGTACGGAAGATTGCGATACTTTTCTTCATAGTCCAGACCATACCCGACAACAAATTCATCAGGGACTTCGAACCCGACCGTATCTGCTTTGATATCCGCGCTTCGTCCTGTCGGTTTATCAAGCAGGGTGACGATTTTAATCGACTTCGCTTTACGATATTTGAACAAGTCGACAAGGTAGGCAAGTGTTCGACCACTGTCGATAATATCTTCAATGATCAAAATGTCCCGACCCTCTACCTTCGTATCAAGGTCTTTAACAATCTTGACTTCTCCTGAAGATTCCATACCTCCGTGATAGCTGGAAACATCCATGAAATCCATTTCCAAATGAGTTTCCATGCGTTTCAGCAAATCAGTCATGAAAGGAAGGGCGCCTTTCAGTACCCCGATCGCCAAAGGGAAACGATCTTCATATTCTTTCGAAAGTTCCGCTCCCAGCTCTTTACACTTTGCCTGAATTTCTTCTTCGGAAATCAAGACCTTTTCAATTTCGTTATGCATGATTGCTCCTCCTACGTGTCTGCTTTGTTTTTATAATGTAACCGAAGCCATGGACCTGATGAAAGGCTGGTACGCTCCCCGCCTTTTTTTAAACCGACGACCCAAAGAATCTTTCCTGCTTGATCTGTAACGATCGGCCAGGTAGGGCGCAGACGGGCCGGGATCTTTTGGTCGATAAAAATATCTTTTACTTTTTTCGAGCCGTTCATCCCTCTCAGATGCATTCGATCTCCCTCCTGCCTTGTGCGAACGACAAGAGGGAGTTTTACGTGATGCGAATCACATAGATACGTATAGGCATCTTCGGTGCCGTCGCCACTGAACCAATCCGCCCTGATTTCAGATTCATCAGGTAGTTGAAGATCCTCTCCTATTTCGAGAATGTAGGAGTACTCTTTCCAATCTTGTTCTCCAGGAAAAGAAAAAGTGATTTCATCATAAGCACGGATAATTTTCAACCCTTCCGGAAAATCCAGGGAAGCATTCGGTTTTTCATCATTTAAAAGGTTCATGAACATTTCTTCATGCAAGTAAGAAATGTCTTCGTTTTGGTTCACATACAGATAGTTCAATATTAGATGAAAGGCTGTCCTTTGTAAAGCAAGCGGGAATGTTTTGAAAGTTTGTTTTGATAATTGTACGAATTTCTCCACATCTGAAGAAAAATGGACAGTTTCCAAGACTTTTTGGGCCTGCTCATTTATGTATGACCTTTCTTCTCTCGCTCTCTCACTCCACACCTGCATATGCTTATGAAATTGCGGATTGCTGCCTTTCATAAAAGGCAAAAGATGCTGCCTGATCGCATTCCGGGTGTATTCGGTATCCTCATTGGATGGATCCATCCTCACCTTTAAAGCATGATCTTGCAGGTAAGAGGCGATTTCATTTTTAGAGACCATAAGGAATGGACGAATAATCTTTCCGCAAGCAAAACGTCTTGTGGCGGGCATCCCCTGAACCGCTTCCGGGCGTGCACTACGCATAAGCTGCATTAAAATTGTTTCCGCCTGGTCGTCACCATGATGCCCCATAACAAGAGCATCCGCTTCATAGGCATACATCACCTCTTCAAAAAAAGCATACCTCAACTCCCTGGCCGCTTCCTGTGTGCCTGTTCCCTTATCTTTCTTATACGAAAGAACATCCACAGAAGTTCCGACAAATTCGACTCCCCATTCTTCGCACATGTTTTCAACAAAACGAAGATCTGCTTGAGATTCCTCTCCTCTTAATTGATGATCGACAGAAAGGGCGATCAAACGAAGGGACAGCTTTTCTTTCATGGTACACAGAAAGTGCAAAAGTGCGACAGAATCCGGCCCACCGGACACAGCAACCAACAGCGTCTGTTTCGGCTGGATCATTTGGTGTTTCGAGATAAAGGTATGAACAGCATGATCCATCAGGTGTTTTCCCCCTGTCTCTGTCTGTATATCTCTACCTATCGTATCACTATTCGTAAGTACATCAAAAGATAAGCATCCATTTCCCCATTATTTTTGTAAAGGAAACGATCCCTTCTCTGTTATCCCCCTCATAAGGAGGACGGATTAGAAAAAGAAACTCACAATCGATACCACGAAAAACACGCCGGAACCCACCGTTAACGCAGCAAGTTCACCATTCTCGACTCTTTTGTTATGCCCCCGCCTCTGACGGGTTGAATCAGGAGGGCTTTTGCGTTTCATCAGCACACCGGAAAGGTGGTCTTTCATTTGTGTCGCATTTCGTATATTCCCTTTCCAACATTGTTGAATCACCCGTTTATAGGGTTTCAGGAGAGATGAGGAAGCTAGCTTATTTTCCAATGTTTTTTGAGGATGATTCCCTTTTTCAAACCTCTTCGGGTGCCCCATTTCCAACATGATCATCGTGACGGCAAATAAATCATACGTCGGCTCTGCTTTACGGGAGCCCATGTTCCAATAGCCGCGATCATAAAATTCCGTGTACTCTTTAATAGCACGCCCTGTAGCCGTTACTCCACCCACATCGATCCAGCGGACTTTTGAACCGGATACCAACAAGTTATCCGTCTTCAAGTCACCAAATACAAACCCCGCGTTGTGAAGGTTCTCAAGGTCCGTGAGTAATTGGATAGCCAGAATGGCAATCCAGTCCTTCGTCTTTCCTTTCAAAAATTCTGTCACAGGTTTTCCTTCTACATATTCCATGACATAAAAAGGGTATGTGCGCCCTGACCGATCCACCCAATCGTCAACATCAACAAAAGAAGGCCCAAGTTTCACCCCTTGGACCTTACTGAATTTTTTGAGCATATTCACTTCCAACATCATCCGTGAACTATCTTCCCCGAGTTTGAGGGCATACGTATCCCCTTGATGGGAACGGCATAAAAAAACAGTTCCGCAGGCTCCAGCACCTACTTTTTTGATGATGGTATAAGTACGACCGCTCCATTTACCGGTTACTCGACCTCCAGGGGGTAAGTCAAAAACCTGTTTCTTCATATGGATCTTCCTCATTTCTCAACCGCTCATCGAGAGGTTTCCCTGCAAACGCATAAAGCGCCTCTTTCAAGGCAGGTCCCGTCGGCGTGTATCCTCCACTATTCAACTTGGAGAAGATCCCATGTATTTCTCCCAATTCCGGTGTCCACCCCACCATTTTCGTAATGGTTTTTTTTGGATCCGGGAATGCAAAAACACTGAATTGGTTTGAACCTGATCGCGCATTTAAGCTAAGAGACAAATCGAAAAGAGCATCCTTCACGGTCGGCAGTTTATGGTGCATGCTTGCACTTGTATCCACCAGCACAAGGACTTCAAGATCGCAGCTCTCTCCGAGTTCATCTACCACTTCCACTACTTCTCCCCGCTGCTCCGGGGGAAGTTCTTCAATGGTTTGTTTTTTGCCGAGAATCTCTTGTAATTCTTTATTAACGACCCCTTGAATCGTTTGGGTCATGGCTTGTCTCGTCACCATTTGCACGGTTTGGGACAAACTTTTCTGATATACAATTTGACTGACGCCTCCACCTGCTTCGGCAATCGCTTCTACTTCTTCAAGCCCTTGTGGCCTGCCACTTTGCCGGTCGTCAAGAACGCCAATCACATTGACCGTTATCCCCTGATTCCTCGCGAGCGCTGCGACGACGACAGGGTCTTCTCCATGGTTCGAGCATCCATCTGTCAATAAAAGAATCTGCTTTAATCGGCCTGGTTTCATGTGCATATCCCTCCTGATTCGTTGCTTCCATCATCGCCGAAAAGGAGGAATTCTATACTTTACTCAGGCCTCTTTTTTCACCGAAGGAATCGATGTCCACTCCGGCAAATAACGATCAATCCGCGCTACGATAATCGTCATATCATCTACGATCGATCCAGATTGTGTACGTATCACCTCTTCTAGTAAAAGATCAGCCATTGCTTGCGGATCTTCATCGGATATTTCCCTGATTTTACGTTTGAGCCACATGTCCACATTCCCGATTTGCTTTGGCCCGTCCAGAATACCGTCACTCATCATAATCAGGAAATCTCCTGCTTTTAATTGTTCACTCCTCATATCCACGTCGACATCCGGGATGATTCCCATCGGCAGGTTTCCGGCCTCGACGGTGAAAATTTTATCTCCTCGTTTTATATAGCTCGGCGTGCTGCCGACCTTAATGAACTTGGACGTCGCCTGGTGCAGGTCAATCACCGCTAAGTCCAACGTTGAAAAAATTTCATCATTTGTCCGTAAAGACAATATGGAATTGATCGACTGAATGGCTACAGATTCCTGGATACCTGATTGTAGAATCTGTTTCAACAGCCTCAGCGTTTCCATACTTTCCTCATGAGCACGTTCCCCGTTACCCATTCCATCACTGATTGCTAATGCATATTTCCCCCTTCCAAGCTCCATCATTGTAAAGCTGTCCCCTGAAACGAACCCTCCCCCCTTAGCGGCATGCGCCACTCCTGATTCAATCGAATAATGTTTCGCTGATCCAAATGATAAATAACACCTTCCATTTGGATATGGAGAGATTTCTTCCATCGTGACAACAATGGTTTCTCCCAGAATATCCGAAAGGACAGGTGCAATGATTTTCGCTCCTTCCCCTCTATAATTATCAATCTCTACAATTAATTCGAGATCCATATTTCCTGCATCCAAGGAATAGATTTCTAATTTTTGAATGACCATCCCCATCCGTTCAAGCGCATGGTAGATCACCTGTTCTTTATGTTCATGATGCTCCCGCTCTTTTACAATTTCTTTTGCAAAATTATTCATAACATCAGAGACGCCCTGAAGCTGCTCAGCTACAAACTTACGGCTTTCGTGCACCTGGCGCTTCAATTCTTTATTCGCATGATAAAAAGATAGCTCATGATTCATTGTGTCAATCAACTTTTGCGGTTTCACACAATGCTGATCGACATTCTTTCGCATGACACGGCTCGGTTCTCCTCTTTCATCCAACTCATGCATAAGATCGGTCATTAAGTTATGGGTGTCGTCGAATTGATTGACCCAACATTTTTCTTTCTTAAAACATGATTGGCAGGTTTTTTCCGTGACATGACTTAAAAAATAGTCTACTTCCTCTGCTTCCCCGCTATCCTCCTTCGGTGACTCTAAATGAGTAAAACTTTTCGATAAAGCCTGAAAAACGTCCGAAAACTTCCCGACCCTGACAGCCGTGACGTCTCGCACTTTTTGTAAGTATTTTTGCTGTTCCGAATGATGTTCATCCGTCCCCGGAACGTACCTGGATAATTGCTTGACCCAGGAATTTGGAGTCAACATAAATAAAGCCACTGCCCAGGCCGAAGCCCATAACGAAGATGGAAGATCAGCCCCGCTGCTCACGTAGAAACCGATCAGTAAAGTACCGACAATGAGCCCAGCGCTCACTCCGGCTTTTTTCCCTTCTTTTAGCAACCCCCCTAATAAGCCTGAAAAAGCGAGCAGGCTCATTTGATAAATGTGATCCATATTGGATAAGCTTAAAACCAGCCCGGTTACAACACCGACGGTTGATCCAATGGCTGCCCCGGCAATATAAGCCATCAAAATAACTAAATAGCGAGCAAAAATGTCGACGACGGCAACGCCCTGTACCTGCCAGCCGATCATTCCAGTTAATACAGAAGCTAATAATATGATTAAACAAACAATCTCTTCATTTGTTAATGACGGTTGATATCTTTGTGGTGTTAAAAGCGGGATGCTTTGCATAAAGATGAGTACAAGGATAAAAGCCAGTACTCCTTCTGCCACCATCAAAGTAAGTTCGTAGAGCTGCCAACGATCCAGTAAAGCGAGACTCACTGTTCTCGGAATCAAGCTTGCCATCAACGCAATCATCGGCAGCCATTTCTGGGGGTGACTTGTTTTGCGCAATGCCAGACTTAAGAGCAAAAAAGTCATCGACACCCCTGCAATAAAACCCGCGTGACCGTAGCTGTATGTAGAAGCCCCGGCGGCCATCATGATTGTGACGGGTATGACAAGCGGACGCTTTAACCACCAGATTACCGCTAAAAAAGCTACGCCAAAAGGGGCCATGGACGAAAGAATGATAGCTCGTCCTAATAATAAAGCCAGCACCATGTGGAAGACTCCTTTGTTCGCCATAAAAGAAAACGTACCGAATGAAGCCTTTTGTAACCCTCTCACGATCCCGGATCCCCGGACGGCTGATTGACGACTTTCTCGTTTTGATACAGTACCTAACATTTTCATCACTCCTTCTTTGTGAAACCTATTAAACCACACCCAGAACAAGCATTTTGTCAAAACAACAGGAGAGCAGAAACAAAAACTTCGATGGTTTTCACAGGAAGAAAGGTCGTTTCTACAAAATCTCCCCACCACCATCCCTCTCCCTTCCAAAAATCTTCCTCATTCCCTAGCGAAATAGACAGAGTTATCTGATATTTTTTTTCTTGTTGACAGTTTATTTATCATGGTGTAATATATTTTTTGTGCTTCCGAGAGAGCATTCAACTAAATGGCGGTGTAGCTCAGCTGGCTAGAGCGTACGGTTCATACCCGTGAGGTCGGGGGTTCGATCCCCTCCGCCGCTACCATTATTTTTTAAGATACATATTGGCCCGTTGGTCAAGTGGTTAAGACACCGCCCTTTCACGGCGGTAACACGGGTTCGAATCCCGTACGGGTCATCAGAAACATTCTTGTCCTAAAAAAGTCGCGTCTCTATATAGAGACGCGACTTTTTTCTTTATTTATTCTTATTAAACAATATGGCAGGTTTCTTGAAGACTCAGTTTCGAGATGTTTTCGGGTTTCGTTACCTTATTGGGCGTCGGGGATGGCTGGGAAGCTACTCGCTTTCCTGTGGGGGAGTGGCGAGCTTCCTCGGGCTACGCCCTGCGGGATCTCGCCGATCTCCTTTCTCCCACGGGAGTCTCGCAGCTTCCCAACCACCCCATTCGATAAAAGGGATAACGAACCCCTTTGCCAAGTTGGAAGGTCTCCCTCTATCCCGATTGTTGTAGCCATGAAACGCTCTGTATCAAGCTTTTAGGGTTCAATCACCCCGGCATGGGAGCTTCATCCTTATACTCTCATCAAACTGAAAAGCTGAAGGTTGGAAAGTGGTTTCGAGATAGTTATATAGCAAAGGGGCGGAGGGGAATGGCGAGACTCCTGCGGGAAAAAAGTGCTTGGTGAGACCCCACAGGACGCAGTCCGAGGAGGCTCACCGCGCTCCCGCGGAAAGCGAGCTATTCCCCGCAGCCCGATCCACCCAACAAAAGTCTCGAAACTGAGTCTTCCACTAAAGGGAGCTTTAGTGGAGGAAATGATGGCATACAAAAAAGCAGATCCGTTATGGATCTGCTTTTTATTTATGAAGACGTGCACCTTTTACTCATTGTCCTAGACAGCAAGCTATCCTCTTTTAGCACCTCGACCTCCACGTTTGGATTCCGTGTGCTTCTTCAGTGATGCTAGTCGCTCGTCACTATCCTTGATAAAACGGTTCATTTTCTGTTCGAATGATTCAGCCGGCTTACGAGGTTTCTGTGGGCGACGACCGTAGTTCTCTTTTGCTTTCTTAATGGAAAGACCAATCTTCCCATCATCTCCGACATTAATGACTTTCACATCCACCTGGTCTCCCTGGCTTAAATGCTCATTAATATCTTTTACGTAGTTATCGGCAACTTCACTAATGTGAACTAGCCCCGTCTTACCATCTGGAAGCTCGACGAACGCTCCGAAATTAGTGATACCCGTTACCTTACCCTGCAGCTTGCTGCCTACTTCAATTGACATAAAAAAAATGCTCCTCCTTAAGTTTTCGATAAAAAAATTATCCTTCTTATATATTATATATAAGCTTTGAAAAGAGTGTCAATATGACGGGTCCTCATTAGGCATTTTAAATATAATTTCTCCTTCTTTTGAGAAGAAATAGTTCGTCCGCGCAATCTGCAGCACATACTCTTCATCTTTAAGAAGTTCAATTTCCTGCTCTAAACCTTTTTCCTCTTTTTTCAAAGCGGTCATCTCTTGCTGCAACTGGTCGTATTTCTCCTGCTTATCTGCATACAAGGACTGTTGTTTCATAGAATAAAACACCATGGAGCCAGCAACGATCGACACTAACAGGGCAAACATTACGAGACGGCGGACTAATCGCTTTTTCTTACGTTGGTGTCTGTCCATATAGGCATCGTAGTGCTTCATGTATGTAGAATCCATACGTGCCACAGACTCCGTTTGTCTCTTTGCCATGAAAGTAGGCCTCCTTTACTTCTTGATTCGTTTCATCCAATTGTTCATTGTATTCTTCATTTTATCCAGAAACCCTGCTAAATCCCTTAAGTATTTTTTCATGTTTTTCGGCAGAAGTCGCCAAATGATTCGAAAAATTAGCCGGATCGGATAAAATACGACAAGAAACAATATAATAGTACCCTTTAAAAGTATCTTATAAACGCCAAGAAGTAAAGAAATTATAAGGAAAATGATGGATTTCGCGGGGATGAAAATCAAATAATAGACTGTCTTCTTCAAGAAACGGAAAACAGCCATGCTGATTCGGATCCACATTTCAAGTGTTCTTAAGTAAAGGTTCTGAAACAATGCACGATACGCAGCAAATCCACAAACAATCGCCACGAAAACATACACCCTCAACTCTCCATAATTGGCGAGGTATAATAAATAAAAGAGAAAAGCGGCTTGAAAGAGCCAAAAGCTCAACTGATAAATGATTTCAAGCCATCCCTTTTTTCTTTTTCCGAAAAAGCGTTCAAATGTATCCAACGATGCGGCGACGAACATCCCTCCCCCGATCATGGCAACGATCGTAATGAACTGAGTGGTGAGGGTCATTTGAACAGCTTGCTAAACAGACCTTTAGCTTTCTCCCCTTGATGCTCGTCCAAGTAGGTCATTTCATACATTTTTCCTTTAATGGAGACGACTCCAGAATCCAGGTCGAGGTTTTTCATTTGCAGGTTTTGACCGCGGATCACAAGATACCCCATCGATGTCTGCAGGAGGAATTCTTCACTATCGAAGCTATCCACCTCTTTCACCCCTGAGATTTCTATATTTCTTCTATTCCATACTTTCACATTATGCTCCACCGGTTGCTGACTGCGTATCCCTTGATTCTTTTCATAACCTTCCATCTCATCACAGCCCCCTTCTCTAGTACAAGCTATGAGAAAAAAGAGGAGATTAGAACTTTAGAATGGGGAAGCGCCTCGGACCGGCCCGACTAAAAGCTTTCCGGTGCCTGGCACCCTTATACACGCAGGCGATGCCTGGCACTAATGAGTTCTATGCCGGGGTCAGGCATATAAAAGAAGTATATAAATGCCAGAAAAGAACCACTGCCGTTTCCGGCAGTGGTTGTGTCAGGATTGATTGACGGGCTCTTCTTTTTTAATCTCATAAAGAGTCGTCGCTTCATTTTTCGTGACATTCTCTTTTAATGATTTCACTTCAATCGTCAGTACTTTCTGTCCGAATTGAATGGTCAGTTCATCTCCGACCGCTACGTTACTTGCTGCTTTACTTTGGGCACCATTGATGCTGATACGCCCTTGATCCGCTACTTCTTTCGCAAGTGTACGTCTTTTAATTAAACGGGAGATCTTCAAAAATTTATCCAAACGCATGTGTCATTCCGCTCCTTTATGTTTTTCTTTCGCTTTTACCCATAATTCCTCTAATGAATCTAAATCATAGTCTCTTAATTGGCGTCCTTCTGTATGAGCATCCTTTTCCATGGATGAAAGACGGGTTCTGAATTTACGGTTCGTCCGCTGCAAAGCATTTTCACTACTGATCTTGTAGTGCCTGGAAAGATTAGCAATGGCAAACAGCCAATCTCCGAATTCTTTTTCCATCTCTTCTCGGTCGTCCGAATCGCGTGCTTCCTTGAATTCCTTCCATTCTTCTTCAACTTTTTCAATGACAGGATCAACAGTATCCCAATCAAACCCTACTTTAGCTGCCTTCTTCTGCAACTCTTCCGCTTGAAGAAGGGCCGGAAAACTCTCGGGCACGGAATCAAGGATAGAATCAGGCTGCTGCCCTTTTTCCTCTGCTTTAATTGCCTCCCAGTTAGTGACCACTTCATCGGATGAATCCACTGTGATTTCACCAAAAACATGAGGGTGTCTGCGAATCATTTTTTCCGTTATGGATACTATTACGTCGTCGATTGTAAAATATCCTTCATCTTCCCCGATTTGGCTGTGCAGCATGACTTGAAGCAGCACATCCCCAAGCTCTTCAACCATATGGTCATCATCCATGCGGTTAACAGCATCAATAAACTCATAGGCTTCTTCAATCATATATTTCCTTAGTGATTCGTGCGTTTGTTTGCGATCCCAAGGACAGCCTTCCGGACTTCTCAGAATCTTGATGACTTCTCTCAGGCGGAAAAATTGGTGATTGAGATCATCTTTTTTAACAGGGGGGATATACACACTGGTTAAATTATTCACTTCGACGCGGCGGTCCAGCTCTTCAAGAAGAACCGTGGTAAGCTTTTCATGTTCACTTCCAGCGGCTGTCACTATGGTTACGGGGTAATCAGCCGGTAGATCTTCCAGCAATGTCAATTTCACTTCCGAAGCCACTAACGAATCATACACCTGACAGAGGATGATATGATTCAAAAACTGAAGCTCTTCCCGCTTCAAATCTGTAGCATCTACAAACTGAAACCCCTCGATTGGGTCGATTTCAAGCGCGGTGAACGTGGCATCAAGAAAACTTTGACCACCTTTAATATCGAGGAGGACTTCCCCTCTGTCTCTCGCTTGAATCAGTAATTGAACCGTCCGTTCAGCAAGCATAGGATGGCCAGGGACGACATAGGTTACGTCCTGTCCACCGGAAAAGGTAAGAAGACGGGAGGCGATTTCTGTGTACACATCTCCAAATTGATCATGGGATTCATAGACAGAATCAAAACTTTCAAATGTGATTCCTTCATTTTGCAGCGCTTGGATGACTGGGTGATCGAGGGTTCGTGCATAGAGATGGGATTGATTTTGGGTCAGTTCACGGTAAACCCCGAGCGGAAGCTGCTCTAAATCCGCAGCTCCAAGTCCGATGATTGTTATGGTATTCATTGGTTCATTCCTTTCGGCGAAAGCTTCCATACGACCTTACGAAAAGGTATGACATCTAATTCTTCATTTGTGAAGCTGCCCGTTCTGAGAAGAAGGACAGCATAAATCAAAGCACCAAATCCTGTAACAAACAATGTGTACAGGAATAAAGACAACCTTGTATCTAAATTAAAAACAAGGAAGGCGAGCATTTTAGCCAGCCATAGTCCGAACATCATTCCTCCAAGAGAAATCAGGATCCCTTTCCAGGGGAGGGTGGTCCATTTTCCCCAAGGAACTTCATGTCTTAAGGTTACGACATTTCCGATTAAAACAAAAGCGACAGCCATCACCGAGGCAATTGCTGCTCCTTCTAAATCCCAAAAAGGAATAAAGACCTTGTTTCCAACCCATTTAATAATCAGTCCCCCTGCGATCATCATGGCTGTTTGTTTCATATAACCTAATCCCTGCAATATGGAAGAGAGGGTAATGGAAAGAGAACTGCCAAGGATGACAAGCATCAGGATTCTTAAAGCTCCCGTTCCTTGATCATCCTGGAAAAAGGACTGGTTGATGGCCGGAAATAAGAAGATCAGCCCAGCCGTGGCTCCAACACAAAGGAAGACGGTCATCTTCACGGCGCTCACCACCGATTTTTTCACTTTCGCAGGATTCTGCTTCAACCTTGATCTCGTGACAGAAGGAATTAGAGCGAGAGCGAGCGATGATGCAAGCACCGTACCCAGTTGAATGAGAGGCTGCCCTCTATCGAACACCCCTTTCCACATACGCGCATCTTCAAGCGCTATCCCTGATTTCAGGAGGTTCGGGACCAATGTCAATGCATCAACGAGCTGTAAAGATAAGAGCAGCATGTAGTTTAAGCAAATCAGGGTGCCATGCAGGAAAATGGTCCGTTTATAGGAGATACCATGATCCCACCTTCTCCATGTCCACATGTCCCCCTTTTTCATCAACCAATAAAAAAGAAACAAAAACGCAGCTCCTGCGCCTGCCAATGAACCTAGCGACGCCCCTATTCCTATGGTGTAAACGTCCGTTCCCTTCATGATTAAAACAGCAGAACCAATGATGATTCCGACTCTGAGGACTTGTTCGATAATTTGTGATACAGCTGTAGGGCCCATATTATTCTGTCCTTGAAATGTACCTCGAACAACCGCTACAAAAGGAACAAGGAGAAAAACAGCAAACGCCGACTTTAAAGAAGTGGTTAGTTTTTCATCTCCCATTACAGAAGCAATCCACGGAGACGATAAAAATCCAGCCATAAAAATCAATCCAGATGCCATCATCACCCACAAGAAAACAGGGATATAAAACGATGGAACAGATAGAGGCGATGATTGATCATCGATGTCGGAAACGATTTTGGAAATGGCTGCTGGAAAACCATACAGGGCAAGGATCAGAGCAATGCCGAGAATGGGATACACTTGCTGATAGACATAGAAGCCAAGATCTCCTGTTAAGTTTTGAAGGGGGACACGATACCCCGCACTTATGACCTTACTGATCAATCCGGCTAGTGTTAGAATGAATGCTCCTTGTAAAACAGAGCGTGAACGTAATTTGGTCATATTGGACCCTTTCTAATATATATGTATTCAGAACATTCATTATATCATAGGAAAAGGTCAGACCCCGTACCCGCTTGGATCTGACCTTACTTGCTACTCCATTTGTTTGGCTAAAAAACTAGCGGCTGTCTGTACAGCTTTACTGACCCCGTCTTCTAATGGAGAACCTTCTTTATTGAAGGCGACGACGCAGCCGATGGGATCTCCTTGCGCAATGATAGGATAAATAAGATATGATATCACATCTTCTTCCTGACCCCGAGTCAATTCAACCGGCTCCGGATGCTTCTCAAATGACATTGTTCTCGAATCCATGACTTCTTCAATCTTAGATCCGATCGATCGGTTCATATAATCCTTTTTCGCACTTCCCGCCACCGCTATATACTCATCACGATCGCAAATCAACACAGGAGCTTCTAAAGACTCACTGAGCGCTTCTGCGTACTCTTTTGCAAAATCACCCAACTCGCTAATAGGTGAATATTTCTTAAGTATCACTTCACCTTCACGGTCTACAAAAATCTCCAAAGGATCACCTTCACGGATCCTCAGCGTACGGCGGATCTCTTTCGGGATAACAACACGTCCTAAATCATCAATACGGCGTACAATACCAGTTGCTTTCATTCTATATGCTGCCTCCTTTTCTGTGATGACTGCCTATCTATACCTGTTGAAGCGCAAGCAGAACAAGCGGGTGATTAAAGATAGTATGATACAGCAATAAAAACCTATACACCCTTTGGATGGATTTTTTCATAAAAAATGTAAACACCGGATGTGGAGGCGATCGTTTAGACACGACAAGCATAAGACAAGACACGCAATGGAGTGGTCTTTCTCCATGGAGGGGATTGACTTATGTCTCGAGTGTCTGGGAGCTGGAACTGGACGATTTGGAATGTGGAGGTGCCTTGGGCAGCTTCGACAAGCATATGCGAAGCATCTTTTGTGAGGTGCTTCTTCCTCACAAAGATGATTTGCATATGACCTCGAGAAGCTAGGCACCGGAACTGGATCTCACCGGATGTGGAGGCGACCGTTTAGACACGACAAGCATAAGACAAGACACGCAATAGAGTGGTCTTTCTCCATGGAGGGGATTGACTTATGTCTCGAGTGTCTGGGATCCGGACCTGGATTTCACCGGGTGCAGAGGAAGCGTGAATAGATAAGAAAAACCTCATCCCTGTTAAGGGATGAGGTGCAATTAGGCGGTTGATACTTCTCTCATCATCTCCGGAAGCTTGCTGATAAATTCTTCGACAAGCTCATACCGTTTGAATTCTGTCTTACGGTCCCATGTAAAGGTTACCTTCAATTGGGAATCTTCTGTCCCTAGTTGAACCATACGCCCGTATTTATTTGCAAATTCGAACAGTTTTGTTCCATCGATCTGCTGACTTTGCTCAGCTTCCATCAACATTTCGATTTTCCTTTTCTTCTCTGTCACGCTCTCAATCCTTGAACGTTTTGCTTGCAGACGAATAGAAGAAACGCGGAACAAGTTATCCACCTCTTGCGGGTAATCGCCGAACCGGTCGATCAATTCATCACGCAAGTCATGGATATCCTCGACTGTTTCAATCGCCTGGAACAATTTGTACATATCGATTTTCTGCTTTTCATCAGCGATGTATTCATCGGGAATATAAGCATCCAGCATCATATCAAGCTCCGGTTGGAACGGCTGAATACTTTCCGGCTCTTTCCCTTGTCTTTTCGCTTCTATGGCGTCTTTTAGCATCTGGGAATACATATCGAATCCGACAGAATCAATATACCCGTGCTGCTGGGCTCCTAAAAGGTTCCCCGCTCCACGAATAGACAAATCACGCATGGCGATTTTGAACCCGGAACCGAGCTCGGTAAATTCTTTTATCGCCTGCAACCGTTTCTCGGCCACTTCTGTCAGCACTTTGTCCTTTTGATAAGTGAAATACGCATAGGCCACCCGGTTCGACCTTCCGACACGTCCTCGCAATTGATAAAGCTGACTTAGTCCCATACGGTCCGCATCATAAACAATGAGGGTATTCACATTCGGAATATCGACCCCCGTTTCAATAATCGTCGTACTGACAAGCACATCAAATTCCCCTTCCAGGAAGGAAAACATGACATTCTCAAGTTCGGTCTCATTCATCTGTCCATGGGCAGAAGTGACCCTAGCCTCCGGGACAAGCTCAGCAATTTGCTGAGCCATCCGTTCGATGTTTTCCACACGATTGAAGAGGAAAAATACCTGACCGCCCCGGGCCATCTCCCGTTCCACCGCTTCCCGGAGGAAAATCGGATTATATTCAAGCACATACGTCTGAATAGGGAAACGGTTGGCCGGTGGTGTTTCAATGACAGACAAATCTCTGACACCAAGCATGGACATGTGCAAGGTTCTCGGGATCGGAGTCGCCGTCAACGTCAACACATCGACATTGTTTTTCAACTGTTTGATTTTCTCTTTGTGTTTCACTCCGAAACGTTGCTCTTCATCGACGATTAACAGCCCTAAGTCCTTGAACTGCATATCTTTGGATAAAATTCGATGGGTTCCTACCACCACATCGACAAGACCCTTCCTTAGACGATCGGTCGTTTCTTTCTGCTGCTTTTTCGTACGGAAACGGCTCATTAGTCCAATGTTAATCCCAAAGCCCTGGAAACGCTCTTGAAGAGTCTCATAGTGCTGCTGGGCAAGAATGGTTGTAGGCACCAGCAAGGCTACTTGTTTTCCATCGACAATCGCTTTAAAAGCTGCGCGAATCGCGACTTCTGTTTTTCCATAACCTACATCTCCGCAAAGCAGCCGGTCCATCGGACGCACGCGTTCCATATCCGATTTGATTTCTTCAATACAACGGATTTGATCTTCCGTTTCTTCATAAGGGAAGGCTGCGTCAAAGTCTTTCTGCATTTCTCCATCTTCACTGAAGGCAAATCCTTTGGAGGCTTCGCGTTCAGCATAAAGCTGAATTAAATCATCAGCGATATCTTCGACTGAAGATTGGACCCGGCTCTTGACCTTTTTCCACTCACTGCCGCCAAGCTTATAAACTTTCGGTTCTTTTCCTTCCGACCCCACATATTTTTGGATCAGATCAATTTGGTCAATTGGCACATACAGCTTGTCATTTCCAGAGTAATTGACCATCAGAAAATCTTTATGGTTCCCAGCCATTTTCAATGTTTCAATCCCTAGATACTTTCCAATCCCATGGCTGGCATGGACGACATAATCGCCGACCTTCAATTCCTGATAGTTCTTAATCCGCTCGGCGTTCGACATTTTCTGTTTCCGTTTCGGTTTGGCGGTTCTTTTCTTGAACAGTTCATTTTCAGTCATGACCGCAAGCTTATGCATCGGCCATTCGAACCCATGACTGATATTACCCGTGATAATGGTCGGCTTCACCAACGGAAGCTGGACGTCCCCTTCCGCAATGACCGCTTCCATATCATAGTCACGAAGGACACCTTCGATCTTGGACTTTCTGTTTTCATCGGGAGCGAGGATCACGACAGAGAAATCCTGCTTTTCCCAGCGATCCATTTCATTTTTCAATAAATTCATCTGGCCATGGAACTGCTGCATCTGACGACTCGAGATATTCACGATATTCTGCGGTTGCGTATTGGGTATGTGCCTCATAAAAACAGACAGATAAAGACGAGGATGTTCGATTTTCATCCAAGCATCCTGCCAGTCGAAAGAAAGGTTAAGTTCGCGCACGGTCTGGTTGGCTTCCAGCATACTGTTGTGCCATTCTGCTTCTTCCTGGTCGAGACGATTGGCCGTCTCCTGGATTCGGCTCATTTCATCCAGAATGACAAGACCTGTTTCAGGCAGGTAGTCTAGTAGACTGACAGGTTCTTCGTAGAAATATCCAATGTACTTATAAATTTCCTGGAAATGCTCTTTCGCCTTTAAAAGATCCAAGTCATGCTCGACTACTTGAGCGAGTGTCTCTTTCGCATCCTGTTTGGTTAGTTTCTTCAAAGAATGGCTCAAGGCGTTCTCCAGACGATCATGGGCTCTGGCAAAATCCTCGTCCTTGAGCAACAGTTCCGTAGCCGGCCCAATCTGGACAGCCTCCAATTTGTCATGGGACCGTTGTGTTTCGGAATCAAACGTCCGAATCGAGTCCACTTCTGTATCAAACAACTCAATCCGAAACGGAAACTCTGCGGTCAGTGGGTACACATCCATGATTCCCCCACGCAAAGAAAACTCCCCTGGTGTGGCCACCATCTCTGTACGGTCATACCCCATGTTCACTAAGCGTTCTAAGTACTTGTCGAGATTAATTTCTTCCCCAACACGAAAAGGGAGCTGACTTTGCTCCCAGTAAGATTTCGGTGGCATCATTCGTTTTAGTGCAGCCACAGGTGCAATTAAAATCCCTTTTTCCTGAGACAGCCACTGACTTAACGCGTCGATTCGCTGGCTCCTTAGTTCAGGACTCGCAACGGCGATTTCTGATGCAATCAGTTCATTGACCGGATACAGGTGAACCTGGTCTGCATCGGTCAATTCTTGCATATCCTCATACAATTGTTGTGCTTGAATCAGTTGATGAGTCACGATGATGACTGGTCGTTCCAAAGACTCTTGAAGCATGGAAACCATTAGACTTCGTGAAGCCCCGGACAAACCAGCCACCATTTGTTCCTTCATCCCCGATTTAAAACCTTCGACAACAGAATGAATGTCATCCTGTGGAAATAAATAATCCTTAATACCTTGCATAACGAATTCCTCCACCACCCAGATTTCCGATCCCATCAGAAATCAAGATTTACTGTATAAAAAAGTCAAGCTCATGGTAATGTGGATTGTCGTCTAATGATTCTTTGCACGAGTCACAAATGGTTCGAATGTTCATATCACCGCTCGCTGTCATATGAACCATCTGCTCCTGGTCCTGATCATTTAATATATCAAAGCCCAACTGGGACACATCCACATGTTTCGCATCTAATTCTCCGACCTGGTTTTCACAATGACGGCAAAAATAACGTATTTTCATTTCCATCCTCCTTGAAGGGTTGATGGTAGATAGTTTTACCGTCATTCGGGACTGTTATACGAACTCGATGATCCCGTCACTTCACATTGAAATCATTCATCACTTCGTTAAACGGTCGCTCTATCCAAGCTTCACAAGCTTTTACAGAATCATCAATGCTTTCTTTCACTGATATTTGTTCTTCTTTGGAGAAGCCACCTAACACATGATCAATCACGGTTTTTGAACCTTCCGGACGCCCTACACCGACGCGCAGTCGTTTGAACTCTTTTGTTCCCAGCTGATCGATGATATTGCGAATGCCATTGTGACCGCCATGGCCGCCTTTTTTCCGCAAACGAATTTTTCCTGGTGGCAGATCCAAATCATCATAAACCACTAATACATCTTCGATATCAATATCGTAGAAGTCCATCAAAGGCCGAAGGGCTTCCCCTGACAAATTCATGTACGTTTGAGGTTTCAAAAGGATTACTTTCTCTCCGTTGAAACGCTCCATTGTGAATAAACCATTGAATTTTTTCTGGTTCAAAGCCCACTGATTTCGTGAAGCCAATTCATCTATAATCATAAACCCGATATTGTGTCGGGTGTCTTCATACTTCTTCCCTGGATTTCCAAGTCCTACAATACACTTCATACATAACTTCCTTTTCTGTCTTTATACTATTGATTCATTATATCAAAAGGAAACGCGGAAAGATGTCAAAATGCGTTCCATCCTTACAAAAACTTGCGCCTAACCTGTCGTGTGTTTATACAATCCCCTTAACCCTGGTTCTTAAACCGGACAATGATGAAATTTGGGTACACCAAGAGCATAAGCCCATCAACAGTTATAATACTTGTTTAAAACCATTGATTGACTTATGACTGTAGGAAGTTGAACGATTAAAAAGGGCGCGGCTTCTTGGCCACGCCCTTCGAATGTTTCCAATTACTCTTCTTTTTCTTCAGAATCTTCTTCTGCGTCCTCTGATTTCTCATTAATGACTTCAGGTTCAGCATCAGTATCTGTTTCCGGCTCTTCTTCCGGCATTTCTTCCGGAGGAGTTACGGATACGATCGTCGTATTTTCATCTTCGGTAATCTCATAGTTTTTGGACTCTTTCAAGTCACCGACCATGATGCTGTCACCGATATTCAGTTCAGAAATGTCAACAACGATTTCCTCAGGGATATCGCGTGGCTTGGCACGAACCGCCAAATCGTAAAGTGGCTGCTGAACGACGCCGCCTTCTTTACTTCCTGCCGCTTCACCTTCTAAGTGTACAGGAACTTCGACATCCATTTCCTCAGACATGTTTACAACGTAGAAGTCTGCGTGGATTAATTCATCTTTCAATGGATCGACTTGATATTCATGGAGCATGACATCCACGGTCTCTTTTCCTTCAATATCAAGAGAGATAATCGCGTTCTTACCTTCATCACGAACGGTTTTAAGTAACTCTATGCTGTTAACAGCAACCGTGATCGGTTCTTTATCCTTCCCGTATACGACACTAGGAATGTTTCCTTCCAAGCGGATTTCACGGGTTACAGATTGCTTGAGATTTTGTCTTTGATTTGCTTTTAATGTAATAGCCAAATTAATCAACCTCCAGTAATTTACCAATCATTATTTCAGTTTCCCGTTAAAAACAAGAGTTAAACCTAATTACGTAAAATTAGTCAAATAAAATACTAATGGATTGACGTTCATGGACACGGACAATAGCTTCACTGATTAAGCCGGCTACAGAAAGCTCGGTGATTTTCTCGCTCGATTTTTCTTCACCTAGTGGAATCGTGTTGGTAACCACAAGCTCTTTAATTTTCGAATTATCGATACGCTCGATCGCAGGTCCTGAAAGAACCGGATGCGTACAGCAAGCAAACACTTCTTTGGCACCGTTCTCGACAAGAGCGTTGGCCGCCAGTGTAATCGTACCAGCTGTATCAATAATGTCATCAATTAAAATGGCCGTCTTGCCTTCGATGTTACCGACGATGTTCATGACTTCCGCAACGTTTGGACGCGGACGACGCTTATCGATGATGGCAATAGGAGCTTTCAAACGATCCGCCATTTTACGGGCACGTGTTACTCCCCCATGGTCTGGAGATACGATGACAACATCCTCAAAATTCTTCTCCTCAAAATAGTCGGATAGAATCGGAACCCCGACCAGGTGATCAATCGGCAGGTTGAAGAATCCTTGGATTTGCGGTGCGTGCAGATCAAGCATTAAGACGCGGGAAGCTCCTGCCGTTTCAAGAAGATCAGCAATCAATTTAGCTGTAATCGGCTCACGGGCACGGGCTTTTCTGTCTTGTCTAGCATAACCGTAATAAGGCATGACAATATTGATGGATCTTGCTGACGCACGTTTTAGAGCATCGATCATGATCAGGAGTTCCATGATGTGCTGGTTGACGGGCTCACATGTAGATTGAACTACATACACATCACACCCACGGATACTTTCTTCAATATTGATTTGAATCTCTCCGTCACTAAAGCTCGTGACTGTACATTTACCTAGTTCGACTCCGATGTTATCAGCAATCTCTTTCGCTAACTCAGGATTTGAGTTGAGTGAGAATACTTTCAGTTTTGAATCCTTATATCCAGTTGCCATGGATGGAACCCTCCGTTAATCTTTTTTGATCGATTTCATTTTACTTGCATAGCCTTCTTTGTTCGTCTGGCGGGAACGGGCAATCGACAAAGCTTCGGACGGGACATCCTGGTTAATCGTGGAGCCCGCAGCTACATAAGCTCCTTTTCCTACGGTGACAGGAGCAATTAAGTTTGAATTGCATCCGATGAATGCATCATCTTCAATCGTCGTCAAATGCTTGTTCTCACCATCGTAGTTCACCGTAATGGTTCCACAACCGATGTTGACACCACTTCCAACCTCAGCATCCCCGATATAGCTTAGGTGAGAAGCTTTGCTTCCATCGCCGAAGGAAGCCTTTTTCACTTCCACAAAGTTTCCGACTTTCACATCATCACCTAGAGAGGATTGCGGGCGGATGTGGGCAAAAGGTCCAATTTGGACACGGGAGCCGATCTTACTATCGGCAGCGACACTCTGCTTAATAATCGTTGCACTGCCCACATAACAGTTTGTAATGGTAGAATGAGGGCCTATTACCGCATCGTCTTCAATGCTCGTTGCACCTTCAAGAACGCTTCCAGGATAGATGACGACATCTCTTCCTATGATCACATCTGGACCGATATACGTTTGTTCAGGATCGACAAGCGTAACCCCGTTTCTCATATGTTGCTCGTTAATTCGTTGTTTCATTAGCTTTTCTGCTTTTGACAAGGCCACACGATCATTAACACCTAGAGATTCCGAAAACTCCGGTGTTTGATAGGCACTGATGGTTTCCCCTTGACCCTTCAGGATTTCAACGACGTCCGGCAGGTAATATTCACCTTGAACATTATCATTAGAGACGTTCTTAAGTGCATCAAACAGCATAGCATTATCAAAACAATACGTACCTGTATTGATTTCCTGAATCGCCTGTTCTTCATCAGACGCATCTTTTTGCTCCACGATTCGTTCAACCTGGCCATTTCCGCCACGGATGACGCGGCCGTACCCGTGTGGGTCTTCAGCATGCGCCGTAAGGACTGTAGCCTTCGCCCCTTCTGCATCATGATGATCCAGAAGTTTTTGAAGCGTCTCCCCTGTCAACAATGGCGTATCACCACAAACAACAACGGTCGTCCCTTCTTTATCAGCCAGAATGTCATCCGCCTGTAAAACAGCGTGGCCTGTTCCCAACTGTTCCTCCTGAATGACATAATGACTATCTTCACCCAGCTGATCCTGGACTTTTTCAGCACCAAAACCTACAACGGTGATCAATTCTTGCAAATCTAATGTATTCAATTGGTCGACAACGTGCTGAACCATCGGCTTTCCACATACAGGATGCAAAACCTTATAAAGTTTTGACTTCATACGTGTACCTTGGCCAGCGGCTAGAACGACTGCATATCGATTAGTCATGAACGTACCTCCATCCTAAATATCCACTTTGAATCATATCTCAATACAACATGTATTTCAACATTTAGAGGAGGAACATAAACGGAAATCCGTCCAGGGTCTTTGACCAAAAAAAGAGTCTAACCTGGTTCGGTTAGACTCTTGTTGTGCGTAAGTATTAGGAAGCGCCGGCTTCTTCGAATTCCACCTCAGCTTCTTCCTCATCACCAGCACGGTGATAAGCTTCAAGTACAGCGTCCTGGATCTTTCCACGAGTACCTGAATTAATCGGGTGTGCAATGTCACGAAACTCCCCATCCGGAGTGCGTTTGCTCGGCATCGCCACGAACAGTCCATTGTTGCCATCAATCACCCGTATGTCATGGACAACAAACTCCTGGTCCAAGGTAATAGAAGCAATTGCTCGCATTCTTCCATCAGTATTCACGCGTCGCAGTCTTACGTCAGTTACTTCCATTAGATTCACCACCTTTTATACAAAAGAACTTATGTAAGACAAATTCCACAAAACGGGAAAAAATCCTGCTAATTTTTCTAAAAAATTTTTATGATTCTGTATATTTAGGTGTTCAACCATGAAGAAAGCCCTCATACAAAAGGATGAGGGCTCTTTTCACAAAGTATATTTTATATGTTTTCTAACAGGTTCCCTGGTCGGACTTCAATGGAGGATTTGCGTTCATCCGCATTGATAATCTGTACTACAGATAAATAATCATCCACGACGCGGTCCTCTTCTTCATCTTCCGCCTCAGCAAGAACTCCGATTCCTGCTAATTCAGCATCAAATTCCATTAATAAATTCCGCATTCCATTAATGGTTCCGCCAGCTTTCATGAAATCATCAATGATACAGACTCTTGATCCTTGAGGAAGAGATCTCTTCGTTAGAACCATAGTTTGTATCTTCCTGGTCGAACCAGAAACGTAGTTAATGCTCACCGTTGACCCTTCAGAAATTTTCGGATCCCTTCTGGCAATCACTACGGGTACGTTCAAGTAGGAAGCGACAGCGTAGGCGAGGGGGATTCCTTTCGTCGCAACTGTCATGACCACATCGATGTCTTTATCGCGAAAAGCAGAAGCGAACAGCTTGCCGATGTTACGTGTCGTTTCCGGATCACCTAACAAGTCACTCATAAACAAATAGCCACCCGGCAGGAGCCGCACGGGGTCCTCCAACTTTTCACATAATTCTTCAACAAAACGATGGCTTTCTTCTTTTGAGAAAGCAGGGATATATTTCACTCCACCAGCTGCTCCAGAAACTGTTTCTAAATAGCCGATCCCCTCATGTTGGAACATTTTGTTGATTATTCCTAAATCTTCACTAATGGATGATTTCGCAGCATCGTACTTTTCTGAGAAAAAAGGGAGGGATATAAGCTCACGTGGTCGATCGAGAATATAATGAGTCATGGCGACAAGTCTTTCGCTTCTTTTCATACAAAGACACCTCTAAATCCGAATGTTTTCATTAAATATAACAAATTCGTACGTTATTTATCAAGTGGTTCTTTGTATCCGAGCATACGAACCATAAAAACTTCCGTACAAAAGCCCTTTAGACTGTTATAAATTCTCTGGGCTCGCGCATCATGTTCAACGAGCGAAAAAACGGTCGGACCACTTCCACTCATAAGCACAGCGTCAGCCCCTGCCTGCTTCATCTGCTCTTTAATTTGACCGACTTCTTCATGCATTTGTAGCGTCACACCCTCAAGTGTATTGCCGACGTTCTCACAAATGCCCGAGTAGTCTCCATCTTTCAGAGCATTCACCATGGCTTCGGTATCAGGGTGGTGAGCCGCACTTAAATCAAGATTCTTATAGACGGACTGGGTCGATACACCAAGCGTAGGTTTAGAAAGGACTACCCAACACGGAGGAGGGGCAGGAAGGTGTTGAATCTTTTCTCCCCGGCCGGTCGCAAGCGCCGTTCCTCCGTGTACACAGAAAGAAACATCCGAACCAATTTCTGAACCAAGTTCCGCCAATTCATCCATGCTCAAACCCAGCCCCCACATCCGGTTCACACCTCGAAGAACAGCTGCGGCATCACTGCTTCCTCCAGCAAGCCCGGCCGCTACAGGGATGTTCTTTTCAATAAAGATCTTAACTCCTTGAGTTACATGAAAACGATCTTTCAACAGTTGTGCCGCACGGTAAGCTAAATTACGTTCATCATTCGGGACAAAACGGCTTTCCGATTCCACTTTGATTTCATCTTCAGAGAGGAGGGTCAGTTCAATGCGATCGGCAAGATCGACAGTTGTCATGACCATCTCTACTTCATGAAACCCGTCCGCTCGTTTATGTAAAACATCAAGAGACAAATTAATTTTCGCAGGAGCTTTTTCAAGTATTTGCATGCAAGCACCTCATCTTCCATATGATTCTGAAAGCATTGTACCATATTTGTTGGGCTGGTGAGGGGCACGAGAAAGGAAAAAAGCCCCTGGAGCATCAAGCGCCAGGGGAAAAGCTTACTGTTGGTTGTTCACCATTTGTTCTTCTGCCATTTGAATTGCTCGTTTTACCATATTGCCGGCATCACGCCCAGAAATGCCGCCCCATCCGTCTTTTTCTACCTTGTCGTAAAACCCAAGTTCTTTCGCGATTTCTTCTTTCAACGAGTTGGACATCATGCTGCGCTTACGTCCCATCGTCTTCAGCTCCTTTCGCTTTCACTAAAGCTACGACAAAGTTAGTATGTGCGAAACATGCAACGGATAAGCAAGGGAGTTGTATGTAAGGATGGTAATGATTCCTTCTTTATCTTTTTGAATGATATTCCGTTTTGCAGACAAAATAAAAAAGCAGCAAACGGTTGGTTCACTGCTCAAGTGCCATAGTCTGTAGGTCGTCGAAGTTCAATTCGACTGTCTCTGTAAGTACATCTGCATAGCTGTAAGATACACGTTCAAAAGCATTTTCTTCTTGATCCAGCTCTACAATGAAAACAGCAGGATATGTCTCTGCCAGTACACCGGATCGTTCGATTGTTTTACGACGTCCGCCGTTTGCTTTCAAAGTTAGGCGTTTACCAATTTGCCCTTCAAGGGATTGCTTGATTTCTACTAACGTTTTAGCCACTGCACTCCACCTCACTGTAAATTAGTTTATCACAGACTTAGGACAAAGTCAAATAAAATTATTAATTATACCAACTGCGCATTCACAATGCAACAGAATGATATAAATAATCGGTCCTGGTTAGCTTATCCATTTCAAGGAAAAGTATGTAAGCTTTTTTTATTTCCTTAAAATCCGTACATATTCCTCTTCCGCTAACGCTCCCTTTAGTTGAAGACTCAGTTTCGAGATGTTTCTGGGTTCGTTGCCTGGGTTGAGGTCAGGGGTGGCTGGGAAGCTACTCGCTTTCCTGTGGGGGAGCGCCGAGCTTCCTCGGACTGCGTCCTGCGGGATCTCGCCTATCTCCTTCTCCCACGGGAGTCTCGCAGCTTCCCAACCACCCATTTCATATGAGGGAGAAACGAACCCCCTATACCGAGATGGAGTGCCCACCACTCTCCCATCTAGAGTGGGATAAGCTTCTGTATCAAGCTTTCACTTTCTGAATGCCACTGGGCAGAATTAATATTATCCTTTTCCCAAAACCATACAAGCTGATTTTTAAGTAGTGGTTTCGAGAACCTTCCTTGGTTAAGGGGCGGAGGGGAATGGCGAGACTCCTGCGGGAAAAGAGTGCTAGGTGAGACCCCGCAAGGATTCAGCATGAGGAGGCTCACCGCGCTCCCGCGGAAAGCGAGTTATTCCCCTCCGCCCCATCCACTCAACAAAAGTCTCGAAATTGAGCCTTACACAATCCTGCCATTTAGCTGAAGGTGAATAAGAAAAAGCCGTCATCACGTGATGACGGCTTTTTTTATGGTTCCTGGATTTCTTCTGTTTGATTTTCAGTGTAGGGCATGCCGATGCGGAGCAATCCTTTGGTTTCTATTCCGCCTAGGCCATCTTCTCCACTTATAGTATTACGAATGACTTCCCAAATGTTGATATGGTCCATAAACGAAGTATACGCCACACGGGCAGCCACGTAGACCGGGTCAATGGCGTGAATGTTAACCCGGGCAGGTGAGCTCGCAAAGTTGGCTCCAGCCCTGATAATGGATTCAAAATGAGATTGGCAGGCACCAGCAAAGACGACCATTTGATCGAAATTGGGATATTTTCTTCTTATGTTCCTGACAGCTTCTACAAAGTACTTGGAATGACGATAAGACTCCAACTCCCTGACAGTTCCTTTCGCTTTGGAGTAGGAGTCGTGTCCCGTCAAAACGACAATTTCCGGGTGCACTTTTTCTATTAGAGACAGGACTTGGTTCGGCATTTCTTTTTCGTGAAGGTATTGTCCATGAACTTGCAACCCTAGTTGTTCATATAAAGCAATACACTTTTTCAAAAACAATGGATCTCCATCTATATGAAGAATTCGGGGAGGGATTTGAAAATAGTTCGTTTCTTTTTGATTGGCATACCCACTCCCTGCTTCTGCTTCCCTTTTTTCTTTTAGGAGTCTGTAATCTTGCCGAAATAAACGGTAGGAATAGGCTTCCTTCTCATCGACTTCACTTTTTCTACGGTGATACTCAGCTCCGGTTACTTTTTCAAGATCATCGAGAGGGGCGTCGGCCTCAAGTCTTATATATTCGCCCATCAATTTTAAGAGTGGTCCCTTCTCTGACTTCACTCGAAAAATGATGTCGTGCTGATAGGATTTCCGTGTTACAAGGTCTCCACTTGATATCATCACTTCCCCACCTCACTCTATACACTACTGTAGTGTATGTGTGAACATGGGCTTTGTGTCTATTTACAGTCACTTATATAAAACGTTGGCTAGATCTGCGAATTCCTGCATGGATAAAGATTCCCCGCGTCGAGATGGATCGATATTGACCTTTTCAAGTCGATTTCTAAGCTCTTCCTTATCCATTTCCCCTTTGAAATGACGGGCTAAGTTGTTCATCAAAGTTTTTCTACGTTGCCCGAACGTTGCTTTCACAACGTCGAAGAAGAATTCTTCATCTTCCACCTCAACAGGTGGCTTCTCTCTCATTTCCAAATGTAGTACAGAAGAATCCACATTCGGTTGAGGCATAAAGACGGTCTTAGGGACATTCAAGACGACATTTGCTTCTGTATAATACTGAACGGCAATGGAAAGAGAACCGTAACTTTTCGTATTTGGTTCAGCAGCCATGCGATCCGCCACTTCTTTCTGAATCATGACCGTTATGCTGTCAATGGGCAGTCGATCCATCAGAAGTTTCATCAGAATAGGTGTCGTAATATAATAAGGAAGGTTAGCTACGACACGGACGGGTTGATCAGGGTTGAAATGATCAGCGATTACACGGGCAACATCCGCTTTGAGAATATCCTGGTTAATGACTTCGACATTGTCATAGGCCCCAAGAGTTTCTTTCAAAATCGGAAGGAGGCGCTGGTCGATTTCAAAGGCTACGACACGGTCGGCGTGCTGGGCCAGCTGTTCTGTTAAAGCCCCGATGCCAGGTCCGATCTCTATCGCACTCGCTGAACGGTCAATTCCAGCTTCTGCAATGATATTTTTTAAAATGTTAACATCAATGAGAAAGTTTTGCCCCAGGCTTTTCTTAAATGAGAATCCATAATTCTGCAAAATTTCTTTCGTTCTTGTTGGTGTGGCTACTGCTTTACTGTTCATTTCTTTCCTCCTGTATGATCTGATCCATCGCTTCATTTAGCTGGTGGGACGTAATGTGGAACATATTCAATCGTTTTAACAACTGTTTTCCATTCGTTTTGCCAATTTTGAGGGAGACCCCCAATTTCTCCCGGCGCTTGGAGGCTTTCGGACCTCCGATGAGTCCGTAGTCGACGAGATCGGCTTTTTCAATTTCACCTTCCCGGATATCCACTAGTTCATATACCGCAGACAGGGCTTCCTGAATATCAGCAATCGATGCATGTTCGATGCCAATGCCTTTGTCATGTTTGGCACGTGCACGATGTTTCGGTAAAAAAGCATGCTTACATGAAGGTACATGCTGGCTTACGATATGCCTGATCCGCTCTCCAGGATAATCGGGATCTGTAAAGATAATGACCCCTCTTTTATCCTGTGCATGTTTGATTTGTTCAAGAACGTGCTCATCAATCGCTGATCCATTCGTTTCAATGGTATCTGCGTCCACGGCAGATTTAATTCGGGCGGTATCATCTTTCCCTTCCACCACAATCACTTCTTTAATTTTCACGTACTTTCCTCCTGTTGCGTTCCCTTCTTCATCTTTCCATAGCATACCATGACTCTATACACGGAAAAAAGCAGAGGAACGATTCCTCTGCTATCTCCATTAATCCAATATTTTCACTTTTACATTACGGGAGCCGAAATTAAGAGCCTCGCTCCTGGAAGGAACGAATAAATCGATACGATTTCCATTAATAGCTCCACCTGTGTCTCCAGCAATGGCATAGCCGTACCCTTCTACCCAGACGCGGCTCCCAAGCGGAATGACACTAGGATCGACCGCTACGACTTTTTTGTTCGGATTCGCTTTCAAGTTGATGCCTGTAGCCGTAATGCCCGAACATCCTGCACAGTTTGCGGTGTAGGCCGTTGCATGCATATATAAGGTCTTCGCTCCACTTGTATCGTTTCGCGATACCGTCGTAGATGCTTGACTTGAGGAAGAGCGGGAAGAGCTTGATGCATTTGAAGAACTTGACGGGCTTGAAGCAGCAACTGTCGCTTTCTTCTCCACTTTCGTACCAAGAGCAACCACTTTTGTCTTACTCTCTTCTTCCACCGTTTCCTTAATTAGTTCACGGCTGGCTTCCTCACCGTTTTTCAAGATTACTTCATATTCCTTCGTAATCAACCCTTTTTCTCCACTGGAAACGACTTTCTTTTCCCCTTTTGGAAGAGAGTTGTCTTTCTTTGTTTCCACTGTAAAGTCAACTTCTTCTTCGACAACGTCGGTCACTTTCTCGACTCTGGTAATCATGACCTTTTTATCAGAGGATAGCTCTTCTTCCTCATTGAGGTTCAACTCATCCAATTCGCTCAGAGTAATCCCCTCTTCTTGAAACAACTCGTCGACCGTGGATGCGGTCGTCCAGATTTTTTTGGAGTCTCCTCCATCATTGACGTTCACTTGGAAGGCCTGTTGGACTTTAATGTCCATGCCATCTTCAATGAGAGCATCCGGATCATGGGATAATTCATCCCGCTCTTTGAAATCAAGATCCTCCTGCTCAAAGAATTCCTCCACTGTCGAGGCTGTTGTAAAGTATTCTTCTGTATGGTTTCGATCGATGGCTAGATTGATAGACTTAGATGCTATGTATGAGACATCCATTCCATACTCAACCGGATCGGATAAGTTATGTGATAATTCATCGTGTTGTTGGACAGTGACATCGAGCTCTGATAATAATTCATCAATAGTATCAGCATGAGTGCGTATCAGTTCTTTCTGCCCATTTTGTGTCACTTGCACAGAAGCTTTAGTAGCTTCATACGAAACGGTTACTAAAAAGGCGATGCATAGGACGGCAATCACAGTTGCCCATACCATCATGTGACTAATGGCTGATTTTAACAATTTTCCTATTTTCATCCTTTGGCCTCCTTTCTAAAGCACGCGTTTTATTGTAGTCAAGTGACAAACTCATGTCAAATGGATCCTCTTTACAAAAAAATAGAGGAGCCAGCATGACCATCACTGACTCCTCTATTATGCTATTATACCTAGTCAATTAACATAACAAACGTGTTACAGTTCCCATACAATTGGGCGAATTTTGTAATATACCCTCCAAGGTCCCCTTTATTGCGACTGGATTCCAAAGAATTCGAGAGCATTCGAAGTTGTGGTTTCACTCACCTCTTCATACGAAATTCCCTTCAACTCTGCAATTTGTTCCGCAACAAGCTTCACATAGGCAGGTTCATTTCGCTTCCCGCGGTTCGGATGCGGAGCCAGGAACGGGCAGTCCGTTTCTACTAACAAATGCTTAAGATCCACCGCTTTGGCCACCTCTTTCGGTAATTTTGCATTCTTAAAGGTGACAGGACCGCCTAAGGAAATCATGAAGTTCATATCAATGCATTCCTGCGCAATTTCTACAGGCCCACTGTAACAATGCATGATGCCGCCGACTTCAGCTGCATTCTCTTCCTTTAGGACTTCAACGATATCATCTGTCGCCTCACGATTGTGGATGATGATCGGCATCTTCACCTTCTTTGCGAGACGGATCTGTTTACGAAACACTTCTTTTTGCACGTCTTTCGGTGATTTATCCCAATGGTAATCCAATCCCATTTCCCCTATCGCGACGACTTTAGGGTGCTGAGACAATTCCTCAATCCATTGAAGGTCCTCATCCGTCATATCAATAGCATCAAC
Organism: Halobacillus litoralis; assembly: GCF_009856445.1. Taxonomy (GTDB): domain Bacteria; phylum Bacillota; class Bacilli; order Bacillales; family Halobacillaceae; genus Halobacillus; species Halobacillus litoralis. Next base: position 39,199 of record NZ_WMFA01000015.1, read on the forward strand.
CGGATGCCAGCCTACAGCGGCATAGATGTTTTCATACCGCTCGGCGATTTCCATCGCTTTCGGGATCGTTTTCCTATCGAAGCCTACAACGGTCATATACTGAACACCAGCTTCTTGAGCTCTTTCAATCGTTTCTTCCAAGTCCTCTTCGAACTGATCTGCATTCAAGTGGACGTGCGTATCAAACAACATTCATTTTCCCACCTTCATCAATTAATCGTCATGTAAAAAAAGGGAAAGCACTATGGAGAGCTTTCCCTTTTTATTGGCGTGTTATTTCACTTTCGTCCCATTCTTCAACGACTGATCCACAGATGCCAAAGATAAACCATTGTCGTCTTCACCAGCAAGAATCATCCCTTCAGACAATTCCCCGCGGAGTTTGACCGGTTTCAAATTGGCGACGCAAATGACTTTCCTTCCAACAAGATCTTCCGGAGTGTAGTGTTCAGCGATACCGGAAACGACTTGGCGCTGCTCATAACCGAGGTCCAATTGAATTTTAAGCAGCTTGTCTGCTTTCTTCACCTTGTCGACTTTCGTTACTTCCGCAACCCGGAAATCAAGCTTCATGAAATCATCGATGGTCACTTCTTCCACTTGCTCCGTTTTCTCCTCTTTTTTCTCTTCTTTTGGAGGAGCTGACTTCTTCATCATGTCTTTGATGATTTGCGTCTCCTCTTCCGCATCGAGACGAGGGAAAATCGGCTGGTCTTTTTGTACCTTCGTTCCAGCTGGAAGAATTCCAAATTCGCTGAGGCTTTCCCATGCTTTATGCTCATCTGCTGTTACTCCGAGCTGCTGGAAGATTCGCTCAGGCGTCTGCGTCAAGAACGGCTGAAGCATCACAGCTATTTGACGAAGCGATTCAGCCAGGTGGGCCATGACATTACCCAGTCGGTCTTTTTGGTTTTCATCTTTAGCCAGAACCCACGGCTGTGTTTCATCGATATATTTATTCGTACGACTGACGAATTTCCAAAGATCTGCAAGAGCCACAGAAAACTCCATGTTCTCAAGAGAATCTTCTACAGAGATTCTCGTCTCCTGGGCCAGTTTTTCAAGGCTTTCATCAAACTCATCTTCCCTTAGTTTCAGAGCTGGAATTTCACCCTCGAAATACTTACTGATCATCGCGACTGTACGGTTCAGTAGGTTCCCAAGGTCATTCGCAAGGTCATAGTTCGTACGTTCAACGAATGCTTCTGGTGTAAACACCCCATCAGAACCGAATGGTACTTCGCGAAGCAAGTAGTAGCGTAGAGCATCCAGACCATAACGATCACTCAACTGGACCGGATCCACAACGTTCCCCTTGGACTTGGACATTTTTCCATCTTTCATTAAGATCCAGCCATGGGCAAATACCTGCTTCGGCAAAGGCAGATCAAGAGCCATCAGCATGATTGGCCAATAGATGGTATGGAAACGGACAATTTCCTTCCCTACAAGCTGAACATCTGCCGGCCAGTATTTTTGATATTTGGAATCATCATCACTCTCATAGCCAAGCGCGGTAATGTAGTTGCTCAACGCATCAATCCATACGTAAATGACGTGCTTCTCATTTCCGGGTACTCCAATTCCCCAATCGAATGTCGTCCGGGATACAGCCAAGTCTTCAAGACCTGGTTTAATGAAGTTATTGATCATTTCATTTTTACGGCTTTCCGGTTGGATGAATTTCGGATTCTTCTCATAGAACTCAAGCAATTGATCCACATAGTTGCTCATCTTGAAGAAGTAGGATTCTTCTTTTACTTTTTCTACTTCACCGCCACAATCCGGACAGCGGCCGTCTTCAAGCTGACGTTCTGTGAAAAAGGACTCGCACGGGGTACAATACCATCCTTCATACTCATCCAAATAAATGTCGCCTTTTTTCATTAAGTAATCAAAAATTTTCTCTACGACTACTTTGTGACGATCCTGTGTGGTACGAATAAAGTCATCATAGGAAATATCGAGTTTATCCCATAATTGCTTAATCCCGCTCACAATATCATCCACGTATGCTTGTGGAGAGACCCCTTTTTCTTCTGCCTTCCGCTGGATCTTCTGTCCATGCTCATCCGTTCCGGTCAAATACATGACATCATATCCCCGTAAACGTTTGTAGCGTGCCATCGCATCACCCGCTACGGTCGTATAGGCATGTCCAATATGCAAATTACCACTAGGGTAATAAATAGGTGTCGTTATATAAAACGTCTTATTTTCCTCAGGCATTCTTTTCCCTCCTCAAAATCTTCCTACCATGTGTCATAAAAGGTCATGGTATCATTCTATCGATTTATCTTCTTTATTTCCATTCCTAACATTAAAATATACCGAATTTTACGTAAAACTGTCAAAAGAACCAAACATTATAATTTCACATATGTAAATACTCTGGTAAAATAAAATGTATATAGATAGGTTGGATAAACCAACCAGATATGGGATGAAAGGGATGGGTAGAGATGGAAAGAGGCCTGGATGAATCGCTCCACTCACCCATTTTCAATACCTGCACCAGTATGTGGAATTGGAAATTCTAATCCCTTTTTAAGTAATTGACACGTCTGGGAATGGTTGGTACTATATTGTCGAGACATATGTCGAAACATGACAGCTAAACTTTTGATTGAGGGGAGACAGAAATATGAAATCTACAGGTATTGTACGTAAAGTCGACGAGCTCGGTCGCGTGGTTATTCCGATCGAACTCCGCCGCACACTAGGCATTAACGAAAAGGACGCGTTGGAGATTTATGTGGACGATGACCGTATCGTTCTAAAGAAATATAAGCCCAACATGACTTGCCATGTCACAGGGGAAGTTTCTGATGAAAATATGAAACTGGCAAACGGCAACCTAGTCCTGAGCAAGGAAGGCGCACAAATGCTGCTTTCAGAACTACAAGACAACCTTAAATAAATCAGATTTAGAGATAAATAGAAAAGAGACGATTTACTGGTTATAGAGAGAAAAAAGACATATGTTAAAGCAACCCCTTACTGTTCACAGGCCTGGCAGTAAGGGGTTTTCTCTTGCTGGTTTTATTTTTCTTCTACATGATAGGCCTGATAGACTTCCCGTTTCGGGAGCTTTCGGTCTAGAGCCGTCTGTTTTATCGCTTCTTTATTCCTCATTCCATCGTTTTCAATATAGTGCTGGACGTGATCGACGAGGGATAAGTGTGCCCACCACTGGTGGCTATCCTCAGATTCTACATCACCCGCTCCTTCAATCACTACACAAAATTCCCCACGAATTTGTTCAGAATGAGCCCAATCCACTAATTCTCCCAAACCCCCACGAATGTATTCTTCGTAACGTTTCGTCAGTTCGCGTACTAATGAGGCCTTTCTATCTCCAAGTATTTCATGAACATGGCTTAACATCTCCTTCAATCGGTGAGGAGATTCATAAAAAATCAGAGTGGCTTGAATGGATTGAAGCTTCTCTAAAACGGCTGCGCGGTCTTTCTTTTTCCTTGGAAGAAATCCATGAAAGTAAAACTCTTCTGTGGATAGCCCTGATCCGGCGAGAGCAGGCAACGCGGCATTCGCACCTGGCAGAACAACGACGGGGATATCTGCCTCAATCGCTCTTTGGACAAGATCTGTTCCAGGATCTGAAACCCCGGGCATACCCGCATCACTGACGATGGCGATGTCTTTTCCACCACTCAGCCTCTCAATCAACTCCGGACCTTTTGTGTGTTTGTTATGTTCATGGTAACTGACAAGTGTCGTAGAGATTTCAAAATGATTGAGCAATTTTCTGGAATTCCTCGTATCCTCGGCACCAATCATATCCACTTCTTTTAAAGTATTAACAGCACGAAAAGTCATATCTTCCAGGTTTCCTATGGGAGTAGGGACAATATAAAGCGTCCCTTGATCATGATCCATGAAACTTTTTTGTACGTTCATCCATGCTCACCCCTTCCTTTCTTTGTTCAATCCAATATTCTTTCTCTTTCCTTGTCATTCGTTTCAGCCGGTATTCTTGTTGTAAGGCTTCTGACTTCGTCTCATACACTTCATAAGCCTCAAGTACGAGAGGCCCTCTACCTCTTGTGTACTTGGCCCCTTTGCCGCTCTGATGCTTTTCTAACCTAGCCCCCAGATTGTTGGTGTATCCGGTATAAAGGGTGCCATCTTTACATTTGAGCATATAGACGTAATGACTATTCTCCATAAAGAATTTCCCTTAGCTCTTGAGTATATTCGTCATCATTCGTAAGAGCGTACAGCGGAGGTAGAATTTTCAACCCGGGCTTCCCGTCTCTGACTCCTTCAATCAGAAGAATGTTCGCCTCTTTTCCCTCTTTTGGATATACGAGTCGCATTCTTTTAGGCTCCAACTTGTACTTTTTGAATAACTGAATAATTTCCACCATGCGCTCAGGGCGATGAACCATGGATACTTTTCCTCCTGACTTCGCCAGCCTGCTGCATGACTCTACTACGTCTTCTAAGCTGCAGTGGATTTCGTGCCTGGCAATAGCCAAATGCTCATTCAAGTTCTGCTCATCCGCTTTAGGAGTAGGAAAATATGGAGGATTACATGTAACCAGATCGAATTTGTCATTTCCGTAATGTCCGGGCATATCTTTCAAATCCCCATGGATCATATTCAGTTGATCGCCTAAATCATTCAGTTCCATGTTACGGAGGGCCATGTCATAGAGCCGCTCCTGAATTTCCACCCCTGTTATCGGAACTCTCGATCGTGTGGAGAGAAAAAGAGGGACGACACCGTTCCCTGTACATAAATCGATGATTTTCCCCCGTGTTTTTGGTACATAAGTAAAGTCAGCGAGTAAAACCGCATCTAATGAAAAAGCGAATACGCTCGGGCTTTGAATAATCCGCATGTTTTCTTTCGCTAATAAAAAATCAATTCGTTCATCTTCATATAATTGAACCATTTCCGCTTTCCTTTCTTTACTTGAATTCCTATAACAGCTCCCTTTTCTGGAACGGTTTCATTGCTTTTTTTCAGGGGCGAACGGATTCTGGGAAACTAAACGTTTCCCATCGCCTCCTATCTGCACATAAAAACATGGAATCAAGTATTCCGTAATACTGACAAATCATCTTTCCCTAACATAACTATAAATTTAAACCCATCTATGATATAAAGAGAGCCCTTCCTCGAACGAGCAAGGAAAGGCTTGGACCTGGAATTATTTCTTTTTGTTTAAGAAAGATAAGCAAAACAGACAATCCTCATCTCTCGGGCTGCCAAAATGAAGATTACAAATATGAAAGCCTTCTTCGTAAAGCCTCGCGAGATTATCATAGCCTTCCCCGACGACTGCCCCTTTGTCCTGTTTGGAACTTGAGGAAGATTGTTCTTTTTCATTCTCTTTCTCTAACCGTTGTCGCAAGTGATGATTTTCAAGCGATAAATGCTGGTTTTCTTCTAAGAGATAGGCCAGCTGTTTTTTTAAATCGCCGAGCTGTTCATAGAGCTCACCGATTTGACTTTCAAAATGGGATACTTGTTCAAATATGGCTTTCTTCTTCACGCTCGACTCCACCCTTTATTCTGAGGCTTCGGTTTGAAGAACTCCTTCATCGATCAGCTCTTGCAGAGAGTATTCAAGGACGCGCTCTTTGTCGCGGAATTCAATCTGCACCATACGTTCGAGCATATTCAGTCCGACGACTTTTCCTTTACCAAAGGAGGTCGCAATGCTTTCACCGAGGTCAGGAAGCTCTTTCTTCGCATTTTCGTAATCATCATTTTCGTACTTGAGACAACACATTAAGCGGCCGCAAAGGCCAGAAATTTTCGCTGGGTTCAAGGATAAGTTCTGGTCCTTGGCCATTTTTATAGAAACAGGTTCGAAATCACCTAAAAACGTTGAGCAACAAAGCATCCGTCCACATGGACCGATCCCCCCGAGCATTTTCGCTTCATCTCTGACACCGATTTGGCGCAGTTCGATCCTCGTCTTGAAAACAGACGCAAGATCTTTGACTAATGTACGGAAGTCCACACGGCCATCAGCCGTAAAGTAGAAGATCACTTTATTACGATCAAACGTGTATTCGACATCCACAAGATTCATGTCCAATTTATGTTCACGGATTTTCTTTTCGCAAACCCGGTAAGCTTCTGCGGCGTTGTCTTTGTTTTCATCCACCGTCACTTTATCTTTATCATCTGCCATACGGATGACTTTTTTAAGAGGTAAAACAACGTCTTCTTCATCTATGGATTTATTAGCAATGACAACTTTTCCGAATTCGATTCCGCGTACGGTTTCAACGATGACATAATCGTCCGTCGTCATCCGCAATTCCCCCGGATCGAAATAATATACCTTACCCGCCTGCTTAAATCGGACACCTACAACTTCGATCATTCGATCATCACCTCTGTAGTTGAAGGGTAAGTTGTTCCATCACTAAATTAGGATGGACATTTTGATTTATCTTTCGTTTCGCCTCAAGAATATCCGTTAAGCTTCGTGCTGCTGACTGACGTGACCAACGCATCGCTGCCTGGTTCAAATTCTCTCTCTCTGTCGTGAAAATGATCGATTCTTCCCGGTCCAAAAGTTGGTTGATCACATCTTGGAACCAGAGCATCAATACATCCAGACCACGCTGCAGCTGCGTTCGCTCTTTGAAATGAGGCATCCACTGATGGTTGATAAACAAAAGTCCTTCATTTGGTTTATTTTGAAGCACTTCAATTAATTGTATCACTAGTTTTCGCACATTCGCAAACCACTCATCTTCATTCATCTCGAGGGCTTCTGTCAAATTATTCGTTAAGGATGACAAAAGTCTCGCATTCGATTCTGAGACTCCTTCTTCCACCAATTTTTCCTGCACACGCCTTGGATTCAGCGGCTGAAAGGCAAGCAATTGACAACGCGACCTGATGGTATCCAGTATGGTCGGACCACTTTCGGTCAGTAACATCGCGGTCGTCTGCTGACTCGGTTCCTCCAGAAATTTTAATAATCGGTTCGAAGCGTTGACTGTCATCTTTTCTGCATCGACGATGATATAGACTTTTCGGTTTGACTCCATTCCTGTATACGTAAATTCTTTTTGTAAATGGAGGATTTGTTCTTTTTTGATGGATTGTCCCTCAGGTTCTATCCAGTGCAAGTCTGGATGATTCCCTGAATCAATCCGGTGACAATCCCTGCAGCTTTGGCAGGGCTCCGCGCCTTCTCTGTTTTTGCAGAAAATACTTTTCGCAAAAAGAATACTCATTTCCCTTTTACCGGTCCCGCGATTCCCCTGGAACAAATAAGCGTGGGAAATCCGGTCCTTTTTGAAGCTGTTCATCAGCATTTGGGCAGCTAGAGGCTGGATGTCTTTCATTTGTGTCCAAGTCTGCATACTACTTCCGTCCTTACGTATATAAATTAATAAGCAAACCTTTGATTTCACCAATCAGCCCAAGCAGATCAACCGTTCGCTTTTCCTGATCCATCACTGCCTCTGTCAGTTCAGACAGCTTCTCATCAACCGATTCCACTATCGTCAACTTTCGAGTCTGTCCATGTGCATTCCAACTATGCGAATGCTTCAGGTTCATTCCATATTGGACGGACTCTTTCATGAAGTCTTTGATAAGACGTTTATATTTAGCCAGATCACGGAAAGACCGAGCTCTTGCCACCCGCTCCCCCTGTGCCGTGATACTACTCATCAGCCTGCTCAATTGGGCTTCTTGCAGCTGCCGGGATTGGGACTGCACCATCGCATCAAAACCAGGCTTCCCGTTCGTCTGGAGGGAAGAGTGTCTTTTTGCTGCCTCCATCTGTGTCCGTATTTCTTGATTGATTTTCATACTTGAACCCCTTCTAAGTTAAAACTGAAAAAAGGAATCAACCGGCAATATAAATACAGTCGCTCCCCCTACCTCGACCTTTACGGGTTTGGGAATGTAAGAGTCCGCATTTCCCCCCATCGGCGAAATGGGAGCAACCATCTGTTCACGCTGGCTGCAATTATCTTTAATAATATCTAAAGCATCGTCCACTTGATCATCATCACAACCAATCATGAACGTTGTATTTCCTTCTCGTAAGAATCCACCTGTCGTTGATAGTTTGGTCGTTTTAAAATTATTTTCTGCTAAGGCATCCGTCAAACGACTGCTATCTTTATCCTGAACGACCGCAATGATCATCTTCATGCAATCATACCCTCCTGTTGGGTGTTTTCTCCTATTATAACAAATGGATGGAAATTATGATGGCAAGTGACCGCTTAAAACGCGATACGCATCTTTTTTCACAGATTCGAACTCCTGATCGGCATCAATAACACAGATGCGGTCCTTATTTTGCTCAGCCAATCGTTGGTAGGCATCATAAACTTTTTCATGAAAATCGATATGTTCAAGGTCGAGACGATTCTTCTCTCTTCCCTGATTCGCAGCAATCCTCTTCAACCCTCGTTCAGGTTTGATGTCAAACAACAACGTCAAATCCGGCATATGATCATCAATGGCGAATTGGTTGATTTTAAAAACTTCCTCCATACCAAGACCACGTGCTGCTCCCTGATAGGCAAGGCTGGAATCTACAAACCGGTCGCAAAGCACGATTTTTCCTTCTTTCAATGCAGGGATGACTTTCTCTACGAGATGCTGCCTGCGTGCCGCGGCATAAAGCAGAGCTTCAGTACGGCCATCCATTTCTGTATGTGAAGGATCAAGGATCACTTCTCTTATTTTTTCTGCGATGCGTATTCCTCCCGGCTCTCTCGTTACTAGAACGGAATACCCTTCCTCTATCAAATCTTTTCCGATCTCTTGCAGGATGGAAGATTTACCAGCTCCATCGCCACCTTCGAACGTTACAAACAATCCTTTCACATCTATTCTCCTTTAAAAACAAGGACACCTTGTTCCATGCCTGTATTTTGAAAGCGTGCCCCCTGACTGGACAGGGCACGCACCTGAGCTATATGTTGATCATCCCAGCGCTCCCCCTTCAAGACTAATGGAATGCCTGGTGGATAGGGGATGATCGCTTCTGCTGCGACGTACCCTGCAGCTTCTTGCCAATCCACTCTCTCCACGTCCATTCTCTGCATGAGCGAATAGCTGAATTCCAGCTTTTGAACCGCTGGAAATTGGATTTGATCCTCTATTATTGTAGCACGGTTTGTTTGCTTTTTTAATTGGGAATCCAAGGTCTTCAACCGGTCCTCCAATAACTGTACATCCAAACTCGGGGCGAGTCCAAATACGAGTAGAACTTGATCTGTCGTTGCAAGCTCCGGTACGATTCCCACCGCATCCAGAGCCTCCGCCCATTCAAACCCGGTTCCGCTTAGAACCTCGAGCGTAAGCTTCAACGGATCATCCGTAGTTTTCACAGTCCAATAATTATAAGACTGGAACAAGGCCTTTACTTGATCCAAGAATGAAAACAAGTCCTCCTTTTCCGAGGGCTTCCATGCAGCTAAATAAGCTCTAGCCACGTCTAAACTCGCCATCAGTGGATAGGAAGGGCTGCTCGACTGGAGCATTTGTAAATAATGACGAATTCGGTTCAGATCGATCCTGTCACCTTGGACATGAAGGAACGAAGCCATCGTCATCGCAGGTGCCATTTTATGGGCAGACTGAGCCACACCATCTGCGCCTGCAGCTAAGGCAGCCTTTGGGAATGGGGATCCGAGCTGAAAATGGACGCCATGAGCCTCATCAACCAACAGCGGAATACGGGACCTATGAACAACTTCTGCAATTTTCTCCAGATCATACGTCCTTCCAAAGTAATCCGGGTAGGTCAAAAAGACAGCTTTACTGTCAGGGTAGTCCTTCAAAGCTCTTTCGACGTCTTCGGCAGAAACGTGGCTATGCCGGCCAGTTTCCTTTTCATATCTTGGAGAGATGAATACAGGGGATGCACCCGAAAGTTCGAGTGCATTCAGTACAGACTTGTGACAATTCCTCTGCACTATAATCTCTTCCCCTGGAAGACAAACGGATAAAATCATAGCTATATTGCCGACCGTTGTCCCATTTATCAAGAAAAAGGTATGGTCACATTGGAAAAATTCGCTCGCTAACTTTTGAGCTTCCCAAATCACACCTTCTGGAGCATGCAGATCATCCAGTCCATCCACTTCTGTAGCATCCAATTGTAAAATGGATTGAAACGTTTCAGAGGCCTGCTTTTCAAACACCTTTCCATACTTATGACCAGGGACATGAAAAGATAAAGGATCTCGTTCTATATTCCGTTTAAGCGCTTCGTAAAGCGGCATATATGTAGAGTTCATATCAATCACCTTCTTCCATGTTCAAGCTTACATAAATAGCCACAGACAAGCAATACACACATCGCCCTTGAACAAAGGCTCCGTCTCTGATGGACTCAAAGCATATAAATAAAATAGTTAGAGTAACGTTCCCAGTCCGTTACGCAGTACACATGGGTTTAGCTCAAGTGGACGTTCCCTTTTTAGTCAATAAAAAAATCCACCCTGCAAACAAGGGTGGATGTGTATTCTTCTTCATAGCTGCTACGCTCATTTATATTAAGACGGAATCATAGAACGATGGGCTTTGGCCATACGTTTAACAAAGTATTCATATTTCGGGTCATCAGCAGGTGTGTCAATCATCTCTTCCTCACAATCTTCACAAATAAAAACTCGTAATAGATAAATTCCCTTTTCTGTTTCTCTCTCGCAAATACTGCAATGATCTTTACGGCTCACTCGTTCTCCTCCTCTCTTTAATCATGAAGCCTTTACACTTAGTATCTCCGAATCTATCAACCTTATACATTAAATTTAAAGAAAATAGATTTCAAATAGAAGAGGTGAAGAGAGTTTTAATACAAAACAAAAAATCTTCAGGAATAAGTCCTGAAGATTTCAAAATGACGTGGCGGCGTCCTACTCTCACGGGGGTAAACCCGACTACCATCGGCGCTGAAGAGCTTAACTGCTGTGTTCGGCATGGGAACAGGTGTGACCTCTTCGCCTTCACCACCACATCAATATAAAGTTTGAGGTGAACCCTCAAAACTGGATAAGGAAACATCTTGTTTGAAAAGCAACGTTCTTCACGAATGATTAAAATCAGATAGATAAGTCATCGATCCATTAGTATCCGTCAGCTCCACGTGTCACCACGCTTCCACCTCGGACCTATCAACCTCATCGTCTCTGAGGGATCTTATTTGCTTAAAGCAAAGGGAAATCTC
>NZ_WMFA01000016.1 GCF_009856445.1 Halobacillus litoralis
CGGTAGCTTATGGTTTCATCAAGATATCGATGGACGGCTTGAAATTTGTCTTCATTCGTAAATTTATTCAAGGTGTATCCCCCTTCGGTCAGAGTTAGAAGGTGTCCAACTCTTGGGGGTCACTTCACTTTCCGCGGGAGCGCGGTGAGCCTCCTCGGACTGCGTCCTGTGGGGTCTCACCAAGCACTTTTTTCCCGCAGGAGCCTCGCCATTCCCCTCCGCCCACTTGCCGGAAGAAACTCTCAAAACTACCTTTCAGCAATAGGAGCTTTTATGGTTGAGAATCCTATATCAACGTGGTTTAAGCAGGATTTATAACAGTTTTAGGCAAGTAATATAAGAGGGATTTCGAGAACCTCATATGGCAAAGGGGCGTAGGGAAACGGTGAGACTCCTGTGGGAAGTGCGTGGTAGATGAGACCCCGCAGAGCGTTAGCTCGAGGAGGCTCATCACTCGCCCACGGAAAGCGTACCTTTTCCCGGAGCCCCTAAATCCACACAAACATCTCGAAATCAAGTCTTCCACAATCCTGCCATTTAGTTGAATAATAAAGAATAAAAAAACCACGATGACGTTAGGTCATCGTGGTTTGGGAGTGACTTAATTGAAAGGCATCAGCCAGGAGTTCGTAGGAGCGTAAACGATCTTCAAATGGAGTGACGATCGTGTTGACGATCACTTCATCTACGTTGTAACTTTCCGCCAATTGTTCAATTTCTTCTTTTACTTTATCGGCAGAGCCGACGATCATTCGGTTTCGGTTATCCTGGATTCGTTCTTCTTCGAAAAGGGTGTATTTATGGTTGAGCGCTTCATCAGGAGTAGGGAAATGTGTGCGTTTCCCGCCTTGTTCAATCTGGAGAAGAGCAAGATCCAAACTTGCAGCAAGGTATTCGGCATACTCATCCGTTTCTGCACAGACGACAAATACAGAAACATTCCCGGCTGGACTACTCTGCTGCATAGAGGGTGTGAAATAATCCTGATAGCGATCCATTGCCCGTATGCCTCCTCGTCCATTGATGAAATGGGCGAAGGAGTAGGATACACCTAAGTCTGCAGCTAAACGTGCGCTGGTGCCACTTGATCCAAGCATCCATACGGGTGGGGCTGTTTCTCCTTTCGGGGTCGCATAAATGTCCATTCCGTGCGGATCATGCCCGTGTAAATAAGCCATTAACTCTTCTACCTGAGATGGATAGTCTTCAATACTCGGCAGCTTCCCGCGGTTCAATGCTAAATTGACGTTGGGCATTCCACCTGGAGCCCGGCCTACCCCAAGGTCGATGCGGTCAGGGTGGAGGGTTTCAAGAATTCGAAAGGCTTCCGCCACTTTATAGGAACTGTAATGGGGGAGTAATACGCCCCCTGTACCAATGCGGATATTTTTTGTATGAGCAGCCAGGTGAGCCGCAAGTATCTCAGGTGCAGACCCTGCAAGACTGCTTGTACTATGATGTTCGGACACCCAGAAACGGTGATATCCCAGCTTATCCGTCCACTTTGCGAGTTCTGTTGTTTGTTGTAAGGCTTCTTTTGGGTCTGTCCCTGTTAAGATAGGGGATTGATCCAATACACTTAATTTCATTTTCATACCCCTTTTACTTCTTTCGTTGTCATTCTATCTAACTACTATCGTCCCATGTGCCACGTATAGATGCAAATGTAAAACAATTCTTTTCCTTCTTTTCTCAAAAATTCAGAGCTCGGCAGGTTACTGGTAAAGGGACTTTGAGAACCTTTTCCCGGAACCCTTAAACACACAAAAATCTCGAAATCAATTCTTCAAGAAACCTGCCATATTCTATAATAAATCATGGAGGGGATTTGTTGAGTGAACAAAGAAAAACCGGCTGTCTTGGGGACAGCCGGTTTTTCTCTGACGTTATCGTGATAGGATGCCTAGTAAACCGTAAGTCAGGATGGACTGGCGTTCCATCTTGAACATCTGGCGTACTCTAAGGTCATCGGTATGTAATGGTGTGAAGAAGATCGCTTCATTTCTGAATTCATCTTTCGGCTCGACAGCCAGCCATTCACCATCTTCAAGACCAGATAGGATTTCAACGAGTCCTTGTTCTTCAATACCTGTTTCGATATCGCGGCGCTCTAAGGTTCCTTCCTCATTCATTACCCATGCATAAAGGTTCTCTTCAGTCTCCAGCGCTTTCTCAATAGCGGTGACGGCACCTAACGCTTCATCTGTAATGATTTTCAAATCGGCATGATAGCCAGCCAGCAAATCTTCTGAAGGATCTTCAAGAGATACGGTAAAAGGATAGCGGCTTGAGCGGTGAACCTCAACTTCTTCCGGGTAATTGTCAACAGAATCTAATGTACCTGTTGTTTCATATTCCATTTCAGGTACATGGATTTCGACGACCATCTCTTCTTCGATTTCCTTCCGTTCCTGTTCAGGAATTGTCCCTTTTAATACAAGATTCGTAGATTCCAATGTAAGAAGTGGAGATTCAAGGTCTTTTGATATTTCGCTGACTGTACCAGAAAACGCGCTTGTAACGGTGATTCGATCACCTTCGTCCTGGAGCTGGTCCAGTTGATCTTCTATCATTTCGAGCATGGCTTCCTGTTTTGTCAGTTCTGCTTCTTGCTCGGCGATTTTCTCTTCTTTCATATATTCGGTCTCTACGTAGGAAGGAGGAGTCGTGTCACTTGTATCAGAATTATTGTTGAAAGGACTTGAGTTGTTGTCGGTGTCTGGAGGGTCAGGTACGCGATAGCTTTCAATTTCGTCAATCAAACCTTCAATAGCATCAATTTCTTCTTCTAACCGGCTTACTTCGGACTGAAGGCGAGCTTCTTCCTGATAATAGTTTAAAACATCATATGTGTAGAGGTTATCGCCTTCGCTGACAGTGTCCCCTTCTTCAACAAGGAACTCATGGAACGATCCAACATCTTCGTTAAAATAGACCGGTTCTGATTCCTCTGATGCGAACACAGCCTTTGTATCCATTTTTTCAAATAAATCATAGGTGATTGTCTTGGACCATTCCTTGATATAAGACTTGCGATCCACTTGTTCTCCTTCATCGAGGAAGATGAGGAAAGCATTGGTCGTAACGAAGGCGACAATCAAAATTCCCAGGATTCTGCCTTTAACATTGATTTTTTTCATAGATCTTTACACCTGCTGCTTTCTTATCTGAGTAAATAAAGGAGATACAAATCGAATTTAGATAGGGCGGCTGTACCTGCCCACAACAACATATGCCAGAAAACAACACCGACCCAGATCCAGCCAATTTTCGTCTTGGACAGCCAGGAGATGCACTTCACCTGGTACCAGATGATGAAAAGCTGAAAAATGGAGATGGCTCCGCATAAGTAAATGACCCAATCAATGCTGGTGAAATAAGAGGCGATCACTCCGAAAGAAAAGGGAGAGACGTACCAGTCAATACCTGCATAAACCATGAGAGGAATCCAGGTGATCCGTTCGATCAGCATGATCAGCAGGACATTCATCTGCAGAATGAAAAGTTTTTTATAAGAAACATTATTGAACAACCAGAAAAAGAAAGATGAAATGAAGAGCGTGAACAAGAATAAAAGGATGGCAAATCCGGCGCGTCCAAGTAAGAACCATGCTTTCCTCATTTCATATTCGACTCTGTTCAGGTCAGACATGTTGGCAGAAATCGCATCTGTACCGAGACCAAGCCACGCTGTCCAGACATATGTAAGAATCGTCAAACCTAATAAAAAGAATAATAGATTCCAAACGTTTTTGAGCCGTTCCGCTTCGTTCAGCTTGAACAAATGGTCTTCTCGGCTTGTAAATAGTTTTATTAAATGAATCGAGTATGTCATGCGTTCCATCCTTTAATATAGAAAATAAAACTCTCTGTCTTATTCTAACGGAAATTGTCAGTTGTTGCTATAATTACCTTGTAAACTGTTTGGAAAAAGTTAGGGGGGATAAACCCCAATGTATCTTTTTATATAAGCTGCCTTTTCTTGAAGACTCAGTTTTGAGACGTTTGGGGGCTCGTTACCTGATTTGAGCGTCAGGGGTGGTTGGGAAGCTACTCGCTTTCCTGTGGGGGAGTGGCGAGCTTCCTCTGGCTACCGCCCTGCGGGATCTCGCCGATCTCCTTTCTCCCACGGGAGTCTCGCAGCTTCCCAACCACCCCATTCGTTGAAGAGAGAAACGAACCCCCCAATACCGAGGAAGAGTGTCCCTTACTCCTCTCTCATAAGTCGGCATAAGAGTGCTTTATATCAAACTTTAAATTCATTGAAGCGGAAAATTTTTATATGATTCATTTCGCTTAATCATTCATGCTGACCTTTTAGGAGTGTTTCGAGAATCTTTCATGGTAAAGGGGCGAACTATTCCCCGCAGCCCCATCCACACCACAAATGTATCGAAACGGAGTCTTCCATAACCCTCCCATTTTCTTTACTATTAATTAGAAAAAAGCACGGTGCTGGATGCACCGTGCTTTTTATTCAGCCTTGAGAAGGCGCCGCCTGGTAGGGCGGATCTTGGTCTTTCGCTTTGAAAAATAGGGCTCGATCTTTGTATAGAAAGATCATGGATAGAACAAAAGCGAACAGGTCAGAAAGAGGGAAGGCGAGCCATACGCCTGTCACTCCGAAGAAGTTCGGCAAAATCAAGACGAGCGGAATCAAGAATAGAACTTGACGCGCCATAGATAAGATCAGCGCTGGCTTTGCCATTCCTAATGCTTGATAAAGGCCGCCGCTGACAACCTGGGCACCGATCAGAATGGCAAGAGCGAACATGATACGGATGGCATAAGCACCAGTATCAATGGTCGCTTCATCTCCAGTGAAGATGTTCATCAACCCTTCAGGGAAGGCCATCATCAAAATGAAAATGCCTGCAGAGATGACCGTAACGACTTTCATACCGAGCAAGACCGTTTCTTTCAGGCGGTCGTAATTTTTGGCCCCGTAATTATAACCGATAATGGGCTGCATGCCTTGGAGTACACCAATCATAGGCATGATCGTAAACATGGCGAGCTTCTGGACAATTCCGAAGACCCCAACCTCGAATTCACCACCGAATTTAATCAGCATCAGGTTGATGGCGATCATCATGCCGCTCCCGGATACTTGTCGGATGAAAGCCGGCATTCCAATGGTTAACACTTCACGGATAACGGTCCATTGCGGCTTCAAGTAGGATACTTTGACCACAAGCGAAGATTTCCCTTTTAAGAAATAATTCAAGACGACGATGGTTACGGTCGCCTGGGAGATAACGGTGGCGACAGAAGCCCCCTGCACCCCCATATCCAAGCCGAAGATGAAGATCGGATCGAGGATCATATTCAAAACAGCCGGGATAATCATCGTAATCATGGCAAACTTGGAGTTTCCTTCAGAACGGATGATGCTGTTCGTCGTAAAGGCGAAAGAGAAGAAGAACGATCCAAGCATGATCGGGAACAAATAGTCCGTTGCATATGGCATAATGTTCTCAGTTGCTCCGAACAATCTCAGTAATGGTTCAAGAAAAGTGAAGGCGCCGATGAATCCGAAACTTGAGACGACCACAATCGTAAAAAGGATGTTACCGAATACCTGGTTGGCTTCTTCCGGTTTGTTTTCCCCTAAACGTCTGGAGATGACAGAGGCACCACCGATACCGACGGCTGCGGCAATGGCCATGATGATCATCATCACCGGGAAACCGATACTGACACCGGAGACGCCTAAAATACCGACACCACGTGCGATGAAAAGCGTGTCAACGACATTGTACAGAGCCATGACGAACATGCCGATCATGGCGGGAACGGATAAATTCATTAATAATTTAGGGATGGGTTGGGTCCCTAACCGCTGACTTTGTTGTTTCATTTGTCTTCGCTCCTTGATGTTTTAGGTTTCAAGTTGTCTTGCATTTTCTTCAACCAGGACACCATGATTTGCTGTTCTTCTTTTGAAAGCCCCTGGTTCGCTTCTTCTTCAATATCAGCGACGATTTTCAGAATGGTTGCATGCAACTCTAATCCTTTATCCGTAAGCTTCACAAGTTTTGTCCGTTTGTCTTTTTGACAGGACCTTTTCATGATCCGGTCATGTTTTAAGAGTGTTTCGATCAAGCCGTTCATTGATGATGCTTTGATGTGGAGCTGTTTTTGCAGGTCCGTTTGGGATTGCTCTCCCGCTTTGGCAAGAAAGTAGATGACCTTCGCCTGTGAATGGGTCAGCCCGTATTCTCCTAAGCGCTGGTTGTATATATTCTGTAAAAAATGTGCGACCATATTGATGTTGTAACCTAAGATTTGATCTATGTTTTGCTTCATATTTACTTAGCCCCCTAAACAAATTATAGTATAATACGACTTTGCTTAGAAGTAAACGAAAGTGTCTCCTTTAGGGGAGATATGGCAGTCTTATGAACTCTTCACCTTTCCATGAACTTTTACTTATCAAAGCTCAATCACTACTGCTTCTTTATAGTAAAATAAAGGAAAAGAAGGGTGATCGTATGGTTCAAACATTAAAAACTCATCCGAAGTCATTTTACGGTGGCTTGCTTTTTTTGGCAGTCTTACTCTTGTCAAACTTTTTCATTCAAAAAATGGAAATCACCGGTCAAGTTCCGCCGCTACTTGTATGGGCAACTGTCTTAGACATCATGATTGTTCTTCCTGTGGTGCTTTTCCTGTTTGTACTCCGCAGAAAGCCGACCTTGTCGCTGCTTGCTCCTCTATGGCTCTTAGGAGCAGGGTTCATTCACTGGATTGTTCCCGCTTATGCTAAAGAACATCTGCAATATATGAACGTAACCATTATCCTCGTCGAGGCTGGTTTTATCCTCTTGGAACTTTTTCTGCTTGTCGTTTTCATCAAAAAACTGAAGATATGGAAACAACACTTCAAAGCTTCCATCCACACCTATCCACATGTACTTTCGAGAATTCATACAGCGACTCAGCAAACGTTTGGAGGTTTTCCAAAATTGGAACGGCTGATCGGGGTGATCACCACAGACGCCGCTGTTATCCGCTATGCTTTCTTTCCGCATCTTGATCATAAGCCGGCCGGAGCCCAAACGTTCAGTTATCACAAAAATAGTGAATACTTCGGTGTGTTTCTCATGCTTGTTCATGCCATGCTTATTGAAATCATTGCTGTCCATGTCATGCTCATGCAGTACAGTCACACGATTGCATGGATGGCCACCGTCCTGGATCTTTATGCGCTCGTCTTTTTAATCGCTGACTATCAAGCTATCCGTAAAAGTCCTGTCGTCATTCAGAAAACTCATCTCCATTTTCAAAAGGGGCTTCGTTTTCATATGACGGTTCCCTTAGAAAAAGTGAAGGCCGTTCGTTGGTATGAAGGGGAGACAATACCTGAGGGACGTCATTCCTTCTCCCTGATGCTCGCTGGACTTGAAAAGGTGCCTCCACAGTTAGAAATAAGGTTGAGCGAAGCGGTAGAGGGGTATCGTCTATTTGGTTTCAAATGTAAAGGCACGAAGATTTTCCTGAGCGTCGATGAGCCGCAAAGGCTTTTTCAAACCTTAAATGAAGTACGAGTGGTTTCAAAGAAAGATATTTAGTCAATTATGATAAGAGGAAGGAAGGGATTCTATGCCTCGTTATCAAAGTGGAATCTTTATATATAACGGAAAAAAGGACGAAGCAGAGATGGAAACGGCTCTTTCTCAAGTGTTGCCTGCCTTGAGTAAAGAGGTGAAAGAGTTAAAGGTCATCCAAACTCTGTCTTTGGATGATTTATATGGGAACTGCCGGCATTATGGTCCGGAGGTCGATGTCTTTTTCATCTTCGGGGGAGATGGTACCTTACATGAAGTCATCAATTGTCTGGCACCGTTGGAGAAACGTCCGGTGATCGGTGTGCTGCCAGGTGGCACGTGTAACGATTTCAGCAGGGTGCTGGATACGCCCCAGCGGCTCAATCAAGCAGCTGCATCCATCATTGAAGGAGAAGAGGTTACTGTGGATGCAGGCAGGACAGAGGACGATTATTTTATTAACTTCTGGGGCATTGGATTGGTGACACAAACCTCCTTTAATATTGATGAAACCCAGAAAAACCGGTTCGGTGTGCTCAGTTATTTCATGAGCGCACTGAAAACGATGAATCAGGCCACCCCTTTTCATTATAAAATGACGATAGATGACGAAGAAGTCGATGGTGAGGCGGTGATGATTCTGATTATGAATGGACAATTCATTGGGACGAGGCGTGTCCCTGTTCCAACAATCAACCTGCAGGATGGGAAGTTTGACGTGCTCATCGTGAAGAATTCCAACTTGACACTATTCCGTGAATTAATGACGATGGGGCGCCCGCAAGCCGACCAAAATGAATTTCAAGAGATTTCCCACTATCAAGGGGAGAAAGTGAACATCGATGTTGAATTCAAGCAGGATGTGGATATGGACGGTGAAATCAAAGGGAAGACACCGGAGAAATTGGAGGTGCTCCCAGGTCATTTCACCTTCTTAAGTGGAGGACCCAACGCACTGCAGAATATGGACACCCCTTAAGGAAACCGTGAATTTGCGGAAAAGGGATGGTTTGACAGTTAGAATTTGTTAAACTTATACTATCTTTATATTTTGTAAAGGATGGGCGAACGTGATGAACGAACAAGAACTGTACCGCAAGAAAAAACAAGATCCTTCGCTGAAGCTGTTTGTCGTATTGACAAAAGCTCAACGTACCATCGCAGATTTAGTGAAGGACGATATCCAGCGATATGAATTGAACCCGACAGAATTCGGGGTGCTTGAACTTCTGTATCATCAGGGAGATCAGCCATTACAGAAGATCGGGGAGAAAATTCTGCTCGCGAGCGGAAGTATCACTTATGTGGTGGACAAGCTGGAGAAAAAGGAATACTTGAAACGCGTGCCTTGTCCAAATGACCGGCGTATTACTTATGCGTCCATTACTGAAAAAGGTCGGGACCTGTTGAACGGCATTTTCCCTGACCATTGGAAAGAGATTGAATCAATCATGGACGGGCTGACGGATGAAGAGAAGAACGATGCTATTGAATTATTGAAGAAACTTGGGAAATCCGCAGAAACTAAAAAAGAGTAGCAAATTTTCTGACGATCCGATATAATGAGAGTAATTCTAAAGACAAAGGAGGGTATGAAGATGTTACAGATGCACGTGCTTGACTATCAAATCAACTATGTACGCCGTGCAATTATTCATGATTCAGCTGTCAACGGGACACGTATGTCCAAAATGGCAACTGAATAGTGAAGCAATGTAACGTCTCATACCTGATTATTCACAGATAAAAGTCAGAGGTAACGGGACCTCTGACTTTTTTTGTGTCTTCAAAAAGTCTTTAGGAGGAATTTGCAGTGATCATAACATTAAAAAATTTATATAAAATTGTTGGCGGAGAAGTATTGTTCGAAGCGTTGGATATGGAAATCAAACCTGGTCAGCGTGTCGGGCTTGTCGGCCGGAATGGCAGCGGTAAGTCGACCCTTTTCAGAATCATGACCAAAGAGGAAACGTTGGATGGTGGCGATCTTTTCATTCAAAAGGGAGCGACCATCGGGTATTTGAAACAGATTCCGTCCGCCTGGAAGGGGACGGGGAGAGAGTACTTGCAGCTGGCCTTTACTGAGCTTATTTCTTTAGCTGAACAGATGAAAGAATTAGAAGTAGATATGACAAATCCTGATAAAATGGAAAAAGCCATTGCCGCTTATGGGGAAATACAGGAGCGTTTTACACAACGGGGTGGATACGAGATGGATGCCTCCATTAAACAAGTGGCGAACGGGTTGAATATCCATCATTTGCTGGACCAGCCATTTTCAAGGTTAAGCGGAGGAGAAAAGACGAAACTAGGTCTTGCCAAGTTGTTGTTGGAAGACCCCGACGTTCTTTTGCTGGATGAACCGACGAACCATTTGGATTTACAGGCGATTGAATGGCTGGAAGCGTATTTGCAAGCCTACGACGGGACCATTTGCGTGATTTCTCATGACCGGGCATTCCTTGATCACATCGTAACAGACATTATGGATTTGGAATCGGGAGAAATCGATACGTACAAAGGAAACTACACCGCTTTTGAGAAACAGAAAGAAGAAAAACTGCTTGCTGAATTTCACCAGTATGAAGAACAGCAGAAGAAAATAAAAAAGATGAAAGAGGCCATACGAAGGTTGAGGCAATGGGCGAATGAAGCCACTCCACCCAACCCTAAGCTTTTTAAGAAAGCGAAAAGTATGGAAAAAGCACTGGAACGAATGGAGAAAATCGATAAGCCGGTCATCGATCCGAAAAGAATGAACCTCTCCCTAGAAGCAGATGGGCGGACAGGGAAGGACGTATTTACGATTGAATCGCTGGAGAAACAGTACGGCAGTGAGAAGATTTTGGACGGTGTCGACCTCCACGTCCGTTATCAGGACCGGATTGCGATTGTGGGAGCCAATGGAAGTGGGAAATCCACCCTCTTGAAAATTTTGCTGGAAAAAGAAATGGCCAGCGCAGGGACAATCAAGCGAGCACCTTCCATTAAAATCGGCTATCTTCCTCAAAACCCTCTGCAGGAAGCCGATCGTGATCAGCGGATGATCGACCACTTCAGAGATCACATCCGGGTGACAGAAGGGGAAGCACGGCACAGGCTTGCGGGCTTCATGTTTTATGGATATGATGTCTTCCGTAAAATCCGCCATTTGAGCGGAGGAGAGCAAATGCGTTTGAAGCTTGCGATCTTTATGCATCAGGATATCCAAGTCCTGATTCTGGATGAACCGACCAACCACCTGGATGTGGAATCCCAGGAAGTTCTCGAAGAAGCGTTGAACCAATTTACGGGGACAGTCATAGGAGTTTCCCACGACAGGCATTTCCTGGACCAGTGTTTCACTCACACCGCTTTTCTGGTGAGTGGAAAACTTCACCGCTATATCGGGACGTATGAAGAAACGAAAAAGCATTGGCACGCTCTTTTAGAAGTGCAGGAGAAAGAGCAGACGGTAAAAAATGAAAAATACAGAAAGCCAGAACCCCCAGTGAAAGAAGAACCGACCATTGATTGGGAAAAAGAAATTGCCCGTCTGGAACAAGAGATCTCTACGGTTGATCAACAGATGCTGCACGGTGACGATGTTCAAGAGCTAATGGAACTCCAACATCAAAAAGAGCAGTTGGAAAAAGACTTGGAATCTCTGTATGAACATTGGATGGAAGCGCAGTGATGATTTGTACAATCCAATCCTAAGAGAAAGGCAGGAACCCTGAGGTTCCTGCCTTTTTCGTGTTTGTCCCCATCGATCATGACCAAATCTCCTTCTATAAAATGGACACATGCTTAGAAGGATCGCCTCTTTTTTCACGATAATAGTCCACCAGTGTCTCGGTATAGGAGAAAAAGTCGGGACAAAAAATATTTGAAGCAGCTAAATCTACTTCTGCCTGCCGATTGTCATAATTTGCACTACAGAGAAAGTAATCAAGAGCTTCCCTCTGAATGCCTAGAACTTTCCGCAAAGGACGAAGTTTCAATGATTGATTGGCTAGACCCAGCGGCAAGGGGAAATGTGGGTATTTATCTGTGTACACATAACTGAGCTGTTCGTAGATCTCTTTGGCTGTGTAAGGATTGGGGTCCGTGAGGTGATACGTATTTCCGCTGCTTTCGGAATGGTGGGCAAGGTAGTTTGTTGCTTCAATGACGTAATCCTGGGGCACAAGGTTGACTCGGGCTTTTCCTTTACCAAAGTAAGGAAGAACGGGCAGATTTCTTAAAGCGTCTACTAGATTTAATATAAAATAGGGGCCATCAAATTTGGCCGTCGCCCCCGATTTTGTATGACCGACTACAATCCCTGGACGGATAATGGTTGTCGGGATCTTTTGGCACATTCGATGAACGAGGTTTTCTGCTTCGTATTTGGTGTATTCATAGTGGTTTTTAAAACCTTTTCCATGAATGAGTTCTGTTTCATAAACGGTGCCTTCCCGTTTTCCGGAAACGTAGGCGGTGCTGAAATAAATATAACGTTCCAATTTCAGGCATTGGGAAACCCATCGATTCACTTCTCTTGTCCCCTGGACATTGATTTTCCATGCCGGCAGAAGAGGTACGGCTAAATCATAAAGAGCAGCAAGGTGGAAAACGTGTGTCACCTCTTTTCGTAATGGCGTCGCCTTCGATGGGTTCAGCCCCAACCCTTCCTGAGTAATATCCCCTTGAATGAGTTCAATTTTTTCGGTATTCACTTCTTGATCCTCTTTCCACGTCTCAACCTGCTTTTTTGCTTGTTTTTCCATGGAGGGAAGATGAAGGAGGTAGACCTTCTCCATGGATTTCCTGCCTCTAAAAAGATCTTCAATTAAGGCTGTAGCTAAATATCCTGGGAAACCAGTAAACAAATACGTGTTGGACATAACCATTCGCCTCCGTCATTGGTTTGGTTACCATTTCGTGATTGATCATTGAACTTCCTTCTTTTACCTATCCATTTGTTTATTAGGAAGGAAGAGGGGAAAACAAGGAGGAGTCACATATTTATTGGGAGGTTTTCACATGAAAGTTCTTGTTATTGGAGCTAATGGTAAAGTAGGAAAACATATTGTCGATAAACTTGTAGAAACCGATCATACTCCATATGCTATGGTTCGTAAGGAGGAGCAGATCCCTCAATTCGAAGAAAAAGGCGTAGAAACGATCCATGCAGATCTGATGAGAGATTTTGAACATGCTTTCAAAGGCATGGATGCTGTCATCTTCGCGGCAGGATCGGGCCCTGATACAGGCGCAGACATGACGATTGTCATTGATCAGGAAGGAGCGATTAAGGCAGCGGAGCATGCGGAAGCCAATGGCGTGAAGCGATACATGATGCTAAGCTCCATCGGTGCAGACCGTGCAGAAGAAGCACCCGACGACTTCAAGTTTTATCTTTACGCGAAACGGCGTGCCGATGAATACTTGAAAGGTACCGGTCTGGAATATACTATTGTCCGTCCCGGCGGGCTGACCAACGATGCAGGCACGGGTAAGGTGACGCTCAAGGATCGTACAGAACAGGGAGAGATTCCGCGTGAAGATGTTGCTGCAACACTTGTCCATCTTCTGTCTGTAGAAGGTTCCATCCACCAAAGCTACGACCTCATCAGCGGCGACACACCGATTGAAGAACTATAATGAAAGAGGAGGAGCCGTGTGCTCCTTCTTTTTTAAGCCGTTTATTAAAGTTTATGGCAGGTTTCTTGAAGACTCAGTTTCGAGATGTTTTTTGAGTGGATGGGGGCTGCGGGGAATAACTCGCTTTCCGCGGGAGCGCGATGAGCCTCCTCAGGCTGACGCCTTCCGGGGTCTCACCTAGCACTCTTTTCCCGCAGGAGTCTCGCCATTCCCCTCCGCCCACTTACCAAGGAAGATTCTCGAAACCACTACTTAAAAAATCAGCTCGTATGGTTATGAGAAGTGAATGATATAAACGCTAAAGGGGGCGTTTATGTAAAGGGGATGTGTTGAAAATAACAGAACCGTGACAAAAAATGAGTGAATTTTAATGAGGAAATAGGTTTAGCTGTCGTGAAAACGGGTATTAAATTTTTAGGCAGAATTGCAAAAGACACAAGGAGGGGGAGCTTTGGGTAACCCGGAAGTGATCGTGTACACCAGTCGGAACTGTCACTATTGTGAGAAAGTACTAGGAACATTGGGAGATTGGGAAATTGATTATGAAGAGCGGAATGTATCTGAAAACCGTGGCCACTTCAAAGAACTGCAAAGAAACAACATTTACGGTACACCCGCTGTATTTATAGATGGAGAAAAGATTCTCGGTTATCAAGAACGAAAAATGAAACAGAAGCTGAGAATAAAAGAAAACCCTCAGTATATTAGGACTGACTCCATGAATTTTTCCTGAATGGTTTCGACAAGTGATGATCATCACTTGTTTTTTTTGTCCAAAATCATCAATAAATTAGGGGATCAATCGCTTTCGTTTCACTTTTTCGTGTGCTTTTTCATAGGCTGAAGTATCATACGTTAAAGGTGGAACATTCATGTACCCATATAACCCTTACTATTACTACAACAATGGCTGGTACCGTTATCCCTCCAGTCTTCCGTACGATCAGGTGAATTATCAGCAGATGTCTAATAACCAGGGCAACGTCTGGGGTTATGCCCCGTATAATCCATCCATGTATGGTTTTCAAAATCCATATGTGAATAGTTACGACTATACAGGTTATACTGAGACCGGGAATCAGAATTCTTCATTCAACGTCGGCAACATGTCCAAAGGCGTCATGAGTTATTTCCAAAAAGAAGACGGCCAGATTGATTTCGACAAAATGATGTCCACTACGGGTCAGGTCGTAAAAACCGTTAAAGATGTCAGTCCGATTGTTAAAGGAATCGGGACATTCGTTAAAGGAATCAAGTAAACCGCGCGCTATTTATTTAGCGCGCATTTTCTTTAGACGTAAAAACAGAAGAGGAACAATCTTGTAATGGTTGTGCTTCTAAGAGAAGAAGTTGGTCTGTCATCCTGGCTGCTAATTGGATAAACAGACCGCTGCCTTTTCCGGAACCAGGGTTAATTTTTTGGGTAAAAGTTGGAAAATGATTGTGTTATAATGTTTCGCATAACGAAATAAATGATCGGGTGGAGGCGTAGGAACATGAGTATCGGGTGTTTATGTATTCACGGGTACACAGGAAGCCCGTATGAAGTCCAACCCCTCGTTGACTTTCTGGAAGCACGGACGGATTGGGAGATTGCCAATCCTACGCTTCCGGGACACGGAGAGGCTTTGGACCTTGAAGGCCACTATTATCAAGAATGGATTGCTACAGCAGAGCTTAGTTTGCTGGACCTCATGAAACGACACGACACCATTTACATCATCGGCTTTTCTATGGGAGGGATGATTGCTGCTTACTTGACTGCGAAGTACCATCTGAATCGACTGGTGCTTTTATCAGCGGCTGGGAAGTATGTCAGTCTCCCGCAGATGTATAAAGATCTGCTTGGAATGGCCGCGGATGCATGGAATGGTGTACTCGCGGATAATGAGCTCTTCCTCCGGTACCAGAAAAAATTGAGGGATACTTACCTTTTTTCTACCTTCGAATTTATGAAGTGTGTGCAATTCACACGCCCTTATTTACAGCAGGTCCGCTGCCCTGTGCTCATCATTCAGGGCGAACTGGATGGGATGGTGCCGAAGAAAGCGGCTTTGTATTTGAAAGAGGAAATTCCGTCAGAAGAAAAAGAGGTCATTTTCCTGAAAAAGTCGAAGCATTTAATCTGTCATGGGGATGACAGCGATGAGTTGTTTGATAAGGTGATGGATTTTGTAAGTCAACCATAGGGGGAAGAGAAACCATGAATAAGAATCGTGGACAACCCATCCAGACACCTTTTTATTATGGATGGGTTGTTGTGATGATTGCAGGTTTGAGTGTGTTCTTTTCAGGACCTGGTCAAACCTATTCCATCTCTATTTTTATTGACTACTACATAGAAGATTTTGAGTATTCGCGGTCTTTGGTCTCGGGTATTTATTCAGCGGCTACCTTGTTAGCAGGGATTACGTTGTTTATGATGGGGCGCCTCATCGACCGCTTCGGACAGCGGGCAATGATGGTTACGATCGGTTCGTTTTTAGCTTTAGCTTTGTTTTGGAATGCTTTTCTTCTCGGGCCGGTTATGATGTTTTTCGGTTTCTTTATGATTCGATTGTTCGGTCAGGGGTCGATGACATTGATCCCGAACACGCTTGTGCCTCAATGGTTCATTAGGAAAAGGGGAAGGGCGCTGAGCGTGATGGCCATCGGTGGTTTTGCCAGTTCTGCTCTGCTGCCTCCCCTGAATACTTGGCTGATTGAATCCTTCGGTTGGAGAATGACATGGGGGCTGTGGGGAGGCGCACTGTTGATTCTTTTTGTTCCATTGGCCTTCTTCTTCATCCGGAACAAACCCGAGCACATCGGAGAAGTGCCTGACGGGACGCCGAAACCGGTGAAAGGGGAAGAAGTGAAAAACCCGAACGTTGAGGTCAATGAAAAGAGTTGGACCTTAAAAGAGGCTATGGCAACGCGGGCCTTTTGGTTTATTTTGTTTTGTGTCACCGTTCCAGCTCTCGTTAACACAGCGGTGACCTTCCATATGGTATCGATCATGGATCTAAGAGGGCTCGATACAGGCGTAGCAGCCATGGTGCTGACTTTAATGGCTGTTGTCGGATTTCCGGTGACATTTGTCAGTGGTTATCTGGTCGATCGTTTCAAGGTGCATTATATTTTGGCCATCACGTTCTTTGGCCACATCTTTACCCTGGTTATCCTCCTGTTCACGAATTCATGGTGGATGGCTATTGCGTTTGGTGTATTCTGGGGTTTTGTCAATGGTTTTGAACGTATTGTATTGAATATCGTCTGGCCGAATTATTTTGGACGGGAACACCTTGGCAGTATTAAAGGGCTTGCACAAACGGTCATGGTCGTTGGCTCAGCGCTTGGTCCCCTGCCATTTGGTTTGTTTTTTGACTGGCTGGGAGGTTATCAGGAAGTGATTTTGCTGACGATTCTATTTCCGGTGACCGCAGGTATTCTTGCTTTATTGTCCCCCCAACCCCGATATGAAGATTATCATGCATAAGAAAAACGTCAGAGGTAAAATACCTCTGACGTTTTTTTAGTCTTTAAAGAATGCGATGACCAGTCCGCCTTCTCCTGCATATGTGGAGATCAGTGGTCCTGTCTCCATGAAGAGAGAATCTTTGAAGTTATATCGTTCTTTAATTGAATTCAATACTTTCTTGCCTCGTTCCTCATCGTTGCAGTGGGACATCGCAATGACGCGGTCTTCCAGGTTGGATGCATATTCTCCGATTTGTTCCACAAAGCGGCGCAGGGATTTCTTGTTGCCCCGAACTTTTTCTGTCACTTCGACGGCACCTTCCTCATCGCTTGCTTTCATAAGGAGTTTGATATTCAATGTTTTGGCGATGGCGCCTTTGACTTTATCCAATCGTCCGCCTTTGATGACATTTTCTAACGTCTTCAAGATGAAGAGCGTCGTTGTTTTCTCGATTCGTTCCTCCATATGAGAGACGAGCTGATCAAAGTTGTACCCCTCATCCATACGGGCGGTTGCTTCATTCACCAGCAGGGCTATGCCGCAGGAGGCTGTCAATGTATTGAGGACAGCAATTTTACGATCCGGTTCTTCTTCGAGGAGCATGTCCTTACCCATGACAGCACTCTCATATGTGCTGCTCAGCCCTTGCGTAAGGGCAAGTACAAGAATTTCATCGTCTGCGTCAATCTGCTTGTATTTTTCATAGAAATCATTAGGACTTGGAGAAGAAGAACGAGGAAGTTCCTCGGACTGCTTTAATTTTTCATAAAACGTAGGCAAATCGATCGTTTCCCCTGTTTTATAGTGCTCGTCTCCAAAGTGTAAGTTTAACGGGACATAGTGGATGCTGTGTTTTTCCATCATTCCTTGAGGCAGATCGCCGCCTCCATCTATGATCAGTTGTATCGTCATTCCTTCACCTGCTCTCTTAAATTCATCGTACTATTAGGGGAGTTCCCTATTCTTATTAGGTATTATATCAAATTTAGCGGTTTATCGATGGTCTGTTTCATGAGTGAATTTCGGTTTTGCTTTTTGCATCGTACTTAATATGAACATCATCAGCCCGAAAAGGACAATCGATCCGCCGAGCCATTGGGTCCAAGTGATTCCTTCACCCAGAATCCAATAGGCTAAAATGGAAGCCCCGATTGGTTCGACAAGTACAGCCATGGAAATCGTCGATGTGCTGAGCCATTTCAATGTCCAGTTGAACAAGGTATGGCCGAAGAAGGTCGGGATAATTGCAAAACCTAAAAATATCAGCCACTGATCTCCGTCGTACCCGGTAAAAGAATAACCGAGTGCCAGGTTATAAATGAGAAGTGTCACTGCGGCCATTCCATAAGCGATGAACGTATAGGTCATAATGGACTGACGTTTCCGTAAATTCTGACCAAGCAGAAAATAACCGGTTACGGTAACAGCGCCAAGCAGGGCGAGCAGATCACCGAATAAAGCCGTGCCGCTGATTTGAAAATCACCCCATCCGATGATCACGCTTCCAGTCAATGTAATAACAAGACTCAGGATAGCTCCGATGGTGAAGCGCTCTTTGAAAAAGAGGTAAGTCCCAATGAAGGCGAAGACGGGCTGAAGGGCAACCAGGACGACGGAACTTGCAACGGTCGTATAATCCAGTGACTCAAACCACAAAATAAAGTGGAAGGCGAGGAATACCCCCGATAATATTGCAAGAATCCAATCTTTTTTATTCGTTTGTTTTATTTCATCGAAATGTTTCCATAATACATAAGGAGCCATGATTCCGACGGCAATAGCCAGACGGTAAAAAGCGATCATCGCAGCTGGCGCATCTCCTGCGAGCTTGACGAAAATCGCGGAAGTGGAAATGGAAAGAACGCCAATGAACAAAATAATATATGGTTGAATTGGAGGCTTTTCCAAGTGAGCCCTCCTCTGGTGTACGTCAGTTTTTCCTCATTTTATCATTATTACGTTTGAAAAGCATAGCCGAAATGTGTAGAATTAACTATGTTATATGTGTTATGATGAATGAATCTATCAGGCAGATACCAGAGAAGCCTCTCCCGTTTCCTGTGGCAGAAGGCTTTTTTTACATGTATATAGGTAGAAGATTTAAACAATAAAGGAGTATGAAATTACTGTGACAACATTTCAATCACTAGGATTATCAAAACCTATTCTAAAATCATTAGACGTTATGGGTTTTGAGGAAACAACACCAATACAAGAACAAACGATCCCTCTAGGACTAGAAGGGAAAGATGTCATTGGTCAAGCTCAGACAGGTACGGGAAAAACGGCTGCATTCGGTATTCCGATGCTCGAAAAAATCAACAAACAAGTGAAAGCCGTTCAAGGACTTGTCATCGCCCCGACAAGGGAATTGGCTATTCAAGTAGCAGAGGAGCTTAACCGTCTAGGTAAAGGAAAAGGCATTCGTGTCCTGCCGATTTATGGTGGATCGAACATGGAGCGCCAAATCCGTGCCCTGAAAAATAACCACATCGTCGTAGCAACACCAGGACGTTTGCTCGACCACATCCGTCGTAAAACGATCAAGTTGGAAGATGTTCACACAGCCGTACTTGATGAAGCGGATGAAATGCTGAACATGGGCTTTATCGAGGATATCCGCGATATTCTGAAGGCACTTCCTGAAGAGCGCCAGACTTTGCTTTTCTCAGCGACCATGCCGAAAGAAATCCGCGATATTGCTACAACATTGATGAATAATCCGGAAGAAGTGAAAGTCAAAGCGAAAGAAATGACGGTCGAAAACATCGAGCAGTTCTTCGTTGAGATTCCGGAAAAACACAAATTCGATACCCTGACACGTTTGTTGGATATCCATGATCCTGCGTTGGCGATCGTCTTCGGTCGTACGAAGCGTCGTGTCGACGAAGTAGCGGACGGGCTTCAAGCTCGTGGTTTCAGTGCAGAAGGCATTCATGGTGATTTAACGCAAGGGAAGCGTATGTCCACATTGAACAAGTTCAAACGCGGACGCATCGAAATCCTTGTCGCAACAGACGTTGCTGCACGTGGTTTGGACATTTCCGATGTATCTCACGTGTACAACTTTGATATTCCGCAGGATCCAGAAAGCTACGTTCACCGTATTGGACGTACTGGACGTGCCGGTCGTAAAGGGAAATCCATTTCCTTCGTCACACCTCGTGAAAAAGATCAGCTTCACCTGATCGAAAAACTTACGAAGAAGAAAGTGGAACGTCTGAAAGTACCTTCTTCTGAAGAAGCGGCTCGCGGTCAGCAAAAAGTGGCTGTCGAGAAGCTGGCAGAAACGATCACAAACAACGACTTGAACAACTACAAGCAGGCAGCTAATGAACTGCTTGAACAGTATGAGTCAACAGACCTTATAGCGGCTGCACTGAAAATGATGACGAAAGAACGCAGTGAAGTACCTGTCCGTTTGTCTTCTGTTCAACCAATCAGTGTGAAGAACGCTCAGCGTGATAAGAGCAAGAAAAAAGGTGGCTACCGCAAAGGTGGAGGCGGCAAGCGCAACTTCAACAGCAAGAATAAATCCCGCAACCGCAACTTCAGCGGCAAAGGCGGAAGCAAGCGCGGCAATTATCAGAATAAGGGCCGCAGCTAATAAAGGTCATTAAAGTAGATCAGTCCTCTGTGTGAGGGCTGATCTTTTTTTGGTTTGGTAACAGTTGGTGTGGGTGGTTCGCCATTAAAGGTTGTGGCGGTACGGCATTTTATCAGTGGGTTTTAAGTGTTTATCAGTCGGTTTCAAGCTTTTATCGGTTGGTTTTAAGCATTTATCAGTCACTTTCAAACCTTTATCGGTGGGTTCAACAATTTTATCGGTAACTTGGGTATTTTAATCAGCAGGCGGTCTGGTAGAAGATATAAAAAAGACCCCACCCCGGAGGGTGAAGTCGTTACATGCGGTTCACAAGTGCGAATAAAGCCAGGAAGATAATGATTCCCCAGATGATGTACTTGCCTGTGTTTCTTCCATATTTTCTTTTCTGCCATCGATTCGGGTCGAAAGATATGTCATCATTGTCCGATCGTGAATGACGGGTGCGGACCTGCCATAAAGAAAAGCGGCGGGCGTTTCTCAGGATAACGGGTGCAATGGCAAATCCTCCGATCAGTCCGAATAAGTGGCCGAAGATATTGATGTTCGGCCGTGCAAAAGTCATGAATAAACCGATGGCAAAGATGGCGAGAATGATTTGCGAATTGGCTGTATCAATCAAGTGCTTCCGGTTCATGATCATGAATAGATAAACGCCGAAGATACCGAAGATAGCGCCTGATGCTCCGAGGTGCCAATAATAGGCATCGGGATTAACGATAAACGTCCCCAGGTTGCCGACAATTCCGGCAAATAAATACATGATGACAAACTTTCCTTTTCCTAACATCTGCTCAAGGGCAGGTCCGAAGAGGACGAGGGAAAAGGAGTTGAACAGGGCGTGGGTGAAATCTCCGTGTAAGAAAATCGGAGTGACAAGGCGCCAGTATTCCCCGTTCAAAATTAGGGCATTCATCCCAATGCCCCATTCCTTCAAGTCTACGGCGAAACCAAGCTGAAGAAAGTCCATCAACAGCCATAAAAAGAAATGAAGCCCGACAAGGAATGAAACAATCGGATAAAATCGTAGAAATTCTTTAAAACTTTCCGTTCGTACAAACATGACTAATCTCCTTTTTTCGTTCAAGATTACTTACCTGAACTCCATTCATCTTCACAGAAGCTGCGAAACGATGCCCTTCTTTGAAGGGAGCGTACTCCTATTCATTGGACTCCTAATATAATGTAATCCATGCCGCTTCCTCGTATTCTTTTTTACCGTGAAAAGATTCGGGTATACTGTTCATAGATTGTTAATGAAAAGGAAGATGAATGGTGATCAAAGGTATCGGTGTGGATATTATTGAATTGGATCGTATTAAACAAAGTATAAAGCGAAGAGAACGCTTTGTTCAACGAATACTGACTGAAGAGGAACATCTCCGTTATAAAACGTTAAATGAAAAAAGGAAAGTGGAATACCTGGCGGGCCGGTTTGCAGCGAAAGAAGCTTTTGCCAAAGCGACAGGAACGGGAATCGGAAAGCTTGGTTTCCATGATGTTGAGATTTTATCAAATGAAACGACAGGGGCTCCTGTAATGAGGGCGAAAGGTTACGATTGTTATCAAGTGTGGGTGTCGATCAGCCATAGTTCAGAGCATGCCATTGCCCAGGTAGTTTTAGAAGAGTGCTAGGGAGGTATAGGAGGGCAGACATAATTACATAGGTTGTCTCATAACATTGTAATGCGGGTAGGAGGGAACGAATTGGATATTGTTACCGCACAAGAAATGTACGAACGGGATCGAGTGGCCATGGAAGCCGCTGGACTAGATGGGAAGATGCTCATGGAGAATGCCGGGAGAGCGGTTACGTATGACCTGCTCCGCCACATTCAAAAAGAGCATGCGATTGTCGTCCTGATGGGTGCTGGCAATAATGGCGGCGATGGTTTCGTCATTGCTAGGACATTGTTGAACCTTGGATACGATGTGGAGGCCTGGCAAGTCGTTCCGGACGCAAAGATCACTGGAGATGCAGAAGCACACAAGAGGATATTCCAAGCTTCTGGTCACCCGTACAGACTATTGAAGAGTTCGGAAGACTTGAATACTTCTCTATGTCGTGCAGATGTATGCATCGACGCGATGTTGGGGATCGGAGTGAAAGGGCGGCTGAGAGAGCCCTACGCGGATATTGTCCGTCTCTGTAACGAGAAGTCAATCTTAAGGCTTGCGGTCGACCTGCCTTCTGGTGTGCCGGCTGATGAAGGGGTGGAGGTTTTTGAGGCATTTCAGGCTCATTACACTTCAATCATTGAAGCTCCGAAGCAGAGTGCCTTTTTACAGCACACGCAGCCATACTACGGCGAATGGTCCGTCGTAGAAATCGGCCTCCCCCTTAAACAACTTCCGGATCTCCGGAGGAAGCTTTGGAGTAGAGCTGATGTCAAAAGAACCTTGCCTGAACGAGAGGCTCATTCGCATAAAGGATCGCACGGAAAAGGGTTGATCATCGGAGGGTCTCGCTTGATGCCCGGTTCTGTCGCCATGACGGCGAAAGCTGCTTTGCGGAGCGGGTCCGGGTTGATTGCGGTATCCACGGATGCTGAAGCAGTTCCTGCGATCTCTCCGTATGTGCAGGAAGCGACTTTTGTAGAAGGGGAAGAGGGAGGACGAGTCCCGGATTTGGAAGGATATGATGGGATTGCTGTCGGTATGGGATTGGGCCGCGGCTCTATGCAGTCAACAGTGGTGGAGCGGGTGGTCCGAGAACAAGACACTCCACTATTGGTGGATGCCGACGGGTTGTACCTTTTAAAAGATTTCCTTGGAGAGTTGAAAAAAAGGGAAGTTCCGACCGTTCTGACGCCTCACCCAGGTGAGTTCGCCCACTTGACGGATCTTTCCATCCAGGAGATTTTGCGTGCTCCTTTTTCCTATTCAAAAGAATTCGCTGAAAAGCACGGCGTGTACCTCGTTCTGAAAGGACCTTCGACAATTATCACAGGTCCTGATGGTGAACAGCGGGTAGACGTCTCAGGCAATGCAGGCCTCGCTAAAGGCGGAAGCGGTGATGTTCTCTCTGGTATTCTGCTCAGCATGATGATGCAGGCAGAACAGGTGTTGGATGCCTTAAGCAATGGCTGTTTCCTTCATGGAGCGACGGCTGATTTACTTGTGCAGGATGGACATTCGAAGGTTGACCTACTCGCCTCTGACGTCATTGAAGGTTTGTCCCGGACGTTCCGTACATTTTCTTCTTAATCCATATCATACGTTCCCTTTGTCCTTAAGTAGAGACAAAGGAGTTGAGTCTTATGCAAAGACGTTTTCTGATCCTGTTGTTCAGCCTGTTCGTCTTAGGTGCTTTGACAGCTTGTGGCTCACAATCAAAAGAAGATGTCGTCAAGAAGCTTGAAAAACAGTCGGAAGAAATGGCTGGATATAAGACCGAAGCGAATATGAAGATGCGTACAGGGAAGGAAGAACAGAAATACAACATTCAAGTGTGGCATAAAAAGGATGATTTTTACCGCGTGAAGCTTCAAAATGACCAGGATGAAAAAGGAAGCCAGATCATCTTGAAAAATGACAGCGGCGTGTATGTCCTGACGCCAGCCTTGAACAAGAGCTTCAAGTTCCAAAGCGAATGGCCTCAGAACACAAGTCAACCTTACCTCTATGCTTCGCTGCTGAATGATATCAAAGCGGATCCGGATGCAGAATTCAATGCTTCCGAAAACTACTTTGTGTTCAAGACGAAGACAAATTATCAGAATAACAAGACCCTGCCGTTCCAGGAGATTTATTTTGATAAGAAAACGTATCACCCTGTAATGGTGAAAGTGTTCGATCAGGATATGAATGCTCTCGTAGAAGTTCAATTCGCGAACTTTGCGAAAGACGATTCGATGAAGAAGGAAGACTTTGATGTCGATAAGAATATGGCCATGGCTCCGACGGAAGCCCCTGTTGCCAACATGGAAGGGGAAGAGCTTGAGGAGGTCCTTTACCCACAAGAAACGTTCGGTGCTGAACTTGCAGACGAGCGTGAAGTGAAGACAGAAGATGGAAAACGATTCATCATGACTTATGCAGGGGATAAGAACTTCACATTGGTCCAGGAAAAGGCGGAGGTGCAATCGGCAAGTGCTCAATACTCTGTCCAGGTGAACGGTGAGCCTGTCCAGCTTTGGGACGGGGTGTTTGCAGCCTTCGAACATAACCGTCTGGAATGGAACCACAATGGAACGACCTATCAACTTGCGAGCAATGAATTGACACAGGATGAAATGGTCGCTGTCGCAAGTTCAATCAACACAGCTGCGATGGTGAAATAAAATTGGAAGGAGCAGGCTTAACGGTCTGCTTTATTTTTTGGTCTTCTACTGAGGAGGAAGATCTCCCTCTTAAGCTTCACTCTCCGGAATCCTGAGAGCCTCTAATTTCCCTAGCTTAATCATCAAACCTAACCGTTATTCCTGCTTCTTTTATGTATTTGACACCGGCTTCTTCTCATTCAATAATAAAAAGATAGAGAGAGGAGCGGGTCAAAGTGGCATGGGATACGTATTATAGAGATTCAATTGCAGAGATTGAATTAACGGCGATTGAGTATAATATACAGCAATTGAAACAACGATTGGAAAATGGAACAGACATTTGCGCGGTAGTCAAAGCGGACGCCTATGGACATGGTGATGTTCAAGTCGCAAGGGCCGCTTTGAAAGCAGGGGCGAAGAGTCTGGCCGTCGCACTATTAGACGAAGCATTGAAACTGAGAAAAGCAGGAATTGAGGCCCCGATCCTCGTCATGGGCTGGACACGTCCTCAGGATGCGGCCGTTGCTGCTGAAAACAACATCGCATTGACGGTCTTCCAAAAAGGTTGGCTGGAGGAAGCAGAAGTTTTAAAGGACACTGCTCCTTTAAAACTTCATTTGAAAATCGATACAGGAATGGGGCGGATCGGTGTACGGACGGTTGCAGAATTAGAGGGGATCCTTTCTTTTCTTACAGAAACCGCCGCGTTTCATTTGGAAGCTTTATTCACGCATTTTGCTACAGCGGATGAGGAAGACTCACAGTATTTTAATGAACAACAAGAGCGCTGGGACGAAATGTTTTCGTATTTTAAGAGGAATTGGGTAGAAGATGTCGAAATTCATACAAGTAACAGTGCGACAAGTATGAGGGTGCCGGAGCGGATGGACCATTTTGTCCGGTTTGGTATCAGTATGTACGGACTTTATCCCTCCCCCCATGTCAAAAAAGAAAGGCCGATCGACTTGAAACCTGCTTTTTCTCTGACGAGCCGGTTAATCCATGTCAAAAAAATAGAGGCTGGAGAATCGATCAGTTATGGGGCTACCTACACCGCGGAAAAAGAAGAGTGGATCGGCACCATTCCGTTTGGTTATGCGGATGGATGGATCCGTAAACTTCAAGATGCAGATGTCCTGGTCGACGGGAAACGGCAGCCGATTGTCGGAAGAATTTGCATGGATCAATTCATGATTCGGCTGGATCAGGAATATCCTATAGGGACAAAGGTTACCTTAATTGGTAAACAAGGGAATCAAGAAATTTCAGCTGATGAAATAGCAGAGCATCTCGAAACGATCAATTATGAGATTCCCTGCATGATCAGCCAAAGGGTGCCGAGAGTTTTTCAGGAAGGTGGGAGAACGGTAGAAGTAAGAAATTCCTTGCTGTGAGGAATCTTCCCGTTTTCGGACAATTCTCCCGATGTAAGGATAAAAGCTTTCATAATTCACGAAAAAATTCCAACACTCCTTTGCAATGGACACTCCCGTTTGATAAGATTAGAGTGGACTAATTGACTGGTTTCTTTTGAGAGAAGATGGTGGAGGTGTATGGTTTTGTCCGATAGCATGCAGGAGATTGTCATCCGGATTCCGGATAACCTACTCAATGAAGTGGATGGCTTCATTCAACTCGATAACAGTGATCGGAGCGATTTCATGTGTCAAGCAACGAAAATGTATTTGCGTGAGAAGAAACAGCGACATATTAGAGAATCCATGCGTAGAGGCTACATGGAAATGGCGAAAATCAATTTAAATATCGCTTCAGAAGCGTTTCAAGCTGAAGAGGAGGCCGAACACACCCTGGAGCAACTAGTGAGCGGGGTGTGAAGCCAGTGATAGTCAAACGAGGTGACGTTTATTTCGCTGATTTGTCCCCAGTTGTGGGATCAGAACAAGGCGGGGTTCGTCCTGTACTCGTCCTTCAAAATGATATTGGTAATCGTTTTAGCCCTACCGTGATCGTAGCCGCGATTACAGCGCAAATACAAAAAGCCAAACTTCCAACACATGTCGAAATTAATGCAGAAAAATATGGGTTCGAGCGAAATTCTGTAATCCTACTGGAACAGATCAGAACGATTGACAAGCAGCGTTTGACCGATAAGATTACTCAACTTGATGAACCGATGATGCAGCAGGTCAACAAAGCCTTGCAGATCAGCCTCGGTTTGATCGACTTTTAATCGGAATGTACGTCGTGGATGAAATAAAGTTACCTTTTTAAGGTAACTTTATTTTTTTGTGCTTTTGTAGTTTATAATGGGGATAGACAGGGTATCGTTGATGGCGTGTTTTTTATTCCCGGATTTTTAAATAGAAACTTGTCATTTTACAGAGGGTATGGGAAAGATACTCTTGTGTAAATGCCGTTGTGACGAGAACGAAGGCAAATGGTGTAAAAGGAAGTCTTTTTCTGATAAAATTATACTTAGATAGTATAAGGACGAACAATAGAGGGTTATGAGGCGGAGGTTTAGATAATGGACGAAAGACTGAAAAATGTAGTAGTAGAACATAGTGATGACATTGTCAAAATGTGGTTGGAGGAAGTCAACACACATAAGAAGAATGATTATACATCGACGATTTCTGATGAAATGTTCGAAAGTACGAACCGTGAATTTGTCAACGTGATTTTTTCCAGTATTGAGAAGCAGGGACTATCTTCTGACCTGGATGATTTCTCTGAACGCCTGATCAATCTCGGGTGGCCGTTGAGTTATTTAACGGACGGGATGCAAGTGTTCCGGCGTGTGGTGACAGATTTCATCCTCAAACAATCGGAAAAAATCGACTCCGATTACTTTTCCGAGGTCCTTCGTAAAGTAGATGGGTGGGTCGATCCGATCATCAACCGTCTTGTGAATGAATATTCAGGGAGCTGGGAGCACATCGTTTCCTTGCAAAGGGTGGCTTTACAAGAGCTTTCCGCGCCTTTAATTCCTGTGATGGAGAACATTACGATCATGCCTCTGATCGGAACCATCGACACGGAGCGGGCCAAGTTAATCATGGAGAACCTTCTGGACGGTGTAATCAAACATAACGCCGAAGTTGTATTGATCGATATTACAGGTGTTCCGGTTGTCGATACGATGGTCGCCCATCACATAATTCAGGCAGCTGAGGCTGTAAGGCTGATCGGTTCCCGGTGCATTTTAGTGGGAATCCGTCCTGAAATAGCACAGACGATTGTGAACCTCGGCATCGATTTAGGCAAGTTCCCTACGAAGAGTTCATTGCGCAAAGGTTTCCAAACAGCATTAGAATTAACAAATCGTCGTATTGAAGAAACCCAGAACAACGATGAAGACATCGAAAAACTAATTGATTCGCTAGACAGGGAGTGAAAACATGAGGATACCTATTTTAAAGCTTCACAACTATTTACTCATTTCCATACAAATCGATTTGGATGACCAGACGGCTATCCAGTTCCAAGAAGATCTTTTGAGCAAGATTCATGAAAGCGGAGCGACAGGTGTCGTCATTGATTTGACATCCGTTGATATCATCGATTCTTTCATTGCTAAAGTTTTGGGAGACGTTGTGACGATGTCGGATTTGATGGGGGCCAAAGTTGTTTTGACGGGGATCCAACCGGCAGTTGCAATGACTCTTATTGACCTAGGTATACACATGCAAGATGTCCCGACCGCGTTAGATCTAGAACAAGGATTGATCAAACTTCGCCAGGAATTGGAGGAGTGAATATGGACTTT
The DNA here is from genome assembly GCF_009856445.1 of Halobacillus litoralis. Lineage (GTDB taxonomy): Bacteria > Bacillota > Bacilli > Bacillales > Halobacillaceae > Halobacillus > Halobacillus litoralis. Next base: position 28,238 of record NZ_WMFA01000016.1, read on the forward strand.
CAATCCTGTGTCAACATTAAAAAGGAATGGGACATCGTCGGAGCCAGGCAACTTGGACGAGATATATCCAGAAAGATCGGCTTCGGGACTGTCGATCAAGCAAGGATTGCCACGGCCATTTCTGAACTGGCACGGAACATTTATTTATATGCAGGAACAGGCAAGGTCTGTTTCGAAGCACTCGAAGACATGAATAAAAAAGGAATCCGGATCGTCGCTACGGATGAAGGACCTGGAATTAAAGATATCAGTCAAGTTATGGAAGATGGGTTCACTACCTCAGGAGGGCTCGGAGCAGGGCTGCCAGGAGTGAAACGGTTAATGGATGACTTTGATATCGTATCAGCAGAAGGTGAAGGTACAGAAATCACTGTCGTCAAATGGCTCCGGTAAAGGAGGTAAGATGAATGAACACATTGAAACTCGATTTAGAAAATTATAAAGAACTATTACAAGAGTATATTAAGACTGAGGATGAGCAAGCTCTATACCAAGCGGAACAGTTCAGTAAGCATTCCATGCAGCAGAACATTTCGCCGGAAGAGATCATCAATGTCCATATCCAATCGCTACAAGAAATATACCCGGATATGCCTGACTATATTCAGTCATCTATGAACTTTCTTCTGGAAACCATGATTTCTTATGGATTGGCTTACCAGGAGTATCAGACGCTGCGGGAAAAGCAGCTTGAACTCAAATCGGAAATTTCCGTCGCTGCCAATATGCAAAAAACGTTATTGTCGACAGTGAAACCGGATTTGTCTGACATTGATGTAGGGGCTTTAAGTGTTCCTGCCAAGCAAATGAACGGGGACTATCATCACTTCGTCCACGATGGAAAAGGGAGTCTTGGAATTGCTGTCGCCGATGTCATAGGTAAAGGTGTGCCTGCTGCACTCTGTATGTCGATGATCAAGTATTCCATGGACAGTTTTTCAGGGATGCGGACAGACCCTAGTGTCATACTGGGCAGTTTGAACCGTGTGGTTGAACGGAACGTAGATGCAAGCATGTTCATTACGATGTTCTACGGTTTGTATAATTCGAACGAGCATACGTTTACTTTCTCATCAGCCGGTCATGAACCGGGTTATTATTACCATAAAGATCGTGATGAGTTTGAGGAGATCGATGTGCCAGGGCTTGTACTCGGCGTATCCCCTGAGGTTACGTATAAGCAGTACGAAAAGAGAGTGGAAAAAGGAGATATGATCATCCTTCTGACCGATGGGGTAACAGAATGTCGCCAAGGGGACCGTTTCATCGATCAGGAAGAAATCCTGCATGTCATCAAGCAATATTCCCATCTCCCTGCACAAGGAATTGTGGACCAAGTGTATAAACACTTTGAGCGTCTGCAGGACTTCCAGTTGAGAGATGACTTCACCTTGATTATTTTAAGAAGAAACGTTTAATGACTGTATAAGCAGGGTAAGCAATTATGTAGTACGTTTTTTAGGAAACATTGGGAGGGATTATGATGAATTTATCTATAGATGTTACGAACAATGAAGGTGTCTCAAATGTCGTCCTTACCGGAGAAGTGGATGCATTCACAGCACCCAAATTAAAAGATACACTGCTGCCACTAACGAAAGAAAAAGGCCAGGTTGTAGAAGTGGATTTTCAAGATGTGAATTACATGGACTCCACGGGTCTTGGTGTTTTCATCAGTGCCTTGAAATCAACGAAGGAGCATGAGTCAGAGATGCGCCTTGTTCATATGCAGGACCGTGTTTACCGCCTCTTCAAGATTACGGGATTGACAGAAATTATTAACATCGAGTCTACAGTACAAGGTGGAATGTAAACATGGAACCATTTGATTTTGTTGAAGTGAAGGTACCTGCCAAAGCGGAATACATCGGGGTCGTCCGTCTGAGTATATCAGGGATTGCCAACCGAATGGGATTCACTTACGAAGATATCGAGGATTTGAAAGTAGCCATTTCAGAAGCGATTACAAATGCTGTCAAACATGCATACAAAGAAACAGGCGAAGGTGAAATCACCATCGGTTTCGGTGTATATCAGGACAGGCTTGAAGTAATGGTCGCTGACCATGGAGGAAGCTTTAACCTGGGTGAAATTAAGGAAGATATCGGTCCTTATAAACAAGATGATGATATCGAAGAACTGCGCGAAGGAGGCTTTGGCCTGTTTCTCATTGACGCTCTGATGGACAAAGTTGAAATCAATAGCAAATATGGAGTCATTGTCCTTATGACAAAATATCTCCATGAAACCGGGGTGGGTCAAGATGGCGACCAAATCACAACACCACAATGAGGAAGTTTACGAATGGATCGCCTATTTACAAGAGAATCCGAGAGATGAAGAAGTCCAGGAGAAGGTCGTCCTCGTTTATAAGGATCTTGTAGAATCCATTGCTCGTAAATACTCAAAAAACAGCACCATCCATGAAGACTTGGTTCAAGTCGGCATGCTGGGACTGTTGGCGGCAATCAGAAGATATGATGCCGATTTCGGCAAGTCCTTTGAATCGTTTGCTATTCCGACAATCATTGGTGAGATCAAACGGTTTATTCGTGACAAGACATGGAGTGTTCATGTCCCACGTAGAATCAAGGAACTTGGGCCGAAAATCAAAAAGGTTTCGGAAGAGCTGACAAACACTCTACAACGCTCTCCTTCCGTTAAAGAAATCGCCGATGAGTTGGAAGTATCTGAAGAGGATATCCTTGAAACGATGGAAATGGGCAAAAGTTATAAAGCTCTTTCTGTTGACCGTAAGATTGAAGCTGACTCTGACGGAAGCACCGTCACCATCCTTGATTTAATTGGAAATCAGGAAGATGGTTATTCCAACATCGACCAGAGAATGCTCCTGGAGAAGATTCTCCCAATCCTTAGCGAACGTGAACAGGAAATCTTACAATGTACGTACTTTGAGAATATGAGTCAGAAAGATACAGGTGAACGGCTGGGAATCTCCCAAATGCACGTGTCCCGTTTGCAAAGGCGGGCATTGAGAAAACTGAGAGAAGCCCTTCAGTCTGAATCCGTCGAGGTATTCTAGTGGAAAAGGAGAATAAACGGGTGGATCTGTCTATTTTCCAAAAAGCCAAAAAAGGGAATTATTACTGCGGAGACAGCTATTTCTACAAGGAAACGGACGATGCATTCCTTTGTGCTCTCGCCGATGGTCTCGGTAGTGGAGAAATGGCCCGTGAATCGTCCAAAGCGGTTATGGAAGTGATAGAGGAACATCCAGATTTGACGCTGGAAGCTCTCATCAAAAAATGTAATGAGGTGTTGGTAGGGAAACGTGGAGTCGTCCTGGGAATTTTAAGGATTGACTTTGACAATCGTACTTACTCTTATTCATCTATTGGTAACATCGGGGTGATTACTGTGGACCCGGATGGTAAGCGTAACCGTAACATTCCATTGGCTGGTTACTTATCAGGTTATCCACGAAAGTTGAGAATCTCACGTGGAACAGTGCAGAAAGGGATGATATTCCTGATGTTTTCAGACGGAGTCAATGACCGTCGTCTGTCTTCGAACCTCACTCATTCCAAGAACGTTGAGCAAATCACTCAACAATATAAAGAATTATATGGTCAATCGCGTGATGATGATATTACCCTGATTGCCATGGCATATAATTAAAGCCCTTCATTCAAACCGTATGGGAGAATGGAGGGTTTTATTGTGTTTGTATGAACCATTTATCATAAAATTATTGAGTGGATTGGGGCTACAGGGAATAACTCGCTTTCCGCGGGAGGCTCATCGCCCGCCCCATGGAAAGCGAACCTTTTCCCGGAGCGCTTAGAATCACACGAAAGTCTCGAAACCGAGTCATCAACTAAAGGGAGCTAATACATAATTGGTACACGGGAGTCTTTAAGTATTCTCTTTTATAATTTGATACAATGGATGAGACGTCATTGAAGGAGGTCACGTAGATGAGTGAAAACAACAAAAATACAGAGCTTATGAAGCTCGTAGCTAAACAGACAAAATTGAAAGATCAAACAATCAAACAAGTCATTGAATTGCTTGAAGAAGGAAATACAGTTCCGTTTATTGCCCGTTACAGGAAAGAACTTACCGGCGGCTTGGATGAAGTGCAGATTAAGGACATTGAAGATCAGTGGAATTATGTTACAAATCTTGTTCAGCGGAAGGAAGAAGTTATCCGCCTTATTGATGAACAGGACAAACTGACCGAAGACTTACGCCGCGAGATTGAATCTGCCGAAAAACTACAAAAGGTGGAAGACTTGTACCGGCCTTATAAACAAAAACGTCGGACAAGAGCGACCGTTGCCAAAGAGAAAGGCTTAGAACCTCTCGCGACTCAAGTTTGGGAACAGAAGGACATCGATTTTGAGAAAGAAGCAGAAGCCTTCTTTTCTGATGAACACGAACTGAATTCGGTTGAAGATGTTCAGGCCGGGGTGAATGATATTATTGCCGAGTGGATTTCCGATGACCCTACATATCGAGAAAAGATTAGAAAGCAGACGCACGATAAGGGTGTCATTGCTTCATCCGAAAAGAAAGCAGATAAAGATGAAAAAGGCATTTTTGAAATGTACTATGACTATCAAGAACCTGTTCGGTCCATTGTGTCGCACCGTGTCCTTGCTCTTAACCGTGGGGAAAAAGAGGAGGTTATTAAGGTTTCCGTTCAGCCTCCTGAAGAAGCAATAGTTCAATATTTGGAGAGAAGCGTCATTAAGCGCCATACGGTTGGGAAGATCCGTTCCATCCTGGAAGAAGCGATCCAGGACAGTTATAAGCGATTAATCCAGCCATCTGTTGAAAGAGAGATCCGAGGGGCATTATCTGAACAGGCGGAGGAACAGGCGATTGAAGTTTTCTCCAGTAATCTTCGAAACCTCTTGCTGCAACCTCCTTTGAAAGGGAAAGTGGTTCTGGGCGTCGACCCAGCCTACCGGACCGGTTGTAAGCTTGCTGTCGTGGATGAGACGGGGAAAGTGCTGGATATAGGGGTCATCTATCCAACTGCACCAAGAAATGATACGGCAGGTGCGGAGAAAAAGATTCTTGCCTTTATGGATGCGTATGACATTGAACTGATGGCTATTGGGAATGGTACGGCTTCCAGAGAAACAGAACAGTTCATTGCAGATATGATTCAAAAACATCAGTTGAACGCTTCTTATATGATTGTGAATGAAGCAGGCGCAAGTGTGTACTCGGCCTCGAAGCTTGCACGTGAAGAATTCCCTGACTTTCAAGTGGAAGAGCGAAGTGCGGTATCCATTGCTCGTCGTGTTCAGGATCCATTAGCAGAACTTGTGAAAATTGATCCTAAATCGATCGGGGTTGGTCAATACCAGCACGATGTTACTCAGAAAAAACTGAATGGGTCCTTGACGTTCGTTGTCGAAACGGCGGTAAACCAAGTAGGGGTGAATGTGAATACAGCCTCTTCATCTCTGTTGCAGTATGTGTCGGGGCTCAGCAAGACCGTTGCGAACAATGTCGTGAAAAAGAGGGAGGAGTTAGGGAAGTTTACGAAACGGTCCGAACTCAAAGATATTCCACGCTTAGGTGCAAAGACATTTGAGCAAAGTATCGGCTTTTTACGAATCCTGGATGGGAAAGAACCTCTGGATCGTACACCGATTCACCCGGAAAGTTACAAAGCGACAAGGGAACTGTTGAAGAAGTTCGGATTTACCACAGAGGATATCGGAACGGACAAGTTAGCAGAAGAATTGAAGAGTGTGGACACATCATCTGTAGCGGAACAACTGGACATTGGTGAATTGACGCTGCAGGATATTGTGAAATCTCTCGTTCAGCCTGGCCGGGATCCAAGGGATGACCTTCCTAAGCCGTTGTTGAAAACGAATGTTCTCTCAATGGAAGATTTAGAACAGGGGATGGAACTTGAGGGTACCGTAAGAAATGTAGTAGACTTCGGTGCTTTCGTGGATATTGGAGTGAAACAAGATGGGCTTGTCCATATTTCAAAGCTCGCTGACAAATTTGTCAAACACCCAATGGATGTGGTGGCGGTAGGGGACGTCGTTACGGTTTGGGTCGAGCAAGTGGATGTACAAAAACAGAGGATCGCTTTAACGATGCTCAATAAAGGGTAAACCTAAACGAAACTGCCTGGAGAGAAGTAACTTTCCGGGTAGTTTTTATTTGTATAAGTGCTGATAGTAATACCAACATTGATTCAGCATTTTAATCTGATATTTATCTTTGTTCAAGAATGCTTTCGTCATTTGGTTCTTCAACCAGGAAGGCATAAGAAGTCATCTCCTTCATATTCAACTTTTTTCATTCTTATGATACAGTATGCAAAGGACAAGGGAGGTGTTCCTATGACGGATCAGGAATTGCAGCAATGGACGGATGAATTATCGATAACATACTTTGACAAGCCTTTTGATCATGATGTATACTTCAACCCTCGTCTTCGGACAACAGGAGGGAGATATATTCCTTCTAAAAAAGTGATTGAAATCAATCCGAAATATATAGTAGAATTAGATGGTGTCGAATTAGAAGGCATCATTAAACATGAACTTTGTCATTACCACCTTCATATTGAAGGAAAGGGTTTTGGACATCGTGATCCTGAGTTCAAGGCACTATTAAAGAAGACAGGATCCCCGCGGCACTGCTCAGCCTTACCTTCTGAAAAGAATGGGAACTTCCATCACTATGTTTGTACAAAATGCGGTCAGACATACAAGCGGAAAAGACGGGTAGATACAAAACGTTTCGGTTGTGGGAAATGTAAAGGGAATTTAAAAAAGAAGTAAATTTTCCATTGACGAACGAAGGACCACATGTTAAATTAGTTAAGTCCTAACAAAACAAGCCAAAAAGCGCATGAAAACAACTTAAAATTTCATGAAAAAAAGGTTTGACACCAAGGACGAAATGTTATAAGATATAAAACGTCGCTGATAAAACAGCAACAGACATTACGAATTATTCCAACGTAGCTCAGTGGTAGAGCAATCGGCTGTTAACCGATCGGTCGTAGGTTCGAATCCTACCGTTGGAGCCATTACGGAGAAGTACTCAAGTGGCTGAAGAGGCGCCCCTGCTAAGGGTGTAGGTCGCGTAAGCGGCGCGAGGGTTCAAATCCCTCCTTCTCCGCCATTTATTTTTGGCCCGTTGGTCAAGTGGTTAAGACACCGCCCTTTCACGGCGGTAACACGGGTTCGAATCCCGTACGGGTCACTTAATCTTATAAAGGTCCGGTAGTTCAGTTGGTTAGAATGCCTGCCTGTCACGCAGGAGGTCGCGGGTTCGAGTCCCGTCCGGACCGCCACTCTTTTTGGGCCATAGCCAAGCGGTAAGGCAACGGTTTTTGGTACCGTCATGCGCTGGTTCGAATCCAGCTGGCCCAGCCATTTTCTTTTCAAAAAAGAGTTGACAAAAAGCTGAATAAGTTATATGATGTTTCTTGTGCTTCAAAAAACAACATCATCATTGAGTTTTACAGATTCCTTTAATAGGAGCCATTAGCTCAGCTGGTAGAGCATCTGACTTTTAATCAGAGGGTCGAAGGTTCGAATCCTTCATGGCTCACCATTTATTATGCGGGTGTGGTGGAATTGGCAGACACGCTAGATTTAGGATCTAGTGCTTCACGGCGTGGGGGTTCAAGTCCCTCCACCCGCATTATCCAATTATCATGATCAGCATCCCATTGTTTACTACAGCAATTTTGCGGTCGTGGCGGAATCGGCAGACGCGCTAGGTTGAGGGCCTAGTGGGAGGTAATCCCGTGGAGGTTCAAGTCCTCTCGGCCGCACCAACTTTTTTTAAAAAAAGTCCTTGCGTCAAAACACAAAAGATGTTAACATATTAAATGTCGCTTTTTTAATGCGCCCGTAGCTCAATTGGATAGAGCGTCTGACTACGGATCAGAAGGTTAGGGGTTCGACTCCTCTCGGGCGCGCCATTAACGGGAAGTAGCTCAGCTTGGTAGAGCACTTGGTTTGGGACCAAGGGGTCGCAGGTTCGAATCCTGTCTTCCCGACCATCGAAATCCTAAATAACAACATGATACACTTGCGGGTGTAGTTTAGTGGTAAAACCTCAGCCTTCCAAGCTGATGATGAGGGTTCGATTCCCTTCACCCGCTCCATTTTATTGAATGTCATCGGGGCCTGTAGCTCAGTTGGTTAGAGCGCACGCCTGATAAGCGTGAGGTCGGTGGTTCAAGTCCACTCAGGCCCACCATGATTCATTTGATCTTTGAAAACTGAACGAACCAACCAGTACGTCAAAACATTTCTTCTTTATAGATAGAAGAGATTTGAAACAAAGCACATTCGGTGTGCAAATGAGCAAGTCAAACTTAACTTTTATGGAGAGTTTGATCCTGGCTCAGGACGAACGCTGGCGGCGTGCCTAATACATGCAAGTCGAGCG
>NZ_WMFA01000017.1 GCF_009856445.1 Halobacillus litoralis
AAGAAACAGAAAAAACACTAAGATAATTTGATGAATAATACGAAGAAAATTTGAAAGTAAATATTATTCCGAACAAGCCATAACGAATATATAATTCGATATGGCTTGTTTATATGGTTTCGCAAAAATAGCATTCGAATGATGATACGATTTCGTATGCTATAAGTAATGTTATTTCATATTTTGTACTCCAAAACTGAACTTCTTAATCATATGCTAACCTCTCTTTTTGCTTTATTTTTACAAATCTCAGGATTACGCCAGCCTCCGGCCGGCGTTCACAAAAAATCAAGGATTAACCTTATTGAATAGCCGTCGAGAATACACACGCCGCTAATAAAAAACGATCCCCCGTTGGAGGATCGTTTCACCTTATTTCTGTACATCTTCCATTTCATCAAGCAAAGCTTCAATCGCACTATTTATGAAATGTGTCTTGAACCCTCTCTTATTTTTTGCTAATTTATCAAGCCTTTTTTTTAATTCATTATCAAATAAGAAAGTAGTTCTTGTGTGCGTTTCCTCAACCGTTTTCCTCTTACTCTTTTCATCATACATACTCATAATATTGTTTTTTACATCTCTTACAGTTTTTGAAGACGATTCTTGCTTTAGAAAAACAGAACCGTTTTCCTGAGTTGCTTCAGTTTGTGTATTACTGTGTGAGAAAGAGGTTTTATCATCCGTATTATGTTCTTGTGTTACATCTTTCTTAATACCTTTAGTGTTACTATTCATTATTTCATTTTCTGAAACATCATCATGATTATTCAATTCCGTTACATCAGACGTTTCCTGTTCCGATTGTTGATTACTTTTTTTGATTGCGTTTTCTTCTTCAGGATCCTGAAATTGAGTAAAGGCTCCTGCTAATGATTTGTTTTTACGTGCCATATTACACCTTTCCTTTCACTGGTTTATTTATCAAGAACTCTTTGGCGACTTCATCGTAGGATTTAACGAGCTTGTTTTTCGACTCCGATGAGAGGATGGCCGGGACGTTGCTATATGCCACAGCCTTCGCAAACGCTATGGATTTCGGAACTACCGTCTCATACATATAAATGCCTGATTGATTGCAATACTTTCTAGCTTCTTGCAGCATCTCGGAGTGAAGGGCAGTGTTGGATTCCACCTTCATACCAATCACGCCGGCGACGTTAAGGGACGGGTTATAGTCATTTCTAAACTCCGCGATGGCTTTCACGACACGAATAAGACCTTTAACGTCATACATTTCAGGTACAAACGGAATAATTACATGGTTCGCATACGTCAAACAGTTACCCGCGACGAATCCAAGGGATGGAGGGGTGTCGATAAAGATGTAATCATATTCCTGATCGATATCTTTCATGCCGTCTTTCAATAAGTAATAAGGCCGGGTGTACTTGTCTAGGTGCGGCAAGACATCAAATTCCAAGAAGTTCATGTCATCGTTCGCTGGTAATAAATCGATATTTCGTTTCATCGTTCGGATGGCATCTTTCGGGGTACATTCACCCAGCATGACATCATAGATTGTGTATTCGAAATCATAAGGGTTTTTCCCGAACGCTATGCTGCTGTTCCCTTGAGCGTCCGTATCAATAATCAGAACCTTTTTCTTATATTTCTTAGCAAGAATAGACGCCAGGTTCGTCACAAGCGAGGTTTTTCCAACACCGCCTTTGTTCATGCTGATTGAGTAAATCTCAGCCACACATACAGCCCCTTTCTATTAAGTGAATTTATTAAACTATGTTTAACAATCAGAGATAAGTTTATTCTATATTTGTAATAGGGATGCGTCAACGTAGAACTTAATCATATTATGTAAGATGTAATACTTTCATGTAATACATTACAATTTTCTTCAGTATGTGACTATTTAGCTTATATTTCACAAGACAAAATTAACTCCATCCATGCAAAAAGACGCCTTTCAAAAGACGTCTTTTTTTTGTTCTAATGATGATGGAGTGTAGCAATAAACTCGGGGACTGTTTTAGAAATTTGGGATGTCTCCATGGTACGGTGGGACCTTCGCAGAGAGGAAATATCTTGTGCTCCGAAAACGGACAGTCCAATACTTGGGAAGCTGTTTTTTATCTCTTCATAAGCACTTATTACGTCCTTGGATGAAGACACTTCTAAGAGCGTTTCACTGAAGTTAGATTTAATATACAGTTTGCTCATCTATATCGCCCTCTCTTTTTTGCGTAGACGACGCATAATTCGATTTCCTGGCTGATCTCAGGTTAAAAACATTTGGTCTACTTTATCATACAGATATGAATGGTGACTGTCCCATTCATGAAGTAATTCAAAAGTATTATAGGCCACAAATTGAGGAAATGTGGTTGGATCAGACACAACCTCACGAAACATTTTTTCGTTTTTAGCAAGTCTTTATACACTCTAAAGGGAAAATTTAGTATATTTAAAAGAGCATTTTTTGGGGAAGTAAAAAGGCACTATGAGCGTGTCAATGTTGAAAGGGGAACGATACACGCTTATGTCGATCAAAAATAATTTGAACAAGAGGTTAGGAATACGAAGAACAAAAAGGAAAAAGACAGTTATGCATTCATTTTTTACAGAAAGAAGGGAAACGCTGGTCAATCAATGATTGTAAACGGATTCAATCAGGACCATTATAATTTATTTGTTATGGAAAAACACTTAAAAAGACTTCCTATATCCCTGGAAGTCTTTTATTTATGTACATTAAATTACTTTCTTAATTTTAGATAAATCGAGTAAACCCATTGATATAGTTGCGATAATAAGACCAACTCTTGTTTGAACTCCAAATTTGTAAAAAAGCTTTGATATCTGATGCTCTATATTTCTCTGAGAATAGCAAAGAATTTTAGCAATCTCTTTATTTGGAACTTCATGAGCAATCAGTTCTATGATCTCTTTTTCTAAACTGGTAACTTTTATCTCTTCTTTCTCCAATTTTGTCCCTCCTTTATTTCTTCATATACCATGGTAGCAAAAGAGCTCGTAGTATTATTATCATGTTCCTAATTGGGGCTATTATTAGACTATTAGGTCATATAAGGAATATATTTAAGTCTTTTGTCTAAAGTCATTTATCCTCTTAAAATGTAAAAATAGGTAATTACTTGTAGAAAAGACTCATACATATGGTAAATTGTATGAGGGAGGTGAATGTTCAATGGGCCTCATATCAATTGTGGGGGGGATGATAGAAACAAGTTTAATCCTCATTACCGGTTTCAAGATTTTTGGTATTACCCTTAAAAACAGAGCGTCATCTATATTGTTAATTTCATTTTACGAAAGTATTTTATTAGTTCTAATTAAACCTGATTTTCCGCCTGTTTTTTACTTAATTGTCATGATTTTGTCAGCAGGAATACTTATTCACTTTATGATGAAAAATATAAGTTTTGTTCTGGCTTTAGCAGCTGTTTTAGTTGGGGCAATTTTATTGCTATTGGCCGAAGTAACGACATTGCCTATAGTAAATCAATATGGAGATCAGGGGTTTTTCTCATTTCCATTAGGTTCGTCTATTCCTAAGTGGATGTTGGTGTTAACACTGATAATCTTAATTCAAAAGTTTAATTTGATACTTTATCTACCCAATAATCTGACTATTTTCAGAGGGAAACGTGCTTTCGTTTTCGTTGATTGGATACTATTTCTTTTTGCATTTTTGCTTTTTTTCTTATGGGAGTTTTACACTGATAATTTTAATTTGAGTGAAACCAACGTATATGTGCCTTTCACTCTCATCCTTTTAATCTTAGGAATCACGTTCCACATGAAACGCCGTTATGAGAACTCAATGGAAGATCTATCACTTTCTATTGATAATCAATACGATAAAGACTTAAGTAATTATATTAATGCTATCCGTATGCAAAGGCATGATATGGTTCATCATCTCTTAGCCGTACAAAAGTTGATTCAATCTCAAAAATTTCAAAGCAGTAAGGAATATATAAATGAATTGGTAGAAGAAACCTCAAATGTAAGTGAGGTTTTACCTATACAATCTGATGCAGTATCAGGAATGCTTCTTGCGTATAAAGAAAAAGGAAGTAGAGAAGGTGTTGAAGTTTCCTATCACATCTATGATGATTTATCGGATCTCCCTTGCAAAATATTCGAGACCAACAGATTATTGGGGAATATATTGAGCAACTCTATTGAAGCAGCGAAAGACTTAGATGAGGAAAAAAGATCAGTTAACTTTAAAGTCAGCAAACGAGGAGATTGTATTCAATTCGAAATTAGCAATTTTGTGGATGAAAAAGTGTTTGAAGAAAATTTTGACCAAATATTCAATTTGGGTTTCTCTACAAAACAAAGGAACACAGGACAAGGGTTAAATATTATTAAGGCGATTTTAGATGACTATGAAGGGGATATATCTATAAATCTCTATGGTGACCTAGTGTACTTTTATATCTCTATTCCTCTAAGGGGATGAGGACAATAAATTTTTTACAACCTAATACAATTGCCCAAATCACGGCAGAGAAAATTATTCATTACAATTCGGATCTTCGTACCCGAAAAGATGAAATTCGTTATGGTCTGGAATGGATTTTATCCGGTGTAAATCAACTGTTGGTAGTACTGATATTAACCATTCCTTTTGGAGTATTTAAAGAAGGGATAATTGCTTTATTGACAGGTGCAATTCTTCGAATGTTTTCTGGAGGGGCCCATTTAAAAGGTTATTTTAGATGTTTACTATTAAGTTCCATACAAATTTTTACAATATCTTTTATAAGTAAGCATTTTTATGAGGTCATAAGTCAAAACGTTAATCTTATGCATCTTTTTCTTGGAATATCTTTGACAATCGTGTGTTTTAAAGCTCCTATCTTAAATAAAAAATCAAATTCATTTAGTAGACGACAGAGGCATCAACTAAAAGGAATTTCTATAGCGATGTTTATTTGCTTATTAATGGTAGGGGTTATTTGGGGATCAACTGTAGAGACATTTGTTATATGGTTCTCTTTATTAGTACAAACCCTAACCTTAACGTCATTTGGAAAAAATCTTTTCGCTTTTATTGATAAAATAATTCCGGATAGACAAGCAACAATAACAGGAAAATAATAAATGATAAGGGTGAGTGTGATGAAAAAAATAGTAACAAGGATGATAGCAATCATCTCTCTTAAAGCAAAATCATTTTCTTCAGTAGCTAGCTGTTTTTGGTTTGCATATGAACCTGATCTTCCAGAAGAAGATGAAAAAGAATAAGGGTAGTTTAAATATAGTAGCGATTGATGATGATATTCAGAGCTTAAAGGACTTGGAAGAGGCTATATCTGTAGTGCCTGAGGCTAATCTTCTCCTTGCTACCACTGATATTTCAGATTTACTTAAATGTTTGTCTGAACATGAGGATATTGACGTGGCTATTATTGATATTAATATGCCTCATTACAATGGGTTTGATATAGCCCGACACTTAAAAGATAACAATCCAAAAACTAAAATCATTTTCTACAGTGCGTATGAAGATTTTGCTTTGAAAGGATACAAGTATTACCCGGAAGATTTTTTGACTAAGCCCTTAAATGCGCTTCGATTAAAACAAACTCTAAGTAAGCTTGTTCACCTGGCTTCTGAAAAAAAACAAAGAAAAATTGGTGTTCAATCTGATCGAAGTTTTGTTTTAGTTGACGTTAAGGACATCACTTTTATTGAAAAAAAGCTTAAAAAATCTGTTATCCATTTATCAGAATCTACTATTAAAACAAATGCTGGGTTGAATAAACTGGAGGATCAACTTAAAGGTAATGGGTTTTTTAGGTGTCATCAGTCGTACTTAGTTCCCCTTGATAAAATTGTAGCGATTCAGCCAGATGAATTGATGAAATCTTATAACTTACGACTTCAAGATACGGAAAAGCTTATAAGTGTAAGCAAGTATAAGTATCAAGAATTAAGAAAGCGAATTAAAGAACTCTAAATGTTCTAATAAAACACCCGTACCTATTTAACATAGTGTTACGGGTGTTTTTTTAATTATTTACCAGAGGTTTCTTTCCTTTGTTTGTCGATTCATTCTTCTTATTTTTTAGTACAAGGAGATAAGGAAATTTATAACGTACACTATAAACTATTAGCATTAGAGTGAGCATCACTATTAGTTGCATGCCCCAGTCAATCAAAGAAACAAATGCAACTTCTAATGCAATCCCTAATGTAAAGAATAGGATATAGTTTATAACTTTAATCTTTTTAGTTACATGATAAATATAGGTGCTCTCTAAAATTAAGCCAAGCATGAAAAAGCAGATAAACGCTATAACGCTTGTGAAAATATGAACTAAAGGCACTGAATGAACCACATTGTAAAGAGTCATTAAGAAGGAAAAATTCAAGAATATAAATATTCCATTCACAACATCCAATGAAACTCTCTCCATATTTAAATTTACGGGGAAGAAGTCTAATTTTTGTTTCTCATTTAATTTAAAGGTTAGTTTAACGTTACTTAGGTTGAGTAAGCATAGGATAAAGCTGATATAGAGTACGTTAAACAATACATCTTTAGAATCTTGAGTGGTGTCGGAAAATATATATTTATTCAAGGTTAGGAAGAGCAAGATTGTCGAATTCATTCTCAGCATCATTCCTATGTATTTAGGGTTTCTCAACAAACGGATGCCATTATACTTGACCAATGATTGAAGCTGCTTGTTCATTCGAAAAATGAGGCTGAACTTGGAAGCTATCCACCCTGTAAATTGATTGAATTTATAAGTGTTTGTGTTGGAGTGATTATCTCTTAGAAGTTCATTAATAATAACAGGGTAAGTTATTAGCGCAATTAAACTCAGAGTTATTGTGATGATAACTAACGCATTGAGAGTAAAAGCGAAATTACTGATCAATGATAATAGGTGCCCTGATCCCAAATATACGAAGATCATTATACAAAAGAATATGATGCTCCAATAGGGAAAGGTTACTTCGCGTTTTTTCATCCAGTAAATAAAAAACTCTCCATAATTTCTTATAAACTTCATACCTACCAAAATCATGATTAAAGAAATTATTGGGATTAGAGGAGTGCCTATTGCAATCAAAAAAAGTGAAACGATAAGATATTCGGCTATATATTCAACCTTCAAGCTACTCAATATAAAATGGTAAAAATAAAACTGGTGTGCATTTATTGGGACTGTTCGAGAAAAGCCGATAATGTGAGAGGTACTTTCATAGAGAACCAGGTATGCAAAAAGTAAAAGTAATTCTAAAACAAAATATATTCCTATGTACCAGTACATAAATGCATTAACGGAGACTGCGAAAACCTTAAATAAGATTAATAAAAGTATAAGCCAAAAAACTGTGAGTCCAGATATTTTTATTATAGTTTTGGTTATTGAGGAAGGGTTCTCTTCTGTATAGATGTCAAATAGTTTCTTGTAAGCTTCAAACTTCATATACACTATCCTTTTCTTTCATTAAGTGATGGGAGCTTAGCTTTCCATCTCTTAGACGATAGATTTCATCAGAAGCATCCTCAACATGTTGAATAATATGGCTGGTGAATAGTGTCACTAATCCAGCCCTTTTTCTATCGATAAAGGTGTCTTTCACCCATTTAACAGCTTCAAAGTCTAATCCTTCAAATATTTCATCACATACAAGGATAGGAGGGTTGAATAACAAGCATCCTATCAACTGTACTTTTTTCTTCGTACCAAAAGAAAGAGCATTAAAAGAAGAGTCCATCTCTTTGGTTAATTCTAGGTCTTTCATATATTTCTCATATTTGGTTGTCGATGCATCTTGATTCAAATTGTATATTGAAATGATTAAATTAAAATACTCCCTAGGAGTGATTTTATACAAATGTTCCTGATGATCAGAAGAAACAAAAGCTGTGTTGGTTCTTAAAAAGAGATGGTCATCCACCGAATGACCTAAGACTTGGATGCTTCCATGGTCGGAATCCAGATAATTAAGAAGACAACTAAGAAACACACTTTTCCCAACTCCGTTATTCCCTATGATTGCTACTATACTTGGTTCATTTATCTCTAAGTTTAATCCATCAAGAATAATCTTACTTCCAAAAGTTTTCTTTAATCTATTTACTTTCAAAAATGACATATAGTAACATCCTCTTGTTTAAGTTTATTCTTCCGACATTTTAACTTGCTTTCTTAAGATGGTGCTTAGGATAAATGAAGCTCCCCCAAGTATTAGAAAAGTAATCCTCAACTCTTGTAGGGATTCGATACCTAATGTACCTGCAATCAAGCATATTACTGATATTAAAAATAAAACCTCAAAAGCTCTTACAATTCCCTTCATTTCAATCATTCCTTCCGTGAATTTAAGAAATATCGATATTTAATCATTTAAAGCTTAACATTCTAGTTTGTTTAAAACTACATACCTATTGACGATTCCCTTACAAAGAAATCCTATTAACATCTCTATGGTAATACGGATTCCTCGAATAAATCGACACCATTATATCGAGTTTTCGTATTTCCGCAACATACCACAAAAACCCTTTTTTTAAAAAAATTTCCATGTAATATTGTCACCAGAGATAACGCAATAGCATTAACAAAAATTTATTAAGAGGTGATTAAAAATGACTTTAGCATTAAAAATTGGTAGAGTAATAGCGAAATATGGTAGCAAAGCATGGAAAGCGATTAAATCAGGTGCAGCTAAATATTATGATTCACTTAGAGAAGCATGGGAAGCAGGTCTTTATGCTTTCGCAAAATGGCTAGCAAACCATTGGTACGTTCTTGAAATTGTTAAAGAAGCTCTAGAAGCAGCAGGTTTAATGTAATCTAATAGGTACATAAGAAGTGCCTAATGCTATTGTGTTATCTATGTTGATTGAATTTAACAACCATTAATCTGTTAAGCCCCTCTCTTGAGGGGCTTTTTTTAGTGGTTCTAAATTTAGATAGCTACATCACGTTCTAAAAATACTTCTTCCAATGTCGGCTCAATTAAATGCACACTATATATATCAATTTTTTTGTTTATGAGCATTCTGATTAGTACAGGTATATCGTCTTCTTCTTGTATATTTACAATTAAACGGTTATCTTCCCAATCGAATTGTTGAAATTCATTATTTAAGAATTGGTCAATTTCTTGTCGGGCATGTTTATTAATCGCTGGACCTACTTTTATTTGCGCTGTCAATGATGATTGATACGTAGTCTTCAATTCACGTAATGTGCCCTCGGAGTGAATTTCACCATTTTTCATGATGCCGATTTTGGTGCAAATATCCTCTACCTCATTTAAATTATGAGAAGTCATAAAAATTGTTTGGCCGTTTTTATTTAGCTTATCTATTAATTCTTTTATTTGAATGGCGGATTCTACATCTACCCCAGATGTTGGTTCATCTAGGAATAAGAGTTCTGGTTCATTGATAATGGCTTGAGCGATCCCCAGTTTCTTTTTCATCCCGAATGAAAACTGACTTAGCTTTTTCTTTTTTGCCTTTTCTAACCCTACGGTTTCTAATGTGTGTTCAATAATCTCTTTCGTTGGATTAAAACCCTGGATACGGCTAAAAAATCTCAAGTGATTGTAAGCCGTCATTGAATCATAAAAAGATGAGTAATCAGGTAAAACACCTATTCTATTCTTTACTCGATCAATCTTATCTTCTCCTAATAAAGAGAAACTACCGGATGAAGGATTGATAATGCCAGTCAGCATATTTATGAAAGTACTTTTCCCAGCACCATTGCGACCTAAAAAACCATAAATTTCTCCTTTGTTTACCTTCATTGTAATTCCGTTTACCACATTTTTATTACCAAACGACTTTGATAGGTCGTTAACTTCAATAATATTCATCACAAATCCCTTCTTTCAAATATTTTTATTGAAACAGTTAAAATGATTATTGATAACAGACAAACAATAGGAAGATACGCAATGGATAAATCCATATAGTAATAAGGCGTTAAATACTTCACCCACTGGATCCAAACAGTGTCAATAAACACAGTTGCGAAACTAATTGCCGGTAGTAATATGGAAACAATAATCCCGAAGAAAAGGGATTCCGATCCTTTTTTACTTAAAGATGAAATCAGCAAAGCTGTACATGCTCCATAAAATAGAAATACTGAACACTGTAAAAAAGTTTCAAAGAAAAACTGTTTAGCCACTAATGAAACAATGACCAATGAAATTAAAACCGAGGTAAGCCAAAATAAAGTGATTCCTAACGCTTTACCCATAACGATGGATCTTCGAGATGTTTTATTCACTAAAAATCTCATGGTACGGTTTTGTGCTTCACTACTAATGGTATCGTGAGATAAGATAAAGACGAACAGCATTCCAAAAAAGATAATGGTTGCACTTAATCCTGCGGTATAATGCCCTTCCGTGTTAATATCTCCAAACTGATTTGCGAAATTTTCTGCTAATGAAGCAACAAGTAATGACATCCCTGTTAAGAAAACTACGATTACAATAGCTTTGATACTTTTAAATAAGTTTTTAAATTCATGAGTTGAAATGGCCCACATTTCTTTTTCCCCCTTTATAAATCAAGGATATTATGCCAAGATTTACATGAAGTGAAGCCTACATTAACATTACATTAATGGATATAATTTGAAGTTAAGTGAAATGAGGATGACCGATACTATGATGAATTATAAAGACCAACACAAAATTCTGATTGTCGATGATGATCAGGACATTTTACAGATGCTGCGTTTAACTTTTTCAAAAGAGAATTTCTCAAATATATCTACTTGTAGTAATGCTGAACAAGCACTGAAGCTTGTACAAGACAAAGCTTTTGACTTAATTATCCTTGATGTGATGCTCCCAGGAAAGTCGGGATTTGATATTATCCCGTCCATAAGAAAACAGACTGAATGCCCGGTGTTTTTCCTAACTGCGAAAGGATCTGATCTAGATAAACTTACGGGGTTCGCTTACGGTGCGGACGACTATATTACCAAGCCATTCAATCCTTTGGAAGTAGTAGCAAGAGCTAAAGCTACCCTTAAACGAATTAGTCAAAGTCAACCCCTCCATTCTTCGAATGAAAAGGATAGGTTTGATTTTGGTTATTTTCAAGTCGATCGAAAGTCGGCTGAATTAAGCGTAAATGGATGTCCTGTTGATTGTTCTGCTCATTTATTTCGTTTGCTTCTATACTTCTGTAAGCATGAAGGACAAATTTTAAGTAAAGACCAAATTTATGAGCATGTGTGGGGAAGGCATGGAGATTTCGTAGAAAATAACACAATCATTGTACATATTCGAAAACTCAGGGAAAAAATTGAACCCAATCCATCTAAGCCAATATTTATTAAAACGATAAGAGGCTTAGGTTATAAGTTAGTGAGACCTAAGTAAGATGAAGAGAAAGTTAACACGTCAGTTTGTTTCTCAACACGTCACTTTCCTTATTGTTAGTTTACTGTTGATTACAGGTTTCTTTGTTTATTTGTATCAGTCTTTAACGAAATATGAGTATGATACGGATTTTACAAGGGCTACAGAGGATTACATAGTGAGTAATTTAGAATTCCCCGATAAAACAGAAGTACAAATCAACAATAGATTAGAAGAGAATGTGAAAAGAAATGAGGGGTGGTTGCAACTCATTGATGCCAATAGCGGCGAAGTGGTCGATTCCGTTCATACTCCATCCCAGATTCCAAACCACTATACTGTGACCGATCTTATTCGTATTTCCAAAGAAGAGGTCCATTCAGATTACGAGTATGTTCACTGGAATTTGGATAATAAGCAGCTTGTTGCTCTATATGGCCATCCTTCGATTAGTCATACCTTAATCAATGAGGTCAAGAACACTCAAGAACAAAGCTTTCAAAACATACAAACTAAACTTAATGAGGTCAATGGTTGGTTTGCTCTTTATGATAAGAGTGGACAAATTCAAAAGGCATTTAATTTAAGTGGTACCCCGCAAGTGTTGGAAGTTCTAAGTTCAAGTAAATCAGAAAAGAATTTTGACACCGCAACGAAGATTATCCAAGGCCATATGTTAATTATAGGTGTTCCAATAAACCACTCTAACGGATCGTGGACTTTGGATGACAAATTGGGTTTTTCGGTCATTATTAACTTAGGAATCTTTTTGCTATGTGTTATTCTCTCTCTGTTTCTTTTATCCTATTGGCATGCAAATAAATGGGGCAAGCCAATTATTCATATGATCGATTGGATTGAGAATTTATCTGAAGGAAAATTAACCCCTCCTTCTAAACCTAGGTTTGGGTATATCAATAGAAGAAAAAGAGCACCTGGTGTATTTCGAGAAATTTTTGAATCATTAAATCTTTTGACTAATGAATTGGACAAAAGCAAGAAAAGAGATCAAGAATTAATTACTATGCGGGAGGAGTGGATTTCTGGTTTATCACATGATCTAAAAACGCCATTAAGCTCTGTCATGGGATATTCCCTACTATTAGAAAATCCTGATTATGAATGGTCAAAGGAAGAATTGAATGGAATTGGGGCAACTCTTAAACATAAAAGTGAATACATGAATGAGTTAATAGAAGATTTAAGTTTAACCTACAAACTAAAATACAATGCCTTGCCTTTGGCAAAAGAAAAAGTAGATATTGCATCATTTATTCAAGGATGTGTAGTGTCATTTTTAAATAACCCGAGCTTTGAATCAGCGCATATCGATTTTCTTAATCAAACAAATCGTAGAATCAATGCTCCTATAGATCCTAAATGGTTTAAACGAATCATGGATAATTTACTAGCTAATGCCGTGAAATATAACTATCAAGATCCCTATATAGCAGTGAAACTAGTAAATGATTTTCAATCATTTTATATAGTCATTCAAGATAACGGGGTTGGCATGGATCAAGAAACTATCGATAATCTCTTTGATCGATACTATAGAGGTACGGCATCTACAGACAGCCAAAACGGATCGGGATTAGGTTTAGCTATTACCAAACAATTAGTCGAAGCCCATCAAGGGAGCATAAAGGTTGAAAGTGAGCAGAACGAGGGCACACAAATCCTAATGGAGTTTCCAATAAATATGGAAGAGTGAGTCTTCTGAAAATCAAAAGTGAAGACAAGCATGAACCTGAATGCTCTTACTAAAGTTTTTCAAGTTTCGAACATGAAAAACTTTAACTTGCTTCGAATTGATGTGATGTCTTCTTACGTCTTTTCATCTTAGCATGGAACCGCCTCGCGTCGTCCGCGCTGTCGGACTCCAGGAGGCTTTCTTGAAGTTCTCTCCTGCTGACGCCGAAACCTTGTGTGACACCCGATCCGGATGAATAGAAAACAGCAGGAATCATTCTATTATGAATGACAATCGCGTGACCGTTCCTTTGAGAAATATAGTATATTTGGATACGAGTCCCATGTACATAAAGAGGGCAAATCACAAGAAGAGGTGTTGGAATGAAAAGAAAATGGAATTACATCGTGATGGTCCTGCTGACCATCTTTATCGTCGGTTGCACTGACAATGCAGAGGATACGTCCACCGGAAATGAAACCGCCGATGCGCAAGAGGAAACGACAGCGCAGGCAGATGAAAACAAGCAAGATGAACAAGGAGAAGAAGAACAGCAAGAAGAAGATGCCGCTCCGGCCGCTGTTGATGAGCCGGAAGAGGAAGAACCGGCCGCTGATGCGAATGAAGACCTCTTCTCGGGCTATGACCGAATAGAGGTGGATGGTGGCGACCAGAGTGGCGATCGGGAAGCGAACGTTGTCGTGGATATTGGATTCGGGGACCGGGAATACTGGGCTTTCACCAATGAACACGGTCAGTTGGTAAGAGTTGTGGCAGAGGAAATCACTCTGCAGGACGACGATACAGAGCCGGTCGTCTCATCCGGAAGGTACTATTGGGATGAAGCTCAAGTGCCTGGTGTCGAGAGTGACCAGTTGGATCAAGGACATGTCATTGCGGACTCGCTCGGAGGCGTCTCCAATGCGTATAACATTACACCACAGGAAAGTACGCTGAACCGCCACGGGGATCAAGCCTACATGGAAGATGCCATCCGGGACGCCGGAGGCGCGACAAATTTTGAAGCCATCATCACCTATCCGGATACGAACACACAGATTCCGTCCCATTATGAATATACGTATACGATACAAGGCAATGAAGTAGTCGATACCTTCGATAATGTCAATCCGGATGACGTCAATGAATCCCTTGGACTTACCGGTGACGACTCCTCGGATTCATCTGGTGCGAATAGTTCCAGTGATTCAACCGGGTCCACGGGCGAAGGGGATGTTTCCAGCGTTGATGCAAATGGCAATGGCCAGGTGACGATCCAGGAAGCAAAAGATGCGGGTTTCAGTATGCCGATTACCAGCGACCACTGGTTATATCCTCACATGGACGATAGAGATGGAGATGGGATGGTAGGAGAATAAGTCCCTCGTCCCTCCCGCCTAACACAAAGAACCGATTGTCTCTTAACCGAGGCTTTCGGTTCTTTTTTTTATCTACGGCACGTTCATAGCGTGTCGTACGCCATCAGCATCCGGTACGTGACGACATACGCATAGAAGTCATGTGCATGACGTATCGCACGGCATGCAGAACCCCATGACGAAAATCCTGCACAGGAGGTCGGCACGGGATGCCGCACCTTATGTGTCTGTTTATACCATGTCGCACGCCATGCGTATGTCATGTGAAACGTCGTGCGTAAGGTCGTTGCTCATCGGAGTCTCATACGGTGTGTCGCATGGTGTGCGTATCTCATGAGACATATCGTAAATACATCGATTATGTGCATACGGTGCGGGATGACGTGCGTATGGCATGTGCATGGATGACGTCACGGGATACGTATGTTTTATGCTGTCGCATCGGATATGTATTTGATGCAGTACGAGATGCGCACCGGGATTCGCATGGAATGTCACACGGCATGAAAACCTTTCTTTTTTTTGAATCACCAGACCAAACCGACTCTCTTTAAGGACCAGACGGCTATCGTCTGACGCAACGTGAACCCCGGACCGTTATCCCACCCCAGGATAACGGTCTTTTTTCGGTCAGCAGAGGGGCGTTCTCTCAAGGGTAACAGAGCGTGAAACCACTGTGCGGACAACGTTTTAAGAGCAAGCGCGTGTCTTCGTGGCGGGTCCCGCGCCCGTCGGTGGTTCTTTTTGCCTTCTCTCGCTTTCGCTCGTATAACCGCTCCGGGCTTCCCGCCAAGAATTCACGCAAGATCCTTACATCCGAGCAGCGCGGAGCCTTCCTCCGCTCCGGTGGTTTTTCCTGACTTTTTTGCTCGTCCCTCTTCTCCGAATCGGTACGTACAGAGAACGATTTTTTGACATACAACCGCCTCGCGTCGTCCGCGCTGTCGGACTCCAGGAACCTTTCTTGAAGGTCTTTTCTGCCGATCCGCTGGCGCTCCTCGAACACCTTTTTGACAGCTTCCCCTACACCCTTTTCTGGCAGCTCCCCTTCTCTTATCGAATATGTCTCGGCCTTTCCGGGGCGTCCTACGCTACGCCCCTGCAAGCCCAAATCCCGGCGCGTCATTCTTCCTGCATCTCGTCCCTCTCAAGGGCATTTCGGGACGGAAATCGCGCTGAAATGGGCTGACTAACTCGTCATACGCGATTTTAGCCGGAGAGGCGTTGACTAACTTTGCGAATCGCTTAACGGCGCGGTTTATCGGGGGTAGACTAACTGAGTTAGTCAGCACGCCTCTCGCTCCGGTATGTCGCTACGCCAGTCGCCCCAGGGGTTCGCGCCGGGTTGCGCCTCGGTTGGCTAACTTTCGAGACGTGTAGGGGAAAGAGCATAAGGAGAACGTATGACAAGCCACCCTACGGGTGTTTGTCAGTCAGCATAGCTGACCGTCCCCCTCACTGCGAACATGAACGCTTACGCGTCCCTGTTCTTGGTCCTTCGGACTGCTCATTCGAAAGCTCCTGTTCGTCGCTTTCTATTCCAAGGTCAAGTGCAAGACCTCTCCTTCTCTCCCGCAGCGATCCATCTGGAACGCTGCGTCCGTTTAGGTAAAAAGCATCTTAATGAGCCGTATGCTCCCTGAACAAAGCTCCGCCGCTTTGTTCGTACACACACGAAAAGAATATTTGTATGTACATCAGTTTGGAGGATGGTCCTCCTACATTGAGCTATTACTATGGCAAAACAAATTTTCATATTACACTTAAGTATTACTCAATATGTAATACTTATATCGTTTAAAAATAATAAAAGGTTCAAGCAACCTGAGGAGCTCACGTAAAAATACAAGAAATTAATCAATGGCACTTATTGTCTCTATATTAAACAAAAAAAATAGCCCCCCTGATCCTGACAGAAACGGGTAAGGGCTATTTTTTCTTTGTAGCTTAGATAACGCCAACCCCCTATCAAGAATGGGGGATCTGCTAGACCACAGTTGAGGCTATGGTCATTTTTATTATATGATTTGTCACTACTATCCTACCACATTCCACAAAAAATAAACGGGAAAAGATCAAGCCCCCCCACAAAAGGTCTTGAGTTTAAACTTAGTAGCAACTCCGATATCAAATACAAAATCATCATTTATTCTATATAATGTTAAAGGGTAGGTAATCCGCTTCTCAACCACTTGTGAGCTTTTTAATACGTGCTCTTATATCTTCCATATCCACAGAAGCAGCAGCTTCCTCAACGCCTTGTTGCTTGTAATCCTCTTGCATCGATAATGGTATAACCTCATTATGTTTCCCAAGGCTCAATGGCGGAATTTCTTTTCCTTCTTCCACCACTTTCTTCATATCCTCTAATATATGGTTTAAAAGACCTGGTGGATTTGTCGCGTTCTTATTTCCTTCTACATGTTCCACAACAGCAAATAAAGACGGTTCATATTCACTCCCCCATACACTTTTAGCCATCTGGATCCACTCATGAAGCGCTTCGTCTTTTACATAGGTGTGAGATAGAATAGGACTTTCTCTTAGGCGGTTGATGATTTGAACTTCGTCTGGCAGTACTTGAGGGTTCTTTTGGTTTTTCTGAATATGAAAGCGAATATGTGAGGTTCCTCGCCCATTTTTCTTTAGGGGTTCATATTCAAAACAAATATCCGTTTTATCGTAAAGTTCTTTCTTCGCTGGATCCAGCACCCGCGTCCGGAAGTTCGAGTATGTTTTATACTTGTTGTGAATTCCTAACATGGACCGCAATTCATGAATAGAGAATTCTACCTTTTTCACTCGTTCCCATTTCTTCAGTAGCTCGTATATCCGGATGGCATACCTTCCGTTCAAGCGTAAAACGTTAATCAATTTGTAGGAAGTGAACTCCTTCTTCAGATAGAGAAGAAAAGGTTTCAGGTCCGGGTGAAAGGAAAAATCGATTGTCCCTTGCCATTGATTGTATTTAACCGAGGACAACCAATGAGTTTGCAACAATGAATCTGATCGTTTAATTTCAATCACTTTTGTAAGCATTCGCTTAGTAACTTCCCTCAATTCCTCGTATTTCGGCTTTTTCAACCCCATCATCTGTGTGAATTGATTGATGCTTAACGTATATGTTTGAAAATCATCGTCATCTTTTTGAACCTTACTCACTATGTATAGGATGATCTTCTGCTCTCTTTCAGACAACTGAGAGGTATAATTGGCTTCTATCAGCTGATTGGATTTCGTAACTGTATTATTCATCATATCCTTTTCAAAGTTAGGCAACTCTATTCACACTCCTCAAACCTTACACTTTTGTATCTTTGTAAGGTTTATTGTACAAGGAAAAAAGCATTATGGCTATCCCCACATTAGAGCCCGAATCTGTAAGGGTTCACTATGGAATTTTTACAGTTGGGGTGGAATAATAAGCTTCTATTGAAATATTGACTTTGATTCAAAGCCCGAATTTGTAAGGGTTTGCCCGAATCTGTAAGGGTTGAACCCGAATCTGTAAGAGTTCGGCCCGAATCTGTAAGGTCTTGAGCCCGAATCTGTAAGGGTTGAACCCGAATCCGTAAGGGTTGAACCCGAATCTGTAAGGGTTGAGCCCGAATCTGTAAGGGTTCAATCCTGAAAAGGTTGATTTCATAGGCTTTTTAAGGTCCGAAAACAATAAAACATTTAAAACAATAAAATATATGTAAAACATCATATATAGATGATGTTACGTTGAAAAGCCAAAACTGCCCCCTTTAAACCAACTTGTAATGAATCATTAGAGAAGGTTCAAAGCCTGATTATTTATATTGAAGGAAATTATATCCCTTAACTGACACATAAATTTTAGTCTTTATACTCACCTGTATCAGCACTATGATAGTACCAAGTGATAGCAACATTGTATAAATTGTAGTTATTTATACGTTGAACTCGCTATCATAGAGTGCTATAATTTTGCTTAAGGAATCCATAACGCATTGTTTCAAGTTAAGTGAATCACGTGTTGTCGTATACGGATTCCGATTATGTCGTGGTTGGCATAATCTTAAAAGAACGTTTAAGTGCGATTCAAATTTCGGCTTTGAATATGGGAACGAAAAAAGACCTTTGGCGTGGGAACCTCGGGTCTTTTTTCTGTTCTCATTTTTTATTTAGTTTTGTATAAGAATAATAGGGAATGGAAAGTAATAGATATTAGATAAGCCGATAGCTATGATTCGGTTCGAGAGTGACCATCGTAACGGCGTGGGGTTGTTACGACCTACCGGCTTATCACTTATGTGTGTGGATTAACCAATGAAGGTTGAGATCCACTGGATGAAGCGAGCAGTGTTAAAGAGGCGTAGGAACCAGTCCCATGCCTTCAGTAACCCTGATCGCTTCTTGCATGTGCATCGTTCATGTTGTTTGTGTGGTTGGCTTATGCGATTCATTAGGAGTTTAACCCCCCTTCGGTTCGAAATTGTGGGAAAAATGAACCGAATCACAGGGTACTGTCGCCTATTATACCATTCTTTGGTAGAGTGAAAAATATATTTATTGATGAACAAATCATATTTCCCTTTAAACTGAAGTGTCTTATAAGGATATTCGTTAAATAGCAAACCTATAGCGTTAAGTAAGAAGCCCCTATTACTCTAGGGGCTTTTTTTATGTCTTTAGTTTTGTCTTACGTTCTCTCATAGTTTTTGTTTCTACTGTTTAAGGTTCGGCAAAGTACACATTTGTGAACGAATCCGAAAAAGTATGAAGTTCAGAAAAAATAGCGTTCGTAAAAGTCTAAATTTAAAATGAGAACGTTCGGTTTTTCTTGTGTACATTTGCGAACGACAATTATACACTTAAGGGAAGAAAATTAAACTGGGAGTGTCTTTTTAAAATGGAGAATAGACAATACGGGTACATACGAGTAAGTAGTAAAGATCAAAATGAAGAGCGTCAGGTTGCTGCCATGAAAGAAAAAGGGATAAAAAAGCGTGATATTTTTATCGATAAAGTGAGTGGAAAGGATTTTGAAAGAGATCAGTATCAGCTCCTAAAGCGAATTCTTCGGCCAGGGGATGTATTATATATTCATTCTCTAGATCGTTTTGGTCGGAACAAAGAGGAAATTGTAAAGGAGTGGAATTCTATCATAAAAGAGCTGAGGGCTGACATTGTTGTACTGGATATGCCTTTACTGGATACCACTCAATATAAAGATAGCATGGGGACTTTTATTGCAGACCTTGTCTTACAGATCCTTTCATGGATGGCTCAGGAAGAGCGTGATCGTATTCGAAAGCGCCAGCGTGAAGGAATTGCCTTAGCTTTGGAGAAAGGAAAGAAGTTTGGTCGTCCAAAAGCACAAATTACCGATGTTTTTATGGAAGCTTATAATGAATGGAAGGCTGGTAGAATAACTGCAACGGAAGCTATGGAAAAATCAGATGTAAAAAAGACCACTTTTTATAAGCTTGTTAAACAGATGGAAAAGAAACCATCATAATCCGTAAAAAAGCTACCCTCAGAAGATGATAGCTTTTTTACCATAGAGACTAAACACATGGATGAAGAAGCAATTAAGTTAGAGGAGATATCACAGGAGTATTGTTATAAGGTTAAAGATATGTTTTAAAAAACTTTCACCACCTACTATGGGAAATCGTCGATAATAAAAAGTGTTGTACAAAAGGAAATAATGATCTTGGCAAAAACAGATAGAATTGTACGTATAAAAGTAAGGGAAGCAATGCTTTGTTAATATCTAAATTACTGGTGAGTCATCATGTCGACTTTCCATATGCTAAAATATATTTGATTTGTTAAATACCTTAAATACAAGAGTTACCTCCAATAATAACAAAGATTTTTTTCAAACAGTTCTGAAATGTAGGATATAATATACTTAGAGGTTGAGGCAATCTTATATTAGCAGTTGCACAATTACTGCACTACTGCGAGGATTTGATACAATAGGAAGCAGGATATGGTAAAATATAAAAAAGAGTTTATTTGGACATTAACAACTAAATATAGAAATAAATGTTAGTGAATCAAAGACTAAGGATTTGGCTAGAGTGTTTTACAGAGCCAAAAAAAAAACCTTCTCGGCAAAGAAGATTTTTTAGGACCCTTCCAATTTCATGATGAGCAAGTTGGCGCTTGTTCATCATGTTTAAATAAATCTTGCACCAAAAAAATGCAGGTTGGAGGGATTTGAACTTGTGAACTATCTTGGCGGATGGACACACAAGTTCGAAAACTCCCCTGAAGGGAGAGGGATAAATGTATTTCTTTATTTTAGGGGTTTTAGTAACCCTTGGTACACAAGTTTTTCAGTACGAAATTAAACAAGCAATAACTTCATTAACTTTCGTACAAAGAATGGCAATGTTTCAAGGTTTTACGGCTGGGGCGGGTATACTTTTAATATTAGCGAAGAAAAAGCTAATATTAGCATTCATTGTAAAAAACCCCATCATTATTCTTGGTATGTCATTATTACTTCTAACGATTGTATTGATTGCATGCATTTTTGTAACCCTCGTTTAAACGGGGGTTTTTTCAATAACTTTAAAAAAGATATTTTTTTGCGTGAAAAGTGCATCGTTTTTCATAATTATATAATTTCATATCTTTATCTAATAATAACACACAGAAATATTTGTTTACAATAAGTGAACTTAAATAACGCAATGTTGAGCACTGTAGTACATAATCGAATCGTTTGAAAATAGTGTAACCATAGAGGATGATTTTTAGTCAATCAAACCCTGAATCATATTATGAACCGATAACTATACTTATGATTTCGCCCTTAAATTGATACACCATATGCGTTATACTTTGCTAGTTATAGACCTAACATTTAATAAGCAAGCTTGTTAAACAGATGGAAATGAAACCTTCATAATTGGTAAAAAGCTATCATCAGAAGATGATAGCTTTTCTACTTTAGCGACTAAACAATCCCCAAGTTCTGCTTCAGTTATAATGAGTATTTAAGTTATCTTATGGGTCACTTCAAAATAAGCTACGCAGTCAATTCAGACTCAAGGATAGAACTTGTTTCGTGACCTATTTCAAAACAATCTCCACAGCTTTTAATTTAATTTCTGGATCCTCATGATTTAACATTTCCTCAAGCACTTTTTTCGCCTTTTGTTCTAATGTAGATTCTGTATTTAAACTAGGATCTTTTATTGTTTTGAATACATGCTCGTGATGCTTGGTTATATCAGCAATGGTCCCTGGGTACCTCATGGATCCTCTTAGTTCATCAGGCAATTCTGATCTTAGTAAAGGCTTTTTATCAAAATACCACTCCACTTTTCTTTGATGAGGGTACCCGCTTTCAGGTATGTTTTCATCAAGTTCCTCTACGTATTGATAATCACTCGTGATTTTACCAAAGTAGACATCTTTTTTGTTATCGTCGGGAACGACCACGATGTCCCCTACACTCATTCCATGAACAAGGGTATTTACATTACCGATTCCTTCTTCCCATCCGTTATCTTTTAGCAAAGATCGAATTTGGCTATAACTACAGCCCGACAATGGTTCTCCTACTGGATAACCTACTGCAATGATGTTTTCACTCAAAAAATCTTTCATATGATTGCTTCCGTGAGGCAAGGGTCTTACAAGCCAGATTCGGGTTTCCACGGCACACACTCCTCATATTGTTTATTTGTGATTACATGTAAATAATAAAATAATAACCACAAAATGTCAATATGTGATTACATGTGATAATAAAAACCACAAACCAGTTTGAATGGTTTGTGGTTAAAGGTTATTGACTCTCGTTGCTGGCCATCAACTCGGCTTGTTCGACGACGGTATCAATCGCCATTTGTTGGAGATCTGGTGGATAACCATACTTCTTCAAGAGGTGCTTTACGGTTACCCGCATTTTAGCTCTCGCCGATTCACGTAAGTTCCAATCAATACTCATATTCGCTTTGATGGACTTAGTCAGCTCATGAGCGATAGCTTTGAGTGTTTCATCCCCCATCACTTCTTCTGCTGATTTATTATTCGATAATGCGTCGTAGAAAGCGACTTCATCATCAGTCAAACCGGACTCTTCTCCACGGTTATAAGCCGCATTGACTTCTTTAGCGATTTCAATGAGTTCTTCAATGACTTTTGAAGCTTCAATGGTCCGCTTATTGTATTTGTTTAGAGCCTTTTCTAATAAATCCGAGAATTTCTTGGATTGAATGAGGTTTTTACGTTGGATATTCTTGATTTTTCCTTGCAGTAATCGATTCAACAGCTCAACAGCCACATTCTTTTGTGGAATAGCCTGAACTTCCTGTAAGAAACCATCTGAAAGAATGGAGATATCCGGGTTTTCAAGACCTAAAGATCCGTAAATATCTACGACTTCTTCTGAAATGATAGATTTTGAAATTAACTGGTTAATCTGAGAATCGATTTGGCTACCTGTCTTCTTCTTTTTTCCTTCGGGTAAAAGCTTAATGACCCCTGATTTCACAGCTTTAAAAAATCCGACCTCTTCATTTAATTCTTGGGCTTGTGAGGTCGTGGCACACAACGCATAAGCCTTGGATAATTCAGTCACAAGTCGCAAAAAATCCTTTTTCCGGTCCTCTCCAAGACCAAGCACATAATCGACAGTTTCGATAATTGCTTGCATACGTTCGGTCTGTTTTTCTGAATAGAACTTCTGATAATCATGACCATGAAGCATGCTCTGCAACAATTCATATTTCTCCTGCATGATTTCTGCTGCTAAATCTGTATCAACGCCAGCATTTCTTTGATCACTTTCCGTATATTGTTTGAGAGCTTCTTTCAAACTGTCTGCAAAACCAATGTAATCGACCACTAATCCTCCTGGTTTATCCCTAAACACACGGTTTACTCGGGCTATAGCCTGCATAAGATTGTGTCCCTTCATCGGCTTATCAATGTACATTGTATGCATGGAAGGAACATCAAAACCGGTGAGCCACATATCTCGTACGATGACGAACTGCAACGGATCTTTATTGTCCTTCATTCGTTTTGCCAGATATTCTCTTCTCCGTTTATTCCCCGTGTATTTATGCCAGTCTTCAGGGTCACTGGAGTTACCAGTCATGACAACCTTGATTACCCCTTTATCGTCATCGTCGCTATGCCAGTCTGGACGCAGTTTAATGATTTCCTTATAGAGATCAATGGCAATGCGGCGAGACATGACGACCGCCATCGCTTTTCCGAACATAGCTTCTTGCCGGTTTTCAAAGTGATCGACCATGTCTTTAGCCAACCGTTTCACTCGTGACTCTGCGCCTGCTAGCGCTTCCAATCGGGACCACTTTGATTTTAGTTTTTCTCGTTCGTCAAACTCTTGGTGCTCGGTGAGATCATCAAGTTCTGTATCAATGTCCATCGCTTCGTCTTCGGGCATATCCAACTTCACGATACGGCTTTCATAATAGATTTTAACGGTCGCCCCGTCTTCTACGGCTTGAGTCATATCATACACATCAATGTAATTACCAAAAACAGCTGGGGTGTTTTTATCTTCAAGCTCTACAGGAGTGCCTGTAAACCCAATGAAAGAAGCGTTCGGCAAAGCATCTCGCAAGTATTTCGCAAAACCATACTTCAATTTGGCTGACTTTTTACTCTTACGTACTTCGGCTTCAAAGCCATATTGAGAACGGTGAGCCTCGTCTGCAATCACAATTACATTTTTCCGGTCGGTAAACGTTTCTAGGGATTCCTCTTCACCTTCAGGAGCGAATTTATGCATCGTGGTAAACACAATCCCCCCTGAATCCACAGATAGAAGTTCTTTCAAGTGTTCTTTGGAAGTGGCCTGCTTTGGCTCTTGCCGAAGAATGGAAGAAGATTTACCGAATGTGGAATAAAGTTGCTCATCCAAGTCATTTCGGTCTGTTAGTACCACAATTGTGGGATTGTCTGCTCCTAGCACAAGCTTCCCACTATAAAAAACCATCGAAAGACTTTTTCCTGACCCTTGGGTATGCCAGATGACTCCGATTTTTCGGTCCCCTTCCTCAGAAATCGCTCGGCTCGTCTGTGTCATTGCTTTATTGACAGCATAGTACTGATGGTACGCGGCCAGGATTTTGATCAGGCTCTGATCGTCTTCCTGGAATAGAATATAATGGCGAATGATATCAATCAGGGTTTCTTTCTGGAACATGCCACGGATTAAGACTTCGATTTGAGGGATTGTGTTGGGCGCGATGGTTTCACCGTCAAACGTTCTCCAGAGGGTAAACCATTCTTCCGTAGAAGTGAGGGTTCCGACCCGGGCATTCACCCCATCACTGATTACCATGAAGGCGTTTGTCTGAAAAAGAGTTGGAATAGTAGCTTTATAGGTTTGTAGTTGATTGTAGGCTTCTGAAATCCCGACATTTTCATCGGAGGAGCTCTTCAGTTCGAATACAACGACAGGCAATCCATTAACGAACACTACGACATCCGGACGTTTGTTGTTTCGCCCCTCGACCACTGTGAATTGATTAAGAACAAGAAAATCATTGTTCTCGATATTTTCAGTATCTAGCAGCCATAGTTTTTCCGTTCGTTCCTCTTCCCCTGCGCTTTGCGTCGTTACATCAATTCCGTCGGTTAAGGTGCGATGAAAGTCTCGGTTGTTCATCAAGAGCGAGGGGTGCTTCGCTGTCGTCAGCTGACGGAGAGCTTCTTCTAATTGATCAGGGTCTGCTTGTGGATTGATGGTGGCCAGTGCATTATATAAACGGTCCTCTAAAATAACGGTTTGATAATCATGGCGTTCCGGATCTTCCCCCTCCGGGGAAAGGTCCGGTCCATGAGCTATTTCATATTCTAGTTCCTCAAACCATTCGAGCGTCGCCTGTTCCAGTTCATCTTCGTTAAACCAAGACATTCTCTACCTCCTCACTTTCTTCATTTATCACTATTTCACCGGATAAAAGTCTTGGTATAAGACTCTTTCTAATACCTTCTAGTTTTTTGTTTTGATATATCAAACTTAGAATTTGGTCAAAAAAAGGATTTAACAAATCTTCAAATTTGCTAGCTAACTCAATTGGAGGTAATGCCAGTTTATAATCTCCCATTGCTTGCCATCCTGCTCTTGGCATTCTTGTACCTGTAGATGTTTGATTACAATATTCTATAAATTTATCCTGAGTTAACAAACATACTAGAAAAGAAAAGTGCTCTGCTTTTATAGAATTAATAACTAGGATGTCTGTGGAGCAAATGCCATTAGTGGGTGCAATACCAACTTTTTTAAAATAAGGTCTTAATTTACCAAAGAGAATATCTTTCTTCTTGTAAGACTTTTTGTTGCTATTGACCTTTTCACTAGTTTCCCAGGATGATAAAGCTACACTCGCTCTTGGCATATGCTCTAATCCGATATATGGCGTTTCATTATCAATTTCAGATATCTTAACGTTTTTCCCTACGTTTTGAGCTACATCTTTAACTTTTGATACTTCCCATCCTGCAGGGATCCATCCGAGCTCACTTTCTACCATTTTTCCACCACTAGAACGATATGGCTCCCCGCCTTCATTCGGAAATTCAAAGTCAATAAACCAGTTTTTAAATAAATTTTTAGAAAGTTCCTCTAGATTAGAGGTGATTTGATTGTTTAGATCTATTTTTTCATTGATACTACGAAGAAAAATACTTATAGACTTTTGAGTATCAAGGTTAGGCAACTCTATTTCTAATTCGCTAATATCTCTAGGTTTTATAGACGGATAAGCAGAAGTGCTGTTCTCCGCAATAGCTTGCAAAAGTTCTATATTTGGATTTAACGTTAAAAAGCAGTACAGATAATAGGGGTCTACTACTGTTTCATCTGGCGTCAAAACAGCGAATCCAGTAGAAACAATTAAATGTTCTTCACTTTCACGTATGAAACCATAATGTCTTTGTATTGGTCTAACAGTTGAATAAACAATATCATTCTTTTTAACTTTCCTTCTTGCCCTACTAGGCACGTTATCTTTGCCTATAGTTAACTTATTAGGCTTCTGAAAATGCCCTTCTGTAACACTAGAAGTATCCAAGTAGTATATTTCTTTTGGGAGATTGTTCTTCTTAAGGGTATGGACA
The DNA here is from genome assembly GCF_009856445.1 of Halobacillus litoralis. Lineage (GTDB taxonomy): Bacteria > Bacillota > Bacilli > Bacillales > Halobacillaceae > Halobacillus > Halobacillus litoralis. The sequence continues at coordinate 26,512 of NZ_WMFA01000017.1, forward strand.
TTGACCTTGCAAATATCCCCTATTTTACACTTCATATCCAATCCCCCTCAGTGCCCTACGAATCTCATCTTCCAGGCTTTTCGACTTCGCAAACTGCTCCGCTAATTCACCAGTCAATCGTTCCATTTTATTTTCAAAAGGTTCATCATCTTCGTCTACTTCTTCAAGGCCCACATACCGACCAGGTGTCAATATATATTCATGTTTTCTGATTTCCCCCAAAGTCGATGATTTACAGAAACCAAGGACGTCTTCATATTCCTGATCATTCGTTCCCCGCCAGGAATGGAAGGTGTTAACAACCTGTTGGATATCTTTCTCCGAAAACTCTTTATGAGTACGGTCCGCCATGAATCCTAACTTTCGGGCATCAATGAACAGAGTTTCTCCTTTACGATTTCGTTGTCCTCTGGCCGCTTTATTACGTGTGACGAACCATAGGGATACAGGGATTGGAGTCGAGTAAAAAAGTTGCCCTGGTAACGTAACAATACATTCAACAAGGTCTCCATTGACGATGTTTTTACGAATTTCCAATTCACTTTTTTGGCTGGTCGATATAGAACCATTGGCTAAAACAAAACCAGCTGTTCCGGAAGGAGCCAACTTAGAAACCATATGCTGGATCCAGGCATAGTTGGCGTTACCTTCTGGTGGAATACCAAATTTCCAACGGGCATCGTCCAATAAACGATTTCCACCCCAGTCACTGATGTTGAACGGAGGGTTCGCCAAGATATAATCCGCCTTCAAGCTCTTGTGCAAATCCTTATGAAAGGTATCGGCATGTTCACCGCCAAGGTTGCTATCAAGCCCACGAATTGCCAAGTTCATCTTGCACAAACGCCAGGTCGTGGGATTGGATTCTTGACCATAAACGGCGATATCTCCTAATTTACCCTGATGATTCTCCACGAATTTCTCACTTTGAATAAACATGCCACCGGAACCGCAGCAAGGGTCATAGATTCTTCCTTTATAAGGCTCGATCATTTCAACAAGTAACTGGACAACGGAACGAGGGGTATAGAACTCTCCACCGTTCTTCCCTTCCGCACTGGCGAACTGCGCAAGGAAGTACTCATAGACGCGTCCCAAAACATCACTGGCTTTGCTTTTTTGGTCCCCTACGCGAATCGTAGAGAACAGATCGATAGTTTCGCCCAAGCGTCGTTTGTCGAGATCCGGACGTGCGTAGATTTTCGGGAGAATCCCTTTTAAGGACTCGTTTTCCTTTTCGATTGCAATCATTGCAGCATCTACCATTTGACCAATTTCTGGCTGTTTAGCATTCACTTTCAGGTGAGACCAACGCGCCTCTTTAGGTACCCAGAAGATATTTTGGGCCAAGTATTCATCCCGGTCTTCTTCGTCCGCATACTCTTCTTCTTTTAATTTGGCATGTAATTCTTCAAAGCTGTCTGAAACATATTTTAAGAATAAGAGGCCGAGCACGACGTGCTTGTATTCTGCAGCGTCCATGCTCCCTCTGAGTTTATCTGCCATTTGCCATAGCTTTTCTTCGTATCCGATATTTGCACCTGTTTCTTGTTTAGCCAATTGTAACTCCTCCTTCAATCATGGGTAAGGCCACGCGCTTAATGCGTAGGGTATTATCTTTTCCGTTTAACTGGTCAGCTCGGCCAGTGCCGTAAACCCCGAGCCCCCGTCGTCCTTTTACAGCCTTTACCGTAATTCGGTGACTCTCTCTTTGAAAATCGATGTCCAGGCAGTCTTTCGCTTGTTCCAGTGTTAAGATAGCAATCTCGCTATTCTGCATTTTGTTATGCTGTCCGCATACAAACGCAAAGGCATATTTCTTTCCATTATCTTGGTATTGTTTAATCCTCTCCATTTCTTCTGTGGAAAAGGAAAACGTCCAAATCTTTGTGTGTTTATTCTTTCGTTTCGCTGGCATGGAGGCGTATTTCGTATAAATTTCATACTCTCCTTGATCGGTTGTGACTGAATAAACACGACGGTTTTCTCCTGGTTCCACAATGGCTGGGGCCATTCCGTTATTAATGAAAACCGACAGTAAGGATCCGTAGTAGAAATCAGCTTTCCGAATTGTAGTCATCACGATCTCCCCTTATAGTTATATTGTACTAAAAACCGCAACCCCTATGGGCTTATTCCGGTAGTTTCTGTTCGAAAGCAACAGTGATCTCCATTTCTTCGTATAGGTCCAGATAGGACTCCCTTTGTTTTTGTTCGGCTTCTTTGATTGCTTGTTGATAGTCCTTATTTGCCTGGGCAAAGGAATCACCGATGTGCTGCTGTTTGTCATATGGCAATTCAGGGACCGGTACTTCTACAATTTCTTTTAAGCTGATAACTTTGACAGCAGATCCTTTTTGAGAAGAAGACAAGTAATATTGTCCCAAGGGACTTTCCAGATAAGCTTTTAGAAACTGAGCATGATAATTAGGGCTGAGTCGTAAGCCAATAAAGTTATGAGATAAGATGATCTCTCCTTCTATATCTGGGACCACTGCAACTTTGATGGTAGTTCCACGAGCTGATACGATGATATCTCCCTTTCTCACCATATACTGCTGGGCTTTCTTGCTGTCCTTAATGGTCATGGTTTGCAGGGTATCAAATTGGATTTCTCCTCCCTGGACATCAGTTAATTGAATAACCTTATATTCCGTTCCAGGTTCTTGTTGCTTGGATTTTGAAGGCATGTTAATTCCACGATAAACTTCAGCTACATCACCCAAATCTTTTTTAGGAACATTGTGATTCATAAAGGATTTACTGTTTACAGTCACAGTCCCAATTGGAGAATCTACATCATCGACATCAAAATATTTACGGATAGATAGAGACCCTTCCTCGATCTCTGATAGCTTGACAAAACGGCTGTATGCTTGTATTTCTTTTCCGTTATGAAACGCTTCTACAATCTTTTGGATATCTTCAGGCCGCAGTTGATTGCTGCCTCTTCCTTTTTGAAATTCTTCAGACGCATCCATAAAGAATATCTTCTCTTTGCGATCTTTTGGTTTGTTTTTATTGATGAGTACAATAGCCACTGGAATACCCATGGATGAAAATAAATTTGAAGGTAGACCAATTACACCCTCAATGAGGTCGCTTTGGATCAACTCTTTTCGGATTTTACCTTCTGCACCGCCTCGGAACAATACGCCATGGGATACGACCAATGCGGCTTTACCTTCATTATTTAAGGATGCGATAGCGTGGGAGATGAAAGCCATATCTGCATTCGATTTACTCGGTAGACCATACATAAAGCGTCCCATCAGCTCATCCTCAACAGCTTCACGATTCCAGGAAATAGAAAAAGGGAAATTCATCATGACATAATCAAACTTCTTTAAGCTGTGATCTTCTTTATAGGCAGGATCTAATAACGTATCTCCCAGCTGATACTGGCTGTTGGTTATGCCATGGACAAATAAGTTGATTCGGCCGATTATCCAAGCGTTCTCATTTATATCTTGAGCATAAAAGGATAACTCTTTATCCTTCCCTGTTGCGTATCTCAACCCTTCCGTGAGTAACAGCCCCGACCCGGCCGTTCCGTCGTATACACTTCCTTGTTGGATATCCAAAAGCTTTGGAAGAAGGGAATTAATTGAATACGGAGTGATGTGCTCTCCTCCTTTCAACCCTTGTGATTCCATGTAACGGTATAGGAGGCTTTCGGCAATCTTCCCAAACTCCTCAGGGGAAGGACGTTTGTATTTATTTAACGTAATAGCAAATTTAAATAAAGTAGATTCTTCCAGAGAGTCAAAATTCGCAGAGATCAGGGCCTTGTCTAAGAAAGGAATGATTTGTTCCGTTTCTTTTGCTGCTTCTTGCAAACGTTCTCCAATCTCATGTCCGTGTTGAGTTACTTGGTTCCATTTAATTTCGTTAGGGATATCAAATTGATCCAATTCCTCTATATAGATCAATGCCAAAGAGCTCAACATAGTTTGGATACCATTCGTTTGGTTGCTGTTAATGGTTGGATCATGTCGTAATACATCTAATCCTTCAAATACCGCCTTTTGGAAATTAGTTTCGTACATTTTGATTCCTCCGTTTTTTAATTTATTTCAAAAAGTAAACTGATTACTTTTTGTTTATTTTGAAAAAAATTACACTATTTGGGTTTCGCTAAATACCATCTAAAACCATTCATTACTAGCTACCCCGCCAGGATAAAATGGGTGGACGAGTAATTTATTTTCATTCATCAACACCTCTGAAGTGACTTGTTATATATAATATACTCAAATAATGGAAATATGTCAACGGTTTTTTTCGATAAATTTAAAAAGTAATTAAATTACTCTATAAAATCCCAGGTGTTGCAAAACAGTAGCTGTTGATTCAATTATATACAGCTTTTCCCTCTTTTGGTCTTTAAGGATTCTTTTCTGTGTGAGTAAGCAGGTAATTATTCAACTGGTGTGGAACTGTAAGTTAGCACAAATAGAAAGGAGGTTTCCTATGGATGCGAAAACAAAACTTCTTTTAGAATTAGGGGGCCATTTGCAGTTTCATATTGAATGTACTTATCCTATGGCCAATGAGGATCGTCAAATTATTGTTGTAGATCAAGAAAACCCCACACTTCCTACAACGTATCTCCACTCCCATGTTTCTTCCCTGCCTCATTCTCCAGTCAAAGATTTTCTTCTGCGTCATGAAAGGCTTATTTCCGATGGGATTTATGATGAATGCAACACAACTACGCAATAGGGATTAATGTTTCACTGATGAACAGTTAACTGATCACATACTCTGGAGGTGGGTGTCCTCCCCCACCTCTCACATCCTAGAAGTTGAACTTTTTAAATGGTCTTATAAATTCATGAATCATCTTTGAGTCACGGAAAAAAGATCGGTATGCCCCCCCCTGTTTCATATCTCAAATTCGAGATATGTTCCTTGGTTCCTGGTTTTTTCAAGGAAACTTTTATATGCGTAACACAGATATGTATATATCTGTTTTTATAAGTCTTTCATTATAAAAAAGAGGAACAAAGGAACATAATTCTGTGCCCCCTTGGTATAGAGCGATTTGGATGTTCCTTTTTAATGTGAAATTCCAGGGACATCGCAGGGACATTTCGAGAAAAGCAGGAACAAATGAGCGAATTTTACTTGCGTGTATGCAATTCTGTGACTTTTTTTGATCCGAATTGATAGCGCTTTCATTGAGAAAGAATACTTGCGCACATGCAAAAGTGACCAAAAAAAGGAACATTTAAGGCGAAAAAGGAACATTTTGACCCCAAAAAGGAACAAAGCAGGAACAAAAAAAGCGTCCTGTTTAAAGAACGCGAGGATAGTTATTTCTCTTTATATAATTGAGAGCTGGATGAAATTTCAGCCACCGAACTTCTTTGTGGTTCCAAAGTGGAGAGGTGCATATATCACCAATTGAGAATTTATCATCACAAGCACCCAATGTGTGATACTTTGTGGGACCTATATAAGTAAGATGGATAGAGCGCTATGAACTTAGATGGGTTTAAGTCACAGGTTTGAGTTGTAATCCCCACCCCTTCTCTCCTATTCGTTATCCCCGTAACGTTCGATGAACTCTACCAATGCGAGCTCAATCGTTTGTCCCTTCTCGATCATGTGCTTCTCTGAAAGCTTATCAAACTCCTTCCAGACGTCACGATTCACATTGTAAGCTCTCCGAGATTTTTCGGCTGTCGCATCCAATTTTAAAAGCTGCTCGTAAATAGAAGTCGTATCCTTTTCGGTTGTGGCTGCGCCTTCTTTTGTAGAGTCCCATTCCTTTATTATGTCACGGAGAATTTCGATTTCTGCTCCTGTAAGCTCACTGGATCCACCCTGGGACGTGTTACTGTCTTCACTGGATGCAATCCTCTCTGTGAGACTACCAGCCTTCTGTGATCCCCCTAAGTTCTCTTTTGGTGCTTTCCTATTCGATTTTTTACGTTCACGTTGCTTGGAGAGGTTGATCGTTTCCGGTTCGGGTTGTACTCCTTCGTATTTGTAAATCCTCTTCGCATTGTCGTATCTATATCCTGCCGCCTTCAATCGGTTGGATAACAGGTCACGGCTGATTCCGAATCCTGCAGCAACCTCGCTGACCTTACCTTCCTCATTAATGCGTTCCAATAGTGGCTTCGTTTCTACCTTACTCGTATCCACGTCGTTCATCATAGCCCTCCCTCCTCGAATCACTTGGATTTTGAGTGAATGCACGACACTGTGCCGAGTTAGTGTCTGCATTAGCACGTGTTCGTGTCGATACTACAAAGATACTTGCACGTACTAGTGTCGTGCTCTCAACGTGAGTTATACGACGCGGTATCGTGTATCTCCTGCTTACACCCTGACCGAGTCGTTACTTTGCTTGAGTTATCTTGGAAATCAATCTCTTATTTCTATATTGAATTATTATTACAATAATGTGTTACTTATTACTATTACATGTTTTGTAACAGTATCAGTGTTAATATTGAGTGTTTTATTTTAGTAGTACGTATTTACTTAATCAATAAGAGACAAAAATATTCATCATCGCCCCTTATCCATCGAGCTTTTTTATTGCAGCAATACAGTTGGATTCTCACTCTCATATTGATCTGCAAAGAGCTATAATCTTTAGTGAAAACACCTTGAATATGAAGTGACATTATGTGGTAAAATAATAGTAAACCCTTTGCCAGGAGGGGCTATTTTTTTTGGGGTGAAAATAGCGACAACGACAAAAGAGACAAATGAGCAAAAAGAGAGGCGCATCATATGCTAAGTAGTTCAGTTTTGGGGTACAAAAAATAAATTCACGCCCTAAATTGAGCTACTTTTTACATTGTAATTCGTTTGCGAAATCGTAATCGAATTAACAAGGGTAAATACATATCATTTGAAAAATACCTTATAATTGAATTAGATAGATGATGAACAATAGATTAAAATTATTCACTAGCGTGGGGTTGTGTGTGTGTTTGAAAAAGAAAAAAACAAATATAGCAAGAAACCCAAATAAACGAGCATGTATAGCTAAAAATATTACTTTTCCCTATGAAAAAGAAACTGATGATTTATTACGAAGATTAAAAGTAGAAAAAGAAACAGAAAAAACACTAAGATAATTTGATGAATAATACGAAGAAAATTTGAAAGTAAATATTATTCCGAACAAGCCATAACGAATATATAATTCGATATGGCTTGTTTATATGGTTTCGCAAAA
>NZ_WMFA01000018.1 GCF_009856445.1 Halobacillus litoralis
CCTCAACCATACAAGCTGGTTTTTTAAGTAGTAGTTTCGAGTATCTTCTTTGGGTAAGTGGGCGGAGGGGAATGGCGAGACTCCTGCGGGAAAAAAGTGCAGGGTGAGACCCCACAGGACGCAGTCCGAGGAGGCTCACCGCGCTCCCGCGGAAAGCGAGCTATTCCCCGCAGCCCCCATCCACTCAGCATAAGTCTCGAAACTGAGTCTTCAAGAAACCTGTCATATACTTTAAGAAGACATAAAAAAACAACGTTCAAAAGGTGAACGTTGTTTTTTTATGCTTTTGGCTGATGAATTAAAATATCATAGCCTTCTTTTGCATTTTCGATCAAACACTTTTTCGGTGCTTTAGCGAAATAATTTAAATAGAGAAAATCAGAAAAAGATAATCCGATATTCACAGATGCAAAGAGTACAAGATACGCAAAATAATGAGGGAATACATATCCCATGACGAGTGCAGGAACTGTAATCAAAAAAGTTGGTGCAAGAGCCATCATGATTGATGTCTTCTTTGATAGTCGAGTCTTACACTGATAGGTGAAAGTCGGTACAAATCGCTTTCTGAATTTGAACTTAACCCGTAACCGCTTATAGCTGAGCATTAAAGGCAGCATATGCATCAGGCGATGCATCGCTGGTAAGAAAAACAAAATAACCAACAACGGTAGAAAACCGTGATCATTCATCTCATGCGTACCGTGGATCATTGAATACGGCAAGTATAAAATCAGGAATGAAAGTAGTCCTGTAAGAAAAGACATCAGGTAAACACGGTTCAGACCGAATTCTTTATTGATGTTTACTGTTTTCCAGCAGTTCATCATAAGAATCCCTCCCTTACAACAAAAAATACTGTGAATTTATTATGAATATCGATATGATAGTAGTACGTTTTATGTTTCGTTTGTTTGGCACAAGACGAATAATAGTATGTTTGGAGAGAAAAAGCAATAGGTTTTATGTAAAAAAAATATTTGCTTTTTATTCATTTGATGTAATAACTTTTAAACCTTGACATGACAAGGGTAACAGCAGGTTGTGGAGGGAGTATTTTGGAGAAGGTAAATCGATGTGAAACCTTTGCATTCCACTTGAATTTATTATTAGAAGTTGAAGAGATGAAGAAGTATCCATTTACGAAATTAGTCATTGAAAAAAGCTTAACAAAAATAGAATATATGGAAACGCTGCAGTTGTTAAGAACTCTGGAGGAGCGTTACGAAGAGGATATTGCTAACGGTTTAATACATCACAATGATTTGATGGTTCACTTTGCCGGGATGCTTTGTTACAAACTACCCATAGAAGAAACCTTGGAAGCGCTGGATCAACAGGGAATTCACACGGAGTTGACGAAACAACTCATTCTTCTGCACTATAAATAGAACCCATTCCAATATAGATTTATTGGAATGGGTTCTATTTGTTTGAACTCCTATTTGTTACGAGGACCTTGATTTCTTCTTATAATCTTCAATATCCGTGGGCTGTTGAACTAACGCTTCCTCTTCAATGTTTTCCAGTGAGCGTTCCAGGATTTCTATATATTCGTCTCCATAGATCTCCTTGATCAAAGCAGATAAATCTAAGAACTCAGGAAGCTTTCCATACATTTCTGTCATTGGCATAACGCCTCTCAGTACAGAATTATCTTCTGGATTATACTCATTAAGCGTTGCTTCAAGAAGTTCAATCCCTGCATCTGTTAATTCTACATAGGTGTTTCGTTTGTCGTTTTCACGCTTAGAAAACTGAAGGAGTCCGCGCTCTTCCATCTTTTTTGAGAAATTGAAGGCGGTTGAAACATGCATGACACCATACTTGGAAATCTCGGAAATGCTTGCCCCTTTCAAATGGTAAGCAATCCACAAAATGTGATGTTCGTTGATGTTTAATTGGAATGGCTTAATCCATTCCTGCCAGTCCTTTTCAATGGCTTTCCAAAGTGCTTTAGAAAGTTGAGCCATTTTATGACTATAGAATATGGCTTCTCTTTTTGAGATTTTTTCCTTCATTTTACCTCACCCTCTTAAGGTATTTTTTGAAACTATTCTATCTGCAAAAAGCTTTTAGGTTTAAAGAGTTTCCCACTTATAATCATATAAAATTTTTGTAAATTATCAAGATATAATGTGCTGAAAAAATAATTAACATGCGGAGATGGAATAAATATCTCCGCATGTTTGGGTAGGAGGGTTATTCAGAAGGGTTTTCGTTAGGGTCTATCACTTTAAATGCTTCAGCAATCCTTTCGTGAAAACGGACCATATCTTCCATACGTCGGTAGAGCTGATCTGCCTGTTCCATTTCTTCTTGATTGACATACTCCTGAATTCTTTCTTTTAACTCAACTTCCATACTTTCAAACGTATTTATTTGTCCATTTGCAGCTGTCTGCCACTTCTTAATATAAGAAGACATGAAGTTGCGATATAGGTTTTCATTCGCTTGATAGAGGTCCTTACGGAAGCCTTTTTTCCACACTCGTTCGACGAGCCCTTGATCTAATAAACCTCTAACCCCTGTACTCATAGAAGTTTTACTTTTACCCAAAGCCTCGCTCATTTCATCTAAAGTCATCGGACCCTGTTCCAGGTAGAGGGCAACGAACAATCTAGCATCCGCAGGGGTGAGCCCAAACATTTCCAATGTTTTAGAAAATTCATGTGTGACTTTCGTATGCATGTCTTCAAGAAAATGGTGGTCTTTTACTACCATAAGATCCTCCTTCGAAAAAATCTATGTACCACATTACTATAATTGCCATTTTTATAAAAATTACTGAAAGGGCTTAAATATAAAGCATTTAAAAGAAAAAATACGTAAATGTCTCCTTAAACTCTGTACAGTTTTAACTGTACATAATTTTTGTACTTGATTAAAAGTATTTATCGTTTGAACTTTCTATTACAAATAGGTTACATTATGTAAGGTGCCTGATTGAGTACGGAAATAATAACGACAAAACGTACCATAATAAATAAAAACAGAAGAGGTGAGAGACGTGCCGATCATTCAAGTAGAAAATTTATCGAAAATCTTCGGTAAGAATGCCAAAAAGGCGACCAAGTACTTAGATGAGGGTTTATCAAAAGACGAAATCCTCGAAAAAACCGGCAATACTGTCGGTGTTAACCGCGCGTCCTTTGATGTAGAAGAAGGAGAAATCTTCGTCATCATGGGGCTATCGGGGAGTGGTAAATCCACACTTGTCCGGTTGATCAACCGTTTGATCGAACCAACGGAAGGTAGTGTTTATATTGATGGCCAGGATCTGGCGAAGATGGACAGCAAAGATTTGCGAGAAGTCCGACGGGAGAAGTTGAGTATGGTCTTTCAACGCTTTGGCCTTTTCCCACATCGTACAGTACTGGAAAACGCGGAGTTCGGCCTTGAAGTCCAAGGGATTGATAAGAATGAGCGGAAGGAAAAAGCTAAGAAATCTCTGGAAATGGTAGGGTTGGGCGGATACATTCACCAATTTCCTGGCCAACTTTCCGGCGGGATGCAGCAGCGTGTTGGACTTGCGCGTGCCCTTGCCAACGATCCAGAAGTTCTATTAATGGATGAAGCCTTTTCTGCCTTGGACCCATTGATTCGTAAAGAAATGCAGGACGAGTTATTAGAGCTGCAGGAATCCATGAAAAAAACGATCTTGTTCATTACCCATGATCTCGATGAAGCGTTGAGAATTGGTGACAGAATCGCTCTCATGAAGGATGGACGCATTGTTCAAATTGGTACACCGGAAGAGATCCTGGTCAACCCAGCCAATGATTATGTTGAGAAGTTCGTTGAGGATGTGGATCGTTCCAAAGTGTTGACGGCTGAAAACATTATGAAACGACCAGAAACGGTGGATATTCAAAAACATGGTCCGCGTACGGCTCTTGAACGGATGCGTAAAGAAGGTCTTTCCAGCATCTATGTAACGGATGCCAAGAGAAACCTTCATGGATATGTAACGGCTGATGATGTTTCTGCAGCTGTAAAACAGGAGGCAGATAACTTGAAGGGCATTCTCCGCACTGATGTGCCGAAAGTGGAGCCTCAAACACCAATGCAGGAGATTTTCGATATTATTCATGATTCCCCGGTACCTGTAGCTGTTATTGAAGAAGGAAAATTAAAAGGGGTAATTGTAAGAGGAGCCGTACTGGCGGCCTTAGCGGGAAGTGAGGTGAATTTAAATGGAATTGATTCCTAAACTGCCTGTAGCTGAATGGATTGATACAGCAACAGAGTGGACGACAGATACATTTGAATTCTTGTTTGATTTTATAAAAGAAGATTTTGGTGACTTCATTGAAATTGTTGCTGAAGATTGGTTAATGGGTATTCCCATTTGGCTGTTCATTATTGTTGTAGGTGTTCTAGCCTTCTTCGCTTCTGGGAAAAAGTTGGGCTTAACGGCTTTTTCAGTCATTGGCCTGTGGTTTATAGCTAACCAGGAGCTGTGGGAAGAGTTGATGAACACATTTACGCTTGTTATTTTCGCCAGTTTAATTTCCGTTATTATAGGAGTTCCATTTGGAATTTGGATGGCCAAAAGCAAAGTGGCAGAGAAAATTCTTACACCTGTCCTTGACTTCATGCAGACAATGCCTGCCTTCGTCTATCTGATTCCGGCGGTTGCTTTCTTTAGTATCGGTATGGTGCCAGGGGTGTTTGCCTCTGTTATTTTCGCCACACCACCGACTGTTCGTTTTACGAACCTTGGAATTCGCCAGGTGTCCCATGAGTTGATTGAGGCTTCCGATGCATTCGGTACAACAGGAACTCAAAAACTCTTTAAAGTTCAATTGCCAATGGCTAAAAAGACGATTATGGCTGGGATTAACCAAACGGTCATGCTTGCATTATCCATGGTGGTCATTGCATCCATGATTGGTGCAAAGGGACTTGGACAGACGGTTATTACCGGACTACAGCGTGCTGAAGTAGGAACTGGTTTCGTAGCAGGTCTCGGAATCGTTATCCTTGCGATCATCATTGATCGTTTCACACAAAACTTGAACACCCAGCGTGGTGACTAATTACTGTTAGAAAAGGGTCCTTAGACCTTTTATCTATATAAAATTATTAAAAGGGGAGAATTTTACATGTTTAACTGGAAACGTTTCGGCATGGTTGCTGGACTATCTTTAACAATCGTAGCTGCAGGTTGTGGATCATCAGATGAGGAAGGTACAGACACATCAGGAGATTCTAATGGTGATGAAGCCTCTTCTGAAATGAATTACGGAGAAGAAATGGACTATGAAATTACCGGAATTGAAGCAGGCGCAGGTGTTGTAAGTTCTGCAGAAAAAGCGACAGAAGAATACGAAAACCTGAATGGTTGGGAAGTTGCTACATCTTCTTCCGGTGCAATGGCAACAGCTCTAGGTGAAGCCATTGAGAACGAAGAGCCAATTGTTGTGACTGGTTGGACGCCACACTGGAAATTCGCTAAGTATGATTTGAAATACCTTGAAGATCCAAAAGAAGTTTTTGGTGGGGAAGAACAGATTAAAACAATGGTTCGTAAAGGACTTAAAGATGAGAAACCAAACGCTTATAAAATCTTAGACCAGTTCAATTGGGAAGCTGAGGACATGGAAGAAGTCATGCTTGAAATTACTGACGGAGCAAGCCCGGAAGAAGCAGCAAAGAACTGGATTTCCAATAATCAAGACAAAGTAGATGCGTGGACAGAAGGTACAGAAGAAGTGGACGGTACTGAAGTCGAACTTGTTCTTGTAAACTGGGATTCTGAGATCGCTTCAACAAACGTCGTTGCAGAAGTTATGAAGGAACAAGGCTTTGATGTTACGATTACACCGCTGGATAATGGCCCTATGTGGGAATCTGTTGCCGCTGGTGAAGCAGATGGTATGGTGGCTGCTTGGTTGCCAGGAACGCACGGTGATCAGTATGAGCAAAACAAAGACAATCTAGAAGACCTTGGAGCGAACCTTGAAGGTGCCAAAATCGGTCTAGTTGTTCCTGAATATATGGATGTCGATTCTATTGAAGATTTGGAAGCAGCTGAATAATCAACTCGTAAAAACGTGTAGAGGATAAGCCTCTACACGTTTTTATTTTGCCCTCGGATAAATTATATATATGCTACCTTTAGTTGAAGACTCAGTTTCGAGACTTTTGTTGGGTAGATAGGGGCTGCGGGCAATAGCTCGCTTTCCGCGGGAGCGCGGTGAGCCTCCTCGGACTGCGTCCTGTAGGGTCTCACCATGCACTTTTTTCCCGCAGGAGTCTCACCATTCCCCTCCGCCCCCTTGCCATATAAGTATTTCGAAACCACTTTCAGGAAAGGGAAGCAACATGGATTCTCCAACTGCATTTTGAATGATAATGACTGTTATAGAGCGCTTTATCACTATAGATTCAGGATTTGTGAAAGACACGCATACCAGGCAAAGGGGGGCGTTTCTCATCTTTATTGTATGGGGGGGTGGGAAGCTTCGAGACTCCCGCAGGGCGTAGCCCGAGGAAGCTCGCCACTCCCCCACAGGAAAGTGAGTAGCTTCCCAACCACCCCTGACTCCAAAAATGGCAAACGGAGCCTCCAAACATCTCGAAATTGAGTCTTCAAGAAACCTGCCATATACTTTAATAACGGAATAGAACGACATGGGGTTGAATATAGATAGGGGAAAAGGACAAACATAAAAAATCCCGCTCGAGGCGGGAGGGGTTGGTTATTGATGGTTAATAACATCATGACTGGGTTGAGTCGTGTGGTCTGCTTGCTCAGCTTTTGCTTTTTCTTCCAGTTCTTTCAAGCTTGCTTCAATTTGTTCTAAATACTTCTGAATATTTTTTTGGTGTGGTTCAACCGTTCGCTTCCAGCTTTCAATGGATGTTTTCACATCTTCAGAAAGCTCTTTGATCAGCTCTGCCCCTTCTTTAGAAGTCTGAGCGATCTGATCTTTCAATTGCATTCCTTCCTCTTTTAAGCTGAGAACCGTATTTTTCAAATTCTCACTTTTCAGTTTGGCATTTTCTCTAAAATCACGACCGGAAGAAGGGGTGTTTAGTAACGTATAAGCTGCTCCCACGACGCCCCCGACTAAGAAACCCAGCGCTAATGATTTTCCATTCGGCATATCTGTCAGTCTCCTTTCAATCACTCTCTATTTTATATTTTCTCTTAATATGTATGAATGAAACCTTAAAAACATAAAAAAATATTCTTAGGATGAGAAGGTAAAGCAAAGGCACTACATTTGATGTAGTGCCTTTGGTGTAAGTCAAGGTTCATTCTGTATACCCTCTTTAAGAGGCTGGTTGAGCGGCTTTAGCAAGGTTTGTTCTTTTTAAAATCTTTTGAGCAATCGGGTACATGATGGCTACGAACAGCACGTTAAATGCTGCTGCGGGTAGAACTACTGTAGCAAACATAAGGCCGAAGCTCGCTTCCATAAGGCCGATGATATATAAGACAACACCTAAGAAGATGGAGCCACTGATCATCGTACCAATGGCTGCTAAAGCAGGCTGTACGAATTTTTGATGTGATATTTTTTTAGTCAATAGGACAAGCCCGAAGAAAGCAAATGCTGTGAAAGGCTTATCGATGATATTGGCCAGTTGGCCGCCTGGAACGGTGGTTGTCATGGCGGAGATGAAGCCTGTCGCTAAAGATAATAATAGTACGTAAGATGGTTTCGGGAACAATAAAATTCCAAGAAACATCATGGCGAGCATCATATCCGGCCGCATCCCGAAAAAGAATGGGGGTGCGACAGCATGCAGAACAGCACCAATTCCTACAAATAAAGATAACATGACTAAAACACGAATATTCATTTAAACATCTCTCCTCAACTATTCTAAACTCATCTAAATTTACACTCCAACCGTGTCCTCATGACCGTTTGCGAATGTATGGTAGTATTATAGCAGTTTTTTCTTCAGGAAATCAATCCATTTAACCAGAGATATGATGGTTGATCTTACCGGCGATGGTCTGTAGTTCTTCTTTGGAATAATCATCGGAGTGGACTTCCCACTTTGCACCGAATCCATCCCCTTCACCATATCTCGGAATCAGGTGGATATGTAGGTGGAAAACGGATTGGCCAGCTGCTTCCTCATTGTTGTTTAAAACGTTTAAACCAATAGGAGCATAGGTTTCTTTAATTGCATTTGCGATTTTCGGAACTCTTGCGAAGAGTTTCTCAGCTGTTTCTGGGTGTGTGTTGTAAATGTCCTGGCAATGCTGTTTAGGAATAACCAGCGTGTGGCCTTTGGTTACTTGACTGATATCAAGAAAAGCGTACACCTCATCGTCTTCATACACTTTCGCTGAAGGAATTTCCCCATCAATGATTTTGCAGAAGATGCATTCATCTGCCATATGCAAACACTCCTTTCTATTTGATAGCATTGTACCATATCAAAGAGAGAAAACTCGATGAAGACGGTGAGTGAAAAGTGTAACGGATGGTAAAGTATGATAAAATTTGTGCAGGAAAATTAATGAAGTGAGGGATAAGATGGAACCTTTATTACATATTAAAGACCTCCATGGAGGATACACCCATAAAAATGTACTGCATGGCATATCTTTCGATGTCCACCCGAATGAAATCGTCGGCCTCATCGGTTTGAATGGTGCGGGTAAAAGTACGACCATCAAACACATCATTGGAATGATGCAGGCGAAAAAAGGAAAAGTATCAATTAATGGAACATCATTCGAAGAAAACCCTGAAGAGTATAGGCAGCAGCTCGGTTATATCCCTGAGATGCCGATCTTATATGATGAATTGACACTGTATGAACACTTGCATTTGACGGCTATGGCCTACAATGTACCAGAAGATGTATTCAAACAAAGGCTGCAGCCGCTTCTCAAAGAATTTCGTATGGAGAAAAAGCTTAAATGGTTCCCTGTGCACTTCTCTAAAGGGATGCGTCAGAAGGTCATGATCATGTGTGCCTTTCTAATTGAACCTGACCTCTATATCGTCGATGAACCTTTTGTTGGCTTGGATCCTCTCGGCATACAATCCTACCTGCAGTTGATGGAGGAGATGAAAGAAAAAGGTGCAGGAATTCTGATGTCCACTCATATTCTCGCTACAGCAGAGAGGTACTGTGATCGTTTTATCATCCTCCATGAAGGCGAGATTAGAGCTAAAGGGACACTGGAAGAGCTGCGCACGTCATTCAATCAGCCTGGAGCCTCTCTTGATGATATCTACGTGCAGCTGACAAAGGAAGAACAATATGATTAATGCAAAAGAGTTCTGGAAAAAGCGTTTCTCTGAACACACAAAAGAGACCGGCCGTTACTTAAGGTATATTTTCAATGAACACATTGGTTTTGCCTTGTTGTTCTTTATTTCAGCTCTCGCTTATTACTATCGGCAATGGCTGCAAGACCTGCCGGCGGATTTTCCTACCGTATGGATTGTGGCGCTCGCATTTGGATTCATCACAGGCTACAGCCCGGTTCGTACCCTTCTCAAAGAGCCGGACTTGGTTTTCCTGCTTCCAGGTGAGTATCAATTGGGGGATTACTTCAGACGCTGTTTATATTACAGTTACGTTGTTCAGCTTTATCTCATTTTGCTTGTATCGGCAGCCCTGGGTCCTTTGTATTTTGCCTCCTATCCAGACCTCGGTACCCGGCATTATTTAATGATGATCGGTGTAGTTCTTGTCATTAAAGTTTGGAACATGATGTCAAACTGGTGGATGTTGAAAGAGAGAAGCCCCAGGATACGATTCATGGACCAGGTCATAAAAGTATTATTGAACATTACCATTTTTTATTTTCTCGCTCAGGGAGAGTGGATTTATGCGAGTATCGTGACGGTACTGCTTGTAGGTGTCGTCCTTTACACCTATTCTCTCTCCAGACAAAAAGCTGGACTCGCCTGGGATTTACTTGTAGAAAAAGATCAGCAGAGAATGAGGACCTTTTACAGAATTGCCAATATGTTTGTGGATGTTCCTCACTTAAAAAATACAGTGAAAAAGCGCAACACTCTTGTACGAGCGATTGTGGATCGGGTTCCTTACCGGCAAAACCAGACCTTTTCCTATTTATATAAAATCACTTTTATACGAAGCAGCGATTATTTAGGCATGTACATCCGCCTAATAGTGATTGGTGCACTGGCTATTTGGTTTGTATCCAATCTATGGGTAAAGGTCGCGTTTGCCATTCTATTTCTCTACTTGAGTGCTTTTCAAATGATGACATTGTGGAATCACCACCGTACGATTGCTTGGCTGGATCTATATCCAGTTAAGAAAGAATGGAAAGAAAGAGCAATTCTGCAGTGGTTACAGCAGATCATGTTGTTTCAAACGTTCTTATTCGGTCTATTGTTTATCATTCAATGGAACCTTATAGGTCTTGTACTCGTATGGGTAGGTGGAAGTATCTTCAGTTATCTATTTATACAAAATTATGTGAAAAAGAAATTGACGTAACAGGGAAGACTACTTAAGCAGTCTTCCCTGTTTCATATCCAATTACATCCATACTTCATTGTAATTAAAATATTCGGAGGTGTTCAATTTGAATTATGAAGAGAGGGCTAAGCAGGAAGCGTTGCGTTGGAGTAAATCCTTGGATAAACGATCGTCTATTATCCAGAGGAGCTCTAAACAAGTGCAGTCCAGGATTAATGAAAAGATTCCTGATCGTGTCCACGGTGTGGTGACAGATAGTGTGCGTGCTATGATTGAGGCTGCTTTAACAACATCGGAGTACATCCGCCCAGTAAAAGTCCATCCGGATTGGAGTTTTGAAGAACGTGAGAGGCAAGTCCGTGAATTAGTTAAAACATATAAGAAAACAGCATCCGTGGAAGGTGCTGGGACGGGTTTTGGAGGTTTTTGGCTGGGAGTAGCTGATTTCCCACTATTATTAAGCATAAAGATGAAGTTTTTATTTGATGCAGCTCAGGTTTATGGATGGAATGTCCATTCGTACGAAGAGAGGGTCTACTTGCTTCATGTATTTATGCTCGCTTTTTCCAGTGACAAGGCCCGCGGGGAAGTGAAACGTAAAGTTTTAGAATGGAACGATTTAGAAATGAAAGAGAAGAACGTGGACTGGAAGGGGTTACAAATCGAGTATAGGGATACCCTGGATCTTGTGAAGCTTCTGCAACTTCTTCCGGGATTCGGTGCTATCGTAGGGTATGTGGCTAATGGGAGACTTCTTGAACAATTAGGGGAGACGACCATTCAAACCAGCCGCCTCCGCTTACTTTAACGTTCTTGATAACTAATAAATGATTGGAATAATGTTTTAGCTGCGTGGGGCAGTGCTTTTTCATCGAAATCAAATTTCGGGTGGTGATGTGGGTAGTAATGATCTGGAATTTGAGCGCCTGTAAAATAAAAGGTGCCAGGCTTATCTAATAAGTAATAAGCGAAATCTTCTCCAGCCATGACCGGTTCGATTTCTTCTGTACGTAAAGACGGGTCAGCCTTGTGGGCGTGTTGTAAAACTAAGTCCGCTTCTTCGGGGTGATTGACAACGGGAGGGTACCCCTTTTCATAAATAAACTCGTAGGTGGCGCCGTTTGCATCACATGTTCCTTTTATAACTTTTTCCATTTCTTCAATGATCAAGTCTTGAACTTCAGGATCGAAAGTTCTCACTGTACCGGTTAAGGTTGCTGAATCCGCAATGACATTAAATGTAGTCCCTGATTCAAACGTTCCCACTGTTAGGACAGCTGTTCTCAATGGATCTATCCGACGGCTGACGATTTGCTGCAAGGAAGAAACCATTTGAGAGGCGATGACGATCGCGTCTTTTGTTTGATGTGGCTGTGCCCCATGCCCACCTTTGCCTTGAACTTTGATTTCGAATCGATCTGCTCCGGCCATAAAAGGTCCTTTAGACGTTTGGATGACTCCTGTTGGAGCATTCACCCATAAATGAGTGCCGTACACAGCATCTACATCCGTAAGAACTCCTGATTCGACAATTGGTTTTGCTCCCCCAGGCGCATACTCTTCAGCGTGCTGATGAAGGAAAACGATTGTTCCTGGAAGTTCTTCTTTAAAGGGTAGAAGGGCTTCGGCGAGCCCTAAAAGAGCGGCGGTATGTCCATCATGACCACACGCATGCATGGCCCCTTCATTTTTGGATTTATAAGGTACGTCATTTTCCTCCTGAATAGGAAGGGCATCAAAATCTGCTCTCAGCGCGACCGTCTTCCCCGGTAGTCCACCTTCAAGCCTGGCTACAACTCCATTTCCTCCAATGTTACTTTCATACGGAATTCCCAACTCCTCATATGTATCGGCAATAAACTGTGCCGTCTTCTCTTCCTTGAATGATACTTCTGGATATTGGTGCAAATGACGGCGAGTTTCAACCATTTTCCCGTATTGTTCATCAATCGCTTGAAAGATGTTCTCCCACATTATCTTTTCCTCCTTGCCATCTTAGTGAAGTTTGGCAACTATTTTTATAAATTGTAATATACATTCAGAATATTCTCAAATGTGTGCCATTCCGGGAAAAAGAAAAACCCCCTGCTTTGGACAGGGGGTGAAAAAGTTAATCTTGTAAACGGGAATCTTGTAGTAAACGACCGATTTCTTCCATATGACCGGTTTCGTCTGCAATCATATCATCAAGTTTTACGGATAATTCGGTTAGTCCGAGTTCCTCTGCTTGTGCTTTACGCTCCTCATACCGCTTAATCGTCTGACGCTCCGCTTCTCGTGCTTCTTCTAACATTGGTCTCACTTCAGTCATCTGTTTGACTTCCGCAGGTGTTGTCGTCGGAGTACCGCCCAGCGTGCTGATTTTTTCAGCTAAATAAAGAGCGTGTCCTTGTTCATCAGTCACTTCACTCTCGAAAAATGGCTTGAGGACAGAACGGTAGAGCCCTGTAACAACAGCTGCATTATTCGTGTACATAATAGAAGCTGCATACTCATGAGCCAAGTCTTCGTTGAGTCCATCGATTAAATTTTGCAATTTTTGATCCATACAACAACATCCTTTCTTATTTGCTCTACTTTAGATATTCCCATCACTCTTCGGTTTAAACATTCCTCCGACCAGAGGCGGAGAAAACTCCATTCTCAGGGTTGTTTTACAGGACCGCGGTTACATGTAAGGTTAGATTATACATTCGATTAAGAAGTTTTAGGTATTTACTTTGAACCATTTATGAAAGAAAAGGGAATTCTGGACTTCTGTCGAATGTAATTTACGGAAGGTTAAAAAAGGGTGAGCATTATGAATAATAAAATTTCTCAAATTATCATCGCACTATTATTAGTTGCATTTGGCTTTGTTCTTCTCTTGTCGAATTTGAATATTATTTCCCTGGAAATGAGATGGACGTGGGCCAATATTTATCCGATCATTTTATTAGTGATTGGTCTGAAAACTTGGCTGGACGCGATATTGAAAAAAGGCGGGAGTTGGATCATCGGTTCATTCCTCACCATCTTCAGTACACTCTTATTATTGGATCGACTGGGGATCTTTGAATTCTCTTTTGGTGATGTATGGCAGCTTTGGCCTCTTCTTTTCATATACTTTGGATTCAGTATCTTTTTAGGTAAAAACAAATCTAAAGTGAGAATTGAATATGATTCTAATGGTTCTTCTTCAAACAAACTGAAATCCAAGCATATGATGATTGGAGACCATTCTTTCAATGAGGAGAACTGGAAGGTGGAACCCATGGATTTATGGAACGGAGTTGGTGACTACCGGTTCGATTTCACACGTGCTTTCATTCCGGATGGGGATACGCCGATCGTTGTCCGTGGCTGGGTGGGAGACGTTAAAATGTTGATTCCGAAGCATGTTCCTTATCGAGTAGAAGCGAAGGTGAAGACGGGGGATATCCGTGTCGGGGGCCAGAAAGCTGATGGAATGCATAGAAGTGTGGAATATGAAACCGATGATTATTCGATGGCTACTCGCCGGTTAACCATTGGTGTCGATCTTAAGGTCGGTTCAATTCGAATCGATCAGGTGTGAAAGGCGGGAGAGCATGTTAAAGCACTTGAATAGTATACGTTACATGTATATCCGATCACATCTTTATGGACTTATTTTAAATACGTTTATCCTGCTCAGTATCTTATTATCAATGTATGTGTGGTTTCAGCCGGATTGGTTGAGTGCAGGTGCGATTTTAATGTTTATCCTGCTTTATGTGGTGCTTGGGTTTATTATGTCTCTTTATGCAGGCTTTCGGTCCAGCGGGGATGTTAAACACCGACTGGATTACATATCGATGATGATCACACAGCTTTCGCGAGGGAACTTCAGTAAAAGGATTTATTTTAATGAAAATGATGAGATTGCCGCTGTAGGGGATGAATTGAATGTTCTTGGCGAGAAATTGGAGCAGCAGAAGGATTCGCTTGTAAAGCTTGCCGATGAGAAAAGTGAGCTGGCACGCACGGCTCATAAAGCAGCAACGATTGAAGAGCGGCAGCGACTGGCCCGTGATTTACATGATGCTGTGAGTCAGCAGTTATTCGCCCTGACAATGATGGCACAGGCGACAGAAAAGATTTTCGATCGCCGCCCGGACAAAGCAAAAGAACAGCTTCAGGAAATCACTCAAATGGCTCTTCAGGCGCAAACAGAGATGAGGGCGCTGCTTCTTCACTTAAGGCCCGTTCATTTATCAGGGGAACCACTTGCGGAGGGGATTAAAACTTTAATTGAGGAACTGCGGCAAAAATGTCAGATCGACTTTGATGTGGATATGGAAGATTTAGGAGATCTCCCGACAACCGTTGAAGAGCAGTTGTTCAGGGTCGTACAAGAAGCGCTCTCCAATATATTAAGACATGCCAATGCCTCTGAGGTGAAGGTGGAAGCCACTCATGATCAAAAGGAGATCTTCCTACATATCGCCGATAACGGTGTCGGTTTTGATACAGAGGATAAGAAAGCCAACAAGGCCTCCTATGGATTGAAAACGATGCGGGAACGGTGTGAAGAAATTGGGGGTACTTACTCCTTACGTTCCAGAAAAGGGGAAGGGACACATATTGATGTTCGTGTTCCAGTAAAAGTAAATGAAAAGGGGGAGAAGGAATGATTCGTGTCGTAGTCATAGATGATCACGATGTCGTGCGTAAAGGTGTTATTGCTTATTTAAGTACGGAAGAGGATTTGGACATTGTGGGAGAAGCAAGCAGTGGATATGAAGGGGCAGCACTCGTTAAAGATAAAAAACCGGATGTTGTTCTCATGGATTTAATTATGGAAAACGGGACGGGAATTGAAGCGACAGAAGAAATCATGAAAACGGAAACCTGTAAAATTATCATTTTGACGAGTTATTACGATGATGAGAAGGTTTTTCCTGCGCTTGAAGCAGGTGCGTTCAGTTATATGCTGAAAACATCTTCAGCTGATGAAATAGCTGATGCCATACGCAAAGCCGCTCTCGGTCAAAATGTGATTGAGCCGAAAGTCGCTACAAAAATGATGACCCGTTTCCGTCAAGACCGAAAACTGCATGAAGAGCTTACAAAACGAGAACTTGAAGTGTTGAAATGCGTGGGGGAAGGAATGACGAACCAGGAAATCAGTGATGCGCTTTATATCGGAATTAAAACTGTGAAAACTCATGTCAGTAACATTCTAAGTAAACTTGAGGTTCAGGACCGCACCCAGGCTGCTGTTTATGCCCACCGGAATGGATTGCTTAAAGAATGAAGGAAGACCGCTTAATGGCGGTTTTTTCTTTTTTAAACCACCTTTTATTCATATAAAAATAACAATGGTATGGCGGACTATGAAACTACTTTGTTTTCGAGAGAATACCTAGTATAATGGCATGAGAGAGAGGTAGAAAGGATATAAAATCATGAAAAAAAGTATGGAAGCAGCGCTGTTCCTGCTATGGGCAACATCACTTGTTGCTACTGTCGGGAGCCTGTTTTTCTCAGAGGTTCTTGGCTATGCGCCCTGCGAGTTGTGCTGGTATCAGAGAATACTGATGTACCCGCTGGTGCTCATTTATGGGACAGCTTTATGGAAAAAGAAATGGGATGTAGCTTTTCCGGGGATCATTATGAGCGGAGTGGGGATCTTCGTTTCTATCTATCATTACATGCTGCAGAAGATTCCGTCGCTTTCAGCAGCAGATACATGTGGCCTCGTCCCTTGTAATGGTCAATACATTAATGTTTTCGGATTTGTGACGATTCCATTTTTAGCAGGAACCGCTTTTATCATCATCTTTATTGTTCATTTATTTGTTGTTGTAAAGAAAGGAAGGAATGACGCATGAAAAAAGGTATGATCATCTTTGCAAGTGCTCTTGTAGTGCTTGTTGTAGTTCTCGTGTTTGTTGTGAACTATCAAAACTCAGAAAAAACCGCAGATAACCCGTACGGAAAAGAAGACTTGCATCAGGCAACCATTGATCAATTGGATAACCCTGATTATCAGAACCAAATTCAACCGGATGCTCTCGAGGAAGAAATACAATCAGGAGAGCCTACAACCGTTTATTTTTACGATCCGACATGTGTCCACTGTCAGCGTACGACTCCAAGAATGATGCCAATCGTGGATGAATACGACCTGGATGTCAAAAAAATGAATGTAAGAGAATTTGAAGGTGAGTGGGACAAATACGGGATTGAAGGAACACCTACCCTCATTCATTTTGAAAACGGGGAAGAACAGGCAAGAGTTTCAGGTGAACAATCCGTTCGGGATTTAGACGATTTCTTCCAACAGGAAGTCATGGGCAGCGAATCCGAACAAAAAGAGGAATAAAAAAAGTGAGCGGTTCTCCGCTCACTTTTCCTATGCTACTTTTCAAGTTCAATCATTTGATATTTTGTAATGTAAGCATCGCCATCAATAAACGATGGCTTCTTCTGGTGCTGAGGACCGGATTTTTTGTGAGCTTCATCAAAAGACTTGGAGTTCTTCCAGTCTTCGAAATCTTGTTCACTGCGCCATTGAGTAAGGACAACGTACGTATTGCCTTTTAAAGGACGAAGGATTCGGATGGCTTGAAAGCCTTCACGATTTTCTACATTTCCCGCTCTTTTTTTGAAGCGGTCCTCAAAAACGGGACGTCCTTCGTCACTGACAGGGATGTTGTTCATCACAACATAGCCCGTGGATTGCATCGTACCGACATGATCGACGGTTTCATAGTTGCGTCCTTCTTCAAAAATGGACGTATCTTCCCCTTCATAGTAGGCAACCGTTTTGTCCTGATCCTGCATGAAAAACAGGGATGTTCCAGGGTGTTGTTGACTCAGTTTGGATAAGTAATTCAATGTACCATTGGTCATCGATACTTTCATAGCCGATGTCTCCTTTCCTGCGGTATCTTCAGTTTAGCAAGCAGGGTTCCTTGGTGGCAAGTTTGAAGGATAGAACAGAAAGGATGCACGTAATTTGAACATCAAAGATTTGAAAAAACGCTTACCTGCCTGGTCCAGGCGATTGAAGTGGCCGGCCCTTTTCGTCCTTGCTTTTATAATGATCATCGGAATGGGTTATCTGATCATATTATTCGGAGGGCGTTTTGTCGTAAACGAGGAGGATTTAATTCTTGATGAGATGACCACGGTGGAGACAGCCGAAGGCAAAGTCATTGAACGGATCTATACGAAAAACCGGAAGAACGTATCCATTCAAGAGGTTCCCGAACACGTCAAGGATGCGTTCATAAGCATAGAAGACAGCCGCTTCAGAGAACACTCCGGTGTTGATTTCAAAGGGATTATGAGAGCGGTCTATAAAGACATCATCGCCATGGAAAAGGTGGAAGGTGCAAGTACAATTACTCAGCAGCTGGCCAAAAACATTTTCCTCTCGAATGAAAAGACGTGGATGAGAAAAACAAAAGAAGTCATGGCGGCTCTTTACTTGGAGCGCAATTTTTCAAAAGATGAAATTTTAGAGTTGTATTTGAATCGCATTTATTTCGGGGAAGGGACGTATGGCATCGAAGCTGCTTCCCAACATTATTTTCAAAAAACGGTTTCAGAATTGACGGTTGCTCAAGGTGCTTTACTTGCAGGATTACCTAAGGCACCGAATACTTATTCTCCGTTCGATAACCCGGATGACGCCGAGCAGAGAAGGAATGTTGTGCTGGCAAGGATGTACGACACAGGAAAGATTGATGCAGCAGTCATGAAGCAAATGCAAGGTTCGACGCTTGCTGTGGAGCAGGGAGAGGAAACGAGTGAAACCTGGTCCAACAGTTATGTGGATCTCGTCATCCATGAAGCAGCGGAAAAGTACCATATCTCCCGTGATGAGTTGAAACGTGGTGGGTACCGACTAGTGGTGGAAATGGACCCCAGCATCCAGAAAATAGCTGCAGAAGAGATGAAAAACGGTGAGTTTGTCCCAGGTTCCTCGGAGTCAATCGAAGGAGCTCTCACTCTCATGGATCACTCGACAGGTGCGCTTATTGCGGTTGTGGGTGGACGTGATTTTAAACACGGTGACTTCAACCGTGTCCGGGCGAAGCAGGCTCCTGCCTCCATCATTAAACCATTTGCCGTCTATGGTCCTGCTATGATGACAGGAGATTATGATCCATACAGTCTGTTATCTGATGAAAAGCAGACGTTTGGCACCAATGATTATGCCCCGAATAATTATGATGACCAATATGAAGGTGAAGTCTCCTTGTACCAGGCTTTGATCGAGTCGAAGAATGTATCAGCCGTATGGCTCCTTGATCAAATTGGTATCTCATATGCCAAAGAATATTTAGAGAAAGCCGGGCTGCCGACAAAAGATGATGGGTTATCCATTGCTCTCGGTGGATTGTCTGATGGTTACACACCTCTGCAAATAACCGAAGCTTATGGTGCACTGGCTCAAAACGGAAAAAGACAAGAAAGCTATACTATTTCAAAAATTCTGGATCGAAACGATAACGTGATCCACGAACATGATTCTGATGAGACAGAAGTATTCAACGCGCAGACGGCTTGGTATTTAACAGAAATCCTTCAGACGACTGTACAGGAAGGGACAGCGAAGACAGGTGAATACCCTAAGGCATTAGCAGGGAAGACGGGGACTCACCAGGATCAGCATGTGTGGTTTGCCGGATACACACCTGAATACGCGGGGGCGCTATGGATGGGCTACGATCAATCAGGAGAGATTGATGGAAGCAGTGCTTATCCGACTCGCCTCATGAAGCAAATATTGAGAAGGATCGATCAGGAAAAAAATCTAGCTGCACGCTTTGATCAGCCGGAAGGGGTGAAAAGCCTGCCTGAACCTGTAGACCTTCCCATTTTAACGGATGTAACCGGAAGGCTGAATTTGTCCGGACTTGCTTCCTTAAGAGGAACGATTCGTTGGTCCGCCCCTGACGATGAGCGTATCGTTTACCGTATTTTCAGAGAAGAAAACGGAGAAGATGTTAAGGTCGGAGAAGTGACGGGAAAAAGTGAGTTTAAGGTCAGTGCTTTTGGCATCTTCGATCAGACGAGTTATTACGTCGTACCCGTGGATCCATTGACAGGGAAGAAGGGGCAGTCTTCCAATACGGTAACCCTGAGCTGGGACCTGTGAAAAATAGCACAAAATCATGACAAATGTTTCATTTTTCTATACAGAAGAACAATAAATCGTTATAGTTGTAAGCGGATAAATGTTGAACGTGAAAAGGAGTTCTGAAGATGAACAAAATTGAAAATGACACGATTTTAAAAGCTTTCCGGGGGGAAGAGACTGACCATACCCCTGTCTGGTTCATGCGTCAGGCTGGGCGGTCGCAGCCGGAATATCGCAAACTGAAAGAAAAGTACTCATTATTTGAAATCACCCATGACCCTGAGCTTTGCGCTTATGTGACACGTCTTCCCGTGGAGCAATATGGCGTCGATGCAGCGATTCTTTACAAAGACATTATGTCTCCACTTCCGGCTATTGGCGTGGACGTAGAAATTAAAAAAGGCATCGGACCGGTCATTCACAATCCAATAAAAACAAAAGCGGATATTGAAAAGCTTGGAACCATCGACCCTGAAGATGATGTGCCTTATGTTATGGATACGATTCGTCTATTAACGAAAGAACAGCTCACGGTTCCATTGATTGGTTTCAGTGGTGCACCTTTCACCCTGGCGAGCTATATGATTGAAGGTGGACCATCAAAAAATTACAATAAAACCAAGTCGCTTATGTACAGGGAACCGATGACATGGTTCGCACTTATGGACAAACTGGCAGACATGGTGGTTGCGTATGTTAAAGCACAAGTCGCAGCAGGGGCCAGTGCCATTCAGATTTTCGACTCCTGGGTTGGTTCTTTGAATGTCGAAGATTATCGTACGTTTATTAAACCAGTGATGCAGCGGATTTTCTCTGAACTGAAAGAGGAAGGTGTACCGCTGATTACTTTCGGTGTAGGAGCGAGACACCTCATTCATGAATGGGACGACCTTCCTGTTGATGTGCTTGGTCTGGATTGGCGTATGTCGATCACAGAAGCAAGAAATGAAGGGATCACAAAGCCACTTCAAGGAAACCTGGATCCATCGATGCTTTTAGCGGACTGGGATACCATTGAGGAAAGAACAAAGAAAATTATTGATGAGGGAAGACAACACCCTGCTCACATTTTCAACCTCGGCCACGGTGTAACACCGGATATCAAACCGGAAACATTGAAGCGGCTGACTCAACTCATCCATGATTATTCCAGGAAATCTTAATGGCGTTTTAAAAAAGATGAAGAGGTGAAGGAACATGGCAAAAAAACAAATGGGTTTACTAGTAATGGCCTATGGGACTCCTTACAAAGAAGAAGATTTAGAGAGGTATTACACTCACATCCGACGCGGACGCAAACCATCGGATGAGATGCTGCAGGATCTCCGTGATCGTTATGATGCCATCGGTGGTATTTCTCCACTTGCCCGTATTACAGATGATCAGGCGGAAGCTTTGAAGGATGCATTGAATGAAAAGCAGGACGAGATTGAGTTTAAAGTTTATCTTGGACTGAAGCATATTGAACCGTTTGTAGAGGATGCGGTTGCTCAGATGTCTGAAGACGGGATTGAGGAAGCCGTTTCCATCGTGCTTGCCCCTCATTACTCTACGTACAGCGTGAAATCTTACAATGGTCGTGCCAAAGAGGAAGCCGAAAAACATGGTATTTCCATTCGTTCGGTAGAAAGCTGGTATGATGCGCCCGGCTTTATTGACTATTGGAAAGATGTCATCGAAGCGGAATACGCTAAGATGACGGAAGACGAAAAGGAGAAAGCCTGCCTGATTGTCTCTGCGCACAGTCTACCGATGAAGATTTTGGAAGGGGGAGACCCTTATCCGGATCAATTGAAAAGAACAGCGGAATTGATTTCAGAAGCTACTGGAATTACACAATATGAAATCGGCTGGCAGAGTGAAGGCAATACACCAGACCCGTGGATTGGCCCGGACGTCCAGGACTTAACGGAAGAGCTTTATCATGAAAAGGGATACCGCAGTTTTGTGTACGCCCCAGTTGGATTTGTATCCGATCACTTGGAAGTCCTTTATGATAATGACTACGAGTGTAAAGTGGTTTGTGATAAAGTTGGAGCTGATTATTATCGCCCGGAAATGCCAAACACTCACCCGAAGTTTATCCACACACTTGCTGATGTTGTCGTGGATAAAGTGAAAGAGTAGATCTTTTATGGAAGAGAAAAAGCGTGTCGTGGTCGTAGGTGGAGGAATTTCAG
Source organism: Halobacillus litoralis (assembly GCF_009856445.1). Classification (GTDB taxonomy): domain Bacteria; phylum Bacillota; class Bacilli; order Bacillales; family Halobacillaceae; genus Halobacillus; species Halobacillus litoralis. The sequence goes on from NZ_WMFA01000018.1 coordinate 21,718, forward strand.
GGTTAACCTCCGCCTACTACTTACAAAAAGAAGCACGGGAAAAAGGCTATTCATTGGATGTTGAATTATTGGAATCCAGCGACCATCTAGGTGGTAAAATCCATACGGTACAAAAAGACGGCTTCACGATTGAACGAGGACCGGACTCTTTTCTCGCCCGTAAAGAAAGTGCCGGGCGTCTTGCGGGGGAAGTTGGCCTTGGGGATGAACTCGTCCCGAACGGTACAGGTCAGTCCTACATTTTGGTGAACGGTAAACTCCATAAAATGCCTAGTGGTTCTTTTATGGGGATTCCTACTAGAGTCCGTCCATTCCTTTTCTCAGGATTATTCAGTCCTGTAGGAAAAGCGAGAGCTGCTTTAGACTTGGTTAAGTCCAAAAAAACGGTAGATGGTGATCAGTCACTCGGCTTGTTTTTCCGTCGAAGGCTGGGGAATCAAGTGGTTGAAAACTTGATTGAACCGCTATTGTCTGGTATTTATGCAGGAGATATTGATCGTCTAAGTCTGCAATCCACGTTTCCGAATTTCTATGATCTGGAACAGAAGTACGGAAGTCTCATTAAAGGATTGCGTCAGACGTATCCGATGAAGGCGCCGAAAAAAGGGGAAAAGAAACCGAGCATGTTCCGTACATTAAGAAACGGACTTGGTTCTCTTGTTGAAGCGGTCGAAGGAAAGTTGGAACCTGGAACGGTTCAAAAAGGCGTGAAGGTGGACCATATTGAGAAGAAAGCCAATGGCTATCATCTTTTATTAAGTGATGGAACTGTAAAAGAAGCAGAGGCGGTTATATTAGCCGCTCCTCATTATGCCGTACAGCGTATGCTGTCTCAGTATGACTTCTTAGAGCCATTCAAAGAAACCAATGCTACATCTGTAGCAAACGTCGCCATGGCCTTTGATGCCTCAGCCATTAAAAAGGACATCGACGGGACCGGTTTTGTTGTCTCAAGAAACAGTGATTTCCGGATTACCGCTTGTACATGGACCCATAAAAAATGGCCCCATTCCACACCGGAAGGAAAAGTTCTCCTGAGATGCTATGTTGGGAAACCTTCTGATCAGGAAGTGGTAGATAAAACGGATGAAGAGATTGAAGAAATCGTCTTAAACGATTTGAACAAAACGATGAATATTACGGCTAAACCTGAATTCTCTATTGTCACCCGATGGTATGACGCGATGCCTCAATATACGGTCGGTCATAAACAAAGAGTTGATGAGATTACGGAACGAATGGAAAAAGACCTTCCAGGCGTTTACCTTGCAGGTGGTTCCTACAGAGGAATCGGTCTGCCTGATTGCATCGATCAGGGTGAAGCAGCCGTTCAAAATGTCATAGATTTTCTCTTTCATTAAAAAGGAAGCATTCCCAGGAATGCTTCCTTTTTCTATCCATTCCTTCTTCAACAATCGCCCATATAGTTGGAAAAAACCTTATCTATTGGTCATGATTTTGACAAAGTCCTGGGTGAAAGCTTCTTTATCGAAATCAATAATGATGCTGTGCATAGGGTAGTCCTCAATATATTCTGGAGCAGGTCGGAAGTCAGCTAAAGTTAACCCTTTAGAAGGTCCGGTTGTATTTACTTTTACCTGCCGTTCTACGACCTTATAATATTCAGGATTCATTAAATAGGAAAATAGTGTAACGTCATGGAGGGGAGCCCCATCAATTCCTGGAATGATCGATTCATATTGGGTACTGTAGTAATCCATGATAGGAGAAATGATTTTTGAGAAGGGCGTATCGTTTTCTATCGCTACTTTTTTTATTGTGTCCAAAGGGATGACAGCCCGATTACTTATATTCAAAGGGACAAAGGTAATATTTTTTCCATGAGCGGCAACGATTTTAGCGGCTTGTGGGTCGCCATACACATTTGCTTCTGCTACCGGGGTGCGATTACCGGGTACAAAGAATGCTCCTCCCATTACGTAGACATTTCCTGTTTTATGAATGTTACTTTCAGCCTGGATAAATGTAAGAGCAAGGGAAGTGAAGCGAGATAGATTGATAATGTTCAAATCCCTCCCATATGTATGGATCAGTTCGTACACCTTATGAAAAGGGTCATGGGCAGGTGTCTGAACGGGTGGGATGATTTCTCCTAGACCGTGGGTTCCATGTATGTCAAAGAAAAACTCTGGATCTGTACCTGTCAGAGGTTTATCCGCTCCTTTGATAATGGGTATATTCGTACGACCAGCCAATTGAAGTAGGTATGCGGTGTTTCTTAAGGCGATTTCCTGACTGACGTTCCCATACTCTGCAACGATGCCAACAACCTCAATTTCCGGATGTAGCAGGGCATACATAATGGCAAAAGCATCATCCACACCAGGATCTGCGATGATCAGAACTTTTCTCAGGTGGATCATCTCCCTATTTTTTCCTATTTTCATTTTATTAAAGGTGGAAGGTCAATATGTATCTTTGATTATCGATTCCAATGTGGGGGTTGGGAGTAAAATCTATCCCAATATATGAAAGGGCTTGCAAGAAAACCGAATGATTAGTATGATTAAAATTGGAAACGTTTTCAAGAAAGCATCAAGGGGGAGTAAGTATGGCTACGATTGAAGATGTAGCGAAACTGGCTGGATTATCGAGGACAACGGTCTCCCGGGTCATCAATGATCAGCCTTACGTGACAGATGAAAAAAGACAGCGAATCATTCAAGCCATGAACGACCTTGGGTATGTCCCGAATTCTTCCGCCCGTCGTCTTCGAAGTCAAAAGACGGAGACCATTGCCGTTCTTTTGCCACGCCTGACGAACCCTTTTTTCGGTAATTTGATAGAGGCGATGGAAGAAAAGGCTTCTGAGTGGGGATATCAAGTAATCGTCTGTCAAACACATGATTCCAAGAAAAAAGAAATGGATTATTTACAATTACTAAAGACGAAGCAAGTAGATGGTGTGATTATGGCTTCTCTTGTAAATGAATGGGAAGATGTTAAGTCCTTTTTAGATTGTGGACCCATTGTCTTTTGCAATGAATATATGGACGATTCCAGCATTCCAATGATTCATATGGATCACAGGCAAGCGTCATACGAAGCGACTCTTCACCTCTTGGAACAGGGATGTAAAAACATATCCTATGTAAGTGGTGGTCCAGAAAGTCACTTGGCCAAAAAACGAAAAGAAGGTTTTACTGAAGCTTTGTGTGAATATGGCCTTACTTTTCAGGAGGAATTAGCGATTGATTGGGCTATAGATGTAAGTGATGGTCAAAAAGTCTTTCATATGATTAAGGACGAGCTGCCACATGTAGACGGTGTGTTTACGGGGAGCGACGAGGTTGCGGCTGGTTTGATTTATGAAGCGACTTCCACATCCGATTGGGTAATCCCGGAGGACTTGGCCGTGGTGGGCTTTGATAATCAGATGATATCTTTATTAATGGTCCCTTCCGTTACAACGGTTGAACAACCCGTAAAGCAAATGGCTGATAAAACGGTGGAGGTTTTAATTCAACAACTTCTGCATCCCGGAGCTCTTGCCCCGCACAGATATGTTTACCCTCATCAGCTGCTTGTAAGAAATTCCACAAAACGAAAAAAACTATCCATCCAGTAGCACGGTCTGCCGGATGGATAGTTTTTTTGTGGGGTTATTTCACTATATGGCAGGTTTCTTGAAGACTCAGTTTCGAGACTTATGCTGAGTGGATGGGGGCTGCGGGGAATAGCTCGCTTTCCGCGGGAGCGCGGTGAGCCTCCTCGGACTGCGTCCTGTGGGGTCTCACCCTGCACTTTTTTCCCGCAGGAGTCTCGCCATTCCCCTCCGCCCACTTACCCAAAGAAGATACTCGAAACTACTACTTAAAAAACCAGCTTGTATGGTTGAGG
>NZ_WMFA01000019.1 GCF_009856445.1 Halobacillus litoralis
GAAAAAATCTACATTGATTAATGGACCTTATTTACGTACCACATTTAAGAGTTACCTTGAATCACTGGTGGGTTAGTTTAAGGTCAGCTTCAACTGTCTCGAAATCAAGTTTTAAAGTAACGGGGGCAAATGTTAAGTAAGGTTTATAAGTTAAAAAATTACATTGATAATAAGAAGGACCCCACATTATAGGTGGGGTCCTTAACCAAGTATGGTCATTTTCTACATATTCTCACTAAATTGGTTAAAAATGTGAGGAAATTAGGTCATTACAAATGATAGTACAATACTTCTTTAATGTAAACATGCTTTAAATAATTAAAGAGTAGTTAAGCTTATCTTGATTTCAAGTCTTCATGAATTGGGGGCGTTTGCAGCACATAAGATCTTCCTCTTTGTATAGATATTGACATCAACATCAATGTCTTATTGAAGAAACATTTAAGACAATAAAAACAGTTAATTAGTGAGGAGATGAACGATGAACATTAGACAATTAAAAATAGACGAAAAACCTCCTATGGATTTATTATTGTTGGCTGATCCATCAAAACATATTGTTGAGGAATACCTCAGCCGAGGTGAATGTTTCGTAGCTGAAAGAGAGCAAGAGGTCATAGGGGTGTATGTTTTACTACCTACAAGACCTGAGACAATAGAGTTGGTGAATGTGGCAGTCATAGAAGAAGAACATGGTAATGGTATTGGTAAATTGCTAGTAATGAATGCAGTGGAGATATCTAAAACAAAGGGTTATAAGACAATAGAAATAGGGACCGGAAACTCAGGCATAGGACAATTAGCTTTATATCAAAAGTGTGGATTTAGAATTAATGGTGTTGATAGGGAATTTTTTATTAAGCATTATCCGGAAGAGATATTTGAGAATGGAATACAATGTAGGGATATGATTCGTTTATCTAAAGATTTATAAAATGATATCTTGAAATCAAGTCTTCCACTAATGGGGGGGCGTTTCTATAAAATACCTTATTGATTTATTTTCAAGTTTTTCATTTGTTGTTGGCTGTTTTATATTAGTTGTAGCTACGTGTTACCTTATTCCGTCCATAATTCTTGGAGGAGTGTTTTTATTAATTTCCGTTTTGTCTATCTTATTCGGAGTCTTCCTTGTTTGGGTTTCAAAACAATTTTAGCTACTAAACTGCAACCACGTGATGATATATTATCTTTAAATCGAGTCTTACATAAACGGTGGCTTTAGTTTAATAAGCTAATACATTAAATAACTTTCATTATAATGGAAGTTATTTTTTGTTAGTTACATCAAAACATAATTTTCTAAGAAAAATGATGTAACTTCTTTTTGTAAGGAAATCCCCACCAAGAGTTTCATCTGGGTAACTAAACATTAATATATCAATGTTTATATAGTCGCAACTAGTAGTTGCGTTAGATTGCAACTACATTTATCTTTACTTTTTATAAGGTTTTCAACAATATTGAGTTATAGATTAGATAAGGGTGGTTAACAAAATGGTTTTTAGTGAAAAATTGAAAGTTGAAAGAAAGAAAAAAGGTTGGTCCCAGGAAGAGTTAGCTGAACAACTTTTTGTGAGTCGGCAATCGATTTCCAAATGGGAAAATGGTCAAAGCTTTCCCAACATTGAAATTATCATACGCTTAAGTGACCTCTTCAAAATAACCATTGATGAATTATTACGTAGCGATGAAGAGTTGAAGGAAAAAGTAATCGAGGACAGTAAGAAGTTAGCTCATCCTAAGTTGAAATTTTCGTTTGATGTACTATTCTTAATAGGGTTTGTTTTTCTGATTATAAAAATAGGAATAATTATATTAAACAAATTCACTGCTTTGGAATTAACCTTATTGGGAGGTTCATTTTTCTGGAATTTCGGCCCCCTTTTGTTAATGGTTGGGGGAGGAATTGGTTCAGGTGTTTATAAAGAAAAGTATAAAGAGGACTAATTTGCCTTATAGACGATATTATATGCCTCGAATATCTTGATATCGAGTCTTAAACAAACGGGGGCAATTCTTTAATAGAAGAATTGCCCCTTCTTAGTGTTTTAAGTAGGTTAGTTGAAGACTAAGTTTCGAGAAATTAGAGTAATCTATTGGCAAAAGTAAAGTTGAGCTTATGGAGATTTTTTGAAATAATTGGTGCTAGTTGGGGATTTAAAGAACAGGGGATGCAAATGAAAACAGTAAAAATTTATTTAGTTTTAATGGTTTGTGTATTTCTAATAGGATGTACTGAGCAAAAGTCTTTTGAAGAGCAATTCAACGAAATAATGAATGATAAAAATAGCACTTACAATTTGTTTCACCATGAATTAAATGTTCTTGAAAAAGGTGATGCTTTTGCCTTCTTTGAGGGGGAAGGAAAGGTCTGGACCTCTTACTTTGAAAATATAGATAATAAATTGATACGTAGGTCGGGACATGGATTAGAGTGCAGTACTCCTGTCAATTGGACAGTAAATGAAAGAAGAATCATATCTGGATTAGTCTGTGATAGCAGTATTTCAAAAGTTACTGTAAATGGAGATCAAGCAAACTTTATTGAAATAGGTGATGGTAGAAGGTATTGGTTTCAAGTTATTCCTACATATCAGGAAGTCAAAGACATAAATGTGAAAAATGTAAATAGAGATGGGACTGAAAAATTTATTGAAAATACTCAATGACTCTTATAAAGACAATGGGCAATTTATTAATGAGTATAGTGCCCTCTGTCTCCTGGGGAGAGGGATAACTAGCTTTGAAGGAAGGAGATTTTAATGAACGAAATTACATATAGAGGAATTAAAGCTTTTTGTCTCGTCATAATAACGATTACACTTGTGTTTTTTTGTTTTCAAGTGAATGAGGTCATTGAAGAATTACAAAGTATTAGGGAGGGAATACATAATTTAGTGTCAGTTACTGCTAATAGTTAATCGGAAAATAATATCTTGAAACTGAGTCTTCAATTAACGGGGGCGATTGTTGAAAGGAGGAAAGGGTAGATTGAAGCAACTTATAAAATATATGGTCATATTTGTATGGGCTGTTCTCTTCTTATATTATTTTCAAGAGCTATTCCCAAAAAACATGTTATATTCCGTAATTGGAATGATAGGTCTATTGATAAGCTCATTATTTATACTTAGATTATTTGAAGGAAAAAAAAGCAGTTGACTATTTTATAACTATCTCATGTGATATAACTTTTTGAAATAATTATGTATTAATCCATCGGGCGCTAAAGTAAAGGAACAATATGAGATATCTCGACTCCGAGTCTTACATAAGCGGGGGCGTTTGTTCAGTTGGTAGCTAACTTTTATGGAGCTTAAGGACTGGAAAATGTAATAAAACCTATTCAATAAGGATGAAAAGCGTTTTTGGAGGGGTCTTAGTTATGAATTTTGTCAATCTATTAATAATACTATTATTAGGGGTGTCGATATTATCAGTTGGGTATATTCTGAAAAAAAGATGGATTAAATTACTATCTATAATTCCATTTGCTTTAGCATTAATAGAAATTACTCGCCAAAGCTTTTTGTAAGATGTATAAAGCAAGAGTTAATTTAGTGAAAGATTCCCTGTATTATATCTCGAAATCGAGTCTTCACGTAACGGGGGCGATTTTTCAATAGAGCGTTCGCCTTTAATACATAAGCATAACTATACAAAGTTTATAAATAGACAAATAATTGGGGGAGTATATGACAAATAAACAAAAGAATTATTTAGAAGCTATTATCGTAGCTTTATTATTTTTAGTCACCTTATTCTTTTTGGATGTACCTATATTTCTGTATGTTTTACTTGGCTCATGTATGCTCATAACAATATTTTTTATTGAGATTTGGGACTACAATGGAAAAAATTGAGATTAACACTATTTTAAGGGTGGTGTTAGTATTATCAAAAGTTTTATGAGCATTCTTGGCAATATCGCTATTGTATTATCCGCTATCCTATTTGTCATCGATCTATTCATCATTGATGATCTATTGATTTACTGGGGCACCTTAGTCCTTATCAATCAATGTACTGTTGGATACAGATATTACTTTAAAGAGGGTAGAAAGATATGGGGTACTATTTTGATGGGAACGATTGCGGTCGCATTTATTTTCATAGCAATCATTCTTGTTACTTAAGCTTTGGTAGAGCGGAAGTAATAGTGTGGAAGGTAATAAGCATCTTGAATTCAAGTCTTAAAGAAACGGGGGCAATAGTTTAAAAGGTAAGATCACACTTTACATACAAAAAACGTGACTCTAGTTAAATGCTAAATAAAAGGAGGGGAAATTTTGAAGAGGGTAGATGTAGCATATGTATTATTAACCGATGCAAAGAGTGAGAAGGTATTGATGGTTAAAAACGCCGGTAAAAATTCATCTTACTATACTCTTCCTGGAGGTGCAGTAGAGTATGGAGAGACTCTTCAAGAGGCAGCTATGCGTGAAGTTAAAGAAGAAACTGGGTTAGAGGTTAAGGTGGATGGGATTTTTTCAGTGATGGAAGCTTTCTTTGAAGAAAGAAATCACCACGCAGTCTTTTTTACCTTTTCAGGAAATATAGTGGGTGGTGAAATAAACATCTCCTTTCCTGAAGAAATTGAAGAAGTGACTTGGATGGACTTAGATTTGGCGGAAAAATTTTTACATCTACCTATGGAAGTAAGAGATATATTAAACAAGTCAGCACCTTATATTCTTAGAGGAAATGTGGAACACAACAAATAATTTATCTTGAAATCGAGTCGTCATGTAAAGGGGGCTTAGTTGTAAGAGGACTATTACTTTAGTGAGAAAGCTGGCGATATAAATATTATGAAAGGATGGTGTATATGGAAGTTACTTATCCAGCTGGTTTTAGGAACAGGTTTTTAGCAAGTGTTTTAGATTTTATTATTATATTTTTGGTAACAGGAATTATCTCTTACTTTCTATATGGAGTATTTTATGATGGTGAAAACTCTTACCCTACTGATATTTTAGGATTATTTTATACCTTGTTATTACCTGTTTTATGGTCTGGACACACGTTAGGGAGAAGAATGGCAGGCAATCGTATCGTAAGAATGGACGGGGGAAAAGTTGGGGTTGGTACAATGATATTAAGGGTTATAGTAGCAGGAATTGTCTATGCTCTTACATTAGGAGTTGGATTGATTGTAAGTGCCTTTATGATAGGGGTAAGAGAAGATAAACGTACGATTCACGACTTTATTGCGCAAACTTATGTGACAACATCCCCGCCAATCCGGAACTAAACTATGAGTAATGGAACTTAATCTATAGGGTGCTAAAGTAAAAGAGCATTATGAGATATCTTGAATTCGAGTCTTACATAAACGGGGGCGATTATTCAATATCATGCTTGCTTTCAACATTAATGATGTTTAATAAAATCGAAGCTAAGATAAAGGGGAATCGTTTTGGAAAGGAAAACTATGAACTTCGTAAAACTTTTATTAGGGGTAGTAGTAGGAATTGCAATTTATGAAGTGGTAAAAGGGTTATTTTTTTAAGTGATATTTATGGTGTGTAGTTAAATAATAGGTGTGTTACTTATAGTGTGTTTCAATTTACCTCGAATTCGTGTCTTACGTTAACGGGGGCGATTGTTCAATAAGGGCAATCGCTTTTTCACTATGTATTTTGAAACAAAATTGGATAAGTATCGTATATGTAATATGAGGATTTTCAATATAGTTGAACTAGGAAGACTATTGTACTTCTAAAATGGAGGTGTTGGATCGTTATGGATAATGGGGGCCAGCATAAACCGTTTAATGATGCTATAGCCCATAAACAAAACATTGAAGGTTATCCTAAAGCTAGCGGAGGAAAACTACCACTTCCAATAAAATTAATAGGATATTTTTTGTTTGGGAGTTTCTTCTTAATGATCTTAATTGGGGTTGTAGGAAACTTTCTTTTCAACTAACGCGAGCATTCATGAACAATACATTGTTTTTTTAAAACTATGTGGATGAATGTATTGAACTAAAGGAGCAGGTAAGTGGAATAGGTAATCAAGGGGATGTTTACTTGAAGAATTGGTGGAAATGGTTTTACACTGCTTTTGTGATGTTGATTACATTTACGATATTGCAGCATAGATTTTTAACTTGGATTACTTCAGAAAAACAGCGCTTTAATCTTCGTTCAACCATTTGCTTTACTACGGTAATATTCCAATGCTTCTTTCAATCGCTCATTTTCCTTTTTAAGTTCTTCTATGTTATTTTCTTGTTTCCATTTGTAAATTAGTAATCCAACTACAGCTACTAAAGATAGCCCCCATCCAATTGAGTAATTGTTTAAGTATGCTTTATTAGGAACCCTTCAAGGCTTTACTGAACCAATCCCCATTTCATCAAGTGGGCACTTGGTAATAGCACAGGAATTGTTGGGTATTGATGTTCCGAAAAATAATTTTGGTTTTGAGGTATTGATGAACTTTGCTTCACTTATAGCAGTGGTTATTATTTACAGAAATGATTTAATTAGGCTATCGAATAATGGTTTGAAATTTGTATTCAAACGTTCCGATACATATAAAAAAGACTTTATGTTTATCTTGTATTTAATAGTTGGTACTATTCCAGCAGGTGTTTTAGGTTTATTATTAGAAGATTGGTTATCAGAAAGATTGAAAGGAATTGTTCCAGTAGGTGTGGCATTACTAATCACAGGTATTGCTCTCTGGATTATTAGGAATTTCAATGGGAGAAAAAGTGATAAAAGCCTAAACTTTCGAGATGCAATAATAGTTGGTTTCGCACAAGCTATTGCTTTAATACCGGGTATCAGTAGGTCGGGGGCTACAATTGTGGCTTCTATGGGTGTTGGAATGCAAAGGGATACTGCGTTACGTTTTTCTTTTCTATTGTATATCCCGGTAAGTCTCGGCACCATCTTACTAAAAATCAATGATATATCCTTTGAGGGAGTGGTACTTCCTTATGCTGTGGCATTTATTTTGTCCCTTACATTTTCATACTTTTCTCTTAAATGGTTTATGGGAGTTATGGAACGAGGAAACCTAAAGTATTTTGCATACTACTGCTTTGGGGTGGGGTTATTAATTCTATCCATATTTTAAATTTACTTGAAGATATCTCGAAATCAAGTCTTCAAGTAACGGGGGCTATTCTAAAATAACATCTTATTTCAAAAAAGCAGCGCAACTTCTGATTTCAGAAGTTGCGCTGCTTTTTTGAATGGAACATTTACCAAGAAGAAATATCAACTTTAATAGGATCCAATTCTATTGGAGCGTTCGAACTGAAAATTCCAAAGGGAACCATAAGCGAATATTCCTTGAGATCGAAATTTGATTCTAGTTTAAATGTTGACTGTAAATGCAATTCTCCTTGATTAATAATTTTTCCATTATTACCGTAGATAAGTGAGTCGTCTTTTAAAGCTTCATACTGAGCTTGGCCATCCCCTTCTGCGATTACGTCTTTAGACCGGATAAGCTTAATTTGGTTGGCGAAATTAAGAAAGTTATCTTTCTTTAATTTTTCTTGGTTCACATTTTTAAGATAATAATCAATTGTTAACTGTCGATGGTTCATTTGAACATTTTCTACCACCATTTTGTATCCAAATCGCTTGCTCTGGATTTCAAAGGGAGTCTTCTGGAAAGGCTGTATCGTATCAAATTCATCTCTGCTTACTTTAGGATGAATCACAATATAGTCATCTTTCTCGTTGAGTGTACTCGTGAAAAGAGATTGCTCCTCCACTTTTATAGATCCATTGGTTTCATTTACAGCTAATGTTTTACCGATATTCCTTTTCGACAATTGGTTTCCCTGGGCATCCACCACGTCAAGATTAAAGTGGTCATCTTCTCCATTTGATGGCCGGGTGGTTGTGTAATTAATAATGGTCGTAGCTTCTCCTTTGGTTATGGAATGAAGACTAAAAGAATAGTCTCCTTTGGTTGTGGTAGCATCATTTATTTTTATTTTTTCTGGAGTTCTTTGTTCAATGGGAATGTCGAATTTCCATGTTCCTTTCTTACCTAGAATGGAAGTAAAGGTGATCGGCAGAGTAAAGTCCTCGCCTATGGATTGGTCGCGTTGCTGAAACTCCATGGCTCCGACAAACCCTTCCTCTGTTTCTTTTAATTGACTCATGGAACCTCCCCATTGATTTTGTTCATCTCCATCAAATAAATAATAACTATAACCAGCTTGTGGACTGTTTTTTCTGTCCATAGCCTCTATCGAAAGCTGGTCGGATGTTACTTTAAACGTAATACCAAGGAGAGTGTTGTCATAATAGGCACTGGTTATGGTTACGTCTACACCGTTACTTGTGGCTGTTTCATTAAGTTCTGTGACTAACTGTTTATTGAATAACTCACTCCCGACAGGAAAGGAAATTTCATCATAAACAAAATTTAGTAAAGGGACTTTCGCAAGGACTTCGGTTATGGGTGAAAAAACTAATCCAGAGACCAGGATCAGCGAAGCAGCTGCCGATGAGACCATGGCAGGTAACTTCCAGTGCTTTTTATTGGGAGTTTCTTTTTTACCTGCTTGAATGCCGTTTGTAATAGCCTTGTCTAACTCTTCTTCATGGACTTCAATTGAATTCCAACGTTCCTCAAACCAGTCTTTTTTCATCGATATTCACTCCCCCTAACACCTTTTTTAGTTCACCTTTGGCACGACGAAGGTACGTTTTAATGGTTCCTTCTGGCTTATCCATGATTTCAGAAATGGTGTGAATGGACTGGTCATGAAAATAAAAAAGGATAATAGCCGTTCTGTAATGGTAATCCAGGTTAGTTATCGCTGAGATTAAGTCGATTTTTTCTTCTACCTCTATGGATTCTTTCCTTTGGAAGTTAGAGAAGTCATCCGTAAGAACAACCTTCTTCTTCTTTTGAAGGACATCATAAGCCGTATGTATTAAAATCTTCATCAGCCAGGCGTTAAACAACTCAGGCTTTTTTAGCTGAGCTAAAGACACAAAGGCTTTGGTAACAGCTTCCTGTACAATATCGAGGGCGTCCTCTTTATTTCTGACATAGAGCCAAGCCGTTTTATAAAGTTTTTCTCTTTGTTCGTTAATTAATAATTCAAAGGCCTCTGCATTCCCTTTGATCGCTTTTTTGACCGTCTTTTTGTGTGCCAATGTGTCACCTCCTTACTTATATGAGGGAGCAGCCCTTTGAAAAGTTTCAATTTTTTTCATTTTTTTGAACTATGATAGACCTTAACATATAAAACTTGGATATAATCTATAAAAGTTCCAGATATTTTTGACTGTAGGAGGAATTATACGTATTGGAATTGAAGAAGAAAATAGAGGTATCTCACTATTTCGATGTAGGTAGAAATCCAATCATATTTAAATTTATCTCGAAATCGAGTCTTCCAGATAAGGGGGCGATTGTTCAATAAGAGCAATCGCTTTTTTACTATCGTTCAGGATAGTTGAAGTCTCAGTTTCGGAATAAATTTTCATGAAGGGTGTGGGGGATCTACCATCTCCCTCTACATTCACGTATGAAATTATACATATTTTAAATTACAAAAATTGAAACTTTGCCCCTTAGTTATCGTATAGAATTTCAAGATAGAAATGGGGGATTCGTTTGAAGGTCGCTAAATTTTGCATTAAATATCTTTTTGGTGTCATAGGTATAATTTTGATAAGTTGTATATCAGTTATATTCTCTAATGGATTTAATTGGAATCTAACGCTCTATTTTCAAAGCGTTGCACATGTAATAAAGCAGATATTAACTCCCTCAGAATGGGTCTTCCAACATCGTCTTAATTATCAATACTTAGAAAAGCCTCTCTTCTCTTATATATCAGATAACTACCTGTATTCTATGACCATTTTATTTTACGCGCTAGCTATTGCCATTGTAGTGGGACTTGTATTAGCTATATCGACCTTTGGGTTACCTAGAAAGATAAGTCGGTCCATACATACTGTTTTAAATAGTTTAGAAGCATTGCCAGATATTCTGTTTATATTCTTATTACAAATGTTCGTGGTTTGGTTTTTTAAGTCGTTTGATCTTTTACTTTTTCGATTTGTCTATTTAGGTGAAGAAAAAATTTACCTCTCTCCTATTTTGTCATTATGTATTTTACCAACTGTGCTATTTTACAGGACTTGTCTTTTACTACTGGAAGAAGAATGGAGAAAAGACTATGTTACATTAGCTAAAAGTAAGGGGCTAGGAAACACGACTATTCTTGTAAAGCATTGTTTAAGTAATATTAAAAGAAACCTAATTATTCAATCAAAGCCGATTCTGTGGCTTACATTGTCGAGTTTATTAGTTATCGAGTATTTACATAACTTCTATGGAATTGTGCGTTTAATCTTTTTTGATACAAGACCTTTTATCATGGCGGTATCATTGATTCTAATTTTCACTCCATTTTATTTCATTTATTCTTTGTTGGATTGGCTGGTTGGGGAAGAAACAAAAACGGGCACCTTATCTCCGCCTTCTATGCTAAAAAATGCCGAAGTTCTTCATCTCCAAAAATTTTCGCTTAAAGGGTTCATGGAAAGATTGATTTCCGTGTGGAGTGCACTTGTTAAACAACTTTTGCTATTACTTAAAAGCCCGAAGTTTCTTGTGGGTCTAGGGTATATTATTTTGATGCTGGGTATCAGCATATTGTATAACACACCAGTTGAAAATGCAGGGTTAGTGGAAGACGCAAAAGGAAACATTCAAGCTCCTCCTCATTCCTGGGGCGAAGGGAAGTTAATTTTCGGCTCCAATTTAAATGGATATCCTGTTCTACAAATGTTGATTGTCGGAGCGAAGTACACGATCTTGTTAACCCTCTTGGTTGCTCTTGCCAGAGTAGTTATCGGTTATATACTCAGCATCCCTTATATTTTCTGGTTAGGATCCCGGTCAAAGAAAGTCATTAATGGATTAGCTGATGGAATGCAGTTTTTGCCTATGACATTAATTGCCTACGTCTTACTTGTGGACATCGTGATTTTTGAGGAACATCAAAAACAACTTGCTGAATCGCTAATGGTTCCAAATATAGTATTAGAATTGACTATTTTGACTGTTTTCGCTCTCCCAGTCTTGTTGAATGTGATAGGACAGGAATCAGATGAAATCTTGAAAAAAGAGTACACTCAAGCTGCTATGCTTCTCGGAGCAAGTAAGGGAAGGATTTTCTTTAAACACATGACTCCCCATTTGGTTCCAAGGTTATTTTTATTACTTGGACAACAAATGATTCAAGTCCTACAGGTTCTCCTGCACCTTGGTGTGCTTTCAATTTTCTTAGGAGGGACGATACGAGGAAATAGAGAAGGGGCTTCCCAATCTTTGATCTATGAATGGACATCGCTCTTTGAGACGATGAGAATTGGAATAATGACAGAGAGATATTGGTTAATCATTCCTGTTTTAGTGTTGTACGTCCTTCTCATCTTGTCTATTCAAGCTGTCGTGAAAAGTCTTATTGAGAATCAGCAACGTAAGATAGGGATTCATTTAAAACCAAAAGTAAAGAAATCAATGGAATTTAATGAAGAGGGTAAATCACATATAGATAAGGAAATGTTCTCCTTTGTTAAAGAGGGAAAGTATATTTGAGTAATTTATCTCGAGTTCGAGTCTTCAACTAACGGGGGCGATTATTCAATAAGAATAGTAGTCCTTTCCTTATATAATTATTGGACAGAACTGTGGCAGTTGGTGGGGAAACGATTCCTAGGTAAGAAAATCTAAGAGTTAGAGGAGTGATTTTTTTGAAATACAAGCGAATTTTTATCATGGGTATAGTGGTAGGGGGAGCATTTTCTTATGTTTTAGGAAATGTACTGAACCTTTGGTGAATTTAAGACAATTAAACCCAAAAATATCATACTATTGTGAAGGCGGAACGGAACTATATAAAGATTTTAACCAGAATAATTCTCGCTTGTTTTTAGTCTGGTTATCTCGATTTCGAGTCTTACACAATCGGTGGGCGATAATTCAATAAGAATGGTCGCCTTTTTTACATAGAATCATGCATCTGATGTTCAACAATTCATTAAATTGCGCTCCTTTGAAAGTACCATAGATGTGAAAAATTATGATAAGGTGAGGGGTGGTCAAAGGAGGGGGCTTATGGAAAACAATCTATATTATCAATCAGGTCTTATTTTCATGATTGTAATGTATTTATTAGTAACTGTAATAGGTTTAGTGTTATCCATTATTACAGAAGATTCTATTATTACGAATAGGAAGAATAAGTACTTGTTCTTTTGTTTAAATTTAATAAACAGTTTCATCTTTCCCACTATCGTAATTAGTTCATTTCGTTATTTGGATATCGCCAGCACATTTTATCGTTTAGGTTATTTGTGTTCCATTGTAGCTTTTGTTCTATTTCAAATGCTTGTTTACAAGTTTTTGAATACTGTGGACGAAGAATAGATTTAAATAGATGTATATAAATTTTGGTCAGCATTTAGTGCAGGCTTTTTATTAAAGTGATGATCATGAGGCAAATTTCTATGGAGTGGCTTATTTATGAATTATATGTCTCCAATTCGAGACTTCAACTAATGGGGCCTTTCCTTAAACTAATAAAAGCTCAAGTACAGGATTTATTATTGTGATAGGAGGTTTTCCCTCTATGGAAAAAACACTATTCTTAGTTAATCTAGTGGCTAACTTCTTATTATTTTATAATTTGCTAAACCGTCCTTTTAACATCGTATTTAATGGAGGAGTCTTTTCTCAAATTCTATGGTTAATGATAATGCTATTTTTAACGTTTGTGACTTCTTTCTACACTTTTAATTATCTTAAAAAGAAGTATTCAGGTAGTTAGAAGATCTATAGGAGATGCTAAGTATTTCATTATTAGGGTAGACCGCACAAATACTGGGTAGGTAGACGGCGTGGTAAATTACTGGATACATAAGAATTGATCATATTATCTCAATACTGAGTCTTCAAGATAAGGGGGCTTTACTATAATAGGAAATATCATAAGTTAATATTTCTTGTTCACTTGTTTAGGCATAACCCCGATTAAAATAAAGAAAGAGGTGTGACATTGAGAAACGCTTTAGGGTATGGTTTCTTATTATTAATCATATTGTCAATTACAATATTCTTTAGCCTGAAAATGTTCATTAGTTTTGTTAATATTATCGGTTTTGGGTCAGTTTTAATTTCTGCTTTCCTTATGAAAACGTTTATTAGAAGGTCTGAATTAAATGTGGCTTCAACAGATAAAGGAGATAGAGAAGAAAGAAGGTTAGGAATGATGATTGGCATATTCGGTTCACCATTTCTGATTACTTCGATTATCTTTTTGATAACGTAAATAAAAGCAGTTTTAAGTTTTATAAGTAATGGCGAATTATCTCGAAATCAAGTCTTCATGAAACGGGGGCGTTGCTTTAATAAGCTGATTGGTTTAGTCAAAGTTTGAAAATTTAATATAGGGAGGGATAACTATTTTCTTGTTTTCAACAATCAGTGGTTTAAGTGTGGGGATGTAATTGCTCAATTTGTTTTCTTGCTTACTTTGGCTGCTGTAATAGTTGGGGATGTTTACACTTGTTGTGAATTCTAAAAAGAGAAACAACAATTAAGCTGAATTGAAGAAATAATAGACAAGCTTTCCTTAGGCGAAAAAAAGTAGCCTGAACTACATAAGCTATTAATGGGGGTTAGC
>NZ_WMFA01000001.1 GCF_009856445.1 Halobacillus litoralis
CGCTCGACTTGCATGTATTAGGCACGCCGCCAGCGTTCGTCCTGAGCCAGGATCAAACTCTCCATAAAAGTTAAGTTTGACTTGCTCATTTGCACACCGAATGTGCTTTGTTTCAAATCTCTTCTACAAAGAAGAAATGTTTTGACGTACTGGTTGGTTCGTTCAGTTTTCAAAGATCAAATGTTTTGTTTGCCGCTTCAAAACAGCGACTTAATTAATATATCATGTGTAGTTGTTTTCGTCAACAACTTTTTTATGATTTATTTTGTTAAGCCGTTGCGGCTTGCCGCTCTCTTAATGCGACAAGTAATAATATATCACGGCATTTTTAATCACGCAATAGTTTTCTTAAAAAAAGTTACATAATTTCATAGATTGTTTCTTCCATGTAAGATCCCCCGTCCATAGACTGCCAGCAAAGGTACCTGGAAGGAAAGTAACACAATAAGGAAAGTTCTAATCAAAAGGGTTTTTCCGCAAAATAAAAAGGCGAAGCATAAAACTCCCCCTTTTAAATAACCCAAAAATGAATAGCTGTTAAAGACAATACTCCAGGAACTCCCAGGATAGCAGATACGATTGCCGTAAAACCATTGATTGGCACATGCAGACCAAATTGGGCTCCGAACAGGTTCACAAAAAACAACAGAATGACAGCGACAATCAGTCTTGTCATAACCTGACCTACAGCCTTCAACGGTTTGGACGGCATACCTACAATCAGCAGTAATGGGATGGCTAGTCCTAAGAGAAGAATGACGAGTACCGGATCCATAAAAAACCCCCTTGTCCAAGAAACTGTTCTATCAACAGTCTATGCTCTTAGACAAGAGGGTAGTACATCTAATTAAGACAACGCATTGATTCCTCTGAATCTAGCTTCCCTTAATAGGTAGAAATACTTCGCTTTGACGACGGCTAAATCATTCAAGCCCTCGTCGCTCGGTTCGATGCTCTGTTCAATGATCGTGTTTAACGTTTCCCACTCCCGTTTCAACTCTTTAATATGAATGAGGAGTTCACGATCCATTTCTTTTTTTATTGTTTTTTTTCTGCCAAACAAACCTTCTCCCCCTCCCTAAAGTTCTCTACGTCCTTCAAGAGCTTTGGACAGGGTCACTTCGTCGGCATATTCAAGATCCCCTCCAACCGGAAGACCATGGGCAATTCTCGTCATACGGATACCAGAAGGTTTCACGAGACGGGAGATATACATCGCTGTCGCTTCCCCTTCAATATTCGGGTTCGTTGCGAGAATTAATTCTTCAATTCCTTCATCTTTCAACCGGTTGATCAGGCTTGCTACGTTAATATCTTCAGGGCCGATACCATCCATGGGCGAAATCGCCCCGTGGAGGACGTGATACTTCCCGCTGAATTCTTTCATTTTTTCCATTGCGATGACATCCTTCGGATCCTGAACGACACAAATCAACGCTTGGTCTCTCGATTCATCCTGACAAATCGAGCAGGGATCCTGGTCAGTGATATGTCCACATATGGAACAATG
Source organism: Halobacillus litoralis (assembly GCF_009856445.1). Lineage (GTDB taxonomy): Bacteria > Bacillota > Bacilli > Bacillales > Halobacillaceae > Halobacillus > Halobacillus litoralis. The sequence goes on from NZ_WMFA01000001.1 coordinate 1,511, forward strand.
GGTGAGTTCCCTTTTCGCATTGACCAGTGACTTGGCAAAATCGAGGACATCATCCTCTTCCATCTCTAAAACGAAAAAAGCCAGGCGAACAGCCGTCTTCGGTCCGATTCCTGGCAGTTTCGTAAAACTGTCGATCAGTTTTGATATAGGTTCCGGGTAATACATGAAAATTCCTCCTAGAACATTCCTCCAGGCATACCTTTCGTGAATTGTCCCATAGTATCATTCGTTTTATCATCTACTTGCTTCAATACGTCATTCGTAGCTGTAATGATCAAATCCTGCAACATTTCCACATCATCTGGATCAACCACTTCTTCATCAATTTCAACATCGGTGATTTCCTTCTTACCGTTGGCTATCACCTTCACCATACCGCCGCCTGCAGAAGATTCAAAGGTCATTTCATAAAGCTCTTCCTGAGCCTTCATCATTTTCTTCTGCATTTTTTGCATTTGCTTCATCATGTTATTCATGTTTCCTCCACCACGCATGGAGCATTCCTCCTTTAAATAGCTGTTAATCTTGAACTTCTATTAAATCATCTCCGACTAGTTTTCGGGCTTCTGAAACTAAGGGGTCTTCTTCTCCCGCTTGAGATGGAGCCGTTTCACTTTCTTCCCCTTCTACTCCAGACCCTCCGTCAGATGATTGTTTCTGTTTCCTGACGTATTCCTCCCTGATCTCCTGCCAGTTCTGTTCAGGAATCGGAATAATTGTCAGCGGCTTGCCAATGAATTCCGTCAGCAATGGCTCAATAGTCTTCTGGTGTTCGGATGCCAAAGAACAATGGATATCATAACGGAAGGCAAGCACAAGCGCCTTCGCAGAGGCAGCCCTCGGCTTACTGTTCAAAAGCGTTGCATGTGCCGGAGCGTTCGTCCGCTTCAAAGCTTCCATAAAGTCCGCCCATCGCCCCTGAACATTTTTGATATCTTCCTTCGATGCTTCGTTCAACACTTGGCGAATACGTTCATAAGGAACATTATACCCTTTTTTCCCGGATTTTGCAGGGGCCCGCTTTTTCGGTGCCGCCTGTGGTTGTGGTGCTGCACTCACCCCTTTTTCTTTCAGGGTGGCAAGCTCCTTTTCAAGGCCTTCAATCTTTCTTGCCAGCTGATCTACGGCTTCTGATTGAACAGGTTTTCCCTGGGCAGGTCCTGCCTGAACTTCCACCATATTCAGCATAGCAATTTCGATGAATACCTTCGGGCTTGTCGTCCATTTCATTTCCTGCTGACAACGATTTAGTTCACGGATTGCCTGCTGAATCCACACAGGAGACAATTCGCCTGATAAATTTCTGAAAGCTTCATCAGGAATTGCTCTTTCCAAATTATGTTCAAGGTCCGGCGCACTCTGGAATAAAAGCAGATCTCTCAAATAATAGATCAGATCGAAAACAAAGCGACCGGGATCTTTTCCTTCTTGAATCAAGTCATCCACCGCTTCAAGAGCTGCTCTTGCATCCTGGTTATGAAGGGACTGCAAAACTGCTGTGAGTTTGCTTTGAGAAACGGAACCCGTCACCGCAAGAACGTCTTCAATGGTTACTTCATCATCACTGTAGGAAATCGCCTGATCAAGAAGACTAAGCGCATCACGCATTCCACCTTCTGCTGTGAGCGCTACAATTTCCAGTGCTTCTCTTGCAATCGCGATGTCTTCAATCGAAGTGATTTTCTCCATCCGTTCAACCATTGCTTTTTGCGAGATCCGCTTAAAGTCGAATCTTTGACATCTGGATATAATCGTCAATGGAATTTTATGAGGCTCCGTCGTTGCCAATATGAATATGACGTGCTTCGGAGGTTCTTCCAATGTTTTCAATAAGGCGTTGAAAGCCCCCATAGAAAGCATGTGGACCTCATCAATGATGTACACCTTGTAAGGCACCGCACTGGGAGCATATTTTACCTTGTCCCGAATTTCCCTGATTTGCTCGACGCCGTTGTTCGAAGCGGCATCAATTTCGATGACATCGGATATCGATCCATCCTGAATACCCAGGCACGCATCACACTCGTTACACGGTTCCTTCACAGGGGAACGCTCGCAGTTGACGGCTTTGGCGAAAATTTTGGCAGCACTCGTTTTCCCCGTCCCTCTCGGTCCAGAGAATAAATACGCATGCGAAAATTTATTCTGCTCAATCGCATTCTGCAGTGTCCGTGTAATATGCGTTTGTCCGACGACTCCTTCAAAATTTCGCGGGCGCCATACGCGATATAAAGCCTGATAGCTCATAAAACCGTTCTCCCTTAATAGTCTCCTCCTCATTATACCTGATTCAAGGTTGTGATGTGAACCTTCGAAAACCGGTATAAAAAAAGAGCTGCTATGAAAGGATCATAGCAGCTCTTTGAGCTTTCTTATGTAATGCCGTGCACCCATCTTCGATGATGTGGCCCTAAGCGTTACTTATGGTTGTGGCTCGACCCAGGCACTCCCACGGCACACGGGAGAGACAGCTTACTGCTGCTTCCTTCCGGACCTGACAGGATTCACTGTTTCCCGTTGCGCAGGACCTGGGTGTCAACACCACTCACATAAGGCAGACCTTAAGGCCGCACCACCTCGGATGGGGATTCGGCCTCGCTATAGCGGATTGCGAGTACAGGGCACCGCTACCTCCCCGCTTAGCACGGCATTAACAAGTATAGCGAGTTTTCGAGAAAAATGCAATGATAAAACACTGTTAATTATTAGTCGACGGCTTATTTTTCTTACGCTCACGCAGGTTGCGGAAAAAATCCGTCAATATTTTTCCGCACGCCTCTTCCATAACCCCAGGGAGAATTTCTGATTTATGATTGAAACGCTCATCATCTAAAAGATTCAAAAGCGTACCTGCACAACCTGCTTTCGGATCCTTGGCACCATAAACGACCCTTGGAATCCTCGATTGTAAAATAGCACCCGCACACATTGGACAAGGCTCTAAAGTGACATACAACGTACAATCCTCAAGCCTCCAGCTGCCTACTTGCTTGTTTGCCTTTTCAATCGCTATAAATTCAGCGTGAGACGAAGCCAGTTGGGAGGTTTCTCTCTGATTGTATCCTTTGGCGACCACTTCCCCATCTTTTACGATGACAGCACCAATCGGAACTTCTCCTTCCAACTCTGCTTTTTCTGCTTCTTTTAAAGCAAGTTTCATATAATGTTCATCGTCAAGCATGATGTTCCTCCTGTGATTTTCAAGAATAATTCCGTTTTCCTATCTCATACATTATTAAAGATGAGAAAGGAGCGAATCCATATGCAAATCCACGTCGTTCAAGAAGGAGATTCGGTATTCTCCATTGCCGGTCTTTATGATAGTACGCCAAATGCCATTATCGAAGCAAATGAACTGGAGACCCCGGGTGACCTTGTCATCGGTCAAGCTCTCGTTATACCGATTGTCGGCCAATTTTATTTTGTCCAGCAGGGGGACAGCTTATATTCCATTGCCCAAAAGTTCAATACCACCGCCGAAAAGCTGGCCCAGGTAAATGGCCTTCAAGTCGGCGCCCCTCTTTCTGTTGGCTTACGCCTCTATATTCCAGATGAGCCGCCAAGACCGATTACAGCCAATGCTTATATAGAGCCCTATGGCGGGGAAGTCTCCGAAACGCTTCGTGCTTCTGCTGAAAACAGGGCAGGATCACTGACCTATCTGGCTCCATTCAGTTATGAAATTCAGGAAGACGCTTCGTTAAAAGCACCGCCTCTTGATAATTTCAAAGAGATCGCTCAACAGAATGATACGGCTCTTATGATGGTTGTTACAAACCTTTCGGAAGATGGATTCAGTGCTGAATTAGGCAGGAAGATTCTTTCCGATGAAGCGCTGCAGGATAAATTGCTCGACAACATTATTCAAACAACCAAGCAAGTAGGTTTTAAAGATGTCCACTTTGATATGGAGTTTCTCCCTCCTGAAATGAAAGAGAACTACAACCAGTTTTTGAGAAAAGCAAAACAGCGGTTGGCGGCGGAAGGATTGCTCATTTCCACTGCCCTTGCTCCTAAAACGAGTGCCGATCAAAAAGGAGCCTGGTACGAGGCCCATGACTACAAAGCCCACGGAGAAATTGTAGATTTCGTGGTTTTAATGACTTATGAATGGGGATACAGCGGTGGTCCCCCACGTGCCGTATCTCCAATCGGTCCGGTCACCGAAGTAGTGGACTATGCATTGTCGGAAATGCCGGCGGAAAAAATCCTTCTCGGTCAAAATTTATATGGATATGATTGGACCCTTCCTTACGAGCCAGGTGGAGAGTTTGCTAAGGCAATTAGTCCACAGCAGGCCATTCAAATTGCGAGAGAAAACAACGTACCGATTTCCTATGACCAGGAGGAACAGGCCCCTTACTTCACCTATACCGATAACGCCGGAAAGAAACACGAAGTATGGTTTGAAGATGCCCGCTCCATCCAACGGAAATTCGACTTAATCAAAAATCGCGGTCTTCTTGGAATCAGCTATTGGAAACTGGGGCTTTCCTTCCCTCAAAACTGGGTGCTGCTCGATGGACAATTCAGTATTGATAAGAAATAAAAAATACTTTTGCCTGTAGGTACACCAGGTAAACTATAAAACAGTCGCTTACCGTTGAGATGTAAGTGACTATTCTTTTTTCACAAAAGTAACCACGTGCGTTTTTATTTCTGTGTCGTGAAACGCTTGAGACAGACCTTTTTCTTTAATCTCTATTTTTGACACGGGACGATAAGGAATTTCTATACTGAATGGCTTCTCAAATGGAAAAGGATCAACGGAAACATTTTCATCATCGATCCAATGGGCAGCCATACCAGCGGGGGCGAAATCAAAAGATTGTCTGAAACCGCCTTTGAACCATGAAACTTCCTCTTTTTTTGGTGTACCAGCTTCCTGCATGCATACGTAAAGGGACAAATCATCACAAAATTGCAACCGGCGAAAATGAAGGTCATAGATATCATAGGGAATGTCCATTTCCATTGCTTCGAACAGATCTTGCTGGCGCGTTTTTTCTTCAGCTAAAAACGTCTGTACAGCGGAATCATTGTCATCCTTGGAAAAGAAGGACGCATAGTGCATACTGCAGAGCATACCCGCATACAAAGAGCGGTCGGCCACCTCTTTAATCCCACGCTGATAAGCCTGCAATTTTCTCTCTAACGGATAATCGACGAATGTATAAGGACGTTGCTTTTCTTCATTCCACTCTGGTTGATCATCCAGTGGAATCCAGGCTCTGTCATGCTGGGCAATTGCCCAATCCGCTTCTTCTCTCAATTTTGAGCGTAATAAAAAATTGTTCTTCCAATGAGCGACGATCTGAGCTGATATCTTGGCGTGCTCATGCTGAGGAATCATGTGAAACTGGTTTTCTTTTTCAATGACAATCATCGTGTGGTCCTCCTCCTTGTATACGTATGCGTGTATGTAATATAGAACGATCTATAGTCTTCCCTTCATTATATAGGAAGTTTCTTCTCCTCTCTACAATAGCACGTTACAAAATGATCACTGTTTTGGTAATCCTTACTCAACAATGAGGCCGGGTTGTGGAAGACTCAGTTTCGATACTTTTGTGAGAGTTTAGGGCTCCGGAGTTCTCGAAACCCCTCTACCAGTAACCTGCCGAGTTTGTAATAAATCCTTTTTCACGTACGTTGTTATAGATTCGTGTTAACCATAGATCCTGCGCTAATAAGGTGTGAGAACAGGGTCTGGGAACGTCCGCATGAAAAGCGAATGGGGACAAGAATGTGTATGTTTTTCTACTGACTGTTCCAATGCACTGCAAATCGTCATCTCCCTGACCCCGTATCCACGGCCAGGTATGGTCATTCAATATTGCTTAAAAGAAGAAAAAGGCCATGGGGAGAAGGTTCCCTCATGGCCTGTCTGTTTATTTATTTCAAGAGTTTTAATGCTTCACGGTTGAAGGCTGGAATGTCATCGGGCTGGCGACTTGTGACCAGCTGGTCCTGACAAACGACAACTTCTTTATCCTGATAATTAACTCCTGCATATTCCATGTCAACGGAAATGGATTTGAATCCGGTCGCCGTGCGCCCTTCAAGAGTTTTAGCTGTGATCAACAGTTGAGGGCCATGGCAGATGGCGAAGACCGGTTTCTTTTCATCCATGAAATGCTTCGCGAAAGAAACGAATTTCTCATCTCCGCGCAGGATATCGGGTGAAAAGCCACCTGGGATGAACAATGCATCAAAGTCTTCAGGTTTTACATCGTCGATGGATGTATCAATTTTAACGGAAGCTTCCCCTTGTTTACCTTCCACTTCTTTGCCCACTTCCCATTCAATGGTGGTCACTTCATGACCTTCATTTGAGAACGCCTCTGCCGGTTGTGTATATTCTACATCTTCAAACATGGACGTCATCACACAAGCAATCTTACTCATATCTACATCATCTCCTTGAATGTATGGGTTGAATTTGAACACATAAGCTATCTTCCCCTGTGAGATGATTTTAAACCTTATTTCCACTTAATGGTTATTGAAAGTCCTTCATGGAAAACTGTTGGAAAGTTGTATCCGACTGGTTTCGATACACTTCACGGCCTGCAATCGTGTTGATAATATGAACATTCCGATGCACGGATAATCCTAAATTGGTAGCGCCTGCTCCGTGTGAGTGGACAAGGTTGGTCAACGTAAAGAAATGATGACTACGACCATCGTTGAAGATCAGCTGATAATCGCGCGATACTTTATACATTCCTTCTTCTTCCCATTCAATTTTTTCTTTGAAACGCTTCTTGAACCAGTCAGGGAAATGAGGTTTATACCCGGTGGCCAGCACAACTTTTTCCGTTGAATACGTGTATTCAACTTCTTCCTGCCACTGTTTACAGTGAAGATAGTATCCATTCTCTTTCGCCTCAATTCCGGTAATTTCCGTCATTGGTTGAATGAGAACACGACTATCCTCCATCCCGGCTGTGCGATGATAGAGCTTCGAATATAACCTCGTGAGTGTATCCGGATCAATTCCTTTTCGAAGCGGCCCAAGCGTATCGAGGGCGTCTTTCCGTTGTTGTAGGCTCAAGGCATGAAAGTAATCGACGAATTCCGGTGTGAACATTTCCTGCGCAAACTTAGCCGTATCCAATTGAAAAAGCCCTCCGGATCTAGTGAAGAGGCTCAGTTTCATATCCGACTGTCTGTCTTGCTCTTCTAATAAATCCAAAAAAACTTCCAAAGCACTCTGCCCCGAGCCGACGATGGTCACATGTTTCGCTTTCAATAAATGATCTTTTTCAAAAAGATAGCGACTCGTATGCATTACGTCTTCGTTCGGTAACCGGTCCATCCCGTCTAAGATTAATGGTTCACTTCCTGTCCCCATGACAATGTGCCTGGCTTGATAATACCTTTCTTCCCCGGTGGCCGTTTCTTTTACTACCACTTCATAGTGGGGGAGATCCGCATCCTTATGGTCGATAACGTCAACGACAGTATGGCCGAAAACCAGGCCATCCAACTGCTTGGCCACCCACTGCATGTAATGGTTGTATTCTTGACGCGGAATTTCAAAATGACGATGGAAGAAGAAAGGGAACATGCGGTCATGTTCATGCAAATAATTCATAAAGGTATAAGGGCTTTTCGGATCCGCGAACGAGACAAGGTCTGCTAAAAAAGGAACCTGAAGATCCATCGTTTCAATCAGCATTCCTGGGTGCCAGACAAACTCAGGAGTCTTGTCGAAGAAGACAGCATCCAAATCATCGGTCTGGTCGATCAATGCGGCCATCCCTAAGTTATAAGGACCGATTCCGACCCCGATGACATCATATATTTCTTTTTCCATTCCATCACTTCCTTGTACCTTCAATTTTCCCTATGAGGACGTGTTTGATTCTTTCCACAGCCGGTCCAGTACTATGACAAGCACCGTCCCAACCAATAATCCATTACTCAGTAAATTTTGTAATATCGCCGGAACACCGCTGAAGGCTTCGGGCGGCAGGAACATCAGTCCTATACCCAGTAAAAAGGACAGTCCTAGAATAGTCAGTCTCCGTTCATCAAGCTTTTCACTCGTCATATTGGAAATGCCAAGTCCCATCAACTGGACAAAAGTTGCGAGCAAAGCTGCGTTAGCTACCGGTGCCGGAATACCAGAAATAAACGCCACTACCGGTGGGAAGAACGAAAACACGACTAATAATAGAGAAGCATATAAAAAAGGACGTTTCCTTTTCTGCCCGGTCAATTGCATGAACCCAGACGATGAAGCAAGCGAAACGTTAGCCACGGCAGAAAAAACGGCTGTAATTCCATGGTTCACCCCCAGGAAACTGCTTCCTTTGTTGACCTGATCATATGTATACTGTGGTTTTCCATAAACGGTATGACTTACCGCAATAATGGAAGCCACTAGATTGGACAATAAAATCACAGCGGTAATAAACCCTAAAGGGAGGGTGCCCCATGTCAGCTGAGGGGGTCCCCAAGCAAAAATTTCAGGTAAGGAAAAAGCTGAGGTTCCTCCTGCTTCAGTGGCAGACCCATTAAAAGTCATGGCATACAATACCCATCCGAAACCAATTCCAATCAAAACAGCGAAACTTTTCAACCAACCTTTTCCCATTACCGATAGTCCAATTACGAGGGCAAGCGTAACAAAGGCGACAAGTGCCTGTTTTCCATCCACCGCTTCTGTCGATTTTTCAATGCCTAACATTCCCTGAAGAAACGTCCCACTCAATTGGACGGTCAGTAAAAATAAAAAAGCCCCCGTTACAAGTGGGGTGAACACAAAAAGCACCCGGTGCGACAAACGGAAAATACCAAATAGGAATAGGAAGATCCCTGTCCATATCATCGTCCCCTGGAGGATTTGTAATGTTTCCATATAGCTGTCGCCTGACTGGGATCCACTGTAGGCCATGACCGCAAATATGCTGATCCATAGGCCTGCAGGTCCTTCCATAATAGGGAGACGATGTCCAAAAACGCCTTGCAGGAAGGAGGCAACCCCGACGACAAAGAATGTCCGTTGCATCAAACCTGCCACTTCATTGAAATTCAATTCGAAAATAGAACCGATAACAATGGGGAGAGCAACTGCGCTCGCCAACAGAAATACAAACCATTGAACGGTCTCTAAAGAGCCGTCCAAAAAACGTGTCGTTCCTTCTTCTTTCATTTTGCCACCTGCAATCTATGTAATATCTCTCCATATGTTACCACAGGACGAATGAAAATTTTGTTCTCATGCTTACCCGTTTCACGTGAAACACCCTTACGAATGAGTCAACAAAAATGAAAGCACAACCCTGATACGGGCTGTGCTTTCATCAATTACTCTTCGAGTGTAGAGGTATCCCCAGTCGGTAAACCAAGCTCCCAAGACTTCAGAAGACGTCTCATGATTTTACCACTACGGGTTTTAGGAATCGTGTCCTTGATTTCAATTTCTCTTGGAGCAGCGTGAGCGCTCAATCCCTTTTTAACGAATTGACGGATATCTTCAAGCAGTTCATCGGATTCTTCATGCCCTTCCCTGAGGGTAATGAATGCTTTAATGATCTCTCCTCGTTCAGGGTCCGGTTTACCGATGACTCCTGCTTCTGCTACCGCTTCATGTTCAATCAATTTACTCTCCACTTCAAATGGTCCAACACGTTCACCAGATGTGTTGATGACATCATCAAGACGTCCCTGGAACCAGAAATAACCGTCTTCATCCTGGTAAGCACTATCACCAGAAACATACCAGCCATTTAAGAAATAACTTTCATATTTCCCTGGGTTCTTCCATACCGCACGCATCATGGACGGCCATCCCTGTTTAATCGCAAGGTTCCCCATTTGATTAGCAGGGAGTTCATTCCCTTCATTATCGACAATAGCCGCTTCGATGCCAGGGAACGGTTTACCCATTGATCCCGGACGCATATCCATCGCAGGATAGTTACAAATCAACATGCCGCCTGTTTCCGTCATCCACCATGTATCGTGGATACGCAAATCAAAGGCTGAAAGTCCCCATGTTACGACTTCAGGATTCAATGGCTCTCCTACACTTAATACGTGACGAAGCGAAGATAAGTCATGCTTTTTCGCAACTCCCTCTCCAGCGCTCAACAGTTTACGGAAAGCAGTCGGAGCGGAATACCAGACCGACACATTTTTCTCGGCAATCGTGCCGTACCAGTCATCCGGACTAAATCGTCCTCCACGGATAACGTTCGTCACCCCGTTTAACCACGGAGCAAAGATGCCGTAACTTGTACCTGTCACCCAACCTGGGTCTGCGGTGCACCAGTACACATCATCTTCTTTAAGATCCAGCACCCATTTACCTGTCTGGTAATGTTGAAGCATGGCATTATGGACGTGATAAACTCCTTTAGGCTTGCCGGTTGAACCAGATGTATAATGAAGAAGCATTCCGTCTTCAAGATCCACCCACTCGATTTCAAATTCATCCGAAGCCTTCTCCATTTCTTCATCATAAGAAATGTAGTTGCCTGGTGCATCGCCACCAACAAGTACGACCTGCTTCAAGTTCGGAAGGTCATCTGCAGGTACACGCTCAAGCAGTTCCGGTGTCGTAATGAGCATCGTTGCTTCACTATCTTCCAGGCGATCTCGTACGGCTTGTTCCATGAATGCCTCAAAAAGCGGGCCCGCAATTGCTCCTACCTTAAGAATACCAAGGAAGGCTGCATAAAACTCAGGGCTTCTTGGCATGAAGAGAAAGACACGGTCGCCTTTTTCTATATTATGTTTTTTCAGTACATTCGCGAAATGATTACTTTTCAATTTCAAATCCTCAAAAGTAAGGGTCTCTTCTCTATCCGGTGCAGAGTAGATCAGAGCTGCCTGATCTTTCTTATCAGGATTTTCTGCATGGCGATCGACAACTTCATAGGCAATGTTTACTTTGCCTGTCTCGTTCCATGAGAACTGCTCTTTCACTTCTTCCCACTGGAAATTCTCATACGCTTCTTTGTAGTTTTCCATGTTGTGATTGCCTGATCGAGCTGGAATTGGTTTCATGTCCATATTCATCATCACCTCATAAGAATGTTTTGTAAACGTTTTCCTTTTGTGGCTGAAGAAAGCTCTGATCCTTTCAGAGCCACGAACTGCATACTTTTCTGAAAATTTTATGAATTACTTCTATTGTAGGGGATTTTTTCTCATATTTAAAGTGTTATCTCCAAAGATTTACAGAATTAGGACAAGGGAACGAGGTAAATTGACAGCATTCCCCTCTGTTTATATAATGAAACGAGCATAAAAGCTTCATAGTAGAGGTTTCTTAGCCAACCCCTCTATAAAAAACTAAGGACCACGTCTTATGATAAGCCGCAGCCCTTAGCCGCTGCGGCTTTTTTATTTAAATTACATTCACAAAGGAGCATGCCTCATGCCAGGACGCAACGACCAAGACCTTGATTTATCACTCCTTGGTAACCAAGGAAATTCCTACTCTTTCGAGTATGACCCGGAAGTCCTTGAAACGTTTGATAACCAACATCCGAACCGTGACTATTTCGTGAAATTCAACTGTCCAGAGTTTACTACCCTTTGCCCGAAGACGCGCCAACCTGATTTCGCAACCATCTATATCAGCTACATTCCAGACGTGAAAATGGTCGAGAGTAAGTCACTCAAACTCTATCTTTTCAGCTTCCGTAATCACGGAGATTTCCATGAGGATAGTGTGAATACAATCATGAATGACCTGATTGACTTAATGGACCCTCGATATATTGAAGTTTGGGGTAAATTCACCCCTCGTGGCGGGATTTCCATTGATCCATTCTGCAATTATGGAAAACCTGGCACGAAATTTGAGCAAATGGCGGACCACCGCCTGATGAATCACGACCTTTACCCTGAAAAAATCGATAACCGATAAAAAAAGAGCTGCGACAAAAATCGCAGCTCTTTTTCTTCTTATTTTTTATCATCTTTATATTGCATATAAACGACTTGTGTCACAAGGAAATCTTCCATTCCGTGTTTGCCGTCTGCTCCACCAAGTCCTGATTTTTTCATTCCTGCATGATAGCCCTGGACGGCTTCGAAGTTCTCGCGATTGACGAATGTTTCACCGAACTTCAGTTCATTCACGACACGCATCGCTTCATTCATGTCTTCAGTATAAACAGATGAGGATAATCCGTAATCTGTATCATTTCCTTTTTCAATCGCTTCATCCAATGTTTTGAACGTTGTCACAGGGATCACAGGACCGAAAATCTCTTCCTGGATAATCTGCATATCATGGTTTACGTTTGTGAGAATCGTAGGTTTATAAAAATAACCTTTGTCTAAGTCGCCTCGTTCTCCTCCGATTTCAACCTTCGCCCCTGCTTCAATCGCTTCTTTCACCATGCTTTCCACTTCTTCAAGACGGTCTTTACTTACAAGCGGACCGACATCCGCTTCCTTATTTTCACGAGGGTTCCCCATCGTCACCGACTCAAATTTATGACGTAATTTAGCTAGAAGCTCATCCGCCACACTTTCATGCACATAGACACGTTCAGCATTCGTACAGGCTTGTCCATTGTTAGCGAGACGGGAAGTCGTTATGCTCTCAGCTGCAACATCAAGGTCCGCATTAGCGGTAACGATAGCGGGCGCTTTACCACCAAGTTCCAAATTCACCTTCGTAATATTTTGCGCTGCTGCTTCCATTACTTTCGTACCTGCAGGCACACTTCCTGTCATGGTTACCATGTGGACGTTCGGATGAGAGGCCAGTCTATTTCCAATTTCTGAACCTGTACCGGTTACCACGTTATACACACCTTTTGGAATTTCATCCATGGAATCGATGATTTTTGTGAATTCCATGGCTGTATTCGGTGTTTGTTGACTTGGTTTTAATACTAATGTATTGCCTGTCACCAGTGACGTCGCTACTTTACGTGCCAAAATGAACACCGGGAAGTTCCAAGGGACAATTCCAGCCACTACACCGATTGGCTTTTTATAGATAAAGATATTCTCATTCTTACGATCACTTGGTACAATTTCGCCTTCGATTCTACGTGCCCACTCAGACATGTACCGGAAATAATCAATGGCAAGGTCGACTTCTCCACTGGCAAGCTCATAGTCTTTCCCTTGCTCTTCTTGTAATAAATCAATGAAAGTAGCACGGTTTTCTTCTATACGATCTCCGAGTTTCCTGACGATTTTCCCGCGTTCAATATTTGGCGTAAGCTCCCATCCTTTTTGAGCTTCAAACGCTGCTTTCACCGCTCGATTCACATCGTCTTCAGTGCCTTTTGGTATTTGGGAAATGACCTCTTCAGTCGCTGGATTTAGGACATCAATCCATTCTGAACCGTTTGATTCTGTATATTCTCCATTAATGTAAAGTTTATGTTGCTGCATGAAAAATGACCTCCTGTTGGTATTTACCATTTAAATTCCCCGTGTGATTCAAAATAAACAAACCAGTGTTCAACAATATGGCAGCGTGCTTGAAGACTCAGTTTCGAGACTTATGCTGAGTGGATGGGGGCGGCTGCCAGAACTTAAGGCTTGATTTAGAGCGTTTTATGCCTGCTTAGGATAAAGGGATAAGAGTCACTCACTCTCGGTATAGGGGTTCGTTCCACTTCTCAACAAATGGGGTGGTTGGGAAGCTGCGAGACTCCTTGGGAGAAGGAGATAGGCGAGATCCCGCAGGACGCAGTCCGAGGAAGCTCGGCGCTCCCCCACAGGAAAGAGAGTGGCTTCCCAGCCATCCCTAAGGCTTAACCAGGCAACGAACCCTGGAAACATCTCGAAACTGAGTCTCCCCCTAAGGGGCCCTTATCTGCAATTGCTAAGTGTTCTTTTGGACACAAAAAAAGCCCTGTGGGGACAGGGCTTTACCATTCGAGGATGAAACCTTTGATCTTCTTACCATCCCCTGACTCTGATTGCTGCTCAGCTTCAAAATAAGGGTCCTCTTCCTTGAAATGATAAGAGATCGTATCAGGCTGGAGATAAAGCTTGTACTCTAAATCCGTCACCTTCGGAAGAGAAATGTCGGCAACTGTTGTCTGGTCGCCCTCTTCATCAATAAGAAGAATATCAATGTGATCATACCCGTTTGCAATTAAGTGTTCTTTTAAATCCATAAACGACTCCTCCGTCCAATTATTCTAGTCCCATGATACCCTTTTCCAAACTTCGAGAAACGTTTAATTTTATGTAACAGCGGGAAAAGATTCCCGCTTTCTTTATTTATTAGTATCCATAACCGTATCCACGGCCACCCATATAAGATGCACCGATGATGATCAAAAGGATGAACAAAACAACCAATAGCGCGAAACCGCCACCGTATCCTCCGCTCATTCCATTCCCCCCTCTCTTACTTACTTTACTACCTTATTCAGAAGGGATGAAGAAGGCAGGGCATGAGCGGAATTTAATCTTTTTTCTTCTTTTCATTCACACCTTCAGAACGAGAAGACACGCTTAAGGGAAAGGAAGGCAAAGTACAGGGCCTGGACGAAAAAAGCCAATCCCCACAAAGGGGCGGGAATGAATTTTGTCGCTCTTGCCAAGTTTGCTGCGTCACCAGCTTGTCCTGGAGAGATAAAGCTGATCCACATCACTTCAAAAGCACTGGTTACAGACTCAACGAGAACGAGGGAAGCAAGAAACAATAACACATATTGAACCACCTGTTCATGACCGGTTCTCAGCAGCCATACAAACCCAGCTCCAAAGGTAAGGATCCAGAATAGACCATACACATTCCTTACCCAGAAAAGCAGATTGATCGCAAGGAACGCCATTAAAATATAAATCATCCAATTAAAATGCCCACGACTGACGAGGAAAAAGAAGACGAAGGCAAAGAAAGAAGCAAATACATACCCGGCCATGCTCGTTAATACTTGCCCGATCCATGAGTTATGCCCGGTCAAAGCAAAACCGGATGTATTTGGTAAAAGGGAAATTCTCCTTACTTCTCCCCCTGTAAGCAGCGCCATCAGGGAATGACCGCTCTCATGAATCATGGTGTTTAGAATAGCGAAGTACTTACCAACGACCGGCAGTTGTGTGAGCAGTAAAGCAAGAATAAGAGCTGAAAGAACTTGTAATTTCATATAACGCACTCCTTTCTTCGTGATCTTTTAATCGCTTTCTACTTACATATGACGTATCTTAAGAATAGAATCAATGGTAACAAAGGGGAATAGACATGCGAAAGTTAACATGGATAGGGAGTTCGATCATCGTACTATTTTTATGCAGTTGTGCCGCTCCATCAGAATCGAGTGAAACGAACATAAAAATTGCGGCTGCTTCAAGTTTAAAAGATGTCATGGAAGAGCTGACACCTCTTTTTGAGGAGCAATACAATATAGAAATCGAAACCATATATGGAGGCTCAGGTAAACTGGCAAGACAAATCGAACAAGGAGCTCCTGTCGACGTATTCCTGTCTGCGGATCTTCGTTGGATCGAACTTCTTAAGAAAGAGAGCCTTGTCGAAAAAGATACATACATAGAGTTTGCTACCAACCAGATCGTTCTTATTGGTCACGATTCCACGAGTCATTTGAATACCATTCAGGACCTGGAACTGACAAAAAATGAACAGCTTTCTGTCGGCAATCCAGAGAGCGTGCCTGCTGGTACTTATACGAAGCAAGCGTTGGAAAGGATTCAACTTTGGAGGGGATTAGAGGATCAGATGATTTTCGGAAGCGATGTTAGACAAGTCCTTGCTTATGTCGAATCCGGGCAAGTGGACTACGGTTTTGTCTATGCCAGTGATGCCCTGATATCAGATCAGGTAAGAACCCTTACAAAAGTAGACCCTACACTCCATGATTCGATCGTCTATCCTGGCATCATTCTTTCAAAAAGCCGGACTAAGAAATCTGGAGAGCAATTTTTATCCTTCTTAAAGAGTGATCAAGCGACAGAAATTTACAAATCTTATGGATTCAATCCTAAGGAGGTGGAAAGATAGAACAATGAACGTCGAACCTCTTTTATTGTCTCTAAAGGTAGCGGCAATCGCTACTTTCATCGTATTTATTATCGGAACGATCAGCGCAAGAGTCATTTCTCGGAAATTATTTCCCGGGAAAAGTATCATAGAATCGATCCTTTTACTCCCTCTTGTCCTTCCTCCGACGGTCATAGGATTTGGCCTGCTTTATTTATTCGGCAAAAACGGCTGGATGGGACAATGGCTCATGGACTGGTTCGGTATTCAGGTGGTTTTTTCCTGGACAGGAGCAGTCATTGCGTCTGCCGTCGTCTCCTTTCCCCTTATGTATCAAAGTGCATCAGCGGCTTTTCAAAATTATGAACAAAACCTGGAGAATGCGGCTTTGACGATGGGGGCTTCGAAATTGAAAGTATTCTTCACCATATCGCTTCCTTTAGCCTGGCCCGGATTGCTCGCTGGATTAGTCATGACTTTTGCTCGTTCCCTTGGTGAGTTCGGAGCTACATTAATGATTGCAGGCTATATCCCTGGTGAAACAGACACCATTCCACTCGCCATCTATTTTGCTGTCGAATCCGGTCGAATGGAAGAAGCTCTCATGTGGGTGATTGTCATACTCTGTCTCGGGTTCAGTGCGGTATTATGGCTCAACACATGGAGCCGGAGGAAAATTATCTTTGTAAGGAAAACATAAAAAAAGCTGAAGCTCCAATCAGCTTCAGCCAGCGCCCCCGGCAGGATTCGAACCTGCGGCACACGGTTTAGGAAACCGATAGGAAAGCACTATGTATATCAAAATCATTTAAAACTCTTCTATTCCAACGGTTTCAGAAAAACCAATGGATTGTTTTTTATTATATGGTATTACGGGCTATTTGTAAATAATCGTCCGGTGTAAACAAAAAAGCGACCTATATATAGGTCGCTTTCATTAAATAACAGTCTCAAGAGGAGAAAATTGTTTATGTACTGTTCGTGCGCGTTCTTTGTCTTGCCATAAGTACCTCTCGGTAGCCTCAATGGATTTATGCCCCAATATAAGTTGTAGGTCAAATAACGAAGCTCCTTTTTCGTGTGCTGTAGTTGCTACAAAATGACGGAATGAGTGTGGAGTTACTCGGACATCGTTCGGAATACCTGCTTTTTCAGCAAATTTATTCAATCTTTTTCTGAATGAATTTGCTTTGTATACATTACCCCGCATGGATAAAAACAAGAAATCACTTTCCGTTTCAATCTCTTCATTCTTTTTAATAAGATGTTGAATCCACTCCGCTGTAAAATCAGAAATCGGATATGTCTTATCTTCTCTAGTTTTAGATGTACTAGATGTCAATGACAATTCCCGCGCCGTTAAGTTAATATCCGATATTTTAAGAGAGAGTAAGTTATTAATTCGTGCACCAATGTCACAAAGCAACAAGATTACTACATAATCACGTAAATCTGTATATTTAGATGTTTTCTCTAACTGAGCTAGGATTCTTTTAATGTGCTGGGCATCTATCCCTCTAAAGTGCTTATCTGTTTTAAGCAACTTTATTTCAGCTGATAAGTTCTTTTGAATGTATCCATTTTTAAACCAGTAATTTAACCATGTTCGTAAGGTTCTGAGTCTAATGTTGACAGTAGAAGGCGCCAGTCCTTTTCTATTAGTTACTTTACACAAGTCTTTATGGTCATCCCATAGTCCTTTCTCTTTTCTCATGAACTTGATGTAATCGGTTATTTCAGTCATTGAGATGTCTTCCACTTTCTTTACTTCGGGGTGGTGCTTGTAAAGAAAAGTCGAAAAATACTTAAAGTGATTTTTATGGTCTTTTAAGGTTCTTTCTTTCAAGTTCTCGTTCTCCTTACGTTGATAAAGTTCATTGAAAGCAAACTCTAGGTCAATATCCATATTTAAAACTTTGCTTGTTTGTGTAGCCTCTTCACGAAGATTCAAACTGATTTTGTTACTCTTAATTGCTTTAGTCATATGTAATCCCCCATTTATCTTTATATAAAGTAAGTAATTGCGATTCGGTAATTCATACTTTACAAAATTCAAAATGGCTTTTGTTGAAAAAATCGTTTTTTTTTTTGCTTTTAGCTTCGTTGTTTGGAGAAAGAGCTGATAAACCCTTACATGATGCGCTTTTTAGTTAATAAAAAAAGTCCTGAAAAATCAGGACTTGGTTACTTTACGTTGCGATATTTCTTGCTGATGGTGATAAATCAATTCAAGTTCTTCGGTAAATAAGCTATTATATCTGTTTTGTTTTGGAAGTGATAAGAACATAACATCAGCAGTACCCACTAAACAGGAGAATCGGTTGCACCTTATATACCTTACTTTTTGATTAGTACATAGCATGTCTAACAGCAACGAAAAGGATTCATCATTTAGAAATTCTTTAAGCAGATTCATAGAATAGGCTTTTCTGTCTTGTGTTTCAAAATCTTCTCGCGCGCACGTAATGATGACTTCCACTTAATAAACCCCCAATTGATTCAGTAACGAAGGTTAAGGTTAACACTTTAATTCGATTTTAGTAAAAGTAATAATTCCTGCATTATATTGCCTACATGAGGGTCAATAATTAGACATTATGTGTTAAAATAAACCAATAAATACAATTTTTACTTAAGGAGTGAGTAAACATGTCAGGTGATTCACGGGTATTAAGTACAACCCAAGTATTCATATCTAAAGACAACTCTTATCGGACGATTAATGAAGTAGAAAGTTATGGCTTTGTAGAAAGTTTTGCTCAGTCACTTATAGACTCAGAACGGAAACCGGTCGGGAACGCCCCAGCAGACGGTAAGGATTATGATATTGAAAGTGTTAGCATTTCAAATAATCATGCGCATTTAGTTTTTAGAGAGAAATAACCTGAATACTCAACTCAATTTAGCTCCCCTCACTCAATAAATTCCTGATGAGGGGAGATTATTTTATGGGCTTTATTATTGAATATTGAAGCCACGAAACCATTAGTCTAAAATATCATTTAGTAAGTTTATACGAATTTTAATGTATCGAGGTGACATTTATGCTAATTGAAGTTGAACAAAGAATCTATAGTCATTCAGCTTATAAAAAGTTAGAAGGCATATTAGAGTTGTTAGATGAAATAGAATCTGATACTCAAAATATACCTACTAAACAACTTCAAATGCTAGGTAGAATCAGAGAGACTCTTGACTTTACATATGAATTATTAAATAGAATTGACCCGTGGCACATTTCGTTAAATACTCTCAATAACTTAAATAACCCCTTAACTAACTCAGCAAATGAATTAACCAACTATAAAAGAAATAACAATGAACAACAATTAAAAAATGTCTTTAATAACTTGGAGTCTCTATTACCCTTTCTCTCCCAATTAACAATTCCGAGAAGTGCAGAGGATATTGGTGAGATTAAAAATTCTGTTGTTAAGTTTAGACAATCAATTGGTCAGCACCTATCAAATTTAGAGAAAGAGATTAATGAAACACATACTTCTTTTAAACAAAATAAAGATAAAGTGATTGAACTTAATTCGTCTATAGATAACCAAAAAAAGCGAATAGACACCATAATTAATGATTTTCAAAATCAATTCCTTAATGCGCAAACTGAAAGAAATGAAAAAACAGAAGAAACTATAAAAAGTGTACAAAAAGAATTTGATGAAATCGAAAAAAACTATCAAATGCGCTTAGACGAACTACTTAAAGGTCAAGAAAGCACCTTTAAAGAAAGTTTAGAAGAACATGAAACAAATTTTGATAGTCAGAGTTCCCGTTATGAAGAAGAGTATAATGCATTATTAGAAAAAATTAGAGAACAAAGCACATCTGAACTGGAACAGATTCAAGATAGGAATAAAGAGGCTGAAAAGATAGTGGGAATTATTAGTATGAAAGGCCTCGCGCATGGTTACCAGAATATCGCTAACATTGAAGGTAGAAAAGCCAGCCTTTGGAATATAGGTTCCTTAGTTTCAATAGCAATAATACTGTGGTTCGGTTATGAATTTATAATTACAAATGAAGGCGTTATGGAATGGACAACTTTGGTTAGTAGGACTATATTAACAGGAGTTGGTTTAACTCTCTTCACATATTGTGCAAAACAAGCAGGTAATCATAGATTCGAAGAAAGACGAAATAGAAAAATTGAACTGGAACTGGCATCTCTAGACCCTTATCTAAAAGATTTAGATGAAGAGGAACAAAAACAAGTTAAACAAAGTCTAGTAAATAAATATTTCGGTGTTGAAATTGGTCAAATCAATACCGTAAACAATCAAAACAGCGATGTTAATGAACAATCTGTTATTAATAGTTTGCTTGAGAATAAAGAGAGCTTACATTTACTAGCTGATAAAATACAAAGTATTATAAAGACTAAATAACTTTATAATTACTTTACCGAGAGCACCTTAGAGGTGCTCTCTTTTTTTATATCGCTTCGTTAAAATTAATTACTTAATAAAAATTTATAATTAATTTCACACAAGTTATTTATTTGTATTAATATCTTTAAGACTGGAAATAGCGTTCTATGAGTCATTTTAGGTAGAGCGCTACTCCTATATATGGAATATAGATAACGGGGAAAGTTTGAAAACGAGTGTAACGGTGTTTTCAACTGCCTCTGGCAGCGGTTTTATAAATATATGGCTGCCATCCATATATTCGCTAAATGATTAAAGAAAATTTGCCACAGTTGCAGGGATGCCAATCCTGTAACTATAAATATTGATTCATAATCTTTCTCTTGAATTTTTGAAGGTGCGGATACTGATGCCAATCAGTAGACCAAGCCGTTCTAGGGGGAATTGGTTGCCAGCCAATAAAACCTAGTTCACCTGAAGCTACGTGCGGTGAGAGCTGCTTGCGTAGAAACGACGGGGGCTGCGAGTAAAATCGCTTCTACCCAATAATTTTTTGGACATATGGGCGACACTGAAATAATGGGACCACGGCAAAGTGTGGTTCTGTTCGTTATACATTAAGTGGTGAAAATCCACCCGGCGGGGAGAACTGGTAACAGCTCAACGCACGGCTCGGCAGGGGAGGAAGAAAGCTCTGAACAGCTTCACCAAGTAAAAGCTTGGTCCGTCCGAAAGGGGATACAAATACGAATAGCTCAACCTGTAAAGGGTCATCAACATGCTGATGATTAAAGCAACCCTGCGGCCATTTATTTGGTTTTAGTAGGGAGCAACCGAGTAAAAAAATAAGAAGTGGGTGCTGAACCGACTGTGAAGAATGTGAATGACCGAAAACCTGCGGGTAAGTAAGAGGGAGCTTCTATATTCTGCCCTTAGACAGTTCACATTTAGAGTCAACCAGAGCTTATTTTTGTAAGGTATAACTAAAGTGGGAAGCCGTAGCAGGTAAAGCTGACGGTGGGAGATTTCCTTAATAGGTTTTTCACGAAGCTGCAAAGCAGTGGCCTAGTGAGTTCTCGACAGTTTGGCAACTGTCAAAATGAGACGACCGAAAGGGATTGGGGCTAATTTCTAATAGAGGTTAGCGAATTCAAAATAAGAGAAAGGGATACAGGTGGCACTGTATCTGGTCTGGCGACCTTAACTGATGTGCTTTTTCTAACACCGGGAGGTGATTCAATGGCACAAGAGTATAAATATTTAGTTGTATCATGGAAAGCTATGTTACAAATGGTAATTAATCTCTGTGGCAAGGGGTATTACTATTATCATTTAACGGAATTACCAGTCAATAAAGAAGATAAGTGGGATGAAATTGATAAAAAATTAATAGGAAAGTACAAATCTAATAAGTCGAAGTGGCAGCGCCAAAGAGCAAAAGCTAAAGGTGTTGCTAACTTCTACTATCTACGTTGGGAACACCTCGTACTCATCTTACATACTGAAGGGAAAATTTTAAAAGAGATTACGTATGACGATAAGTTTAAGGACTTTCGTTACTCGCCGTTATTTCTAACTATTAGTGAGCTAATTACCTTGCGTATACAACACCTAGATAAAGTAGAGGTTACCTTAGCTAAATCAACCTATAAAGGTTTTAAGGACTCACTATATAATACAGTCAAGACACAAGATGATAAGGAGATAAAAAAGGAGTTTAATCTTCTAAACGGATTACCTTCTTATTCGGGAATTCATCGGCAGAAGATTCAATTAGCTGAATTTGTTGTGCGTAAAGCTAAGGAGCATGGTGTCAAAACTTCTAGTATTAAGGGAGGAAAGTGTAACCTAACCATTAAGCACTTAAGATTCAACACCCGAAAGAAGACAGTGAAAAATTTCAATTAATGATAAAAGACGACTGAACTTAATCAGCCGTCTTTTTGCGTGGAACCCAAGTATTCCACCAGGCACATTTCAATGTAGCATCTCTAGTATATATTTATTTTCACTTCACCTCAAACAGTATATGTAGGAGTGGTTCTGCAATAGAGATGCTAGTTAATATGAAATCTAACAACACTCATGTATTCTTTTAGAGTTCCCTCATGCTCTTTAGTGTTTTTTTTGTGAATTTTATTGGTTTTCGGTGTTGAAAACACTCAAGCGAAGCGAAGACTTTGTGCCTGAGAAGGCGCATTTACCCCTTACCAAAAGGGTAGAAAAGCCATTTTTCGCTTCGAAAATGCATTCTTTTTTATTAAAAGAAAACTCGCCACAGGTCCTGCTTTACCGAGCATGCTACCACAGCATACATTTAAGTCTACCTCGCTTAATGCGACAGGTACGGGATGTGTAATAATTATAAGTTATTACTCTGGGAAGAGTAATACTCATTTAACGAGTGACCATCCGAGGGTGAATCGGAGCCAAGGTCGGACGGGACACCTTGATAATTATTTTTCCGTCATATTTACAACACTATAGATGCCTACCATCTACATGAGGAGCGCTTCGCAACATTCTTTGTTATGTATCTATAGTTTGTAGTGATTTTTCTTTTTTCCTTTATGTATAAATGAAAAAGTTCACTGGATTCTAATACCGTTACCTTAACTTATAATTCTTCCTTGAAAGTACCCAAGGGTACGGTAGTTGAGTACCCAGAAGTACGGTATTAATCATCAACCTTTTATCTTAACGATGACATTATTGGGATGGGAGATATACATGTCCCAATATTGTCATCTTTTCTTATAGTTCTTTGTTGAAAGTACCCAAGGGTACGGTAGTTTGGTACCCAGAAGTACGGTATTAATCATCAACCTTTTATCTTAACGATGACATTATTGGGATGGGAGATATACATGTCCCAATATTATCATCTTTTCTTATAGTTCTTTGTTGAAAGTACCCAAGGGTACGGTAGTTTGGTACCCAGTGGTACGGTACGAATCTAATAATTCACAGAAACCTTCCGCATATTCACACGGTTATTTTATCATTTTTCCAACGGTCTACTTTTTAAAACCGTTGGAATGGGCTGAATTGGTGGTGCTTCGCTTGGACCTCTGTCCGGTTCATTTGAATATACCTCCTTACTATTTGCATGTCAGAGTGGCCCAGTATTAACTGTAAAGTAAATGGGTCACCGCCATTCAGGATATAGTTCTTGGCAAAATAATGTCTGAATGAGTGAGGGGACACCCTAACTCCCTTCACCCCGGCCTTATCCCTATATGTGATTAACCTTTTTCTAAAACTCCCAGGTTGAAATGGTGTACCATACACACTCAAAAAAACTTCACTAACATTAAATACTGAACTGTTCTCAGCAATCAATTGATATAAAGCCTTATTAACCTTTGGCGATATGGGTACATATCTTCCCTTCCTGTTTTTAACCTTATCTGATGGCAGATGTATATAGCGCTGCTCAAAGTCCACTTGTTCCTTAGTTAACGACCCCACTTCACTAATTCTCATACCTGTATCAATCATCAGGGCGATAGCTACGTAATCACGGAAACCTGTATAGCTCCGTTTATCAATAGCGTTGAGAATAGCAGCTATTTGCTCGTCACTCATAATTTTTAATGTATCCTCATCGGTTTTCATTATCTTTACTCTATTGGCTAGGTTCTCATTGTAATATTGTTCCTCGTAAATGAATCTCAAAAAGCTTCTCAAGGTTCTAATACGGATGTTGATTGTAACTGGAGAGAGAGGTTTTTCTTGCATATAAGTGACGTATCCCCGAATGATATCTATGGTCAAATCGGTAATACTAAGTTGTGCCAAGTCATTTTCACCCAACCATGTTAAAAAATACCCAAAATGTGCCTCATAATCCTTAATTGTCCGTTCTCTTAACCCTTCAGCCTTTTTTGCTGTTACAAACAAATTATGGACCTTTTCTAAAGAGTAACTTTCACTGTCTGTAGGTATCATTCTACTCCGCTGCATAACCTGTTTTTTTCCCATAAACTTATTTTTCTTCACAAAAAAACCTCCTAAGCCATTTTGGTTAGAAGGTTTTAAATGACCGTTCACACGGTTTATATAGGGCATGGCACACGGTTTATTATATTATTCTTTAGACCGTGGGAAAGCCCTAAACCAGTTAAACGTTGATATATCAATATAGCGCCCCCGGCAGGATTCGAACCTGCGGCACACGGTTTAGGAAACCGATGCTCTATCCCCTGAGCTACGGGGGCGTATGAACGTACGTGTAATATTATACAAAACAAACCAAAGATTGAAAAGGAAATGCACTTTAAAAATATTGCTCGGATGTTACTTCCAACGTATGTATATGATAAAATGTTATTTGTCTGTCTAAAAGTATCGTATTTTGTAAGTGAGTGATGAGCACTCACGTTTTTTTGAATTGAGTTTGAAGGAGGAAAAGAGATGGGAGATTTACCTTTCATATCCGTTGAAGGGCCCATTGGGGTTGGGAAAACGTCTCTGTCTAAAAAGCTCGCCTCCCAGTTTGATTTTCATTTGCTGAAGGAAATCGTTGAGGAGAACCCGTTTTTAGGCAAGTTTTACGACAATATTGAAGAATGGAGCTTCCAAACGGAGATGTTCTTCTTGTGCAATCGTTTCAAGCAGCTCGAAGACATCGATCGCAAATTTTTGCAGTCGGGGAAGCCGGTGGTCGCCGATTACCATATATCGAAGAATATGATTTTCGCACGCCGCACGTTAAGAGAAGATCAATTTGACAAGTATGCACAGATTTTTGATATATTGACACACGATATGCCTAAACCGAATATGGTCGTCTATTTACATGCGAGTTTAGATACACTGCTCGAACGCATCCGCATGCGTAACCGTGATGTAGAGGCAAATATTCAACCCTCATATCTTGAACAACTCTCTCAAGACTACGAAGACTTCATGAGACATTTTGAGGCGACTCATCCCGAGATTCCTGTGATTCGTTTGAACGGGGATCATATAGACTTCGTAAAACATCAAGACGATTTGAATTATATTGTTGATCAAGTAGAGCAGCATTTAAATAAAGGAGAAGTTATCAAATGAATGCACGTGAACGCTATGGAATTCCACACGACAGCGTCATAACGATTGCAGGAACGGTCGGTGTTGGTAAGTCAACGATGACCAATGCTCTCGCTGATGCCCTCAACTTCCGTACCTCTTTTGAAAAAGTCGACACAAATCCTTATCTCGACAAATTCTATCAGGATTTTGAACGCTGGAGCTTCCATTTACAGATTTACTTTCTAGCGGAACGCTTCAAGGAACAAAAGAAGATTTTTGAATATGGCGGTGGTTTTATCCAGGACCGCTCCATCTATGAAGATACCGGCATTTTTGCCCGGATGCACTATGAAAAAGGGACGATGTCTGCAACCGATTATGAAACGTACCGAAACCTGTTTGATGCGATGGTGATGACACCATACTTCCCTCATCCCGATCTTTTAATATATTTGGAAGGGTCGTTCGATGATGTCGTTTCCCGAATCAAAGAACGTGGACGTCCAATGGAACAAGAAACTCCTATTGAATATTGGGAAGAGATGTTTACGCGTTATGACAATTGGATTGATAATTTCAACTCCTGCCCTGTCCTGCGCCTCAATATTGCCGACTATGATGTATTGAATGATAAAACAAGCATCGAACCTGTCCTTGAAAAAATCGGCCACTTCATCCAACAATCTCGTAAATGGCGCTCCAGCCATTTATTGACGTAAGCATAAAGATGAAACACCTGACGTCATTCAACGTCAGGTGTTTTTTTTCTATAATCTTCAATCATCATCCGGTGACTACCAACCATCTTCTCAGGCAAATCATGAAACTCGAAAAACTTCACCTGTACCGTTTCTGCAGGATCAAAAGCATAGTCCCCACTGAAATGTCTAGTGAAATAAGCTGTTGTCACAACGTAAAACTCATCTCCATTAGGAGCTCGGCTGAATTGATCCTCCCCAGAGTAAACATTCAATAACTGCAGATCTTTGACCTTTAATCCAGTCTCTTCGAATGCTTCACGTTTAGCGACTTGTTCCGTGCTTTCTCCAAGCTCCATCAAACCTCCCGGCAGTCCCCATACACCTTGAGGGGATGTTCGTTCCTGTAGTAAAATACGTCCTTTTTCATCCAGAATCATTACCACAGAGCCAACTAAAATAATGGGCCGATGACCGATAATTGCCCGTAAGTCCTCGACGTAACCCATAGCCTTCCTCCTCTCTCCATTATTCTATTATAACAAGAGAAAAGGACCCCTTTGAAAAAAAGGAGTCCTTCTCGTAGATTAGCGTTCCATCGTATGCAGCAGTTTTGTTAAGATGACAGCGCCCCCTACCATCACTGCACCAATCCATGGTGTATGAACAAGACCAATCGTATCAACGATGACCCCACCGACGGAGGATCCGATAGCAATACCGACGTTGAAAGCGGCAATATTCAAAGCAGAAGCTACATTAACCGCAGATGGAACATACTTCTCAGCTAATTGAACGACCAAGATCTGCAAAGCAGGGACGTTCATGAAAGCAAACAGTCCCATGAAAAATAATACAACTAAACTCAACACTTTAAATGGAATGACGAAAGCCAACAGGAGCAATACGATTGCCTGCAGTACAAACATCCAAAACAACGCTTTGATCGGATTTTTATTGGAAACTTTTCCACCAATCGTATTTCCGATCGCAACCGCAACTCCATAAATGAGCAGAATCACGCTGACAAACTTCGGATCGAAACCTGTGACTTCTTCCAGTAAAGGAGCAAGGTATGTGAAGGCCACAAACGTTCCGCCATATCCTAATCCTGTAATGACGAAAGAGAGCAGAATTCTTTTTTCAGTTAGTATTTTTAATTGGTCACGAAAGCTTGCAGGTGTTGCTTCTTCCAGATTTTTAGGAACAAGCAAAGCACTTGCGATGATGCCGATTACGCCGAGCAAAGCTACACCGGCAAATGTCGCCCGCCAACCAAAAGTTTGTCCAATGAATGTTCCTAAAGGCACGCCTGTCACCGTCGCAACGGTCAATCCTGTAAACATAAAGGCAATGGCACTTGCCCGCTTATGCTCAGGGACTAAACTGGCAGCAATAGTCGAACCAATGGAGAAGAATATACCGTGAGAAAAAGCAGTGATGATTCTTGCAATTAATAGCAAGGTGAAGCTTGTCGAAACCGAAGCCACTAAATTACCAAGAATGAAAACAACCATCAGAGCCAGCAATAAACTTTTCCGGCTCATCTTATTGGTAAGAGCCGTCAAAACAGGTGCCCCCACAGCAACACCGACAGCATAACCGGAGATCAATACTCCCGCAAGTGTAATGGATATAGAAAGGTCATCGGCCATCGTGGATAGTAAACCTACAGGTACAAATTCTGTCGTTCCTATACCGAACGCACTAATAGCAAGGGCCAACAAAGCAAACGGAAAACTTTTCGACTTATGATCAAGAGAATTTTCGTTGATATTCTCTGCGTGTGAACTCATCATTTTCCTCCTCATATATAAATAAGAATCATATCTGAAACCCATGTATCCAGGGCGCCTCTGGATGACAAACCTTATTATGAGGGCTGATCGAATACTTGAGAAGTACGCACTTCTGTGTGCTATAGGCACCTGTAAGTAACAATTGTATAGAATAGAGGGGTGGGAGGGTGTTCAGGCAAAATATTTTTAACTTATGTTTCTTTCGTGTATAGTGAATCATCGGTTATACATGCTAAAAAGAAACATAGGAGCTCTAGAGGAGGTCAATCTCATGCCGAAATATAATATACCGGTGGAAGCGGCTCTGGAAGTCATCGGAGGCAAGTGGAAGGTCGTCATTCTGTGCCACTTAATAGAAAATAAACGACGGACAAGTGAGCTCAAACGATTAATGCCAGGAATCACACAAAAAATGTTGACCCAGCAGCTGAGGGAATTGGAAAGCGATGGAGTCATTACACGAATCGTTTATAATCAGGTACCGCCTAAAGTGGAGTATGAACTGACGGAATACGGCTGGACATTAAAAGGGGCATTGGACATGCTGTGTGCCTGGGGTGAGCAGCATATTGAAAAGACCTATCCCAATAAAGAAGAGGTATTATTGGATTCTTAATAAGATATAAAAATAGCCCTCACCGGTTATCCCGGTGAGGGCTTTACTCTTTATTCATTCAAGGAAAGCAAAATAAAAAATCGTTACGCGAAGTAACGATTTCTGTTCTATAAATCTCCAATATTTATGCGCTATTGTTGATAATAATATGGCGGAGGAGGAGGGATTCGAACCCCCGCGGGGCGTAAACCCCCTGGCGGTTTTCAAGACCGCTCCCTTCAGCCGGACTTGGGTACTCCTCCGTGTGACCGACAATAAATATAATATCATGGTTGTCCGTATCCGTCAACAAAATCCTGCAACTTTTTTAAAAAGAAATTGTTGTCGAACCATAACGAAAAATTGTCACTTCGTTATTATACAAATTCCCTTCCACAGAGTCAACAGCCCTCCGCGATCCCTGTTTTCAAATACGAATTCAATGAAATACGCCTGGAACCATAAAGGATCCAGGCGCATGTTCTATTGACGCTCGATGTATTTGAGTTAGTTGAGGACTTCTTTTCCACCCATGTATGGACGAAGAACCTCCGGGACGATGACGGTTCCATCTTCCTGCTGATAATTTTCAAGAATCGCTGCAACGGTACGACCGATGGCAAGACCAGAACCATTTAACGTGTGTACGAATTCAGGCTTACCCTTTTCTTCTCTACGGAAACGTATGCCTGCACGACGTGCCTGGAAATCTTCGAAGTTAGAGCAAGAGCTGATTTCACGATAAGTCTCCTGGCTTGGGATCCACACTTCGATGTCATACTTCTTCGCTGCTGTAAAGCCAAGGTCCCCCGTACACATGCTCATCACACGATAAGGAAGTTTCAACAGCTGAAGGACTTTTTCAGCATGACCTGTCAGTTCTTCCAAAACATCATAAGAATCTTCCGGCTTTGCCAGCTGGACAAGCTCCACTTTATTGAATTGGTGCTGACGAATCAATCCTCTTGTATCACGGCCGGCAGACCCTGCTTCGGAACGGAAATTCGTGCTGAAAGCTACAAATTTTTGTGGAAGGTCTTCAACAGATAGTATTTCTTCTCGATAGAAGTTTGTGACGGGAACCTCAGCTGTTGGTACAAGGAAGTAATCCCAGTCTTCAATTTTAAACGCATCTTCTTCAAATTTAGGTAATTGCCCTGTACCTGTCATCGCTGTGCGATTGACCATTTGTGGTGGGAGCATTTCCTGATACCCGTGTTCATCCGCATGCAGATCCATCATGAAATTGAGCAGTGCACGCTCTAAACGGGCACCAAGTCCTTTATAGAATACGAAACGGCTTCCGGTAACCTTTGATGCTCTTTCAAAATCAAGAATACCTAAATCTGTCGCTACATCCCAGTGAGGTTTAGCTTCGAAGTCAAATGTCGGGATCTCTCCTGCTTTGCGTGCTTCGATATTGTCTTCTTCATCGCCTCCGACGGGTACACTTTCATGAGGGATGTTCGGGATGGATAAGAGAAGCGTTTCAAGTTTCGCTTCCACATCTTTAAGCTCTGTATCCAGAGTTTTAATACGATCCCCGACTTCGCGCATTTCTTTGATTTTATCGTCCGCATCTTCCTTCGCTTTTTTCAGCTGGGAAATTTCTTTGGATACTTCATTCCGCTTGGCCTTCAGTTCTTCTGTTTCCTGAATCAGCTCACGGCGTTTGCTGTCCAAATCGCCGAAAGCATCCAAGTCAGAGAGGTCTTCTCCACGATTTTGCAGTTTCCCTTTTACTTCTTCAAAGTTCTGACGTAAGTATTTCATGTCCAACATGTTTATTTCCTCCTTTATTTACTCACTTCGATTAGTCGGAAGATAAATAAAAAGCTCCCGTCCCTAAAGAAGGGACGAGAGCTTTGGTTTATGCTTCCCGCGATACCACCCAAGTTGAAGGTCTGTGTGACCTTCCGGCTTCACTCATAACGGTGAGTACCGGTCTGACCTACTTCATTCAGTCAGACACTCGAGGATGGATTCACATGGCTTCTCCGTCAGTTCACACCAGCCACTGACTCTCTTTGAGAAGAAGGGACATGTTACTATTTCCTGTCATCGCGTTTATTTATGGTTTGTGTTACATAAGATTAGCGGATTCAGAATTATAATGCAAGTGTTTTTTTAGCTTCTTCTACCATTTTCACAAAATGCGTCGTTAAACGGTGGTCGTCCGTTAATTCTGGATGGAAGGAACAAGCTAAATAGTGACCTTCCTGAGCGGCTACAATATGACCGTCGTAGCGGGCCAGCACTTTCGTATTTTCCCCGACTCCTTCAATGTAAGGAGCACGGATGAATACGGCATTAAATCCTTCTGCCACACCTTCAATATTAAGATCCGCTTCAAAACTTTCACGTTGGCGTCCAAAAGCGTTACGACGAACTTTGATATCCATGACCCCTAGATGTACGTCATAAGAACCATCAATTTCTGAAGCGAGCAGGATAAGTCCGGCACACGTACCGAAGATCGGATTGCCGCTTTTTCCGAACTCACGGATCGGTTCTAAGAACTCGTACTTATCGATCAATCTACGGATGGTCGTACTCTCGCCACCAGGGATAATCAAGCCATCAATATCTTTCAGTTGTTCTGTCCTTTTGACGACGACGGCTTTGGCGCCGGTCGCTTCGACAGAACGCACGTGCTCACGGAAAGCGCCTTGCAGGCCTAATACACCGATTGTAGTCATGCTGCATTCTCCTTTACTTACTGGCTGCGATCCTGCATACGCTGTTCAGGAGTAAGAGTAGACATTTCCATACCCTTCATGGCTGTTCCAAGACCCTTAGACAATTCACCAATCAGCTTGTAATCGTCATAGTGAGTCGTTGCTTCAACAATTGCACGGGCGAACTTTTCCGGGTTGTTGGATTTGAAGATACCAGACCCAACGAACACTCCGTCTGCTCCAAGCTGCATCATCAAGGAAGCATCTGCAGGGGTTGCAATACCGCCGGCAGCAAAGTTAACGACAGGCAGACGTCCTTCTTCACGAATCTCCATCAGTAGATCGAATGGAGCGCCGTTATCTTTCGCGTAGACCATCACTTCATCTTCTGAAAGTCCACGCAAATGACGGATCTGTGACTGGACCTGACGCATATGGCTGACAGCCTCTACAATGTTACCTGTTCCTGGTTCACCCTTTGTACGAAGCATGGATGCACCTTCACGGATGCGGCGTGTCGCTTCACCCAAGTTACGGCAGCCACATACGAATGGCACTGTGTAATCATCTTTTTTGATGTGATAGATTTCATCAGCTGGAGTAAGAACTTCACTCTCATCGATATAGTCAACGCCCATAGCTTCAAGAACGCGTGCTTCTGTAATATGCCCAATTCGAGCTTTGGCCATAACTGGAATAGAAACGGCATTCATCACTTCTTCAACGATCGTAGGATCAGCCATACGAGCGACCCCGCCTGCTGCGCGGATGTCTGCTGGAACTCGTTCGAGAGCCATTACGGCTACCGCACCCGCTTCTTCAGCGATTTTTGCTTGTTCTGCGTTTACGACGTCCATGATGACGCCACCTTTTTGCATTTCTGCCATGCCGCGTTTTACGCGATCCGTACCTGTTTGTGCCATGTTGATTCCTCCCTAACAGCTCTATAGTTTAAACATTTTATTTCGAATCATAGATTCTTATCCTCTATTGTAACGCAATACTATATTAAATCCCACTGGTTATCTAGGGATTTTTTCACCTAAAACCAGCCTTTAACCATGTCGACGGCCCCTGTGAAGATATCACTGAAGAATTCTCCGATCGCACCAAGGGTCAGCATGAACCAGTTTGCTTTCTCCACACTGGAAGAAGTGACGATTTCGACGGTTGGTCCACCGTCAGCAAGGATATTCCCATAGTCCTCTTCTCCGTTGTAAACGAGCTTCGCTGTCCCGACTTTCTGCCCTTTTTCTACGGGGGCGACAAGGTTACCGTTGTCATCCAACTGATCCTCAGAGATATTGAACTGAATTTCATATTGATCTTCTTCACCGTTTTTCACAAGTGTGCTCAATGCCGCACTCGTTTCAATCGCTACATCATCTTCTTTTCCTTTTGCGACAGGTAGTGTCGACTCTTCTTCAGGAGTCGCTCCTGCTGCGAAAAGTTCCTGACGTGAGAATTGATTGAATCCGTAGTCGAGCAATTGTTTCGTTTGATTAAAACGGGAAGCTCTGGATTCGGATTTCATAACAACGGAAATAAAACGCTGCCCATCTCGTTCTGCTGTTCCTGTAAACGTGTTCTGAGCAAGTTCTGTGTAACCTGTTTTCAATCCGTCCATTCCTTCATATTCGAACTGCGCCAAGTTCTGTCCCGGCATACCTGGAAGCATCCAGTTCCAGTTCGTTACGGTTTGTCCGGCAAAATCAAGTGTCGGTTTGCTTGAGATCTCAAGCGCTTCCGGATAATCATTCGTTAAGTGATAAGCAAGCAGTGCAGCAGACTTCGCTGAAAGCATGTTCGTCGCTTCAGGGTCTGTCCCTTCAGGATAATTGTCTCCCAAGTGGGAGTTGTTCAGTCCTGTTGCATTCACAAAATCATAATCAGGGAGCCCCATTTCAGCTGCTTTCTCGTTCATCATCTGAACAAATTCACCTTCACTGCCCGCAATCAATTCTGTAAGAGCAATGGTTGTCGCATTATCTGAGTTTATTGCCATCGCTTCATACAGTTCACGTACCGTGTATTGCTCGTCCAGCTTCAGGCCAACCCCTGAAAACTCAGGATTTGCCGATATATCAAAAGCATATTGACTAATTTGTGTTGTCGTATCCCAGCTGATCTGCCCTTCCTCAATTGCCTCCATGACAAGATATTCGGTCATCATCTTCGTCATACTGGCAGGAGGTAATGTCAAATCCGCCTCTTTTTCAAATAAAATCTTCCCTGTCTCCGCGTCCACGAGTATTGCCGATTCTGCGCCAACATCTACGCTTGCGTATGTATGTCCAGGATTCATGGACACAGCAAAGAACCCCATAAGCAATGCCAACATCAAGGCCATAGATGTTTTTATTCTTTGTGTCACTTTCTCAACCTCCACCCTTAAAATATGCATCTTTGTTATTTTATCACATGCGTATATAAAAGAATAGACAGGGAAAAGTCCCTGTCTATCACTTTTTATACGGGTCAAACGGAGTAGTTTGGCGCTTCCTTTGTAATTTGTACATCATGTGGATGACTCTCTCTTAAGCCTGCTCCTGTAATTCTTGTGAATTGTGCGTCTGTACGTAAAGCCGTGATAGTTGGTGTTCCACAATACCCCATACCCGAACGAATACCACCGAGAAGCTGATGAATGGAGTCTGCCAATGGTCCTTTATATGGCATACGTCCTTCAATCCCTTCCGGTACAAGCTTTTTCGATTCTTGCTCGCTTTGGAAGTAGCGGTCTTTGGATCCGGATTCCATGGCACCGACAGATCCCATTCCACGATAGACTTTGAAACGGCGGCCCTGGAAGATTTCTGTTTCGCCAGGACTCTCAGAGACACCGGCAAGCAAGCTGCCGAGCATGACGGCATGTCCACCTGCGGCAAGAGCCTTCACAATATCACCGGAGTATTTGATTCCTCCGTCGGCAATGACCGGCTTATTGTATTTCGCCGCTTCTTTGGCACAGTCATAGACGGCTGTGATTTGAGGAACGCCAACACCAGCAACGACACGTGTGGTACAAATGGAACCTGGACCGATTCCGACTTTGACAACGTCGGCTCCTGCTTGGATCAATTCGCGTGTGGCTTCTGCTGTCCCTACGTTGCCTGCAATGATATTCACTTTCGGATGACGGTCACGAATGCGTTTGACCTGTTCGATCACACCCTGAGAATGTCCATGAGCAGTATCGACAACAAGAGCATCGACACCTGCTTCTACTAATTTATCAATTCGCGTCATCGCATCTGCCGTGACACCAACAGCTGCAGCACACAGAAGACGTCCTTGCTCATCTTTTGCTGATAAAGGAAATTCGATCACTTTCTCTATATCCTTAATGGTGATCAATCCTTTGAGAATCCCATTGTTATCGACCATCGGAAGCTTTTCAATCTTATATTGCTGCAAGATTTTTTCTGCTTCATCCAGTGTCGTTCCTACAGGTGCTGTGACAAGGTTCTCATGCGTCATGACGTCGCTGATTTGAATCGAATAATCTTCTATGAAACGGAGGTCACGGTTGGTGATGATTCCGACAAGTTTTTGTTCTTCCACACTATTGACGATCGGTACACCGGAAATACGGAATTTCCCCATTAAATGTTCAGCATCAAAAACCTGGTGTTCGGGAGTCAAAAAGAACGGGTTCGTAATGACGCCGCTTTCGGAGCGTTTCACTCGGTCGACGTGTTCCGCCTGCTCTTCAATCGACATATTTTTATGAATGACGCCAAGTCCTCCCTGACGTGCCATACCGATTGCCATTTTCGCCTCCGTCACCGTATCCATTCCGGCACTGATGATAGGCATATTCAGACGTAACGTCGGAGACAACTCTGTTGCCAGCGAAACATCACGTGGCAATACATCGGACTTAGCAGGCAAAAGTAGTACATCGTCAAACGTTAAACCTTCTTTTGTAAACTTGTCTTCACGCATGCTTGACCTCTCCTTTTCTTCTTAAAATAGTTTGGGTGAAAGTGGGTAAAATAAGTGGTATATTCTCGTAACACCATTTCTTATTGTTATTTACAATACGACAATGGTCGGGCTTTTTCAACCATAAAAAAATGGGAGAGAATTCCTTTGATGTTAGAAAGGAGGAACTTTCTTTGCACTCCACGGATCCGATTCTTACTTACCTTCAAGTGACTGCACATACAAGACCCTTCTTGTTGTCTTGTTATGAAAAGATCAATCATTCACGAGCCGAACATCATGCGTACAACAATGCAGAACGATTCATTCACGGTCTCAGCCTCGGGCAGGATTATTGGTCGACCGCTTTACATACACCTCTGAGTGTAAAGCCTCTTCTTTTTTATTATGGAATGAACCATTTCATTAAAAGCTTCCTGTTGACGGTTGATCCTGGATATCCTGCTACTGCAAAGGTTCTTGCCCACGGACTGTCGACACGTAAAAGAAAAAAACAGCATTATCGTTTTTTAGAGGACGATATCCGAATTCAGCCGCATGGATTATTTCCCCATGCAGCTGAGCATTTGTTTCAATTTTCCTCACAAAAAACAAAGATATCCATGGATGAATTGCTCCGTCCGCTCCCTGGAATGGAAGAGCTGTTTCTCTTAAAGAACCCGATTCCTATCACAATTGAAGAAGAATGGCCTGAACTGCTGGCCTATTTTGCAGTCCTTTATAACTTAAGTATGCTCGTCCGTTATGAAGGAGAGTGGTGGGGGGAAATGGAGCAGATGAAAGATCGAGAGGATTATGTTTTCATCGTACACTTTTTACAATCAGCGTCGGGTCGCATACCGAAAATTCTCGCTTCCTGGCTGAAAGACCAGTTTGCCTCTCTTTCCTGAAGCAAACTGGTCTCTTTTCATTCATATACTTCTTCAATATGAAGGTCCAGTTGTTCTTTCAACGCGAGAATCTGTCCGTCATCTATGATCCGTACAAGCGGCCTTGTCGGATTTGCCTCTTCCACGAAAATGACTTCTGCCTCGCGATGATCAGACAAACGAATGTTGGTCCCTGTAGAATAACTGGTCATTTCCTTAACTAAAGCGCTGATTACTTTATGATCATAGCGACCGAACTGTTCCTGGAGGATTTCTTCTAGCACTTTATAAGGGGACTGCTTCCTACGGTACATCCTCTCAGACGTCATAGCGTGATACATATCACAAACAGCGATAATCTGACTGAACGGATGGATTTTATTCTGACTGACTCCTAAAGGATAACCTGTCCCATCCAAACGTTCATGATGCTGTAAAATAGCAATCTTCGCGTGATTGCTCAAGGAAGAGATTTTTTCTACGTTGCGATAACTGTAAGTCGGATGGTTTTTGACCTTCTCATATTCCTGCTCTGTTAAAGGGGAATCTTTCCATGTAATTCGTTCACTGATTTTAGCCATCCCACTATCTGCTAGAAAACCTGCTAAACCGACTTGAATCCACTCACCATAATTGTATTCCATTTTCCGTGCAACATAGCTGGACAACAGCCCCATCGCTACACTGTGATGATA
Organism: Halobacillus litoralis; assembly: GCF_009856445.1. Lineage (GTDB taxonomy): Bacteria > Bacillota > Bacilli > Bacillales > Halobacillaceae > Halobacillus > Halobacillus litoralis. Next base: position 38,137 of record NZ_WMFA01000001.1, read on the forward strand.
GATATAATCTTTACTGGATGTATAATGATGGAGCGAAAAAACCTCCCTCCCTGCGGAATCAGCCGCTCTCTCAAGGAGGGGGACCATCACTTTGCGGATCTCGCTAATATTTACAGGTGAGCCTCCCTGCCAGGAAATGAACCATTTTTTATATTCCTGAACGGCAGCTAAATAGGACTCGAAAAATGGAAGGGGCGTTTCCACCAACCCCCTTTTTTGAGGTGGATCTTCCTGGTCTGTGTTTTCGGAAGCTATAAAAAGCGAACCGTCCGACCGGCGATTGGAGATTTCCACGAGATCAATGTTGAATTTTTGCAGTACATCAATATGGACAGGCTGAAGGGTCGTATTTTTAGGAACAATCGGTCGATTTGTCCGTCCCATGACATCTTTCGTCAAGAGACACCCCGGTTCCAATTGAGATGTAGCCACCCTCATGGCAACGAACCACCTTTCACTAGTTTCTAATTATGTCAGAACCTTCATCTCACAGTCATTTCAGATAAGCGAGCTACCCTGAAAGACTAAACCACGGCATTTAAATACTGCAGATCTCCCGTGAGGACGGCTTGCCGCCATGCCCTCATGAAAGCAAACAGCAAACTAAATACTTATATAAAGGCCTTTTGTATGACTTCTAGTTCTATATTACCATGAACGATGTAATAAAATAGCAAATATTGAAAAATTAATGGAACACTTTTATTCTGTTATTCCTCCATCAATAAAAAAGTCGCCTGTCGAATTATTCGACAGGCGACGGATCATGGAAGTTTGCTTATTTATGATTCATCTGATTCTTCTTCTGTTGCATCAGAGGGTGTTTCAGGATCTTCGGAAACCTCATCTTGAGATTCCGTTTCTTTTTCAAGCGCTTCTTCCAATAATTCTTCTTCTTCTTTTTCTGACTCGACACGAGCGACGGTAGCGACTTCTTCACCTTCTCCAAGACGAATCAAGCGTACCCCCTGTGTGTTCCGTCCTGTTTCAGAAATACTTTCCATCGGCATACGGATTAAGACACCACTCTCTGTTATGATCATGATATCTTCTTCACCATTAATGGCTTTCGTAGCAACGACCTGACCATTTTTATCTGTCAGATTACACGTAATGATCCCTTTACCACCACGGTTGGTAATCCGGTATTCCTCGGCCGGTGTGCGCTTTCCATATCCTTTGCTTGTAACGGTGAGTACTTGCAGGGAATCATCAAGGATTTCCATGGATACGACTTTGTCGTCTTCACGGAGGGAGATCCCTTTAACACCTGCGGCTGTACGTCCCATCGCTCGGATTTGATCTTCATTGAAACGGATCAAATAGCCGTTCTGTGTGCCGATCATGATATCTTTCGTTCCATCCGTCAGACGGACGGAGATCAGTTCATCATCTTCACGTAAACCGAGAGCGATCAATCCGCCTTTTCGGATATTCGCAAATTGGGACAATGTCGTACGCTTCGTGATTCCGTTCTTCGTTGTAAAGACCAGGTACCAGTCATCGACAAAGTCTTCAACCGAAATCACTGCATTGATCCATTCATCACGTTCCACGTTCAACATGTTGATGATTGGAATTCCTTTAGCCGTTCGGCTGAATTCAGGTACTTCGTAACCTTTAGCTTTATATACTTTCCCTTTGTTTGAGAAGAAAAGCAAAGTATTATGTGTCGACGTGGATAATAGGTGTTCAACGAAATCTTCTTCGTGTGTACCCATTCCTTGCACTCCTCGTCCACCTCTGCGCTGTGAACGATAAGTAGATGCAGGAAGACGTTTGACATAGCCCTGGTGAGTGACCGTGACAATGACCGTCTCTTCAGGAATCAAGTCCTCATCCTCAATGAAGTCTGTTCCGCCAAGGACGATTTCTGTACGGCGCTCATCATTGTAGCGTTCCTTCACATCCAGTAGTTCTTCACGGATAATTTCAAGGACCTTTTCATCGTCTGCAAGAATCGCTTTTAATTCTTGAATCAATGCCATGACTTCCTGATATTCATTCTCGATTTTCTCACGCTCTAAACCGGTCAGGCGCTGCAGACGCATATCAAGAATGGCTTGGGCCTGCTTTTCAGAAAGACCGAAGCGCTCCATCAAACCGGTACGTGCAATTTCAGTCGTTTGAGATTCACGAATCAGTGAAATCACTTCATCCAGGTGGTCAAGGGCAATACGCAGACCAGCCAGAATATGAGCACGCGCTTCTGCTTTTCTAAGTTCGTATTCGGTACGGCGGCGAATGACGACTTTCTGGTGTTCCAAATAATGCTCAAGGCACTGTTTCAAGTTGAGTACTTTCGGGTGGCCGTTGACGAGTGCGAGCATATTGATGCCGAACGTTGATTGCAGGGCCGTCATTTTGTATAGATTGTTGAGAAGCACATTCGGATTTACATCACGGCGTAACTCAATAACGATACGCATACCATTACGGTCCGACTCATCACGAAGATCTGTGATGCCGTCGATTTTCTTATCGCGGGCAAGATCGGCAATTTTTTCAACAAGCCGGGCTTTGTTCACCTGATAAGGAAGCTCGTTCACGATTAAACGGGCTTTGCCGTTGGCTTGTTCTTCAATTTCTACATCCGCACGGACGGTGATCGAGCCTTTCCCTGTTTCATAGGCTTTGCGAATGCCACTTAAGCCGAGAATTTTACCGGCTGTCGGGAAGTCCGGACCATAGATGTGGTTTTCCATCAATTCCTGGATGGTAATCTCCGGGTCTTTACTGAGCGCGAGTACCGCATCAATAACCTCACCCAGCTGGTGAGGGGGAATGTTCGTCGCCATTCCGACAGCAATTCCTGAACCACCGTTGACGAGCAAGTTCGGAAACTTGGATGGAAGCACTACAGGCTCCCGCTCTGTTCCATCGTAGTTATCGTTATAATCAATGGTATCTTTGTTGATATCACGCAGAATCTCCATGGAAATCTTGGACATACGTGCTTCCGTATAACGCATGGCGGCTGCGGCATCTCCGTCCACCGAACCGAAGTTTCCGTGTCCGTCGACGAGCATGTATCGGTAGTTGAAGTCCTGTGCCATACGCACCATTGTGTCATAGACAGCAGAGTCCCCGTGCGGGTGGTACTTACCGATTACTTCCCCTACGATACGTGCAGACTTTTTGTAAGCTTTGTCCGCATGCATCCCAAGGTCATGCATCGCATATAATATCCTTCTGTGTACAGGTTTAAGGCCGTCTCTGACATCAGGAAGGGCACGGGCCACGATGACACTCATCGCATAATCCAGGAATGAGGTGCGCATTTCGTGACTGATGTTGACTTCCTGCACGCGCGGACGTTCGGGTTGATCCACCATTCTTTTACCTCCTAGTTACCTAAAAGGGGAAAGGATATGTTCGCCTCCCTTTCCCACTCTTTCATGACATTTGTTTTATATTAAACATCAAGGTTTTGTACGTATTGGGCGTTCTCTTGAATGAAGTTACGACGAGGTTCGACTTTATCTCCCATAAGAATATCAAAGGTTTCATCCGCCCCCATCGCATCCTCTAAGCTGACCTGAAGCATCGTCCTCGTTTCAGGGTCCATTGTCGTTTCCCAAAGCTGTTCCGGGTTCATCTCTCCAAGACCCTTGTAGCGCTGAACACCTGGCTTCGGTGAGTTGGACAGCTCGGCAAGCTTCGCATCCAGCTGCTTATCACTGTACGTGTAGTAGATCGCTTTTCCTTGCTGGATCTTATAAAGCGGCGGCTGAGCGATATAGATATAGCCATGTTCAATCAATGGACGCATATAACGGTAGAAGAACGTCAATAGTAAAGTACGGATGTGTGCACCATCCACGTCGGCATCGGTCATGATGACAATCTTATGATAACGTGCCTTTGAAATATCGAATTCTTCACCGATCCCTGTACCAAGAGCGGTAATAATGGCACGTACTTCATTGTTGGAAAGGATTTTATCCAGGCGTGCTTTTTCAACATTGATGATTTTACCGCGCAATGGCAGAATCGCCTGAAAATGACGATCTCGTCCCTGCTTGGCAGATCCACCGGCAGAATCACCCTCAACGATGTAAAGTTCAGAGATATTCGCATCTTTGGACGAACAGTCCGCCAATTTACCTGGCAGGTTGGAAACCTCAAGCGCATTTTTACGACGCGTCAATTCACGAGCTTTCTTCGCGGCCATTCTTGCTCTTGAAGCCATCAATCCTTTTTCAACAATCGTTTTCGCCATGTTTGGATTTTCGAAAAGGAACTTTGTGAAGCTTTCTGAGAACAGAGAGTCCGTAACGGTACGGGCTTCACTATTTCCGAGCTTCGTCTTTGTTTGACCTTCGAATTGCGGGTCCGGATGTTTGATCGAAATGATCGCTGTCAAACCTTCCCTGACATCGTCGCCGGTCAAATTCGGATCCGTCTCCTTGAACATATTGTTTTTACGTGCATAGTCGTTGATCACACGTGTCAAACCGGTTTTGAACCCGGATTCGTGTGTCCCGCCTTCATACGTATGGATGTTGTTGGCATAGGAATAAATGTTGCTTGCGAATCCATCGTTGTACTGCATGGCGATTTCTATGGAAATCTCGTCCTGCTCATCCTCAATGAAGAAGGCATCATGCAGGGTTTCACGCGTGCGGTTCATATGTTCGACATAAGAAAGGATTCCGCCTTCGAAATAATAATTCACGGGCTCTTCATCTGTACGTTTATCTTCGATTGTAATCGTAAGCCCCTTGTTGAGGAAAGCGAGCTCACGCAAACGATTAGCAAGAATTTCGAACTTATATTCCTCTGTTTCTGAGAAAATTTCAGGGTCTGGTTTGAACTGAATGCGTGTTCCGGTCTGATCAGTCTCTCCGATCACCTTCAAGTCTTCTTCTGGAACACCACGGTGATAAGCCTGGTAATGGATATTTCCATCTCGGTGGACGAACACTTCCAGTTTCGTAGATAAGGCGTTTACGACGGACGCCCCTACACCATGGAGTCCCCCGGATACTTTATATCCGCCCCCTCCGAACTTACCTCCGGCGTGAAGAACGGTCAATATGACTTCAACAGCGGGACGTCCTGTTTTCTCCTGAATCCCGACAGGAATACCACGTCCGTTATCGGTAACCGTAATGCTGTTGTCTTTTTCGATCGCGACTTGAATATGATCGCAAAAACCGGCCATCGCTTCATCAATACTGTTATCAACGATTTCCCATACGAGGTGGTGAAGGCCTTTTTCGTTGGTTGAACCAATATACATTCCTGGACGTTTTCTTACCGCTTCTAATCCTTCCAGTACCTGTATTTGACTCTCATCATATGCCTGCTGCTCTTCGATAATATCTTCCTTCATGGTACTCACCTACATTTCTCAAGTGGTTTATCTCTAATCCCTTACGTCTATTATCTATGGATATATTAAAAATCGGACTCTTCCGAGAAATCTTCCAATTTGTTCAGTGTCGTCATCATGTTCGCCCGTTTCTTCAAAGTATAGACAGATAGTGGGCTGAAATAGATGACATCATTCGTAATTACAATGGCTTTCGCCTGGTGGTCTTCCGTTTCAATGACCTGCTTTTCCTTACGTTGGTTATGAATCATCTCTTCGATGATGGAAGAAGATGAAATCAAACTATGATCAATGATCGCCACGACATCCTTCGACTGGATGACATGATCATCCCCGATATGAATGAACAATTCGCCACCTCATTTCTCTACGTCTATCGTTCCTTCTTTCACACGGAAAATTTCCGCTTGTTCCAGTGCTTCATGTTCAATTCCATCAATACTCGTCGTAGAAACGAACGTCTGCACTTTTCCTTGAATCGTATGAAGCAGATGCGATTGCCTGAAATCATCCAGTTCACTAAGGACATCATCGAGAAGCAGAATGGGGTATTCGCCTACTTCACTATGAATCAGCTCTATTTCAGCGAGTTTCAAAGACAAAGCTGTCGTCCGCTGCTGGCCCTGTGACCCATACGTTTGGACATCTTTTCCGTTCACGTAAAAAACCAAATCATCCCTATGTGGTCCTGCCAACGTCGTCCCGCGTTCCACTTCTTTTGATTCAATTTCTGTAAATTTTTCAGAGAATGTATTCTTTATTGTTTCCAAATTCATATCCTCTGATACTCGTACACTCGCATCATAAGCAATTTCGAGCTTCTCCAACTGCCGACTGATTCCTTCGTGGATCGGTGTAGCCCATGATCTTAGGAGCTGCAGGAATTTAAACCGGCGTTCGACAATCGTCGTTGCATGTTCAATCAGCTGCTCTGTCAAAACACCGAGCATCGTCCGGTCCGCTCCCGGCTTACGCTGTAAATCTTTCAACAGATGATTTCGTTGTCTCAGAATCTTCTGGTACTGTCCTAAGTGATAAATATATGTGGGTTGGATCTGGCCGATTTCCATGTCAATAAACCGACGACGCACCTGAGGACTCCCCTTTACAAGATTGAGATCCTCAGGTGCAAACATCACCACGTTCAAAGCGCCGATATAGTCGCTTAGACGCTTTTGCTCAATATGATTCAACTTCGCTTTTTTCCCCTTTTTAGAAACGATGATTTCTAAAGGGAAGCGACGATTACGTTTAAAGATACTCCCTTTTATTTTACCATACTCTTCATCCCACTGTATCAGTTCTTTGTCTCTCGGAGTGCGATGGGATCTCGTAAAGGCGAGTACATAGATCGCTTCCATCAGATTGGTCTTTCCCTGGGCATTTTCACCAATGATGACATTGATCTTATGGTCGAACGTCAATGAGAGCTCATCATAGTTCCTGAACGAACGTAATGATAACTCATGGATATACATACGCCTGACCTAAGCTTCTTCGACGACAGTGAAGCTGCCGAATTCTTCCACTTCAACTGTATCGCCCACATACAGTTTGCGGCCACGACGATTGTCAGGTTCTCCATTTACCAAAACTTCAAATTCCGACAAGAAAATTTTCACCATTCCACCAGATTCGACAATATTGGCTAATTTTAAAAATTTCCCTAATGGAATATATTCTGTACTGATACCGATCTCTTCGTTCATATCATTTCACCCTATTTCATGAATTCACCTATTTTTTATTTTACTAAAGATAGGTGTGTAAAGAAAGTGTGAGAAGACGAAACAGGTCTGTATGCCTCTTTCATCCCTTTACTATGGAGTTTTCAGCTTGTGTATTTTATCTATTCTTTCATCATTCACTCATATTCGATTTTTCACTGCCTACCCAAAAAAACTTAGCTACCTAAATAATAAGTTCTTTGAAACGAACAGACATGAACAAAGTCACTTCTAATCCAATGTCTCTCCAAGTAAGCCACCAAAACTGCCCAATAAGAAAAGGTGCTCTATGCAAAACATAAAGCACCTTTTTACCTTTACCTTTTTCTAAGATTTAATAAGTTCTGACAGGGAGAATCAACTGTAAAATCTGGTCGTCATCGACAGGTCGGATCAAGAATGGACGCATAGCTCCTGTAAACTCGACTTTTACCTGGTCATAATCGACCGCTTTCAGTGCATCCATCATGTATTTGGCACTGAAGGAAATCTTCAAATCTTCTCCATCGACAGCAGTCGCCATCACTTCTTCGACAACATTCCCTACTTCCGGGGAGTTTCCTGTAATTTCAAGATGATTGTCTTCTTTTGTAATTAAACGAACAACATTGTTGCGATTCTCTTTTGCGAGAAGAGACGCACGATCCACTGATTGCAGCAATTCTTTTGTATCAATTTTGACAATGGTTTTGCTCTGTTCGGGAATTAAGCGGGAAGTTTCAGGATAATTTCCATCAAGCAGACGTGAAAGGAAATAAAGATGTTTCGTACGGAATAACACCTGATTTTCTGTCACACTCACTTCAATCGTGTCTTCGGAATCATCAAGAATTTTGTTTAATTCCGTCAAACTTTTACCAGGAATGACAACCGCCGGTAAAGATTTTCCTTCCGGTTGTTCCAATGGAATTTTACGTGAGGCCAACCTGTGGCTGTCGGTTGCTATGAATTCCAGGCTCCCGTCTTCAAGTTTTACATGAACTCCCGTTAGGATTGGTCTTGTTTCAGAAGTAGATACAGCGAAAACTGTCTGCCGTATTAAATTTTTCAAAAGGTCAATCGGCAGTTCAAAGCTCTCTTCTGTATGAAGCTGAGGAAGTTGCGGGTATTCTTCTGGATCCTGTCCATTCAAATGGAATTCTGCATTCCCCGAACGTATCGTGACATTACGAGTATGGTCACTTTCTATTTCCACCGTATTTTGAGGAAGTTTACGTACAATATCAGGGAAATACTTAGCCTGAAGTACGATGCTTCCCGGTTCAATGTTTTCTACATAAACAATGCCGTCTTCTTCACTAGGAATGAAAGATTCAATCGAAATATCTGAATCACTACCTGTTAATTTGATTCCTTCTTCTGTTGCTTCGAGTTTCATTCCCGTAAGAATTGGAATCGTAGTTCTGGAAGAGATGGCTTTCATGACGTTTTGAACACTATTGATCAATTGATCCCTTTGGATAACAAATTTCATTTTGAATACACTCCTCCTAATTGAGCATATATTAATTATTTTTATTATAAAATGCAGTAATAGTACTAGTATGGGCTGTGGAAATGTGGATAACAAGGATGAACGTTGATTTACTAAGGTTATCCACATGTGGATAGAGTGTTGACGAACGTGCAATCACTATTCACATTATCCACTAGTGAGATTTCAACTGTTCTCTAATTTCATCCAACTCTTTTTGCAGCTGTTGATCATCTGCCACCATTTTTGAGATTTTCTCATGGGCATGAATGACCGTCGTATGATCACGGCCTCCAAATTCCTCACCAATTTTCGGCAATGAGAAATCTGTCAGTTCCCTTGAGAGATACATGGCAATCTGTCTTGGAAAGGCGACAGATTTTGTGCGTTTCTTCGCTGGGAAATCTTCCAGTCTCACATTGTATTTTTCACCGACCATTTCCTGAATGGCTTCAATTGTAATGACCTTGGGTTTGGAGCTTGGAATGATATCTTTCAAAGCTTCCGCTGCGAGCGATGCGTTAATATCACTATTGATTAAAGAAGAATAAGCGACGACACGGATCAGTGCACCTTCCAGTTCACGGATGTTTGTATCGATTTGGTTCGCGATATAAAGCATCACTTCGTTCGGGATATCCAACCCTTCTGCTTTTGCCTTTTTACGAAGGATGGCGATCCTTGTTTCTAAATCAGGAGGAGTAATGTCCGTGATTAATCCCCATTCAAATCGTGAGCGCAGGCGGTCTTCCAGTGTCGGGATTTCTTTAGGCGGACGGTCACTGGAAATGACAATCTGCTTGCTTTCTTCATGGAGTGTATTGAACGTATGGAAGAACTCTTCCTGTGTTTGTTCTTTTCCTGCAAGGAACTGTATATCATCTATTAAAAGCACGTCGACACTTCGATATTTGTTCCGGAAATTGACGGCTTTGTTGTCTCTGATGGAATTAATGAATTCGTTCGTAAATTTTTCAGATGATAGATAAACCACTTTGGCATTAGGATTATGATCGAGTACATAGTGTCCGATCGCATGCATCAGGTGCGTTTTACCAAGCCCTACGCCACCATAGATAAACAAAGGATTATAGGCTTTGGCTGGTGCTTCTGCCACCGCTAAGGAAGCTGCATGAGCAAAACGGTTGCCTGAACCGATGACAAAGGTATCGAAGGTATATTTGGAATTCAGCATGCTTTGCGGTGACTCTTCGTTTCCATTGTTTTTTACATTCGGTACTTTTTTAGATGATAGTTTCACATCTTCCAGGGAGTCGTCCTTGGATTCCGGAATAATAAACTTTGTATCAAGTTCCGCCCCAGTCACTTCATATAAAGTTTCCGTAATCAAGCTCTCATATTGATTTTCAAGCCAATCTCTGGCGAATTCATTCGGAGCAACGATCGTCAGCGTATTTTCATTTAAAGAATCTGCTTTAGTTGCTTTCAGCCATGTTTCGAAGCTCGGTTTGCTGATTTTTTCTTTAATCTGCTCGAGCGTATTGTTCCATAATTCATTGATGTTCTCCAAATTGTTTCACCCCTCTCTGTTTCAGTGGAAAACAAAAAAACCTTTCGTTCTCTTTTTCGAACGTAGCAAAAGGATCGAAAGGTAATCGTATAAGGTTTGTATAATAGATGTCGTTAAAAAACCTCTGATCGGATGTGGATGTCCGAGAGTTGATTTTACTAGAGTTCTAGAAAGTTATTTTCAATATCCACACTCTTGTGCATAACTGCATAAACAGTCGTGTTAATAACTGTCCACACGTTATCCACAATCTGTGGAAAAGATTTATGGTCTTCAGAAGTCATTCACGGTTAAACACAAATATAATACCAGATAAAAACGGCAGTTGCAATGGTTCACGCTAACTTATCCACAATTTCAACGCCTTGTAGACAAAAGTCATCCACAACACTATATTTTGTGATTTTCTTGTCGATATTTGTTGTGGACAGTAGAAAACGCAGGCTTAAATTATACACAGATCCTGTGAATGTTCGCCAGGGGGAGAGTTTGTTCGCTTATTTTAGACATATGTTTTCGTTTGTTATAGTACAGAGCTGTTATATAACGGGAGTGATCTTTAAGGATTCATCCTTAAAATAAAAGTTGACAAAAAGCAAGGGGATTTATTATACTAATCGGGACTGCCTTTTAGATGTATTATTGGAATTTTCCTCAGGAGGTGTATATATAATGAGTAAACGCACGTTTCAACCAAATAATCGTAAGCGCAAAAAAGTACACGGCTTCCGTGCACGTATGAGCAGTAAGAACGGTCGTCATGTTCTTGCACGTCGTCGTCGTAAAGGAAGAAAAGTTCTATCAGCATAGGCCACTGAAAACAATCAGTGGTCTTTTTTTCAGTATAATGGTCAAAAGAAGGGGCGGATCTTCGTCCCTCTTTTGTTTTTTATAGAAAAGAAGAACTTAGAATGCTTTTTTGATTCTTTATAGATGTTTAGTCACCAAAAAGGTGAGAGAAGGATAAAAAGAGATATTTTTCTACATAATGGTAAAAGATCTCTTGCTGGGAAAATAGTGGAAGGCAAAATGGTCTGCCCAAGCCACCTTGTATGTGATTTTGGAGGGTGTTCGATGAAAAAAGCTTATCGTATTAAAAAAAATGAAGAATTTCAAAAGGTTTTTCGTCGCGGGCAGTCGTTCGCCAATCGCCAGCTGGTCCTTTATTATATGAAAAAGGAAGAGCAATCCCATTTTCGAATCGGTTTATCCGTCAGTAAGAAAATCGGTCATGCGGTCATGCGGAACCAGATCAAGCGGTATCTCAGGCAGGCCTTTCATGAGCTGGAGGCAGAGATCCACCCGAATTATGACCTTGTCATCATTGCACGGAAACCGACCAATCAAATGGAATTTCATGAGATAAAGAAAAGCCTGACCCACGTATTATCACGGTCAAAGCTATTAAATAAAAAAATTCACACGTAATCATATAGAATTATGGTGTCAACTAATGCTAAACTTATGATTGTCGTATAGTCATTCATCGGTTTGTATTTAAAAAAAGATAGAAGAGCGATTTCATTAAGGAGGAAGGAACGTTGCGGAATAAATTACTCATCCTGGTCGCGATGACAGGTATGCTTACGTTCCTATCCGGGTGTATGGACGTCAACCAAGAGATCACCTCGGATAGTACAGGATTTTGGAATGAATATATTGTTTATCCATTATCACAAACATTGTTGTTTTTCGCTGATGCCACGAATGGAAGTTACGGATTGGCGATTATTATCGTTACAATCATTATCCGCGTCTTGCTTTTGCCATTGAACGTCAAACAACTGAAAAGTTCAAAAGCGATGCAGGATATTCAACCGGAATTGAAAGAATTGAGAGAGAAGTATTCTTCTAAAGATGCTCAGACTCAACAGAAGCTTCAACAAGAAACAATGCAGCTTTTCCAGAAAAACGGCGTCAATCCACTAGCTGGGTGTTTGCCGATTATCGTACAGATGCCGATCCTGATTGGTTTCTACCATGCGATTATGAGAACGCAGGAAGTTCAAACCCATAATTTCCTATGGCTTGAGCTTGGACAATCGGATCCATTTCTAGCGATTCTGACAGCGGGAACTACGTTCCTTCAGCAGAAATTGATGATGGCCGGAGGCGCGGCTGCACAGAATCCACAAATGCAAATGATGCTATATATTATGCCATTGATGATTGGTACATTCGCATTCTTCTTCCCATCTGCCCTTGCGTTGTACTGGATTGTCGGTAACGTTGTCATGATTCTTCAAACCATTTTCATTCGTAAACCAATGATGAAAGATGAGACAGGAGGAGCAAACTAGTGAAGCAATGGACTGCTACGGGAACCACAGTTGATGAGGCGATCCAAACAGCACTAGAGCAATTACGCACATCAAGAGATCAAGTCGATGTTGAGATCATTGATGAAGGTAAAAAAGGATTTCTCGGTTTTGGTACGAAACCAGCGATTGTAAAAGTAACGATCAAGAAAAATCCAGTGCAGGACGTTGAAACATTCATCTATGAAGTAGCAGAACAAATGGGCGCTCCTGTCCAGGTAAGAACCGAGCTCCGTCAGCGCGACATTTACATGGAGCTTGAAGGTGAAAAGATTGCGATGCTGATTGGCAAACGTGGCCAAACACTGAATTCCCTTCAATATTTGGCTCAACTTGTCGTGAATCGCGAGTCCGATGTTTTCTATACCGTCATGTTAGACGCTGAGGGATATCGTGGTCGCAGAAAAGAAACCTTAGAAAACCTGGCGCATCGATTGGCTGAGAAGGCGATACGGACAAATCAGGAAGTGAAGCTTGAGCCGATGCCTTCGTATGAAAGAAAAATCATACACAGCGCATTGCAAAACCATAAAAAAATCGAGACCGATTCTGACGGGAACGATCCCCGCAGGCACGTCGTCATTCGACCTCAATAATGTGTTACTCATGCTTCTGTTCATCTTTCATGAACAGGAGCATTTTTTATGGATTCCTAAACCAACAAACGCTTCCTATTGTTAAGTAATCAGTTTCGAAACTTTTGTTGCGTGGATGGAGGCTGCGGGGAATGACTCGCTTTCCGCGGGAGCGCGGTGAGCCTCCGCCCCTTTGTTATATAAGTATCTCCCAACCACTTCGGGAGACATGGTAATTGGATGGGAATCAACTCCTAAGGACGCTATTCTATTGTTGTAGAGCTCTTTATGCCCATCACAACAGAATAGTGGCAAGCAACCTCCTTCCTACATCGAATGGGGTGGTTGGGAAGTTGCGAGACTCCCGTGGGAGAAGGAGAAAGGCGAGATCCCGCACGAAGTAGTCCGAGGAAGCTCGGCGCTCTCCCACAGGAAAGCGAGTGACTTCCCAGCGATCCCTCACGCTCAACATGGCAACGAACCTCGAGGCATCTCGAAACTGAGTCCTCAACAATCCTACCAGTTCGTTCAATAAATAGCTGGTAGTCGTATTGTTCCCTGGTATGGTGGAGAAAATGATAGGAAGAGTTATGCACATGTGGATAACTAAAAGGGGCGGAATGAGGGAATATACGTGTTGATATCTTTTCAAAACACGTGGCGGTGTGGTAAGCTAGTTTGTTAGTGACATTAATAATATTCCTATTGTGGATAAATATAAAACGAAAATTTTCAGGAGGTGAGTGCGTGTGGAAACAGATACAATAACCGCCATTTCGACCCCGATGGGAGAAGGGGCGATTGCCATTGTCCGCTTAAGTGGACCTGAGGCCGTGACGATTGCTGCCAGCCTTTTCAAGGGGAAGGATTTGAATGAAGTCGATTCCCACACGATGCATTACGGAAAAATTATTGACCCTGAGACGGGCGAAATGGCCGAGGAAGTGATGGTATCTGTCATGCGTGCCCCGAAGACTTTTACGAGAGAAGATATTGTCGAGATCAACTGCCATGGCGGCCTCGTTTCGGTCAACCGATTGCTGGAGATTGTGCTGGCGAGTGGCGCCAGATTGGCTGAGCCCGGTGAATTTACGAAACGCGCGTTTTTGAATGGTCGTATCGATCTTTCCCAAGCGGAAGCAGTCATGGACTTGATTCGTGCAAAAACGGACCGGGCTATGGATGTCGCTTTAAAGCAGATGGATGGGCGATTATCGAACTTGATTCAGGATTTAAGACAAAAACTTCTGGAAACGCTCGCCCATGTGGAAGTGAATATCGACTATCCAGAGTATGATGACGTTGAAGAGATGTCGCATGAAATGATGGAAGAGAAAACAAAAGAAGTACACGAAGAAGTCACCCGCATCCTGGAAACAGCGAAGCAAGGGAAGATATTAAGAGAGGGACTGGGAACGGCCATTATCGGCCGTCCTAACGTCGGCAAATCTTCATTGATGAACGCTCTTGTCCATGAAAATAAAGCGATTGTGACGGAAGTTCCAGGAACGACCCGTGATGTAATTGAGGAGTATGTCAATGTTCGCGGTGTTCCACTTCGTCTAGTAGATACAGCGGGGATCAGGGAGACAGAAGACATCGTGGAAAAAATCGGTGTTGAACGTTCGAGGCAAGTACTGAAAGAAGCTGACCTGATCCTGTTTGTGTTAAACTATGGGGATGAGCTGAGCGAAGAGGATCAAAAACTTTTCGAAGCCATCCGCGATATGAATATTATCGTGATTGTTAATAAAATGGATCTGGAACAACGCTTAGACCTTAATCAAGTGAAGGAATTGGCCGGGGATCACCCTGTGATTACAACATCCTTGATCCGTGAAGAAGGGATTGACCAATTGGAACAGGCGATTGGCGATACATTCTTTGAAGGAGATCTTGATGCCGGTGATATGACGTATGTTTCGAATGTCCGTCATGTTCAGTTATTAAAACAGGCGAAACAAGCCCTCGAAGATGCCCAAAATGGTATGGAGATGGGAGTTCCGCTTGATGTCGTCCAGATCGATGTCACAAGAACGTGGGAGATTCTCGGGGAAATCGTCGGGGATACCGTTCACGAGAGCTTGATCGATCAATTATTCTCGCAATTCTGCTTAGGAAAATAAACGTTCTGTTTAAACGCTATTCATTATGATAAAAAAAGGAGAGTCATCCGAATGACATATGATGCAGGGCATTATGATGTAATTGTTATTGGTGCTGGTCATGCCGGAGTAGAAGCAGGTCTTGCTGCCGCGCGCCGCGGAGCGAAAACGTTAATGCTGACTTTGAACCTCGACCTCGTTGCCTTTATGCCGTGTAACCCGTCCATTGGTGGTCCCGCAAAAGGGATTGTTGTACGTGAAGTTGATGCATTAGGCGGAGCTATGGGTCGAGTTATTGATAAAACCCACATCCAAATGCGACTTTTGAACACAAGAAAAGGCCCTGCTGTGCGTGCGTTGCGTGCACAAGCAGACAAACCGTTGTATATCAAAGAAATGAAGCGGGTTCTTGAGAATCAGGAGAACTTGACGCTTCGCCAGGCGATGGTTGAAAAAGTACTGGTAGAAGATAATCAGGTCAAAGGTGTCGTAACAGAAACGAAAGCAGCCTACTATGCTCCAACTGTCATTGTGACGACAGGTACATTCATGCGGGGACGCGTCATCATTGGCGACTTGTCGTATGAAAGTGGCCCAAACAACCAACGTTCAACGGTTTCACTTTCTGAACAGCTGGAGGAAATGGGCATTGAAATGGTCCGTTTCAAAACCGGAACGCCGATGCGTGTCAACAGTCACACGATCGACTATTCCAAAACAGAAATTCAGCCGGGAGAAGAAGAACCACGCTCCTTTTCCTATGAAACGACAGAGTTCATCACCGATCAAATTCCGTGCTGGCTGACGTACACAAATGAAGACACACACAAAATCATTAACGATAACTTAGGATTATCTGCGATGTATTCAGGAGCGATCAAAGGGACAGGGCCGCGATATTGTCCATCCATCGAAGATAAAATCGTTCGTTTCAATGACAAACCCCGTCACCAGATTTTCCTTGAGCCTGAAGGAAGAGATACAGAAGAAGTGTATGTTCAAGGTCTTTCCACTTCTCTTCCAGAATACGTGCAGAATGAAATGATGCGTACCGTTCCAGGTCTTGAAAAAGCGGAAATCATGCGCGCTGGGTATGCCATCGAGTATGATTCTGTTGTGCCGACACAATTATGGCCGACACTTGAAACGAAGCAGATTGAAGGACTGTTTACAGCGGGACAGCTGAATGGAACGTCTGGATACGAGGAAGCTGCCGGACAAGGATTGATGGCAGGGATTAACGCGGCTGCGAAAGCGCTCGACCTTGAACCATTAATTCTTGACCGTTCTCAAGGTTATATTGGCGTTATGATTGATGACCTGGTCACTAAGGGAACGGGTGAACCATACCGTCTTCTTACGTCACGCGCGGAATTCCGCTTGATGCTTCGTCACGATAATGCGGATCTCCGTCTCACAGAAATCGGCTATCAACTTGGTTTAATTCCTGAAGATCGTTATGAGCGTTTTATGGAGAAGAAGCGCTTGATCGAAGAAGAGAAAAAGCGTCTCGACAAAGTCATTTTGAAAGAGACGGAAGAGGTTCAAGCTGTCATTGAAGAAGCGGGTGGATCGAAACTGAAAGACGCCATTCGTGCAACAGACTTATTGAAACGTCCAGAAATGAATTACAGTCACTTGGAACGCTTGACTCCTAGCGATGCTGCCCTGCCTGATGATGTTAAAGAGCAGGTGGAGATCCAGGTGAAATACAGCGGCTATATTAAAAAAGCTCTGGAACAAATCGACCGCATGAAGAAGATGGAGACGAAGAAAATTCCTGAGGATATCGATTATGATGCGATTCATGGTCTTGCGACAGAAGCGCGTGACCGTCTGAAATCCGTGCGACCTCTATCTGTCGGGCAGGCCTCCCGTGTTTCAGGGGTCAATCCGGCGGACGTTTCCATCCTGCTTGTTTATATTGAACAAGGGAAAATCGCTCGCGTATCCGGGGAATAATCTGAAAGGATGGACTTATGAATATCAATACCTTTCTTAAAGCATTACAGGAACATGGAATAGAGCTCGACGATCACCAGCAGCGCCAGTTCGAGAAGTATTTTGAGATTCTCGTCGAGTGGAATGAAAAAATGAATCTTACGGCAATTACCGATCAGGAAGGCGTCTATTTGAAACACTTTTATGATTCTTTGACGGCATCCTTCTACTATGACTTCAATCAACCGCTCCGTATTTGTGATGTCGGAGCGGGGGCCGGTTTTCCGAGCTTACCTTTGAAAATCGTCTTCCCACAGTTGAAAGTGACAATTGTCGATTCTTTGAAAAAACGAATCACATTTTTGAACCACTTAGCCCACGAATTGGAGCTGGATGATGTCGCATTTTATCATGATCGTGCCGAGAATTTCGGGAAAAATGCGAATTTCCGTGAAAGTTATGACCTTGTGATGGCACGCGCCGTTGCGCGAATGTCCGTCCTTAGTGAGTTATGTTTGCCCTTGGCTACGAAAGGCGGCAGATTCATGGCGATGAAAGGTCCCAACTTGAAAGATGAAATGGAAGACGCTAAAGCTGCTATTCAAATTGTCGGTGGGGAAGTTCTTGATGTTCACACGTTTGAATTGCCCGAAGAGGGCAGTGAGCGAAACATCGCCATCATTGAAAAAAGAAGAAAAACACCGAAGAAATACCCGAGAAAAGCGGGAACACCGAATAAAACACCGATTCAATAACTTGTTTGCCTCTCTGCCTAAGGGTAGAGAGGTTATTTTTTTAGGGAATAAGAGAAAGAGGAGGGGTAAGAATGGAAATCCTTGTGCTGTCAGATACTCATATGCCGAAAAAAGCAAAACAGCTTCCAAAGCGTTTTATAAAAGAATTGAAGGACGTGGATGCCATCATTCATGGGGAGATTGGCAGACTTTAGAGCTTTATGAAATGTTGAAAGACTATGCTCCCGTGTATGGAGTGTATGGCAATGTGGACGGAGAAGATATTCAAGACAAATTTCCAGCAAAACAAACACTGGAATGGAAAGGGTACCAGATTGGAATTGTCCATGGCCACGGAGATAAAAAGACGACGGAAAAGCGTGTGCTGGAAGCTTTCCAAGAGGATCCCCCGGATGTGTTGATCTACGGACATTCTCATATCCCAGTTCTTCGTTATTTTAAAAAAACACTGCTTTTCAACCCTGGATCTCTGACGGATAAAAGGCGGTCACCTATGTATTCATTCGGAAGGCTCACCTTAACAGAGGACGGCATCCATGCAGAACATATTTTCTTTCGTTAATTTATGAAAATAAATTTCATGAGTTAATTTAAAATAATGAAAGGAATTTCCCTGTTATTATAGAATGGTATATAAGAGAATGTAAACGCTATCGTAGCGTGAAAGGGGATTGGAATGTCAGAGAATTTATTTCGTTTAGATGGAAAAGTAGCGGCTGTAACCGGTGGAACTAGAGGGATTGGGCGTGCTGTGGCTATAGGCCTGGCTGAGGCTGGTGCCGATATTGCTTTGCTACAGAGGAACACCTCACAAGTAGACGTTAAGGAAGAAATTGAAGATCAGGGGCGAACTTGTCACATCATTCCGTGTGATTTAAATGATAAAGAGCAAGTGAAAGAGGCGATACCTCTCGTTGTGGAAGCATTTGGCCATGTAGATATTCTGGTGAATGCAGCAGGAATCCAGAGACGTTCGGATGCTGTTGATTTTTCTGAAGAGGACTGGGACGATGTTCTGAATATCAATCTGAAAACGACTTGGACCCTTTGTCAACAAGCGGGGCGCTATATGGTACCGAACAGAAGCGGGAAAATCATCAATTTTGCTTCCTTGTTGTCCTATCAGGGAGGGATTCGCGTACCCGCCTATGCGGCTTCTAAAGGTGGTGTTTCCCAGTTGACGAAAGCTCTATCGAATGAATGGGCGAAAGAAGGAGTCAATGTCAACAGTGTCGTCCCTGGCTACATCGCAACTGATATGAATACTGCGCTCATTCAGGATGAAGACCGGAACAAGCAAATTCTTGATCGTATTCCAGCTGGTGACTGGGGCAAACCCGAAGACTTCATCGGTGCCGCTGTTTTTCTCGCTTCTGATGCTTCTCGTTATGTACACGGGCATCAGTTGGCGATTGATGGTGGCTGGTTAGGAAGATAAGAAAAATCCCGCTCCTATTAAGAAGGAGCGGGATTTTTTTGGCAGGTTGGACAGTAGTAACAGCGCCGGGAAGCAGCACGGAACTTAATGATTTCCGTCCCATCAATGCGGCAGGGATTACCTTCCCGGTTGAAGACCCAATGTCGATACTCGTAGCGCTTTTTGCCTTCTTTTTTTAACTTTTCTGCAAGGGCTGGATCGTTGGTGATGCCTTTGTTCTTATACGAACGCCACATCAAGTCGATACAAGCTTTTGCTGCACGATAAAGTTGGTCATCTGTGCAATCGATCGGTCTTACAAATGGGGAAATACCAGCAACAAATAGAATTTCACTGCGTAAGTAATTACCGATCCCTCCGATAAAGGATTGATCGAGTAATAAAGACGTCCATTTCCTTCGTTGGAATCTCTTTTCCTGAAAACGTGCAAAAAGATCGTCAGGATTCACCTCTTCACTTAAGAGATCAGGTCCTACTTTTGAAAGAAAAGGGTGATCTTCCTCTTCGCCGTCTTTGAGCACTTCAATATCGGAAGCACTGTAAAGGAGTGCTGACTTCTTTTCATTATGAATGGCCATCCGCAATTGCCGGTTCGTTTTCGGGTAGTTATAAGCGTTTCTAATGTACCACTTTCCGTATAATTGGTTGTGTGAATAAATAACCAGGTCATTGTTGAAGCGGATAAGCATCGCTTTTCCCTTAGTGTCAACGCTTGTCACCGTGGCCCCGCGCAAAATTTCTTGATACCCTTGTAAATCCTCAAAGGCAAAATGGATATCGAGGACGGTTTTGTTATTTAATGCTCTTTCTACGGAATCTGCTGCACGTCTGATTTCTGGTCCTTCTGGCATCTGTTTCTTTCCTTTCGATCAGCTGGATGTAAACATTCCACCATTGATATGGATAACCTGGCCTGTCATATAGGTGGAATCGTCGGAGGCAAGCAGAACATAGCTTCCAACGTGCTCTACCGGTTGTCCCGGACGTCCCATCGGTGTGTTAGTACCGAATTCTTCGACTTTATCTTCTGGGAATGTAGCTGGAATGAGCGGGGTCCAAATCGGACCTGGAGCAATTCCATTCACACGGATCCCCTTGTTCACTAATTGCTTGGCCATGGAGCGGGTAAACGCGACAACTGCTCCTTTTGTTGCTGTGTAATCGACAAGTTCAGGGTTCCCGACATAGGGATTGACCGAAGCAGTATTGATAATCGCACTTCCTTGTCTCAAATGAGGAATGGCCGCTTTTGTAAGATGGAACATAGAGAAAATGTTCGTCCGGAAGGTACTCTCTAATTGTTCGGTTGATATATTTAACAAATCATCCGTCGGGTGCTGTTCAGCAGCATTATTGACGAGAATATCTAATTGACCGAGCTCATTCACCGTGCGTTCAACCGCTGTTTTACATGTTTCTTCATCCCCTACGTCTCCAGGAATCAAGATGGCACGGCGTCCTTCCTCTTCAATTTTCTTTTTCGTATATTCAGCATCTTCATGCTCCTCTAAGTAGGAAATCGCAACATCGGCACCTTCTTTTGCATAGCCAATGGCTACCGATCTTCCAATGCCGCTGTCCCCACCTGTAATTA
The DNA here is from genome assembly GCF_009856445.1 of Halobacillus litoralis. Classification (GTDB taxonomy): domain Bacteria; phylum Bacillota; class Bacilli; order Bacillales; family Halobacillaceae; genus Halobacillus; species Halobacillus litoralis. Next base: position 58,933 of record NZ_WMFA01000001.1, read on the forward strand.
ATGCGACTTTTCCAACTAATTTATTTCCACTCTTGTAGTCCTCGTCCGCTTGTAAGGGAGAGGGATGCATCTCTTTCTCCTTGCCCGGCTGTATGGATTGTTCTTGTCCTGGTTGACCATCTGTTTGGCGTTGTTCTCTATTCATAAATGAAGTCCTCCTCAAATCATGTTTGTTTGATGTCATTCCACCATTTTGGAAAAATAAAACAAACATAACAAAAACCCCTTCATGGTAAGAGTTATGAGGGGGTTCTGGAAGAGCGTAATAATAATGATCTTACGAAGAGTCCAAGGATAATTCCTGGCAGCAGGAATAGAATGGGCAGCCAAACTGGTCCAATTAAAACCCCTCCCACCTTAAATAGAGGGGAATAGATCAGCCCAACGGTTACGGAATAGGCACAAAACGCAAAAGGGACAAAAGAATATGGGGGACACTCCCCGTCTGCCTGGCGATAAGCGTCCCAGACTGCGAACATGTACACACACGGGTAGAACATGAGCCATTGATAGTCCGTCACTTCAATGGCTTTTTCTATATTTCCGTGAAAACTATGGACAATGGCCATGTTGAAAGAGCTGTTCACGTTGAGAATCACTTCTAAAAGGATGAAGGATAACCCCTTGATGACCTGCCCGTTCAATAGCTGACCGAATCCCGGAAAGGCAATGCTCCATAATAAAATTTCCAGTCGTTTTTCTTTCATATCGATTCCTCTTCCGCTAAAAATTATTGGATGAGTTTCTCTCTGTCTGGAGCTTGAGGGGGTTCTTCAAACCATCCATTGTGAATCATGATATCCAGACCGTCTTTAGAATAGATCGCTGTATCTAAGATCAACCTCTGATAGGTAAATACGATATCGTAGCGGAGGCTGACAGAAGAACTGGTTGCGTAATTTCCTTGTCCAGCTGAAGCAAGAACGCTGATTAAATACATCATCAGTCGGTCAGAAAAGACAGGGTCTGTATGGGTGGTCAAGAAGTTCGCAGATACCATTGGTGTCATGATGCCGGACTGGTCCAAAAGGTCTGAGAATAATTTGCGATGCTTAATCGACATCTTTTTTCCTTGTTTCATGTATTCTTTGACCGTTTTGTTTTTACTTGTTTGAGCAAATCCCTGACATAACACTTCCCCGATTGTGTTATTTTTTATGTTTTCATACAAGTGGGTGATTTCCATGGCGTTCAAAGAACGTTTACTGAAAGGGTGATAATAACTTTTGGATTCAATGTACTCGGTTTCATTTTTAATAGCAATTTGAGGGGGTCTTGTATAAATCCCTTTATCAAGTCCGGTGTTCACACACTCGTGAAAAAGTTGGTCCTGCTTACGTATGCGTTCACTGAAGAAATTCCGAACATCTTCTCTGGAAGAGGCTCCTAAAGAAAAACCATCGGAAGTAAGCCCTGCCTGCCCCATATGTTCTAAAAAGGTTAACATGAATGAATCTGTAAAAAGCTTGGGTGCATTCGGATTCAGGTCATCCATAGAATATCCGTTGGGAATGGGAAGTTCAGCTTCCTCAAAAAATCGATGGCAATCGTTCATTCCCTGTTCCGCAATTTCCCTTGCCAGGCCAATTAAAGGCTGGATTTCTTCATCCCTGTGGGTGAATTGAAAATGTTCTAAGACAGGGATGGCCATACTGTTCTGAATATATTGTGTCCATAATAGTCCGATTTCATTGGCTGTCAGTGTTTTTTGGGACATATTGGTTTCCCTCCTCTGGTGATGGTGGCGGTTCTAATTTACTTTCTTTTACTTCTTCCTTGTACAGCAGATACCCCGGTAAACAAACCAGGTTCACAAGGAAGATGTAAATCAGCAATTTAGCTAACCAGTCGATGACGAACACGGTTGATATAAACACTAAGGCAACGATGAATAAAGGCGATACATAAGCGTAAATCATAGTTCGTCCTCCTTGTCTCTTTTATACTTTCCGTCCAGGTATAAATTATTACGAAAAGAGGATGATAGGAGAAAGAAGTCAGACACGGAATAAAGGAGTTCATCATGTGGAAATGGAAGCGGAAGGACAAACAGCAGCCAGAAAAGCAGCAGCAGACGAAGAAACAGAGTGGCTCTCTTTCTGAATTTATCCAAGCGATGAAACAATCGGAGGATTTCGTTCATTACGAATTAAGCGGTAGTACGAGGTGCACGATTTCCTATTTGAAAACGATGTGTGACTCTAAAATACTGAACCGCAGTGTATTAACGACCTTGAATGAGGAATCTCTGCACACGTTACACGATATGCAGGAGAGAATTCCTGTCGAGAACGTAAGGGTGACTTCCAAACTCGATCTCATTGAAGAGAAAGTCATGTTTGGCTACATCATGATACAAAGGCATGAAACCGATGAGGAAGTGGTCCTGGTCCCTGCCATTTCCTTGGAATCGAGAGAGGTCAGCATACCTGAAGTGGAATTCAGTGTCGTAGGGCCTAAAGAGGCATTCGTGGAGACGTTGAACACGAACATCAACCTTATACGAAAGCGTCTGCCTTTACCCCAGTTAACTATTAAAGAATTGAATGTAGGGAAGATTACCAAAACGCGCGTCTCGGTCATTTACATCGATGGCGTGGTGAATCAAGACAACGTGGACACGGTAACTCAGCGTTTGAAAGGGATAGAGGTTGATCAGCTGATTGACAGCTCGTTTGTGACACAAATTATCGCTGATAATTCCAACTCTCCTTTTCCGCAATTGTTGGACACAGAAAGACCGGACCGTGTCGTTTCCAACCTGGTCGAGGGGAAAGTAGCTATTATAGTCGACGGTTCTCCTCATGCTTTAACATGCCCGACGACGGTGGTTGAATTTTTCGGTGCGTCTGATGACTACTTTCTACCTTGGCATTTAGCAACTGCTTTCCGTTTAATTCGTTTATTTGCTGTCATTTTTTCCGTTTTAAGTACACCTTTATATGTAGCAGTCCTCACGTATCATCACGAAATGATTCCTGCAGCCCTGATGGCAACAATCGTTTCGTCCCGTTCGGATATTCCGTTTCCACCGATACTGGAAGTGATTGTTCTTGAATTGACGATTGAATTATTACGTGAGGCAGGAGCCAGACTTCCGACGAAAATCGGTCAAACGATCGGTATCGTAGGAGGTATCGTTATTGGTACAGCAGCCGTAGACGCGGGACTTACGAGTAATGTGCTATTGATTATCGTCGCCCTTAGTGCCCTGGCTTCCTTTACGACCCCTGTTTACCAAATTGGTAACACCATTCGGTTGATCCGTTTTCCGTTTATCATTGGTGCACAGCTATGGGGACTTATAGGAATTTCGATGTGCATGGTCTTTTTTATTGGTCATCTCATTAAATTACAATCCATCGGGCGTCCTTTTTTCGAACCGCTTTATCCGCTTAGAATCAAAGATTTGAAGGATGCTTTTATCCGTCTGCCTTTCAACAAGCAGACGGAGCGGCCGGTTCTCATGAGGACAGAAGATCCACAACGGATGAATCCATCACGAGTGAACGCGAAGAGGGATATCGATGAATAAGTTGAACAACAGTCAAGGATTGAAAATACCTGAGAATTACTTAGTCACACCCGCCTATGTCTTCTTTCTGATTCATAGCATGCAGGTGGGTGTCGGAATTCTCGGTTTTGAAAAGTACTTAGTGGAAAAAGCAGGATTTGATGCATGGGTTGCTGTATTGATTGCGGGTGGTATCTTACATGTGATTCTTTGGATGATCTATCGACTTCTTCAAAATGGAGGAGGCGACATTGTCGAAATCCATAAGAGGATTTTTGGTAAATACGTAGGAGGTTTTTTAAGCCTCCTCTTTTGTGCTTATTTCACTCTGCTCGCCTTCACCGTGCTAATCACATTCATAGAGGTCATTAAAGTGTGGGTATTTCCCGGGCTGCATGTTTGGGTGTTCACCTTTGTCCTCCTGCTTCTTGTGTACTATCTGGTCAGTGGTGGTTTCCGGGTGATTACAGGAGTCTGCTTAATCAGCGTTATTATTGGTCTGCCAATTCTGCTGCTTAAATATTTTCCTGTAGAAGCTGGTCATACCATGAACATCTATCCAGTGATCAGTCATAGTGTCCCAGACATATTGGCTGCAACAAAGAATAGTATTCTCAGCTTTATTGGCTTGGAATTTCTCTTGATTTATTATCCCTTTATCAAAGACCCGCAAAAATCCAAGAAATGGGCTCATTATGGCGTGTTTTACACGACGATGATTTATTTAATCAGTGTCCTTGTGACGTTCGTTTATTATAGTGAAGAACAGTTGAAGCAAGTGGTATGGGGTACGATTTCCGCTTGGAAAATTGTCGAATTTCCGTTCATTGAACGATTTGAATTCGTAGGGATAGCCATGTGGCTGTATGTCATCCTTCCGAATATATGTTTAGGGTTATGGGGAGCAACCAGAATTCCAAAGCGCGTATTCAAGGTGAAGCAGAAGTATATGGTGATTCTTTTCTGTATCGCCCTCTATTTCCCCGCTGTCCTGATCGATGGGCGGCCGATGATTGATTCTGTGAATAACTGGTCGGGACAACTTGGTTTATACGTCCTGCTATATATCCCATTGTTATTAATTCTCAAGACGATTACAGATAAAGTGAGGAAACGGACATGAAAAAACAATGGCTTTTTCTTATGATGGTGTCTGTTGTACTTTTGAACGGGTGTATGCCAAGCAGGAGCGTGGAGGAGAACGCGATTGTTCAAATTGTCGGATACGATGTAGGAGAGGAAGAAAGGATTCAGGGGACAGTATCCATTCCTCAATACGGAAAGAGTGAAGATAAACAAGCAGCTTCTGAACTCTATTTAACGGTCGAGGCTGATTCAACCAAAGATGTAGAAGTAGAAATACAGAAGCAATCTTCAAGACCTATTTCAATCGGGAAATTGGCTGTAACATTATACAGCAAAGAATTAGCAGAAAATGATCTGGCTGATTTTATCGATGTCCTTAGTCGAGATCCCAGGCTAAGCAGAAATATGTTCTTAGGAGTTGTGGAAGGCTCTTCTAAGGACTTAATAGAAGGTGGATACACTCAGGATGAGACAACCTCTAAGCATCTGCAGGGGCTCATTGAAAATAACACCCTCTATAATTTTCCATCGACAAGCCTGCATGATTTCTTGTATGCCTACTATGCGCAAGGAATGGATTCATTCCTTCCATTGTTGAAAAAACACGAAACCTTTGTCGAACTATCAGGAGTCGGCTTCTTTAAAAGAGGAGTACTTGTCGCTGAGATACCGGATTCTGCTATTTTTACATTTAAAATGTTAAAAGAAAATTTTATAAAAGGGATGCAGGAAATCCCGTTTGAAGGGGGCGTGATCATGATGGAAAACATCGGGTCAAATGTTGACTACAGTCTATCAGGACCCACCGACAATCCGCAGTTTGACATCAAAGTCAAGTTAAAAGCCGAAGTAAATGAAATGTCCGGTATTAAACGCGACGCGTCTCCTGAATTAGCGAAAGAAATGGAAGAGAAATTCGCTGAGTTTTTTAACAAGGAAGGGAAGGAATTGATTTCTTTGTTTAAGGAAAAAGGGGTGGACCCGCTGGGACTTGGGAATTTTGCCAAAACAAGGAGGGGGGATTTCGATCTTACGCAATGGCGGGATAACTATTCGGAGCTTGAGGTTAATGTGAAAGTGGATGTAGAAATTACTGAATACGGTATCTTCTCCTGAGGCTGTCTTCTCATAGAGAAAAAAGAAAGGTCACCTTTAAAAAGAAGGGTGACCTTTCGTGTTGAGAAAAGGGAAAAAACAATTACTCGCCTTGGAGAGTAAATTCAGAGGGTTCAGCCTCTTTTCAAAACCTGAACGCCTGAACGGATAAGCTCATAATAGAGCGCTGTAAATGTCTGAGTCGTTAAAAAGACAGCGAAAGAAAAGCTGATTTTATAGCCGTTTTGGAATTCAACGATGCCAAGCTTTGTAAACACCCACTGCATACTGACTCCAATGATGACCCAGAGAAGAATATAGAAAATAAACGTTTTTTTATGGATGTTGAACATGTCATAGAAATAAATGAAAAAATAACTGAATGGTGCGAATATCAAGTAATAGCATAAGTCGAACAATTCATAGTGATTCGTATCATTCAACGTGAAAAAATCAATGAGCCCTCCACCTATGGTAAAGTCGAAGAACACCCCGATTGTAAAACCCAGCAACATTAACAGCCAGGTGATCTCCCGTTTGAATTTATAAGGGAGGATAAAAAAGAGGGTGTAGGCAAGAGTGAGGAGTATTAAAATGGTTATTTCATTTTTATCGAAGGTCTGCCAAAGGAAGTTCACGAGTGCTTCACCTCATTGTGCGTTGTTTTCCTGATTAATTTCCATACACCGATGCTGAAAAAGTGGAGGAATACATAGTAAATAGCATCAAAACCCAGACTCCATTCTTTGTAAGTAGAAATATCAAGGACCCTGGATAGAATGGTAAGTAAAAGTAAGCAAACCACGGAAACAGTGAAAATTACTCCCTTTTTCATCGCAGATGATGAATGATCGTATAAATTCAGTTGAACCATCAAAAGAGTAGGGATAATTATACTTCGAAAAATTAAAAATCCGGCGTAATTTGCAGGGTCCTCTGTAATTTTCACATACTTTAGCTCTTCGTTAATGATCCACGTCCAGTTAATGCTGATGACACTTGTGGCTAAAAATATAAATGAATTTTCTATGATCGTTAATCGCTTCGGGATGATCGCGAAGATACTTATGATCAGCCACGCAGACACGAAAAAAACGGTAAAAGCCATACGAACCCTCCTTTTCATCTCCCTCTATTGTTTGTGTTCTGCACTGAAAATATTCCCTGAGAATGGCACCTCTTACAAGTTTTAAAGAAAGGTCAGGAATAGGGAGTATTTTGAGAAATGAAAAACTCAGAGCCCTGCTCTGAGTTTTGTTTCACGTGAAATATTCGAGACTTGCCTCAGGAAAGTATTGATTGATGTATCCGCCTAGTACGTTCTTCATTTCTTCTTGTTCATCTTTTTGATAAACGTACTTTCCTATGCCATATTTGCCCCACTTGTATTTACGTTTTTCCTCATCCATTTCCAATTTTGTCATCGGATAATTCTTTTGAATGACGCGCTTCGCCGGTTTTGTAAAGCGGTGTTGAATCAATTCAAATGTTAAATCCTTCGTAGCATAATCCGGCAATTTGTCCTGAAGCTTTTCAAAAAGGATGCGGTATCCTTCTTTCCAATCCTCGTACAAATAAATGGGTGCAATGATGAACCCAAGAGGGTAGCCGGCTTTTGCGACTTTCGCAGCAGCCTCAATCCGCTCATCTAAACGGGACGTGCCAGGTTCTAAGTATTTGATGACATAATCTGCATTCATGCTGAAGCGAAATCTTGTTCTTCCGTTGTGTTTGGCGTCGAGCAGATGGTCGACATGCGCGAATTTCGTTACAAATCGAAGTCGTCCGTGTTCTGATTCTCCAAAGTATTCAATCGCCCGCTTCAACGAGTGGGTTAAGTGATCGACTCCAACGATATCGGATGTACAGGAGGCCTCAAAACGGGTCTCTTCCGGCGCACGCTCCTTCATATATTGTTCAGCCGCATCAAACACTTCCTCGACATTCACATACGTACGAATATAAGGTTTGCTGCCCATCGTGGTTTGCAGATAACAATAGTGGCAATGCCCCATACACCCTGTTGCAAGAGGAATGGCATACTCCGCAGAGGGTTTCGATGTATCGAATTTAAGCGTTTTTCTTACCCCGACCACAAGTGTGGATTTCGCCATCCGGTATTTTTGAAAATCATTTTCCCCGGGAAGGTTGCGCACCTGATTGTGCGAGGTGGTCTCCCTTATTTCAATTCCCATCCCTTCGAACTTTTCCTTTAATTCCCGACCTAAAGGGTATTCAAGAGCTCTTGGTTCGATATAGACAAGTTCTGGCATGAATGGTTTTACCACAGCTCACCCTCCGATTCTACTCCCCCACCAAAGGCATCGTAGTACGCGCGTTCCGCTTCCCCTTCGGAGGCATATATTGCGATATTTTCATCCAGCGGAAAATAGGTTTCATATAAAAACAAAGCCAATTCTCCTGGTTGTTCAGGGTTATTTACAACAGCAGCTTCTTGCACATTGGCTACATCATACGTGTGTGGGTTTCTGTAAACCACGTAAACGATGTCGCCTGCTTTATAGTTTTGTTGTAGATCCATCCGATCACCTGCTTTTCATATTTTTGGGTTCCATTTGTCCCTTTTAGTTTTTCATCTAATCGTGCTCATTTTTCCACAAATGTCGACTTTTATTACGACTTTATTTTTAAAAAAGGATTATCCCATATGAAACTAGAAGTACATTCTATATTAAAGGAGGAGGGTGGAAATGGAGCTGCATACAGAGAGACTTTGTTTGAGACCTTACACGAATGATTTAGCAGAACGGGTGGTTGAATTAGCAGGAGATGAAGCCGTGGCGGCGACCACTTTTGTTCCCCATCCTTATACGCTTGAAGTGGCTGAAGAATGGATAGCCCTACATAAGGATTGGATTGAAAAAGGAACGGCGTACCCTTTAGCAATGATCGTCAAGGAGTCCAATGTCCTTGTGGGTACGATGACTTTAAGAATCGATGGAAAACACCACAAAGGGGAACTCGCTTACTGGGTTGGGAAACCTTATTGGAACCAGGGATATGCGACAGAAGCGGCAATCCGGGTAGTGGACTTCGGTTTTGGAGAATTGAAGTTGAATCGAATATGGTCGGCAGCTATCACTTCCAACCCGGGCTCGACCAAAGTCATGCAAAAAGCCGGTCTGAGCTATGAGGGAACGTTAAAGCAGGACATCTATCATTGGGGAGAATACAAAGACCTTGATGTGTATGGAAGAATCAATAATAATGGATAGGTTTCATGTGAAACAAAGCCCGCCCGATTGTATCGGACGAGCTTGTTAATTTTTAAAAAGTTATGTTGAAGCTTGTCGAATTGGAATCAACGTTCCTATCAATGCAATGCCTGCACAAACGAAAAACATGGGCATAAAACCGAAGGGGGCAATTCCGCTTACGGTCATAAAAATTACCAGGTCAAACAAAGAGTCCAGAATGGAAAGCAAAGAAATGGTCGTCGCTCTCACATTTGAAGGAATAATGTCGTTGGCCAACTGTGAATAAACGGGATATCGTATGGCGCTCACAAGTTTCAAAAGAATGAGTGCTAAAAGAACCATCCAAAGATGAGTGTGCAGTACAGCAGTGGCTGCAAGTGAGAGTACGGCAAGGATACCTGTGATGAACAAAAGCTGTACCCGTGTCACCCACTTTGTCATCCAACCAATCGATCGCGCCGCAACAAAGCCGAAGATTGCGGTAACTGCATACACCACCCCGATTCCGTAAACCGGGAGTCCGGCATCTACCAACAATTTTTGATCGAATTTCTCAAAAATAGCGACAGCCGGAATGAAAACCAGGGAGATGTTAATGAACATCCAGAGCACTTGCGGCGTTTTGCGGATGGCCTGATATCCTTCTATCACTTGTTTCACCATTGGCGTCCGTATCCCACCTTGATTCGAAGGGTTCTTAACGAACAAGAGCACGACGAATTGGATGACCATGAAAAAGACACCAAGCATGAGGAGAAGTCGGAATTGACTTTCATCCAAGTCCCTGGCTAGGAAGGCTCCTATGATGACCACAAATATAGACACGATAAAACGGGCGGATCCAATCTGCCCCATCGCCCGGTCCATAAGATTTTCTTCATTACTTTCTTTTAATGACTCATAGACGAGCGCTTCATCTGCCCCACTGAAAAATGTTGCAGCGAAGCCCGTAAGAAAGCTGCTTGCGAAAAACACCCATGGATCGAAAGCGAAAATTAATAAACCGTGGGCGAAGATGCTGAGAACAGAACCGATAAGAAAAGCCTGTTTGGCACCAAAACGATCGGCGATGACCCCTGTAGGAATTTCCCCGAATAGCACGCCTATACTGAAGAAGGTCATGACGAGGAGAATCATTGTTTCATCAAGACCTCTTGCGAAATAAAACAACGTAAGGACAGGCTGAATAAAACGGAAGTTTCCAAAAATTTCAGCCCAAAATAAAAGTTGAATGTTATAAGATGCTAACGTATTCTTTTTCAAGATGTTTCCTCCTGCAAAGTAAAATCTGATGCAAGCAGGAGATTAAGCGTAAGTGAAAATTAAGAAGCTCTCCCCCCTGCTGATTGAGTGATTCGTTCTGTGGAATTTTTTTGCATATCTATATCCTCCTAAAAATTAGTCCAATTCTATATATTATTCATCCTCACCCAATATTCCTCCCAAACCTCTAACACAACAGCTCCCTATTCTTGAAGACTCAGTTTCGAGATGTTTCCAGGGTTGTTGCCTGGTTAAGCGTTAGGGGCGGCTGGGAAGCCACTCCCTTTCCTGTGGGGGAGCGCCGAGCTTCCCAACCACCCCATTTCATATGAGGGAGAAACGAACCCCCTATACCGAGATGGAGTGTCCCCACTCTCCCATCTAGAGTGGGGATAAGCTTCTGTATCAAGCTTTCACTTTCTGAATGCCCACTGGGGCAGAATTAATATTATCCTTTTCCCAAAACCATATAAGCTGAATTTTAAGTAGTGGTTTCGAGAATCTTCCGTTGCCCCCATCCACTCAATCAAAGCCTCGAAACTGAGTCTTCCACAATACTGCCATATTGCTTAAGAACTTTTGTCATTGAGAAAATATATCGACTTGTTTTGTCAGGAAAAGTCATGAAAGGGAGGCGTTCAAATGGCGGAAAACCACGTTTCACACTAGAAAATTGTGTGTTTTCGACAAACCCGACGATCATTTCTTCAATCTTGAAGATACTTTTCATAGATTAAATGTGATAAAATGAATAGAGAAATGAAAAACGGCATACGTACGCGCAGCAGCTGAGTAGCCTGCGGCGCTTTTTATGTTTCAAAATATAGGGTATATACAATAAAAACAGCGTATGCTCGATCGTATAAAGGTGGTGTCTGATCGTGTTACATCCTTTTGGTCGTTTGTTCGGGCTAGGGGACAAACCGGATTCGGATAATGACAACAATGAAGAAGAAGGCTACAACCCCGACGAGGTTGTACAAGTTCCAGTCGAACGCGTGCAGCCCAACCGTTACCAACCTCGAGCGATTTTCAACAACGAGAAGATTAGCGAACTCGCCCAGACGATACATACGCATGGGATGATTCAGCCGATCGTTCTCCGTCGGTTAAATGAAGAAGAGTATGAATTGATCGCCGGTGAACGTAGGTGGCGTGCCGTTCAGTCTCTGGGCTGGGAAACGGTCCCTGCGATTATCCGCGAGATGAATGATTCACAAACAGCTTCTGTTGCTCTGATAGAAAACTTGCAACGGGAAGAGCTGACCGTAATTGAAGAAGCAGTCGCCTATGCAAAGCTTCTGGAACTGCATCAGATTACGCAGGAAGCCCTAGCGCAACGGCTGGGAAAAAGTCAATCGACCATTGCCAATAAATTGCGTCTTTTGAAGTTGCCGGAGTCTGTTCAGCAGGCCGTTATGGATAAAAAGATTACGGAACGGCACGCACGGGCTCTCATTGCTCTGAAAGAAGAGGAACAACAGGAAAAGATTTTGGCAGAAATCATTGAAAAGCAGTTGAACGTGAAGCAGACAGAAGAACGGATTGCTAAGTTAAATGACCCGGCACCAAAGAAAAAGAAACCGAAGATGAAGGGCGTCAATAAGGATATGCGTATCGCCATGAATACGATTCGCCAATCCTTGACAATGGTGACGGATACAGGGATCGACTTAGAAACGGACGAAGAAGATCATGACGATTATTATCAGATCACAATCAAGATTCCAAAAGGTAAGAAAAAATAATACGCCTGAACGACCCATCTTGACTTATGTGGAGATGGGGCTTTTTTTAAGCCATTTTACCTAATGCTTTCAATAAAATGGTAGAATGATAAAAAAGACAGTGAGGCAGGTGACATCATGGGGAAAGTGATTTCAATCGCCAATCAAAAAGGCGGGGTCGGGAAAACAACGACAGCCGTCAATTTAAGTGCATGTCTTGCGCATTTGGATTATAAAGTCCTTTTGGTGGATATTGATCCCCAGGGAAATGCAACGAGTGGAATCGGCGTAGAAAAAGGAGATATGGAGCGGTGTGTCTATGACGTGCTCGTGGATAATGTAAAAGCGAAGGATGTCAAGACAAGTACGATTGTAAGCAACCTTGATACCATTCCAGCAACGATTCAATTGGCTGGCGCGGAAATAGAATTAGTCCCGATTATTTCCCGGGAAGTAAAATTGAAAAAAGCGCTGGATGAGATCAAAAGTGATTATGATTATATTATTATCGACTGCCCTCCCTCTCTCGGACTTCTAACATTGAATGCTTTGACCGCCTCTGATTCTGTTTTAATTCCTGTACAATGTGAATATTATGCCTTGGAAGGTTTGAGCCAGCTTTTGAATACGGTACGGCTCGTTCAGAAGCATATGAACCATGATTTAATGATTGAGGGTGTACTTATGACCATGCTGGATGCCCGCACAAATCTGGGAATCCAGGTGATAGATGAAGTAAAGAAATACTTCAGGGATCGCGTTTATCAATCGATTATTCCGCGTAACGTACGTTTAAGTGAAGCGCCCAGCCACGGAAGACCAGCGATTCTTTATGATGCCAAATCACGTGGCGCAGAAGTATATTTAGATTTAGCAAAGGAAGTGATTGTGAATGGCGAAAGGGTTAGGTAGCAAAGGCCAAGAGGCTTTAGGCGCTTTTTTCAACAACCAGACATCGACAGAAGAAATCCAACACGTAGCGATTAAAGACTGTCGTCCGAACCCTTACCAACCCCGCAAACAGTTTGAGCCAGAAGCATTGGAAGAGTTGAAACAATCCATTGCCGAACACGGCATCCTTCAACCCTTGATTGTGAGAAAAAGCATCAAAGGATATGAAATTGTTGTCGGGGAGCGTCGTTTTCGCGCAGCCCAAAAAGCCGGTCTCACGCATGTACCTGCAATTGCCAGGGAGATGACGGATGAACAAATGATGGAGATCGCTTTGCTTGAGAACTTACAAAGAGAAGACCTCTCTCCTATTGAAGAGGCAAAATCTTACGAACAATTGATTGAAGATCTCGGAGTAACCCAGGATGAGTTATCCAAACGCTTAGGGAAAAGCCGTTCTCATATTGCCAACCTTATCCGTCTCTTAGCTTTGCCTAAAGCAGTGACAGATAAAATCAATGAAGGCAGTCTATCCATGGGCCATGGTCGTGCCCTGTTAGGTGTGAAGGATCAAGATTTACAACTGGACCTGGTTAAAAAAATTGAGGCAGAGGCTCTGAATGTTCGGCAGGTGGAACGGTTGATCCATGACCTGACGAACCGTCCTTCGAAAAAGAAAGACAAGAAACCCCGGGATATTTTTTTACAGGAACGTGAGAAGAACTTGAAAGAGCGCCTGGGTACAGGTGTGAAGATTCATAAGGGGAAACGTAAAGGGAAAATCGAAATTGAGTTCACGAATAATGAAGATTTAGAACGGATTATCGATTTGTTTGCAGATAAAGAATAAAAAGCTGGAGATTTGAGTGATCTCTGGTTCTTTCTTTTTTTAAGGAGCAAAAAGAAAAGGTAATGGAGAGAGTGCAATGGTTTTATTTGGAGCGTTGGTGAATGGTTTATGTATATTTGTCGGTACTTTGTTAGGGCTTTTTTTCACGAAGATTCCGGAGCGGTTCAAAGAAACGGTCATGAGCGGTGTGGGACTGGTTGTCCTCTTAATCGGTTTGCAAATGGCGTTGGAAACGGAAAACATCGTTATTGTCCTGCTCAGCCTGCTTTCGGGTGCAATCATCGGTGAGGCCATCCATTTGGAAGATAAGCTTGAATACATCGGTCGTTGGATTGAAAGGAAATTTACAAAACCCGATCAAACCTCAAGCGTGGCTCAGGGCTTTATTACTGCTTCGCTTATTTTTGTCATCGGGGCTCTCGCCGTTATCGGGGCTCTTGACAGTGGACTGCGTAATGACCATGAAGTGCTGGTGACCAAAGCGATTATTGATGGGTTTGTTTCTCTTGTGCTGACTTCCACACTTGGCATTGGTGTGATTTTTTCCGTTATTCCGGTCGTTCTCTATGAAGGATCCATTGCTCTTTTAGCGACACAAATCAATAACTGGATTCCCCAGCATATGCTCGACCTGTTTATTATTGAAATGACGGCAACAGGTGGCCTCATGATCGTAGCGATCGGACTGAATTTATTAAAAATAACTAAAATACGTGTCGCGAATTTATTACCAGCTCTGCTTACAGTGGGCCTCATTTTAACAATCGCCGAGTGGTTTTAATCGTTATTGAATGCTCTTTTTGAATTTTGCAGAAGAGGTCGTGAAGGTGTGGAAAGGCTTGGTTTCCATATGAACCTGCTTCCTTTTTGCTTCTGTTAATTGGATGGCTGCCGCTACTTTTGCTGCCATCTGCATGACAACATGCAGTCTTGTATTCTGTAAGACCACATGCTCCATAAATCCACTGACATTGACCATTCCGCTAATGTGTAGTTGACCTACAGGCGGAAGGTCTTTTTTTAATGCCGATCCCGGGTTTAATGAACCTTTTCCAAGAACGACAGAACCGACGGATGAAGATTTGCCAAGGCAGGCATCAACCGCAAGAATGTAAGGATTCGGATGATTTTTTCTGATGGAAGCTAACCTTTCCTTTAGATTTAATGCATGCAATGGTTCTTCAAGTGTTCCATATATATGGAACGTTTCTAATGCATGATCGTGGAGCATCGAACCGACTAAAGGGCCGAACGAATCACCTGTAGATCTGTCGGTGCCGATACAGGCGATCACGATATTTTTGGAAGGTGGAAGCCATTCTTGCAAGTAAGTGCTCAATGTATCGCTCATGGCTGGATCGTCCGTGTTTACGCGTTTTTCCTCTTTTGAAAACTTGTCCTTGAAATTCATAGCTTCTCCTCCAGACACATAGTAGTAACAGTATATAAGGTTGTCCACGGTTCTATACGTGACAAATACATAGATGTGGAGGAACGGCCATGTTAAAAGCAGGGTTCAAGTGGATGTTTTTAATCATAGGGACTATGATTGGTGCCGGATATGCTTCTGGAAGGGAACTTTGGCAGTTTTTTGGACATGATAGCAGCCTTGCGATCCTATTGTTCTCACTCATGTTCATCATTTCATGTAAAGCCATACTGGATATCAGCTACAAGAAACAAAGCGGCCATTATTTGCCGGTTCTCCGGGCAGTAGTCGGGAAACATCTGACCGGCGTCTATGACTGGATGATCATCATTTACCTTTTTACAACGACTGTGATCATGCTGGCAGGAAGCGGTGCCACGTGGCAGGCCTTCAATTTTTCTTATCGCATCGGTGTTCTGGCGATTGTCATTCCTTTGATTCTTTTGTTTGTATGGGATGTGAAAGGGATTGTTATTGTAAACAGCTTTGTTCTCCCCCTGCTCATTTCAGGTCTTCTGTTCGTTTTGATTTTGTTTATCAGGGATCAGGAACTGTCGCTTTTTGGACATGTCCATGAGATGAGCAACTGGATGTCGGCTTTTCCGTTTACGGCGTTGAATATTCTGCCCCTGATCGCTGTTCTCGGGGCTATTGGGAACCAGGTGAGAAACAAAGGGGAAATCTGGATTGCAAGCATTGGCAGTGGCGTTATTCTAGGGGCAGTTTCTTACCTATACAACAACAGCCTGATCCAAATCTCGGAAGACATCATTTTGTATGAAATCCCCCTTTTCGCGATTCTAAAACATTATCCGTATGAGATGATGCTCTTCATGTCCGTTATGCTGTGGATTGCGATTTTTACGACAGCTGCCTCAGGAACACTTGGGCTTGTAACCAGGTTTAGAGAATACCTCAGGCAACCTCTTTGGATTCTGGCTATGGCAGTCATCGCTGTAATGCTTCCTTTTACATCATTCGGATTCTCAACACTTATTGAATACTTGTATCCGTTATACGGCATTCTGAATCTTTATGTTTTAGTATCCCTACTTTTATACCCGATTCTTTCCCGATTCAAAATTCGATAGAAACCTGTTAAAATAGATTTCATATTCATAGTCGGAAACAGGAGGGAAAGTGGTGGCCGAGCCTAATGTGGTAGAGGATGCTAAAACAGCGGTAGAAGATGCAAAAACACAATGGGATGAAATTGTAGCCTATGTAACCGGGCCTGATCTTTGGATAACCATAGCGCTTGGGGCAATACGAATTGCTCTCATATTATTGGTTTCCTTTTTAATCATTCGAGTTGGAAGGAGACTCATTACGCAGTTTTTTGCCAACAAAAGGCGCGGTCCTTTCCGGATTACGGAACGAAGGGAAGCCACGCTCAATAAGTTGGTTCTGAACACCATGTCTTATGTTGTGTACTTTATGGCCTTCATCATGATTCTTGAAACGTTCAACTTTGAAGTCGGTGCATTGCTTGCCGGTGCTGGTGTGGCAGGGCTTGCCATCGGTTTCGGGGCGCAAAACCTTGTCCGTGATATCATTTCCGGTTTCTTCATCATCTTTGAAGATCAGTTTTCTGTCGGAGATTATATCCAGACGTCTGGTGTGGAGGGTTTTGTTGAAGAAGTAGGCCTCCGTACGACAAAAGTGAAGGCATGGACAGGTGAAGTTCATATCCTTCCTAACGGCAATGTCACACAGGTGACGAACTTTTCCATCCATAACAGCATTGCCGTTGTTGATGTAAGTATCGCTTACGAGGAAGACATTGAAGCCGCAGAAAAAGTGATTCAGGAATTGTTGAAAGAAATGCCGGAACGTTATGAATCGATATTAAATGTCCCTGAATTGTTGGGCGTTCAGACGCTTGGCGCATCGGATGTCGTTATGCGTATCATTTGTGAAGTGAACCCGATGGAGCACTGGGCCATGGCAAGAGTCCTCCGCAAAGAAGTGAAGAATAGACTCGATGCGGAAGGAATCGAGATTCCATTCCCTCGTATGGTGATGTATTCACGTGACGAAGAGCCGAATGATCCCATTAATCACGGAGAAAAAGGAGGAGTTTCCTGATGGCGGATAAATCCTATGAGTTAAATGATGTTGTTCAGATGAAAAAACCTCACCCCTGCGGAGAGAATCGTTGGAAAATCATCCGTATGGGTGCAGACATCCGAATTAAATGTGAGGGGTGCGGCCACAGCGTTCTCGTTCCTCGCAAAAAATTTGAAACGAAGTTGAAAAAGGTGCTAGAGACAAGTGAATGACTCCCTCCCCCTTCTGAAATTCAGAGGGGGATTTTCTTATGCAGCTTTCTTGTGAATTTATGAACAGAAAGCCTGGTACACGATCCCTGCTTGTCGGTGTCAGGCACCGGATCTTCTTTTTTGGTGCCAGGCACCAAATATGAGGTACCCAAATGGATGAAAACCAATATGAAAAAGTTTTTGCGAACCTCATTGAAAAGATTGTTCTTCCTCTCTTTTTCAATAAATATTGAATTTGTTACTGTAGAAAAAGGAGTTTTTTAGGAGAAACGACCGAAGCTTTCCCGTTTTTGCATAGGTTGTTATTTTCAAGTACAGAATCTATAATTAAGTGGACTAACATGCATGTATGTAAATCCTTAAGGAGTGAAAGTCTCATATGGCACTAACAGCAGGAATCGTAGGTTTACCGAACGTAGGGAAATCTACGTTATTTAACGCAATTACACAAGCAGGCGCTTTGTCTGCCAACTACCCGTTCGCCACAATTGATCCGAACGTCGGGATCGTGGAAGTTCCGGATAGTCGTCTGGAGAAGCTGACCGAGCTTGTGAACCCTAAGAAAACTGTACCGACAGCTTTTGAATTCACAGATATTGCAGGAATCGTCAAAGGCGCGAGTAAAGGGGAAGGACTAGGAAACCAGTTCTTGTCTCACATTCGTCAAGTGGATGCGATTTGTCACGTGGTACGAGCGTTTGAAGATGAAAATATCACTCACGTATCCGGTCAGGTCGATCCAATTACCGATATTGAAACCATTAACCTTGAGCTGATTTTGGCGGACCTTGAAACCGTGTCGAAGCGCATGGATCGTGTCGCTAAAATGGCACGCCAAAAAGATAAAGAAGCAGTGGCGGAGTATGCGGTGCTTGAAAAACTGAAGGATGCATTGGAGGAAGAAACTCCTGCCCGTGCTGTCGAATTCAGCAGCGATCAAGAAAAGATCGTCAAAGGCCTTCATCTATTGACTTCAAAGCCTATCCTCTATGTGGCGAATGTAAGTGAAGATGAAATCGGGGAAGCAGACAACGATCGAGTGAAACAAATTCGCGAATTTGCAGCTAAAGAAAATGCGGAAGTCATCGTGGTTTGTGCAAAAATCGAGTCTGAAATCGCTGAGCTTGATAACGAAGAAAAAGAAGAGTTTCTTGAAGATCTTGGTATTGAAGAATCCGGTCTTGACCAACTGATCAAAGCCACCTATAACTTGCTTGGGCTGGCCACGTACTTTACGGCTGGTGAGCAGGAAGTCCGTGCTTGGACATTTAAAGAAGGCATGACCGCTCCACAGGCAGCCGGTATCATTCACACAGACTTCGAAAGAGGGTTCATCCGTGCGGAGACGGTTTCTTATGATGATCTCGTAGATGCAGGATCCATGGCTGTTGCCCGCGATCGTGGTCGTGTACGTTTAGAAGGTAAAGAGTATTTGGTGAAAGACGGCGACGTTATTCATTTCCGTTTCAACGTATAAGCGAGGATCCTTCCGTTAAAAGGTTGTAAATCTTGGACAACTTTGGTACAATACTAAATTGTGAGTAATTAAATGAAGATTACTCCTTGCTCCTTTGATAGAAAAGGAGCCGTCAAGTCCATAAGGAGGTGAAAACGGATGAGTAGAAAATACGAAATCATGTATATCATCCGCCCAGACATCGAGGAGGAAGCGAAAACATCTGTCAAAGATCGTTTCAGCAAAATCCTAACAGATAACGGAGCGGAGATTGAAGAAGTTAAAGAAGTTGGCAAGCGTCGTCTTGCTTACGAAATTAACGACTACCGTGATGGGATCTATGTAACAGTTGATTTCACAGGTACACGTGATGCAATCAACGAATTCGACCGTCAAGCGAAGTTCACGGATGATATTATCCGCCACATCGCTGTACGCGAAGATGACAAATAAGGAGTGGTTCTGATGTTAAATCGTGTCGTATTAGCCGGCAGATTGACGAAGGATCCTGATTTACGCTATACGCCAAACGGAGTAGCTGTCGCCAACTTTACAATCGCCGTAAACCGTCCTTTTTCCAACAACTCAGGAGATCGCGATGCCGATTTCATCAACTGTGTCGTTTGGAGACGAGCGGCTGAGAACCTGGCTAACTTTATGAGTAAAGGTAGTCTTGTCGGTGTTGATGGACGTCTACAGTCCCGCAGCTTTGATAACCAAGAAGGTAAGCGTGTATTTGTAACAGAAGTTGTTGCAGATAGCGTGCAGTTCCTAGAATCCAAAGGTGCTTCCCAAGGTGGCGGTAACCGTGGAGGTTCAGGATTCCAACCAAATCAGAATCAACAACCATCAGGAAACAACTTCGGTTCTAATAATAACAATAACCAACAACGAAATGACGACCCATTCGCAGATAATGGGGAGCCAATCGATATATCAGATGATGATTTACCATTCTAAATAAAAAGGAGTGAATGCTACATGGCACGTCGTGGACGCGGAAAACGTAAAAAGGTGTGTTTCTTCACAGCTAACGGAATCACACACATCGACTTTAAAGATGTAGATTTGCTAAAACGTTTCGTTTCTGACCGTGGGAAGATCCTTCCTCGCCGAGTAACAGGAACGTCTGCAAAATATCAGCGTAAATTGACGAAAGCGATCAAACGCGCTCGTACAATGGCCCTACTTCCTTACACTACAGAGTAAGAGTAGCGCAGCAAACCCCTTGATAACTCTAACGAGCTATCAAGGGGTTTTTTTGTTATTTTTATTTATGTATATGGCAGTCTTCCACAATCGGGAGCTATTTTTCCCTATTAAAAAACCCGGCTGCTTTTCCGAGATTGGAAAAGCAGCCGGGTTTATAGTTTTATTTGAGTCCCATTAAGGCTCTCAGCTCTTGTTTGTTCGTCAGCAGGTCTTCCAGTGTATATTTATCTAATACGTTTAGAAAGGCTCGTAAGGCTTCGTGGAGAACGCCTTTCAGCTTACAAGCCGGGGTGATGACGCAATAGTTAGTGGCACAGTCAAAGCATTCGAGTAGGTGGAAGTCATCTTCCATAGCACGGACAACGTTTCCTATGTTGATCTCTGCAGGTTCTTTTGCCAGACGGATGCCGCCCGACCGTCCCCGGAGGGTTTCGATCAGCTCTAATTTATTCAATTCGTGGATGATCTTCCCTAAATGGTTTTCGGAGATGTTGAAAACCTCTGAAATCTCTTTTTTATTTGCGAGCTCACCATTGCGTTTCGATGCGGTGAAAATCAGGACTCTCAAAGCGTAATCGGTGTATTTCTTGAGACGCATTTATATAAACCCTCATTCTTGTTTTTTTATTATCTTATCATAAACCGCTATGACTGTCTTACTTAGAGGAATGTTTTGTTTTCTGTCACAAAAGATGTATTTTGAATATTGCTTTTATAAGGGTGAGCTCTTTATAATAAAGGTGTATATAAAATACACCAATTAAAAAGGGGTTTTAAAGTATGTCTACAAAGGCGACTGAAATTCTCGACCAACAAACCATAAAGACGATTAAATCAACCGTGCCTGTATTAGCAGAACATGGGGAAGCGATTACGACTCACTTTTACAAACGGATGTTTGAAAATCATCCAGAGCTGAAGAACATATTCAATCAGACACACCAGCGGGCGGGAGATCAGCCAAAAGCACTTGCGAATACCGTCTACGCCGCAGCACAATACATTGATCAACTGGAAGTTATTTTGCCGCGTGTTAAACAAATTGCAGAAAAGCATCGTAGCTTAAATGTGAAACCTGAACATTACCCAATTGTAGGAGAATACTTATTAAAAGCCATCAAAGAGGTTCTTGGGGACGCGGCAACTGATGATATTATGGAAGCATGGGGGAAAGCTTACGGAGTCATCGCGGATGCTTTTATAGGAGTAGAGAAAGAATTGTACGAGGAAGCAGAACTGAAAAAAGGCGGCTGGACAGGATACCGCTTATTTGATGTAGTAGATAAGGTTAAAGAGAGTGATGAGATTACTTCTTTCTACCTGGAACCGAAGGATGGTAAGGCTCTAGCTGATTACAAACCTGGACAGTATTTAACCATCAAGGCAGAAATTACAGGGGAAACTTATACGCACCTAAGACAGTACAGCCTTTCTGATGCCCCGGGAAAATCATATTACAGAATTAGTGTTAAAAAAGAACAGGGACTCTTGGACCATCCTGATGGCAAGGTTTCTTCCTGGTTGCATGATCAAGTGAACCCTGGTGATTCAATCCCTGTCAGTGCCCCTGCAGGCGACTTTTACTTGGATAACCATACGGAACGTCCGCTCGTTTTAATTAGTGGCGGTGTCGGTCTCACTCCTTTGATGAGCATGTGGAAATATGCAGAGAAGGTCCAGCCGGATCGTGAGGTTCGTTTTATCCACGCGGCTAGAAATGGACGCGTCCATGCATTTAAAGAGGAAATGGAAGAGTCAAAACAAGGGACGGCTCATCTCGTATATGAAAAGCCCGAAGATCAAGATCGATTGAAAGGGCTGCACACTTCAGAAGGCTATATCACACTTGATTGGCTGAAGAAGGTTGCTCCTGAAGACGCAGAATTTTATTTCTGCGGACCGGAAGGATTCATGAAGGCTGTTTATGCCATGTTGAACCGCTGGGGCATTTCTCAAGATCGCATTCATTATGAATTTTTTGGACCTCAAGGCAAGTTATAAAAAAGAAGCGGAATCACCTCGTGATTCCGCTTCTTTTTACTATTGGACAGATGCTCTGCAGGGCAGTATCTATGAGGTGAGCAAATCACTCTGGAATTTGGATGGTTCCTCTTCAACCAGACGATTTATTTCTAGCCCCCTACCCTTTTTTGTTTATGAACAGGAAGGGGCTATGGGTTGCAGGTGCCGATCGAATCTGTTGATTTGCGCCATGAACCCTTGGATGATTGGACCACTAAACAGGGTAATTAATACCGTCCCTATGCCGATCGCTCCACTGAAGAAGAAGGCGAGAATCACAAGAAGAATGCTGATGAGCGCTCGCGAGATGGAAACGTTCCAGCCGGTGAGTTTACTGACTACGAGCATCATACGGTCGAATGGATTCGGGGCGAAATCAGCCTGAAGATTAAGCGCAATACCGAAACCTGCAATGCCCATTCCAAGTACAAGACAGAGCAATTGCGTCCAGAATACGTCTGGATGGATGGTATCACGTACGGTAAAGACCCAAAAATCAATGCCGATTCCTGTTAAAAGAGACGTCGCCAGGGCAAGAAGCTCGGGGCGTCTTTTCTCAGCGATGGCATTAAATACGATCATGCTGAAACCGACAACGATCTCCCAGCTTCCGATCGTCAAACCGAAAGTCCGGTGCAGACCGACAAGAAGAGCATCAAATGGAGACGTCCCCAGAACAGACTGGATTGTTAAGGCGATGCCAAGCGTCATGATGAGAATGCCTACTGTATAATACATCGTCCTCAAATAGATGCGCTTCATGTCCATCCACCCCTTTCTTTTTTCATATCTTAAGAGACTATATCGCGAATAGAGGGTGGATTTCAAGACTATGAATGTAAAAAAACGGCAGGGATATTCCCTGCCGTTTTGTATAATCGTTTATTCTTCTACATAAGCCCATTTGAATTCGAATTCTGGACCTGTTGCTGTTGTGAAGACACCTTTGATGGATGGACGGAAAAGCTGGGCTTTTGCATCCTGATAGATTGGTGCTACTGCTTGATCTTCTTCGAGTAGTAGCTTTTCAGCTTCTAAGAATGTTTCAAAACGTTTTTCAGGCTCTTGAGCATACTCGCCGTTTGCCTTCTCAATCAACGCATCATATTCTTCACTGGAGTAGCCCATATTGTTGTTCTGACCATCTGTAAGGTACATGTTCAGGTATGTGTTCGGATCCACATAGTCTGGTCCCCATGTAGCAGCTTCCATCTCGAATTCGCCTTCGTTGTCACGACGAACACGTTCTTTAAATGGTACTTCCATCAATTTGATGGTTACACCTTCAAGGTTTTCTTCCAGTTGGTTCTTGTAGTAAGCAAGGACGTCCTTGGAAGTTCCTGTATCATCACCCAGCAGTTCGATTTCAACAGAATCGGTACCCAGTGCTTCCAGGCCTTTCTGCCAGTGTTCTTTTGCTTTCTCTACATTATATTCAACCAATGGACCTTGAGCTTCACGGAAGTCCTGGTCACTGTTAGGCATTGAAACGAAGTTGGATGGAACATAGCCTTCCGCCGGTACAGATCCATCGTTCAAAATGACGTCAACGAGGGACTGACGGTCGATTGCATAGGAAATGGCTTTACGAACGTCTACATTTGCAAGAGCTTCATTATTTTCCTGGTTGAACTTGAAGAAGTATAAGTATGGTTTTTCCGCCACGTTGAAAGCATCGCTCGTGCGGTACTGGTCAACGAATTCAGCGTTCAGTTCAGTCTGATCGATTTCACCAGTGTCATAAAGGTTGACCCCTGTAGAAACTTCTTTAATGACTTTTGCATTGATCGTTTCTAATTGTACGGTCTCTGCATCCCAATACGTATCACTTTTCTCAACGGTCCAGCCTTCGCCGTGGTTCCATTCTGTCATTTGGAATGGCCCGTTAGAAATTGTATATTCAGCTTCTGTAGCAAATTTGTCGCCCTGTTCTTCTACATATTTCTGATTCAAAGGCATGAAGGTAATGAATACCGTCATGGACTTGAAGTATGGGACAGGTTTTTCAAGTTCAACGACAAGAGTTTTATCATCTTCTGCAGTGGCACCCAAATCTTCGAGTTCTGCTTCACCATCACTGATGGCTTGGGCATTTTTGATGATGCCTCCAAGGAAGTAAGGGCCGTATTCAGAGCCAACCTCTGGATCTAATGCTCTTCTCCATGCATATACGAAGTCGTCTGCTGTGACAGGGTCACCGTTGGACCATTCCGCATCACGTAATTTAAAAGTCCATGTAAGTCCATCTTCACTTACTTCGGAGCTTTCTGCCATTCCATCTACAAGCTGACTATTCTCATCCAGGCGGTAGAGCCCTTCATAAGTTTCTCCAGCCCACTGGAAACCGACCGAATCGGTGATTAAAGATGGATCCATGCTAGGAATCTCACTTTTCGCTGTTACGGTAATCTCTTGATCTCCGGAAGCTTCTCCTTCTTCTGACTGTTCCGTTGTTTCGTCTGAGTTTTCTTCACCTGTGTCTGTTGATGTTTCGCTGTCTCCCCCGCTGCAAGCTGCAAGGAAAAGTGCGAACATCAGTGCCATTAACACTAATAGATGCTTTCTCAAAGTGTATTCCCCCTATTTTAAATTTTCTAAAAATAATTACTTTTTGAATTATACAGATAAAAAAGAAAAAAATCAAAGTCCTTTATTCGATAAAAATAAGAAAAAAACGTCGATAAACGGAATATTCTAATTTAATTGACAATGGTTCTTTCTTTGATAGGATTAGAGAATATCATTGCTTTTCTAAAGCATAAAAGGATCTAAGGAGAAAAGTGAATCGCGGAATATAGAGGAGGTTGAAGGAAGTATGAAACGTGAATGGGATTTGCTGCACACCCCTGGTCCAACGCCGATTCCACCGAGTGTAGAACGGAGCATGAATCAGCCGATGATCGGACACCGTGGTGGGAAAGCCAAGGATTTGATTCATCATATTGCTCCAAGACTCAAGCCGGTGTTCGGTACTTCGGGTGAGGTATTGATCGTTACAGGAAGTGGTACGTCCTCTTTGGAAGCTTCTGTTGTAAATACAACAAAGCCCGGCGATAAAGTAATCGTCGTCGTAGCCGGAGCATTCGGAGATCGATTTGCACAGATTTGTGAAACGTATGAATTAAATGTGGTACGCATAGAGGTGCCATGGGGAAAAGCTGTAGAAGTTTCCCAAGTGGAAGAAACGCTTCAGAACCACCCGGATACGAAAGCTGTGTTCCTGACACACTGTGAAACATCGACCGGAGTCATGCATCCGGTGGAAAAGGTCGCTGAGCGTGTAAAAAACATCAGTTCAGCTCTCGTCATCGTCGATGGGGTTTCTTCTATTGGAGGTTCCGAAGTGAAGATGGATCAGTCTGGAATCGATATCTTAGTTTCAGGTTCACAAAAAGCGATGATGCTTCCTGCGGGGCTCGCTTTTATAGCCGTTGGTCATGAGGCTTGGTCTGTCATTGAAGAAAATCCGCGCCCTCGTTTTTACTTAGATTTACGGAAATACCGTCAACAGCTTGAAGGAGGACAAACGCCTTTCACCCCTGCTCTTTCTCTTCTTTTCGGACTCCAGCAGGTCCTTGAATTGTTGGAAGAGGAAGGCTTAGATCGGGTTTTTGAACGGCACCAAACGATGAAGGAAATGACACGGAACGCATGTCGTGCCTTAAACCTTCCTTTGTTGGTCTCTGATGAGGATGCTTCATCGACCGTAACATCCATCCGACCAGAATCCTTTGAGGCAGAACAACTTCGAAAAGTGGCGAATGAAGAGTTCGGACTTATTTTAGCTGGCGGTCAAAAGCATATGAAGGGTGAAATTTTCAGGATTGGACACATGGGATATTCCCGTCCTGCCAATGTTCTTCAATATATAGGTATTCTGGAAATTGTCTTGAAACGTTTAGGTCATGAATTCGAACCGGGAGCGGGTGTCGCAGCTGCGCAAGCCGCCTACCTGGATCGTACAAGGGAGGAATAAAGATGCATCGTGTATTGATTAGTGATCCATTGAGTGAAGATGGAATCAGACCTCTATTAGAGGCGGAAGATATCGAAACTGTTATGAATCCGAACTTATCCCATGAGCAACTGTTGGAGGAAATAGGATCGGCAGAAGCGCTTATCGTAAGAAGTCAGACACAAGTGACGAGAGAAGTGATTGAACACGCTCCTCACTTGAAGATCATCGGCCGTGCAGGTGTAGGGGTGGATAACATCGATCTCGATGCAGCAACGGAAAACGGCGTCATTGTCGTAAATGCTCCAGATGGGAATACGATTTCGACAGCCGAACACACGATGGCGATGCTCATGTCGTTAGCGCGCAACATTCCACAAGCCTATCATCAACTGCAACAAAAGCGGTGGGAACGTAAAAAATTCGTTGGAGTGGAGTTGAAAGATAAAGTACTCGGCATTGTCGGGTTCGGCCGGATCGGTCGCGAAGTTGCCCAGCGTGCGAAAGGTCACCGCATGAAAGTGGTTGCCTTCGATCCATTCTTGAATGAAGAAAAAGCAGAAAAAGCAGGAGTTACGCACGGGACTTTAGAGGAAGTGCTCAAACAGGCAGACTTCCTGACTGTTCACACCCCTTTGATTGAAAAGACGAAGCATCTGATCAACGAAGAGGCTATTTCCATGATGAAGACAGGCGCGCGTATTTTAAATTGCGCCCGTGGAGGAATTGTAGAAGAAAATGCACTATTTGAAGCGGTCCAATCAGGAAAAATTGCGGGGGCCGCGCTTGATGTCTTTGAAGAGGAGCCTGCGACAGAGCATCCGTTGTTATCCTTGCCGGAAGTAATTGCCACCCCGCACCTCGGGGCAAGTACGATTGAAGCTCAGGAAAATGTCGCAACAGATGTCAGTTTTGATGTACTGGAACTATTACGAGGGGGAACGGTGAAAAATCCGGTTAATCTCCCTTCTGTTTCCTCAGAAATGATGGAGAAGCTCTCCCCTTACTTCAAGCTTTCGGAACGTTTGGGCGTCTTTTTATCAAAAGTGGCAGAAGGTACGCTTGAACGTGTGAATGTCTATTATAGTGGCGAGTTGCTCGAGGTTGATACAATGCCTCTGACACGGATTGCTGTCAAAGGGATCTTGAAACGCCATATTGGTGAGCGTGTAAATGATGTCAATGCGTTCAAGACAGCTTCAGATAAAGGGATTACGGTGAATGAGCAGAAGTCGACCCAAACGAAAGGCTTCACGAACTTAATTACCGTAGAGATCGAAACCGATCAGGAAAAGCGCAGCCTCGCGGGTACGCTGTTGAACGGTTTAGGTGCACGGATTGTGCAGTTCGATCAGTATTCCATCGACGTAGTTCCGGAGGGGCATCTTGTTGTCATTCGCCACACCGACCAGCCAGGCGCGATTGGCCGCGTGGGAAGTCTACTTGCTGAACATGCGATCAACATCGCAACGATGCAGGTGGGGCGTACGAACGAAGGTGGAGAAGCTGTAATGGTGCTTACGGTAGATCGACCGGTAGATGGAGACTGTAATGAAAAGCTTGCTCAAATTGCAGATATTAAGCAAGTGCAGTGTTTGACGATTTAATAGAATTCAAATAGGCTCCGCTCATATAGAGATATGCCGCAATCAATAAAAAGACAAACTTCGACAAGTTTGTCTTTTTATTATGGAAGAAAAGCGGTTACATTTTATACTTTTGTAAAACCTGGAACAAAAGCTTTGACTTTGAGACTTTCTCTTGTTAAATTTAATTCCGACTTAATTCATCGACTTTGTAGGGAGGGGATATAATGAAGGAAAACAGAACAGAGATTTCATCTGGTCGCAGGTTTTTATTTCGTATTTTAGATGGCATCGAATGGCTGGGGAACAAGCTTCCATCACCATTGTTGCTGTTTGCTATATTAGCATTTATTGTTGTTATTATTTCTGGGGTATTTGCGGGTGTATCTGTTACGAACCCAACGACAGGGGAAGCTGTAGAGGTGAAGAACCTGTTCAGTCTGAGCGGGCTGGATTATATATTTAACAGTGCCGTCGAAAACTTTATTGGGTTTCCACCGCTTGGAGCAGTCCTTGTAACCATGCTCGGTATTGGACTGGCTGAACAGACAGGCTTGATTAATGCTTCTTTAAAGGGAATTGTCTTTTCCTTTCCTCAAAAATTATTGACGGCGGCTTTAGTTTTTGCCGGGGTCATGTCCAGTGTGGCGGTTAATGCTGGTTATGTGGTACTTCCCCCACTTGGAGCCGTTCTTTTCTTAGGACTTGGGCGACATCCACTGGCTGGACTTGCTGCCGCCTTTGCGGGTGTTTCAGGTGGTTTTGGTGCCAACCTTGCGCTCACATCTACGGATGCCATTCTTCAGGAGTTGACTGCTGAGGCTACCCGTACGATTGCCCCTGCGTATGCAGAAACGATTACGGTCACGATGAACTACTTTTTCGCCGCCGTTTCAGTTGTTCTCATCACGTTTATTGGGACGCTCGTGACTGAGAAAATCGTGGAACCGCGACTTGGTAAGTATGAAGGGGATCAGGAGGGGGAAATCGATGCGCTGACCGCTCTTGAGAAAAAAGGAATGCGTCTTGCGGGGATTGGATTTCTGATTACGTTTGCCCTCATGGCATACTTGTCTTTCGGTCCTTTACGTGGGGACGGCGCTTATATTGAATCGCCATTCTTCAGCGCTTTGGTCTTCGTCATCTTCCTATTATTCCTTGTCCCAGGCTTAATTTACGGGATGGTTACGAAAGAAATTACAAATGACAAAGATCTTACTAAACTGCTCGGAAAAACAATGGCAAGCATGAGTGGTTATATTGCTCTTGCGTTTACGGCAGGTCAGTTCATTGCGTATTTCCGTGAAACGAATTTAGGAACGGTCATCGCTTTTCGTGGTGCCGACTTCTTGAACTCTACAGGATTTGATGGCATTGGACTTATCTTAACGTTCATTGGACTGACGATGGTCGTCAACTTCTTCATTGGAAGTTCTTCAGCTAAATGGACGATCTTAGCTCCTGTGTTCGTTCCCATCATGATGAACCTGGGCTATTCTCCGGAGTTTACAACATTGCTCTATCGAATCGCAGACTCTGTGACAAACATGATCACACCGCTGCTTCTATACTTCCCGGTCATTATCGCGTTCGCTCAGCGCTACGATAAGAAACTGGGGATTGGAACACTCATTTCCATGATGATTCCTTATTCCGTCGCCTTCTTACTCGGCTGGCTGCTGCTATTGCTCGTGTGGGTACTTTTAGGAATCCCTGTAGGACCCGGTGCACCGATTCTATACTAATAAAAAAGCTCAACGTCAAACAGACGTTGAGCTTTTTACGTTAACCTTTATTAAAAAAATTGTGTGGACTTCAGTAATTGATTCAAGACGTAATTCTCCCGCTGAATCCATAAATTTCTCTTCGTGTAATCCATTACTTTTTCGTTGTGGGCAATGGCTTCCTCCGTGCGAATCCACACGGGTGTAAATCCTTGGTCTTCTTCGTAGGAGTCCAGGTTTTGTTCGCCCTTTTCCCCCGGCCATTCACAAATGTAATAATGGGAGGTCATTTCGAAAACAGCTTCTGGCTCATACACGTCCCAGTGGCTCTCCACAACCGCACCGACATATTGCTTCACCTGGCAGTTTTTGAAACCAGTTTCTTCTTGGATTTCTCTTATGAGGGCTTCTTCGTCTCTCTCTCCATCATCGACGCCACCCCCCGGCAGCTTGTAGTCTCCAAGATTGGACTTCACCATTAGGATTTTCCTTCGTTCAAAATCATACCTCGGACGGCAAGTCGCCTGTTTGTTTTGTGATCCTCTTTTTCTTCGAGGCCGAATCGTTTTTCAAAACGGAGATCACCCAATGGGGTGCACCTGGCGTTTTCGGTTGGAGAAGGTATGCACTTCTTTGTATCCGACTGATTTTGCCAGATCAATGGCTTCCTCATAACGGTATCCGATATGGTCCGGTTTGTGGGCATCTGAGCAGAGAACGATTCCAACACCCTCATTTTTGCATATTTGCAGAAGCGTCGGATCGGGGTAGAGTTCTCCAACGGGCTTCCGCAAGCCTGCTGTACTGATTTCTATGCAGGTATCTGTTTTTGCGAGAGCTTTTGCTGCGCGTTTGTATTGTTCTTGCAAAAAATCCTCGTCATCCGGGCGGTATCCGAAAACTTTGATGACATCGATATGACCGACAAAATCAAAAAGTCCGGACTCAGCGAGGGTGACGACACGGTCAAAGTATTGCTGGTACACGTCTTTCATATCCCGTTTTTCGTACTCATCCCGGTAAATCGCAAGGTCGATGCCCCATTCATCAATCCAGTGGACCGAACCGATCACATAATCGAAAGGATGGGACGATATAAAGGCTTCCATTTCTTTTTCTTTTCCTGGCATGTAATCCATTTCAATGCCCATTTTGATTGGAAGTTCTGCTTTGTATGCTTCATCAAACATCTTTTGGTAGGTTCCAAAGTCCAGCGTACGACGGTTCTCCACCCATGGATTAGAAAGAATGTCGCGTGTTTCCTGAAAGAAATACGCATGTTCAGA
Organism: Halobacillus litoralis; assembly: GCF_009856445.1. GTDB lineage: Bacteria > Bacillota > Bacilli > Bacillales > Halobacillaceae > Halobacillus > Halobacillus litoralis. Next base: position 89,529 of record NZ_WMFA01000001.1, read on the forward strand.
TATGCCTAATTCTTCGATTCCTTCTTCTTTTGCTTTTGTTATGTAGGTTCGTAGATAGTCGACATCAAGGTTTCCGGTTTCCGCCATATGGACGTGGTAATCGGTGCGCATGTGCGTCCCTCCTCTATCGAATTTTATTCATCATAACAAACATTAGAAAAAATCACCAAGAAGAAGCGGATGGAAGCAATTGATACGAGAAGTGTGAGGGGGTGATATGTTAAAATAGGGAGGTTAAGACAAGCGCGATAGAAATAGAGGTGCTTTATCAATCATGAATGACACAAAGAGGTTGACGGAAGGGGCTTTAATGACCGGCCTATATCTGCTATTGTTATTGGTAATCATTTTTGTGCCGGTTATAGGACCATTACTATTATTGATCCTGCCTGTTCCATTTATTTATTATAGTTACCGTCATGGTGGAAAAGCGGGGGGCCTTATGTTTGTGGCCGCGACCCTTTTCACACTGTTATTTGCTCCCGTATTTACCGTTTTCACCTTACTTGCCGGAATTGGCGGGCTTTTCCTGGGAATCGCTTTGCACCACAAACGTTCACCCTATGAAGCTCTTGCCATTGGCTCTGTGGGGTTTGTCATCGGTCTTCTCGGAATTCTCCTAGTCACACAGCTCTTCCTTGGCGTCAATTTAATGGAAGAACTGAAAAGTGGGATGAGCCAGGGATACGGTACTTTCGAAAGGATTTTCTCGGGACTTCTCGATGGAGAAGAGGTTGAGACGGATTTGGCTGAAATCGGGCAATTGATTGAGTTCATCCCGGATATTGTCCCAAGTATATTGGCGATGAGTGGTGTGATGATGGCTTTTGTCAGCCAATGGACGACATATAAGTTGATCAACCGCATTGAAAATCAGTCCATGGGATTCACAGATTTCAAGAATTTCAAGCTGCCGACATCCATCTTATGGTATTACTTTGTTGCGATGATCTTGAATTATGTCACGATGGATGGAAATGATTTGATTTATTTAGCTGCCGTGAATGTATTCATACTGACGGGAGCACTGATTGTCCTTCAGGGATTCTCCTTCGTCTTTTTCTACGCATGGAAGAAAAAGTGGTCAAAAGCTATACCGATTCTTGTGGTTGTATTTTCTATACTTCTTCCGCAAATCGTCATGTACCTTGTGAGAATAATCGGTATAATTGATATAGGATTTCCAATGAGGGAACGTGTGGAAGAAAAGAAAGAATGATCGCTCTCAAGAAGATGGTAGGAGCTGAATGCAATGCCGAATTTTTTTAAAAAACCAACGATGAGCGGACACTTGTGGATCATATACTTGATCTCTCTCATTCTGCTTGGCTTCATCTGGTACTATCAATGGATGCTTGGACTGATGATGACGCTGTTTTTAGCTGCGTCCATTTTTTACAGTGTCCGTACTGAACAGAACATGATCAATGAGACAGAAGAATATATATCGACTTTATCCTACAGGGTGAAAAAAGTCGGCGAAGAAGCCTTGTTGGAAATGCCCATCGGAATTGTTCTTTATAGTGAAAATTATATGATTGAGTGGGCAAACCCTTACATGAACAAGTTCACAAACGAGGATACCATTGTTGGAGAATCGTTAAAACGACTTTCCGATCACCTGATTCCCTGTGTGAAAGATGAGGAAGATGAAGTTTGGATCACCATTGCCGGTTATAAATTCCAGACAATTATCAAAAGGGACGAACGTCTGCTTTACTTGTTCGACCGGACGCAACAGACGGAGATCCACAACCGTTATGAAAATGAGCAGACGGTTCTTTCTATTATTTTTCTTGATAATTATGAAGAAATCACCCAGGGGATGGATGATACGGCCAAAAGCCATATCAACTCACAGGTGACTTCAATTTTGAATAAGTGGGCTGGAGACTATGGCATTTACTTGAAGCGAACGTCGCAAGAGCGTTTCATAGCGGTCATGAATCAGAAAATCCTGTACACTTTGGAAAAAGCGAAGTTTGAAATTCTCGATGATGTACGTGAATTGATTACAGATCAGAACGTTCCGTTAACGTTAAGTTTCGGTATTGGTGTCGGCCCGGTCAGCCTTCCCGAACTGGGAGAACTGGCTCAATCAAGTCTTGATCTTGCCCTGGGCCGAGGTGGGGACCAGGTGGCCATCAAAGATGATTCAGGAAAAGTCCGTTTCTATGGCGGAAAAACGAATCCGATGGAAAAACGGACACGGGTGCGCGCGCGGGTCATTTCCCACGCTATGAAAGAACTCGTACAGGCAAGTGAAAAGGTTCTGATCATGGGACACAAATCTCCGGATATGGATTCTGTCGGCGCATCGATCGGTATTTTGAAAATTGCCCAGGCGAACGACAAGAAAGCCGCGATTGTCCTCGATCCGGATGATATCGACACCGGCGTTCAACGCATGGTCGAGGAAATCGAGAAAGACGAAGAGCTCTGGCATTATTTCATTCCGCCTGAGGATGCTTTAGAGATGGTAACGAATGAGACATTGCTTGTCGTTGTGGATACGCACAAGCCATCCATGGTCATCGAGGAGAAGCTTCTATCCAAAACGGAGCATGTCGTCGTGATCGATCACCACAGACGTGCAGAGGAATTCATTGCCGATCCTACCCTTGTTTATATGGAACCATACGCTTCATCAACGGCAGAGCTTGTCACCGAGCTGCTTGAATACCAGCCGAAAAAACTGAAATTGTCGATGCTCGAATCTACTGCCCTGCTCGCAGGTATCATCGTCGATACGAAGAGCTTCACGCTTCGTACAGGCTCACGTACGTTCGATGCTGCTTCGTATTTGAGGTCAAAAGGTGCGGATACCGTACAAGTCCAGAAGTTTATGAAAGAAGACTTGGATGTCTATATTCGTAGAAGTAAGCTGATTGAACGGGCTTCTGTTTACAGAGATGGAATTGCGATCTCCACCGGGGACCGTGGAGAAACTTACGGGCCTGTCATCATTGCACAGGCAGCAGATACTTTACTGACCATGAGCGGCATCGTTTCTTCCTTTGTCATATCGGAACGGAAGGATGGACGGATCGGCATCAGTGCCCGTTCTCTCGGAGATATTAATGTTCAGGTCATTATGGAAAAGATGAACGGCGGCGGGCATTTGACCAACGCAGCTACGCAGCTTGAAGATACAACGATTGAAGATGCAAAAGCATTGTTGCAAGATATTATTGATGAGTATTTTGAAGGGGGAGACACAGAATGAAAGTAATTTTCAAAGCGGATGTTAAAGGAAAAGGCAAAAAAGGCGAAATTAAAGAAGTGAACGATGGATATGCACGCAACTACCTTCTGAAGAACAATTTGGCGGTAGAAGCGACGAAGGGGAATGTCCAGGCGCAAAAAGCCAAAGATGCCAAAGTCGAGCAGCAAGCACAGGAAGAAGTCGAAGAAGCGAAGCGGTTAAAAGAGACGCTGGCGGACCTCGAAGTGAAGCTTGTGGCGAAATCCGGAGATAATGGACGCCTATTTGGTTCCATTACTAGCAAACAAATTGCTGAGCAACTGAAGAAATCCCACAATATTAAAATCGATAAACGTAAAATCGAGCTTGATGATCCGATCCGGACATTGGGCTATACGAACGTCCCTGTAAAACTTCATCCAGAAGTAACAGGCACGATCAAAGTCCATGTCGAGGAAAAGTAAGTCCTGAACGATCAAGCGCCCAATCCATTTTATTGGGCGCTTCTGTTTTGTATTTCTGGCTCCCATCCCTCTTTTTCATAACGAGAAGGAAGGATGTATAAAATAACCGTACAACACTTGGTTGTTTGTAACGGACGGGCCATCCGTGCTTTAGATTCAGAGGAGGAACAACAGTGAGTGAAATGTGGAACGATCGTACCCCGCCCCATAATATAGAAGCAGAACAGGCGGTACTCGGGGCGGTCTTTTTAGAACCTGAAGCGATGTCGACAGCGGCTGAGTATCTTCTTCCTGAAGATTTCTATCGGGCGAGTCACCAGCGAATATTCGAAGTGATGCTTTCTCTTTCAGATAAAGGGGAGCCCATCGATCTCGTAACCGTAACGGCAGCTCTTTCTAACAACCAGGTGCTGGAGGAGGTCGGAGGGGTTTCTTATTTGACGGATATTGCAAACTCCGTCCCGACAGCTGCGAATATCCAGTACTACACGAGCATTGTGAGTGAAAAATCGACCCTTAGAAGTTTGATCCGTACGGCTACGAATATCGTAACAACGGGCTATTCAGAAGAAGAGGACTTAGAGGATGTATTAAATGCTGCAGAAAAAGACATTCTCGAGGTTTCCCAAAGGAAAAATTCCAGTGCTTTTAAAAGCATTAAAGATGTACTGATTGACGTTTATGACAACATTGAGCAGTTGCACCACAATGATGGAAGTACGACTGGAATTCCGACAGGGTACCGTGACCTTGATCATATCACCTCTGGTTTCCAACGGAATGATTTGATTATCATTGCCGCCCGTCCGTCCATGGGTAAGACCGCGTTTGCTCTGAATATTGCTCAGAACGTAGCGGTCCATACCGATGAGAATGTTGCGATCTTCAGTTTGGAGATGGGGGCCGATCAGCTCGTTTCCCGTATGATTTGTGCGGAAGGAAACATTGATGCCCAGCGTCTCCGTACAGGACAGATGGAAACAGAGGATTGGAACAAACTGACGATGGCGATGGGGAGTTTATCGAATGCCGGGATTTATATTGACGATACACCAGGGATCCGGGTCAGTGAAATCCGTTCCAAGTGCCGTCGCCTCAAACAGGAACATGGACTTGGCATGATTTTGATCGACTACTTACAGTTGATCCAGGGTAGCGCCAACTCCAAGGAAAACCGACAGCAGGAAGTATCAGAAATTTCCCGTTCCTTAAAAGGGTTGGCTCGTGAACTTAATGTTCCTTTGATTGCTTTGTCCCAGCTCTCCCGTGGAGTTGAATCAAGACAGGATAAACGACCGATGATGTCGGACTTGCGTGAATCTGGTTCCATTGAGCAGGATGCCGATATTGTTGGGTTCCTTTATCGTGATGATTATTACGATCAGGAATCCGAAAACCAGAACATTATTGAAATCATCCTTGCCAAACAACGTAACGGTCCAGTGGGGACGGTCTCACTCGCCTTTGTGAAAGAATACAACAAGTTCGTCGACTTGGACCACCGGTATTCCGATGCCGATGTACCGCCCGCTTAAAGAAGGAAGACGCCCGAGACTTGAAGTCTCGGGCGTCTTTTTTTATGAGCAGCTTCTCAAAGAAGCCATCTATATCATCTCCCTCATCACGCCTCCCGAAAAGTCACGCTGAGAAATGGATGATCCTATAGGGTTAAGAAATAGTCAATGGCATGGGCGACACCATTTTCGTCATTCGTTTTCGTATTGAAGTGGCAGGCCTCTTTCACTTCATCCTTCGCGTTGCCCATTGCGGCGCTATATCCTGCCACATTGATCATAGATAAATCATTCAAGCTGTCTCCAATGACCGCTGTCCTTTTTATCGATCGGTTCAGTTCTTCTGCCAATTTCATGACGGCATTTCCTTTGGAAGCAAGCCTGTGTTCCAGTTCGAAGTTATGGTTAGCAGAACTTACAAGGGTCAGGTCAGGATACTCAATGAATCGATCCCATCCTTTTTGGAGTTTTCCCTTTTCAAAGGAGAAGGCCAGAATGTTGTGCACATTCCTTTTGCTATCTACAATTTCTTTGTAAGAATCTACATGTAAAAAACCGGACTGACTAAACTGTTTTTCAGCTGCCTTTTCAAGGCTTGTCAGATCCGCTTTTGGATTAGCACTACGAATCCGATCAAGCTCAATGCTCATAAGCTCTCTGCCATTTTGAGGGGTTAAGATCGCTTCATCATCAATCGCTTCATAGTAGAACGCTTCTTCTTCCAGCCACCCTAAAATTTCGGTGACGTCTTCCTTCTCCATCGGTATGGATGAAAAAAGTGTACCATCGGGACGATGAATGGTCGCTCCATTGGCCGCAATCACCCATGTTTGAAGATCAAGGCTGGAGAACAGGTTTCGGACATCGAATGCTGCCCTTCCTGTTGCGATGACCACCTCTACGCCCTCTTCCTTGGCACGGTGTATCGCCTGAATATTATCTGGACTGATTTTATTCTCGGAATTTAACAGTGTCCCGTCTAAGTCAATGGCAATCATGTCCATAAGTCAGATCCCTCCTCACCTGTAACAATCAGGTCTACATGATGCTCTTGTAGTCTTTGCTGAAATTCTTCATCAGGAAGCTGGTCTGTAATGATGACATCTACGTCTTCAAGTTCTGCGAAAGTAAAGAACTCGGTCACTCCAAATTTCGTATGGTCTGCAAGAACGATGACTTGTTCTGCCTGCTTAATCATGTTCCGTTTGACCATCCCATCTTCTTCGTGGGCAATCGAGAGTCCTGAATCAGAGATTCCTACCACTCCGATAAACGCCTGATCCACATGGTAACTTTTTAAACGTTCAATGACGGAAGCTCCATAAAGGAATTGGTGCTCCTTTTGGAGAAAACCACCAAGCAACTGAATGGACACGCTTTCAACGTTCGATAAAATTTCTGCCTGGTGAATCGAATTTGTAATGACTGTGATGTCCATCGGGCGTATTTGATTCGCACATGCCTGAACGGTCGTGGATGTATCTAGAATGATTTTGTCTCCTGGCCGAATGAAAGATACAGCCTTACTACCGATCTGCTGCTTTTCAAAGGATACGGTCTTTAATCGGTGAGAATAATCCTGGATGGTTGTATGTGTGCGTGGCAGAATGGCTCCCCCGCGTGTACGAACGATCGCTTTTCGTTCCTCTAACTTTACTAAATCCCGTCTTGCTGTGTCTCTGGATATATCAAACATCTCACACATTTGATCAATGGAAATCCTACGATTTTCTTTTAAAAATTGTAGGACTCCAATCAGACGTTCTTCCTGATACATCGAATTCTCCTTCCAATGTTGCTCTTATAAGTGATTATAAGTAAAATATTAATTGAAATCAATTAAAAACAAGTTATTTTAAGTATTAATGTAAATATTAGTTAATCTTGTGCTTTTATGATAAAAATAAGGTATTCATTGTCAAAGAAACTTTCCCATAAAGGTTGGATTCGCTTTAACTCTCCCCGAACATCCTCTGACAAGAAAGCAGATTATATCGAGAGTTATGAAGTTATGGTTTATAATCGAACAATAATTATGCAATTATAATTTAATGTTCGGTTTTAGCGTTGACTTGCGAGGTGTGAATTGGTAAACTGACGATGGATAACATATTTAACAAATTTTTGGCGGAGGTGCCTTATGTCTTCTGTAGTTGTAGTCGGAACCCAGTGGGGGGACGAAGGAAAAGGCAAGATTACTGATTTTTTATCACAAAATGCCGAAGTTGTCGCTCGTTATCAGGGCGGAAATAATGCGGGTCATACCATAAAATTTGATGGAGTCACATATAAGCTTCACTTGATTCCTTCAGGGATCTTTTTTGAAGATAAAACGTGCGTGCTTGGAAACGGAATGGTGATTGATCCGAAAGCGCTGCTTGAAGAATTAAAATACTTACATGACAAAGGCGTATCGACAGATAATCTGCGCATCAGCAACCGTGCTCATGTCATTCTGCCGTATCACTTGAAATTAGATACGCTGCAAGAGGAAGACAAGGGTGCGAATAAAATCGGAACGACCAAAAAAGGAATTGGTCCTGCTTATATGGACAAGGCGGCTCGTACCGGAATCCGTATTGCTGATTTACTTGATAAAGAAAGCTTCCGTGAGAAGCTCGAACAGAACCTTACTGAGAAGAATCGTCTTTTTGAAAAAGTATATGAAACAGAACCATTTACGGTGGAAGAAATTCTCGATGAATACTATGAATATGGGCAAAAGATTGCTTCCTATGTTTGCGATACGTCTGTCGTATTGAATGATGAATTGGACGATGGCCGTCGTGTTCTTTTTGAAGGGGCCCAGGGAGTTATGCTTGATATTGATCAGGGAACGTATCCATTTGTTACTTCTTCTAACCCAATTGCAGGTGGCGTAACGATCGGTTCTGGTGTGGGACCCTCGAAAATTAAACACGTTGTTGGTGTTTCGAAAGCTTACACAACACGTGTGGGAGATGGACCTTTCCCGACTGAGCTTGAGAACGAAGTCGGAGATCAAATCCGCGAAGTAGGACGCGAATATGGTACGACGACAGGACGTCCTCGCCGTGTGGGCTGGTTTGATAGTGTGGTTGTCCGTCATGCACGTCGAGTAAGTGGAATTACAGACCTTTCCTTGAATTCCATTGATGTACTGACAGGAATCGAAACACTGAAAATCTGTACGGCATACAAATACAAAGGGGAAATCATGGAAGAGTTCCCGGCAAGTTTGAAAGTCCTTGCCGAATGCGAGCCTGTTTACGAAGAAATGCCAGGCTGGACGGAAGACATCACAGGCGCTAAAACGCTGAGTGACCTTCCTGAGAACGCACGTCATTACATTGAGCGTGTATCTCAGCTGACAGGAATCCCATTGTCTATTTTCTCTGTTGGACCTGACCGTGCACAGACAAACGTTGTTCGTAGTGTATATAGTGAATAATAGGAAAGCCTGGCTTACAAAGCCGGGCTTTTTTTAGAAAAGTCAGCAGGGATGAGAATCGGATAAGCGTTTGTTAGGGTAAACTTTACATAGATGAACAAGACGAGGAGTGTTTCACGTGAAACGTATTTGTGTTTTCGCTGGGTCCAGCGTAGGGAATGACCCGGTTTTTATAAAGAAAACGGAAGCTTTGGGAGAAAGTCTGGCCGCTAAGGACATTGAACTGGTCTATGGCGGTGCTAAAAGTGGTTTAATGGGTGTCTTAGCTGATCAGGTTCTGAATAGCGGGGGGAAAGTGACGGGCATTATGCCAAGTCACCTTTTTGACAAGGAAATCGTCCACCCCAACCTAACAGAAATGATTGAAGTAGGAACTATGCATGAAAGAAAAGCCAAGATGAGCGAATTGGCTGACGGATTCATCGCTCTCCCCGGAGGTTTTGGGACGTTTGAAGAACTTTTTGAAACGGTCAGCTGGGCTCAAATCGGCCTTCATTCAAAACCGCTCGCCCTATACAACATTGCGGAATACTACGCTCCGCTCGTTCAGCTCATTGAACACGCAATAAAAGCAGGATTTGTACCTGAAGATAACCGTGAACTTTTTATTGACTCCAACAATCCTTCTTCTTTATTGAATGAAATGGAGCGGGAAAAATAAAAGACGTGCCTGCAGGCGCGTCTTTTATACTTGGATCGTTTTAAAGAAAATCAGCCCAAAAAAGCGATACGTCAATTTAATACTTTCAATCGAGGACTCTTCGGTAATGCTCAAACCGTAGATCGTCGTTGGTGAGGTATCAGGTGACGCAGCCATTGCTTTAGAGGCTAGTGGCGAAGTGTCAGGGGCGAGAGGAATGGTTTCATATTCATTGATGGCATACGCATCTTCTACAAGCGCGTATGTATCGGTAATCATAAAGCCTTTTTCAGAATCACTGATCTGCATCTTGATATTAGTAGGTTTTTGATTGTTATTAATGGAAACATCAGTAATCTGAATGCTTCCAAGTAAGCTCTTGTTACCAAGTGCGACAATGACAGTCTGCTTATCTTCTGTTGTACCGATTGACCCATGAGTAAGCGGTGGGTTCAGCTTCAAAAAACCAATAATGGAGACAAATAAAAGGATAAGGACGAGAATAATGTAACGAAAAACCTTTTTCAAACAAACCCTCCTTTCTTTTTGGTGAACAGAATTCAGAGAGAAAATATATGTTTCTAGTAAAATTACTATTGCTTACGTCTACTCTGTATGGTACGATAGTTATCGTTGCGGTGAACAAGCCGTTTGGTCCGGTAGTTCAGTTGGTTAGAATGCCTGCCTGTCACGCAGGAGGTCGCGGGTTCGAGTCCCGTCCGGACCGCCATTTTCATTATACCATTTGAGGTAGTCGAATACACACGTAATGTGATAGCCTCATTAGGTTTTAACGTCGAATGGTAATGAATAAAGGGATAGCATAATTGAATTTCATACTCATTATGGCTCGGTAGCTCAGTCGGTAGAGCAACGGACTGAAAATCCGTGTGTCGGCGGTTCGATTCCGTCCCGAGCCACTCCTTAAAAAGCTTACGGAAATATTCCGTAAGCTTTTTTTTTATGAAAAATTATTCAAGTTCTTATAACTCCTTATTTAACTATCTGGCAGGATTGTGGGAGATTCAGTTTCGAGATGTTTTTTGAGTGGATGGGGGCTGCGGGGAATAACTCGCTTTCCGCGGGAGCGCGGTAGCCTCCTCGGACTGCGTCCTGTGGGGTCTCACCAAGCACTTTTTTCCCGCAGGAGTCTCGCCATCCCCCTCCGCCCACTAATCAAAGAAGATTCTCGAAACTCCTACTTAAAAAATCAGCTTGTATGGTTAAGGGAAGTTGAAGTGGATAATTAAAACACCTCCAAAGTACGAAAAGCCTGGTTCAGAGCGTGTCATCCCTTTACTTTTAAATAAGATTCCAATTCTCAAGTCGTTTCGAGACACTTAAAGGGGCGTAGGGAAACGGTGAGACTCCTAGGGGACGATGGAGCAAGACGAACCTTTTCCCGGAGCCCCTAGAATCACACAAACCTCTCGAAACTTAGTCTTCAAGAAAAGGGTGCTTATTTGGAATATAGGGAACTTATTATAATGAACAGTTTAATATGAAAAAATGACTACTATTTCGTAATTTTGGTAAGAATATTATACCTTTTTTACATATTTAAATATCTATTTCTTATAAATCCTCCATGTGATAGATTAATCTAGGGAAAGTTTAGACAGGAGCATCAGGAGGATCAATATCATGTGGAAGAAACTAGCTGTCACAGCAATCTCTGTCGTAAGTGTCGGCGTAGGGACGGTCTACGCTGAAAGTTCACTTCCGACGGTTTATCACGTTTATATAGATGAACAACATGTGGGTATGGTAGAAGATCAAGCAGAGATCAAAGCGGAATTACGAGAACGTATGGAAGAGGCGGAAAAAGACCATAAAGGATTGGATCTTTCTTATATGGAAGAGGTCTCATTCAAGGAACAGAAAGTGTTTTCTGTGAATGATGAATCTTCAAAAGTCATGGATTCGCTTCAGAATGAATTAACGTTTGCCGTAGACATTGTGCGTCTTAACATCGATGGAAAGCCCGTTGCTCATCTTCCGAATGAAGAAAAAGCGGAACAAGTCATAGAATCGGTGAAAGAGGAATATGTCGGTGACGGTGAACTAGCCAAGTTGGAAAATGGAACGCCTGAACTGCCGGACATTGGTGAAACGAAGGTTATGGATGTCGGTTTATCGCTTCCCGTTACAATGGAAGAAGATCAGGTCGCGCTCTCTCAGGTCCATACAGTCGATGAAGCTGTGTCCCGGGTGGAAGAAGGTCGTATTTATCCGAGTAATCATTCTGAAGCGACATCGTTTATTGGGATGATGGCTAAATCAAAGAAACCGCTCGTGGATGTAGTATTTACAAAGAAGGAACGTAAGGAAGAAGTGATTCCCCATAAAGTTCAAATGAAAAAGTCGGATGAACTCTATAAAGGGGAATCTGAAGTGAAGCAAGAAGGGGAAGAAGGCAAAAGAGAGCTATTGATTGAGCGAACGTACCGTAATGGGGAAGAATTAAAAGAAGAGGTAGTGGAAAAAGAAGTCGTCAAAGAACCGGTAAAGAAAATTGTACTTCAAGGGACAAAGAGAGTTCCCTCTAAAGGTACCGGTGATTTTTCCTGGCCTGCTGTTGGTGGTCAAATTACCAGTAAGCAAGGCGAGCGCTGGGGACGCTACCATAAAGGGATTGACATTGCCGGGGTGTCCGATAAAACGATTAAAGCTGCTGATTATGGAAAAGTGATTGAAGCTGGATATCGAAAAAGCTTTGGAAATAAAGTAGTTATTGATCATGGGAATGGATATGAGACGATTTACGCTCACCTCTCATCCATCGACGTTAAAAAAGGACAGTCCGTTAAAAAAGGTGAAAAAATCGGAGTGATGGGAACGACGGGACGTTCTACAGGTGTACACCTTCATTTTGAAATTCACAAAGAAGGGTCGCTTGAAAACCCACTTTCCCACGTCTCCCGCTGACTCTAACCGCTATGATTGAATCATAGCGGTTTTTTCTATATAAAACCGACCGTGTAGTGAACGACTTTTTTCATTCCCCATGCATTAATTTTCAAAACTATTGACGTTGGGCTGGAGTAAGATTTAGTAAGAGGTTTAAGAAATAGGCATGATAGAAGTATAGGTGAAAGGGCTGATTTCGAGTGAGGTTTATGGTGAAATAAGACATTTTTCATTAAATAAGTTAAAATAAGAGAAAGAAAAGATGTCGAGGAAAGGGATGTGACGCAATATGGCACAGAAAATTTTAGTGGTCGATGACGAAAAACCCATTGCGGATATATTGAAATTTAACTTAGAAAAAGAAGGTTATGAAGTTGTTTGTGCATATGACGGGGATGAGGCGATTGCAAAAGCAGATGCAGAAGAACCGGAATTGATTCTTCTTGATATTATGCTGCCGAACAAAGACGGTAATGAAGTCTGCCGCGAAGTGAGGAAGCGTCATAATATGCCGATCATTATGTTGACGGCAAAAGATGCAGAGATAGATAAAGTACTCGGACTGGAAATGGGAGCAGATGACTATGTGACCAAGCCTTTCAGTAACCGTGAATTGATTGCCCGCGTAAAGGCGAACCTGCGTCGTCAACAGCAGGAGCCTGAAGACAGCGCGCAGCAGACGAAGGATATTGAAATCGGTCGTCTTGCGATTCACCCGGATGCGTACACGGTGACTCGTGACGGAAATCATATTGAATTGACTCATCGTGAATTTGAACTTCTTCACTATCTTGCTCGCCATATCGGTCAAGTCATGACTCGTGAACATTTGCTTGAAACCGTTTGGGGTTATGATTATTATGGGGACGTTCGTACTGTCGACGTAACGGTAAGACGTTTGCGTGAAAAAATTGAAGAGAATCCTAGTAACCCAATGTGGATTGTTACCCGTCGCGGGGTTGGGTATTATTTGAGAAACCCAGAACAGGAGTAACGCCTTTATGAAAGAAGTAGGCTTCTTTCAGTCTGTGAGGCTGAAGCTGATTCTCGTATACATTTTGTTATTGTTATTAGGCATTCAAGTCATTGGTGTCTATTTTGTCGATCGATTGGAAGAGCAGTTGGAAACCAACTTTACGAATTCAGTGGAAGGGCAGTTGAATTCTTTAACCTACAGCTTGCAAAATGCTTTTAATACAGAGCGGGGAGAAGATTCGCTGCCTTTAAATTATGACCTTCAAGGTCTTATTAATGACTTCAGTGATGATAATACAGATATTGGGAAGTTGATGGTTGTTGACAATAACCAAAAGGTACTTGCAGCCACAACGACGAGCGACCAGTCTCCTATTGGTAAGAAAGTTACGGACCCTGCCATTACTAAGGTCTTCCTGTTTGGGGAGGCCACTGAGCCAAAACCGTGGCGAGAGGAAGGAACCAACAACCGTCTGTTCCGCGGAACGAATCCAATTACGGACGAGTCCGGAGATGAAATTGTTGGGGCTCTTTATTATGAAGTTTATATGAATGATATCTATGACCAACTTGGGGAAATCATCAGCATTTTCGCCAAAGGGACGGTCTTAGCTATTACGGTTACGGCTTTGCTCGGGATTTTGGTGGCGAGGACCATCACGAAACCTCTGACAGAAATGAAACGTCAGGCACAAGTCATGGCGACAGGGGACTTCTCGCAGAAGGTCGATGTCAAAGGAAACGACGAAATTGGACAGTTAGGCCATACATTCAATGATCTGAATGATAAATTGAAGCTGGCTACTGCGACCACAGAGGGGGAGCGCCGGAAGCTGAGCTCTGTACTCTCCAATATGTCGGACGGGGTCATTGCGACAGACCGTCTTGGTGCGATTACACTAATGAATGCACCGGCGTCTAAATTAATTGGACAGACGTTCGAGGAAGTCCAGGGTCAATCCCTTGTGGATGTTCTTGACTTGAATGATCAGGTTGAAGATATATCTGAAGTGGAAGAAGCGGGGTCCATGATCATTGATTTAAGCAGTGACGATAACCACCTGCTTCTTAAAGCAAACTTTTCTGCGGTTGAAGATGAAAACCATGACATGAATGGTTTTATCACCGTCATCAGTGATGTGACCGAACAACAACGTGTGGAAAAAGAAAGAAGAGAGTTTGTTTCAAATGTGTCGCACGAACTACGTACTCCGTTGACGACGATGAGGAGTTATATAGAGGCATTGAACGACGGGGCTTGGCAGGATCCGGATATCGCCCCAAGGTTCCTTGATGTGACCCAAAATGAGACGGACCGTATGATACGTTTGGTGAACGATCTTCTGCAATTGACCAAGATGGATCATAAAGAAACAAGTCTGATGAAAGAGCGTGTGGAGTTTGTGAGTTTCTTCGACCATATCATTGATCGTTTTGAAATGAACAAAAATGAAAAAGTAGAGCTTGTTCGCAACTTGTCGAATAAGAACATGTATGTATGGATGGACAAGGATAAGATTACTCAAGTACTGGATAACATCATCTCTAACGCCATCAAATACTCCCCGGAAGGTGGGAGTATACGGTTTAATGCCCATTCTACGAAGAAACAGCTGCGGGTAAGCATTACCGATGAAGGGATCGGCATGCCTCCGGACACCGTTGATAAAATCTTTGACCGCTTTTATCGTGTCGATAAATCCCGTGCGAGAGAAATGGGAGGAACCGGACTGGGTCTTGCTATTGCCCGGGAAATGATTGAAGCTCATCATGGGAAAATATGGGCGGAAAGCCGTGAAGGTAAGGGCACGACTGTCCACTTTACTCTGCCGCTCATGAATCAGAAGCGGAGGGGACAGTCATGAAAAAAGAAACCATGAAGTCCGTCATTATGGTGATCCTCATTGCCTTCAGCTTAGTATTGACGGTAGCTCTTTGGACGTATCAGCCCGTAAATGAAACGTTGGAAGAAGATGTGTTCATTGAAGATACGAAATTAGAAGAAATAGGATCAGAGCGGGCGGTTCCAAATCTGGTTCCTCCTGATAAAGTCGTTTTTCATGAGCAAAATTCATATTTCTCATTCAAAGATAATATTGATCGCACCGCTTTTTACCAAAAACAGATGCAGCAGTGGAATCTATCTAATCTGGACACAAGTCCTAGAACGATAGATGTCGACAACCATAGCGATATTGTGGAAATCATTTTTCCTGCCCATCTGCCAATCCAGGTAATCAGTGATATCTTTCAAGTGAACGAGAGTATTCCACTGGAGGGGCTGCAGGCCAACTTCAATCGGATATTTTTGTTACGGCATTCCCAGGAGGGGAGTGCTGTTTCTCCAGCTTCTTACGATTTATGGTTTGTCAATAGTGACTCTGAAGGGAGTGAAGTCACTCTTCAGGCCGATATCAGTGCGGCTTCTGGAGAACGGGCCATGCAGGAAATCGATAATAAAGATGAATTGGTGGAGATGGCCCGGGTGGCCGATGTCCTCCAGATCGCCCCGGAGGATGGAACGAATGCTTCACACATTTACGTACCTAAAAACCCTGTGAGTATATCGGAATATGTACTTCAGACAGGAGCGGTCAATGTAAAACCGATCCAAAATGATATTTTCCCTTCTAATACACGGGTCTTCAAATCCCGGACAAATAGTGGAGAGAATATCACTAAAACATTCCAGCGGCGGTTGACACAGTATGACAAGAGAATGGAATATGACTTGACGATCCCTAACTCAGCAAACCAGAAGAACTTGACGGAATATGAATTGTTTGTACAAAGCATGGAGGATATCAATAGTCATTTGGGGTGGACGGATGACTATCGACTGAACACGATCTTAAGTGGTCGTGATGAAGTCCGCTACCGTCTCTACTTTAATGACCGCCCTGTTTTGGAGAATATCGATACTTATAATTTGGCGAGCATTCAATTAAGTTATCAACAAGGGCAGATCCAGGAATATGACCGCCCGCTTGTTCAGTACAGCAGCATTAACGAAAGCGAGACGAAACTTTTATCAGGAGTGGAAGTCCTATCAAATATTCGACAAGCTGGGGAATTGGAACCGTCCAGAATCAGGGACTTGGAGATTATGTACACGCTTGAAGAACAAAGGAGCGAGTTGGTGTACAGTTTGATTCCTGAGTGGTATATGTTGACAAACAGTGGTTGGACGAAAGTGTACCCGGAAGAAAGGTCCCAAAATGAAGAGGTTTCGTGACGAGGAGGTAAAACATGCAGTGGGGGCAAATTAAAACATTGTTCATCATCAGTTTCTTAATCCTCGACCTTTTCCTGCTGCAGCAATTGTTAGGGAAGCAAGCGGAGGATGAAGTGGGGCAGATTTCCACCGTTGCTGAAAGCATTGAAACCGAACTGGAAGCGAACGACATTTCCATTAAGGATGATGCGATCCCGGAGGAATTGCCAGAAGCTACTCCGATTGAATCGGAAAGTACGCATACGCTTCCCGATGACGTGATGAGTATGATTGAAGGTATGGATGAGAGCGATAAGGAGATCGAGCTAAAAGAAGACAATCAAGTATTGCAAGTCACTTTTGATGAGCCCATCGAAGTGACGGAAGATACAATCCAGGGCGTGGTCATGGACGTTGTACCATTTGCTTCCCGGTATTCCTACTGGGGCTGGAATGAAGAAGAGGGTGCGGCTCTCTTTTTCCAGGCAAAAGACAATAAAACGATTTATTTTAATAATAACGGATATTTGTTGTTGAATATCGTAGATGGTGAACTCACGGGATATGTCGCAACCCTGCTATCCTTTGAAAATGGGGGATACTCAGGGGCTTCTGGTGAAACGGAAGTTACCATCGAACCATTAAGTGCCATTCGTATCCTCTTGAATAACGGGCTGATTGAGCCGGGTGATGAAATTACATCGATGGATATCGGTTATCATACGAGTTACAGTTTACCTGCTGGTGAGGAAAACGAGACTCAAGTGTTCGCATCCACATGGAAAGTGACGGTCAATGGGGATCGCAACCACTTTCTCTACACTTTTGACGGAACAATCATCGAATATATCAATGAAGAATCCTTCATCTCAGATGTCAAAGATGAGCATGGCTTAATAAGTACGGAAGCAGAGCAAACGGCAGCCAATGAAAATAGAGAAAACAATTAAATGGAGTGTATGGAATGAGCATGAGATTTAGTGTACTTGCTTCGGGCAGTACGGGGAACGCATTCTACATTGAATCGGGAGACGAGAGAATATTAGTTGATGCTGGCTTGAGTGGTAAGAAAATGGAAGGGTTGCTTGATCAAGTCAATATCGATCCGCAATCCTTATCGCGAATCCTTGTTACTCATGAGCATAGTGATCACATTAAAGGTCTAGGCATTATGGCCAGGCGCTACAACCTTCCTATCTACGCTAACGAAAAAACCTGGAATGCGATGGAAGGGCAAATCGGCAAACTTTCCATTGATCAGAAATTCCATTTTTCCATGGAGGAGACGAAGACATTCGGAGGTCTGGATGTAGAGTCCTTTGCCGTTTCGCATGACGCGGCAGACCCTATGTTTTATACGTTCCATAAGGATGGAAAGAAAATTGCACTTGTCACCGATCTCGGCTATGTTTCCGAACGGATAAAAAAGACGGTGGAAGGTGCTGACGCGTACATTTTTGAATCAAACCATGATGTGAGCATGCTTCGAATGGGGCGCTACCCATGGAATATAAAACGACGGATATTAGGGGACTCCGGTCACGTTTCCAATGAAGATTGTGCCCTGGCCCTCACCGATATCATCACAGACCAGACAAAAAGAATTTATCTTGCGCATTTGAGTCTGGATAATAATATGAAAGATCTTGCCCATATGTCTGTAAAAAATGTTTTGGAAGAGCGTGGAATTAAAGTGGGAAGCCACATTGAATTACATGATACAGACCCACAGGAAGCCACACCAATCTTTGAGGTTTAAAAGGTTTTAAATTGTAAAGAATAAGGAAACAGTACCTTAGAAATCTGAGAGCGTGAGAAAGGTAAGGTGAAAGAGACGTGGGTTATTATGATGATCATTCCCCTACCCGTCAGCAGAAACAGCAGCGCAGGCGGTGGGTAATGCCGACAATTGTCGGAGGTATTTTAGGAGCCGTTCTTGTCTTATTGGCTTTGCCAGCTTTGGTTCAGACAGACTTGCTTCCTTATGATATGACGATTCCTGAGGATGAAAGTGGACTTGTTGAAGACAATCAGGGCCTGACAGGTGGTACGACTAAGAACGTCAAGCTTGATGTAAATACCCAAATCACTGATGTGGTTGATAAAGTGACTCCCTCCGTCGTAGGAGTCGTTAATTTACAGACACGTCAAGACTTTTGGCAGCAGGAAGGCGATTCGGCACAACAGGCAGGGGTAGGGTCAGGCGTGATTTATAAAAAAGAAGACGGCACGGCTTATGTGGTGACGAATAATCACGTGATTGAAGGGGCGAGTGAAATTGAAGTCGTCCTTTCCGATGAAACAAGGGTCAAAGCCCAATTAATCGGGGGAGATCTATTTACCGATCTGGCTGTTTTGAAAATGCCGGCTGATCAAGTTGAACAAGTTGCTGAGCTGGGGACTTCAGAAAACTTGAAAGTCGGTGAACCGGCAATCGCTATCGGAAACCCACTTGGTCTCAGTTTCGCAGGATCGGTTACTCAAGGAATTATTAGTGGTAAGGAAAGAGCAATCCCTCAAGACTTTAATGGAGATGGAATGGAAGACTGGCAGGCGGAAGTTATTCAGACAGATGCAGCCATAAACCCTGGAAACAGTGGTGGGGCACTCATTAACATTGATGGCCAATTGATTGGAATTAACTCAATGAAGATTGCTCAGTCTTCCGTTGAAGGCATCGGTTTTGCGATTCCTATTGATTCAGCAAAGCCAATCATTGATGAATTGGAACAGTTTGGCCAAGTAAACCGTCCGTACATTGGAATTGAAGCCTATGGGCTGAATGAGGTACCGACGTCTGAATGGGACAATACGCTGAATCTTCCTGATGATGTAGACGGTGGATTGTACATCCGCAGCATCCGTCAAATGTCTCCAGCTGCTAAAGCAGGTCTTGAGCCATTGGATGTCATCACCGCTCTTGATGGAGAACCTGTACGTGACATTATCGATTTACGTAAGTATCTGTACAATGAAAAGGATCCTGGCGATGAGATGAAAATCACGTATTATAGAGATGGCGAGAAGGCGACAACCACTTTGAAGCTTGGATCCCAAGAGTAATTCACATAAAAAGAGTATCCATAATTGGGTACTCTTTTTCACGGTCAAAATTCGATATTATTCTACGAAATTCGCTCTGATGTTATCCACAGGGTGTGAATAGTATTCTGGATAAGTGTCATATATGGTAGTAGAAAATATGTTCGCCACCATATAGAAACCTCCGTTGTGAATATGTGGATAATTTCAGTGGATAACCTGTTTATATTCAGGGGAAAGCTGTGAATATCAGAAAATTTACAAGGTTTGTGCATAAGTCTGTGGACAATTGTGGGTAACTATTTTCGTTAGTCTGTATTTTCCACATGTGTATAAAGGTAAACGGAGATTTCTCATTAAATCTTATGCTTTTCCTTTATTTAATCCCATCAAAAATTGTCTAATGGTAACGATAATCGAGAATTGTTTTAAGCACTTTGTTTTTTCACTTTCTTAATCTTAAATTTTTTACGGTAATGCCAATTGAATAGGTAAATGAGTGGCGTTAAAAGGGCAGTGGGCAGGAACCACAACCAGATGTTTATGTTTGATATATTCAACAAACGAGGAGCACCGAATACGGTGAAGGCCGTAAGAGTGGCTATTGAACAGCCGATTAAATTTCCGTAATGCTCAAAATACCAGTGCATTTTATGTTGGGGAGGGGTTAGCCAGTAATACAATTGGCCTCCGCCAAGAATGATCCCTAAAATAGGGAAGTATTGAAGCAAGGGAAATTCGTACATCCACCCGAACACCATGGTAATCACTGACATGAAGATCAGCAGACTTGAAATTCCTAGATCGTACAGATTGCGGTGTTTTTCTGTCCGACGTTTAAAGCGCAGGACGCGTATGCCCATCCATGCTGTCGCCGCACTTAATGTGGCAATGAAAAGCAGGAAAAATGAAAAAGCTCGAGCCTCTGGTGCGGTATAATCGAAAAAGATACGATAAATTCCCATATATAAAGCTGTTGCTGCTACCATGTACATCGCCGTGACATAAAACCAGCCGACTTTCCTGTGAATATTTCCTCCTTTTTTTGTTACAAGAGGGATCCAAAAGATCGTGAGCGCGCTGAATCCAGCGATGATATGAATAGTAAGTATGATTGAGAATAATAACATAGCCATTGCTCCTTCCTTAACCTCCTTCTACATATACGCTTTCCGGAAACTTATCTCCTCCTCTTATACTAGATATTTACAAAAAAAAGACCGGCTGACGCCGGTCTTTTTAATCAAGTTGATCCTGTTTCCATGTTTTCTTGATGATTTTCGTTAAAGCGAGGATTGCAATTAAGTTCGGCAGTACCATAAGCGCATTGAATGTGTCAGCCATCTGCCAGACAAAATCCACTTGGACAAGCGAACCGGCCACGATGAACATCAACACAATAGCGCGGTAGAAAGGGACTCCTTTTTCACCGAACAAAAATTTCACGTTCACTTCTCCAAAATAAGCCCAGCCGAGAATTGTCGTGAACGCAAAGAATAAGAGACAGATGGCGATGAATGGAATGCCGAATTCCCCAAGTCCCCGTGCAAATCCTTCCTGAGTAATAGCACTTCCCTGCAAATCTGTTTGATGGGCATCTGTAGTCAAAATAACCATCGCTGTCAGGGTACAAATGATGACGGTATCGATGAAAACGCCAACCATGGCGACGAGTCCTTGATGGGAAGGGCGCTTCACGTTTGCAATCGCGTGCGCATGAGGGGTCGATCCCATGCCGGCTTCATTTGAAAAGAGCCCGCGTGCAATGCCGTAGCGAATCGCTTCTTTAATGGTCGCACCGAGAACACCTCCACCGGCTGCCTCAGGGCTGATCGCGGCTTGGACAATGAGCTGCAGTGTCGGAAGCACCTGGTCCCAGAAGTTCACCATAATCATGAGACTTCCAATGATATAGAGCAAGGCCATGATCGGTACGACATTTCCAGCGAAGGAAGAGATGCGGGTAATGCCTCCGAATAAAATGAGTCCGATGAAAAAGGCGACGGCAATTCCAAGACCAAGATTCAGCGTTGTGGAACTTGATCCCATCGCTTCGTTCATTGCAGTAGTGATTGCGTTGGACTGCACCATATTACCGACAAACCCAAGGGCGATGATGATAGCAACGGCAAAGAAACCCGCAAGCCACTTGCTGCCAAGCCCGTCCCGGATGTAATACGCGGGTCCACCGTGGACTTGATCTCCTTTTTTTACTTTATAAAGCTGAGCGAGGACGGCTTCTGCAAAAATCGTGGCCATCCCGAAGAAGGAGCTGATCCACATCCAGAAAATCGCCCCGGGCCCGCCGGCTGCGATGGCGGTCGCGACACCAGCCAGATTCCCTGTTCCGACCTGTGCAGAAATCGAAGTCGCTAGCGCCTTGAAGGAGTGGATGCCTTCAGTTTTTTCTTTTTTGAAAAGGGGAGCGAAGGTCTGCTTGAATCCTTGACCAAGAAATCGTACCTGGATGAAGCGCAGCTGGAATGTGAGCCAGACACCCGTTCCGAGCAGGAAGATCAGCATGACTGGTCCCCATAAAAAGCTATTAATATCTATGAATACGTTGGTTAGTTGTTCCATGAGCTAGATCCTTTCTTTCTTTAACATATGACTATGAAAAAGAGTATCTCACTTGCAAGCGTTTTAGGACAAGAGAAAATGTTAGTTAGGAATTCGACAAAGATATTTAAGTATCAACCGCTACCGCTAATGCTTTCCAAAAACTGAGGAAGTTACGTACAATAGATAAAAGGAGGGGTAGTTATGATTGATTTGCGAAGTGATACCGTAACCAAGCCGACGATGGCCATGCGTCAGGCCGCTTTTGAAGCAGAGGTTGGGGATGATGTGTACGAAGAAGATCCAACGGTGAAAATACTTGAAGACAAGGCAGCGGAAATGCTCGGTAAAGAGGCCGCTTTGCTTGTGACCAGTGGAACTCAGGGCAATCAGATTGCTGTATTGACTCACTGCAGACCTGGGGATGAAGTGCTCTTGGAAGCAAACGCCCATCTTTTTCTATATGAAGGGGCTTCGATGTC
Organism: Halobacillus litoralis; assembly: GCF_009856445.1. Lineage (GTDB taxonomy): Bacteria > Bacillota > Bacilli > Bacillales > Halobacillaceae > Halobacillus > Halobacillus litoralis. Next base: position 111,964 of record NZ_WMFA01000001.1, read on the forward strand.
GGCATTGGCCGGCGTTCAGCCGCGGACGATTCAAGGAACGCGCGGGGTTATGGACCCTGAAGATGTGAAAGCGGCAATTAGGCCGGACGACATTCATTTCCCGGAAACAAGCTTGATCTGCCTCGAGAATACGCACAACAAAGCAGGTGGGGTCGTCGTTCCACTCGAGAATATGCGTGCGATTTATGAAGTGGCTAGAGTAAAAGGAATTCCCGTCCATCTTGATGGGGCGCGATTGTTCAATGCTTCGGTCGCCTCAGGTATCTCATTACGCCGGTATGCGGACCAAACTGATACGGTACAGGTGTGTTTGTCGAAAGGGTTAGGTGCACCGGTCGGATCAGTCATTGCCGGTTCCTATGATTTTATTCAAAAGGCGCGAAAATGGAGGAAGCGTCTCGGCGGCGGATTGCGCCAAGTCGGAATGGTTGCTGCACCTGCGTATGTGGCTCTGACCGAGATGGTCGACCGTTTAGCAGAGGATCATGCTCATGCGAGGCAGCTGGCGAACGGACTTCAGCATGTGAAAGGCCTGGAGATTGAAAAAGTGGAAACGAATATCGTGCTCGTTCATGTCGGTGGACTGGGGGAGACCGCCCAATCCTTTTTACATAAGCTAAAGGATGACGGTATTTCAGCCGTTCCTTTCGGGCCAGCTACAGTTAGGTTCGTCACGAATTATGATGTAAGCGCTAAAGACATCGACCGGGTGATTGATGTGGTCATTTCCCGATATCAGTACTAAGAGTATCTTTTCATGAATAGGGTATAGTTAGGCAACAACCCTAGGAGGTGGCTTTCATAGCGGACATCAGAGCAAATCAGGTCAGGCGAGGGTCGTCGGTCAATGATGAAAAATTTGCTGAGATGTTGTACAAGGATTCATTTGTAGATGGCATTCCGCTGGATGAGCTAGGCAAGGATTTGAGAAGAATGAAACGATATAGAAAAGAATTGGATAAGCGAAAATAGTAAAACCCCCATGGAAGCATCCATGGGGGTCATTTATTAGACAAGTGCAGGCAGTCGTCCAGGCTTCTGGGACTGTGCTTCAAGACCTGCTTTGTTCAGGAAGTTCCACGGCTGATTAAAGTGTGGCTGGAAGAAGAAATCAGTGTATGCCAGTTCATCGATCGTCATCCCTGTTTGGATGCACACGCTCATCGTGTTGATGGATTGTGTTACGTCTGCTTTGGAAATGACTTGGGCGCCGAGAATACGACGGGTATCCGGATTAATCGTCACTTTCAGCATCACTTTTTCTGCTGACGGCATAAATGCTGGACGGTGAGTCTCCTCAATTGTGATGCTTTTCACATGAATGTCTAAAAGTTGAGCAGATGTTTCCGTAAGTCCAGTTGAAGCCATGTTGAGATCGAAAATGTGTAGGCCGGATGTGCCTTGTGTTCCGACGTGCTTCATTATTGGCTCAAATAAATTGCGGGCGACTAAGGTTCCCATACGGACAGCATTCGTGGCAAGTGGAATATACATATGTCCGCCTGTAGGATTGTAAGGAACGGCACAACAGTCGCCGGCAGCGAAAATATCAGGGTCATTTGTTTGCATATATTCATTGACTCTAATCGCTCCGTTATCGAGCATGTCCACTTTTCCTTTTAAAAGATCCGTGTTTGGACGGAAGCCTACGCAAAGGATAACAAGGTCTGTCTCGTACGTTCCGTTGTTTGTTGTGACGCTGGATACAGACCCGTTCGTTCCGTCAAAACGCTGCACCGTTTCGTTCATAGCGAGCTCAATGCCACGTGCGTTGAAATCATCTTCGACCATCGTGGTGAACTCTTCATCTAAATATTTGTTTAAAATTCGATCGGCACCATCAATGAGGGTCACATCTTTTCCTGCTTTTTCAAAAGCTTCAACAAGTTCTACACCGATATAACCGGCTCCGACGACGGTAACCTTCTGGGCGTCTTTCGCACGCTCGATGATGGTGTTTGCCTGGTGATAGTTTTTCGCAAGCAAGATGTTATCTAGATTGATGCCTTCGATGGGAGGTGTGACAGGCCAGGACCCTGTAGTCATGACGAGCTTATCGTACGTGTCGTAAACTTTTTCACCTGTAACAAGGTTTGTAGCTTCCATTGTTCTTCTGACGGTATCGATATGTTCCACGTCATGCTGAATCCTCATCGTTACACCAAGCTTTTGCAGCTCTTCTGGTGAAGAGTAAAACAACCCTTGTGGATCATCGACGACACCACCGACGTATAAAGCTAAACCGCAAGATAAAAAGGATACATTGTCATTTCGTTCATAAACCGTAATGTCTGCTTCAGGATATAGTTTCGCCATATTTGTAACCGCAGCCGTACCTGCGTGAGTGCTTCCAATAACAACAATTTTCATGGTAAATCCTCCTTGAAAATGCATGTGAATTATTTCACATGTTGGATATGTTCTTAATTATAAAACGGTTGAATATGAAAAACAACCCTTTTGCTCAATATTTCACATAACAATTTCACTTTTTCCTTCGCCTTTTTTGCTATACATTTTTTGGGAGACCAGGTCATACATATTCTGGTAATTTTCTGTGGGCTGTTTTAAGAGTCTGTGAGGTTTGTATTAATTTTGTGGTGAGCTGAAGGAAATGGTGATCCGACATGGAAGAGATAGGCGAAGGTCTAATTTCTATATAGGGAGTGATTGAATTGAAGAGGATGTTCGTTTTCTTTTTTAGTCTTGTCTTTATTTTATCTGTCCATGGTGTTCAGGCTGCTGGAACGATAACCGTAGGCGATTCTTTGTCCACCCCGAATGGAACCGATGTAGTGGTGGAAGGGTATATTGTAGGGGTACCTGTGGGCATTGACACGGTTGAACAGAGCAGTTTCACAAGTAATTATGCTTTGGCGGTAGCGGATGATGCTTCGGAAACTCAGGTGGACGACATGATTTTTGTAAAGTTGGATTCAGAATATCGCAGTGAATATGGACTGCAGAACAACCCTGCGTTGATGGGAACAAAAATCAGAGTAGATGGGACCAGGGATGATTATTTTAGTCACCAGGGGATTGAATATGTAAGTTCGATCTCTAAAGTTTCAAGTGATGGTGACGGAGGGGACGATGGTGGTACATACACAGGGAGCTACTACCAAGGGGTCGAAGGTTTGACAGGCTATGCACTCAAGCAATCGCTGCATGAGATCATTGACGACCATACCGAGCTTTCATATTCCAACGTCTGGGATGCATTGCGTCACACAGATGAGGATCCATCAAACCCGAATAATGTACGGCTTTTATACTCTGGAAAGTCCTATAGCAAGTATGACAACGGAGGATATGTTGATGACTGGAACCGGGAGCATGTGTGGGCGAAGTCCCATGGGGATTTCGGGACATCGATGGGAGCGGGTACGGATATCCACCACCTCCGACCGACCGATGTTACCGTCAATTCCGCTCGTGGAAATCTGGATTTTGATGAAGGAGGATCCGCTTTTTATGAAGCGCCGGGCACGTACTATGACGGAGATTCATGGGAGCCCCGGGACGCAGTAAAAGGGGACGTCGCACGAATGATTTACTATATGGCCGTCCGTTATGAAGGGGGCCAGGGGGAATTGGATTTGGAGATTGCTGATTATGTAGGAACGAGCGGGCCGTACTTAGGAAAACTTTCTGTGTTGAAGGAATGGCATGCACAGGATCCTGTCGATGACTTTGAACGCAACCGAAATGAAGTAATCTTTAATGATTATCAAGGAAATCGCAATCCTTTCATCGATCACCCAGAATACGTTGAACAGATATGGTAAAAGAAGCAAGAAACGAACCGGACCGTCTTATGGTCCGGTTTTTTTACAAGGTTTAAATTACCATTATCGGTATGACCTGGTACAACAATATTTGGGATCTTTATGAACCGGTGCAGGAGTTTGGTTTTTGGGTGTAGTAGTTTATAGGATGTGAGATTTTTAGGAGGGATTGGATGGCAAGGGATGTTCGGTTTAAGGTGGACGGGCAGAGGTTCAACTATCGGGCGGCGGGCATTATGATTGAGAATGGTCATGTGCTTTTACATAAACAGGTGAATGATTCATACTGGGCGCTTCCAGGCGGAGGCATTGAACTGGGAGAAGCTTCTGAAGATACGATTGTGCGGGAGATGAAAGAGGAGCTTGGCTATGTTGTGGAAGTGGAGCGGACGGTATGGATGGCGGAGACGTTTTTCGAACACCTCGGTGATGATATGCATGAGGTAGCTTTCTATTACTTATTAACCACCGAACTACCGAACTTCAGAGAAGGGCCTTTCCATGGACTTGAAGGGGAGCAGCTGATCTATCAATGGATCCCTTTAGAAGATATGGAGAAAATTGAAGTACGACCGCCTTTTCTCCGAAAAGCATTAACCAATGTTCCATGTGAAACATCGCATCTCGTTGTGAAAAGATAAGAGAGTTCTAGTCATTCACACAGGCTCGTACAATGGTACGAGTCCTATTTTTCGGAGGTGGGGAAGTGAAGAAAAAGTTCATCACTTGGACACTCGCGTTGTATGTCATCTATGGTCTTTTATTAGGCCTTTATTTCTTCCAGTGGACAGATGTCGGTGTGCCGCCAGCCTATGAAGGAACGGCTGCAGATCCCGCGACTTTCATGACGGAAAAAGAGCTTGAGTTGAGTCAGGAGTATTCGCGGTATCAGAATTTCTTATCCTTTCTCGGAGAGCCGCTCGAGTGGATGATCTATCTTGGTGTGATGATTTTTGGTGCCACCGTCGTTTTTAAGAATTTCGGAAAGCAGATCTCCCGTTTTCGCATCATCCAAATACCGATCTTCGTTTTACTGCTGCAAACGTTGACGACGATTCTTTTATTTCCGCTGGATTATGCGAGACGATGGCTGTCTGTAGAATATGGCATTTCGACTCAAAGCTTTTCAAGCTGGATGCGCGATGAGCTGATCGGGTTTTGGATCGGATTCATTATCATGGCCCTGCTTATCACGGTCCTTTATCTTCTTATGAAAAAGTTTGAAAAGCGTTGGTGGTTAATCGCCTGGGTGCTCATGATCCCGTTTTTATTTTTTATGATGTACTTACAGCCGGTTGTTATTGATCCGCTTTACAACGATTTCACCGAGCTTCAAGACAAACAGCTGGAAGAGAAAATCCTTGTACTTGCGGATGAAGCAGACGTTCCGGCTGATCGGGTGTATGAAGTGAATATGTCTGAAAAGACCAATAGCATGAATGCTTATGTGAATGGCATCGGATCGAATTTGCGCATCGTTCTATGGGATACAACGCTGAACCGCCTTGAAGAAAATGAAGTGCTGTTTATTATGGCGCACGAAATCGGCCATTACGTCATGAACCACTTGTATTGGAATTTAGCGGGTGTCATTATCGCTACGTTTTTCGGACTCTTCTTCACCTATCATTTGTTACGGTACGCGACGCGCAGGTGGGGAGAGCGTCTTGGATTCACAAAGGTTTCGGACATTGCAAGTTTGCCAATGTTCTTCCTTATCTTGACGATGCTTTCATTCCTATCCAGTCCTGTGGAGCTTGCCATATCAAGGAACGCTGAAACAGATGCCGACAAGTACGCAATTGAAATGACCCGGGACCCGGGTGCGGCAATCGGCTCGTTCCAGGAGCTCACCGTGAACGGGTTGAGTGATGTTCATCCACCTGCGCTCGTTAAATATTTACGGTACGGACACCCGACCATGATGGAGCGCATCCATATGCTTGAATCCTATCAGGGGATTGATGTGAAAGAAGAATAACAGACTTACAATATCTGCCACACCAGGTCATCCAGAATTCTGGATGACCTGGTGTGGCAGTTTTTAGGTTGTATCTAGTTTGTGCGGGGGTATTCTGGTAGAATTTTAGTAAATGAGTTTGTAAACGTTATCATATTAAATAGGAAGAAAGAGGAGGGTATGGGATGCTTTCTATGCTTGAGGATTACCGGAATCAAGTGCTTGAAACGTTGTTTGGGAATGTGGAACATTGTATTGTCGTCGTCGATCGAGAGGGCTGCATTTCTTACATGAATGAAAGCTACTGTCGGTTCATTGATGTGGATCAAACGACGGTAAAGGGAAAGCATGTGACGGACGTCATTGAAAATACGCGCATGCACATTGTGGCAGCTACAGGGCAAGAAGAAATGGCCGACCTTCAGCAGATCCGTGGCGATTACATGATTGCCCATCGCATTCCTCTCTGGGAAAACGGTGAGGTGATTGGTGCTCTCGGCATGGTCCTATTCCGTGACACGGATGAGTGGAAAATCATGAATACGCACATTAAGGATCTCCTCCTTGAGCTTGAAACGTACCGTAATCAAATGCAGCAGCAAAACGGTGCCAAGTACTCCCTGCATGACATCATTACGAGCTCCCCGGACGTACTGCGGTTAAAGGAAAAAATACGCAAAACGGCTCACAGCGATGTTTCTGTTCTTTTACGAGGGGAAAGCGGGACAGGGAAGGAACTGTTCGCTCACAGTATTCATCACCTCAGCGAGCGGAGCACAAAGCCTTTTGTGAAGGTGAACTGTGCGGCTATTCCTGAGGATCTCATCGAAGCGGAGCTGTTTGGCTATCAGGATGGGGCGTTTACCGGGGCGAAAAAAGGTGGAAAGCCCGGGAAATTCCAGCTCGCTCATGGTGGGACGCTTTTTCTTGATGAAATTGGGGATATGCCACTAAGAGCGCAGGTGAAAATTTTGCGCGCTCTCCAGGAAGGGGAAATTGAAGCGGTAGGAGCCGTTCATCCGCAGGAAGTGGATGTCCGTATCATTGCTGCGACCAACCAGTCGCTCGAGGAAATGATTCAGGAACAGCGCTTTCGTGAGGACCTCTTTTACCGGATCAATGTCGTCCAGATTGATATTCCTCCTCTTCGCACGAGGCGTGGCGACATTAAAATCCTCTCTAAATATTTATTGCAGAAAATATCCGATCGTACGGGCAAACGTGTGGAAGAGTTTTCGAAAGCCGTTGAAGACGTCTTTTACAAATACCATTGGCCGGGCAATGTCCGTGAGCTTGAAAACGTCATCGAATCAGCGGTGCACATGACCGATGGGGAGACTGTTCAATATGAGGACCTTCCTTCTCATCTTCAAAAAGAATCTGCTCCCGCTCAGGAAGCGGAAACGTTGAAACAAATCGTCGAGCAGACTGAAAAGCATGCAATCCAAAAGGTGTTAAAAGAAGCCGATGGTGATAAGGGCTTGGCTGCGAAGCGTCTGGGTATCGGAAAGTCATCGCTTTACGACAAAGTAAAAAAATACAATCTCTAACCATTCCAGAATTCGGGAATCTATTCCGAAATTCCGGAATGGTTCTTTTTATGCGTTTATGTAAGGGCTTTCATTATTTAGTGACCTTGAATTCCGGAAATCCGGAAAAGATCGTTCACAAAAGATTCAAAATCCTTGGTGCATCAATACCGTGAAGTTGGCATGAAACTTGCATGTAAAAGGGTGAAGGGAGTGTGAAGACTCATGAAACAAATTTATTCATCATTTCATGAAGCTGTGAAAGACATAAAGGATCATTCAACAATTATGGTAGGAGGATTCGGTCTCGTCGGAATACCGGAGAACTTGATTCTTGCCCTCGTCGAATCCAACGTGAAGCATTTAACGGTCATCTCCAACAACTGTGGTGTCGATGATTGGGGACTCGGACTACTTTTGAAAAATAAACAGATTGATAAAATGATAGGATCGTACGTCGGGGAAAACAAGGAATTTGAGCGTCAGGTTCTCGCAGGAGAGCTTGAAGTCGAACTTACGCCTCAAGGAACGTTAGCTGAGAAAATCCGTGCAGGTGGAGCTGGTATCCCAGCCTTTTACACACCAGCAGGAGTCGGTACTCCGATTGCGGAAGGCAAAGAGGTACGCACATTCAATGGTAAGGAATACCTTTTACAAGAAGGATTGACGGCAGATTTCAGTCTTGTCCGTGCATTCAGAGGAGACCGTCACGGAAATCTCGTGTACAACAAAACGGCTCGCAACTTCAACCCGATGATGGCGGCAGCTGGTGCTGTGACGATTGCAGAAGTCGAAGAACTCGTCGAGCCGGGTGAACTGGAAGCTGATGCGATTCATACGCCGGGTATTTATGTGCAAGGGCTGATCGAAGGCCAGCAGGAGAAGCGCATTGAACGTTATACAGTAAAGGCAGAAGCATAAATAGGAGGTAGATGAACAATGGCAGTACAAAAAGACAAAGCGGCAATCCGCGAAATGATTGCCAGACGAGCAGAGCAGGAAATTGAAAGCGGTTACTACGTAAACCTGGGGATCGGCATGCCGACAATGGTCGCGAACTACATCCAGCCGGATAAAGAAGTCGTGCTTCAGTCAGAAAACGGGCTCCTGGGCATCGGCCGCTCGCCTTATGAGCATGAAGTTGACCCGGATTTAATTAATGCCGGAAAAGAAACGGTAACGGCGTCTGTGGGTGCCGCATACTGCGATAGTGCAGAATCGTTTGCCATGATCCGTGGTGAGCACCTCGATTTAGCCATTTTAGGTGGTATGGAAGTTGCAGAAAATGGTGACCTCGCCAACTGGATGATTCCAGGAAAAATGATTAAAGGCATGGGTGGTGCGATGGATATCGTACACGGATCGAAAAAGGTCGTCATCATCATGGACCATGTCAATAAACATGGCGATCCGAAGATTTTAAAAGAATGTAAACTGCCCCTGACAGGAAAAGGCGTCGTCGATCGTATCATCACGGACCGTGCGGTTATGGACGTGACGGACAAAGGATTGATGCTCGTGGAAATTGCTGAAGGATGGACCGTGGACGAAATCAAAGATCAGACAGAAGCGAATCTCATCATCAGTGATGAACTTTTAAAAATGCCATCCAGCAAATAAGGAGGAACACCCATGGTTGAGAATAAAGTGGTATTCATTACAGGTGCAGCGAGCGGGATCGGCTATGAAATCGGCACCGAATTCGCCCGTAACGGTGCAAAAGTAGCACTCAGCGATATTAACGAAGAAAAAGTGAAAGAAGCAGCAGATCGTCTCAATCAAGAGGGTCTGCAGGCAATTGGACTTGTCTGTGACGTGACGAAGGAAGAACAGATCCAAAGTGCGATGGACGAAACGGTAGAAAAATTCGGTCGTCTTGATGTGCTCGTTAACAATGCCGGGTTGCAGCACGTCGCATCGATTGAAGACTTCCCAACAGAAAAATTCGAATTGATTACTAAAATTATGTTAGTTGCCCCGTTCATGGCAACCAAACACGCTTTCCCGATTATGAAAAAGCAAGGTTTCGGCCGCATCATCAACATGGCGTCCATTAATGGATTAATCGGATTTGCCGGAAAGTCCGCCTACAATAGTGCGAAACATGGCGTCATCGGTCTTACGAAGGTGACAGCTCTTGAAGGTGCCGAAGACGGAATCACGGTGAATGCTGTCTGCCCAGGTTATGTAGACACACCGCTGGTTCGAAATCAACTGGAGGACCTTGCTGAAAACCGTGGGGTTACTCTAGAAAAAGCGCTGGAAGAAGTTATTTACCCGCTTGTTCCTCAAAAACGTCTATTGTCTGTTCAGGAAATTGCAGATTACACATTGTTTCTTGCAAGCGACAAGGCCAAAGGGGTCACAGGGCAGGCAGTCGTCATCGATGGCGGTTATACGGCTCAATAAACGAAAGGGGATTTTCACATGAAACCAGTCTATATCTTAGAAGGGGCACGCACTCCGTTCGGCACGTTCGGTGGTTCCCTGAAAGACGTCGATCCGACCGATTTAGGTGTCACGGCAAGTAAAGAAGCCTTGAAAAGAAGCGGCATTTCCGCTGAACATATTGATCTAACCATCATGGGAAATGTCATCCACTCTTCTCAAAACGCGCCTTACTTAGCGCGCCACATTTCCTTGAAAACAGGCGTACCACATACAAGCCCGGCTCTTGCAGTCAACCGTTTGTGTGGATCCGGTATGCAATCCGTCATCTCGGCTGCACAGTCGATTCAGCTTGGCGAAGGGGAAACGGCTCTAGCTGGTGGTGTGGAAAGCATGAGTCTTGCCCCACATGCCATGCGAGGCAGTCGTTTTGGAACGAAGCTCGGTACACCAAAAGTTGATGACATGCTATGGGCTGCATTGACGGATGAATACATCGGAGCCGGTATGGGTGTGACCGGTGAAAACCTTGCCGAGAAATATGAAATTTCACGAGAACAGCAGGATGAGTATGCCACACGCAGTCACAAGCTTGCTGCAGAAGCCCGTTCAACAGGGAAATTTGCAGATGAAATCGTTCCTGTGGAGATTAAGACACGTAAAGGTACTAAAGTAGTCGACCAAGATGAGCATATCCGTGAAGATACGAACCCTGAATCTTTATCCAAGCTGAAGCCTGCCTTTAAAAAGGACGGCACGGTGACAGGCGGAAATGCAAGTGGTATTAATGACGGTGCTGGTGCTGTGGTGCTAGCAAGCGAAAATTACGTGAGCGATCATAATGTTCAGCCGATAGCCAAGATCCTTTCCTGGTCCGTTGCAGGCGTTGAACCTGAATATATGGGCATCGGTCCTGCACCAGCGATTCGCCAAGCTTTGGAAAAGGCGCAGCTCTCGCTTGATGAGATGGACCTTTTTGAAGTGAACGAAGCGTTCGCCTCACAATACCTTGCTGTTGAAAAGGAACTAGGTCTTAACCGTGACAAAGTGAATGTCAACGGAGGAGCCATTGCCCTCGGTCATCCGATCGGCGTAAGCGGTACAAGGGTCCTATACACGATGATCAAGGAACTTAAACGAAGAGGTGGACGTTACGGCGTCGCATCGTTATGCATCGGCGGCGGTCAAGGCATTGCCATGGTCGTCGAGACTCAATAAACCTAAGGAGGAAAAACCATGCTCGGAATTTTTCTCGGACTTGCCGTATTGATGGCCCTCGCCTATTTAGGCTGGTCAATCATCTGGGTGGCGCCCATCGCAGCTGGTGTCGTCGCCCTCACCGGCGGTCTCGATCTACTCGAAGCTTATAAAGATACATACATGGGCGGATTCGTCGCCTTCGCGAAAGACTGGTTCCCGGTCTTCATGCTCGGAGCTATCTTCGGAAAACTGATGGAAGACACAGGGATGGCTCGTTCTGTTGCGGTTGCTCTGACAAAATTGATTGGTACCCAGCGTGCGATTTTAGGGGTACTCGTATCCGCTGCTGTTCTGACGTATGGCGGGGTCAGCCTGTTCGTTGTTGTTTTCGCTGTTTATCCATTGGCCCTATCGCTGTTCCGTGAAGCGAATATCAGTCGTAAACTGATTCCCGCTACGGTCGCTTTAGGTGCGTTTACATTCACGATGACAGCCCTGCCGGGTTCCCCTCAAATCCAAAACCTGATCCCTATGGAATATTTCCAGACGGATGCCATGGCAGCACCTGTCATGGGGATCATTGCTGCCATCATCATGGGTGGTGGAGGTTATTTTTACCTGAGATGGCGTGAGAAGAAACTCGTCGCTCAAGGAGAGGTATTCACCGAACCGAAAGAAAAGAAAGAAGTGGAAGGACCCGATCAAACGCCGAATTTCTTCCTGTCCCTTTTGCCCTTATTAACGGTTCTTCTTACATTGAATCTATTAGAATGGGACGTTGTCACGGCTTTGATTTCAGGAATTGTGCTCATCATGCTTTTGAATGTGACGATGTACAAGAAGTTCATCCCTTCCATGAACAGTGGAGCGGGTGGATCGGTTATTGCCATCATTAACACGAGTGCCGCGGTCGGATTCGGTACAGTCGTACGCGAAGTCCCCGGCTTCGCCAACCTGACACAACTGCTTATGGGCATCAAAGGAAATCCACTGATCTCTGAAGCAATTGCGGTTAACGTGCTCGCTGGTGCAACCGGTTCCGCGTCCGGCGGTATGGGAATCGCCTTGGAAGCGTTAGGATCCAAATACTATGAAATCGCGATGAATACGGGGATCAGCCCGGAAGCCTTCCACCGCGTTGCTTCCTTATCCTCCGGAGGTCTCGATGCACTTCCTCACAACGGAGCGGTTTTAACGTTGTTTGCGATTACAGGAATGACACACAAAGACAGCTATAAGGATATCTTTGTTGTTGCTGTATTGATTCCGGTAATTTCTGTGGCTTTTGTCATCTTGTTGAACACGATTGGCATTCTATAATAAAACAAATCAAACAGCAGGACATCCTATGATGGGTGTCCTGTTTTGTTTAACTATACGTTTAGTTGTCATTTAATGTTAGAAATATAGAGGGATTTCCTCTATAAAGATGTAATAGTAATAGAATTGCTTATTTAAGGAGGATTTCATGTCAACTTTTCAAGAAGGAGTTATGGATCACTTTATTTTGCTATCCGAGAAGATTGGGTGTCGCCCTGTAGGGTCAAAAGCGAACCATGCAGCAGCTGATTACATTGAGGAAACATTCCGTAATGCAGGGTTGGTAGTAGAAAAACAGGAATTTGAGGTGCCGGCTTGGCATCTGCATGAAACAAATCTTGAGTTTAATGGTGAAACGCTTGAGTCCCAGGGGAATAATTTTTCAGAAGCCTGTGAGGTTAGTGGAGAGATTGTGCCTTTTTGTACGCTTGAAGAGCTTGAGTCTTCATCCTATTTGGGGGGGAACATTGCTTTTTTATATGGAGAGTTATCGAAAGAAAATTATGTTCCCAAAGGCTTTACTATATATAACCCTGATCATCATCAGAAGACTCTGAAACTCCTTGAAGAGAAAAACCCTTCAGCGATTATTTTCGTACGCATGGAAAAGGGTAAAAACCTGCCCATTATTAACGACTGGGACTTTTCTATCCCGTCTTTAACGATATCACCAGAGGTCGGATTGAAAATAATGAATGACTATCAACGCTCATCAGCTACTTGTAAGATCCATAGTAAAAGAAATAAGGGATGGACGAAAAATATTATTGGGAGAAAGCAGGGACAAGGAAAAGAGAAGATCATTCTTGCCGCTCACTATGATACCGTATTTGAAACGAATGGGGCCTACGACAATGCTTCAGGGATTGCTATTTTACTTTCCCTGGTGGAAGAAATTTCAAGGAGAAAAGATTGGAAAGTGGGTTTTGAATTTATTGCTTTCAGCTCTGAAGAATACCTTGGTCTTGGGGACGAATATTATTTAAGGGAACATAAAGGAAGTTTGGAAGATGCTATTCTTGCTTTGAACTTCGATGGGGTTGGACAAACTCTCGGAACGAATAATATTACGCTCATGGCCGGTTCGGATGAACTGGAGATTTATTTAAGGAATATAAAAAGGGAGTTCCCTGCGGTACAATGGACCCTTCCGTGGTATGAAAGCAATCATTATACATTTTTCTCGAATGGTGTGCCAAGTATTCCATTTAGCAGCAATGGTGTTCGTGACTTAATACATACCAAAGACGATACCATTCAATGGATGAACGAATGTAAATTAAATGAGGTTCGTGTATTTGCTTTAGAAATAATAGAAGGTCTTCAAGAGAAATCAAACGTTTGGACAAGGAAAAAACAAGCTTCTTTATAATTTGAAGTATAGACAAACAAGAAAGACCAAATTCTTAAGAATTTGGTCTTTCACTCTTGTTGCACCTTCATCTGTATTCAAACCTAAACGAATCGATTCCTTTTAGAGGGTTTGGATTAGGTTTTCTATTTCTTTCTGTTGAACGTCTTGTCTTTGATCGATTTAAACGCTTTTGAAGAATTGTCCACCGTTTTGCCAATGACATCTGAGCCTTTTTCAGAGGCTTTCTTAACAATATTACCGGAAGAATCCACTGTCTTTCCGATCAAACCGCCTTCACCCGTAATTGATTTAATGATTTTACCGGAAGCGTCGACCGTATTATGAATGAAGTCATTGGCTTCTTTAGATACCCCTTTTACAAATCCATCATCTTTCTTCTGAGCCTGCTCATCTTCCCTAGAGTCGTTGTTCTTTTTGAAGTCACTCATGCTTTCATCTCCTCTTTAGGAATTAATGGCTTACCTTTCATGTCTATGTGGTAAAGGGAGGCTTATGAGTAAATTCCATATTATGTATGACCTGGTACACCTAATGATGGAAATCCACTTCGTGGTACACTAGATACAAATGAAGCGATACGGGGGAATACAGCATGAAAATTACGATTGTCAGTGTTGGGAAATTGAAAGAGAAATATTTAAAGCAGGGGATTGCGGAATATGTGAAACGACTCGGCCCTTACGCGAAAGTAGATGTTGTCGAGGTTCCGGACGAAAAAGCGCCGGAAAACTTGAGTGAAGCACAAATGGTTGAAGTGAAGCAAAAAGAAGGGGAACGAATCCTTTCGAAGATCTCACAAGATACATACGTCATCACACTGGAAATCGAAGGCAAGCAGCTGACCTCTGAAAAGCTTGCGAAAAAAATGGACGAACTTGCTACCTACGGGAAGAGTAAAGTGGCGTTTGTGATCGGTGGTTCGCTTGGCTTAAGTGATGAGGTGCTGAAGCGGAGTGATTTTGGGTTGTCGTTTTCGAATATGACGTTCCCTCATCAGTTGATGCGGTTGATGCTTGTAGAGCAGGTATATCGCGCTTTTAAGATTATACGAAACGAACCGTATCACAAGTAAATGATTTTTCTACATTCGCACAATAGAGCGAGGGAGCCATACTTTTAGATCAATCTTTACAGCCATGTAGGTTACCAGAGTATACAGTTGAAAGGTCAGGGCGGCTCGTCGGTTTGGTTACTCTAATGATATTGCAATTGCGGTTAACATGCCCCCTACTATACAAGAGAACAAAAACGGATGCCTGAAGCGCGTCCGTTTTTGTGTTGCTTATGTCGATTCTATCTTTTCTACAATCTGTTCACAGATCTCATGGGTGGTAAGCGAGTCTTGAATCGACGGATCAGGCGTACGGGTGTTGGCGATACAGTCGATGAAATGGTCGGTAATCTGGTAAAAGCCACGTTTATATAATGTCGGGTCCCAACCGCCGAATTGAGAGATATTCATTTCTTTGTCGTGATAGTGGATTGTTTCCACCAGGTCTTTGATGACATATTTGTGCTCTCCAGCGGAATATTCAATGATTTCTTCTGTAACACCGCCATTCCTGTTCATGACGCCCATCGCTGTGCACCCTTCCCCGATCAACTGGATGATCAGGTGGTCCATCATATCGCCGTTTTTGAGTGCCTGCACATTTACATCCTTCACTTCGGTATCCATCAAAAAGCGGAGCGTATCTACCACATGGATGAAATCCTCTACGACAAAACGCTGGACATAATCAGGCAGCCGGAACCGGTTTTTCTGCATGAGGACCAGACTCGGTTTGCCTTTTTCTTTCAAGGCTTTCACTGGAGGAATGAAACGCCGGTTGAAACCTACCATCGCTATGGCCTTGTTTTCTTCTGCGAGCTGGACGATTCTTTGGGTTTCATCAAAATGCATCGAAATCGGCTTGTCTATGTAGGTGTTAATGCCATGCGACAGCAGCTTTTCTGCTATTTCGAAATGTGCCTCAGTCGCCGCACTGACAATAGCGCCATCGATATCCTTCTCTATCAGCTCCTCGACGGTCTGGACTTTTTCAGAAATCCGATATTTAGCGGACAGCTTGTCCAGCGTTTCTTTATTTCGTGTGCAGAGCACAAGTTCCACGCCTTCTTTTTTCGAAAGAACAGGCAGGTAGGCTTTCTTCGCGATGTCTCCTAAACCAACAATCCCTATTTTCATAGTTATCACCCCTGATAGTAATTGTTTTCAGCGTAACATGGAATGGCAATTAGCTCTTGTCTTTTGCTTTTGTCGTGTTGACTGGCTGCGATTCTGCTACGTAGGGAAATTGAAAGAAAATACTTGAAGCAAGGTGGGGCTATACGTGGACTCTCTTACGCTTCATGTCCGATGATATATAAATGTAGTCAAAGGGGGAAATGAAAGTGAGAAAACGCGACTTAGGTAATACAGGCATACAAGTGTCAGATGTGGGATTCGGGGCATGGCAGTTAGGTAATGAAAAAGATTGGGGAGAGATGACCGACAAGAAAGCGCTTCAATTAGTAAGCGAAGCGTTGGATTACGGTTGTAATTTCTTTGATACCGCTCCTAACTATGGTGACGGAAAGAGCGAAGAAATCCTTGGCAAAGCTCTTAAGGGAAAACGAGATCAGGTGGTCATTAGCAGTAAATGCGGGCATCACCCTTTTGGAGAACAAGACTTTGAACCTGATAGATTGATGCAGTCAGTGGAAGAGAGTTTACGAAGGTTGAATACGGATTATTTGGATAGTCTCCTTCTTCACAATCCTCCTTTCATAAGCCTTCACGGGGACAGTCCTCAATTTCAAATGCTCGAAAAACTAAAACAACAGGGCAAGATCAGAGCGTATGGGGCTTCTGTCGATACAGGAAAAGAGATGGAGGAACTACTAAACAATACGAACAGCCAGGTCATTGAGGTCATGTTCAATATCTTTCACCAAGAACCCACCAATGGGATACAAGAGGCGTATAACCAAGGTGTTGGGGTGATTACGAAGGTTCCATTAGATTCGGGTTGGCTCACCGGGAAATATGATGCCAATAGTAGATTTACCGGAATTAGAAGCAGATGGAGTGCAGACCAAATTGAAAGACGTGGAAGGTTAGTGGAACAGGTACGTCGTATTATTGGAAATGATGCATCGATGGTGAAAATAGCCCTGCAATTTATTCTTTCTTATCCAGGAGTATCTACCGTAATACCTGGGGCTAAGGATTCTCAACAGTTAAAACAAAATATTACAGCATCAGAAGCTATGTTATCGCAAAAGGTCAAAGAACAGTTGGAAAATTTATTTGTGAAAGATATAGAGAAATCACAGGTGGGGTGGTAGAAGGTTGGCGTTCTGCTGTGTTGCCATGCATTCGCTTGTCTTTGCAACACCACAGCTTTTTCTTTTCTGCCATTTACTATATAGATTTAGCCCATCCAGCCTTTGAATGATACCCTTTACCCTCCGTTCGATTTTTACCGTCTATAAAAGTGAGAGAAAGGCTTTTACATGCAACCTCCATACTCACATATATTGAGTAATAAGAGGTGATACCTTATGAGAAAAGACATGGTGAGTATCTTCAAACGCTTCCTGCCTCCCACAGCCACCATGGTACATTTTGCAACACCTGAATCTAAGTATGCCTTAATAATTACCGACCTTGAAGGGGATGGTGTTACAGAAATCGCAGGCATTTACTACTGGCGAGGAGAAAACTACCTGATGATCCTGAAGCAGGGGCCAGGAGGGTGGTATATCGCTGATACTAAAAAAGGTAAAGGGTATGGGGTCAAGTACTTAGGGGCGGTTCCATTAAAAAACAGAAACGAATACAACATCCTTGTAGGTTGGCAAGTAGGGTCGATTTGGTCGGACCTCAGCGTTTATGAATGGGGAAATGATGGAGTCACAGATTTAATTGAGGGCAATCAATACTTCAGTATGATCGATGTGGAAGACATGGAGGGCAAACAAGGAAGGGATGGACTCTACGAGGTCGCTTTGTGGAAACACGATACCGGCTTGGCCTATACTGTAGAGGTTTTTCGTTGGGGGCATGATGGGTTTGAGAGGGCGGAAGACGATTACCCCGCTTATTTTAAAAAGGTGGAACGCTATTACAGCTCACTTTTAAGAGAATATAATTCTTCTACTTATTGGTATTATATAGCGGATGCACAAATAAAAACAGGTCGTAAACGGGAAGCTTACAAGTCTATTACTCATGCTTTAGATTTTGAATATCCTTACCCATCCAGAGATAAATTATTAAATTTAAGAAGAGATCTTTGTGATGTTGAACCGTTCTCCAATCAAAAGGGAATTGATTTTTCTTCGCTCACTTATGTTTGTTCACAAACAGAAAGAGACCTTAAATTAGAAGCAGCGGTTGAAAAGGAATATAATGTAAAAATATCTAAAGAAAACATCAGGTATTATTATAATAGAATCGACTTGAATAACGAGGGGAACAAAGAGGTTTTTGTATTTTTAGTTGGTTCATTTGTCTGTGGAACGGGTGGATGCAGTGCTGTGATTTTCAAAGAAATGGAAGATGAATATCAAGTATTGTCTCGCTTCTCCCTCGTAAGAAACCCTGTCATTGTGTCCAATACGACAACCAATGGGTACCGGGATTTGATCATGTATGTGGCTGGAGGAGGAATCGAAGACTTCTTCGCTCACATCAAGTTCGACGGTCAAACCTATCCTCTGAACCCCTCGGTCCAGCCGAGAGTCGCTTCTGGAACGAAAGTGGAAGGGGAGGCCATTGTGGCAGACGATTTGGCGAAGAGCAAAGGGATCCAGATCAATGAAACATAAAAAAGTGCCTGCTCGTCATTAAGCGAACAGGCACTTTTTTTATTGATAATTCACAACCGCTGGACTTGGGTCGAGCTTCACCACTTCTTCTGGTGTCAATACCGGCTTATCTTTATCATAGAAAATTTTAAAACCACCATACTGGGAAGGCTTGTCGCGCACATATTTTTTATACAGCGCCATTTTATCAATGGATGCTCCCCAGCCGTCAAAATTAAGCGCCACTTCTACATTGTCAGTGGGCTGAATGGCATCTTTATTCGTGAGTACATGTTCCGTGAACTGGTGGACAAGGACAAATTTATCAGGGAGATGATTTTTCTCCGTCAGATTCGAAAGGTATTCCACAGCTTTTTGGATCTCTGTTCCATCCACCTGTCCGAGATCCTCTCCTGGTACTTCCCCTTCAGCGACTTGAAATTCTGTGTCGATCGCCAGGTGAACATTCGGGTGCTTGAGCCACTTCTCGATGCTCTTAACCTGATTCATCACTGTATCGGTACCAAGCTGGATATCGAGAATGACGAGTGCATCATGTTTCTTTGCGAGGTTTACATACTCCTCGATCTTTTCATCGGGGAGCTTACTTACATATGTACCCTCTGGACCTGGATCACGTTGAGCCATTGTCGTAATCAGTTCAATGGTTGGGATGGCCGGCCGTGCAGGATCAGCATTCGAATAGGCTTGAGCCTGTTCCTTGAGCTGCTTCATGAGTTCCTCCGGCTCCATCGTACCGAGAATCCCCATATTTTCGGATTGAGGAGTTCCATAATACGTGACGAGTCTGTGGTCTTTCAATGGTCCCTCAGACTTATCCACCGCCCCCTTGGCGAGCGTTTCACCTGCAGGTACAGAACGGGATGGATCGCCCCCGAGAATTGCTTCTTCCTCCGGCATATTTTTTAGTCCTTCTTTGGATAAGCTTTCCTTGAGTGGGACGGCATCTTCAGATGGGTTTAATGGTTGATAAGGAGGCTCCGGGGCCTTCTTTTGTTCGGGTGTTGCTTCTTTTTTAGGAGCTTCTTCTGCCTCTTCTGAAGTCTGTTCGGCACAGGCTCCAAGAAGAACAATAAGAAGGGCTGCAAGCAGCAGTTGTGTGAATGTTTTCATGGTGTTCTCCACTTCCTTTATACAGAAAAGATTGGTTTTAAAGGTACAATATAGAAGAATACTAACATATAGTTCATGATCTAAGACACATGTCATGAGAATGAAAAAGAAATATAAAAAAAGATTCTTGCATTTTGGTTGAGCATTGAGATGAAGTCGAGTGATTAAGATAGAGGGTATGGTTTTAAAGTTTGTCCAAAATGATAAAATGAGTCAGTACGTGACAGACAGGGCAATATTTTATAGCAGCAGTCGCTCCCTGATCACGTAACAGCCAGGGAGCAGGATTTTTGTATGCTTTTCATATTCCTATATAATAAAGAAAGTAAACGTCCAACTCACAACTAGAAAGAAGGATCACACGTGTCAAAAGCAGTCACTATTATTCTGCAAATCACAGGCTTATATATCATTTATCTTTTCGGTACATTCATACAAAAGACGTTTAACCTGTTCATTCCAGGCAGTGTCATCGGCCTGGTTTTCCTTTTCGCCCTTTTATCATTAAAAATAGTACCCGAACATTGGGTTAATCAGGGCGTTGGTTTTATGATCAAACATCTCCCGTTCTTTTTCATTCCGGCAACGGTGGGAGTGATGAGCTATGCGTATGTTTTTGAAGGGAAAGGGGTTCTCTTAATACTCATTGGTCTCTTGAGTACGGCGATGGTGATGGGCATCTCAGGTTTCGTTGCTCAATGGATGGCGAGAAGGAGGGAGGCTGCTCATGAATAGTCTTCTTCCGGCTGTGGTTATCATCTTCCTGACGATTTTAATTTATCAAGGGGCATTGTTCGTTTATCGAAAGTTTCGCCGCATCTACACGGCACCGATTATCTTATCGACGGTGACCATCATCGTTCTATTGCTGTTGTTCGGTTTTTCTTATGATACCTATATGCTTGGCGGTAAGTGGATCGATTACTTGCTTGGACCGGCAGTCGTTGCGCTTGCTTTCCCGCTTTATCAGTACCGTGACCTTTTGAAAAGGATGCTCCTGCCGATTTTAGTAGGGACTTCCGTAGGTGCTTTTATTGGTGTAACCTCCGGCCTGCTACTCAGCAAATGGGCGGGGTTCAGTGAGTTGATTATCCATTCAATCGTTCCGAAATCGGTTACGACACCTGTGGCGATGTCAATTGCAGAATCAAGCGGTGGTGTCATGCCGCTCGCGGCTGTCTTTGTCATGATTGCAGGCATCGGCGGGGTACTGATCCATCCTGTGGTGATGCACTACGCCCGTTTGACCCATCCTCTTGGAAAAGGGGTAGGGATGGGCAGCGCGTCTCATGCGATTGGAACGGCAACTTCCATGGAGCGGGATCCGCTTGAAGGCTCTGTTAGTACGATTGCGATGGTGTTGAGTGCTGTCATCGTTTCGGTCCTCGCTCCGGGTTTAACTTTACTGCTCATGTGAAAAAGTGTCTGCCTCTAATGTTCGGAGCGCAGACACTTTATTTATTTTTTCGGCCAAATGAAATGGCTGACTGCAATGAGAAAGTCGACACCGAGGACAACCGTCCAAAGCTTCAGTGCAAGGGAGAGTGCTTCTGTGCGTGAAGCATCGCCAATAAGAAAGATCATGATTACTAGAAAAATGGCTCCGATTATATAGGCAAAAACATGTTGTAGCCAACTTTTAAAGTAGTGCTTCGCATGGGGGATGCCGGAAAGTTTCTCTGGGGCCGGCCCTTTTTTTGTGATGTAATATCGGAATCGAACATCCGCCCATTCAATCATGCTTTTACCGAAGGCGACCGATACACCAATATAGACGGCGGCAACCGCATGGGCGATTTTAGCCTCAGCGCCGTTCCATAGGTGTACACTTGTTGTTACAAGTAAAATCAAATCAATGAGTGGGGTTAGTGCGAGTAAGAATAGTCCTGTTTTTTTCTTTTTGAGAATGTAACGAGTCGTCAGTCCGGCGACAATCACAACCTAAAAGCCGATTTCACATGCAACAATCATCCAGGTAATTATGTCCAATGGTTTTCCTCCCAGATATGTTTAATGTACTTTTTTAAGCACTAATCTTCTCTCTAAACTTTTGACTTGTTAAAACGTTTAGCAGAAAGGAATTGAAATTTCTTTGCAGTCTTCTGGAAATTAGGATGTTCAGGTTATTGGCTAAGAAGACGACTTCTGTCTGATTCCCTTCTTTATCAGTTGTATAGGAAGCATGTGTGAAAACAAATAAGGTCGAGCCTCCTTTTAAACCCCCTTGGTCGATCCAGTTTCTGTTTGCCTTGTGTATGTACAAACCATAACCCAGAATCTCTTCAATGCAATCTTGCATCCGTTTATCAAACGTTTTCCTTTGATTGATGATCTGCATAAGGGTCAAATAGTCATGGGCTGATGCTGAGGGTAGCCGGTCGGACCATATTTTCTGAAAATCTATATCCAATTTCAATTCATTCATGTATCTTCTTTGTTCGTTCGCGGTTATATGATCATGAATTTCTAAAGCGCAATCCAAATATTCCTCTCTCGACATGCTTTCAAGTCTTTTTAAAAGGACCGTTTTATCTGTGAGCTTCTCGCTGGTTTCGATAAAGGACGGAATATACAGAGAGGAGACTACAGGGAAAATGGGGGTATGACTGTTCAACTGAAGAGATGCAGGTATTTGGTTGATGGCATCCAAACCAAGGTAATGGATTAGGAATTCTGTGTTGGCGTTTGAGCTGTATGCAATCATCCCAATGGCCACTTCTTTTAAGGTGTACTGGTCTTTGTCGGCAAAGTCCCGAACCCACTTCATGTGGGCACCACCATCTGTCCCTTCCACATAGAACTTTAAGAGCTCCTCTTTAGCAATTGTTGCTTTTTCATCAATTGTGTTATCACTCACTTGTTTTGCAAATGCAATAGCGATGATAACTTTCACGGTACTTGCTAACGGTAAAACACTGTGTGGATTGATAGAAACGATTGGTTTATCGTTACGTTTGATGATTAGTGAAACGTCTTCTTTTTCTTTCCTTTTCTCTACATAATTCATGACAACTTCCATGTTGTTATAAAAAATTTTCCAAAGAACAATGGCAGTCAGTCCAATGGCTACTCCTGCTGGAACGAATAAGTCGTTCACCGAAATCCCCCCTCTAATGTAGTTTTTCAGTTCGTATATGTAATCTGTTATATGTTTACGTGTGCTTTTGAGATTTGTTTCATTTTTCCACCTTTCAGCAGGGGAGTTAAGTCCAGCTCATATCCTGCTACCATGCCTTCGATCATGAACGTCACGGAGTCCCTTTGAATAGGCTGGTGGTGCAATGTTTTTCAAAACGTCTCCTGAAACTTCACTTCGGAAGGGCTTCCAAATATTTTAATTTTTCAACAATAATGATACACTGAACATAGATAAAAATATCTGATAATAGGGAGAATGAAAGGGAAATGAGCAAAAAATACTCGAAGACAGACGTGATTTTAATTGGTGCAGGGATCATGAGTGCGACATTGGGATCTTTGCTTAAAGAGTTAGTGCCGGACTGGAATATTCGTGTTTTTGAAAGGCTCGGAAGTGCTGGGGAAGAAAGTTCGAATGTATGGAACAATGCAGGTACAGGCCATGCTGCCCTTTGTGAGCTGAATTACACGAACGAAAAGCCTGACGGATCGATTGATATGACAAAAGCCATTAAAGTAAATGAACAGTTTCAAGTCTCCAAGCAATTTTGGTCTTATCTCGTAAAAAACAACCGAATCAGTAACCCGAATGATTTCATTATGCCATTGCCTCACATGAGTTTCGTTCAGGGAGAGAAAAATGTGGACTTCCTGAGAAAGCGCTTTAACACGATGTCTCAGAACCCGTTGTTCAAGGACATGGAATTTTCTGATGATCCCGATAAACTGGAAGAATGGATTCCGCTAATTATGAAGAACCGCACGATTACTGAACCCATTGCCGCCACAAAGATTGATGCGGGAACAGATGTGAACTTCGGTTCGTTGACGCGGAAGATGTTTGATCATCTTGAAAAAGAAGACCTTGAAATCAACTATAAGCATAGTGTAGAAGATATCAAACGTGCGGAAGACGGTTCATGGGAAGTGAAAGTACGCGATCTTCAAAACGATAAGATTGAATTTCATAAGTCCAATTTTGTCTTTATCGGTGGCGGGGGCGGAAGTCTGCACTTGCTTCAAAAAACAGGCATTCCAGAATCCAAACAGATCGGCGGATTCCCTGTCAGTGGTTTGTTCATGGTGTGCAACAATCCGGAAGTGATCGCCGAACACCGCGCGAAAGTGTATGGTAAAGCGAAAGTCGGTGCCCCACCGATGTCCGTGCCGCACTTGGATACACGCTTCATAGATGGCAGGGAGAGCTTGCTTTTCGGACCTTTTGCCGGCTTCTCGCCGAAGTTTTTGAAAACAGGATCACTGCTTGATTTAATTACATCTGTCCAAAAGGATAATTTAGCGACAATGGTCGCAGCAGGTGTGAAGAACGCTTCCTTGACGAAATATCTAATTGAGCAGGTCATCCAATCAAAGGAAAAACGTTTGGAAGAACTGCGTGAATTCATCCCTACAGCGAAAGCAGAGGATTGGGATCTCGTCACCGCAGGTCAACGTGTGCAGGTGATCAAGGATACCGAAGGTGGAGGAAAAGGAACCCTTCAATTCGGAACCGAAGTTGTCAGTTCCGCAGACGGCTCCATTGCTGCCCTCCTCGGTGCCTCTCCAGGAGCATCGACAGCTGTTTCAGTCATGCTTGAGCTGATGGGGAGATGTTTCCCAGAGCAGCTGAAGGAATGGGAACCGAAAATCAAAGAGATGATTCCTTCTTACGGGCAGCCACTAGTGGAAAATCCAGAATTAATCCGTGAAATTCATGCGACGACTGAAGATACGCTTGAGCTGACGGAAGAACAGGAAGAGAGTCCTGTGAACATTTAAAGGGAGTTAAAAGTGCCTTTTTCCATCAAAATGGAAAGGCACTTTTTTTATGATCTATTGGTAAATGTCCTAGCATTCTTCAGTCCAAAGTTGTACACAGACTTCATTCTTTCCGCTAATGAGCTTTTCCTTCTGAATCAGTTACGATTGGTTGTAAAAGAGGGCTTTCCAGTTCCTATCAAGGAGTGCTCGTTATAATGGGAGGAAGATGAATGAAATTCACAAGATTTGAAGCATCACAAATAAGAATGGCGAGACCAACGGATCAATTCGAAAAAGTGATCGATTTTTATGAGTCTGGACTGGGGTTAGAGAGACTGACAGACTTTTCAGGGCACAGAGGATACGAGGGAGTGGTTTATGGATTACCTGGTCTTCCCTATCATCTCGAGTTTACTAGACATGAAGCGGGCAGCCCCTGCCCTGCGCCCACGAAAGATAATTTGCTGGTATTTTATATAGAAAATCGTGATGAGGTGTTGAATACAGCTGAACGACTACAGGATATGGGGTACAAGGAAGTAGAATCTGAAAATCCCTATTGGAAGGAAAAAGGGATAACCATTGAGGATCCAGATGGTTGGAGAGTCGTTTTGATGAATACGTTAGGGATTTAAAATGGGAATGAGAGCAAGGATGAAGAAACCGCTATGCTTTCCTCTTTCTTTATTACTGCCCGATAATTCTAGCTTAAATGGATTGTTTTACAAGGGATCGGTTTGAAATAATGAAAATCTGTAAGGAGGGGTGTGCTTGTTATTTTTTATTGTTCTCGCCTGCATGTTATTAGGTTGGTTGATTATGATGACTGGGCCATTAATAGGAGGAATAATCACTTTTGGTATTGTTGTAGGCTGTTTACTCAGGGGATTGTATCTCATTAGTGACATACATAAACAACTAGTCAAAGGTGAAAGAGAAGGAGAATCAACTGAGAAAAAGACTCCGTAATTTAAATGGGAAGGATAAAGCAGGGAAGTGGAAACACTTCATGCTTTTTTGTTGGGCGATTTCCTTCTTTTTTAAAAAGCAGTTGCAAAACGACACCAGTGTCGATATAATGAAATTAACAAAACGACATCAGTGTCGTTTAATTGAGAGGGGCCCAACCTATGGAACGCTTATGGAAAAACAAAGGATACATGACCTTGATGTCCGCCCAAGCCATCTCGAGCATCGGCGACTGGCTTAGTATTGTCGCGATTATCACGTTAGTTGGATTGAAGTGGGATGCATCCCCGCTTGAAGTATCGTTCATCTTCTTGTGTCTGGCTGTGCCGATGGCCTTGTTTGGGCCGATGGCTGGAATGGTGGCTGACCGCTTCAGCCGGAAAACGCTTATGATTATCTCTGATGTTGTCAGGGCAGCCCTGATTTTAATTTTGACGGTTGCGACATCGCTCTGGATGGTCTATGCAACCCTCCTGACGATTGGGATTTTCTCTGCCGTTTTCGTACCTGCGAAAAATGGGAAACTAAAAGAAGTAGTGCCAGAAGAAGATATGAAGGGGGCCATGTCGATTACTTCGATGATTGATTCCTCTACGAAAATCCTCGGTCCTCTCGTCAGTGGGTTGCTTGTTGCGATTTTTGGGGCACAGCAGGTGTTCATTATCGACTCGGCCACGTTTGCTGTGTCCGCGGTTATCCTTATGTTTGTTCCGAATGCGATCCAGTTGGACACTACGGAAAAAGAAAAAGAAAAAGACGACGCTTCATTCAAAAAAGAGTTCGCACTTGGTTTTTCTTTTATCAAATCCAATCGTTTCATGATTACAGGTTTGGTCCTCGTTGGGCTCAGTCTACTGATTCTTCAATCAGCTGATTCCCAGTTGATCGTCTTAATTCGTGAGCTGACGCATGCTTCTCCGGACCTGTTTGGTTATCTTGTAACAGGTTCAGGGCTTGGCATGTTCGCAGCCGGTTTTTTACTAGCGAAGAAAACGGATTACCGTGCTTATCCGCTTATGCTTATCGGGGTCTGTGGAATCGGGGCCAGCTTCGGGATCATGGGAATCCTTACCTATTATGACCTTGGCTATTCTATCCTTTGGGGACCTGGACTCGGGTTCACGGCGGGTTTCTCGGCAAGTCTGATTTTTGTTCCGTTCCAGGCGACCGTCCAGGTGAATACACCTGTTCATATGACCGGCCGAGTGTTTGGGGTTATCAATAGTGTCATGACGACTGCGACCATCATCGGACCCCTCGTCGGAGGATGGATCGCGACAATGATTGGCGTCATTCCAACGTTTACGATTACTGCAAGTCTCCTTGTCGTAGTATCCGTGATTGGGTTTGTAACAAAACGAAAAGTAGAGAGAGGGAATGCACATGTCTCCGCGAGTGAGCAAGGAACACCTGAAGCAACGCCGAGCTGACATCATGAAAGCAGCAAGAAACGTCTTCATTGAGCATGGTTACGAGCACACAACGATGAAACACGTCATGGAGGCTGCTGGCGTCAGCCGCGGTGGTCTCTATCAATATTTTTCAAATAAAGAAGACTTGTTTGAAGCTTTGCTTGAAGAAGGACTCACGGACGAAGCGGGTGCGACCGAGGATTCTCTGGGAAAAGTAGAATCTTACTGGGCTTTGCTTATGCAGCTTTTGTTCGGAGAAGACGGAAGTCCCGATACAGAAATGGATCCACTCGCACCAAGTAAGTTAGAGTTTTTTATCACGGGACGGAACGATGAACGCAGGCGTGCCTATGGGGAAAAGAGGTATGAAATGGGACTGCGTATGTATGAGGAACTCATTAAAGCAGGACAACGTTCCGGTGAATTTAGTGACCGCTATGAAAGTAATCTGATTGCTCGGTCGATCATCACTTTCGTTGATGGTCTTGCCCTCGACCATGCGATGCTGCCGGAAGAGAAGGTGAAGCTGAAAGAACAGTCGGCCATGTTTGTGGAATATTTGAAAATGGCATTGGATGTATCCTCCTCACGATGAGGGGGATTTTCTATATTTGTATGCATGTTTGATTTGCAGAATAGTTGGATATACAACTATATGATTCGACCAAAGGAGGAATCACAAAGGAGGAATCACATATGAAATCACTGGAGAATGCATTGAAACATAAAGTAGGGCTCGGCACAGCGCCTTTAGGGAATATGTTCAGGGATGTTCCGGAAGGAGAAGCACGTGAAACGATCCAAACCGCCTGGAATCAGGGTGTTCGCTATTTTGACACCGCCCCATTCTATGGAGCTGGTTTAGCAGAAATGCGTGTCGGTGACGTGTTATCGAAGTACAACCGTGATGACTATGTGTTAAGCACAAAAGTAGGCCGTTATATGACGGATGAAACAGAAAAGAACGAAGGGCTTTTTGAACATGGGCGGAACAATAAAGTCATTACCGACTATACTGAGGATGCAACGAAGAGGTCCATTGAACAGAGCCTGGAACGATTGAATACCGATCGTTTAGATATGGTCTTCGTACATGACGTTTCTCCTGATTTCCACGGTGACGAATGGGTAGCCAAATTCGAAGAAGCAAGGACAGGAGCATTCCGTGTATTGTCACGTCTTCGCGAAGAAGGCGTCATCCGCTCGTGGGGCCTCGGTGTTAACACGACAGAACCGATTGAACTTGCCATGGAACTTGAGGAAACAAGGC
Source organism: Halobacillus litoralis (assembly GCF_009856445.1). GTDB lineage: Bacteria > Bacillota > Bacilli > Bacillales > Halobacillaceae > Halobacillus > Halobacillus litoralis. Next base: position 140,002 of record NZ_WMFA01000001.1, read on the forward strand.
CGGATGTCTGCTTATCCGCAACACAATATACGCTTCTGCAGCACGACCGTGCACTGCAGCGCATGATGACAATGGCTGAAGAGAAGGATGTAGACATTGTAGTGGGCAGTCCTTATAATTCCGGTGCCTTGTTTGGTGGAGAGCACTACAACTATGAAAAAGCCGGGGCCGATATCATTGGACGAGTGAATCAATTGAAAGAGATTGGCGATAAGTACAATGTGCCCTTAAAAGCAGCTGCGCTTCAATTTTCAACTGCTCATCCAGCTGTGAAATCTGTTATTCCTGGGTCGACGCGACCGGATCGGATTAAGGAAGATCTGGAGATGATTCAGCGGGATATTCCGAAAGCGTTTTGGGAGGAACTTGTGGAGAGAGGGTTTGTTTCGACGCTTGCACCTTTGCCTTTCTAATTAAGATAATTTAAAGGAAAATGGAGGCCTTAGCATCTTCTCTCTTTCTTTGGACTTAATTACAAGTTCTGGAGAAGAAGGAACTTCTACAAATGAATATTTGAGTGACGAGCTAAATTTTTAAGATGGAGGCACAATTAAAAGAAGTGCCCACTCATATCCAAAGCATAGTCCCCCTATTTGTAAGGGGGTGGCTATGCTTTTTCTTTATTCTCTACCACATCTATAATAGTTTCTTTCTGTACATATTCATCCACGAATGAGAGTAATATTATGGGTATTTATAGTATAAATGTCTGGCCTATCCTTCCATTTTTAAGTAGAAATGGTAGTATAATAGATGCGTATATTAGCTCAAGGAGGATTTTAATGAAAAAAATAACCGGGTTATTTCTAACACTAACACTTGCGTTTAGTTTATTTCCTTACCAGGCGTTTGCTGCGGTTGGAGACTCTGTAACGCTAGCGTCCAATGAAAATTATCCATGTGCGAAAAGTGATGCTGAAGTAACATGCAGTGATATTAATGAGATGTTAACAGAGGGCGCTTTAGAACGTGGCATCCCGCCGGAAGTAGCCAAAGCTGTTGCATTTGCGGAATCTACTTGGAAGCAATGGGTAGATGAGGATCAAACGGAACCGAATATCCAAGACGATGGTGGTATTGGCATCATGCAGGTAACCGACGGTGGATATGATGTAGGGAGATTGAAAAACGATATTCAATACAACATCAACGTTGGTCTTGATATCCTGAATGATAAATGGAACCTTGGTGTCCGTGGTGTAATTCCAACAGTCAACGATAACTCCAAGGACACTATTGAACATTGGTACTTCGCCGTTCTCGCATATAATGGAGTGAAAGAAGTGAACAGTCCGATTAAGCGTGAGGATGGAGAAGTAAACGAGTCCGCTTATCAGGAAAAAGTATTTGGCGTAATTGAGGAATATAATAATGGACTGGAGTTAAAGACGCTCCCTTTAGAAAAAGACGACTTTACATACGACCCGAATGACAAAGATACGACTCTAAACTTCAATAAAATGCTCTATCAAGTGCCGGCTCCTTTAACAGATTCAAGGCAGATGTATAAAGCCGAAGATAAAGCTTTGACGATTGAAGGAACAATGCTGAGAGATACAAAGAATGGGCAAGGCGGAGAGAAGCTTGAACAACGGGAAGTCGTAGACATTAAAGATGCGACCATTTACTATGATACTTCTGATCAATCACCGGGACGTCACTGGGTTCGCTATCATGTGAAGCTTGAAGACGGACGTGAAGGTTTTGTCGCTTCGGGTGCAATTGAGCCAGTGACTTCACGTTTAAAAGGGGAAACACGAATTGAAACAGCTATCGATATTTCTGAGAAGGGATGGCAGAACGGCGCCGATACGGTTGTGTTAGCCAAAGCCTTCGATTTTCCAGACGCACTGGCTGGTGCTCCGTTAGCCTATAAATATGATGCACCTATCCTTTTGACACGTACCGGTTCATTGAATCCTTCAACAAAAGAAGAGATTGAAAGACTTCATGCTGATCGAGTAATTATTCTTGGCAGCGTAGGAGCTGTAAGCAAGGACGTAGAAGATGAATTAACAGCAATGAATCTGGATGACGTGACCCGAATTGGTGGAAAAGATCGCTATGAAACGGCACAAATGATTGCAGATAATCTCGGCTCTGATAAAGGCGAAGTCGTGTTGACTACAGGGCTGAATTATCCGGATGCCCTGGCGGTTGCTCCATATGCTGCTCGTCAAGGTCTTCCAATACTATTGACCCGTCCCCAATCTGCTCCTGCCGCAACGAAGGATGCTCTTAAGGACCAATCCCAAGTATATGTAATTGGTGGGGATGATGTGGTCAGTGATGCTGTCCTTGAAGAATTTAATGGCAGGGTGGACCGGATTTCTGGTCCTACACGTTTTGAAACGGCTGCTGACATCATCGATACCTTCGATCTTGGTAATCAGCAGGCGCTTGTGGCAACGGGATACAACTATGCGGATGCTTTAACTGGTTCGGTGCTTGCTGCAAAGAAAAACGCACCACTTTTATTAGTAAGAGAAAATAATATACCTGCCGCAATGGAGAGGACGATTAGTACGAGACAGATTCACAACTATATCCTCCTTGGAGGGTCTGACGTTGTAGACGTGGCCGATCCATTGGCTGAATTAGCTGAAAACATGATGCAGTAATGAAAAAGAACCGGAGCTGACTCCGGTTCTTTTTGTTGAGTAGAAGATTTACAATCCATATGGAATAAATGTAAATTCATTCTAAAAAACTAGTCGGAAAAGCACGAATCTAGTAAATCCATGTTAAGATTGTTCAAGGTACATAAAGAACGCAGGGTCTGAGTCAGTCCCATAGAAAGATAGAAGGAGAGTGTACAAGTGAACGATTTAAGAGCACCTGAAAAAAGATTTCGTCCAGAAATCGAAGGAGTAAGGGCAATTGCAGCACTGTTGGTGGCGGTTTATCATATTTGGCTAGGGTCCGTATCAGGCGGAGTAGATGTCTTTTTCATCGTTTCCGGGTACTTGATTACGACTTCTTTGTTATCGAAGATGGTGAAAGAAGGACGGATTCATATTGGAGAGTATTTATTAGGACTCGGGAGAAGACTCTTCCCTGTAGCGTTTACGGTTATTTTAGTCATTATGGTTGGATCCATTTGGATTATGCCTGAAGCTCAGTGGAAACAGATTATTGCGGAAGGTTTCTCATCTGCTTTCTATTTTCAAAACTGGCAGCTGGCTTTCAGCTCTGTCGATTACTTAGCCCAAAATAATCAGGCCAGTCCTTTTCAACACTTTTGGGCTTTGTCTATCCAAGGTCAGTTTTATATCACATGGCCATTGGTGATTATGATTGCCTATTACATAGCCCGGAAGCTTTTGAAAACCCCTGTCCGTAAGACGTTACTCGGGGTACTCGTAGTGATGTTTATGTTTTCTTTCACGTATTCCATATACAAAACCGCTGTTAATCAGCCTTGGGCGTACTTTGATACCTTTGCTAGAGTTTGGGAGTTTAGTCTTGGCGGAATGTTGGCGCTTTTGATTCCTTATCTCTCTTTTAAAAAGACTGTCTCTGTGGTGATGGGCTGGCTGGGGCTTGCGATTATTGTGTTCACTGGAATCGTGTTACCGGTTTCGAGTGTTTTTCCTGGTTATGTAGCGCTTTTGCCAACAACCGGTGTTATTCTAATTATCATTTCGGCCGAGAACAGTGGCGGTTTTGGTGTGGATCGATTGCTTGGCTCAAAACTGCTGCTTAAATTTGGCGGTATATCCTATGGCTTTTATTTATGGCACTGGCCATTGCTTATCTTCTATTATACTTACTTTGACACCGATACAATTACGACGCTGGCGGGACTTAGCATTATTATGATTACTTGTGTTCTCGCTTATTTATCTGTTCGTTTCATTGAAACCCCCGTACGGAGCTTAAGTGTTAAAACATCCAAGAAGCGGATTGGGATGGCTTTGACGGTGTTTATGTTTCCCGTTCTTATTGTCAATTTGGGCTGGGAGGTTTACAGCAGTCAAGTTCAAAGTAAATCGTATGAGGTAGAGGACTATCCTGGGGCGCGTATGATATCTGATAATGTTCAACCGGCCGCTGGAAAAGAACCATTCCCGTCGACGATCCAAGTGCAGGAAGAATTGCCGGCCTTCTATGACACGCGCGATTGCTTCACTTATACGAGCGAACAAGGTATGAAGACATGTTCCAGGGGGGAAACTGAAAACCCCGACTATACGATTGCCCTTGTTGGAGGTTCACATTCCGGTCACTGGTTCCCAGCGCTAAAGGAAATATCGGATGACTTGAATCTTCAAATCAATATATATAATAAAGATGCTTGCCGCTTCTCGGCGGATGATTTTGATGGTCTTTTAAATGAAACGTGTATGGAGTGGAATGAAGAAGTCTTAAACGACTTAATGGAGGAACCTCCTGATGTGGTATTTACAACATCGACAGTTAATAGTGAACCTTATGTTCCAGAAGGATACATTAAACAGTGGGAAAAACTTGAAGGATTAACTGAAATCTTCGCCGTTCGTGATAATCCACGGATGGAAAAAGACGCGCCCCTTTGCTTGGATGAAAAAGATGATATCGAAGACTGTGCCGTCCCACGAAGTGAAGCTCTATCGGAAGAGATTCCATGGGAGCAAACCGATGGAATTCCGGATCATGTAACATTTGCTGATCTATCTGAATACTTTTGCGGGGAAGACCTTTGTAAACCAGTCGTAGGCAATGTGATCGTCTATCGTGACGAACACCACCTGAGTACAATATATTCAAGAACGCTCGCTCCAGCTGTCGAGGAGCACTTACAAAAGGTATTAGAAAAAGTGGACCAAAAATCATAAATCTTAGACAAGGCGGGTGGAATTTCACCCGCCTTCTTTTATAAAAAAACACGGTTACTCCATTTGTTTTATAATATATGACCTTTCAAGTGTCTTGGACATTCGCTTCATATCAAGAAGTCTTGTTCTCTTCTAAAATAGAAGGAACTTATGCGTGTGAAAAAAATAACCCCGCACCTCTAATTGAGGAGCGGGACAAATCATCTTAAACTTTCAAAGTAGGCGTCAGACCACTGAAGGAGTTTAAGAATATCTTTACGTTCACTTTCAAATTGCGAGGATGGGTTCTCAAACTCATTTTCAATCCTCTCATTCGATGTTAAATCAAGTATGCGTTCATCGAAACGACTATTCTTAGCGATAAAGAATGTATCTTTATTAAAGAACGAGCTTGTAGGTACGTAATAGCGCATCCCCAGAAGGTTATCGGAATAATGCCAGAGGTTATGCCCGAAGTAAAGGGTATTCGGCTCAACTCCCAAAAGGTTAAGGAGTGTCGGCATCATATCAATTTGTCCGCCAATATGATCTACAACTCCTGACACTTCCTCTTTTCCTGGCACACCTACGATGAACGGGATATTGAAGCGATTTAATAACGAATAGCGATCACCGATAAAGTCTTCCAGTAAATCCTGATCTTCACTTTTCAGTAATTTTCCGTGTAAACCAGAATGGTCTCCATAAAGGGCTATGACAGAATTATCCCATAACCCTGAATCTTTGAGTTCTTGGAAAAAATCACCCAGGGCTTGATCTGCATAATGGACCGACTGCATGTAGTTTCCGGTCAATGTACCTTCATAAGCGGCAGGAAGATCGAGCCCCTCTTTATCCTTTGGCATTTCGAACGGAGTATGGCTGGTTAAACTCAATACATGAGCATAGAAATTCTTATGATTGGAAGAGATCTCTTTTATAGCATCCATAGATCTTTCGTAAAACAAACCATCCGAAGGACCAAAGCCAACGGTGTCTTTTTCTCCATAAAATTCTTTTGCATAATAGTCATCAAACCCAAGAGCAGGGTACAGTTCGTCACGATTCCAGTAGGTCACATCATCTGCATGCATCGTTACAGAGTGATAACCTTGATTTCCCAGCATACGCGGAAGGGAAGGAAGCTGCATGCCGCCTACCTGCTCCGTAGTTGCTTGATTTCCAAGCGGATACAGGGATGTGTTCATCAAGAATTCCGCATCGGATGTGTTTCCTGAACCAATTTGTTGATACACATCGGTGAAATATAGACTTTCCTCAAGCCATTGATTAATCGTCGGTGTGATTTCCTGGCCATTAATGGATTTTCCAATCACGAAATCCTGAAGAGATTCAATTTGAATCACGATAAGATTACGGTCTTTGGCAATACCAAAATGTTCGTGTTCCTTCATTGGTACATAATCATTACCTTTCAGTTCCTGGATGCGTTTGAGTGTTACATTTTGTTCTTCACCAGTAAAGGCAAGGGCCGTTTCACTTTTTGAATTCTCATGGTAATACTGAATGAATTGGGTTTGGAAAAATCCATTTTCCTTAGCAAATAAAGCATTATCCAAAACCATTTCACTTTTATTCATCTGGAAATTCACTATGGTCACAATTAAACTCATCACCAGGACACCGGTCATTGCTAATTTTGAGGTTTTATTTGATGGGTAAGACCACTTTCTTGAGAAAAACCATAAAACAACAAGAAGGAGGAAATCTGAAAAGAAAATAAGGTCTGTTTTGTCAAAGAGCATCCACATACTCTCATTTACACTGCCTACCTGGTTCAACTGGGATAGATCATAATAGGTAGGGATGGTACTGAAGTATCTTTCATAAATAAGCATACCTACAAACAATGCGGATAAAAGGAAATCAAGGAATATATACAGAACAAGCTTTCCGCGTTTGAAAATTAATTCAAATATAGACATAACGATCAGGACCAGGCTCATTTCAAACCATAAGCTTGCAAAAGGATTGAAGTCGTATAGGAGCCAGTACCTTAGAAGAATAAACTTTAATGTAAGGACAACTGTAAAAAAGAAGAAGTAACTCTTTATAAATCTTTTAAATGATTCTTTCATAGTAGACACACCTCTACACTAGTTTATCTAAATGTTAAGTTTATGTAAATATTTTGTAAAGTTTAACGTTTCGAAAGGAGGAAAGGTGTAGGGGATAAGGGAGATTTAATAAAAGACAGATACAAAAGGAGGGCCGATGGTCACCTCCTTTTGTATCTGTCTTTTATTTTTTGAATGAAAATACTTAGGGAAGATTGAGAATACAAACGTATCTATAATTCTTTAATATAAAAAAAGAGGTAGAGGGAAACCCTCTACCTCTTTTTTTATATTAATTACGAATCAAGTAATCAAACGCTCCAAGCGCCGCGTTTGCACCATCACCCATAGAGATGATGATTTGATTGTACGGGCTGTCGGTGACGTCACCAGCAGCAAACAAACCAGGCACATTTGTAGCCCCGTTTTTATTTGTGATGATCTCACCAATGCGGTTCTTTTCAACAGATTCGTCCATCCATTCGGTGTTCGGTACAAGTCCGATTTGAACGAAGACACCTTGAAGGTCGATGTGCTGCTCTTCCCCAGATTCACGGTCGATGTATGTGATTCCGTTCACATTGTCATCACCGGTGATTTCTTTGGTTTGAGCATTTGTTTTCACTTCAGCATTTGGAAGACTGTTCAAGCGTTCTTGTAAGACTTCATCTGCTTTTAGTGAGTCTGCGAATTCCAGCACAGTTACGTTTTGCACGATACCGGCAAGGTCGATCGCTGCTTCGACACCAGAGTTTCCTCCGCCGATGACGGCAACGTCTTTGCCTTCAAACAATGGTCCGTCACAGTGTGGGCAGTAGGCGACACCTTTGTTCTTGTACTCGTCCTCACCAGGTACGCCTAGTTGACGCCAGCGTGCACCTGTGGAGATGATGACGGTTTTACTTTTCAGCACCCCGCCATTTTCAAGCTCAAGTTCAAACAAGTTGTCGTCGTTCTTCTGCAAGCTTTTCGCACGTTGAAGGTTCATGATATCGATCTCATAATCTTTCACGTGTTCTTCAAGGCTTGCCGCGAACTTCGGACCTTCTGTACTTTTCACACTGATGAAGTTTTCAATTGTCATCGTATCAAGGACTTGTCCGCCGAATCGTTCAGCAACGATTCCGGTACGGATGCCTTTTCGTGCAGAGTAGATCGCTGCACTTGCGCCTGCAGGGCCACCACCGATGACAAGAACCTCATATGGCTCACGGTTAGAGAATTCCTCTGGAGATGGGCCTTCACTGATTTTCGCAACGATTTCTTCAAGCGTCGTGCGTCCACCACTGAAGAATTCTCCGTTAAGGTGTACAGAAGGAACAGCCATGATGTTTTTCTCTTCTGCTTCTTCTTTAAACGCCGCACCATCAATCATCGTGTGCGTAATGTTCGGGTTCAGCACGCTCATGATATTCAGGGCCTGAACAACATCCGGGCAGTTGTGACAGCTCAAGCTGACATATGTTTCGAAATGAAACTCACCGGAAATGTTAGTGATTTGGTCGATCATCGTATCATCGATTTTCGGAGCTCTACCGCTCACTTGCAGCAAAGCAAGAACCAAGGACGTGAATTCATGACCAAGCGGAACACCGGCAAACGTAACGCCTGTTTCTTCTTGAGGGCGGTTCACGCTGAAGCTTGGTGTACGTTTTAATTCTGTGTTTTGTGCTGTGATTTTCGGTGACATGGATGCAAGCTCATCCGTGAGAGCCAGCATGTCACGGGAGACCTTATCGTCCCCCGCGCTGACTTTCAGTTCGATGTCACCTTCTAAAAGCTTTAGATACTCTTCTAATTGTGCTTTTATTTGTGCATCGAGAACCATTTATTTTCCACTCCTTAAATTTTGCCGACTAGGTCAAGGCTTGGTGTTAGTGTTTCTTCGCCTTCTTCCCATTTTGCTGGGCAAACTTCGCCAGGATTGTTGCGTACATATTGAGCTGCTTTGATTTTGCCGATCAGGCTGCTTGCATCACGGCCGATTCCGCCAGCATTTATCTCTACTGTTTGGATAACGCCATCTGGATCGATGATGAATGTACCGCGCTCAGCTAGTCCATCTTCTTCGTTCAGAACGTCAAATTGACGGGAGATCTGCTGAGAAGGGTCACCGATCATGGAGTAAGTGATTTTGTTGATTTTTTCAGAAGCATCGTGCCAGCCTTTGTGTACGAAGTGAGTATCTGTAGAAACAGAGTAAACTTCAGCACCTAGTTCTTTTAGTGCATCATAGTTGTTTTGTAGATCTTCAAGTTCTGTTGGGCAAACGAAAGAGAAGTCAGCTGGGTAGAAGCAGACAACGCTCCATTGTCCTTTGAAGTTTTGTTCTGATACGTCAACGAAATCACCGTTTTTGAATGCTTTCGCCTGGAATGGTTGTACTTCTTTACCGATTAGAGCCATAGTAGAATTCCTCCTGTAAAGTATGTTTGATTAGCTGCTGTGATGTTGCAGCTTTTTATAATAATTCTAATTCAGTAGCTATTATTATATAAAATCGAGTATTTGTCAACAAAGACAAAAATCTGTCGAAATTTAATATCAGCTAGCTGAATGAGAATGATTATACAAAAATTTCTCACGTTTTCTAGTGTAACAAGAAATAGAGAAAGGGTTTAGTAATTAGCCTTCCCGATTTTCATTTAATATAGAATCATATTGAGGAAATAATTTCATGTATACATCTTTTTTTCTTTTGTTCGGGTTATGTAAAAGATGGAAGGAAAATACAGGGGATTGGCAGGTGGTGTCGAATCGTATATAAGCAGTTAAATAAAGAGGAGGATGAGAATGACCGAGGATAAGAAAAATGTAGTGGCTTTTGCGCAGCCTTCCAAACAGACGGCTCCTTTTCGTCATGGACAACCGTTATCAGAAGAAGTCGTGGATGCATTTTTGCCTGAGCTATACAATGAATTTGTTTCATTTATAGTGGACAGGGTGGGGGAAGTGTACCGACCGTTATTGATGGAGTTCGTGGAGGATCACGATCCCCCGGAAGACAAACGCCTCGTGCTTGAGTTGAACTTATTTTGGTGGAGGGTCCTCTATGATGTTTCTGAAAATGAGAGCGTAAGCTTTGTGGAAGATTTTTGTGTTGAACGGAAGCAAGGTTTAAAGCAAAACCCTTTGATGAAATCATGGCTTGGAGAATGGGAGAAAGCGACTCCTAAACTCTACTATATCGGAGAAAAGTTCGGAGCCAATGCTTTTGCAGCTGTGGATATGATGACAGATGAAACGGTGGATGTGGTCCTTATCGATAGAAAGGTGAAGGATCCTGAACAAGGCAGCATCGCCGTAGGTACGCTCATTCCAATGGGAGATGCTCTCTATTTTCCAGTTACCGGCTTCTATTGTTTTGACCCAGAAGTGAGTAAAGAAATAGCCCGTCCGCTCATGTACCATTATAAAAAGGAGCTGGTAGAATCGCCCGTGCTTGAAGGATTCGTCCATGTCCTCTCCATTGCTTTACAAATGGAACGTATGATTTTAGAAAAAACCACACCTTCTTCTCCTCTTAAGAGCCCCTAATTTTACTCATCACCCATTCCTGTGTCATAGAAGACTCTCTTCGTGGTAGTATTGAAGGAGTAACCATTTGAGCGGAGGAGCTTACTATGCGCATTTTCAGAATTCTGAACAACAACGCGGTCGTTGTTTATGATGGTCCACAGGAGAAGATCGTCATGGGGAAGGGTGTCGCTTTTCAAAAGAAGCGGAATGATATTGTACCGAAACATAAAATCGAGAAGATCTTCCTCTTACGAGACCAGTCCTCAGAAAAGTTCCAACAACTATTATCCACGTTACCGGAAAAGCATATTGAAGTGGCTGAGCGAATCATCAGTCATGCGGAAGGATACTTGGAAGCCCCTTTGAATGATCATATCCATATCGCGCTCACCGACCATTTGTCGTTTGCGTTGGAACGCCTGGAGCAAGGGTTTCCGATCCAGAACAAATTGACAAATGAAATTAAGTTTTTATATAAGAAAGAATTCGAGGTCGGGATGTGGGCGAAAGAAGAGATTAAGCGCGAGCTTGGTGTAGAAGTTCCGATGGATGAGGTCGCGCACATTGCCCTTCACGTTCATACCGCCAAAATGGATGCGCCGTCGATGAGTGAATCGTTGCAGACGGCGACCATTTTGCGTGATATTGTTGAGCAGGTCGAAGCGATTGCTGGACTTACCATCGAAGAGACGAGCATCAACTATCAACGTTTAATCACCCATCTTCGCTTTGCGTTGAATCGTGTGGAAGAGGGCAGCAACTTCGAACCGATTGATGAAGATATGTTGGAGCTGATTCAAACGAAATATAAGGAAGCTTATGAAACATCAGAGAAGGTGGCAGGCTTTTTAAAGGAAGAGTATGGGGTTGATTTTCCAAATTCTGAAATTGCCTACATTGCTTTGCATATTCAACGGCTTTTAAATGTAAATTAATTTTATTAAGGGATTGACGATAGCGTTTTCATTGGTTAGAATGAAGTTGTTCAAAGTTGAATAAAGCAGGATTGTTACTGGTAAAGCAGGCAAGACCTAAAATGTGTAGAGTTGGCTAGGTGACTCGTGTATGCGAATGACCTACCCACACTGTGCGCGTTTTAGGTCTTTTTTATTTTCTGAAAAATGACAAGGAGGAAGGATTATGAATCATAAAGAAGTAGCTGAACAATTAGTTTCGTTGCTCGGTGGCAAGGATAATGTAGTCAGCGCCACTCACTGTGCCACACGTTTACGGCTCGTCATTGACGATGAGAGTCAAATCGATAAAGCAGCCATTGAAGAACTCGATGGGGTCAAAGGGGCGTTTTCAAGTTCCGGTCAGTTCCAAATCATTTTTGGTACAGGAACCGTCAACAAAGTATTCACCCATTTCGGTCCAATGGTAGGGGCTTCAGTGGAAGAAGAGGAAAATGATAAGTCCGTTTCTCACAAGGATGCGGCGAAAAGTAAAATGAACCCACTGGCGCGTTTTGCCCGGACGCTTTCGAACATTTTCGTTCCAATTATCCCGGCGATCGTTGCTGCGGGTATGTTGATGGGTCTGCTCGGCCTGATGAACACATACAACTGGGTCGATCCAGAGAGCGGCATGTTCGTCATGCTTGATATGTTCTCATCTGCCTCCTTCATCATTCTGCCGATCTTAATCGGTTTTAGTGCTGCGAAGGAATTTGGAGGGAACACGTATTTAGGTGCCGTTATCGGTGGAATTATGACCCACCCAAACCTTTTGAATCCGTGGGGACTTTCTGATGCTCAGCCGGAAACACTGGATTTCCTAGGCTTTGGTGTAGAAATGCTTGGATATCAGGGGACGGTTATCCCTGTTCTATTGACGGTTTATGTGATGGCGAAAATGGAACAAGCCTTCCGTAAGGTTGTTCCGAATGCCATTGATCTATTGCTTACACCGTTCTTAACGGTTATTTTCACAGGTTTTGTTGCTTTGCTTGTCGTAGGTCCACTTGGTCGTACGCTTGGTAATGGCCTGACTTCCGTGCTCGGCGTGGTGTATGACACGGCTGGTCCGATTGCCGGACTGATTTTCGGTGGTTTATACTCCGCGATTGTACTGACAGGGGTGCACCACAGTTTCCACGCCATTGAAGCAGAACTGTTGAATGTTGGCGGAAACTACCTGCTTCCGATTTGGGCGATGGCGAACGTAGCTCAAGGGGGAGCGACGATTGCGGTCTTCTTCAAGACGAAAAGCAAGAAAACGAAAGAGATTGCTCTTCCGGCAGGTATCTCTGCTTTTCTTGGAATTACGGAACCTGCGATTTTCGGTGTGAACTTGAAGTACCGTCGTCCGTTCATCGGAGCGGCCATTGGTGGTGCGCTGGGTGGCGCTTATGTTGTGTTCACAAAAGTGATGGCGAACGGAATCGGTCTGACTGGTTTACCGATGTTCGCGATTGCCCAGGACCCAATTAATTATGGAATCGGCTGTTTAATTGCAATCGGTGGATCCATCATTGCGACGCTTCTGCTCGGATGGAATGAAGATACGAAATAATAGCAGCGGATCCTTACTAGTCTTACGGCTGGTAAGGATTTGTTTTGCATTGGTGAATGAAAGATAATATAGCTAGAGAATATTTTTGAGGAGGATGAATGATGAAAAAAGGTGTCATTTCGCTCGGGGAAGCATTGATCGATTTTATCCCGTTAGATCAAGACAATACGAACTATCAAAAGAGTCCAGGAGGAGCGCCGGCGAACGTTTCTGTCGGTGTCGCGAGACTTGGGGCGACGTCTACATTCTTAGGGAAAGTCGGCGATGACGTGCTCGGTCGATTTATGAAAAAAACGCTGACAGACTATGGGGTGCAGACCCACCGTATGTTTCTGACGCCGGAGGTCAGGACTGGCGTTGTTTTTGTAACGAATGCCGAGGACGGGGAACGAAGCTTTGACTTTTACATCCATCCGAGTGCCGATCAGTTCCTGGAAGCGGGGGAGATCGACGTTTCAGATTTCGATACCCATAAAGTGCTTCACTTCGGTTCGATCTCCATGATTGGTGAGACGGTCAAAGAGGCGACGCGCCATGCGGTTTCCTTGGCGAAAGGAAAAGGGATGGTCGTCTCCTATGATCCGAACTTACGCCTCCCTCTTTGGGACTCAGAGGAACAAGCGAGAGAGACGATTCAGTCGATGCTTTCAGAAGCAGACCTTTTGAAAATATCGGAGGAAGAACTGGAATTCATCACAGGCGAAACGGACATTGAGCGTGGGCTTGAAAAGCTTGCGTGTTACGACATTCCTTTGATCCTGATTACGATGGGTGGAGAAGGCAACTATGTGTGCACATCTGATGGAATACAGCATGTCCCTGCAATGAAAGTGAAAGCGGTCGATACGACAGGCGCTGGCGATGCGTTTGTTTCGGGTATGTTGTACTCCTTGAATGAGTATGAAGGCGATATCGCTGCCATCACGCTACCGGAAGCAGTGAAGATGGCGAGATTCGCAAGCGTATCCGGGGCGCTTGCGGCATCGACGAAAGGTGCGATGACGGCCCTTCCGACAAAGGAAGAAGTGATGAAACACCTTGAAGAGGCAGGCGAGTAAGTGATGAGTAAAGATCAGGAATTGCGCCGGTCCGCCTTTGAAGAAGTGGAAAAGTACCAGAACCTTGTGGAATCGGACCCTTATCGTCTGCACTATCACATCATGCCACCTGTCGGTTTGTTGAATGATCCAAACGGCTGGATTCAGTGGAACGGGACCTATCATTTGTTTTATCAGTGGATGCCTTTCAAAACCGGTCATGGGGCAAAGTTCTGGGGTCATTATTCGTCCGAGGATCTCATCAACTGGAAACATGAAGATATTGCTCTTACGCCCTCTGAATGGTTTGAGAAAAATGGCTGTTATTCAGGATCTGCGATTGAGCATAATGGCGAGCTTTATGCTTTTTACACAGGGAACGTGAAGGATGAAGCAGGCAATCGCGAGTCGTATCAATGCCTTGCTGTGTCCAAGGACGGCATTCATTTTGATAAAAAAGGGCCGGTTGTACACCTGCCGGAAGGATACACGGCACATTTCCGTGACCCGAAAGTGTGGGAGCAGGATGGTTCTTACTTTATGGTCGTCGGCGCTCAGACGGAAGATTTAAAAGGGGCAGTTGCCCTGCTTCGAAGTGAGGATTTACGTGAGTGGACCCATATGGGTGTCTTAGCCGGCGGGGGAGAAGGACGTCTTGCCCAGTTCGGCTATATGTTCGAATGCCCGGATTTGTTTGAGCTGGACGGAGGGGATGTCCTTGTTTTTTCACCTCAAGGGCTGGAACCTGAAGGGATGAAATATCAGAACGTCTATCAGGCAGGATATGTGGTCGGAACGTTTGAGTCTCAGAATGGAGCTTATGAGCATGGTGATTTTTATGAGCTGGATCACGGTTTTGACTTTTATGCACCGCAGACGACGGAAGATGAACACGGCCGCCGGATGATGTTCGGCTGGATGAGCGTGCCGGACCAGGATGAACAGGAGCACCCAACCATAAAGCATCAGTGGCTCCATAATATGACCCTTCCGCGTGAGATGAAGCTCGTGGATGGACGAGTCTATCAAACACCGGTAGCGGAACTTGAGGAATTGCGTAATGGTGGTGTGGTAAAACGAGAAGTTCAGATTCACCAGGAGACGCTTGAGGTGGACGGTGTCAAAGGTAAAGCCGTAGAGCTTAAACTTGAAGATATCGATGTTTCTGAAGGTTGGTTCGCCCTTGAAGCCGGAGGTGCTGCACGTCTCGTTTATTCCCGTGAGCAAAGAATTTTCACATTGGAACGAGAAAGTTACGTCAATGGTGTCGTTGAGAAGCGACAGACAGAAGTTGCTGACTTGAAGGACATGCACGTCTTTATCGATACATCATCTGTAGAAGTGTTTGTTAACGGAGGCGCCCAGGTCTTTACCGCCCGCTTCTACCCAGCACCCAACAACGACAGGATCCAATTCACTGCATCAGGCAAAACATCCCTCAACCTCAAAAAATGGGATTTAGGGAAAGTGTTTTAACTTCCATTATCTGTATGACCTGGTACACCAATAAATGTAAAAAAGGCGGCCCGCGATATGTGGGCCGTCTTTTTTGGTTATGGGGTGTACAGTTTTCCTTTGTCGTCGATATAAACGGACTGGATGATGGTGCGTTCGAGAGGAGTACCATCGTAGGTTCCTTTCACGTCAATGGTCATGTTATAGACCCCTTCCCCAAGACTTGGAATCTTAAAGTCTTTCCCATTCTTCTTGGCCTGCATCTTCTTCTCTTTCAACTTCCCATTTTTATCATAGTACTCGATGGTCATATCGGTGTTGACGTTCAGCTTTTTGTTTGCTTTCACCTTCATTTGGTTTCCTTCCACTTCACTACTTAGCATGGCATCAACGGGACTTTCGAAGGCTGTGTTCAGGAGGTAGCTTTCTTTTTGGTCGGCTTTTGTTTCGAGTGTCCATTTCCCGGATTCCGGATTTTTAAGGGTGATGCTATGGTGATACGCCCCGTCGAAAAATTCCGTATCATCTGCCGTTACATCGAAGTCGGCATACGTTTTATTACTCGGTGATTGGAGTATTAAGGAGGTGTTTTTATGGTCACTGATCCAGTCGAAAGTGACCGATGACACTCCTTTTTCAACCGCTACCCTTTCCTTGTGTGTCCCCACATATTCCCCGCCGGTAACGTAATGCCCGGCAGAGGCCTCCATTTCTTCCGTGGCGGCAGCTGTCTCGAAGCTTGCTATAGAAGGCGAATAGGTCATACTTTCATTAAGATAATCTTTAAAGAGGTTAAAGGTGGACGACCCTTCTTTGATGGTCGTGTGATCCCATCTTCCTACACTAATTTCAGTAGCATAAGGAAGGCGGGAGCTTTGGACAGTGACAGCGCCGTCATTGCTTCCATAGGAGCTTAAATAAAGACCACCCCAGTAGAGAGCGCTTCCAAAACTGCCCCACTTCGTTCCACCGAATGTGTAAAAAGGGGTGTTGTACACATTGGCCTGATTATCGGTAACGGAGCGGTAATAATCCATATAGCCGGTTTGGAGCGAGTAGGTCCCATCATTTTTACTTCCTATGATGCCGGCAAGCCACCCCGCCCAGCTGCTGTAAGCAAGGTCTGCAAGTTGTGAGCCCCGGTGAGGGGAAGATAATGTAATGACACGTTCGATATACGGATCGGCACCGTAATGGACGAGGGCAGATTGGGTATCCACCCCGCCTTTACTATGGGCGACGACGACAACTTTTTCACCGAAGTAATTATAAATCTCCTTGACCTTTTCTGCTAAAAGGGCGCCGTTATCCCACATGCTCTTGCCAGCATTAAGGTCGATGAAAGCTGTTTCGTACCCGCTTTGGTAGGCGGTTGTGTACATATTATTGTTCACATACCAAGTGTCTGAGGAGCTGTTCAATCCGTGTACAAAAAGAATGGGGTGTGAGTTAGCAGCGATTGTAGAGGGTGTTTCTCCGACATACCATTCACCTGGGTTACCCGAGGTACCATCCTTAATCGACCCAGCTAAACTGACAGATGGTACGGAGAGAAAAAAGGCTGTGAAAACGATGAACCACTTCTTAAAATTAAGCATTGATTGTCTCCTTTAAAAAGTTTTTGGGAGTCGTGAACGTGATCTGTGAGGTGTCTCCTTTTATACCATTCGGTGCTGGAAGTTCATTTCCTCCATTTGGAAAATGGGAAGTTTTGTTGAAATATGTTTCTTAGACCTTCCGCTTTCTAGTTGGCTCACATAGGATATACCATGAGTAAATGGGGGAGGAATGAGGATGTCCCACAGAATCACTTCAGGAAACCGTCTTCTTTTCGTCACAGAACCAGGCGGGCAGGTCGTCGAGGAAGGACAAACGGTCGATTTGACGGAAGAATATCCGGCGGGCATCGATGTCAGCCCTTTTTATACGATCCGGGTGGCTGGAGGAAACCGGGTGGTCTCAGAGGGAGCCGTCACGTTCAAGTTACTTATGAAAGTCAATCAGGTCAGTTTTTTGACCCTCGATCAGATTACGGTTTATCCGGGAGAAAGGTTCAACCGTACCTATAATGTTCCGGGGATCGGCCTTGGAATTAAAGCGGAAGCAGAAAACGGCTCGGGTGTAGATGCCGTTGACTTAGTGGTGATCGGGTTTAAATTTTAGAATACAAAGAACGACCTAAAAAAGGACGCCTCTACTAAAAGACGTCCTTTTGCTTTATTCTTTTTCAATGGTGTAAGTCCCTCGTGAGGTTTCCAAAGTGAAGCGGTCGTTCAAATACTGGTATCGAGTCGAATCCTCCAGGGGAATTTCATAATAGGCGGATGGCAGCGGCTGGGCGCTTTGTGCATCGGTTTCTGTTTGACCTTGGCCATGTAAGTATAGGGCATGCATGGGGGTGTAATCGTCCAGCCTGCGTGTGTGGGTCTCATATGAGATATGATCAAGGTTCATGGTGATGGTATCTTCATCACGTAGTTCATGTTTCTGAATGCGTATGTCTTCTCCCTGCCATTGTTGCAAGCGCTGATTGAATTCCTCAATAGTTAAATCGTTCATGATGATCCCTCCTGCGTTTATCTTTTCCACCAGGGTTGTAAACATGCAGGTGATACTTTCTATATCATGGTAAAATGAAGGCAGATCAGTCATACCAGTTCAGATATTCCCCCATTTTGAGGATATCTCCATTCAACAGAGAATATATCAATAAAAGGCAGGAACGTATAGCTGCATTTGGAATTTACCAATGAAAGAACGTTTGCATACATATCATTCAGATGAAGGAGGCGTCCACCTTGAGGAAAACAGGACAAGTTTTAGCCGTGATCCTTTTGCTCACTTTTCTAACGGCGTGCGTGGAAGGGGATCTGAAATTGAAGATCGATAAAGATGGAAGCGGCGAACATACGATTACGGCAGGCGTCGAAGAAGAAACGTTGAGTCGCTTCGGAGACCGTGCTGAAAATATGATGGATTCCGTTACTGAGGAGCTTGAGTCAAAAGGTTACGAAGTGGAATCCTATAAGAAGAATGGCTTCACTGGTTTTCGGGCCAAAAAGCACTTTGAGGATGTACAGGAGATGGAAGTACTGCCTGTGTCCACTGGTATGACAGAAGCAGGTGTTTCGCCTGCGATTGGCGATGTTCCTGTTGAAATGACGACAGAAGGCGGGATTTTCACTACGACCTATAAAGTAGAGGCAGCGCTTGACCTGTCCAATTCAGGTGTCATCGGAGGCATGCAGTCACTCGTGGCCGATCAGTTGGATCTTACGTTCACCCTTGACCTTCCTATAAAACCGAAGTCACATAATGCGGATCGTGTGGATGGCGACGTTTTGCAATGGGACATCCGGGCAGACGGAGAAACGAACATGATGGTGGAGATGGTTGTGCCGAATGTGAAAAATATCATCATTGCAGCGGTTGCAGCAATCATCGTCTTAGGTCTGGTCTTCTTTCTCATTCGAAAACAACGCCGCAAATAGAAAAAAACTCCCGGATATTAACGGGAGTTTTTTTGTGCTTGGGCAAATTCTTGTTTTCTTTTTTTCATGGATTCGTACAAATCTACAACGGGCAGCGGATAGTCTTCTCCCAGAATAACTCCGTACTGTTCCTGTTCAATCATCCCCATCTCTCTAGGCTGATGGATCCATGGTGCTGGAAGCTCCCTTAATTCAGGCACCCAGTGGCGCAAATAGGAACCATCTGGATCGTAGTCGAGGGACTGCTTTTCTACATTGAACGCTCGGAAAGGCACAGCATCATTTCCTACTCCTGCGATATAAAGCCAGTTTCCGTAGTTGCTGGCAACATCATAATCCACCAGTTGCGATTCAAACCACGCCGCCCCGATGCGCCAATCCAATCCGAGATTTTTTGTGAAAAAGCTGGCGGCGTTCTGCCTTGCGCGGTTGGACATAAATCCTGTTTTCTTCAGTTCTCTCATAGCGGCGTCGACGAGTGGGTACCCAGTCGTGCCATCCATCCAGCGGACCAGAAGCTCTTGGTCGTCATGCCAGGGAATACGTGCTTTTTTAATCCCCGCAGCATGGAAAATTTGATCGCCATATTTACGGTGCACCAGATGAAAGTAATCACGCCATAACAGTTCAAAGTAAAGCATGTACGTGGACTCATTTTTTCCGTATTTCTTTTCATAGGTGCGAATCTGGTCAAGGACGACCTTTGGGGACAAACATCCGTTCGCAAGGTAGGGGGAAAATTTAGAGGAGTCATCTTCCCTCAGCATCCCATTCCTCGTCTTCTTGTAGACCCTCAGCCGGTCGGCACTGAAAATATAATGAAGCAGACGTTCTTTGGCTTTAGACGATCCTCCAGGGTAACGAGGAGGCCGGTCCAACTCCCCTAAACCAAGCTCCCGCATAGTAGGAATCCCCCCTTCAGGAAAATCCGAAGGCAAATTTACACCACGCACAGATGCCGGTATGGATATTTCTGTAAGACCTGGTACGCCACTTTTTTCCAAAACTTTACGAAATTGTGAAAAGGTGTCTGGGAGTTCGCTGGTGTTAAAGGGCAGGTCTTTTGGTGGATAGAGGTTATGGCCGTGGTCAACGGTAAAGGTGGTATGCGGAAGTCGTTCACGGACTTCTCGTTCAACGGAAATTTCTTCACTGCCGATCTCTTCATGGAAGAACACCTGTTGTATATTGAAACTCTTTGATATGGATGTGAAAACTTCTTCAGGAGCGCCATGCCTCACGAGGAGGGGCACACCTAATTGAATTAAGTTCCGCCGCAAGTCTGCCACACTTTCCCTGATGAATTGAGCGCGGTGTCTACCGGTTTTCGGAAATCCATAGGGAAGCTTTCGGTATAAGGTTTGATCAAATACGTAAACAGCGAGAACCGGAAGCCCTTGGGCAGAGGCGCGTAACAATGGGCGGTGGTCGTGCACGCGTAAATCGTTACGGAACCAGACGATGACGCAGGATTCCATTCAATCGCCTCCTTTTTTGTCTAGTGTACCCCCTCTGTGATGGAGCGATAAACTTATAATCGGCTCCAACAACCGCCAAATGTACGCCATGTGGAAACGAATAACATAGTGTGACACCTTCCCTTAGTGGTCCCTTTCTCATTGAGAATTTTGAAAAGTTTGTAAAAGATTAAGTTATCGCTTTCCTTTATTCGACAAGAACATTATAGTAAAAATAGATAAGAGCAGCGTAGACGAAGCTTTTCCAGAATCCTGTCACATCCCCGGCGTCTACATTGAGAACCCGCAGCAAAACAGTCATGGAGGGTACACAATGTTCAAGTGGTTGAAGAAAAAGAAGAAGAAATCGATGACCATGATGACAGTATTGTCTCTTTTCATCTTAGGGGCTTGTACTGTTGGACCAGGAGGGGTAGAGGCGAAAAGCTGGAAGCACGAGCTGAAGCAGGCGGAGGATTTGAAGTATTCAGAAGAGGTGACAGAGGGCCTTTATAAACAGCTTCGTAAAGAGGCAGAAGGACCGCTTCCTTTTTCTGATGCTTTAGTTAAAATTCAATCATTGAGTAAAGTCGAGGCTATGGATTTATACTTAGATGGTAACAACAAAAAAGTGAGACCGAGTGAAATCCGTGCTATCGTCGATGGTGTGTTCGGCATTGACCTTGAAGCGGTTTCTGAACTTGGTGTTGGAAAACAGACGGGCACCTACTCTGATGACGTGTTTCAAAGAGTGAGAAAAGCGCTCTCCGAGGAAGTCAGTGACGAAGCGATCATTGATATGGCAAAGGTAGAGGTGATGGACTTATACTGGGAGACCTATGATGGGAGAATGGCCGGCGAGGAGATGCGCACGATGATTAATGCCATTTTTGGAATTAATTTATCGGGCATATCGGGACTTGAAGGTACAGGAGTTGCTCTTTTCTCGAAAAACCAGTGGATTTCCCGTTATGAGCATGATTTGTTTGTCGTCCATACAGGAGCAGATGATGTAGATGTTTGGATTTATCCGACAGATTATTATAAAAATCAGACAGGCATGGAGGAGATCCCTCAGGAATTGGAAACATCCCTGACCGCTTTAGGCTTTGGCTATAGTGAGGAGAAAGACGCGCTGTATTATGCGAACCCTAAAGGGGAGTCGGTACCTGACAACTTCAAAGGGAAGACCATGGGAACGGTTATAGGTTTCATTAAAATGAATGATGAAGATTTCCGGTAATGAAAAAGCTCTGCGTCATGACGCAGAGCTTTTTTTACTGCCTGTTTTTCTGTAGATAAACAGGCTGAAGGATTTATTTTTTCAGAATATCCACGAAATGGGAAAGGATTCTTGCTGTCATCCCCCAAATCACTTTATCACCGTATATATAAAAGTATTCCTCAAGCTGACGCGTCCGCCAGTTGTATTCTTCTCCGCCGGGAATCAAATCGAATGGGAAATTCGCTTCCGGCTGTGCTTCGAAGTGGACGTAGTGAATGCGCGGCCCATTTTCCATGAAAAAGGAAAGCGGCACGGTAAACACTTCACGGACTTCATCAGGGTTACGGACAAGGTCACCTTCGCTCACATTCAAATATCCTGCAAATGTGTAGACGATCATACCGAAAGGTGAAATCAGGTAGTCGAGCGGATGGACTTCTGTGAACTGCCCTGATTTCACGCCTAATTCTTCTTCCGTTTCACGGATTGCCGCTTCTTCTGCAGAAGGGTCCTCGGGGTCAATTTTTCCACCTGGAAAACAAATCTCCCCCGGTTGTCTTCTCAGCTGATGGGAACGCACTTCGAAAACGACATGAAGCTCATTGTTTTTTTCGATAATTGGTAAAAGGACAGCGAACTTACGGAACTGTTCGTGTCCAAGAACAGAGGGCTTGTGTTTTTTCACTGTCTCAAAAATGGTTTTTGCGTCCATAGTTTTCACCTCGTCTTTTTACTATACCAGAACATTCTTCGGAATAGAAAAGAGGCACTCATCAGAGCGCCTCTTTAATGATTTTTTTGTAATAAAGCACAGACAGCATTCCGAAAATTGAATAGAAAGCGGTGTAAAGCCCCATGACGATCAGCATCGGTGTCCATAATTCGGTCCCGAAAAAGAACCAGCCCGACTTGACGGCAAAGTAGCTGTGCAAGAGTCCAATCAATAACGGGATACCGAAGTTAAATAACTGTTTCCCTTGAATTCCTCGTAAAAGGTCGCCACGGGTAAACCCGAGCTTTCTTAAAATCGTATAGCTGCCCTTTTCGTCTTCGCCTTCATCCATCTGTTTGAAGTAAAGCACACAACCGGATGTAATCAGGAAGGTGAGACCGAGGAAGCCGACGATGAACATGACGAGTCCCATGTTTTGTTTCTGTGACATCGCACTATGCCATTGAGAGCCGTTTTCTCTTCCTTCATCCAGCCCCATATCAGCAAATATTTCGTAAGCCTCTTCTTGTTTACTGGAATCTTCGAGGTTCACTCCAGTATAGAGCGTGGATTTTGTCTGGATTTCAGGGTTGTAGTTCTGACTCAGCTCTTCAAATAATGCCTCATCAACGACTCCGATTGGAAGGCCGCCTGCAACGTAATAGGAAGAGAGCAAGTATTCTTCTTCGAGCCCTCGATATTCCAGTTCGCGCCAGTTTCCGTCCAATAAGATTTGGACATTCCCTTCATCATGAAGAGAAATAAAAGACTGCATCAAATCCGTATAACCGGTGAGTTTCATTTCCCCTTCATCGAGTTCGATTCCGTCTGTATGGACTTCACTGATGACGGAAAAGGTCGTCTGTTCAGTGTTGAAGTTCAACTCTTCCAAATTTGCGTCGAGGATGTCTTTGACGTTGAATTCTGCTTCGTATACGGGAATTGGTATTTCTGTGTAGCCAATCCCTTCTCCTTCCAGACGGTCCATAAAGGCATCTGCCTTTTCAGGTTCAATGATGGAAAAATCATCCGGGACGGTCGTCTCAGCCAGTTTCTCTGCCGAATAGTAGGAGATATACATCAGCGAAAGTAAGCTGATTGCTAGTGCGGACACCGTCGTAATTACTGTGAGCAAAAAGGCGTTTGACTTCATCCGGAACATGACGGACGACAAGGACAGGACTTCGTTAATATTCAAATAGCCGTTTTTATTTTTTCGTATCAAATTAGAGACGAAGCGGACCGATCCTTTATACAAAAAATACGTTCCTATGATGACGGACCCTAGAATATAAAGCATCGCCAGGTAAAATCCGTTAATCGTCGTAATGCTTCCTTCGAACAGCTGGGAGGATAGATAATACCCGGATGCAATCAACCCGATGCCGAGTATACCCATCAGATGTTCCCAGACCGACAGCTTTTTCACTTTTCCTTGTGCGCTTGAAGTTACACGGAAAAGAGAAAGGATCGATTGTCTGTGAATGAACAGATAGTTTGTCGCCATGATGACGAGATAGATTCCCGCAAAAACGATCAGCGTCTGGAAAAAGGCCTGGGTGGAAAAATTGAGCTCAGCAATTTCATTCACACCGACGACACGAAAGAAACTCATCAGGATCAATTTGGATATGGCAAAACCGATAAAAATCCCGACGGCCAGCGATCCGAAATATATGATCAAGTTCTCGATGCCTAAAATACGGGCGATGCGGTTTTTCGTCATGCCGATCAGCTGGAACAAGCCGATTTCCTGACTTCTTCGTTTAATGAACAACGCATTGGCATACAGTAGAAAGATAGCCACGATCGCAATCAGCAGAATAGAGGCGACTCTGACTGCCGCTTCGCCTTTGACCGATCCATCCTGACTCATGGAGGGATCATACTGTAAGGTGACGAATGAAAAGTACAACGCGACACTGAATATGAGTGCAAATACATAGAGGTAATAGTTTTTCAGGTTCTTTTTCAAGTTGCGGAAAATCAGTTGATTAATGGTCATATTGAACACCGCCGAGGACGCCCTGGGTCTTCATAATGTCCTTCAGGAACGTCTGTCTCGTCTGGTCGCCTTTATTGAGCTGCGTATAGATCTGTCCGTCTCTGATAAAAATGACACGGCTGCTGTAGCTGGCGGCGACAGGGTCGTGGGTGACCATCGCGATCGTTGCTTGACGCTTCCCATTCATTTCACTCAGTTTATCTAAAAGGTCGGAGGCCGATTTGGAATCGAGCGCTCCCGTCGGCTCGTCAGCGAAGATGATGCTTGGTTCGTGGATGAAGGCCCGTGCAGCGGAGGTTCGCTGCTTCTGTCCGCCTGAGATTTCATTCGGGTATTTATTTTGGATGTCTTCAATGCCCAGTTCCTTCGCTACCGCCTCAAATTTCGCCTGCGCCTCCTTTTTGGACACTTTGGAAATCGATAGAGGCAGAAGGATGTTCTCTTTGACCGTAAGAGTATCCAACAGATTGTACTCCTGAAAAATAAAGCCGAGATGATGTTTTCGGAATTCAGCGAGTTTCTTATCCTTTTGCCCTGTGATCTCCTGTCCATCTATGGAAATTGTTCCGTGACTGACGCGGTCAATGGAGGATAAAACGTTAAGGAGCGTTGTTTTCCCTGATCCCGATGCGCCCATGATCGTGACGAACTCCCCGCGTTGGATGGAAAGATCAATACCCTCCAAGACATGTTGTTTCATAAACTTGTTTCCGTAACTTTTATGAATCTTTCGTGCGACTAGTAAACTCATTTCGTTACCCCCTTCATGCTATGACTTTATTGTAGAACCACTCGAAATTTTTTTCCTTCGATTCATCTAACAAAATGACGGAAGCATGTGACAGTTTTGTCACATGCTTCTGAGCTTCGTAAATTCATTCGGTTCCGGGAACAGGAGGATGAATGTTGTTCCTCTTCCGAGTTCGGATTGCACATCAATGTCGATCTTCAACGCTTTCCTGATCTGGTCCGTCAGATAGAGCCCCATACCAGTCGCCGCTTGATCCTGGTGGGCTGTCGTTGAAGTGAACCCTTTTTCAAAGATGCGTGAGAGATCCCTCGGATCGATACCGCGCCCCTCATCCTGAATGATAAGCTTCACGCGCCCGGCTTCTTCTGTACTTGAGATGGTAATTTCCGATTCCTCGCTGTATTTAATCGCATTCGTCATCAATTGTCTGCATATGAATGCGAGCCATTTCGCATCCGTCAGCACCGTTTCCGCTTGAAGATCAATTTCAAAGCCGATCCCTTTTTGCATGCACCATGACCGGAGCGATTTAATTTCATTAAACAACAGTGGTTCAAGCTCCACTTCTTCAATATAAAGGTCGTTTTCGATGAAAGGGATCCGTTTCTGATGCAGCTGCTGATCAAGGAGCAGGTGGATACGCATCCATTCAAAAGTCAGCTGGGACTTCAGTTTGAAATCGTCGATGCGATCGATGATCAACCGCATCGCCGTCATCGGTGTTTTCACTTCATGGATCCATGATAAAAGCTCGTCCTTTTCCTGTTCGAGTAAACTCTGGTTACGGGATGATTCCTGCTTCAACTGTTCCATTTGATCACGTACATTTGTCTCGATGACCGCTTCGAAAGGACTATCAGCTTCAGGGAATGTCGTCAAATCGAGGTCATTGTCCCGATTCTCGAGTTCGGTATAAAATCGAGTTTCTTTGCGATAGCGGATGAAAAGGAAAAGAACGACTAGAAGCCCTGATAACAATATGTAGTAGAGCATGGAAGAAAGCGGAACGGTCTGATCAACGAACGCAACGAACAGGGCGAGAAGCTGAAGGGTGACGATGAGAAGAATCCAGCTGATTCGTTCGATCAGGAATTTTCGTATCATGAATCATCCCTCGCCACATACCCTTGGCCGACCTTGGTCTCAATGGCATCACCCAGACCGAGATCTGCAAGCTTTTTACGCAGGCGATTGACGTTGACCGTGAGCGTGTTGTCACTGACAAATCGTTCGTCTTCCCACAAACGCTGGATGATTTCTTCACGGCTGACAATTTTGCTTTTTTTCTCAACCAGCTGTTTTAAGATGAGCATTTCATTTTTTGTGAGGTCAACCGTGCCGCCATCATTCGAGATGCGGTTCCGTTCATAATCTATGGTGGCACCAAGCCACGTTTTCAATTCATTCTGATCGGTGTTGTAGTTATAAACCCGACGTAGAATCGCCTGTATTTTTGCGACCAGCACATCAAAGTGGAACGGTTTTTGTATGAAGTCGTCCGCACCCAGGTTCATCGACATCACCATGTCTGTCGGGTGATCCCTTGAAGAAAGGAATATGATGGGGACGTTGGAATGTTCCCGGATCATCCGGCACCAGTGGAAACCGTCAAACTTCGGCAGCTGAATGTCAATGATGACAAGATGGGGATCCACATGCGTAAATACATCCATCACCCGGCTGAAATCAGGGATACCATGAACATCATAGGACCACTGAGACAAACGCTCGACCATTTCATGAAAAAGCGTATGGTCATCTTCAATTAACAGCAATTTGAACAATAGGGACACCACCTTTCCGTATTTTACCTTTTCATAGTATAGCAAAAGATGAGTGGTCCGCGCATTTTACTACAAGAAAGCGGCAGTGTGGTGAAAATTTTTTGATCATTCCGTCAAAGGCCCTTTAAAAAAGAAGAGGATGGGCGTAGAATGGATACTAATATTCGAAGACCACCATAGAAAAGGAGTCATGAAAATGTCATTGAACATCGTCGAAGCAACCCATAAAAAAACCAAACCAGAAAGTGAAAAGATTCCTTTTGGACGAACCTTCACGGATCATATGTTTGTGATGGATTATGAAGAGGATAAAGGATGGCATGAACCACGAATCGTTCCTTATGAACCGCTAACGCTCGACCCTGCGGCGATGATCTTCCATTATGGACAGACCGTTTTTGAAGGATTAAAAGCCTACCGCACGGATGATAACCGCGTGCTTCTTTTCCGGCCTGAAAAAAACTTTGAGCGCTTGAATTTGTCCAGTGACCGTTTGAGCATCCCACCGGTCGATGAAGAAGAAGTGCTCGGTTACTTGAAAGAATTGGTTCAGCTCGAAAAAGACTGGGTCCCTTCTTTTGAAGGAACGTCGTTGTACATACGACCATTTATTATTGCGACAGAACCAAGCCTTGCCGTGGCTCCGTCCAAATCATATAAACTGATGGTGATCTTATCACCGGTCGGGCCGTATTTCTCAGGTGGCATCAAACCGGTAACGATCAACGTGGAAGACAAATTCACACGTGCGGTCAAAGGCGGTACCGGTATGGCGAAAACTGCCGGCAACTATTCTTCCGGCTATCAGGCTCAAGCGAAAGCCGTAGAGGAAGGAAACAACGATGTCCTTTGGCTTGATGGGGTGGAAAAACGCTACATCGAAGAAGTCGGAAGTATGAATATCTTTTTCAAAATTGATGGAGAAATCGTGACTCCAGCATTGAGTGGAAGCATTCTTCAGGGAATTACGCGTACGTCAATTCTTGAGCTTTTACGAAAATGGGAAATTCCTGTAACCGAACGCAGGATTTCCATTGATGAACTGTATCAGGCCTATGAAGATGGGAAACTTGAGGAAGCATTCGGAACAGGTACCGCAGCCGTCATTTCGCCGGTCGGGGAGTTGAATTGGCTCGGTAAGAAGATGGTCATCAACAACCATGAAATCGGTGCCCTCTCGCAGGAGCTTTATGATACCATCACAGGGATTCAGCGGGGAAGAAAAGAAGATCGTTATGATTGGACAGTGGAAGTATAAAAGGGAAGCCTCAGGTTTGTTAATACCTGAGGCTTTTTTAATGGTCATTTGTCTCTTGATTCAGGAAAGTGATCAGGGACATTAAGATGAAGTAGAGAAGGAAAACGATCGCAAGGCTCACAAACCAACCGAATGCTTCATGTAGAAAAGGACTAAGCATGATGACAGCGAGAAGAAAAAGGAAGCGGGCCATGTCTTTTTTCTGATTCTTCCGAGTGGACACATTATCCCTCCTTTTTCCAACCTTTAACCCAAAATGGATAACCTTAACCTTTTTTAACCAAAGGTGTTTAGATGAGCACAGTAGAATAAAAATAGAAGTACCCATATCTTTTTCATGGATTTTTCCGTTATAGCTGTGAGAGGTCGAAAGGAGTGTGAAAGGTGGAACTGGATACGAGTCAACTCAATTGGAAGCTCTGGCTTGAGGATATCGAGGAGAACTATGAGAAATTATTACGCTATTGTCATTTCTTAACGGGCGATGGATGGGACGGAAAAGATCTTGCCCAGGAGTCGGTGGCAAGGGCGTATGAGCATTATGATGCGGATGATATACAACCAGCCCTTCTTAAGAAAATCGCCTACCATGTCTGGGTAGATCAAAAGCGCAAGGAAAAAATGGTACCCTTGGTGAAAAGCGCATCGGCTGATTGTGTAATAAAAGAAGAAACTGTCGATGAAACATTGGTTCAGCTTCTGTTAGAGAAATTAACGGTGAAGCAGATGCTTACCTTTATTTTGAAGGTAGCTTTTCATTATAAGATTTCTGAAATAGCAGAACTGCTCCAAATGAAAGAAACAGGGGTGAAGGCATTATTGAAGCGCTCGCGTGACAATCTTAACAGGTGTGCAGAGGTGGAAAGGCTACAAATCATGCGTACCCGCTCAGAGGACGATCTTCTTTACCAAACCTTGGTTAGAACGCTAACCATACAGGATCCAACTGTATTGATTGAAAAGATCCCCATCCTCCTTAAACCAGCTTCCAGAAATCAGCTTCCAGCATCACCTTTAAACGATCTCTCCTTAGCAGCATAAAAGGAGGAAAATCTGATGAATACGATTCCTTATGTCATTGAACAGACGAGCAGAGGAGAGAGGTCCTACGACATCTACTCCCGGCTTTTGAAAGACCGAATCGTTATGGTAAGTGAAGAAATCAATGACCACATGGCCAACAGCATCGTCGCCCAGCTTTTATACCTGGCAGCGGATGACCCGGAAAAAGATATTTCCTTGTATATCAACAGCCCCGGTGGGTCGACGACTGCAGGGTTTTCTATCCTGGATACGATGCAGTATATCCAGCCGAATGTACGAACGATCTGTACCGGAATAGCGGCTTCTTTTGGGGCGATGCTTTTGGTGGCAGGGACAAAAGGAAAGCGGTATGCTCTGCCGAATAGTGAAATCATGATTCACCAGCCGCTTGGAGGAGCACGCGGCCAGGCAGCTGATATAGAGATTTCCGCGAAAAGAATCATTAAATTAAGGCAGCATATCAATGAAATCATCGCCGAACGCACGGGGCAGCCTGTAGAAAAGGTGGCAGAAGATACCGATCGTGATTATTTTATGAGTGCGGAAGAAGCGAAGGAATACGGGATCATCGATGAGATTGTGCACAAAAAATGAAAAAACCGCCCATGATGGGCGGTTTTTCTTATGAAGCCTTTACCGCTTCTTTTGGTTGTACTTTTTCAAGTTCACCGAGTACATGCTTTTGTTCTTCTTCTGTAAGCGGCAGGAGCGGAAGACGGACCCCGCCGACCTCTACACCTTTAGCATTCAGCGCTGCTTTCACAGGGGACGGGCTTGGTGCAGAAAAGATGGCATGCATGACAGGTACAAGCTTTTGGTGAAGGCGGGCGGCATAAGCAAAGTCACCTTCACGAAAACTTTGGATCATCTGCTGCATTTCATTTCCAATCACATGGGAGGAGACGGATACGATTCCTGTACCTCCGATAGAGATGAATGGAAGTGTATTGGAGTCCTCTCCACTGTAAACGGCAAAATCATCGGATGTTTCACGAATAATTGCCGTTGCTGCATCAAGGTCACCGCTAGCTTCCTTAATCGCCACAATATTTTTGATTTGAGATAAGCGAATGACGGTATCTGGCTCCATATTGATGACGCTTCTTCCTGGTATGTTGTAGAGCATCACCGGAAGTGATGTGGATCTTGCAATTGTAGAGAAGTGCTGGTAAAGACCTTCCTGAGTTGGCTTGTTGTAATAAGGGGTCACGAGCATGACAGCGTCGACGCCGATTTCCTCGGCTTTTTCAGTTAAATGGATAGACGCTCTCGTGTTATTGGATCCGGTCCCTGCAATGACAGGAACTCTTCCGTCAACCACTTCGACAACGAACTTGAAGAGACTCACTTTCTCTTCTGTCGTTAATGTCGGTGATTCACCGGTTGTACCTGCAATGACAAGGCCGTCCGAACCATTTTCGATCAAGTGGTTGACTAACGTCCGGGTTGCATCAAAATCAATGTTCTCTTCTCTGTCAAATGGGGTCACCATTGCTGTTAATACCTGGCCGAAATTCATAACCTCACACCTTTGTTTAGAATTTTGAATACGTTCGAGGTTGTGAGGGCTAGGGCAGTCAAAATAAAAACGGCAGCAACGAGGGCTTCGCTGCTGCCGTAGAAACTTTTAACCGTTCCTGCGTAAGATAGCCCTCCATATAGTTTCCTATATGACAGTTCTGTACTTGTTCAGCAGCAGAACCAGCATCAGGGATATGAGATCCCTTTCGCTTCGGCAATTTCCCCTTTCCACCTTCATCACAGGAGCTCATTCTCCTCCGACAAGTGTACTCATGTCATTGCACCTCTATCCTTACTTCAAAATCATTTGAAATAAGAAAATATTTAGTTAGTTAAAAGACTATCAAAAAAGTATCCATCTTACAAGTGGTTAGACAAGGGAACAAACGATTCGACAAAATCTTTGAAGTTCTTATCCTAATCTATATAGCAGGATTGTGGAAGACTCAGTTTCGAGACTTTCTAGGGTTCGTTGCCCGGGTTGAGCGTCAGGGGTGGCTGGGAAGCTACTCGCTTCCTGTGGGGGAGTGGCGAGCTTCCTCGGGCTACGCCCTGCGGGATCTCGCCGATCTCCTTTCTCCCATGGGAGTCTCGCAGCTTCCCAACCACCCCATACAATAAGGGTGAGAAACGGCCCCCCTTGCCTGGTATGAGTGTCTTTCACAAATCCTGAATCTATAATAATAAAGCGCTCTGTAACAGGCTTTATCATTATAGATGCGCTTGGAGAATCCATGTTGCTTCACTTTCCTGGAAGTGGTTTCGAGATACTTATATGGCAAAGGGGCGGAGGGGAATGGCGTGACTCACGCGGAAAGCGAGCTATTCCCCGAAGCCCCTATCTACCCAAAAAAAGTCTCGAAGCTGAGTCTTCAACTAAAGGGAGCGTTTCTTCATTAAGGAGAAATGATGAGGATAGGCACGGTTTGTGGGTTGGGTTCTTAATATAGGGTGTATGATTTTTTTAGAAGGGGCGGATCAAATGAATCAATATCCAAGTAATTATAGTTTCGGAGATCAGAACCGGGTCGTGTTCGGTGGGGGTGGGATGTTTAACCCGGGTGCTGGAGGAGGTTTTGGAGGAATGCTTCCCCCAGGCATGTGGGGTGGTGGAACGGGCGGACAGTGGCAGCAGCCTTTTCCGTGGGGAGGTTCAGGCGGTGGAGGCTGGCAACCGCAGCCGTCTTCTCCTGGGCAGTGGGTAGGTCCTGGTGGTCTGCCTCCTGGATACAACGGAGGTTCGTGGGGAGGAGCGTTTCCACCATCAGGCCAAAGCCAGCACGATCTGTACCGAACATGCATCAACAATTGTGCCGCACAGTTTGGATCCAATGACCAAGCGTATTTTAATTGTATTAATCGCTGCCGTAGTCAATACCTGGGCGGCTGATATCCAAGAGGTTTGCAAACGCAAACCTCTTTTTACATAGACGGGGAGAATTTCAGCCTCGAGGCGGATGAAGACTCATTCCCGGGCACATCGCTGAAGCTATGAACCTTTTATACAATAAAATCAACCAATAACAAACGAAGGTGTGATTCAAATGACAGTTCATGAAATGGCGATGCAACAATCAGAAACAGAATCGAAAGAGATTCCATCCATATTTAAGAATCGAAACTTTTTGCTGCTCTGGGGAGCGGCACTTTTATCAAGCTTCGGTATTTCCTTTTTCCTTTTTTCGCAGAGCTGGTATGTCGTAAACGTATTAGGTTTAGAGGCTTCGCT
Organism: Halobacillus litoralis; assembly: GCF_009856445.1. GTDB lineage: Bacteria > Bacillota > Bacilli > Bacillales > Halobacillaceae > Halobacillus > Halobacillus litoralis. Next base: position 172,378 of record NZ_WMFA01000001.1, read on the forward strand.
TGGCATTCTATATATTGCTGTCAGTATTCCACGGGTAGTATTTATGATTATCAGTGGAACGGTGGCGGATCGCTTTGATAAGACGAAAATCATGTTTTTGTCAGATTTCATCCGTGGTCTGCTCCTGATTGGTCTTGTCGTCTGGTTTATGTTTGGAGGGATTACGTTATGGACGTTTGTGACGTTCGCCTTTTTCTTCGGCATTCTGGATGCTTTCTTCTGGGCAGCAGAAAGTGCTGTCATTCCTTCGATCATTCATAAAGATAACTTGACGAGAGGCAATTCCATTATTCAAATGACCAACCAGACCTCCTTCATCCTTGCTCCTATGCTTGCCGGAGTCATCATTGCCTTTGGAAACTATGAAATTGTGTTTGCGACAACAGCGGTCATGCTCATCGTGGCGAGTGCTCTTATTTTCTTTATGCGTGTACCAAGACTGAAAGGAGAGTCGGAGGAACAAAAAAGGTTTTGGGATGACTTTAAGGAAGGTTTGCTATACGTGAAAAATTCCCGTGTTATTTCACTTGTCGTTCTGACGACAATTTTTATGAATCTCTTCTTAGTCGGTCCTTTGACAATGGGGCTTCCGTTATTTGTGAAGACCATTTTAGAAGGGACAGCCATGGATTTCAGCTTTCTTGAAGCAGGTTTGGCTGTGGGGATGCTGCTTGGTTCGATCGTGGTGGGTGTTTTGAATGTGAAAAAGAACCGAGGGAAAATTGGTATTTTGTCTCTAGTCATAGCGGGAACGGCGTTTACAGGACTCAGCTTCACAACGGAACTTTGGATGAGTATTCTTTGTCTCGGAATCTTCGGGTTCGCCTTATCGGGTTCAAATATTCCATTCGTTGCTGCGATTCAGAGTTTAATTGAAGAGAAGATGCTTGGGAGGGTAATGGGGCTCATTTCGCTTGCTTCTATGGGACTCATCCCTGTCAGTTATGCCATAACATCAGGGGTTTTAGCTTTCGGCGTCTCCATCCATCATATTATGGCGGTCGGGGCATTCTTAGTAACTTTGTATTCTGTGTTTATTTTCTTTAAGTATAAAGAGCTGAGAGACATCCAATAAAAAACCAGGAGCTAAAGAAGGTTTCAGGATCCTCTTTCGAGAGAAGAACCGGCTGAAGACCTATAAAACTTTGCTGACCTATTAAACGAACAAGTCCGCCGTTTCAAGCTTCAAATATAGAAACCTCACCTAAGCGGCGAGGTTTTTTCACGTTCCTATGGAATGCAATTGTAGGCAGGTGGACGTGTTAGTGTGTGCGTGTGGGTAAGTTTCTTGGAACGAACAGTCTAAGGGGAGGGAGTTGTCCTCCAAGGTATCACCTTCTAGAGAGAGTTCCTGAAACAATCAACGGCGGGATTTTTTGTACCAGCCTTTTTCTTTAAACCTTGATATAGCTTCGATACGGTTGCTGACTTCTAATTTCTCCAAAATGACAGAAACGTAGTTACGCACGGTTCCAGGGGTGATGAACAACTCCTGTGAGATGTCTTTAGTGTTTTTTCCATCTGCCATCAGTTGGATGACTTCACGCTCACGTTCTGTTAAGGGATTTTGCTGGGTAAACGCCAGGTCGACGAGTTCTGGATCAAAGATACGTTGTCCATTGGTAATTTTACGAATGGCTGTGGCAAGCTCTTCACTAGGGCTGTCTTTTAGCAAGTATCCACTGACACCGGCGCGACGAGCGCGGTCGAAGTAGCCAGGGCGGGCGAATGTTGTTAAAATGATCACTTTGCACGGCTCTTCATATAATTCTTCAGCAGCATCCAGTCCATCCTTCACCGGCATTTCAATATCCATAATGCACACATCCGGTTTTAATTTTCTTACTAGCTCACAGGCTTCTTCACCGTTTTGAGCCTGACCCACAACCTCCATGCCGTCTTCTAAATCAAGAAGTGCTCCAAGGGCCCCAAGAAGCATGCGCTGGTCTTCGGCAATCACAATCTGGATCATGCTTATCCCTCCTTTTCTTTGTTTTTGATGACGTTAGGAACGTGGAACTGTAGTTTCGTTCCATTTCTCGATTCAATTTCAAGCTTTCCGTTCACAAATTCGAGGCGTTCGCGCATGCCTTGTAATCCATTGCCACGAAAGGGCTCCAGCGAGGCGGGGAGGCCTTTTCCATTATCTTCAATACTGATGAGTATTTCAGTTGGTGACTGTTCTATAGTGACAAGGCAGGTCGTTGCTTTGCTGTGTTTTACAATATTTGTCGCAGCTTCCTTCAAGCACATGCTGAGTACATTTTCCACGAGCAGGGGAGTGTTGGTGACGTTTGGGTCTCCTTCAAACTGAAAGTGCATTTCTGCCGCTTCGATAATCTGCTGGACGCGGACGATTTCATCTTCGAGCTTCGTCCCTTTCATATTCGATACCATCTCCCTGACTTCCTTCAAAGCTGTCCTGGCTGTGTTGCGGATATCTTCCACTTCTTTATTAGCCTTTTCCGGTTGGGCCGTCATTAACTTGCGGGCGAGGTCACTTTTCAATCCAATCATCGAAAGCTTTTGTCCAAGTGTGTCATGGAGGTCTCTCGCAATTCTTTCGCGCTCTTCAATGACCATGAGTTGCGAAATTCGTTCATTTGCATCTTCCAATTCCCCTTCGAGTTTTTGTTGCTGGTTCCGGTATCGGACAGTAAATGGAAGGAGAATAACCCCGATCACGGTCACGATAATGAAAGGAAGGTTCGGGAAAAGAGAATCAATTTGGTAAATGAATGTCGTTGTAATCGCAATCAATGTAGACGTCAAATGGACGATATATAAAGATAAAAAACCGCCCAGATGTTTGATGTTTCCAATGAAATAGGCGATGAAGAGAGCGAAATAGATGTACCCGAACAGAGCCGTCATGACGATACTGATGGCCATCTCCACACTTACCCATAAATAGACGAATCGGCTGTTGGATATGAATGACAACCGGTAGGCAAGGAAGAAGATCAGCGTCATCAGAATGCCGAAAAGCATTTCGTACATGGATGAAGAACGGAAAATAAAGAAAAAGGGCAGGAGACAAAAAATAATCCAGACGTATATGCTCAGCCCTGTATTTTTCGGGATAATTTGATACCAGTTCTGCATGCGGGTGCACCTCCTTTTTCTTAGCATAAAGGAAAAGCCCATTCGAGGGAATGGACTTTCAACTTCTTTATTCATCCTGTAAGCTTGGCTGCCTTTGGTCTAGCATGGCTAGGCGCTTCTTTTTTAGGAGTGGTTTCACTTCCTTGAAGGATACGAATGTTTTATTTTCTGTGTCATATAGTCGGAATCGGATGGATTCAAAGCTGGTAGCCAGCGTTATCGTTGTTGCATGTTTTAAAGGAGGTGTCTTTTCGTGTGCTTCTTCCAATGCATAGTTCGGGACCCTCGGAGCTAGATGGTGCACGTGGTGGAAGCCGATATTGCCGGATACCCACTGAAGCACTTTAGGAAGCTTGTAATAGGAGCTGCCATCGACGGCTGCTTTTACAAAATCCCATTCTGACTCGTCTTCGAAGTAAGAATCTTCGAATTGGTGCTGTACATAAAACAACCAGATGCCCAGTACGCCTGAAACATAAAGGACCGGGATTTGAATGATTAAGAAAGCTTCCCAGCCAATCGCAAAAATAATCATGCTGTACAGGGCGACTACAGCAGCGTTGGTCACATACGTATTCATGCGTTCTTTCTTTTTGGCGCCTTTTCGATTGAAACGATTGGAGACAAGGAACAAGTATAGTGGTCCAATACCAAACATGACAATGGGGTTACGGTAAAGGCGGTAGGCGAGTCTTTCTTTCCACGATGCTTTAATATACTCGTCCACGGTCATGACCCAGATGTCACCCGTGCCGCGTTTATCTAAGTTCCCGCTTGTTGCATGGTGAATCGAATGGCTTCGTTTCCACTTATCAAAAGGAAACAACGTAAGAATGCCTGTGATCGTTCCTATGATGCGGTTGGCCTTTTGGCTTTTCAAGAACGACTGATGCGTACAGTCGTGGAAGATGATGAAAAGACGAATGACAAATCCACCAGCAATCATAGCGACAGGAACGGCAAGCCATACAGAGACGGACAGGCTTGCATAGGCCAATACCCACAATAAAACGAATGGGATGACTGTATTGATCAACTGGCGGATGCCTGCTTTTGTATCAGGTTTCGCAAAGGCTGAAACGCTTTTCTTCAGCTCTCGTTGTTTATCCTTGTTCATAATAACGACTCCTTCATATTTCTTCATGTTACTTATGATAGGAAAAACCTCTTCATTTTATAAGACATAAACGTCAGGACATTTATATGACACTTGTCATGGGTGTTTGTCTTTTCTTAGGAGGTGAGTGGTTGAGGGTATGAATAATTTTGTTGGTCCCTGCTCATCAATTGCTGATATCACCGTTAAGATACCGCTTACAATGTGATATAATGGAAGTGAACATTGATACTCTATCATTGGAGGGTTACCCTATGACCAAACGAATTCTCGTTGCGTACGATGGGAGTGACATGAGTAGAGAAGCGGTGTGGGAAGCAAGGAACCAGGCGTGTGAAACTCCCAATAGGGAAATTCATATCGTAGCTGTTGTGAAACCTACAGGACCAGCAACAAACGCTGCAGTCTCTCATAGTATCGGAGACGAAATGGCAGAGAATTTTGCTTCAGAGATGGATGCCTTGAAGGAAGAAATGGCTACATCTGAAGTGGGTGTTGTTACAGAGGTCATCATTAGTGAGGTACAAGAAAACCCGGGAATTAGTATCTGTAAATATGCGGATGAGAAAGCGGTAGACTTGATCATTGTCGGTAACCGTGGACTTGGGAAAGTGAAAAAAATGTTATTGGGAAGCGTGAGCAATAACGTCGTACAGCATGCCACCTGCCCTGTATTAGTCATGAAATAGAAAAAAAGAAAGCCCGAAGGAGTTCCTTCGGGCTTTCTTTTTTTATGGTCGTAGTATTTTTGGATGGTATCGCGAGTTCCTCCATAATCTGGGTGACCAGGTCATACAAATTTTTCCATTAAATCCATGTATGAATCACTCATCCACGCCAGGAAGGTTGAGACGCCTGAGCCCTCCCACGTCGAGAAGACTGAATCCCACTTTGGATAAGATGGGAAGGATGATGAATGCCGTAATTTCTGTGGCCTGCTGTGTCCATCCGACTCCAGAGGGGCCTATGATCCAGGCTGTCGGATAACAAACCCAAAATGCAGTCAAGTAAGCGGCGGTCCGCTGGTAATGTTTCTTGAGCTCCACTCCACCTTTAATGGCAATCTTCCTTAACGGATACCAGATAATATAAAGGATAATGACTAGGGCGACTACACCGAGAACATACCAAATGTATTTAATGGTCTCAGAGGAGAAGTCGGCGATCAAGCCCGTCAGAATCATAAATACATCAGCCGCTATCAAAGCTGCAATCAAGGCTTTGTCTTTCTTCTTTTCATAAAACATGGCGGTCAAAGCAAGTGCAAGCAGAAGGAGCGGCGTTGTTACCACCCAGTCCAGGTAACGGGCAAAGTAAACAGTTTTATCCGGCTGTTCAAGCAATCCTTGTCCTAAAGCAATCGATAAGTAAGCGGCCCCCGACCATGATGGAATAATGATCGCTATTACGTACTCATATTTCGGTACACCGCGTGGATTCCTGCTTAAATATAGAAATGTCAAAGCACCTGCCAACATTACGAACGTATAGATCCAATGCAGAGAAACAATATAATCACTCATCGTGTCACCTCAACCTTCAATCTCATTCCCTCTCATTCTAGTCAAAAGAACAGATAGCTAGACATTTACAAATTCTGGTGTACCAGGTCTTACATAAATACCCATAAAAACCAAATTGAAAGAAAGGTGTGTTCCCGCCGGCGGTCTTTCATAAACGAAGCTTGGCCGCTTTTGTGTTTAAACTATAAAACTGGGGCCTTATCTTTGTGTTTGCTACACGTTGCTGAATGTAAGCGCTATTCGTTACAATTTTCTTAACAGTTCAAACATTATTACTTCCATTCCACCTAACGAGCCCACTTGGTGAATCAATAGGAGAATGATGAAAGGGTGTGGTGATCTTGGAAGCCATCAGTAAGAACTTTTTCTTATACCTTTCCAACAATAAGTTGTTAGATCGCTTTGCTAAGCGCTTTGGCAGTAAATTTGGGGCTGACAAGATAGTAGGGGGAGAAACGTTCTCCCAGGCAATTCCATTAATACAGCAATTGAACCATGAGGGTTTGGTCGTTACGGTTGACCATTTAGGAGAGTTTGTAGACTGTGAGGAAGAATCCAGAGACCGCGCGGGTGAATGCATCCGTTGTATTCAACAGATTGCGAGCAACCAGCTGCAGTCGGAGGTATCTCTTAAACTAACATCGCTTGGACTGGACATCAGTCGCGAGTTGGTTATGGAAAATATGGAACTTATTTTGAAGGAAGCCCAGAAGCATGACATAACGGTCACCATTGATATGGAAGACTCGTCACGTTGCGGGGCTACCCTGGATATTTACCAGGAATTGAAAAAGGACTACCCGAACCTGGGTACGGTCGTGCAGTCTTATCTATATCGAACCGATGAGGATCTTGATCGACTGAATGAGTGCCAACCTTACTTACGTCTTGTAAAAGGGGCCTATAAGGAGTCTGGCAAAGTCGCTTTTCCTGAGAAGCACCTCGTCGACGATAATTTGAAGCATCTGATCAAGAAGAACTTGTTGAACGGCAACTACACAGCCATCGCAAGCCACGACGATGCGATTGTCGATTATACGAAGAAGCTTGTGGAAGAACACAACATTCCGAAAGACCGCTTTGAATTTCAAATGCTTTATGGAATGAGAAATCAAATGCAGAAAGATCTTCTCAAAGAAGGTTACAAAGTGAGAGTGTATCTTCCTTATGGAGAAGATTGGTACGGGTACTTCATGAGAAGGCTCGCCGAAAGGCCAGCGAACATCGCCTTTGCTTTAAAAGGTGTTTTCAGTAAATAAAACTTCTACACATTAGAAAGGGGAATTTTATCATGGTCCAGCCTTATAAACACGAACCATTCACAGACTTTACAATTGAAGAAAACAAGAAAGCTTTCGAGGAAGCATTGAAGCAAGTGAAAGAAGAATTAGGGCAGCATCATGATCTTCTTATCGATGGCGATCGCATTCGCACAGACAATACGATTACTTCTACAAACCCAGCGGACACGAAGCAGGTCGTAGGTACCGTCTCGAAAGCGAACCAGGATTTAGCCGAAAAAGCCGTCCAGTCAGCAGCGACAGCTTTTGAAGACTGGAGAAAGTGGGATCCGCGTGCTCGCGCTGAGCTATTGTTCCGTGCCGCTCACATTATCCGTCGTCGTAAGCATGAATTTTCCGCTTATCTCGTGTACGAAGTAGGAAAGCCATGGAAAGAAGCCGATGCTGATACAGCAGAAGCGATTGATTTCCTTGAGTATTATGGACGTCAGATGATCGAACTGAAGGAAGGAAAGCCAGTTGAGAGCCGTCCTGGTGAGCAAAACCGCTACATCTATACTTCTACAGGTGTTGCCGTTGTTATCCCGCCTTGGAACCTTGCATTCGCCATCATGGCAGGTACAACGGTCGCTCCACTGGTTACAGGAAGCACAGTCGTCATGAAGCCGGCAAGTAACAGCCCGGTCATTGCCGCGAAATTCGTAGAAGTACTGGAAGAAGCAGGTCTACCGAAAGGTGTCTTGAACTTCGTACCAGGAAGCGGTGGCGAAGTCGGTGACTATCTTGTCGATCACCCGAAAACGGCCTTGATTTCCTTTACAGGTTCCCGTGATGTCGGAACACGCATCATCAAGCGTGCGGCAGAAATTCAAGAAGGGCAGAATCACCTGAAGCAAGTCATTGCTGAAATGGGTGGTAAAGACACAGTCGTCGTCGATAAGGAAGCCAATATCGAGACAGCGGTCGATGCCATCATCGTCTCTGCCTTCGGATTCTCCGGTCAAAAATGTTCTTCCGGTTCCCGCGCCGTCGTTCACGAAGATGTGTATGACGAAGTGTTGGAAAAAGTAAAAGAACGTGCCGAGAAGCTGACTGTTGGAAATGCATCGGAAGAGAATGTCTATATGGGGCCAGTCGTTGACCAGGGCGCTTATGATAAGATCATGAGCTACATGGAAATCGGCAAAGAAGAAGGACGCCTTGTCACAGGTGGTAAAGGGGACGACTCGAAAGGATACTTCATCGAGCCGACGGTCTTTGCAGATCTTGCTCCAGACTCCCGCATGCAGCAGGAAGAAATTTTCGGACCGGTCGTCTGCTTTACTAAAGCGAAAAACTTCGATGAAGCCATCGACATTGCCAACAATACAGAATACGGCCTGACAGGGGCGGTCATCTCTGATAACCGTGACCACCTGGAAAAAGCGAAATATGACTTCCACGTTGGGAACTTGTATTTCAACCGTAACTGTACAGGCGCCATCGTCGGTTATCAGCCATTCGGCGGATTCAAGATGAGTGGTACAGACTCCAAAGCCGGAGGACCTGACTACCTTGCTCTACACATGCAAGCGAAGACGATCTCTGAAATGTTTTAAAAAAGCCTGAGGCTCTCCCAAACTTGGGGGAGCTTTTTTTCTTAGACGAACACCGTTTTCTTTTAACTAAAGAAAGGAACAGGATGAGAGTTATTCACAATGCCTTAGATATATTTCTTTTTCTTTCCAGCCACAACCGATATAATGGAGGGTAACGATACATGACATTCAACCTACTCGGAAAGGTCAGGATTCCTATGGAAGTCAAAGAATTGATCCTTCAGGCAGAAGATATTCATAAAGCGACAGAGCTGATCAGTTCGAAGTTGAAGAAGCCTGTCATTATTGAAAATAAAAATTTCGAATTGATTGCCTATAGTTCAACGTTTGATGATTTTGATCAGACCCAGCAGAAAACGATCCTTTCGAAAAAATGTCCCATTTTCATTATCGACCGTTTAAAGAAAGAAGGCATCGTCACTCGGCTGGAAAAACAGTCAGATCCTATTCGCGTCCATCCTATGGAAGACCTTGGGTTCCAACAGCGTGTCGTCATTGCCGCGAAACATCTTGGCCATACACTGGGGTACGTATGGGTTCAGGAGTCAGAGCAAGCATTGGACACGGAGGAAATGGAATTTTTAGAAGAAATTAACGCCCATCTTGGGAAACTAATTTATGACCAATTTATGAAAGAGAACGCCAAAGAGGGTCGTAAAGAAGAGCTTCTCTGGCAACTGCTTCACCATGAGTATGCCAGCGAAAGCCAGTTTCGTCATGATGCTTCTCTCGCTCAACTTAAAATCCCGGATCGCTTTTCGATCGTCGTCTTTTCTGTGACTGCTCCTCAATACAAGTCGATGCTGGATGACTTGGAGAGCACGGTCAATCGTTTCCGCACGAACCGTCACCTGTATTACTTGAAAACCGAATTTCAGCTGATTCTGTTTATTGAGGGAAGAGAAGCCGACCGCTTTTCATCCAGAGATATCGCGCGTGACCTCATTGATGTCGTCAAAGTGGAAACAGGAGAGGATGATTTCTATCATTTCCTCATTGGTGTCGGAAAAGAATACACGAAGATTTATTATATGCGAAAAAGCTTTCTTGAAGCGTTGGAAGTCATTGAGACCGCCAACTTCATCGGCCCTCGTCCTGAAACGATGCCGCGCGAGTTTTCCAAGCTTGGCTTATACCGATACTTAGCTGCATTGTACGAAAAAAACAGTTCGGAGGATTACTACAGTGAAGATTTGCTGACGTTGATCAAAAATGACACAGCAAAGCAGACGGAACTCCTTTTCACATTGGAAGCTTATCTTGCGAACAACGGGAAAGGAAAGCAGACAGCAAATGAACTGTTCATCCATCCCAATACGTTGAATTACCGAATTAAGCAAATCCAGGAGCTTACGAACATCGATTTCTCTGATTTTAATATGAAGGCCTATTTATACACTGAGTTATTGTTGTTGAATAATGTAGATAGCTATTATGAACGATACGAAGCAGCGGTGCAAAACAAATGACGTGGGTACCTGTCATAGTATGGGGCGGTTTTAATCATTGGAGCATCCGTTGTAATGATATTTACTAATATCATGGCTGAAATAAAAGGAGGGGGCATAGAATATGCCCCCTCCTTTTCCTTATGCTTGGACGGCGCTTTCGTAAGTTTTGTAACCACCGCTCAAGTTCTTAGCTTGATAGCCGTTATGGGTAAGGATTCTGGTAGCCAGATAGCCTCTTAAGCCAACCTGGCAGTGTACATAAACAGGACGGTCATGAGGCAGTTCACTCAATCGGTCTCTTAACTCTCCTAAAGGAATATGGATGGACCCTTCAATGACTCCGTTTTCCCTCTCCTTCTGCTCTCTGACATCTACAATGATTTCCCCTTCTGCAAGGAGGTCCGATACTTCATGGTAGTGAAAAACGGAGACTTCACCATCGATCACATTGGAAGCTACGTAACCTGCCATGTTCACAGGGTCTTTTGCTGATGAGTACGGAGGCGCATACGCCAACTCCAAATCTGCAAGGTCAGCAGCCTTCAAATCCCCTTTAATGGCTGTTGCAATTACATCAATTCTTTTCTCTACACCTTTCACACCGACACCTTGGGCCCCCAGTATTCTCCCAGTGGTCGGATTGAACAGCAACTTCAGGGATACCGGGCTTCCGCCAGGATAATAGGATGCATTTGATAGCGGATGAATATGAATGGCCTCATAATCTTTTTGAAGAGCTTGCAAAAGTTTTTCGTTATTTCCGGTAGTCGCAACGGTGAGGTCGAAAATTTTTGCTACGGATGTTCCCAATGAACCTGAATAGGACACGGTTTGGCCATGGATATGGTCAGCAACAAGGCGCCCTTGACGGTTGGCCGGCCAGGCAAGGGGAATCATCGCCGGGGTTTGCTGGATATAATCTTTGACTTCAATGGCATCTCCGATGGCGTAAATGTGCTCATCCTTCGTTTGGAGATGTTCATTTACCACGATGCCGCCACGATCTCCGATTTCCAGGTCCGCTTTTTTAGCAAGGTCGTTTTCAGGTCGGACACCAATGGACAAGATGGTTAAATCGCTCGCAATGGAACGGCCGCTCTCTAAAAGGATTTTTCTTCCCCGGTCTTCAAATGACTTTACTCCGTCATTAAAGATCAAGTTCACTCCGTGTTTTTTCAACTCTTTATGCACCATGGCTGCCATTTCGTAATCAAGCGGGGCCATCACTTGGTTGCCAAGTTCAACAATCGTCACTTTTACGCCACGATGAACGAGGTTTTCTGCCATTTCCAGACCAATAAACCCGCCACCAATAATGACCGCATGTTCTGGTGTTTGATCGTCCACCCATCCTTTAATTTTATCCGTATCAGGAACTGTCCGTAGTGTGAACAAGTTTTCAGCTTCTTCCACGCCTTTAAAAGGTGGAATAATTGGCTTCGCTCCAGGGGATAAGATGAGGGTATCGTATGTTTCCTCATAGGTTTCACCAGTATCCACTTTTCGAATGGTGAGCGTTTTTCTTTCCCGATCAATCTCTGTGGCTTCACTAAGGTTGCGAATATCGAGGTTGAATTTCTTGGACATGCCTTCAACGGTTTGAACAAGGAGCCGGTCCCGGTCTTTAATCACTTCTCCAATATAATAGGGCAAACCACAGTTTGCGAATGAAATATAAGGCCCTTTTTCTATCATGATGATTTCATTTTCTTCACTCAGGCGTCTTAACCTGGCTGCAGCAGTTGCACCCCCGGCCACACCACCCACAATGATAATCTTCTTAGTCATCGTAATCCTCCCCTTTATCTCTTGATGTGAAACATTTCACATTAAGTCTTATCTACAGTTTACTCTCAGGTTCTAAAGAAATCAATATACCCCTATGTGTATATTTTGTGACGGAATTTTTCTAGTAAAAAGAGGATTCGTGCATGATGGAGTACTTACGTTGTAAGATATAGATAGTGGAAAAAGGAGATGGTGTTCGATGGTCGATGAAAGAAAGCTTATTCAGCAGCATTTAGCTAATGAACGTACCTATTTAGCTTGGATTCGGACGAGTATTGCCCTTGTCGGAATCGGGTTTTTAGCTACGACACTCCATGTTTCAGCGCTTCCGATGGCTGGGGATGTGGCGAATAGTCTGGCCATGCTCGTCAGCATTTCCTCATTGTTTCTTGGCGTGATGACCATTATTGGTGCGACCGTGAATTATTATCAAACGCGGAAGAACATCAATGAAAACCGTTTTGTATCATCCCACCGTATTATTGTCTATATGACGTCGGTGGCCTTTTTGCTATTTATTTTGGTGACTACGTATTTATTTTTTGTATAATTCCTTCTTTTAAAGAGAAAGCCTCGCTGTCCTGTCAGCGAGGCTTTCTTATATGGGGATTTCTTCAAGCGTTACTGAATTCCCCTTCATGACGGGATTTTTTAATGAAAAATGCCATGATGAAACCGGCAACGGCGAAAATCCCAGCAACAATAAAGGAGACGTTCACTCCATGAATCAGACCTGTCACTCCTTCAGAAGGAATGGTTTGGCTTGTCATTACAGACACGAGCATGGCTGTACCCACGGCACCGGAAACTTGGCGCATGGTATTGTTCATGGCCGTTCCGTGCGGCATCAAATGCTGGGGCAGCTGGTTAAGTCCTGCTGTTGTGACAGGCATCATCACCATGGCAATCCCGAACATACGGACACAATTGACGAGAGCCAAATATAGGAACGTTGTTGATGGATCAAGGTTTGTAAACAGAAATGTAGAGACCGAGAGCAGTCCGAGACCGATGATGGCAAGCCAGCGTGCACCGAATTTATCAAAGAGACGACCAGTGATTGGGTTCATGATTCCCATTAACAATGCGCCAGGCAATAACATTAAGCCTGACTCAAAGGCTGTGAATCCAAGCATGTCCTGCATGAGAATCGGTAAAATAACCGCCCCGCCGATCATGGAGATAAAAACAATCATGCCGAGGGCAGTTGTAAGAGTGAAGACTTTGTATTTGAAAATACGGAATTCCAAAATCGGTTTTTCCAATTTCATTTGTCGGGTGATGAAGAGCGTCAACGTGACAGCTCCGACAGCTAGTGAAAGGAGGACCTCGCTACTTAAAAAGCTGGCACTTCCGGCAACACTGAACCCATATAAAATACCTCCGAAGCCGAACGTAGACAGGATGATGGAGATTGGGTCGACTTTAGGGAACGTTTGCTTCGTTACATTTTTCAAGATGAAGTAAGCGACGATCAAGTCTGCAATTGCAATCGGCAGAATCACGAAGAACAGACTTCTCCACGGGAACTGCTCGACGAGCCAGCCGGACAATGTCGGTCCGATGGCCGGTGCGAAGGCAATGACGAGTCCGAACATGCCCATCGCAGATCCTCTTTTTTCAATAGGGAAAACGAGGAACATAATCGTCTGCATTAATGGCAGAATAATGCCGGCACCAGAGGCCTGCAGGACTCTTCCTGTGAGAAGAATCGAAAAGTTAGGGGCTATTCCGCAGATAAGTGTACCAAAAGCGAATAATCCCACCGCTGTCATAAACAGTCCTCTTGTAGAAAAACGTTCGATTAAAAAAGCTGTAATAGGAATCATAATTCCATTTACTAACATAAAGATTGACTGCAACCATTGCGCTGTATTCGCATCCAGATTCAAATCGGCCATGATGTGAGGCAGGGCAGTAGCTAATAGGGTCTGATTTAATATGGCCACAAAGGCGCCTGATATAAGCACAATCATCAAAGGGACACGGTTAATTTCTTGAGATGACATGATTTAACCTTCTTTCTAAAATACTTAGGCAACTAATTAAATATCATACCATATGAAATGTTTTTTGTTCAGTATTCAGCATATAATTCTTCATTGAAAATTAGGAACCTAAGATTTAGTCAGCAAAAAAACAACGCCTGCTAAGGGCAGACGTTGTTGTTGCTTAGGCTGCTTTCTTTTTCCCAAAGTAAAAGAGCCCGAAAAAGATACCGATTGCTGTCATGGCGACCGCTACAATCAGTGTCGGCCATGGCCCGAATTGGGCAATGAACGGAACGGATAAGGCTGTCACAAACCCTCCACCTAGGAAGGGTTCATAAAAGAGCTGTTTGTACCCGAAGGCTTCAAAAGCGGGGGACTCATTGTCTGGATCGACGACGCGCATTAACAGTAAGCCTGTTGCGGTAACACCCATCGATTGACCAAAGTCTCCAATACCACGCTCAAACCAGTACTGTGGAATCATTCGGGGAGCAAGCACGAGAAATCCGAATAAGTTCCAGGCAATCCCTGCAGCCGCCAGAATGACAAAGGGGACGAGATATTCGCCGATGACATCCAGCGAAACTGTAGAAATAGCCGTCAAAATAAGGATATCAAGTGCAAGTCCCTGGATTCTGTTAATCATTCTCCGGTCAACAAGATTGTACTTGTCCTTTTTGCTGAAAAAGATTTGAAGAGCGATTCCGCCGATCATCGCAAGCGGGAATAGTGGGATATAGCTCATAAAATCAGATCCGATGGTGATAGATTCAAGACCAATTAACCCTTGCAACAATAACCAACCGAGTAAAATAGCGATAAATACAATGGATATATGGAAAGATAACGGTTCGATTGATTCAGGACGTAAGGTCATTTTACCCGCTGGTTCGCGGTTTTGATACTCCATCACTCCACGCTTTCTCAAATCAGAAAAGTCTTCCACATCTTCAATCACTTTCGTCTTCTTATTACGAACCCCCCAGTTGATGAGGATGATCCCAAAAATAACACCGGACAATACACCGATGGTCGCAAGGCCGATCGCTAAATCGAAAGCTTCAGCAAAGCCGAGCTCCTCGAAAGTACTTGCCATACCGGCTGCCGTCCCGTGACCACCTTCAAAAGCAACTTCAATCAAGGCTCCTGACATGGCAGGGAGATCAAAGAATGGGACTAAAATGAGGACGGCAAGGGTGATTCCGACCACATACTGCCCCCAGCCTACCGACCATCCTAGCGCCAGCTGCGGTCCAGCGTAAAACCAAATATCTTTTAACTTTGGAATGGCAGCTCCAAGGAAAAGAGCAGCAAATACTACATTGATCATGAGTCCGGGTAGGGCAGACCATACTTCTATAATGGACTCCGGCATGATACCGTTGGAGAAGAAGCTGTCTTCCGGCATGAATTTCCCGAGTACCTGAGGGCCAAGGAAGAGTGCGATAAACCCTCCGATAATGGATGAGGGTAAGAATAAATTTTGTAGTAACGTCCATTTGACACGGATGATTTTACCGATCAAAAGGAAGACACCGATGTAAAGAAGGGCGAAACCTATTTCATTCGGAGTCATATGGTCACCTCTTTCTTAAAAGGGGATGTTTTTTTCCCATTTGTATAGTTTTAGCATTTACTCACTTTCCCTTGTCATTGTTTTCTTGAAACTACATTTTCACTAAAAACTTTGTCGATAAATAAATTTTTCATTTCTTCCACTAAAGCTCCCTATACTTAAAGACTCAGTTTCGAGATGTTCGTGTGATTCTAGGGGCTGCGGGAAAAGGTTCGCTTTCCATGGGGCTGCGGGGAATGACTCGCTCACCGCGCTCCCGCGGAAAGCGAGTCATTCCCCGCAGCCCCATCCACTCAACAAAAGTCTCGAAACTAAGACCTCCACAATACTGCCATATAGCAAAAAAACCCTCCGTCTGTATAGGACGGAGGGTTTCGGGTTTAGGATTGTTTTTTTTCTGTTTTGTTAATGAGTGAAGTTCCGACAAGATCGCCGGTTACGTTTAGGGCTGTGGCCCCCATACCGATCAGAACATCAACAGATGCAAGAAGGGCCACTGCTTCCATAGGCAGTCCGACTTGAGAGAACACAGTCGCAATCATGATGATCCCGGCACCTGGAACTCCGGCTGTTCCGACAGAAGCTAGTGTTCCAACAAGCACGATCTGAAGGATGGATACAAAGCTTAATGGATCCCCGATAATATTGGCAGCGAAGACGGCAGATACTGCAATACGAATGGCTGCACCATCCATATTGATCGTTGCTCCTAGCGGAAGGCTGAAGCCATACAAGCTTTTATTTAATCCCAGGTTTTTCGCAGCATTTAATGTGACTGGAAGCGTACCAGAACTGCTTTGTGTAACAAAGGCTGTTAGCATAGCGGTTCGAGCCTCTTTGAAAAAAGCAGTCGGCTTTCGTTTACTTACAAATAGGAAAACAAGATAAATAGCTAATTGTACAAGTAAACCTATATAAAGGACGCCGACGAAGCTGCCTAATTCCAGCAGTGTGTTCGCTCCTTGTGTACCGATCACTTCAGCGATGATTGCAAAAATACCGACGGGGACATATTGGAGGATCCCCTTCATAACGATTAACGTCGCCTCATTCAAACCATCTATGACTTTGTATAAGTGGCCTCCCAAACTTTGATAAGCGTTGGTAGAACGCATGTAAGAAAGTGCTAAACCAAAGACTATCGCAGTGAAAATGATCCCAAGCAAGTTCATTTCTGTTAACGCTGTAAGAATATTTTCAGGAACGATGTTTAAGAGTACGCTCGTGAAGCCGGGGTTTTCAGGAACCTCAACGGTTTCATTACCAAGACTCATCCCTGTACCAGGATTAAACAAAGTAGCCACGGATACTCCTACTAAAATGGCAAGAGCAGAAGTACCCAGATAATAGAGGAAGACCTTTCCTCCCATGCGTCCTAATGAACCAATGTTCGTCTGATTAATTCCGACAATTAGGGTGAACAGGATCAATGGGACAATGATAAATTTCAAGAGACGGAGCAATAGGTCACCAAAAGGGGCCAGGACAGCTGCGTCTTCTCCGAAGAGGAAACCGACGGATACACCGAGTATCAAGGCTAGGGTGATTTTTTTAATCAATGATGTTTGTGTATAGATTCTCCACAACTTACTCATGGTGAACCCCTCCTTTTCCTTCATATTTTAAACAGTATAATGCTGATTGGATTACTGAGGTTTACTAAGGTAAGATAATTCATGTGGACAAGGATGTCAACGGTATTGCTTACCAGTTACTCACTCTTAATCAAAGTCTTCCACAAATCCCTTAATTTATCTTCCATATTGTAAAGGGGGATAGTTACTCACTTTCCTTGAATGGAAGGGCAGCCTTCTATAGCAAAGAACTCAGTTATCTTGAAATCGAGCCTTCTACAATCCTGCCATATCGGAAAGTATTACTCAAAGGATAGGTGTTACATACGAAGAGGCTGAGGGTACTAGGTTTAAAAAGCGAAAGGAAGTGGCGGATGTGAAGAAAAAAACTGTCGTCGCTCTTGCCGGGGCGAGTGGATATATAGGACAAAACTTGATGGAAAAGCTGAAAGACCGTTCTGACATCATCGCTTTATCGCGAAATGGAGATGAAATGGAAAATAGTGACCAAGTGACCTGGCGATCGTGCGATTTATACTCAATGGCTGATGCGGAAAAAGGACTGGATGGAGCAGATATCGCTGTATATCTTGTACACTCCATGATGCCCTCGGCTAAGTTGACTCAGGGAACTTTTGAAGATATGGATGTCATCCTTGCTGATAATTTCGCACAGGCGGCTAAAAAAAGGGGTGTTAAGCAAATCGTTTATTTGAGTGGAATTATTCCTGAAGACGAACCAGGACTTTCCCGTCATTTGAAGAGCCGTCTTGAAGTAGAACAGATTCTAGGGGCTTATGGAGTGCCTGTGACAACGATCCGGGCAGGACTCATTGTCGGTCCGAGAGGTTCTTCCTTCCCAATATTGAAGAAGTTAGTCAAGCGTCTTCCTTTTATGGTTCTCCCGCAATGGACGAAAACAAAAACGCAGCCAATAGCCTTACCGGATATAATTGGATCGCTTGATCAAAGCATCGGTGATGAGAGCTTAAAAGGGCGTTCGATAGACGTTGGAGGGCCGGATGTAATGACTTATGAAGAGATGATGGAAAAAGTCGCGGGCGTTATGGGAAGGAAACCTTTTATGATCCATGTCCCTTTTTTGACTATTGATTTGTCTAAATTATGGGTAAGGCTCGTGACGGGTGCACCAAAAGAAATGGTTTACCCACTCATTGAAAGCCTTATTCATCCAATGGTTACCCATTCCCAAAATAAAGTGACAGGAATCAGTGAAGGGGAAATCCGCTTCGAGGAAGCGGCAGAGTGGGCACTTAAAGAGGAAGAAAAACAAACCAAAGGGAAACCAAAAAGACCTAACCTTCCTGCTATGCAGGATGATGTCCGCTCTGTTCAGCGTATTCCGATCCCTCAGGGCCATTCTGCAGACTGGATTGGAAAGTATTATGTGAAGTGGCTGGAAAAGGTATTGAACCCATGGGTGAAAACGACCGTAGATGAAACCCATTGTTGCCAAATAGGGGTGATTTTTAACGATATACCGCTTCTTGAATTCACATACTCTGCAGAGAGAAGTACAACGGACCGTGCCTTATATTATATATCTGGTGGACGGTTGACCAACAAAGAAAAAAACGTAAGGGGAAGACTTGAATTCAGGAAAATCCCTGGGAAAAATGAAGCCATTGTAGCCATTCATGACTATATGCCCTCATTGCCGTGGTTCTTATACAAATACACCCAGGCTAAAGCTCATTTAATCATCATGGACTTATTCCGCAGGCATTTAGAGAAGTGGGGGACACACGAACCCTCTTTTCAAGTTCATGAATAAATTTTAGAGTTCGAAACATAATATCCGTGTAAGACATTATGTTTTACACGAGGTGATTAGGATGGGCAACAAGGAAAAAAAGCCGGATCGTCAGTTCAAGGAAAGAAAGAGCCATGGCGAGCACCGGAATGGCCGGAAAGCTCAATTCAAAAACCACAGTACACATTTCGGAGAAGTTCCGAATGAGTACATCGACCGTGAGCGTTTGGGATACAACGCTGACGCGTAACCAAATCCCCTATGCAGCTTTCATGCTGTATGGGGGATTTTCTTCTTATTGGAAACCCATGCACTTCAACTATATGGCAGGATTGTGGAAGACTCAGTTTCGAGATGTTTTCAGGTTTCGTTACCTTATTGGGCGTCGGGGATGGCTGGGAAGCTACTCGCTTTCCTGTGGGGGAGTGGCGAGCTTCCTCGGGCTACGCCCTGCGGGATCTCGCCGATCTCCTTTCTCCCACGGGAGTCTCGCAGCTTCCCAACCACCCCTTTGGATGTATGAGTGTAACGAACCCCTTTACCAAGTAGGATGGTATCCCGCTACCTCGATTGTTGTAATCATAAAACGCTCTGTATCAAGCTTTCAGGGTTCAAGTGTCTCTGGATGGGAGTTTATAATGATACTCCATCAAACTGAATAGCTGATAATTCGGGAAGTGGTTTCGAGATACTTCTATGTCAAAGGGGCGGAGGGGAATGGCGAGACTCCTATCTTAAGTGTGCAGGCGCCTTGGTCAGCGGCGTATGGACTGGACTGAGCTGGCGGAGATAAAGGAAACACGAAGAACGAAGTGATTCGATGTTGACTTATCGTACAGAAGCGAGGGAAGTCTCACTAGCCGCTAGGCGCCGGAACCGGATATCTAGGAGGGAAAAAGTGCTTGGTGAGACCCCACAGGACGCAGTCCGAGGAGGCTCGCCGCGCTCCCGCGGAAAGCGAGCTATTCCCCGCAGCCCCCGTCACTCAACAAAAATCTCGAAACTGAGTCTTCAACTAAAGGGGCGTTTGTGGAAGAAGTAGAATCTTGCTAAACTGTTCGGTCGTTTAAGTCGATATTATTAGAAGAGAGAGTCAACTTAAGGGGGATGCACATGGGTTTATTCATGACAAAGAAAAAAGAAGTAGTTAGACCGCTCGGGGAAGGATATACAGGAGTCATTAACATACCAGAAGACTCTGATCTACATACACAATTCGAAATGGTTCATCTTAAAGAACAGGATTTAGCGATCCTGCAATCACTAAAGCCAATAATCAGCAATCATATTGATCAAATCGTACCCCAATTTTATAAAAACTTGGAACATGAACCATCGTTAGAACGGATTATCAATGACCACAGTTCTGTCGATCGTTTAAAACAAACGCTGAAAGTTCATATTAAGGAAATGTTCAACGGTACGATTGATACCACCTTTATTGAAAAAAGGAAAAGGATTGCAGCTGTCCATTTGAAAATTGGGCTGGAACCGAAATGGTACATGTCTGCTTTTCAGGACCTTTTATTATCTTTCATGGATATTTATGAACAAGATCTTCCACGTGAGCATTTTGGGGAGGCCACTCGTGCAACGACCAAAATTTTAAATATTGAGCAGCAGCTCGTACTTGAAATGTACCAGGAAGAAGCTAAGGAACTTCGGCAGATTGAAGTGGAGAGAAGAGAAGAGGCGTACCGTCGAGTAGATCAATTGTCTGAAGAGGTGGCAGCTGTCTCTCAGCAGGCGAGTGCTTCAACAGAACAGTTGACGGAACAGACAGATAAAATTGTGGGGGATTCGAAGAAAGGTTCTCAAGTCGCTCAACAAGTGGAACAGCAGTCGATGGATGGGAAGCAGCGCCTGGAAATTCAACAAAAACAAATGAACCAGATTCAGGAAAACATCAATGAAATTTCTGGTGACATGGAGAAATTAAAGCACGTCGCTGAAGAAATCAGTAAGATCGTAACCATTGTCTCTTCCATTGCAGAGCAGACGAATTTACTCTCATTGAATGCTTCGATTGAAGCTGCACGAGCTGGTGAGCATGGTGCAGGATTTACTGTGGTCGCGAATGAGGTACGGAAGTTGTCTGAGCAGACGCAGAACTCAGTTGCAGAAGTTTCAGATTTGATTTCCACTACCAGTGGGCAGATTCATAACGTTTCAAGTAATGTTGGAAACATCAACACCATGATTTCTGAAGGTGCAGACAGCATGGGTCAAATCAATCAGTTTTTCACAGAAATCGTATCTGCGATGGGTCAAAACAAGATGTATAATGCAGGGATAGAAGCAGAGCTGGAACAATTCGCTCAGGTGATTGAGGAAATCAATGACGCGGTTTATAAAGTGGCAGCCTCTTCTCAACAGTTGACGGAACTTACAGATTAGAACGGAAGAAGCGAACCAGTGCTTCCTCCTTATTTTTCGTGAAAAAAGAGAAGCCCTGCGCCATTGCGCGGGGCTTCATTCATGTAATATAGAACTAGCGTTGAGGATTGACCTCTACGACTTTTTCTTGAGGTACCGTAGCATTTTCCTCTTGGGAATCTTCTCTAAGCTCGTCCTTCGCTTCTCTGGCTTTATCGCCAACTTCCTGCAGATCTTCTCCTGCATCTTTGGCTGTGTTTATGATCTCTTCAGACTCTTCTTTAATATCTTTCGCTTTATCAGCAATTTCTTTTCCTTGGTTGTTAAATACATCTTGAACAGTTGCAGCTGCCTCACTTACAATGTTCACCACATTGCGGACGCGTGTGACCAGGTCATCTTTTTTCGCAGATGGATCTTCTTTCACTTCCGAAGCATAATCAGAAACTGCGTCTTTTGTTGAACGTGTACCCTCTTTCAGACGTTTTCTTTCTTTAGGGTCTTTAATAAGAATAAAAGCCCCACCAATTAATGCTCCTGTTAAGATCGCAACAGGCAGTTTTTTATTGCCTCTTTTTTTAGTTGTTTGTGTTTGTGGCTGCTGGTTTACATTTTGGTTTTCCATTAGGAAATTCCCCTTTCGGTTTTTAAATTTTTTTGAGCTTCCATGCGTAGTTTTTCTTTCGTCGATTGAATGTCTTCATATTGATTTCTACCTGTATTATAAAACTCCTCTTTTTTGCGGTCATACTTCATCTTTGAAATGGATGGTTCCTTCCTCCATATTCTCAAAGCTATTCCACCGACGAACCCGGCGACGATGCCGATCATCCATTCGAGTGCCTTCATGAGGAGGTCGTCTCCACTTGAGCGGTCTTGAGTGCCTTCCGTTTCTGTGAAAAGTAATAGGTCAAAGCAAGAGCTCCGTAAACGCCGCGCCAACCTTCTTCGTTAATCTTTTGTTCACCTTCATGTGTCGTCTGCTTCAGTGAGTATGTCATGTCAACAAGAGAGGACGTAAGCTTCCTGGAAGACTCACCGATATCCCCTACGATATAGAAAAGAGGACTGAGCGCCCGGATCTTTTCATTGACGTCTGCTAATGTATCGTTACTTTGGTGCAGGACACCTGTCGTCTCTTTCATGACAGAATCCAGTTGCTCCGGCAGTTGATCGACAGTTTTTTTAACGCCGCCAAGGACCCCTGCCAAGTTGTTCAATGCTTTAATAAGGAAAATGGAAACAATCGCAAAGGCGATTCCGATAATGAGAACACCGATTCCTAGAAAGTCCATCTGAAAAACCTCTCTTCTTTATTGTACTTTTTTTCTTTTCCATTTCAGATACAGTTCAATCGCTGCATCCCCCCAGCGGAGTGCTTTTGTTACTTTTTCGTCTCTTTCATGAGAAGCGTGCGCCACACTCTCAGAAACGCCCTGGATGGATTGGTTCACATGACCCACCGTTGTACCGACATTGCCGAGGGCATCCATCAGACCATCAAGCGTCTTCGTTTTCGTTTCAATATCTGAAGCGATGTGATTCGTTTTCTTAAGTAAACTTTCCGATTCTGTAGTGATGCCCTGCATTTGCCCTTCGACTTTTTCTAACGTCTGTGAAACGCTCGTCATCGTACTCGATGCAGCTTTCAGTGTTTTCACAACGAAAATGGCTATGAATGCAAAGGCGATCGCGATGATGAGTAAACTGATTCCCGCTAATGACATGACTCTTCACCTCTTTTATGTTTTAAGGATTTCTCTACCTGCTTTTTGCCAATAGAGAAAAAGCCAATGGAGTTTCTACCTCCAGCTGACCCTTTAATTCTTTTAAAGCTATACCACTAATCTATTTCAATGAAACACTATACACTTTAGAAGTTTATGTAAATTCAAAAGATCGTTCCTTTTCCTTAAAAGGGAAGGAAGGGCGTATTCTTTCTGTATGGGGAAAGTAGAAAAAACATAGATAGAATTGATCCGTTACGCCGTGACTGCTTGATTCTTTCCTTTTCATCCCACGCCCGTTGATTAAAATGAATCTACACTAGGTACGGAGTGTACTTTTCATCTTTAGAGGCGGAAAACGCTTTTACTATGTAGGAAGAGGAACAAACAGAGGCCCTGCCTTTAAACGACAATACAAAATGAATGATCACTATAAAAGTCCTATATTTGGAATCTTTTTTCTTAGTAAGGTTTTTCCATAAAAGGAAGAGGGAAGTACATATTTATGCAAGCGCTTACTTATAAACGTTGTTATAAAAGTAAGCGGAAATAATGAAGATGTATAAAAATTCGTCACGATTCGACAAAACTTTTCAGAAAATTTTTATTAATAGCAATTGTAAAAGAGGTTTCCTGATTTTATGATGAATATAGGCAAAAACAAAACACGTAAATTTTTTGCATTGTTCATCAACAGAAACTAAAAATCTACTAATTTAAAGAGGAGTGATGGTGTGGTCCAAGATACAACTCTAGAGCATGATATCTATTTATTCCATGAAGGAAACCTCCGTTACAGTCACAGGCTGCTCGGTGCGCATCCGGATACGAGAAACGGAGAGAAAGGCATTCGTTTCACCGTCTGGGCTCCCCATGCGGTTCAGATGAGTGTCGTCGGGATGTTCAACGATTGGGACGGCCGGAAGAATCCGATGGAAAAAATCAATGATAACGGAATTTGGATCGCCTTCATTCCGGGTCTTGAAAAAGGCACGATATATAAGTATGAAATATTAACGGCTCACGGGCATCTTCAGCTGAAAGCGGATCCATATGCAATCTCCAGTGAACTTCGACCTGATACGGCATCTGTCGTCTACCCCTTGGACAATTACTCCTGGAGCGATGGCGAATGGATGAAACAGAGAAAAGCGAAGAACCCCTATGAATCTCCGATGTCCATCTACGAGCTTCATCTAGGTTCATGGAAAAACATCGAACCTGAGGTCTTCTACAATTACAGGGATTACGCTGAGATGGTGATTCCCTACGTCAAAGATTTAGGATACACCCATATTGAACTCCTTCCACTAACGGAGCATCCCTTTGATCGTTCATGGGGCTATCAGGCGACCGGGTACTTTTCTGTCACCTCCCGCTATGGAACCCCGGATGACTTTAAATATTTTGTCGACCAGTGTCATAAATATGGGATCGGTGTCATATTGGATTGGGTGCCTGGTCATTTTTGTAAGGACGCCCACGGGTTACGCCGTTTTGATGGAGAAGCTCTCTATGAATATGCAAACCCTAGTAAAGCGGAGAAAACGCAGTGGGGTACGCTTACGTTCGATTTTGCTAGAAACGAAGTTCAGAGCTTCCTGATTTCGAACGCGATCTACTGGCTGAAAGAATACCATCTCGATGGCCTGCGGGTCGATGCCGTGGCTAGCATGCTTTATTTGGACTTCGGCAAGGAAGATGGCGAATGGGAACTGAATGAGTACGGCGGCCGTGAAAACTTGGAAGCCGTATCGTTTATTAAAAAAATGAACGAAGCCATTTTTGAGGAAACTCCAGATGTATTGATGATGGCCGAAGAGTCCACATCATGGCCACTCGTTAGTGCACCCACCTATATCGGGGGGCTTGGCTTCAATTATAAATGGAACATGGGTTGGATGAATGACATGCTCAAGTATATGGAAATGGATCCTATTCATAGGAAATACCACCATAACTTGATTACTTTCTCTTTGTTCTATGCTTTTTCCGAGAATTTTGTATTACCGATTTCTCATGATGAAGTCGTTCATGGTAAGAAATCGTTGTTAAATAAAATGCCGGGTGATTACTGGCAGAAATTTGCGAACCTGCGGGCTTTTCTCGCCTACATGTATGCCCACCCAGGGAAGAAACTCATGTTCATGGGAGGTGAATTCGGACAGTTCGATGAGTGGAAAGATTTAGAGGATTTGGATTGGGAGCTGTTGGATTATGATTCCCACGCCTCCATATTGGATTATACGAAACAGTTGCACCAATTGTATCAGGATATGCCAGCCTTATGGGAACTCGACCATAAGGAAGAGGGCTTCATGTGGATCGATGCCAACAACTATGAGCAGAGCATCATCTCATTTGTCCGCAACAGCCGTACATCGAATGACCAACTAGTGGTCGTCTGCAACTTTACTCCAGAAGTCTATCATGATTATAGAGTAGGAGTACCGAAACACGGCTCATACAAAGAGATCTTCTCGAGCGATGCGGAACATTTCGGAGGTTCTGGGCAGACGAACGGCCTGCCTTTAGACAGCGTACCTTCCCCATGGCAAGGACAGGATCAGCATATTACCATGACGATTCCCCCGCTCGGTGTGAGCTTCTTGAAAAGAACTTCAGTATCCAAGGAGGAAAATCATGAAAAATAAAGAGTGTGTAGCAATGCTTCTGGCTGGCGGCCAAGGAACCAGACTGAAGTCATTAACCAAACAAATTGCAAAGCCTGCTGTTTACTTTGGCGGAAAATATAGAATCATCGACTTTCCATTAAGCAATTGTACGAATTCAGGAATCGACACAGTCGGTGTCCTTACCCAGTATGAGCCCTTAATTTTGAATGACTATATTGGCATTGGGGACACCTGGGATCTTGACCGAAAATACGGTGGTGTTTCCGTTCTGCCCCCATTCATGCAGGCAGAAGGAGGCGGCTGGTACACAGGTACAGCCAACGCTATTTACCGTAACTTGAAGTTTTTGAATCAATATGAACCAGAACACGTTCTTGTGCTGTCCGGAGACCACATTTATAAGATGGATTACGGCGCAATGCTTGATTATCATAAAGGATCCGGCGCTGATGCAACCATTTCAGTTATCGAAGTACCGTGGGAAGATGCGAACCGTTTTGGCATTATGAACACGGATGGAGATGGAAGAATTACTGAGTTTGATGAAAAACCTGCGAATCCGAAGAGTAATCTGGCGTCTATGGGTGTCTACATTTTCCGTTGGGATGTGTTGAAACAGTACCTGATTGAAGATGCAGAAAAAGAAAATTCCTCCCATGACTTTGGGAAAGACATCATTCCCGCTCTTCTTTACGATTATAAAAAGTTAATGGCTTACACATTCGAAGGTTACTGGAAGGATGTCGGTACGATTGACAGCCTTTGGGAAGCGAACATGGATCTTCTGAAGAGGGAGCCTGAACTGGATTTGAACGATTCAAAGTGGCGCATTTACTCGAAGAACCCGAATCAGCCGCCCCAATATATCGCGCCGACGGCTCATGTGAGAAATGCATTGATCAATGAAGGCTGCCGCATTAAGGGATCTGTAGATACATCGATCATTTTCTATGGTGTTCACGTGGATGAATCTTCGGTCGTCAAAGACAGTGTCATCATGCCTGATGTGAAAATCGGTAAAAATGTGAAGATTCACAGGGCCATCATTTCAAAAGGAAGCGTCATTGAGGATGGGGCAGTCATCGGCGACCCGTCACCAGAAAGTGAAATTACACTCGTGGCAGATGAAGGCAGTGTCCTTGCCACAAGTTATGCTACCAATAGTTAAAGGGAGGATTTTATGGATCGTATAGCAGGAATCATAAACTTAGATCACGAACAAGACATGTTGGATGAGTTGACCTATTTCCGTTGTGGCGCCGCCGTACCATTTGCGGGACGTTACCGGATGATCGACTTTGCCATTTCAAATATGACGAATTCCCGAATTGAATCCGTAGCCGTATTCGCGCGCAGAAAATACCGCTCCCTCATGGATCATTTGGAGCAAGGGAAAGCGTGGGACTTGGATCGCAAGCGTGGCGGGCTGTTCATCCTTCCTCCAGACTGGAATGATCCAACAGACATTTCACGTGGCGATTTGCAGCATTTCCACAACAATATCGATTTCATCAATCGAACGTTAGCCAACTATATTGTTGTCTCAGGTTCACAGCATATCTGCAACATCAATTATCAGGATGTGCTGCAAGAACATAAAAGTTCTGGTGCAGATGTTACGGTTATCTACAAAAAAGTGGATGAACTTTATCCCGAGCACCAACGAGCTCACAAGCTTGACGTTGATGAAGAAAACCGGGTGACAGCGATCCACAATGATCATAGCAATAAGAATGTGTACATGGATATGTACATCATTGAGAAAGATCTCTTATACACCCTAATCGAAAAATGTATCGCCCACGGCTGCTCCCACTTTTTCTTAGACGGGATTAAGTCGAAATTGCCTGAAATCAACATTCATGCTTATGAATACCATGGTGGTCATGCCCTGGTGAACTCTGTTGAAAGCTACTACCGCAACAGTGCGAAGCTGTTGAATCCCGAAGATCATGATGAGTTGTTCAAAGATGATGCTCCCGTCTTCACTAAAATTAAAAATGAAGCACCTTCCAACTATACCGTTACTTCCAACGTTTCCAATACGATGGTCGCAAATGGATGTGTCATTGAAGGTCATGTCGAAGACAGCATTCTCTTCCGTGGTGTGAAAGTCGCTGAAGGAGCCGTCATCAAAAACTCAATCATTATGCAACGTTGTGAAATTGATAGCAATGCCGTTTTAGAAAACGTCATTCTCGATAAAGATTGCAGCATTTCAAACGGAAAGACATTAATCGGTGCGCCAGAGAAGCCGTATGTCGTAGCAAAAAGAAGAACAATGTAATACCCCGTGAAGGGACTGTCCGGATTTCATCACTCTGACAGTCCTTTTCATGTAATCAGCTCATTCGTGATGTTTTGAACATGTTTTTGAACGTATAAAATTAAAGGAGTGGGTAAAACGTGAATGTTTTGATGATTGGTTCTGAGTGTACCCCTTTTATTAAAACAGGTGGTCTGGCTGATGTTTTAGGTTCTCTACCTCATGCCTTAAAAAATCAGGGCGCGGATGTCAGGGTCGTCCTGCCGAAATATGAAAACATGGATGATCACTGGAAAGAACAGCTGGAACATCTGGGTGAAATGAATGTACAGCTTGGCTGGCGCAGTCAATATGCTGGAATCGAATATATCAAATATGAAGGCATTCCTGTCTATTTCATAGATAACGAGTATTATTTCAAGCGTTCTAATCTATACGGATATGATGATGAAGCGGAGCGATTCGTATTCTTCAATCGTGCCGTGATGGATTGGGTCTGTGAGATGGACTGGACGCCTGATGTTTTACATTGCCACGACTGGCAGACAGGGTTGATTCCGGTTTACTTACATACCCACTATAAGGAAGTTGAAAAACTTCAAGGTATGAAAACCGTTTTTACTATCCATAATTTGAAGTATCAAGGCGTATTTGCCCAATCCGTGCTTCATGATTTGATGGACTTTGATGAGAATATGATGACAGAAGATGCGTTTGAATTTTTCGGGGACATCAATTTCATGAAAGGGGCCTTGAATTACGCGGACTTCATTACAACGGTCAGTGAAACTTACGCAAAAGAGATTCAAACGCCTTATTATGGGGAAAACCTAGATGGAGTGTTACGAAAACGTACTGATGAATTGATCGGGATCGTCAACGGCATCGATGATCAAAACTATAACCCTATGAAAGATGATGCCCTGGCGTTTCCTTATCGCAGTTCTTTAATCAAGAAAGCCCAAAACAAAATGTGGCTGCAGGCGGAGCTTGGTTTGCCAGTCAGAAAAGATGTTCCAATGATTGGCATCGTTTCCAGGCTGGTGGAGCAAAAAGGATTCGATTTGATCGGTCGGGTCATCGATGAGTTATTACATGATGATGACGTTCAGATCGTCTTACTTGGTACAGGAGAATACCAATATGAACAAATGCTCCAGTGGGCCCAGCACCGACACCCAGAAAAGATGTCTACGAATATTCGTTTTTCAGAACCTTTTTCCAGACAGATTTATGCGGCGAGCGATCTATTTCTCATGCCGTCCCGTTTTGAACCATGTGGCATCGGCCAGTTGATAGCTTTACGATATTTGGCTGCTCCAATTGTAAGGGAAACGGGAGGACTCGCAGACACCGTTCAGCCATATAATGAAGAGACGGGAGAAGGGAACGGATTTACGTTTACCAACTACAACGCCCATGACATGCTGTACACCATTCGCAGAGCTCTGGAATTCTATCAGGAACCTGCTGCTTGGCAGAATCTTGTGAAGAACATTTGCAAGAGTAAGTTCACATGGAAAAACTCTGCTGATCAATATATGGATCTTTATCAATCCATGTTTCGTTAGCAGGGGTGATAGGAGGAACCTTCATGGTGATGTTCAGTGACAAAGAAGAATTCAAGTCAGAGTTCAAAGCACAGTTGGAGAGTAAGTTTGGTAAGACCATAGACACAGCATCCGAATTCGATACGTACCGGGCGCTTGGGGCGTTGATCCGTGAGAAAATCAATAAAGATTGGTTGAAGACGAACCGGGAGTACAAAACAAATAAAACCAAGCAGGTGTATTACTTTTCCATGGAATTTCTAATGGGACGTCTGCTCGGCAATAATTTATTGAATTTAGACGTACTTTCGCTTGTTGAAGAAGGATTAGCGGATCTCGGGCTGTCTTTATCGGAACTCGAAAAAAAGGAAAGTGATGCTGGTCTTGGTAATGGCGGCTTAGGACGATTAGCTGCTTGTTTTCTCGATTCCCTTGCTTCTTTAGAATTGGCTGGGCATGGCTATGGTCTCCGGTACCGATATGGAATGTTCGATCAGCATATCATTGATGGAAAACAGGTGGAATTCCCGGATTATTGGCTTTCAAAAGAATTCATCTGGGAGGTCCGTCGACCGGAAGATGCGATTGAAGTTCGCTTTGGTGGAAATGTGTCATCGACAAGAGATAAAGATGGAAAACTCCATTTCAAATATGAAAACTATGAACCCATCCAGGCCGTCCCTTACGATGTACCTGTTGTCGGTTACCATAACGATACGGTGAATACCTTAAGGCTCTGGTCCGCTGAACCCACGGTGGAGGATACGATGACAAAAGCGGAAAAGGAAGGGGTATTTGGGCACTTCCTAGATCATAAACGATCCCTCGAATCCATCTCGGACTTCCTTTACCCCGATGACTCTACAGAGGAAGGAAAGAGCCTGCGTTTGAAGCAGGAATACTTCTTAGTGTCCTCTGGAGTGCAATCGGTTGTGCGATCGTTTGAAAGACTGGGACTTCCATGGTCCTCGTTCCCTGATAAGGTAGCGCTTCATATCAACGACACACACCCGGCGCTCGTTATTCCTGAACTGATGAGGATCCTTATGGATGAAAAGGGGATTGGCTGGGAGGAAGCATGGGAGATTACACAGTCTTCTGTTTCCTATACGAATCACACAACATTAAGCGAGGCTCTCGAATCTTGGCCGGTGGGGCTCGTACGTTCATTGCTGCCTCGGATTTTCATGATTATCGATGAAATCAATGAAAGGTTTTGTCAGGGTTTATGGAAAACCTATCCTGGAGAATTCGATCGAATCGCGGATTTAGCCATTGTGGCGGATGGCCAGGTGAAAATGGCCCATTTGAGCATTGTCGGGAGTCACAGTATCAATGGAGTCGCGAAACTCCACACGGATATACTGAAGGAACGTGAAATGAAGCGCTTTTATAACACATTTCCTGAGCGTTTTAATAATAAAACGAATGGAATCACCCACCGTCGCTGGCTGATGCACGCAAACGGTCCGTTGAGCTCGGTCATCACGGAGGCTATTGGTGAGGAGTGGATGAAAGAGCCGAAGCAACTGAGCCGCTTGCTTGACCATAAAGATGACCTGGCTTTTCTTGACAAGCTCCATGAAATCAAGCAGGAGAACAAAGTCAACTTCGCGAACTGGGTGAAAAACACGCAAGGGATCACCGTCGATCCAAACTCCATCTTTGATGTTCATATCAAGCGACTGCACGGGTATAAACGTCAATTGCTCAATGCCCTTCATATTATGCATTTATATAATGAATTGAAATCAGATCCGACGCTTGATATTGTTCCGAGAACCTTCTTCTTCGGAGCAAAAGCAGCGCCAAGCTATCACTTTGCAAAGAAAGTAATTCAACTTATCAACCGCATCGCATCTGTGGTCAATAACGACCCTGATGTGAAGGATTATATAAAAGTCGTCTTCATACCAAACTACTCGGTTTCCATCGCAGAGAGAATTATACCAGCGAGCAATGTCAGTGAACAAATTTCAATGGCTACAAAGGAAGCTTCAGGCACAGGTAACATGAAGTTCATGATGAACGGAGCATTGACCCTTGGCACCATGGATGGGGCGAATGTGGAAATTCATGATCTTGTCGGAGATGATAACATATACATTTTCGGTTTAACGTCTGATGAAGTGTGGGACTATTATCGAAACGGTTCCTATTCTTCACGAAACGTTTATGATAATGATGAGCGTGTCCGCCACATTATGGATGAACTCATTCATTACAGCCCGTTCTCCAAAGGAGAGACCGATTTTCAAGAGATCTATGATGCCTTATTAACTTATAACGATGAATACTTTGTGCTTAAGGATTTTGCCAGCTACGTATTAGCTCAGAAAAAGGTGAGTCAGGATTACCAACGCAAACGTCAGTGGAACTTAAAGAGTCTTGTCAATATCTCTCAATCCGGAGTTTTCTCAAGTGACCGGACCATTCAGGAATATGCCCGCGATATATGGGACATTCAACGTGTGAAGGCGTTGAAGTGAGGTACTATTTAGGGGGACGGATGTGTGAGACAAAAGGATATGTATCATAATAGTTTTGAAGAATCTTATCGAGAGCCTTTCGGTGCAGCGCCGAAGGGTTCTCCTGTTACGCTCAAAATCGACATCAATGACCGGTACAGGGTTTCCCACGTTATCCTTCACTACATCTTAGACCGTACAGACGATGAGAAGACGAAGGAGATGGACCTTTGCAGTCAGGAACATCAACAGGTATCTTATGAAGCTACCATCCGGATGCCTGAAAGGCCGCAGCTCATCTGGTATTTTTTCGAAATCATCCTAGAGGAACAGACCCTTTATTATGGACGGGAAAAAAGTTATGAGAGCGGGGAGGGGAAGGTGTACGATCATATCCCTCCTTCGTGGCAGATTACGGTGTACGATCCTTCGTATAAGACCCCGGATTGGTGGAAAAACGCGACGATGTATCAAATCTTCCCAGACCGGTTCTATACGGCGGGAGAGCTCGAAATGGAGAAAGCACCGGAGACGAGCCTCGTCCACGCCCATTGGGAAAACGATCCGGTCTACATTCGAAATGAACGGGGAGAAGTCATTCGTTGGGACTTTTTCGGCGGAAACTTAAAAGGAATCACTGAAAAACTTGATTATATTGAAGGTTTAGGGGTATCGGTTATTTATTTGAATCCGATATTCGAAGCGGAAAGCAACCACCGCTATGATACAGGTGATTACCACAAAGTCGATCTTCTCCTTGGTACGAAAGATGACTTGGAAACGTTGATCAAGGAAGCGGCTGATAGAGGTATTGAAATCATGCTGGACGGGGTTTTCAGTCATACTGGAAGCAACAGTATTTATTTTAATCGAGAAGGTAAGTATGATTCTCTCGGCGCGTATCAATCTAAAAATTCCCCGTACTACAGCTGGTACACCTTCCACCATTATCCGGATGAATATGATGCCTGGTGGGGCGTCGGAACGCTTCCGACATTGAATAAAGAAAATGAGGACTATCAGGATTTCCTCATCCATGATGAAGAGAGTGTCATTAAGACATGGCAGCAATCAGGTATGAAAAACTGGCGCTTGGATGTAGCTGATGAACTGACTGATGATTTGATCAGCCAAATCTATAGTCAGTTGAAGAAGAAAGATGAATCGAGTGTCCTTCTTGGGGAAGTTTGGGAGGATGCTTCTAACAAAACAGCTTACGGAAAACGACGGGACTACTTCTTGGGTGGCGTTCTTGATTCCGTGATGAACTACCCCATGCGCCGATTGATGCTGGACTTCATGAAGGGTGAAATGGATGCATATACTGTCCATCGCCGACTCATGACGTTAAGCGAACATTATCCGAAAGAGTATTTCTATGCCGTCATGAATATGCTTTCCAGTCACGATGTAGAGAGAATCCAAACGATGTTGGAAGACTATCTTCCAGATGATTTTAGTCAAGAGGAAGCAGAGAAACTCATCATCAAGCAAATCAAATCTCTCAGTCTATGGCTCTATGCTTTTCCGGGCGTGCCTTCTTTGTACTATGGAGATGAAGCGGGAGTGACGGGCGGAGCTGACCCTGATAACCGCAAACCATATCCTTGGGGTCGAGAGAATGGAGAACTGCTGGATTGGTATAAAAAAATCGGAGAGTGGAGGAAAGAGCATACCGCTCTCCGGACCGGTCATTGGAAGTCTTTCACCCTGGACAAAGATGTGATCGGTTTCGAACGCTGGACAGAAAACGGTGTGGACCATTTTAATGAAAAAACAAGTGATGAGCGAATGCTTTATATATTCAACCGGAATACAAGAAAGAAAATAGAGATCAATTTGCCAATACAAAAAGGGAAGTGGCAGAGTCAGGAAAACAAAAAGCGGATTTTCAGTTCAAAGAACAATGTATTAACCATAGAACTCGAACCATGTGAAGCTATGTTATTACGTTTAATGAAATAGGAGGGATACCGATGGGTTTTTTAGATGGTCTGATGGGTAATGCCAGTCAGGTGGATGTCGATAAAATTGAAAGAGAGCTTGAGGGCATTCTTATTGAAGGGGAAAACGTTCAAAGCGGTTACAAAGTTCTGAGAGATTCATTCATTTTTACAGACCGCCGCTTACTGCTTATCGATAAGCAGGGCATGACAGGGAAGAAGGTCGAGTACCACTCCATTCCTTATAAAAGTATCACTCACTTCAGTGTTGAGACAGCAGGCAGCTTTGACCTCGATTCTGAATTGAAAATCTGGCTCTCTGGAACGAGTGAACCGATTGGGAAACTCTTCAAAAAAGACAGCCCAATTGAAGAAGTCCAGCAAACCCTCGCTACCTTCGTATTATAAATGTTTCACGTGAAACAATTCTGAAAATAAGCCCGGAATTAAGCATCCGGGCTTATTTTTTATGCTTATTGTTCAACTATATGGCAGGTTTCTTGAAGACTCACTTTCGAGACTTTTGTTGAGTGGATGTGGGCTGCGGGGAATAGCTCGCTTTCCGCGGGAGCGCGGTGAGCCTCCTCGGACTGCGTCCTGTGGGGTCCAGTTTCGGCGCCTAGCGGCTAGTGAGACTTCCCTCGCTTCTGTACGATAAGTCAACATCGAATCACTCCGTTCTCCGTGTTTCCTTTATCTCCGCCAGCTCAGTCCAGTCCATACGCCGCTGATCGAGGCACCTGCACACTTAAGTTAGGAGTCTCGCCATTCCCCTCCGCCCACTAACCAAAGAAAACACTCGAAACCACTACTTAAAAAATCAGCTCGTATAGTTATTCGGAAGTGAATGATATAAACTCTACCTCATAGACGTTTAGCAAACGCAAATGCTTGATGCAACACACTATATGCCCGCTTAGGGAGAAGAATTGGAACTTTACTTATGAATACAGTTGTTCTAATCATCCACTTCCCTCAACCATTCAAACTAACCCTTTTATAAGTGGTTTTGAGACACTTATAAGGTAAAGGGGCGGAGGGAAACGGTGAGACTCCTATGGGACGTGTGGGACAGGTGAGACCCCGGAAGGCGTAGCCTGAGGAGGCTCACCGCCCGCCCCGTGGAAAGCGAACCTTTTCCCGGAGCCCCTAGAATTACACGAACATCTCGAAACCGAGTCTTCAACTAAAGGGAGCGATAGTGATAAAATTACACTAGGAATCTGAAAATTCCATATATATTTGAATTTTTGGTCTGATTAGCCCATCATAAGTAATAGATATATACTGTTAAACAACAATGAAAGCGTTATCAAAACGAGGTGTGGAAATGAAGCTTGAATTGACTCATAAGCAAACGACAGGATTGGTAATGACAACACAAATGCGTCAAGCAATCACGATGCTTCAATGGACCTCTGCTGAAATGTGGGAACATCTCCAGCAGGAAATCCATGAGAACCCCATTTTAACGTTAGAAACCCCAAGTATGATTCCTTCCCATCGTCATCATCGAGAGGCCTATCATGACCCAATCGACCAAATCGTACCCGATGAAAAAAACTGGCGTGATGGACTGGTGGAACAAGCTGGATGGTTGAAAGTGGACCAGTCATTAAAAGAGACGCTCCTTTTTTTAATTGATAGTTTAGATGAACGCGGGTTTTGTACAATATCTGAAGAAGAAGCGTCACTTCAAACCGGTCAATCACTGAACACGACTAAGCGGGCAAGACGCCTGTTATTACAGTTTGAACCGATGGGAGTCGGTTGTTTGGATTTTAAAGAGTTTTTACTCTTCCAAGTAGAAAAGAAGCATCCCGATTCTTCCGTTTTAGCTGTTTTGATTGAAAATCATTTAGAAGACCTAGCCAATCAGAACTTTAAAAGGGTAGCTTGTGAACTGGACATAGAGGAATCGTGTGTTGTCGAAGCTTTGGAAGTTATCCAATCTTTAGAACCACGTCCGCTGCTTCCGAATTATGGACCGAACAATATACCGCCGATGCCTGATTTGATACTGGAAGAAAAAGACGGGGGATTTGTGTTGCGTGATCCTTTTTCTGTCAGCGGTCAAATCCAGTGGGATGAGCAGCTGGTACGTATGTACAAAGAAGGAAAAGAAGCCCATGAGTATTTGGACGACTGTTATAAAAAAGCGCGCTGGCTTCTGCAAAGCATAGAGCAGCGGCAGAACACGATTTTGAAAGTGGCGGAAGTGATTATCAAGCATCAGAGCACTTTTTTGAATGGTGGTTCATTGAGGCCGCTCACTTTAAAAAAGGTGGCAAAAAAACTGGGTGTCCATGAGTCAACGGTCAGCCGGACCGTGTCTAACAAAGTCTTGCAGACCCCCAAAGGATTATACGAATTAAAGAGCTTCTTTGTGACGGGTTATCAATCTTCAGATGGAGAAGAAGTCTCTTCTCAACACATTAAAGATTTAATAAGAGAGATGATTCAAAAAGAAGATCCACTGAAGGCTTTGTCTGATCAGAAGATGGCAGCAGAGTTAAAGGAAAAGCATAACGTGAAAGTGTCGCGCCGAACCGTTGCCAAATACCGCGAGTCTCTCAATCTCCCATCCTCTTCTAAACGAAGAGCATCGGCACGTGAAGGAGATTCTCCTATTCTTCTACATTCCTAGGTTAATTCCCTGAAAAAAGGGGGATAGTCTAGTAGAAGATGGATGAGGAGGCTTCCCTTGTGAAAAATTTGATATCCTATGTGAAAGATGTGATTTCTGAATTTCAAAAAGACAACATCCCCCTGCTTGGTGCAGCGCAGGCATACTATTACTTATTAGCCATCGTTCCCCTTTTAATTCTGGTATTATCCATTCTCCCCTATTTGAATATAGACGCTGAAACAGCTATTCAGGCGATGAGCAATGTCATACCCAGCGATACAGCCCAGGTGTTCCGGGAGAACATTGTCGCTGTAGTGGAGCAGCCAAGCGGTGGGCTTTTGACTGTAGGTATTTTAGGAACGCTTTGGTCTGCTTCCAATGGTATCAATGCGTTCATCCAGTCCTCGAACATGGCTTACAACGTGGAAGAGACAAGGTCGTTCATTAAGGTGCGTCTACTTTCCATTGTATTGACCATCGGGATGATCTTAGCGATTATCGTCGCCCTTGTTCTTCCTGTATTCGGCCAGGTCTTGATTGATATGATCAACCTGCCTTCTCAAACAGCCGTACTATTGCAAGTGTTGCGCTGGACGCTGAGTATCGTGGTTATTGGTGCCGTTCTCATGGCGCTTTATCACTTCGCGCCAAATAAGAATATTCCCTTTAAACATATCCTTCCGGGTGCAGTAATCACGGCTATTCTCTGGCAGTTAATTTCTCTTGCTTTCTCTTTCTATGTTAGTAATTTCGGCAATTATTCTGCCACCTATGGAAGCCTGGGAGGAATTATCATTTTAATGTTATGGTTTTTCCTTACAGGGATCATTTTAATGGTAGGAGCGGAGATTAATGTCATCTACCACCGTCGCCATGGCGGAGGTGAAAAGAAAGCAGCTTAACTTTTTTGTTAGAAAAGAAGGTTCCGCGCCTCAGAGGAGGAGGGCGGAACCTTCTTCAATTTGACTTCCCCTCATAGACTAAAATTGGATGGGGTGGCTTTCAAGCAGTTCCGTTAATGTAGGTATTTGATGGCTGTTTCTCCCCCTCACCGGTGTTGCTTGAAATAGAGATTCAAGAATGGATTCTTCGGTGGCTTCTCCAACAGCACGGAAAGCTTCATCTATATCTTCTTCATGGATAGATGAAAAAGATAACGGACCCTCGGGTTTTCCGTGGGGGATGGTTGTAGCGGTCGAGAATCCGAGAACAACATCACCACTTCCATTTCCAACCATTGACCCGGTCTTTGATAATCCAGTCACCGTTCGTTTACATATTCTTTTCAATTGCCGTTCTGACACGGGAAGGTCTGTAGCGACCACAATCATAATCGACCCTCGATCTTTTTCTTTTTCAGATTGAATATAGTTCTTCAATTGTTGCCCAACCGGTTGACCATCAATCCTGAGATCGCTCAGTTTACCGAAGTTTGTAAGGGTCAGAACACCTATTGTATAAGAACCGTGTGCAAGCTCCACCTTCCGGGAAGAAGAACCGATTCCACCTTTCAATGAATAACACAGCATCCCGCGACCTGCTCCGACACACCCTTCTGTGAAGTGGTCTTTGGCATCTTCAATGGCTTGAAAAACATGCTCCTTCGTAACGGCTTGCTTCCTAATATCATTGATATACATATCGTTGCATTCCCCAATGACAGGGTTGACTGTCCCTGTGGTCCGACCGACCTCCTGGTTTCGCTCAAGAGTGTAAGCAACGAGTGCATCATACGCCGCTCCTACACCGAACGTGTTGGTTAATAGAATGGGGGTTTCCAATGTTCCCAGTTCTTCAAGTTGAATGGTTCCCGCCGTCTTGCCAAACCCATTGATGACATGAGCCGAAGCTACTGTTTTATTTTGAAAAAGGTTGCCCTGGTGCGGAAGAATGGCAGTAACTCCTGTCTGTACATCATCCCTGTCTAATGTATAATGGCCGACCGTCA
The DNA here is from genome assembly GCF_009856445.1 of Halobacillus litoralis. GTDB lineage: Bacteria > Bacillota > Bacilli > Bacillales > Halobacillaceae > Halobacillus > Halobacillus litoralis. Next base: position 210,659 of record NZ_WMFA01000001.1, read on the forward strand.
CTCCGGGTACGTCGGTAATTTGATTTCGATCACCTACAGGCATAGATCCTATGATGATGTCGTTCTCTCGGGTTGTTTTATTCATTGTTACACCTCCACATGCTCTATTCGCAATAAAGCATGTAATTTCCTTCCTGGTGTATGTTCATACAAGCAAAGGATTTTATATGCACATTAAGATAGATAAGTAGATTTATTTTTGTATAAAACGAGTATAAGAGAAAAAAATTCTTCATTTTTTTTAAGTTTTTTGTTTGCGCTTACATCCTTTTAATATTCGGGTTTCTATTGAATTTGAATTGTCGCATTATCTTGAAAATTCAGCGCTTGTCCGCTTTAAGAGCGTGATTCTCAAGGTTTTTCATGCTATACTAGTAAGAAACTGAAAAGACAGAATTTTTTAATTTTTGCCTGTAACCTACAAGAATATGTCCGCTAGGGGGAAAAAATATGCAAAAACACGGATATCCTGTTCCGCAGGGGCTGTATCATCCGGAAAATGAGCATGAAGCTTGTGGTATCGGAGTGATCGCCAACATCGATGGAACGAAGAGTCACAGTATCGTAGAGAATGCCATCACTATTCTATGTAACTTAGAGCACCGTGGTGGACAATCTGCTGATGTCAGTACAGGAGATGGGGCCGGAATACTGACGCAGATCCCTCATCATTTTTTTGAAGCACAATGTGAGAAGGAAGATATATATTTGCCTGAATCCGGTAAATACGGAATCGGCATGATTTTCTTTCCGGAAAATCATGAGACAAGAACAGAATGTATGCAGACTTTTGAGCGTATTGTCGCAGAAGAAGGACAAGAATTTTTAGGCTGGCGTACGGTTCCGGTAAATGATTCGTTCGTTGGGGAAGATGCGAAGAAGACCAAACCATTTATTCGTCAGGCTTTCGTTGCTCCATCTGGAAATATTCAAACACAAATGGACCTGGAGCGCCGCCTGTACATCATTCGTAAGCGAGCGGAAATCGAGATTGCTGGAAAAGAGGGGTATGATGACTTTTATATCAGCAGTTTGTCATCGAATACGATTGTCTATAAAGGGATGTTGATTCCGGAACAGCTGGATTCCTTTTATATCGATCTGAACCACCCGGATTTCAAAACGGCCCTCGCTTTAGTACACTCCCGCTTTAGTACGAACACCTTCCCGAGCTGGAAACGTTCGCACCCGAACCGATTCACCATTCATAATGGAGAGTTTAATACATTACGAGGCAATGTGAACTGGATGAGAGCACGCCAGGAGCTTTGTAACTCGGAATATTTCAGTGAAGAAGACTTACAGAAACTTCTTCCTGTCATCGATTCCAACGGTAGTGACTCTTCCATGTTTGATAATGCCTTTGAATTCTTATACTTGTCCGGTCGTTCACTCGCTCACACCGCTATGATGATGGTGCCCGAGCCTTGGTCAAATGACGAAACGATTCAGGAAGACAAGAAGAATTTCTATGAATACCATAGCTGCTTAATGGAGCCATGGGACGGGCCGGCTGCCCTTGCTTACACGAATGGGAAACAAATCGGTGCCTGCCTCGACCGTAACGGTTTGCGTCCTGCACGCTATTACGTGACAAAAGACGGAATGATTGTCCTTGGTTCTGAAGTGGGTGCTCTTGATATTTTCGCTGACGATATTTTGTATAAAGATCGTCTCGCACCAGGAAAGATGCTCCTTGTTGATCTTGAAGAAGGGAAAATCATCCCTGATGATGAAATCAAATTGCAAATTGCTCGTGAGAAACCATATAAAGAATGGATTGAAGAGAACAAATTTGATTTAGAAGACCTTCCTGAACCATTGACCGAACACCGTCCGGTTGAAAACTTGATCGACCAGCAGCTTGCTTTCGGTTATACAACAGAAGAATTAAACAAAATCCTTCTGCCGATGGTCAACGATAAAAAAGACCCCGTCGGTTCGATGGGATATGATTCACCGCTTGCTGTGCTTTCTAAAAAACCACAATTGCTTTACAGCTATTTTAAGCAGTTGTTCGCCCAGGTGACGAACCCGCCCATTGATGCCATTCGTGAAAAGTTGATTACAATGGTGGAAACGACAATTGGAGCAGAGGGGAACCTGGTCGATCCAAAACCAGAAAGCTGTCGCCAGATCCGACTGCAGACGCCTATTTTGACAAACCGTGAACTTGAACAGATTCGTCAGCAGGATGTAGAAGGATTCGCAGCACGTACGCTTTCCATTCTTTTCGATGCCAAAGAAGGCGGTTTGAAGCCTGCACTTGATCGTTTATGTGAAGAAGCGGATGCAGCAGTAGAAGATGGTACGACGCTGATTGTCCTATCTGATCGTGGAATCAGTGAAGAGTATGCAGCCATTCCTTCTCTCCTTGCCGTATCCGGTCTGCACCATCACCTGATCCGTAAAGGGACGCGTACGAAAGTGAGCCTGATCATTGAATCTGGAGAGGCGCGTGAAGTGCACCATTTTGCTACACTACTTGGTTATGGAGCGGAGGGAATCAACCCTTATCTTGCCTATGAATCTTTGAGGGATTTGATGGAGCGCGACCTGCTTGAAGCAGAGTCTCATGAAACGGCTGTGCAGACGTATATCCATTCTGCAACGGATGGGATCATTAAAGTCCTTTCTAAAATGGGGATTTCAACTATTCAAAGTTACCGTGGTGCACAAATTTTCGAAGCAGTTGGTATCCATAAAGATGTGATCGACCAGTATTTCACTCGTACAGCTTCCAGACTCGGGGGTATCGGTCTTGATATCATCGAAAAAGAAGTGCTTATGCGTCATGAAGTGGCTTACGGGGAAACGCGTGGATCAAACCGCACACTGGAAGCTGGTGACGAATATCAGTACCGCCAGAACGGGGAAGATCACCAGTACAATCCGCAGACGATTGCAACATTGCAGCACGCCTGCCGTTCGAACGACTATGACCTTTTCAAGCAATATTCCAAGATGCTGACCGATGAAAAGAACAACCTGCAGTCTCTCCGTGGATTGCTTTCCTTCAAGGATCGCCCATCCATTCCGGTTGAGGAAGTAGAGTCTGTCGAGGATATTTGCAGACGGTTCAAAACGGGAGCGATGTCATTCGGATCTATCAGTGAAGAGGCTCACGAAGCCTTAGCCATTGCGATGAACCGTATCGGAGGCAGAAGTAATTCCGGTGAAGGTGGAGAAAATCCGAAACGATTCACTCCTGAAGAAAATGGTGACTTGAAACGTAGTGCGATTAAACAGGTAGCTTCTGGCCGTTTCGGAGTAAACAGCCATTACCTCGTCAATGCGGATGAAATCCAAATCAAGGTCGCTCAGGGAGCGAAGCCGGGAGAAGGAGGTCACCTTCCAGGCAAAAAAGTATATCCATGGGTAGCAGAAGTCCGTGGTTCCACGCCTGGTGTTGAATTGATATCACCACCACCGCACCACGACATTTACTCCATTGAAGACTTGGCTGAGCTGATTTATAACTTGAAAAATGCCAATCCAAAAGCTCGTGTCAGCGTGAAGCTTGTTTCCGCTGTTGGCGTTGGAACAATTGCTGCAGGGGTAGCAAAGGGACGTGCTGATCTTGTCCTAATCAGTGGCTATGATGGAGGAACCGGTGCGGCACCAAGAACAAGTATTAAGCATACCGGCCTTCCTTGGGAAATCGGTCTTGCGGAAACGCACCAGACGCTGGTTCTTGACCGTCTGCGTGATCGGATCGTTGTTGAAACAGACGGGAAAATGATGACAGGACGTGACGTTGTCGTTGCCTCCTTGTTAGGAGCGGAAGAATATGGATTCTCGACCGCACCTCTCGTCGTCCTCGGTTGTGTCATGATGCGTGTCTGCCACTTGAACACATGTCCGGTCGGTGTTGCGACCCAGGACCCTGAACTTCGTAAGAAATTCACAGGGGAAGCGGATCACCTTGAGAACTTCATGCGTTTCATTGCACAGGAAGCGCGTGAACTCATGGCAGAGCTTGGCTTCCGTACCATCAACGAAATGATCGGTCGTACTGATGTTTTACAGACGAACGAAGCGATCGACCACTGGAAAGCCAAAGGCGTTGACTTGTCAGCCTTGCTTTACCAGCCTGATGTCCCTGCCGACTATGGTCGCTTTGCAGTTAGAAAGCAGGATCATGGCCTTGAGAAGACGCTGGATATGGAAGAGTTGATCCCGCTTTGCAAGAAAGCCATTGAAACAGGGGAGCCGGTGGAAGGCACAGGATCCATCCGTAACATCCACCGTGTAACAGGTACGATCCTTGGTAGTGAAATCACACGTCGTTATGGAGCAGAAGGACTTCCGGAAGACACGATCAAATTGACCTTCAAAGGTTCCGCAGGTCAAAGTTTCGGTGCCTTCATTCCTAAAGGAGTCACCCTGCGCCTTATCGGGGATTCCAATGATTACGTAGGAAAAGGTCTGTCCGGTGGTAAAATCATCGTTCACCCATCACCACGGTCATCTTTCGTACCGGAAGAAAACACGATTATCGGAAACGTATCCTTCTATGGTGCTTCAGCAGGAGAAGCTTACATCAATGGTCTTGCTGGTGAACGCTTCTGTGTCCGTAATAGTGGAGCGGAAGTGGTTGTCGAAGGTGTCGGAGACCATGGATGTGAATATATGACAGGCGGGAAAGTCGTCGTCCTTGGGGGCACAGGGCGTAACTTTGCGGCAGGAATGTCCGGAGGCGTCGCTTACGTGCTGGATGAGTCTGAACTGCCTTTTGATACAAAGTGCAACAAAGAATTAGTTCACCTGCAGCAGTTAGCAGATGCTAATGAAATTCAAGAACTTTATGACATGATCGAAAAGCATGTTTCTTATACAAACAGCCCACGAGGTGAAAGAATCCTTGCTAATTGGAGCGACTATGTATCCAAATTCGTCAAAGTGATTCCGAGAGATTACTTGGCGATGCAGGAACGAATTAAGAATTTAAGAGAAAGTGGTCTTGAGAAATTTGACGCGGAAATGACCGCTTTTGAAGAACGCAATAAACCGGTAGCAACAGTCAAATAACGAAGAAGGGGGAGATCTGATGGGTAAGTCTACTGGATTCATGGAATACACACGCCAATCCACACCTGAGCGCGATCCTGAAACAAGAATAGAAGATTGGGAAGATTACAAGCTTCCCCTTTCAGATGAAGAAGCACAAAAGCAAGGGGCACGCTGCATGGATTGCGGCGTTCCTACTTGCCATTCCGGAATGGAAATCAACGGCATCACGAGCGGTTGTCCTGTTTACCACCTCATACCTGAATGGAACGATCTGGTATATCAGGGGAAATGGAAAGAAGCCCTTGCCAAAGAACACGAAATGAACAACTTCCCGGAGTTCACAGGTTTTGCCTGTCCTGCTCCGTGTGAAGGGGCTTGTGTTCTTGGAATCAACGAACCACCTGTAGCTATTCGTAGTGTAGAGAGGTCTATTATTGAAAAGGGATTTGACGAAGGGTGGGTCACTCCTGAACCTCCTGCCTATCGTACAGGTAAAAAAGTAGCAGTCGTCGGATCAGGCCCTGCTGGTCTGGCCGCGGCCGCACAGCTGAACAAAGCGGGCCACTGGGTGACAGTATATGAGCGTAACGATCGTGTAGGTGGATTGCTCACCTATGGAATTCCTGAAATGAAGCTGCCTTATTCCGTCGTTGAACGACGCGTGAACATTTTGAAAGAAGAAGGCATACAGTTTATGACGAACACAGAAGTTGGTCGTGATTATCCCGTCTCTCGTCTGAATGAGGAGTATGACACGGTCATCCTTTGTGGAGGTGCCACAACACCAAGGAACCTGGAAGTAGATGGACGCAACTTGAAAGGCATCCACTATGCAATGGACTTCCTGCACTCCAACACAAAGAGCCTTCTTGATTCTGAGCATGAAGATGGAAACTACATCAGTGCGACAGACAAAAATGTCATCGTGATCGGTGGCGGGGACACAGGAACTGACTGTATGGCTACATCCATGCGTCACGGCTGTAAGAGCCTGACTCAGTTTGATATTTATGATAAAAAAGGTTCTACCCGTGACAATGAGGTGAACCCATGGCCGCAGTACCCGGTCATCCACCGCGTGGAGTACGGCCAAAAGGAATCAGAGGCGAAGTTTAATAAAGATCCACGCGCCTATGCGGTTATGACGAAGAGATTCGTTGGGGATGAAAACAATCGTATCAAAGAAGTACACACGATTGACGTTGCTCTTTCTTACGATGAAAAAGGAAATAAAGTCCGTACTGAAATTCCAGGAACCGAAAAAGTATGGGAAGCAGACCTCGTACTGCTTGCGATCGGTTTCAGCGGCCCCGAGCAGGATCTTATTGAAAAGCTTGGCATCGAAACGACCGTACGTTCCAATGTCGCTGCCCAATACGGGAAGTACACGACGAACGTTGAAGGTGTATTTGCTGCCGGAGACATGCGACGCGGGCAAAGTCTGATTGTTTGGGCTATCAACGAAGGTCGCGAAGTCGCACGTGAATGCGATCGATACATGATGGGAGCATCCCAGCTGCCTTAAATATAGTTAACCCTTTTAGCCACCTCTGAAACAGAGGTGGCTTTTTGTGTTTACGCTTTTTGAGATAGGTTGGATGTATGAGAAGTTGCCCCCTATCTATTTAATAGACCATTATATTTAGATTTCCTTCGTTATTTACGAACATCTTCCGACAAACTACTTTTTCAGGAAAGTAATTGTGGGTTTATTCTGTCGAATCGCCGGGTACGTAGATTGTAATGTTTATTTATTACTTACCATTCTAAGAAGTGGTTTCTTAAGGAGGAGCTCAATGAGTAAGAAAAGATCAAGTAAAGATGAGCAGTTGGATCAGTTCCGGGTGGATGACTCCGGCAAACATATGACGACGAACCACGGAGTCAAAGTTTCAGAGGATGAATTTTCATTAAAAGCTGGTGTACGTGGTCCTACCCTGCTGGAAGATTTTCATTTTCGTGAAAAAATGACCCACTTTGACCATGAGCGTATCCCTGAGCGTATTGTTCACGCGAGAGGGTTCTCAGCACATGGCGAATTTCAATTATATGAATCGCTTGAGAAATATACGAAAGCTGACTTTTTAAATGATACATCAAAAACTACACCGACGTTTGTAAGGTTTTCCACGGTTGCTGGTTCCAAGGGTTCTGCAGAAACGGTGCGTGATGCACGGGGATTCGCAACGAAATTTTACACAGAAGAAGGAAACTATGATCTAGTCGGAAATAACATACCAGTCTTCTTTATCCAGGACGCAATTAAATTCCCTGACCTTGTCCATGCAGTCAAACCTGAACCACATAACGCTATGCCGCAGGCAGCATCCGCCCATGATACGTTCTGGGACTTCGTGGGACAAAACCAGGAGTCTGCTCATATGGTCATGTGGACGATGTCTGACCGTGCCATTCCTAGAAGTCTGCGTATGATGGAAGGCTTCGGGGTTCACACGTTCCGTTTAGTCAATAATGAAGGAAAGGCTCATTTCGTTAAGTTCCACTGGAAGCCTCTCCTTGGCACACACTCTCTTGTATGGGATGAAGCACAAAAGATTAATGGTAAAGACCCTGACTTCCACCGAGGGGATCTTTATAACTCCATAGAAAACGGTGATTATCCTGAGTATGAGCTTGGAATCCAAGTCATACCTGAAGAAGATGAATTTAAGTTCGATTTTGATGTCCTTGATCCAACGAAACTTTGGCCGGAAGAAGACGTTCCCGTTCAAATCGTCGGTAAAATGACGTTGAATCGTAATGTAGATAATGTATTTGCTGAAAACGAACAGGTGGCATACCATCCAGGAAACGTCGTACCAGGGATCGACTTTACAAATGACCCGTTATTGCAGGGGCGTTTGTTCTCCTACACGGATACGCAGTTGATCAGGCTGGGTGGACCGAACTTCCATGAACTCCCAATCAACCGCCCTGTCTGTCCTTTCTTTAATAACCATCGTGATGGCTATGGCCGTCAAACAATCAATAAAGGGCAGGTCAGTTATCATAAGAACTCACTTGCAAACAATACACCAACCCCGGCAAGTGAAGAAGAAGGTGGCTATTCCCACTACCAGGAAAAAGTGGAAGGTCACAAGATCCGTGCTCGCAGCGATAGCTTTAAAGATCACTTCTCTCAGGCTACCTTGTTTTGGAACAGCATGAGTGACCATGAAAAAGAGCATCTCATCAATGCGTTCAGCTTTGAACTCGGAAAAGTGGAAAGCGAATCCGTTCGTGAAGAAGCAGTGAAAATGTTCGCTAACGTAAGCCTTGAGCTTGCCCAAGGATTTGCTAAAAATATTGGAGTTACTCCTCCACAGAGCGGGGGATCAGATGTGAAGAAATCTTCTCCTGCTCTCAGTCAGGCAAATACGGTTCACAAGCCGTCTACTCGTAAAGTTGGCGTCATTTTAGCTGGCGGATTCAATGGGAAGGAGGTCACTCAAGCATTGAAGGAGCTCTCATCAGAAGGAATCATGACTGAAATCATTAGTGATAAGCAGGGAATGGTCAAAGGAGACGACGGTTCAGAAATGAAAGTCGATCACACCTTCCTTACTACTGATTCTGTTCTGTATGATGCGCTGTACGCGGTTGGTGGAAGCGATGAGGAAGAAGCGTTCAAGAAGCATGCCTCTCATTTCCTTAACGAAGCATTCTCTCACTACAAACCGTTGGGTGCTACCCACAATGCTGTGCAGTGGCTGAGCGATAACAAACTCGCCGACCACAGCGGTGTCGTAGCTGCTGATGATGTCAAAGGCTTCACAGAAGATTTTGTCCAGGCAGTCGCTGCTCACCGCCACTGGGATCGTCAATTAATATAACAACAACCCCTGCCGGCCTTGGATAATTCCAAGGTTTGGTGGGGGTTTTATTTTACTCTTATAGGTGCTGGTTGTTCAGCTTACACGAAAGCATTTATAAAATATTAAGTGGACCATAGACCAAAAGCCATTGATTCGTGAAGTTAGTTCCTGCCCCGAAAGGGAAAAAGGTACGATTTTTTGTATAGTTTGTTTAAATCTCGTGAGGATAAGGGAAAACATGAATAAATACAAAAGACGAAGAGGTGATTCCATGATTCGTACAATCTTAATGATCATCGGTTTAATCGTAGTGATTAGTTTCATCATTTCTCTGCTATAATTTTTATCTTCCTAAGACCAAACCAAAGTGGCCGGTAATCCATAACTGGCCACTTTTTATTTTTAAATTTCCATAGACTTGGAATTTTCTTCTGTTCAGAAGTTATTAAAGTATATGGCAGGGTGCCGAGCTTCCTCGGGCAACCGCCCTGCGGGATCTCGCCCATCTCCTTTCTCCCACGGGAGTCTCGCAGCTTCCCAACCACCCCTTTCGATGTAAGGGAAAAACGAACCCCTTTGCCTTATATGAGTGTCTTTCACAAATCCTGAATCTATAGTGATAAAGCGCACTATAACAGGCCTTATCATTCAAAATGCGGTTGGAGAATTCATGTTGCTTCACTCCTGGAAGTGGTTTCGAAGATAGTTATATGGCAAAGGGGCGGAGGGGAATGGCGAGACTCCTGCGGGAAAAAAGTGCTTGTTGAGACCCACAGGACGCAGTCCGAGGAGGCTCACCGCGCTCCCGCGGAAAGCGAGCTATTCCCCGAAGTCCCTATATACCCAACAAAAGTCTCGAAACCAAGTCTTCAAGATAAGGGAGCTTTTATGGAATAGAAGGATTGTCTATGTTTCAGTCGTTGAGGGAATTTCGGTATAATGAGAGCAAAAGGATAAAAGGAGGCCCAAAAGATGAAGGAAGCCGTTGAGTTACATAAAGACCAGTTTATTGAAGAATTAAAACAGTATTTAAGCATACCGAGTATTTCTTCCTTGTCTAAACATAAAGAAGACGTTAAAGAGGCGGCGGATTGGACAGCCGGGGCTTTGGAAAAAGCCGGCATGGAGAATGTGGAGGTCATCCCCACAGAGGGGCATCCGATTGTTTATGCGGATTGGCTTCATGCAGAAGGAAAGCCTACGGTTCTTGTGTACGGCCACTATGACGTACAGCCGGAAGACCCCCTCGATTTATGGGAGACACCGCCATTTGAACCGGTGATCAGAGACGGGAAAATTTTCGCCCGAGGAGCGACGGATGATAAAGGTCAACTTTATATCCACATCAAAGCTGTCCATCTTCTTATGAAAGAAAACGGAGAACTTCCGGTTAATATGAAGTTTGTCATTGAAGGTGAAGAGGAAATTGCAAGTCCGAACCTTGTTCCTTTCATTCAGGAAAACGAGGAAAAGCTGGCATGTGATGCAGTAATCATTAGCGATACGTCCTTTAGTGAGAAAGGACAGCCGGCCATTTGTACATCTCTGCGTGGGGCTTTAGCTTTGGAGATGACTGTTAAAACTGCTAATTCAGATTTACATTCAGGTACCTATGGCGGGGGCGTACCAAATTCAATTCATGCCCTCGTCCAATTGTTGGATTCGCTGCATGAAGAAAGTGGCCGTATAGCCGTTGAAGGTTTTTATGAAGGCGTTCCGGATCCTACAGCTGCTTTAAGAGACGAAGTAGCGGAAGTCCCATTCAATGAAGAGCGTACAAAGCAGGAACTTGAGCTTGATGACCTTTTCGGAGAGGAAGGGTTCACTTTCCAAGAACGCGTCGGTATTCGACCTACACTTGAAATCAACGGGATCACAGGAGGATTTCAAGGCGAAGGGTTGAAAACGATTGTCCCTAAAGAGGCGAGTGCAAAAATCAGCTGTCGTCTCGTTGGTGAGCAGGATCCCCAGGCGGTTTTTGAGGCGATCCAACGTCATGTAGCTGACAACCGGCCGGCGGGTGCGAAGGTTGACCTTCATCAGTACATTAAAGCTGACCCAGTGGCGATTGATTCAAGTAATCCTTATATTCAAAAAGCGGCAGATGCATTTAAAAGTGTGTATGATGTACGCCCTCACTTTCCGAAAGAGGGCGGGTCCATTCCAATTGTTGAAGTTTTCGGTCGAGTGTTAGATGCGCCGGTCGTTTTAATGGGCTTTGGACTTCCGACGGAAAATCTGCATGCACCGAATGAACATTTTCATCTGGAGAATTTTACGAAAGGGCTGGAAACGGTCTGTAGATATCTTGAAGAGTTATAAAGGAAAGGCTGAGAATGCAGTTCTCAGCCTTTTTTATATGCAAGAGCAAGAATGGATTGAATGAAGGGCCCTTTTTTCTCTGTGTAGACTGATCTCTCTTCTTTATAGGCTTCAGCTAACTGTGTTTTTAGAAATTCATAGGCTTGGGCAGATTCTGAGTTGGCACGTAAGTAGTCACGAAATGTCATTTTCTCTTCCCATTCGGTGCCTTTCCATTCACAGATATGCAGGTGGAAGGTGTCGTTCGTATCGGTTTCTTTTTTGAAAAAGCGCCGGGTCCTTAATTCAGGCTTAGGAACATATTCATACCCTGCTTGTGCAAGGGGACCAATGTAATAGGAGAACTCATCAAGGTTTTCTATCCCTAATAGAATATCAATAATGGGCTTTGCAGAAAGGTTCGGCACAGAGGTGCTTCCGATGTGCTCGATGGGAATGTCCGGGTCATCAAGTTGTTGAAGGATGAAGCTTCTCTCTCCAGCGAAAGTTACCGGCCAGTTCGGTTGATATGAAGAAAGTTGTACATGTTCTTGGTGCTTCGGTTTATCACAGGTAAAGCATTTTAGTGTTTTGTTTTCAGACAAGACGCCATTCAAGAACCCATTTTCACAATAGATCGTTGTACCGCAAGCCGCACACGTGCCGACTTTTTCGTGCATGAGGGTCACTCCCCTTCCTCTTATATTTTGGATAAGTCTGTCTTTTTTTGTCAAAACGAAACGGTAAAATGTTAGAATAGTAGAAAGATACTAGTTAGGAGGATGATGATGGAACAACTACAGAAGCCGAAAACGTTTGGTGAAATATTAGACTATACATTCAGTATATCAAAGAAAAACTTCGGACCTTTATTTCTGACGTTACTCATTATATTTGCCCCGCTCTACATATTTGATTACTTATTCATGGTTTTGAGCGGAATCAGTCTGTTTCGTGAGTCGTCAGGGGGAGGATTCGCAGAAGGGGTCCTAAACAATCTCGATACGGCAGCGGCTACCCAGGAGCTTGTAGCCAATAATCTAGGGATTGGTATGGAAATACTTTACTTGCTTGTTTCTACTGTTCTAGCCATTATTATTTATCCGATAGCCCAGGCATCGGTCATTGTTGCGACAAGTAAAGCACTTAAGGATGAAGCCTGGTCGAAAGGACAGGCGATTAAAGGAGCGTTCTCGAGGTTTTGGCCGCTCGTCGCAAGTACAGCTTTGGTAGGAGTCATATTCGGAGCCGCCATCTTTACCGGTTTTCTCCTTTTTGGTGTTTTAGGAGGCGTCAGCTTTGCGAGGGATGGGTTTGGAGTCGGTTTCATCATGTCGATGATCCTCGGTCTCGTATTTTTGGGAGCCATCGCTTTTTTTATGACCAAACTGAGTATGTTTTTCGGAGCTATCGTATTCCAAAAGGTCGCCCCGGGTTTTTCAAAAAGCTGGAAGCTGACGAAAGGTCGCTTCTGGTCAACATTCGGGTTATTCATCGTTTTTTTCATCATCACCATGCTGCTAACTTCCATAATGGAGGGGGTTTCTGCTCTTCTTTTAGGTGGCAGTCTTTTTGGCCGAATACTGACAGACCTTGCCTCCATTATTACGACACTGTTTATGATGGTCGGTTATACGGTTTTGTTTTTTGACTTGAAAACAAGGAACGAAGCGGATGATTTAAAAGATATGATTGCTTCTTACAAAGAATCATGAACGTAGGTGAGTCATGTGAGCCAATCAAATGAAGGAAAAGAACAACTGAAGGAAATACTCGAGCGTCAGGAATACCAAGCATATGAGCAGGAATCTCAGACCGCGAGTCAACGCCTTTTAGATGTCATCACCGAATGGGTGAAAGATTTGCTTGAGACTTGGTTTCCTAATTTCCAAGTCTCTGATTCTGCCATCAATGGCTGGATCTATTTTTTTGGTTTCATCGGTATGGGCCTTCTTTTATTTCTTGTCATTAAGCTTGTGACAAGGCTCTCCGGTGAGAAAAAGCTGTCGGAAAAACGTACGTTCAGCATGACTTCAGACTTGGCATGGTCATCACAAAAACATGTGCAGGAAGCGGACGCCCGAGCTACAGAGGGTCAATTTTCTGAAGCGGCACGTCATGTGTTCCTGGGCATGCTGCTCGATTTTGATAAAAGAGGTCTTGTTGAAGCGAAAACATGGAAGACAAACGGTGATTATGAAAAGGAACTGCTCGACTCAGATCATAGACTTGTCGCTGACTTCTCATTACTTGCGAAGACTTTTGATCAAATCACCTATGGAAAGCGGATCCTACAGAAAGAAGAGTATGATGAATTCCGCTTACGGGCGTTACAGTGGATGGGTGAAGAGGGGAGGAGAGAAGCGTGATGGCTACGAAGAAAACGTGGGTTTGGATCACTGTCATCTTTGCTCTTCTTGCGGTCATTCTTTATTGGCTCTCCCATGGACGTCCAGAACCGTACCCTCCTTATTTATCTGAATCCCCTTCGCAGACGGGAGTTAAGGCTTTTTATACCCTTCTTGATGAACAAGGTGGGGAGCCACTTCGCTGGGATAGTGAGCCGGAGCGGCTGCCGGAAGAAAATAGAAATAAACTCCTTTTGATGATTGAGCCATTTTCCACCGTCAGTGGAGCTGAGATGCGTCAATATCAAGATTGGATGGAAAAGGGGAACAGGATCTGGCTGATGAAAAACAATCCTGTCGGTTATTTTGATACCCAGGTAGACTATGGGGTGTTACCTGCAGGGGAAACGACGGTGGAGGATGAGAATGGTCGTACATACACCGTTGAGATTCAACAGGAGCACCGGCTCAAGACGAAGGAGTCGGATGAAGTCCTCCTGAGCGATGATCAAGGTGTGCTGGCTTTTAAGCGCTCTTATGGAGAGGGTGCGTTAATTGTTGGCATGAATCCGGATTGGTTCACAAATGGGTGGATGACAGACCATGAACATTATGAAGTGATCACTTCCATATTAGAATCAGGATCCGGATACAGCAGTATTTGGTTTGATGAATATATCCATGGACAGGACGGTTTTCTTTCCGGGGTGGACGTCTACCCGAAATGGCTGGTGGTCTTTGTTCTTCAACTTGCTTTGTTCGTGCTTTTCTTGTTATGGATGCAGGGGAAAAGATTCGGGCCGTCCTTCATGCCGAGAGAAGCGGTCGTGCGGTTCGGGGATGAACGCCTGCGGGCATTGGCTGCCTGGTACCGAAAAGGGGAGTTTTATAGAGAGTCATTAGCTGTTCAGGAATCTTATATACGACAGCTGCTGCAGGAGCGGTTTGGCGTATCCTCCCAGGCATCCTGGCAGGATATTCGTCGCACGCTATCGTATCGGCTGAGTGACGAGGATTATCAGGATTGGGATAAATGGACGAGAACCGTGGAGCCATTGGAAAACGTGACCGACGTAGATAAAAAGACATTTGTAGATTGGTCGCATACGTTCGATCAAATGAGGAAAGAGGTGCAAGGGTCATGAATGAAAAATTAATAGAGTTGATACAGGCCTATGAACAAAGGGTTTATGGGCAGTCGGAAAATGTTCGCTTGATGATCGCATCCATTCTGGTTGGTGGACATGTGTTATTGGAAGGTGTTCCTGGTACCGGCAAAACAAAAATGGTCCGAACATTAGCGAACCTTCTTGGAGGCGACTTCAAGCGGATTCAGTTTACGCCGGACCTCTTACCGAGCGATATAACAGGAAGCATGATCTATAACATGAAAACCGGTGAGTTTGAGACGATGAAAGGACCTGTCTTTACAAACGTTCTGCTTGCTGATGAGATTAACCGGACCCCGGCGAAAACACAAGCGGCCCTGCTCGAAGCGATGGAAGAAAAACAAATGACCATTCAGGGGGAGACGTACACACTTCCGGCTCCTTTTTTCGTTGTTGCTACTCAGAACCCGGTGGAGTTTGAAGGGACATACCCACTACCTGAAGCGCAGCAGGATCGCTTCTTGTTCAAATTACATATCGATTTTCCGTCCATGGAAGAAGAAGTAGCTGTACTTAAGCAGGTGATACGACCACAACAAGAAGAATCTATTCACTCACTATTGACGGTGGAAGAGTTCAAAAGAATCAGTCAGGAAATATCATCCATTACGATGACCGACGAAATGTACGGATATATCATGTCGGTCGTTCGGAAGACGCGTGAAACAGAAGCGATTCGCCATGGAGCAAGTACGCGGGCAGGCATCGCGATTGCAAAGGCAGCGAAAGCATGGGCTTATC
Organism: Halobacillus litoralis; assembly: GCF_009856445.1. Classification (GTDB taxonomy): domain Bacteria; phylum Bacillota; class Bacilli; order Bacillales; family Halobacillaceae; genus Halobacillus; species Halobacillus litoralis. The sequence continues at coordinate 226,046 of NZ_WMFA01000001.1, forward strand.
TGGAATCGCGGGACTATGTCACGCCGGACGATGTCAAAAAGGTGGCGGTCGCCTCCTTGAGACACCGGGTGATTTTAGCACCGCATATGGAACTGGAGGGAGTGACCCATGACCAAATCATTCAAGAACTTGTGGGATCAGTTCCTGTTCCGCGATAAAGGGATTGTTCCAACCAAGCGCCTGCTTGTACTTATACTCGCCTTATCTTGCGTAATGATTTTACTAACATGGACAGGGCTTTCCTGGCCATTAATCATTGCGACGAATGGGGCCATTTTATTATTAAGTTTGGTTGACCTTACTTTTTCACCTAAACGAAAAGAGCTTCAAGTTCACCGAGTGATGGATGAAGAGATGGAGCGGGGGATTGAAAATGAAGCCTCACTGGTGATTAGAAATGCTTCTGAAAAAGGGGTGAAAATAAGAGTTATCGACCACTTTCCTCAATCGTTCAGCCAGCCTTTTCCTTTGAAGAAAGAGATCCTTGGACATGAAGAGGCACGGATCACCTATACTTTTCAAGCCGCTCAACGCGGAGACTACACGCTTCCTCACCTTCATATCCGCTATCGTTCTCGTATTGGTTTATGGGAAAAGCAGATGAGGGTGGATCAAATCAAAAACGTGCGGGTCATTCCGGATCTTACCGAGAGCAGAAACTTCCTGGAGGATGCGCAACGGTTCCTGCTTTACGAAGGGACACGATTGAAGAAGCGTCAGGTGGGCACCGGAGAGTTCAGTAAAATCCGATCGTATGTCGTGGGAGATGATATTAGGAAAATCAATTGGAGACAAACCGCTAAAGTTCAAAATCTGATGACCAACGAATATGAACCAGAGCATGGAAAGTTTATTACCTTATTGATTGACTGTGGGCGGATGATGGGCGTGGAGCTTGAGGAGAATAACCGATTGGAGAAGTCGCTCGAGGCTGCGGTGACTGTGGCGACCGCTGCTTTAAAGCGTGGCGATTACGTGGCGGTTCTCGCTTTTTCAAAACACGTTCATGTGTATGTTCCTCCAGTGAAAGGGATGGCGCATATGCAAACCATTCTGAAAGAAATTTATCATTTGAAAGTTGAAGGATACGAATCGAACTATACAGCTGTCTTCCAACACTTGCAGAAAGTACAAAACAGAAGGAGTCTTCTGTTGTTGTTTAGTGATGTGAGCACTTTTCTATACGAAGAAGCTGCGTTGCATTATTTACAACGGTTGCGGCGTTCGCATTTGTTCTTAATGATTGGAATTGAAGATAGAGTCATCGATTCCCAGATAAGAAGAAAGCCTGAGGATGTACAAACCACATTAGTGAAGACGATGGCCCAAAAGCATGTGTTGGATAAAAAGCAGGAGTTGAAAAAGTGGGAGCGACAGGGTCTCCAAATGATTGAGGCGCCGGAAGAAGAACTGGCGACAGCAGCCGTTTCCCACTATATCAACATTATGAACCGCGGACTTCTCTAGTTCTTCCAGCATGGATCTTTCCAATGATGACGTATGCCAAAAGCCCAAGGAGAGTAATGAATGCAAATGCGTACTTCGCTTCAAGGGATAAGCTGGATGGCGTGATGTAGCCTTCTACAATTCCTGCGATGATGAAAAGCGGAAGTGTTCCAATCAGCAGCAGAACGGATTGGTAGGCATAGGTTTTTAATTGATAGCTCCGTGTTCGTTTGCCGGGAACCCATAGCTTGTAGCCCATTAAAAGACCCGCACCGCCTGCGATGAAAATGGCTGTAAGCTCGATAATTCCATGGGGGACGATATAGGCCCAAAAGTCATAGGCTCTGCCATGGACCATGAACAAAGCGGCCAAGGCACCGACGATGATTCCGTTGTAGATGAGGAGATAAACCGTCAGTAACCCAAAGGTGACGCCCCCGGCAAAAGCTAGAAAAGCAACTTGAATATTATTGGTCATAATTTCTGCTGACATGACAGGAGAATTCACCCCGCCATCTTCGCTTCCCAGCCGGCTTGGATCTACCGCTTGTGCGATGGAATCAGGCAAAATCGTGTAAAGGCTCATCGGATCCTGGTAGACAGCCAAAAAAGCAGCCAAACCACCTAAAAGGAACAAGAACATGCTGATGACAACAAACTTCCATTGTTCGCTGATGAGTGTAATGAATGAACTTCCGAACATGCGCTTCACTTGTTTCCAATTCGACGTGCTTTCCTGGTAAAGCATATTATGGGCCTTTGTTACGAGGTCATTTAAGTAATCGGTTGTTTCTTCTTCTGCAAAGTATGTTTGACTGTAGGCAAGGTGCTGCGTGACTTTTTGGTACAGGCGCTGAAACTCTTCTATATGTTTAGGGGCCCAATGACGTTTGTTCTTATGTAACAACTGAATCAATTCTTCTAAACGCTTCCACTCTTTACGATGGAGTTGGACAAAAGATCGATAATTCATGGCTTCACCTGCAATACGGTAATTTTTAACATTCTATTTCTATTATAGAAAAACAAGAGACATATGGGAACCCATAAGGAGGGAGGAAGAAAATGGAGGAAAGATGGAAGGTGAAAACCCCCGAACATGTGACTTTGAATTTCCAGTTGGCGGGTTTAGGAAGCAGGGGAGCGGCTCAAATCGTCGACTCTATTCTTTTAGCCTTATTATATAGCGGAATGATTGCGCTGCTCGTTTTCACAGAAAACCAAATGGACTTCATGTTGGAAGGCCGCGGGTGGGTGATTGCTTTTGTTATCCTTGTCTTATTTGGCATCCAATGGGGCTATTTCTTCTTATTCGAATGGTTCAGCGGTGGGAAAACCCTTGGTAAAATGATGCTCGGCCTCCGAGTCGTCAAAGAGGATGGAGGAAAAGCAACCGTCTTATCCATATTCATTCGAAATTTGTTACGAATCATAGATATGCTTCCTTTTTATTATCTGATCGGAATGGTAATGGTTTTCTTCCATCCCCAGCATAAAAGACTTGGCGATCTTGTCGGCGGGACGATCGTTATCCACGAACGGAAAAAACAACGTTTGAAAAAGAAACAGACCCTCGTGGAAAAAGAAATCGAAAAACGTGATCTGGAATCGGGTCAACTAGTCATTGGAGACTGGGAGAAACAAAACGTTACGAAAAAAGATTGGGACTTATTGAAAACTTATGTTTATCGTTATCCGACTTTGAAACCTGAAGAAAAAAACAACATGACCAGGGAGGTTGCTGAGATTCTTCTTCCCAAACTCGAGTTAGAGGATGAAACGAAAAGTGAAGATGAGTTAGCTACTCGACTTTATGCTGCTTATATAGAGCTAAGAGAAGAATGGGAATTTCATTTATAACTGTAAAACACAGCCGACTTTCCGGGCAGGGTGCGGCTGTGTTTTTGTATGTAAAAAAAAGATTATTCGTTGCTCGCCTGTATGTATGCGTTTGTATTTGTAAGTATTTAAGGGAATATACAAGGATTACTAAATATATATTTACTTCAGTGTAGAATTTGGTATTATATACTAGGATTTAATAAAATAAAGGCGAATAAACGGGCTGAACCATATGGGAGGTTATGTTTGTTCCTACCTGAAAATATAAAAGGGAAAGGGGATTACAGCTTATGCTTACATCTCTTTATGTGTTGTCTCTAACCGTTCTGCTTACGTTCCTTATATTATATGCTATCGATAAAGTTGCCCGGCGCTTTAAGAAAATCCAGAACCCTACAATCCAGCAAGATCAAGTTCCAGCTGATGTTGATTTCAGCCACCAGACATTCAAATAAGTGCTTTAACAAAAAGTGGCCCCCTGGATAAAAAGGAGCCACTTTCTTTTTTGGACAGAACTAAAACCACATGACAGATAAGCTCTCTTTAGTTGAAAGCTCAGTTTCGAGACTTTTGCTGGGGATGGGGGCTGCGGGGAATAGCTCGCTTTCCGCGGGAGAGCGAGTAGCTTCCCAGCCATCCCTGACTCTTAACCGGGCAACGACCCTGAAAACATCTCGAAACTGAGTCTTCCACAATCCTGCCATATACTTTATCAACTTAAAGTGTTGCTGAGGCAAGGGTTGTCTTTGGTAGAGGGGTTTACGTTTTGTTAGGTACCTGTTTGTGGTAAAATAGATATGTTTACATAAAGAAAGCTACCAACTAAAACAAATACGTTTTCTATATATTTTTCAGTACAATTCAACAGATGGAAAAGGGGATATCTCATGGCGAATAAAGCGGTTGTTCTAGGAGCGAACTATTATATTGGGCTGAGTACGATTAGATGTTTGGGTATTCATGATGTCCATGTTGCAGCAGTGGACTATGACTGGGAAGGTGCCTATGGGCTTGAGTCCAAATATTGTTCAGAAGCATTGATCGGGCCCCACTATAAGCAAGATCCGGAAGGTTTGAAGACTTTCTTGATCGAATATGCCAAAAAGCAGGATGCTGCCCCTGTGCTGATTCCGACAGCCGATCCATATGTGGAATTCGTGGATGAATATCTGCCGGAATTAAGGGAATATTTCCTTATTCCTCAAACGGAACAAGGGTTATATACTAAAATAATGGACAAAGGCACTCTTCACACACTGGCTTCGCAGCATGGAGTGGCTGTTCCGGAAACGGTTCAAGTAGATGATGAGAATCTTGTGCAAAGAGTGGAAGAGGAAATCCAATACCCTTGCCTCGTAAAGCCGGTGGATTCACCAGCTTTTGTATCCAAGTTCAGAAGGAAGCTTTTTAAGGTTCATAATCAAGAAGAGTTAATAGAAAAAGTGGGGCAAGCAAAAGAAGCGAATATTGAAGTCATCGTCCAGCGCATTATTCCAGGTTTTGATGACCATATGTACACGTTTGATGCATATCTGGATCAAAATTCTAAAGTTACGCATTGGGTTACGTGCCAAAAGCTTCGTCAATTTCCAGTGAATTACGGTGCATCTGTTTACACTCAGCAAAAATATGTGCCGGAGCTTTATGAACTGGGGGCGAAGTTTTTAGAGGGAATTGGATATAAAGGTTTCGCGGAAATAGAATTCAAGAAAGACGCTGAAACCGGCCAGTACTATTTGATTGAAATTAATGTTCGTATTACGAATTTGAACCATCTATTACAAAAAACGGGTATCAACATCCCTTATATCACTTACAAAGAGTTGACCGGGGACCCGGTGGAGCCGAAAGCAGTGGAAGAGGATCAGAATCTCGTTTTCTGGTATGCCTATGAGGACCTTCTGGCAGTCAGAGAATACATCAAAACAGGACAACTCTCTCCCCAAAAGGTTTTGAAATCTTATTTCAGACCGAAAGCTCATGCTATCTGGGACCCTAAAGATCCAAAACCAGCATTCTCCTTTGGGAAGAAGTTGGCGAATCTCGTTGTAAATAAAGTAACAAAGAAAAACAAGTAACCTTTTTTCGTCATGCTGCTGAGAATACAGATGGCGGACAGTAGGAAATGCTAACCAATAAACGAACAATATGGACGGAACGAAATTGAATTCCATTGAACAGGCTAATACAATGCAGGGAAGGTAGATAAGAATGGCTAAATTGAAAGAATTATTATCATTCATCCATATACTGGAGTCATGGAATGACAGGGACCTGGACGTCCGAGGACTTGCATACAATTCAAGAAATGTAGAACAGGGGGATGTGTTTGTCTGTATTAAAGGCTTCAAGACAGATGGACACCGTTATGTGGCGGAAGCAGTGAAAAATGGAGCGGCCGCCATTGTGGTCGAGGATTATCAGTCCGGGTGGGATGACCTTCCACAATATCAGGTTAAAGATAGCCGTCGTGCTCTGGCTGCCCTGAGCGATGCATTTTATAATCACCCTTCAAAGGCTATGAAAACGATTGGAATTACAGCGACTAATGGGAAAACGTCCACTTCATTTATGACGAATGCTATTCTTGAAGAGCATGGACTTAAAACAGGCTTGATCGGAACAGTCGTGGTCAAGTTCGGTGACTACTCCGAGCCTACAAAGCTTACGACACCGGAGTCGCTCGACCTTCATCATTATTTTGCCCAAATGAGAGACCAGGATGTTTCCCATGTGACAATGGAAGTTTCCTCCTCAGCGCTGGATTTAAGCAGAGTGGGTAGTGTGGACTTTGATATTGTTACATTAAACAATATCAGTCGGGAGCATATCGACCTGCATGGGTCTTTTGAAGAATACTTCAATTGTAAAGCAAGCCTCATTCGCAATGCGGGTGAAGATAAATGGGCTATCCTGAACCTTGATGACCCCTATTCTGCGTCGTTGATCGAAGAAACGAAAGCCAATTTGCTCACATTCAGTGTAGAAACAGGTGATGGCGACCTGGTGTGTAAAGATCTTGATCTTACCACAGGCCGCGCGAAATTCACGGTTGAAATCCGTAAGCCATTTACTGTTGAAGGTACAACATATGAGCCGCAGGAGTTCTCTATTGAGCTTTCGACGCCGGGGTATCACTCCGTTTATAATTCCATGGTAGCCATTGCTGCAGGATTGTTGAATGAAATACCGATTTCAACCATTCAAGCCGGACTCAAAAGCTTCGGTGGTGTAGAGAGACGTTTTGAAATGGTGTTTGAGGATGATATTAAAATTTTGGACGACCATTTTGCCAACTATGGAAATATCAACGTCACCTTGAACACTTTGCAGCAAATGGATTATTCAAGCCTAAAGCTCGTCTACTCTATTCGTGGAAGTCGTGGAGTTACAGTCAATAGAGAAAATGCAAAAGCGATTGTGGAATGGGCGCCTAAGTTGGGGCTGACTGAAGTAATTGCGACCCTCAGCCATTCGCATGTGGATGAAAAAGACCGGGTGACAGAAGAAGAGCTGCGTGTCTTTCAGGAAATGATGGAGGAAGCAGGCATTCATGTAGACTTGTATAAAGAGTTGGATGATGCTATCCACCATGCGCTCTCAGAAGCTGAAAAAGACGATGTTGTCTTGTTAGCAGGATGCCAGGGGATGGACCCAGGAGCAAAAATCGCCCTGGAGCAGTTGAACAAGACACGTCCGGGAATGGATGAAGAGAAATTGTTCAAGCCATTGCAAAACAGAGTAGCAGGAATCCTCTGATTAAACCGATACAGCAAGAGCCTGGTCTTTCGTTAGGAGGCATAACAGTGAATGATAAAATTATCGGCATACTCGGGGGAATGGGACCTGAAGCAACGGCCGAATGTTATATGAAGATCATAAGAGCGACGAATGCAAGTAAAGATCAAGAGCATTATCGAGTGATCATAGACAGCAATGCGAAGATTCCGGACCGCACTGAAGCCATTTCAGGAAAAGGGGAAAACCCTGTTCCTGAAATGGTCCACGCGGCTAAAAATTTAGAAAAACTCGAAGTGGATGTTGCGTGTATTCCTTGTATGACCGCACACTATTTCATCGAAGAAGTTCAGAAGTTCGTGTCGTTCCCATTATTGAATGCTTTCTTGGAATTGAAGAAATTCATTCAGGAACACTATCCAGCTGCTCATAAAATTGGAGTGCTTGCCACAACCGGTACTTTGGAAACTGGACTATTCAAGAAGTATTTCGATCATCTGGAAGTGATTAATCCTACACCTTATACACAAAATGAAAAAGTGATGCGTGCCATTTACGGTGAAAACGGGATTAAAAGTGGGAATACGGATGGGGAACCCCTTCAACTACTAAAAGAAGCATCCCAGGAACTCTTTGACAATGGGGCAGAGTTGATTATTTCAGGCTGTACAGAGATCGGTCTCGTATTAAAGCCTTATCACCTGCCTGTTCCGCTGATCGATCCTATGGAAGTCGTCGCAAACGTAGTCGTAAAAGAAACTGTTTATCAAAAGTCATGAAAAGTGTCCCTCCTTCTTATATTTGTAACAAGAACCATTTTTCAGGAGGGGGCAGATCATGTCCAAAAGCGAGTTTGAGAAATTTTTGTCAGATTCCTTCAAAGAGGGGATTACCTTCAGAGAATTAAGGCTTTCTGAAAAAGAAGTATCTGATTTGATGTCTCATTATCCTTCAGCCATTATTAGAAGAACGAGTGAAGTCAACGATGCATTAAAGAAATCCTGGTATGAAGTCCATTTATCACCGATGCATAGAAAACCTGAAAATTTGGACTCCATACGTCAAGAAAATATCCGTCTCAAACGTGAGTTGGAAACCCTGAAGAAAATGAAAAACTAAGCACAATAAGACAATTCTAAAAGGATTGTCTTATTTTTTTGTCTATTTTTGGGGTCAAGGTTAGGTGTATTGCCTGTGGAAGTGTACACAGTTTCAATATTTTGAACTTAGATAAGCAGGTGTAAAAATAGTAATGTTTTCCATATAAGAATGGCCCACGCAAAATCAAAGAAAAACTATAATGTTTGGTTCTATAAACCTACAACTTTATAACCATTAGATTTCTTTTCGTATGTGTATTTTGTCGAAGAAAAAGTCAAACATACGTGTGTTTTGTTATGATTTGAAACATAAATGTAATAATAATTTGTCTTTATTTAGCGAATATCTTTGATATAATGAGGTAGGAAAATGCAACAGACGACTTAAAGTACATACAACAGACAACATAGATTCACAAAATGAGAGTTTAGTAGGAAGTGATATAAATTGTTCGATCTGCATCACCGCAGTCCAGCACCTTATGTTCTGAGGGATACCGTTCTATACAGTATAGAGATTGAACGGTTAACACGGGGTGACCAGCACTATGAAATTTAAGACATTTGGTCGCCACGGAAAAGAAGGCGTTAAAAGCCTAGCTAGAAACAGGTGGATGTCCATAGCCTCTATTTCAGCTGTGACAGTAACCTTGTTGCTCGTTGGAGTTTTTGCCACACTGCTATTGAATTTAAATGATTTTGCATCTCAGATTGAAGAAGACGTAGAAGTTCGCGTCTTTATAGATGTCACGGCAGAAGATGAGAGTCGTGAAGCATTAAAAGACAAAATTGAAGAGGTATCAGCTGTTTCATCAGTAAAGTTTCAATCCAAAGAGGAAGGGTTGGACAAACTGATCGACAGTCTCGGCGATGATGGAGAAGTATTTGAATCCTTGAAGGATGAAAACCCTCTGAATGATGTTTATATCGTCAAAACAGCTGAACCTGAAGATACAATAACAGTGGCACAGACGATAAATGATTTTGATAGTGTAGCCAAAGTTGAATACGCCAAAGAAACCGTTCAGCGTCTCTTTAGTGTTATGGATGTGGCTCGTAATGTAGGCCTTGCGATTATCGCTGGTCTCCTATTCACCGCCATGTTTTTAATTGCAAATACGATTCGCATTACAATTGTTGCTCGTAAGAAAGAAATTGAAATCATGAAAATGGTCGGAGCGACAAATTGGTTTATCCGCTGGCCTTTCCTTTTTGAAGGCTTGCTGATTGGTCTTCTTGGTTCACTCATTCCGATTGCCATCGTTGTGTTTGGGTATGATTACCTTTACACAGAAGTGACTACAAGATACCCAACATTGTTCATTGAATTGTTGCCCGTCTATCCATTCGTGCTGAAAGTATCCGCACTATTAATACTGATGGGGATTGTCATCGGTTTATGGGGAAGCTTTACGTCCATTCGTAAGTATTTGAAAGTATAAATCTATTGAACTGCCAAAAATAAACAGGTAAGGATTCGGGGGAGGAAGAAAGTTTGAAGTTGAGAGTTTTAGTAGCCACTCTGACCGTCAGTCTTATTCTATCCGGTTTTCCACTCTATTCTCAAACAGTTAACGCAGAAACAAATCAGGAGAAATTAGAGGAGAACCGTTCCAAGCAGGAAGAAATTGAAAAAGAGAAACAAGAAAAGCAGGAAGAAATTGAAAAGCTTAAACAACAGCAGGAAAAAGTCAACGCAGAAATCGCACAGTTGGACAAGCAAGTGATGGAAGCGATGAATAAGATCGAAACGAAAGAGAAGGAAATTGCCACAACGAGAGAAAACATCGAGCAATTAAAAGCTGATATTGCAGAACTTGAAAAAAGAATTGCTGAACGAGATGAACTATTAAAGGACCGCGTTAAATCCATGCACCAAAACGGTGGAGCGATTGATTACCTGGATGTTCTTATGGGCGCTGAAAGTTTCGGAAACTTTTTAGAGCGTGTTATGAGCTTGAACACCATCGCTACTCAGGATAAAGAAATTTTGGAACAGCATAAAGCCGATAAAGAAGAAGTAGAAAAGAAAAAAGCACAAGTTGAAGAAGAATTAGCTTCTCTTGAGGATAAGCTCCAAGAATTAGAAGCGTTGAAACAGGAACTCGATCAGAAGAAGCAAAAGAAAAATGAATTGATGGAAAGTCTTGAACGAGACGAAGAACTTGCGCATAACCATGTAATGGATATTGAAGAAGAGCAGGATACACTTGCTGCGCAGGAAGCTGCCATCCAGAAAGAAATTGAACGTGAGCGTGAGAGAAAACGTAAAGCGGAAGAAGAAGCTAGAAGGAGAGCCGCTGAAAAAGCAGCCGCTGAAAAAGCAGCTGCTGAGAAGGAAGCGAGTGTTTCAAACACAAGCAGCAGTGACTCAAGTTCTAGTTCTAAATCAAGTTCTAACACAAGCTCGTCCAACGAGTCATCCTCTTCCAATAGTGGTGGATCCTTATTCAGTTGGCCGTCAAGTGCTCCAGTCACATCTGAATTTGACCGTAACCGTATCCACCCAATTACAGGTGTTCCAAAGTTGCACTCTGGAATTGATTTGGCTGCCGGAGGTACGGTTCCAATTAGCGCCGCAGCAGATGGAACGGTCATCCGTGCCAATTACTCATCTAGCTACGGGAATGTGGTAATGATTTCCCACCGTATCAATGGACAAACCTTCACGACGGTATATGCCCATTTGAGAAGTACGCCTGCCGTTTCTGCAGGACAGTCTGTTTCAAGAGGTCAATTCCTTGGTAATATGGGTACTACAGGGGCATCGACCGGACAGCATCTTCACTTTGAGATCCATGAAGGAAGCTGGAACGGAGCACGTTCTAATTCCGTAAACCCGCGTAAATACTTGCCATAAAAATAAAGCGTAAGAAAGACCGATGGAGAATCCTTAGGATTTTCCATCGGTCTTTTGTATGTCTACCCTTAACAAATTTCCTAAATCGTTGATCATGGATTTATTCAAAAGAGAATCTATGGAGGTACAGCAGGAATTCTATTCGATGGATGGAAAATTAGATCTGCTCCCAGTTAATTGGTGTAGCCATGGAACGAGTTTCATGCGTTACAGGAAATGTATGATGAAAAGTAGCTTCTAAGGAATATCTCCCTCTAATCTAAGTCCAATGCCTTCTCTAGCCCCTGTGAGCTGTAAGAGCTGTGTTGCCATGTCCTAAGGTTAACTAAACTGATTTGTTTATCATTTTAACACCTTAAGACAGATTTTCTTGCTTCCTGCAGACACGGGAAGCACAAGTTGGACCTCATGAATTCCAAAGGTGGTAGGTTCGTGGAAATCTTGTTTATAGCGAATATGGAGTGCTTTTTTTAAAGAGTTATTCACATGTGTATAACTCTTTAAAATTTGACCGGAGATTATATCCGCAGTTTTTCTTCTCTTAAAGCTTTCTATCATTTTTTTCTGGTTGGTAGGAGATATACAAAGCATGAAGTAGAAAGCTGACCGGGTGAGAGTGAGAAAGCCAGTGCATTACTTCATAAGGTTGACTTATATTTAATATACGTTTGAATCATCTTTTTTTTGTGTAAGTTAGGGTCTCTTGTGTGTATGGGAAGAGGAGCTGAATGTGTGAGGTCTTCGTTGCATAGAGGACAATGCCATGTTCCATTACTACTACTGCTGAATGAGGATCTATGACATCGAATGCACAACTTTTTTATCATGAAGAGGTCTCCTTTACTAGGCCTTTTGTTCTTTATAAAGAATTCATATACTCTATTATACTGCTTATATGTTATATAACAAGTACTATTAAGAACAATTGTTCATTATAGATTACGAAATATCGTATATTAGTCCTCTTTTTTTTGATATCATGACCGTAACATACGTTCGGTGTTATAATTAAAGAAGATCATTCTTCATGACCAGTCTTCCAGTTTATCGTATATATATGAAGGAGGAAGAGGATGAATAGAATGAAGCTGATTCCTTACAGAATGGATGCAATTCTGGACACGACTAATGAGGTCCCCAAAGGTGTGCATATGGTGGAGGCTCAAAGTTTATGGGATGAGACCGACCAGGGGAAGGGCAGCGTGGTAGCTGTTATTGATACAGGCTGTCAGTGTAATCATCCAGACTTACAGGGGCAAGTAATCGGGGGTCGCAACTTTACGAATGATCATGATGGAGATCCGGAAAATTTTGAGGACAATAATGGTCACGGGACTCACGTTGCAGGTACCATTGCTGCAAAAGAAGATGGCAAAGGTGTTGTTGGCGTTGCGCCTCAGGCGAAGTTACTTATCCTCAAGGTGCTCTCAGAGGAGGGGAGTGGGCAATATCAGTGGATTACAGAAGCCATTGACTATGCTGTTCAATGGAGAGGGGAAAACAACGAGCGTGTTCGAGTAATCTCCATGTCCCTTGGAGGACCTGATGATACACCAGACCTTAGGAATTCGATTTTGAATGCTGTTTCTCAAGGGGTTTCTGTTGTATGTGCAGCAGGTAATGAAGGTGATGGACGTGAAGATACGATGGAATATGCTTATCCTGGTGCCTATAATGAAGTCATCCAAGTGGGAGCTGTTAATGAATCACGTCGCTTAGCCTCATTTACAAACACGAATGACCAAATTGATCTTGTGGCTCCTGGAGTTAACATCCTCTCTACCTATCTTGAAGGTAAATATGCCCGATTATCAGGCACATCCATGGCAACTCCTCATGTTTCTGGTGGTCTTTCTTTAATCATCCCTTTAGTAGAAAAACAATTTCAGAGAAAGATGACCGAAGCAGAAATCTTTTCACAGCTTATAAAGCGGACAACTCCATTGGGCTATTCTAAAGTCGCTGAAGGAAATGGCCTGATGACCTTGTCACTAACTAAGAAATTAGAAAAATTATTCAGTTCCTATATCACGTAATCCTATGATCAGAAGAGAGGTTCTAAACCTCTCTTCTTTTTTTATGCAACCTAAGTCCACTATGTAGAAAACCGGCAATAAACTAAGTCCGTGATATTGTGTCAAACTGTGCATATTTATGTTGGAAAATCACATGTGTACAATTATGAATACAAGTGTACATATATGTTTATTTGTACACAAAATTGAATACAATATGTTTGCAATTATGTATTCATGTACACAAACATGTACATATACCGTCATATAAAGATGTGTGCAATATTGTGTGCATGTATACAAAAATAAAGGCAAGTACACAATTATGAACACGTAAAAAGGCGCATTGACTATTTTCTGATTGTTTAATAGATTTAAAGGAAGGTGAGGTCAAATCTAGCAAAAGAAAAGGAGAGCTGTGTAATGACGAACTCTAGAATTGCAGCTGTTGATGTTGGTAACGATGCCGTGAAGGCGAACTTTGGAAAATTGGAATCTTCTCTATATATTCCTAACGTGGTCGCTAGAGACCTTGAGGACCGTCCAGTTATTGGGATTGAAGACTTAGATGATAAGGATCCACTCGATAATCTACATATTCGAGTGCATTCCCCCGCTTTACGGGAGAACAATGCTATCTATCGTGTAGGGAATTTAGCTACGAAAACGACAAACTCTGCGGAGTTGGATCCTGGAAGTTATAAATCAGAAGAAGATCAAACTTTGATTATGCTGTTTGCATCTCTTGCTATGGATGCTGTTACTGGAAAAGATGCGCAATCAGCAAAAAACAATGTGATCGAAGCAAACTATACACTTGGTACAGGTTTACCTTTACGTGAAGTAAAAGAAGGCAAGGATGTGGGCTACCGCTCTCAACTTCTTGGTTCAGTACACCAGGTTGAATTTTTAGTCACACCTAAGTATCAAGGGATGAAAGTGAACATCAAGTTTGATGAGGTCAAAGTTTATCCAGAAGGATTTGCTGCGTATGTGAACCTTGTCATGGACAATGATTTGAACATTATTAATAAAGAGTTAGTGGATAAACAAATTCTGATCCAGGACATTGGTGGTCTTTCTACGGATATCGCTGTTATTAGAAACCGTAACGTGGATGATGACAAAGCTCAGGGATTCAACCTGGGAGTATCTGAGTCCTTGGAGATGATTCGTGACGAAATTCTTACGAAGCACGGAGTAGAATTGGACAGTCGCCGTGATGTTGTCGATATTATTACGCGCAAGAATGATCGCCATCATATTATGGTCCGGGGAAGCCGTACAAATGTCCACGATATTACAGACCGTATTCTACTTGAACTGGCGAAAAAACAATATCGCTATTTAAGAAATGTCTGGCAGAAAAATTCCCAGTCCGAAATCTGCTATTTCGTAGGTGGCGGTTCTGCTGTCTTGAAAGATTATATTAAGACATTGAATAATAAACTGGATGGCTTTAACATTGAATTCTTTGAGGATGAGAATGAGAGCATCTGGATGATGGCCAATGCTTATTATAAGCTCATTTCTGACTACATTCGTAAGAATTCGAAGTTAGAAGACAAGTCTAATAAAAAAGTAGAACAAAAAGCTGGATCTTCTAAGTAAGGTGATTAGATGAGTTCTTCTAGAAAAAGTGTGGAGAGGGGCCAGTCGATTACGTTCCGGGTCCCCTCGGACACACCTGATCATTTATTAAAACAGCTGTCCCAGTTAAAAGAGAAGGAACGAAGAAATTTTTCAAGTAAGATTGCTCAGTTTGTCCTTGAGGGCGTCAATCAGTCCTTAACGAAAGACAAGGAAACCGTAACCATCCCACTCCCGAAAGCACTTACGAAAGAGCAGAAAAATTGGATTAAGCACGAGCACTCAGAAGCTCTCATCGGCAGCATCCTTTATCAACTTATGATGGACCCTGTCAGAGCAACAACTTTACTTGCATCGCTAAACAGCAATGCCTATCACATTGATGATGCACTATATCTTCAAGAAGAGGCGGCTACACAGGAAGAACCTCAGGAAGTAGAGTTTCCAACAGAGGTTGAACCTGAGAAGGAAAAAGCTGTGTTGCCTGAAACCCCACTCGATTTGGATGGAGATGATGACCTGGATGATTTGGATTTGGACAATCTCCAAGCTGATTTTCAGGAACAACGAGAAGAAGAGGTTCAGGAAGAAGATGACGATGATCTGCTTGGTGACTTTTTATCCAGAATGAATAAATGATCATAAGCCCCTCGTATAAGCGGAGAGGGCTTATTTTTATTGGATAAATTTCCGAAGGTCTATTTAATTGGATAAAAATTGAAACGATTCCCTGGCTTTGATCGTATATGTAGCCAAACAGCCGGGGGTGTTTGTATGGAAATGGTACTGGAAGTCAAAAACTGCAGTGTCGATATCCAGAAAGAAAGAATATTGAAGGATATCAGTTTTCATGTGAGAAGAAAAGAAATTGTGGCATTGGTCGGTCATAATGGGGCTGGAAAATCAACATTGATGAAAACGATGATCGGCTCGCGGGATAAACTTTCTGGTACTTTATCTATAACTGGAAATGATCAGGATAAGCACTATAAAGCGTATAAGAGGAATTTTACATACATACCTGAAGAACCGCTTTTGTTCAACGAATTAACTGTCTATCATCATTTTAAACTTTATCAAAAGAGTTATTCTGTTCCTGAAGACGTCTTTGAGAACCGTGTGCGCACTTATACAAAAGGGTTTGAATTGGAGGACAAGTTGGATGAATACCCAGAAGCATTATCCAAGGGGATGCGGCAGAAAGTCCAGACGATTTGTGCTCTCCTCCCTGATGTTCCTGTCTTATTCATAGATGAGCCGTTCATGGGCCTCGATGTTTATGCAGGGCACTTCCTTGAGGAAGAGTTAGTAAGAAAAAAAACACAGGGGGCCAGTATCGTATTGACCACTCATCAACTGGAAAAGGTGTCTGAACTTGCCGACCGCTATGTCATGCTGGTCGAGGGGGAGGTCTCTTCTTCAGGGGATGTGTCGGAATTTCACGAGTTGGAAAGAAGGTCGACATGATGGAGCCTATGACGACATATTCAGTGTATAAATGGCTGAGAAAGAAAAGAAGGAAGAAGAAGTTCGATCTGTATAAACAGACCTACCATATGATTGTTGATCCCGTCATGGTTTTTTATAGCGGATTGTTCGTCATTTTTTGTTTGTTCATCGGTTATGAGTGGCTGCAACAGTTAATCCCTCTTTTAGATGGAAGGGGGACGTTCATAGGTCCTTACGCTTTCTTTCTTCCTTTTTTGGCAATCATTAGTGCGTCTGTTACTTCTTTTACAGATCCTGGTCTCCGTTTTACATCTTCAGAACTTCAGCTTAGTTTCTTGCCTCACTCAAGAAAGTGGATGCTCACCTATTTGTTTTTAGAAAAGAACATCTTTCAACTCCTGATTATCATGGTTGTCCCTCTACCATTTGCACTTATATTAATGTCGTGGGAATCTGCCGTTCTATGGTTATCCCTTCTACTTTTCAGTTATCCATTGTCTTTATGGATGCAGTGGAAACTGTTTTCCATGTCTTCCGTTTATAAAATGAGCGTTTTCTTATTCAGTGCAGCTTTGTCCATTTTACTTTTGCTGGGCTTTCCTACCCCGTTCCTCTACTTAGGCTTATCCGTGCTGGTTTTAGTAATTATCATACGTAAAGAAGAGGTGGACTGGGGGAGAGTCATTGATATTAATGATGCGCACGTGTGGAATATGTGGTTGGTCGGCTATTTCACTGAGGTGAATATTAAGCCACCAAAAAGATTCGGGATCACCAAGTCGATTTGGAGAAAGAAGAGAGGGCGCCATTATTCTGTACAGCATCTGTATGGACGGATATGGACCGGGTATCTTCAAAAGTCTGCAGATATAATCTGGAAAACGGTCCCGACTGTCTGTTTGATTATTCTTGTAATTCCGCTGAGGGTCGATTGGATGTTAGTGTTTACGCTTCCTATAGCAATTGTTGTTTACCATGAAGTAGCTGGGGGACTTTTTTCTGATGTGGAAAATGTTTTCCATTCCCTGCCGCTGGAGGAGGATAGCTGTAAGAACAGCTATGTGAAATGGGCGTATGTCGGGTTCCTGCCTGTGTTCATCTCCTTTGGCAGTGTCCAAATCCTTCTTGGTGAATCATTGGTGGTGATGGGAATGCAATGGATCGCCATCCTCTTGTTCGTATATGTAGACCTTCGACGGGTGATCAGCGAACGCTTGATGATGGTCCAAAAAGAAAACTTCTACCGTGAAGATTGGAGAAGAGTGGCAGGTTTGGTATTCCTGGGGGCCGGTGTCTATCACCCTTTGTTCTTAATCGGAGTTCCGCTTGTTGTATTAAAGCGGGGAAGATTGATTCGAAAAGCAATCATTTCATAAAAAAGATCCTCTGATTCATAACAGAGGATCAATCCAAGCGGTTATGCTCTGCGAACGCAATAAAAGATTTTTCATCTTCAATTAATCCGCAAGCTCCGCATTGGACTTTTACATGAGGACCTTTGTAGGCCATATGAAAAGGGTCCATGTTTTCTGAGGAGTAGCCCTCATCTTGTTCACCTGTTCTTGGATTCATTTTTACAGCTTTCGCTTCCTGTTCAATCAAATTAAAACGAGAACGATTCGTTTTACAGTTGGGACATAAATAAGGCTGCATGTTTGTCCACCTCCATTTTTACGTTTCCCATGTTTTCAAGAATTATGAACAGGCCCCCTGAAAATCAGGGAATGCCCTAATATCCGTTCTGTCCTTTTGAAGGTATGATGATACTAAGATTACGTGTGATTGAGGTGGAATAGGATGAAGAAGACAATGAAAATTCCGGCGGATGAAATCATCCATATGTATGAAACGATGTTATATGATTTATCTTATGACCTTCATGAAAGGTATAGTCACCTTTTAACAGGTCTGCTCCATCAAATGGACCAGGAGGGAGGCTCATCAAAATCTGCGCTTTTACTAACTCACATCATAGATGATATGAGAAGTAAATCGAATGAGTCCACCCCTCTATCTCTTGCTAAAAGGGGTGTGGTTCCTGCGATAAAGCAATTTAGTAAAGAAATAGAAAATCGTTTTGGTGTAACGGTAAGACTTGTGACTGAAAGAAGCTTATTTTCTATAGATCATCGGATTTTATTCCGATTGATTCAACAAACCATCCTTTTAATTGTTGAGAATGCGGATACAGATACCATCGACATTCATATGGAAGAGGAGTCGGTAACCTTCCAATTCCTGTCCCCCCATGACCGGATCGATGCGGATGAAAAGGGTTTTCTGCGTCTTATACAGAAAAGAACAGGTATGGAATTAAAAATCGAACAAAGGTCAGGGCAGTGGTTCTGGATTTATTTCAAGAAGAGGGGGAATGAGGATGATCTCCATTGTAATCGTGGATGACCATGCCGTCGTCCGTTCTGGATTACGGATGCTTTTGAATGCGGTGGATGACTTTGAAGTCGCAGGTGAAGCTTCAGAAGGGGATGAAGCTTTTGCTCAAGTAGAGGAAAAACATCCGAACGTCGTCTTGATGGATTTGTCGATGCCACATGGAAAAGACGGATTATCAGCGACTTCAGAAATAAAGAAACAATTCCCTGATACACATATCCTTATTTTAACGATGCATGATGATGAAGAGTATTTGTTTCGGGCGATTGAACTAGGTGCATCCGGTTGTATTTTAAAGAATGCCCCTCATGAAGAACTCTTAAAAGCCATCCGCCAAGTAGCGGAAGGAGATGCTTACCTTTATCCATCAGCCACAAAGCGGTTGATGGAAGACTATATGAACACACTGAAAAATGGTAAAACGTCTGACTCTTATCGTTTACTGACGGATAGGGAACGGGAAGTGCTGGCATTGGTTGCGAAAGGGTTCGCTAATAAGGACATCGCTGAAAAGCTGGTCATCAGTGTCAAAACGGTCGAAGCTCATAAGGCGCATGTGATGGAAAAATTACAACTTAAGACCCGGCCTGAGTTGGTAGAGTATGCATGGAAGAAAGGGTTGCTTGGATATTCTCTATAAAGGGGCTGAACGTGTGAGGCGATCTTTAGAAGAACTATGTGCAAAAGTTTCTGCAGATACAGACGCGTCCTTAGTGGCTATTGCCGAGTTTCATTCACCTTCTAAGGGAATCAGGTGGACGTATGCTGATCGCCCGGTAAATGAAAGGTATAAGCGGATGAGTGTCATGTACGGGAAAGGGGTAGCAGGCAGGGTTTTACAAACAGGCACAGTTTTCAGATGTGAAAATGTTGAAGATCTTCCTCTGCCGCTCAGAGAGTATCCTATTGTATTATCTGAGAGAATTCGTGCTTTTGTAGCCATTCCGGTCATCACCCCTTCTCTTTTTGGCGCCGTTCTTTTCATCGCCTATCGTTCATCCCACCCTTTACCAGACAAGAAGTTGTGTGACCGGTCGGCATCTACTATACAAGCTTATTTTCAAGAAAGGGAGGCGGTGGAATGAAAAAAGAAACGCTCTCACCTATTCTGCCTGGCCGAAAGGAAGGATTTTTGATTGTAAGGGAAGACGGCGTTGTTACGTCTTTCAATGGTCGTGCGGAGGTTTTATTTCAACGGAACCAGGAGGAGGCAGTGCTGGAAGATTTGTTTCTTCACCTGTCCCTCGAGGATCTACATAATTGTGAAAAAGGTGTTCTTCTTGAACATTACATCACCCCTCAGGGGGAGAACCCTTCGCCCGTTTTCTTAGTTGTTCACGATTCGGTCGTGTCAGGAATCCGCTATTTTTATATTACGATTCAAAACCTTGCGGAAAGAAGTACCTTTGATCGTGAAAGTTATGAACCATTCAAAGAGCTGCTTGATATTAAGTATGCGTTAGACGAATCTTCCATTGTCGCTCTTACCGACAAAAGGGGAAGAATAAGGCATGTGAACAAGAAATTTTCAGAGATATCGAAGTACAATGTCGAAGAATTAATTGGGCAGGACCACCGTATCTTAAACTCCGGATATCACTC
Organism: Halobacillus litoralis; assembly: GCF_009856445.1. Lineage (GTDB taxonomy): Bacteria > Bacillota > Bacilli > Bacillales > Halobacillaceae > Halobacillus > Halobacillus litoralis. The sequence goes on from NZ_WMFA01000001.1 coordinate 246,082, forward strand.
AAAGGATTTTTTCAAAGAGCTGTGGCGTACAATCGGCACCGGCTCCGTTTGGAAAGGGGAAATCCAAAACAAAGCAAAGGATGGATCCTTTTACTGGGTAGATACAACCATTGTTCCTTTTCTGGATGAAAAAGGAAAACCCTATCAATATCTGGCCATACGTAATGAAATTACGGAACGCAAGCGTGTAGAACAAGAGCTCCAACATATGATGACAAAAATCATTGATGTGCAGGAAAATGAGCGGAAGCATGTATCGAGAGAATTGCATGATGGTATTGGCCAAGAGCTGTATAGCCTGCTTATTACTGTTCAAAGACTTGAAAAAGAATACACACACCCATTAATTGACCAGATGAATACAGACATCAGTCAATTGATTCAAAATGTAAGGGATATGTCCTGGGAACTCAGGCCGTCCGCTTTGGATGAACTCGGGTTAATGCCGGCATTACGCTCGTTTATTAATCGACTAGAAAAATCGTATGGTTTGAATGTGACATTTCAGTCAGACGTCCGCTGCCGGTTATCGCCTGATGTGGAAACAAGTATTTACCGCATCATCCAGGAAGCGCTGACTAATGTAAGGAAATACGCGGATGTAGAGGAAGCGAAGGCTTCAATCAAAGAGGAAAGAGGTGTTCTTTTTATTGAGGTATCGGATGAAGGAAACGGATTCACGGTTGGGCGCTCCAATAAAGGTGTGGGACTGTTCAGCATGGAAGAAAGAGCTCGAGCCGTCGGAGGCTCACTCTCGATCACATCTGCCGAAAACAATGGAACTACAATCAAAGTGAAAATCCCTTTAGAAGCCTGATAATAAACCAGGCTTCTTTTTTTATGTCTATTTCCTTTAAGTTTTTTATTAATACTGCTCCTTTTAATGAGTTATTCAACTCATTGGCAGGTTTCTTGAAGACTCATTTTCGAGATGTTTTTTGATTGGATGGGGCTGCGGGGAATAACTCGCTTTCCGCGGGAGCGCGGTGAGCCTCCTCGGACTGCGTCCTGTGGGGTCTCACCCTGCACTTTTTTCCCGCAGGAGTCTCGCCATTCCCCTACGCCCCCTAACCAAGGAAGGTTCTCGAAACTACTACTTAAAAATCACTTGTATGGTTATGAGAAGTGAATGATATAAACTCTAGCCCAATTGACGTTTAGCATAGGCAAATGCTTGATACAAGGCACTTTATGCCAGCCTAGGGGAGATGAATTGGAACCTTCCTTATGAATACAGGTGTTCTAATCATCCACTTCCCTCAACCATTTAAACTGCCCCTGTTAGAAGTGGTTTCGAGACACTTATAAGGTAAAGGGGCGGAGGGAAACGGTGAGACTCCTATGGGACGTGTGGGACAGGTGAGACCCCGGAAGGCATAGCCTGAGGAGGCTCACCGCCCGCCCCATGGAAAGTGTTCAAATGCGGAATCGTCCTGGTAGACACGACTGGCATAAGCAGAACAGCAACGGAATGTGCTTTTCATTCCTTTGCTGTTCTGCTTATGACGCGAGTGTCTGGACGATGGAGCAAGACGAACCTTTTCCCGCAGCCCCTAGAACCACACACTAGTCTCGAAACTGAGTTTTCCACTAAAGGGAGCGTTTTTTGAATTCCGTTTTATTGAGCATAAAAAGATGGAATAGGGGATTTTGCTTTTTAAGATGAGGGGATTCCCCGATATTTTATTTCCCATCCGATCGATACAATAGAACTAGATCAAATGAAGGGAAGAGGGGGCGGAATGGTTATGAAAAAACAGGAGGATCAAACAGATTTGAGGGGGACCCTTGTGAGTGTTCTGGCCGTTGGGGCCATCATTATAGTCATGTGGGTGAGCATCTACTTTTTATATATCCAGAGGTTATAGGAGGGGAAGGTCATGCATTTACACAAATATGAAAAAATCTGGCTTATTTTCGGGATTACGGCACTCATTATCTTTTTATCTGTCGTTGGCGTAAGCGCCTTCCATCAGGGACATACACCTTCGGGAGGTCATATGAAAATCGATCCCGATAAGGTTTCTGAAACAGCTCCCTTCGATCAGCCGGGGGTGCACGAGAAAGAAGATGGTACCTATGAAGTGGTAATGGTGGGGAAAGCTTTCGGGTACGACCCTGGGAAAATTCAAGTACCTGCAGGGAAAGAGGTCATGTTTACCGTTACAAGTTCAGATGTCGTTCACAGCTTTTCCGTCGTCGGAACAAATGTGAACATGATGGTGGTTCCGGGGGAGATCAACCATAAAAAGCATACGTTCCAAGAGCCTGGTACGTATCTGGTCATTTGTAATGAGTATTGTGGATCCGGCCACCATTTTATGAGCACAGAAATCGAGGTGGTTGAACAATGATAATGGGACAAATAGCAAAGGGAGAACGGAAACTGGCTCTTGCGAACTTAGGTTTCGCTTATGCGGCTTTCTTAATTGGGACACTTTGTGGTCTTCTTCAGGTGTTTATAAGAAATGACGCTCTAACGTTGCCTGGGTGGCTGGATTATTACCAAGTGTTAACGGCTCATGGACTATTGCTTGCTATCGTCTTTACGACATTCTTCATTTTTGCCTTTTTTCAGGCCGGGATGAGCCGGTCAATTGGGTCATTCGGTCCTAAAGTCCTTTTGTGGAATTGGATTGGTTTTGTTGTAACGTCATTAGGAACCCTTTTAGTTGTCATCATGGTGATCGGAGGCCAGGCTTCAGTCCTCTATACCTTTTATGCTCCTTTGCAGGCTCACGGCCTGTTTTATGTAGGCCTTGCCTTATTTGTCATCGGTACGTGGATCCAGGGGTTTGCTTTAATCGGTCACTACCGGGTATGGAGAAAGCAAAATAAAGGAGAACTCAGTCCGTTATTTGCATTCATGACGGTGGCTACGATTATTCTGTGGGTCATCGCCTGTCTTGGGGTTGTAGCATCTGTTCTCTTTCAGTTTATCCCATGGGCCTTCGGGATGGTGGACGGAATCAACGTCGAATTGAGCCGTTCTTTGTTCTGGTATTTCGGTCATCCACTCGTTTACTTCTGGTTACTTCCTGCGTATATGGCATGGTATGTAATTGTACCGAAAATTCTCGGAACGAAGGTTTTCAGTGATTCGCTTGTACGGTTATCGTTCGTTCTGTTTATTCTTTTCTCCATTCCTGTCGGTTTTCACCATCAGTTGACAGAGCCAGGGATCGCAAGTTTTTGGAAGTTTCTACAAACAGTATTGACGTTTATGGTCATCATTCCTTCTTTGATGACAGCCTTCTCTATGTTTGCCACGTTTGAGTTACGGGGCAGGGAGCTTGGAGGAAAAGGTTTGTTTGGATGGTTCCGGAAGCTGCCATGGAAGGATGTTCGGTTCACCTCTATCTTTATCGCCATGGCTTTCTTTATTCCTGGTGGAGCAGGCGGAATCATTAATGCAAGTTTCCAGATGAATGAAGTGATCCACAACACACTATGGGTCGTGGGCCACTTTCATATCACGGTCGGGACACCTGTAGCCATGACATTCTTTGGTCTGACGTTTTGGCTGATCCCGTACTTGACTGGAAGACGTTTTACGAAAGCTCTTCAAAAGCTCGCTTTTATTCAAATCATTTCATGGTCAGTGGGGATGCTTCTCATGAGTACAGCCCAGCATGTATTGGGGTTGATGGGCGCTCCGAGACGTACCGCCTATACAGGCTATGCTCATGATGATGCACTTGCGTGGTTTGATGGTATTTTATCCAATCATGTGACGATGGCTGTCGGCGGATCTATTCTCTTCTTGTCGGCCTCGCTGCTAATATTCATTGTCATTCAATTGTGGTGGGTAGCACCTAAGGCTGACGCTCATCAAGCAGAATCGTTTCCTTTAGCACCCAGCGATGCTACGGCTACACCAAGATTTTTGGAAAACTGGAAGCTTTGGATCGGAATCGCTTTTGTACTCATCGCTGTTGCTTACACGATTCCTTTAGCGGATCTCATCCAACATGCACCACCGGGTTCAGGAAGATTCCAAACCTGGTAGGAGAGGGGGGGAATACCATGTCATTCGCATTTGCATTTACAGTCGCGTGCATCCCGCTGTTCATTATTGTTAGTACGATTCTTGTAGATTTACAAACGGAGGAATAAAAAGAGAACGTCGTGACTACTCACGGCGTTCTTTTCATTTCCCAGGAAATATGAAATTACGAAGCTACTGGGTGCCGGTCTTCTTTAATGTATCTTGCCTGAATCAGTCGTTTTCTGACGATGATGCCAATCCAGCTCGCAAGAAATGCTTTAATGAGTCCGACAGCGATAAACGGATAGACGCCGGCGGCAAGCGCCTGCCCCCAAGTCATATCGAGGACAAACCTCAACTGAATTGTTCCACATATTAAAGTAATGATCATACCTGTCACATTTGCAACAATCGCCATGGGTAAGTTGAAAGACGTCTTTTCTAAGATATAACCGGTGATGAAAGCTGTTAAAATGAAACCGAATATGTACCCCCCGGTCGGCCCAGCCAAAACTTGAGCTCCGCCACTGAATCCTGCGAAAACAGGAAGTCCGACAGCCCCTAAAGCTGCATACCCAACCATCGCAACTGCTCCCTGCCTGCTTCCTAGAATGGTAGCGGTGAGCCCGACAGCTAATGTTTGTCCACTGATGGGTACAACCGGAAGGGGGATTTCGATTTGAGCCATAATGGCTGTCAGTGCCGCAAATAATGCTCCGTTTACAATGAATCTCAATTTTTTACTTTCTGGTGACATATTTTACACTCCTTCGTTAACCTTTTATACATATAAGTTAACATAAAACGGGTGAGTATATTAGAAAATTCGAAACATTTTTCCTTATAATAGTAAAAATGGCGGAAGCATAGGTATTGAGCTTCATTTTCACTTAACTATTCCTTGATATAAACGGTCCAAATGTGTCAGAGTTTTTAAACTATCTCTAAGGTGGTACAAAAAAGATTTGAGATGAGGTAGAATAGGGTAATGTAAAATTAACGGAGGTTTTACAATGTTTACAAACAATAAATATATTAATAAAAAAACTGGTTTAAAACTACTAGTCTACTTATTTGTAATCGGTCTTTTTTGGTTGAAAATGAATTATATACAAACAAGCATCTTTTCACTGAATGTGGAGAATTCTAATGAAGCAAACATTCTGGCATTCAATCCACTGAGCAGTATCTTTCTCATCTTTGGACTGGGGATTTTGCTTGCCGGACGTCGGGGTATGTTCTTTTCCTATATCTTAGGCTCCATTCTTTTATACGTAAATGTTCTCTTTTATAGAGAATACAATGATTTCATTACGATCCCGATGTTAAACCAGGTAGCAAACCTCGCGGACCTCGGAGGCAGTATCACGACGATTATGAGTCCGGTCGATGCCTTGCTGTTTGTCGATGTTCTCATTGCAGCTTTTCTATTATTCTACTTGAAACCCTCACGCTTCCAGGTATTCAAGCCAAAGCGCTGGGAAGGTATCGTTCTAGCTATTGTTGCCATTCCTTTGTTCATGATTAACCTGCAGTGGGCAGAGCAGGAACGAACAGATCTCTTAGAGCGTACGTTTGATCGTAATATGCTCGTTAAGTATATTGGTGTTATCAATTACCATGTCTATGATGTGGTGTTGCAGGGTAAAACCGAGATGAAAAAGACGCTGGCGGACAGTAACGAACTTGTACCGGTCATCAACTACTTGAACGAAAATAAATCGGAAGACAGCGATCGTTTAGAAGGTGTCGCAGAAGGTAAAAACGTCATAGTACTTTCTCTGGAAAGTACACAGACCTTCGTTGTCGACAATACGTTGCACGGAGAAGAATTGACTCCTTACTTCAATGACCTGAAAGAAGAAGGCATCTACTTTGATAACTTCTATCACCAAGTGAAGCAGGGACGTACGTCAGACTCCGAGTTTTTACTTGCGAACTCTATGTATCCATTAAACCGTGGTGCGGTTTTCTTCACTCATTCATCAAATGAATATGAAGGGCTTCCAAGTTTACTTGGCGAGAATGGCTATTTTACCAGCTCCATGCACGCGAATGATAAAACGTTCTGGAACCGTAATGTGATGTATGATTCGCTAGGCTATGATGAATATTTCTCCAAGGAAGATTACGCTGTCACTCCGGAAAAATCACACGGCTGGGGTTATTTGGATGAATATTTCTTCGAGGATTCTTTGAATATGATGAAAGAAATGGATAAACCTTTCTACTCGAAGATGATTACGTTGACGAACCATTATCCATTCACACTTCCTGAAGAGCAAAAGTTCATCGAAGAAGGGGAGACAGGGAGTGGTACGTTGAACCGTTACTTCCAAACCATCCGTTATCAGGATGAAGCTTTGAAGAAGTTCGTTGAAGAATTCAAGAATTCAGAGCTTTATGATGATACCATACTCGTCATGTATGGGGACCACTTCGGAATTTCTGAAAACCACCAAGAAGCGATGGGTGAGTACCTGGATAAAGAGATTAACGACTACGAACAATTCCAGTTGCAGCGTGTTCCGATGTTGATTTACGGAAAAGGAATTGACGCTGAGAAAAACCATACGGTTGGGGGTCAAGTTGACCTGCGCCCAACATTGACCAATTTGCTGGGTATTCAAGATGATAACCCTATACAATTCGGACACGACCTTCTTGATAAGGATCGCCGTCAATTGATGATCACTCGTGATGGTAACTTTGCAAGCGAGGAATATGTAGGTATTCAAGGAACCTGTTATGATCGCGAGACAGGGGAAGAGCTGGAAGCTGACCTTTGTAATGAAGGGTTCGAGAAGGCCCAGGAGGAATTGGAGATGTCTGATTCAATCATCTATGGTGACTTGCTGCGTTACCTGGATGAAACAGAGATGGTCCAAAGCGAGAGTACTGAACCAAATCAAAATAAACAAGAAAAATAAGCAAAAACCTCTCTCCTGATAAAAGGAGAGAGGTTTTTTTGATGGGATGATACATAGATGTTTCTATGAGGATTAACCCCCCATGACAAAACGGATCCAGTCCATTTCACTTTTCGTGAAGATGACCACGTTGAATTTGTCAGTTCTGAAGCCCTTAACTCTTTGATTGGTACCCTCCCCCTATAAAATAATCCAGGTCATGGGAAGTAATTAGAAGTGTGGATCGACTGAAAAGCAGGAGGATAGTCAGGCAATCTAAAAAGGGGAACATACAGGCATGTACCTAAAGAAAGAGCAGCGACCCTTTAAGGTCCTGCTCTTTCTGTGTACTCAGTATTAGAAGATATCCATCCATACTTTGATTGTTGTTCCTAAAATCAATAGCGCGAGTACAGTCTGTAGAATCTTTGTATTTACTTTTTTACCAGCCATCGCTCCAAGTGGTGCAGCAATTAAACTTGCCACAACCATAATCGCTGCAGGGAAGTATTCGACCTGCCCTGTCGTCACCTTTCCGACTGTCGCTCCGATGGATGAAATCAACGTAATAGCAAGAGATGATGCGATCGTCATCCGTGTCGGGATCTTAAGCACAACAAGCATGATCGGTACCAATAAGAAAGCTCCTGCGGCACCCACAATCCCTGCTCCTATTCCTACAATTAGTGCGAGAATGGCAGCTAGAGGTTTGTTAAAGGTGACTTCATCCAATGGCTTGTCATCAATACCTTTTTTCGGTACGAACATCATAACCGTCGCAATTAAAGCAAGAACACCGTAAACAATATTAATGCCGTCTTCAGCCATGAACCTTGATCCATAACCACCTATGAAGCTACCGATCAAAATACTGACACCCATATATAAAATGAGCTCTTTGTTCAGGAAACCGCCTTTACGGTAGGCCCAAACACCACCGATGGTCGCGAAAAAGACCTGCACGGCACTGATGCCGGATACTTCATGGGCGGTGAAGGCTGTAAAACCAACAAGCGGCGGTATATAAAGCAGCATTGGATATTTGATGATGGAACCCCCGATGCCGAGCATTCCGGATATATAAGATCCTATGAAGCCGATAAGAAAGATCGTGATGATTAATCCGAATTCCATAGTCTAGTTTACCTCCTATAAAAAAGGGAACCGTCCTAGGTTCCCTTTATTCCATAATGTTCTTCAGGTGATTCTTGATTATTCGCCCTTTTTAATCCAGAACTTGAATACGCCATTGTCTTCTTCTGTTTGTAGAAGTTCATGGCCACCGGACTTCGCCCATGCGGTCAAGTCTGCTTTTGCTCCTTGGTCTGTTGCGTGGATTTCAAGAACTTCTCCAGCTTCGATGTCTTTCATCGCTTTCTTTGTTTTCACGATTGGCATTGGGCAAGCCAGTCCTTTTGCATCAAGTGTTTTTGTTACGTTCATAATTGAATACCTCCAAATGTTAATAATGATTGATTAGGGAGAGCCCGCATTCCCCGGGCTCATGAGTTTTTATCTTACGGCACAACGGTTTGGGCCGATTTCCATTTCACGCTGTTCTTCATTGTCGGGGCTGATTTTACCCATGTTTGTTTCACGGATTTCCTGATAAGCGTTTGGTTGAGGGGGCAGATTCTCTGTAACCAATTTTCTAAACTCTTCTTGATCATCGATGTTCAAGCCGTGGTTCTTTTCAAATAGGGTACCTAGTTTTTCGGCAACGGTACCGTCTTCGTTCAACTCATCCATGATCATGAAGTGAGCTGGAAGGACGATCAGTTCGTCAGAAAGCTCTTTATAACGTGTATAAAGGGTTTCTCTCAGGTCCATGACCCAGTCATCGGCTTTCCCGGCAAGATCTGGACGTCCGATAGAGTCGATGAACAGGATGTCACCTGTCATCAAGTATTGATCATCCACGACGAAAGAAGTAGATCCTTTCGTGTGGCCAGGAGAATACAACGCATGAATATCAATGTTTGTATTTCCTACAGTGACATGGTCTCCATCACGAAGGGGTTGGTAATCGAATGTCACTTCACCAGCATCTTCTGGAGGGAGCCAGTACGTGGCACCTGTTTGTTCTGCAATCTTGCGTCCACCAGAAATGTGGTCGGCATGCAAGTGCGTATCAAAAACGTTTGTGATTTTTACACCTATTTCTTTAGCGAAATCAACATACACATCTGTCATTCTTGTAGAGTCAATGATTGCTGCTTCCCCGTTAGATACAACCATGTAGGAAAGGCAGCCTTTACCGATACGTACGAACTGATAAAGCTCGCAGCCATCTTTCAGGTCATTGACTTTGATCGGCTCCAAGTGCTCACTCCAGGCTTTCATTCCGCCTTCTACGGAGTAAACATTTTCGAATCCTTCTTCTACAAGCATTTCAGCAACCATTTGAGAAGAACCGCCTTTGGCACAAACGACAGCAATTTCTTTATCTTTTGGCAGCTGATCTGCGATCTCTTCGACACCATCAAGGAGATCGAAATAAGGAACGTTCAAGTAAGAAAAGTTTTCACCTTCGATTTTCCAGTCTTGGTACGCATCTTCTGTTCGGACATCAAGAAGGAATAGCTCTTCATTGTTCAACACTTTATTAGTAATTTCTTTTACCGTCATGTTTTTAACAGTCATCTTATTACCTCCCAGGGTATTAATTTTAGTAAAAAAATATAGAATTAAAGCTTCGTCGTTTCGCCATTCCAGCCACTCATGCCTGGAACAACATTGTAAACATTCTCAAAACCTTTTTCTGTCAGTTTCTGTGCAGCAAGATCACTTCTGCTTCCTGTACGGCAGACGATATAAATGTTTTTCGTACGATCCAGTTCATCTGCACGTTCTTCAAGTTCACCAAGAGGGATAGACGTGGCTTCAGGGATATGCTCAAACGCATATTCCGCAGATTCGCGCACATCCAGGATAAGGACGTTCTCGTTTTTGCGAAGACTATTCAAATCTTCGTTGTTTGCAACATTCGGATGTTTCTTCTCCTGTTCTTCTTCACCGCTTGATTTGCGGACATAGTGCTTGAGTACATCTCCCTCTTCAATCGTACCCAAGTACTGATGACCTGCACTTTTCGTCCATGCTTCAAGGTCTGCTTTAGATCCTTTATCAGTGGCTTGAATTTCAAGGACCTGCCCAGCTTCAATGTCCTTCATTGTTTTCTTTGTCTTCACAATTGGCATAGGACATGCTAATCCTTTGGCATCTAACGTAAGATCTGTTTTCAGTTCCATTCTTACATTCCTCCTCTACCCTTATAGGGGGATTTATTTCGTTGGACCTTCCCAGCTCATCATGCCGCCTTCCATGTTCGTCACATCGAAACCTTTATCTTCAAGAATTTGTGATGCACGGCCACTGCGGCCACCGGAACGACAAACCATGATATAAGATTTATCCTTATCCAATTCATCTGCGCGCTCTTCGACAGTCCCTAGAGCGATGTGTTTCGCACCAGGAATCATTCCTTCAGCGACTTCCTCGTCTTCACGGACATCGATAATGTTTAGTTCTTTACCTTCAGATAGTCTTTCTTCTACTTCTTTAGCTGTCATTGTTTTCATAAATGATACCTCCTAATTAGATAAACAGGTTAACATTGCCGTCTTCCGCATCTGCAAGGTAGGCAGCAACGCCTGCGTATTGAATGTCATCAAGCAATTCTTCTTTTTGCAATCCTAGTAGGTCCATCGTCATTGTACATGCGACCAAGTTGATTTCCTGCTCTTGAGCCATATCAATAAGATCAGGCAACGGCATCGCATTGTGTTTTTTCATGACGTCTTTGATCATCTTAGGACCAAATCCTGCAAAGTTCATTTTTGATATGCCCATCTTATCTGCTCCACGCGGCATCATTTTACCAAACATTTTCTCCATGAAGCCTTTCTTTACTTGAATGCTTTCATCCTTACGTAGAGCATTCAGCCCCCAGAACGTGTGGAAAATCGTAACTTCGTGATCGTAGGCGGCTGCTCCGTTTGCAATGATATAGGCAGCCATTGCTTTATCATAATCCCCGCTGAATAAAATAATATTCGTCTTTTTTGTTTCAGACATGTTTCATCCTCCTAATAGTATATAGTTATACGCGTATGTGTATATTATATTGTAAAAAAATTTATCTGCTTTTGACAAGCAACTGAACAGCTTCGTTAATCGAAGCTTCTTTGTTTTCTTGATCGTCGGCATCCTGGATGCACTCCACAAGGTTGGAGCTTACCACGAGCCCGATCGCACGGTCAATCGCGCTTCTGGAAGCGGAAAGCTGCGTAATGACATCTTTGCAGTCTTTATTTTCTTCCATCATTTTTAAAACGCCTCGCAACTGACCTTCTAGACGTTTCACTCTGTTCTTCATTGCGTCATTGTATTCCATCGAATTGACCTCCCTTGTGAAGTTTTTTTCTGTCGCTGTTGAACAGTACATGACTAATAATATACCCCATTAGGTATAATGTCAACACCCCGGCACGTATTTTTTTGGATAAGGGGCTCTATCCCGTGTAAAGCTAAGTGGGAGGTGAAGAATATGGAGATGTGGATGGATACACTCAGAGTGATGGGAAGGATATTGACCATCTTGCCCTTACTATTAGGGGTTGGCCTGTTCATGGGGAAAAGATCGATTGGAGAATTGCCTGTCTTCGATTTTTTAGTTGTGCTTGTTTTAGGTTCTGTTGTCGGGGCAGATATTGCCGATCCAAAGATTAATCATATACATACGGTTACAGCAATTATTGCCATTGCGCTTTTACAAAAGTTCATTGTATGGCTGAAGCTTTGGAACAGACAAATAGGAAAGATGCTGACGTTTGAGCCGACAATTGTAATTTTTGAAGGGGAAATGGTGGAAGAGAACATCTCTCGTATCCATTATTCTCTTGATAACATAACTCACATGCTCAGAGAACAGAAAGTATTTGCTCTTAGTAGTGTCGAGCTTGGAATCATCGAACCGAATGGACAGCTATCCGTTAAACTAAAAAACGCTAATGAAGCCGTAACTCGTGCAGATATGGGTTTACCATATAGGGGCGGGGGTTATGATATCCCTTTAATTTTGGATGGTCAACTGCAACCAGACCTTTTAACTCGAACAGGTCGGGACATGGAGTGGTTACATACGAACCTGGGTACCCATAATGTATCGGATGTCTTTTATGGCGCGCTTACGAGCCAGGGGGAATTCCATTTCACATTAAAGGGTAAACAGACAGAGCCTTTACCTCCCATAGAACATTGATAGACTTTGGGTATGAAGGTTAAACGGAATCCTTGTTAATTAAAATTAAGAAAGAGCTGCTATAATGAGCAGCTCTTTGAGATGGTTACACGCTTTGATCCATGCATTTTTTCAAACGGTCTTCGATGTCACTTGCCATCTCCTGGATATGATCATCCTCAACCATTTGAGTAAGAGAGGTAGGTTTAGGCATACCGATTTTCGTTTTGCTTCCATCTTGATAGACAACCATTTTACACGGGAGGAAATAGCCAGCCATAATGTTTTCATTTAACACGCGCTGCGCCTCTTTAGGGTTACAGACTTCCAAGACTTTAAATTCTTTTTCAAATTCCAGTCCTTTTTCATGAAGCTTATCTTTGATGTCAAAGTTCCATAACACGCCAAACTTTGCCTCTTTCAAATTAGCCTCAAGGCTTTCGATCGCTTCATCCATACCTTTGTCCGTTTCTACCGTGTAGTGAAACATGAAATACCTCCTTGAAAATAAGTTCTTCTTATCCATACCCATTAAGGTATGAAAATAATCATCGGATCGTAGTGCTCTTTTCCTTTATGAGGAAGAGGGGAAAAACAGGTTTTTGAATGTAAAACTACTCGAGCCTCCACAGGTATTCTTTTGAATTGTGTATGGAAGTTCCTTATATTAAAATGGGTACATTAGAGAGAGGACGTGAATCACATGACAAAAGACATCAAATTGATTGCTCTGGACTTAGATGGTACCACTGTCAATCATGAAGGCGAAGTATCCGAGGCAAATAAAGAAGCTATAAAAAAAGCGAAGGAAAAAGGCATCCACGTTGTATTGAGTACAGGAAGATCTTTATCCCGATGCCGTAAAATCGCTGAAGACCTCGGCCGTTCTTCCTATATCGTTACGATCAATGGTGGAGAGATTTATGATCACGAGTTTAACCTCGTGGAGCAAAATAAGCTCGAACATAAACATGTGGAACGTCTATGGGAATTGAAGAAAGAGCATGGCCTCTATTTTTGGTCCTCAACCGTTCAAGGCTTGTACAACAGCCAAAATCCATTCGACCAAGAGGTTGTAGATTACGATTGGTTGAAGTTCGGCTTTGATATACAAGATGATGAAGTAAGACAAGTCATTCTCGATGAAGTCAATGCGAATGAAAACCTGGAAGTCACCAACTCCAGTCCAACTAACATAGAAATCAATCCTGTAGGTGTAAATAAAGCAGCGGCTCTCATGAAAGTCTGCCAGTGGCTTGATTTAGATATGGATCAGGTGATGGCTGTAGGCGACAGCATGAACGATATCGCAATGATTCGCGAAGCAGGTTTCGGCGTCGCGATGGGGAATGCCCAGGAGCCAGTAAAAAAAGAAGCAGACTTTGTAACAGCGTCTAATAAAGAAGACGGCGTCGCTTTTGCCATTGAAAAAGTCATAGACTAATTTTAAAAAGAACCAGTCCGAACCGGGCTGGTTTTTTGCGTCTACTGTTCAACACTCTGCTTTACGTAAATACTGATAAAATCACTGAAGTCACTGATAAAAGTGCAAAACTCACCGATAAAAGCTCCTAAGTCACTGATAAAAAGCCGAAACCTACTGATAAGAGTATAAAACCCACCGATAAAAGTTTTGTATTGTAATTGGACTTCCTAACCAACCCTCATTCCTGTCACGAAAATAAACCCCAGTGATAGTTTTCAACCCCCTACGATATCGTTTATTATCCACTTTTCGCGCCGTAATAAATAGTACCAGTAAGAGAGAGTGTCGAAATCCTTCTAAATACATAAAAATGTAAGCGTTTTCTGTTTGTGGCAGGAAAGGGAGGAATAAAGAGAGAATTACATCCAATAGAGCGAAGAATGTTCAGGGAGGAAGATAATGAAGGCATCTTACATAACAGAAGAACATGAAATACTCCGTCAGTCTTTAAGGAAGTTTTTAGAAAAAGAAGCGTACCCCTATTATGATGACTGGGAAAAGGCAGGAGAAGTTCCCCGGGATTTCTGGAGAAAGCTTGGAGAACAGGGGTATCTATGTCCTTGGCTCGACGAGGAATATGGCGGTTTTGGAGCAGACTTCGGCTATTCCGTTGTCATCAACGAAGAGATGGAAAAAGTAGGGACGGGATTGATTGGGGTTGGTTTACACAACGATATAGTCGTTCCTTATTTGGAAGCTTATGGAACAGAAGAACAAAAGAAAAAATGGCTGCCAAAATGTACAACAGGAGAATGTATTACCGCAATCGCGATGACAGAACCGGGAGCAGGATCGGATCTTGCTTCAATAAAGACGACAGCAATAGAATCTGACCAAGGATTTACAATGAATGGGGAAAAAACGTTCATTACCAATGGAATTCATGCGGATTTGGTAGTGGTGGTGTGTAAAACGGATCCCCATGCGTCTCCAGCGTATAAGGGAATCAGTCTGATGGTCGTTGAGAGAGACACTTCCGGTTTTTCACGAGGGAGGAAGCTCGACAAGATCGGCCTGAACAGTCAGGATACTTCAGAATTAATCTTTGAAGATGCGGCCGTTTCCAAGGATAACCTTCTTGGTAAAAAAGGCGAAGGTTTCTATTATTTAATGAACCAGCTGCAACAGGAGCGCTTGATCGTAGGTATTGGTGCCATTGCAGCATGTGAACGGATGCTTGAGTTGACGGTTGCTTATGTAAAGGAGCGCAAAGCTTTTGGGAAGTCTATTGCCTCTTTTCAAAATACTCAATTCAAACTAGCTGAACTACAAACGGAAGTTGAGATTGGAAGGACATTTCTGGACCGTACAATCGAGGCGCATATGAACGGGGAGGACGTTGTCAAAGAGGTGTCGATGTCCAAGTGGTGGACGACCGACCTGGTGAAAAAGGTAGCAATGGAATGTATGCACCTTCACGGTGGCTATGGGTATATGGAAGAGTATGAAATTGCGAGAAGGTTCCGTGATGCACCGGTCACTGCGATTTATGCAGGATCCAATGAAATTATGAAAACAATTATCGCCAAAAAGATGGGCTTAGCATAGGAGGAAAAGATATGAATGAAGTCGTTATCGTAGAAGCAGTAAGAACCCCTGTGGGGAAAAGGAATGGAGGTCTCAGCGAAATCAGGCCGGATATCCTTTTAGCAGATGTACTTAAAGAACTGGTAGAACGAGCTTCTCTCGACCCTGTAGAGGTGGAAGATGTTATCGCTGGCTGTGTGAGTCAGGTGGGGGAGCAGGCGGGAGATATCGCAAGAATTGCTGCCTTGACTGCTGGATTCCCAATGGAAGTCCCTGGAGTAACACTCGATCGACAATGCGGATCGAGTCAACAGGCGATCCATTTCGCTTCACAAGCTATTGCGTGTGGGGACATGGATGTCGTCATTGCAGGCGGCGTGGAAAGCATGTCACGAGTGCCGATGTTCTCAAACATGCAAGGGACATCTTTTAACGAACGGTTGACGTCAAAGTACGAGATGATTAATCAAGGTCATTCAGCAGAAAGAATTGCAGACAAGTGGCAGTTGAGTAAGGAAGAGCTTGATGCTTATGCAGCGGAAAGTCATCGTAGGGCGCTAATGGCCATCGATGAAGGCCGGTTTGAAAAAGAAATCATGCCTGTGACCGCAGGTGATTCCAATGTCATCAAAACAGATGAAGGGCCAAGAGCAGGTACGTCAGTTGAAACCCTCGCCACTCTGAAAACCGTTTTTCAGGAAAACGGAAAAATCACCGCAGGAAATGCGAGTCAAATTAGTGATGGAGCTGCAGCTGTGCTTTTAATGTCACGGAAGAAAGCAGAAGAACTTGGATTGAAGCCTCGCTTTCGTATTGTCTCGAGAGCTGTCGTTGGTTCCGACCCGACATTAATGCTCACAGGTCCGGTTCCTGCTACATATAAAGCTTTACAAAAAGCCGGGCTGAGTCTTGAAGATATCGATCTTTTTGAAGTGAATGAAGCCTTTGCCCCTGTGCCTATGTTTTGGATGAAAGAGACGGGTGTGTCACATGAAAAGCTGAATGTGAATGGTGGAGCCATTGCGCTTGGTCACCCGTTAGGTGCTACAGGAGCCAAGCTTATGACCACCCTCGTTCATGAATTAGAAAGGACAGCAGGTAAGTACGGCCTGCTTGCCATCTGTGAAGGACACGGAATGGCGAACGGCACGGTCATTGAAAGGCTGGAGGGATAGCGATGGATGCTAAAAATGTGATAGGCATTGTGACAGGCGGGGCATCGGGCCTTGGAGAAGCGACGGTGAGGAAGATTGCAAGAAGTGGCGGGAAAGTGGTGGTTGCAGACCAAAACACAGACAAAGGCGAGGTACTTGCAGAAGAATTAGGCTCTTCTGTACTCTTTGCCAAAGTGGATGTTACTTCCGCTGATGAAATTGAACACATGCTCCAAACGGCTGTCGAAACCTTTGGTCAGGTAAACACCGTCATCAACTGTGCTGGCATCGTAACAGGTGAAAAAGTGGTTGGAAGGAATGGCCCGCACCGCCTGGAGTCTTTTTCTAAGATCATTGAAGTGAACCTGATTGGTACATTCAATGTCATCCGTCTGGCTGCTGAAAAAATGCAGCAAAATGAGCCAAATGAATATGGTGAGCGGGGTGTCATCATTAACACAGCATCGATTGCGGCTTATGAAGGTCAAATCGGTCAGGCGGCTTATAGTGCGTCTAAGGGTGGCGTCGCCGCGATGACGATGCCGCTCTCAAGGGAACTTGCCCGTCATGGCATCCGCGTAATGGCTATTGCACCAGGGTTGTTTGAAACTCCAATGTTTGAACAGCTCCCTGAAGAAGCGAGGGATACCCTGGGTAAAGCTACACCGTTCCCCTCTCGATTAGGAAAGCCTTATGAGTATGCGAAATTAGCTTTAAGCATTTTAGATAATCCGATGCTTAATGGGGAGGTGATCCGTCTAGACGGAGCGATTCGGTTACAACCCAAGTAAATGTTACCCAGGCAGGTAAGGTTCCCGTACTTAGAAGGTGAGGAAAGGACGCTTTAATTTTTACACAGAAAAATCTGGATGAAGCACTCCAATAGTTGATCGTTCAGGAAGCTCATGGTGGATCGAGCACGTTGGCAAATAGGATTTTATTAAAAATCAAAAGGAGTCGATGAGGAATGGGACCAACACTTAAGAGTATGTTTGAGCATACGGTGGCGAAGTACGCAGATAAGGAAGGATTGGTGGATCTACGGCTTGGTACACGCTGGACATACGGAGAATGGGACCAGGAAGTCAACCGCACTGCGAATGCGCTGAAGGCCTCGGGGGTGGGAAAAGGGGATAAAGTATCGACGGTCCTTTTTAACACAGCTGAATATGCGACGGTGCTGTTTGCCTGTATGAAGATTGGGGCGGTATTTAATCCGGTGAACTTCCGTCTTATGGAAAAGGAAATCGAGTTCATTTTGAAAGACGCTGATCCGAAGGTGGTTGTGTTTGAAAAAGCGACGGCTGCTCAAATCGCTCCAGTTGCAAAAGAGATGCCGAGTATTGAGTTCTGGTCTATCGATGAAGAAAACCTGCCTTATGCGATGAACTATTATGAACGAATTGATGGAGTGACAACTGAACGACCTGTGTGTGAACTGGATGAGAACGACGCTTATGCCATCATGTACACTTCCGGAACGACGGGGCTTCCGAAAGGGGTCATCCATACGCATAGAAATATGGTCGACCAAGCGCTCATCATGACCGCTTGTTTGAGACTGACAGAAGAAGACCGGGGACTGACGGTCGCCCCGATTTTCCACTGTGCTGAGCTCCATTGCGCGTTCTTTCCGAGAGTAATGATTGGAGCGACAAACGTCCTGATGCACCACTTCGATGCGCCTGAAGTGATTGGAACGGTCAGGGAGGAGCAGATTACCTCGTTCTTTGCAGCTCCGACGATGTGGAACATGATGCTGCAAGAGGAATTCACGAAAGAGGATTTCCAGACGTTGAGGCAAGGTCTCTATGGAGGAGCACCTATGGCCCCTGCTTTGACGTTGAAGTTGCATGAGTCTTTAGGTGTTCAACTTTTACAGGCCTATGGTATGACGGAGATGGGACCGGCAATTACCGCCCTTACGGAAGAAGAACAGGTTACGAAAGCAGGGTCGGCAGGAAGAGCGTTGCTGAACCATGAAGTGCGCGTGGTGAGAACGAATGAGCATGGTCCTGCCGAGCCCGAAGAGATATGTAAACCTCGAGAACTCGGGGAAATTATTGTACGAGGGCCCAGCATGATGAAGGGATATTACAATAGGCCGGAAGCGACAGAAGAAGCTATGTACAAAGGTTGGTATCATACAGGTGACATTGGATCGTTCGATGAAGATGGATACCTCTGGGTCAGTGACCGTGTGAAAGACATGATTATATCAGGCGGTGAAAATATCTACTCAAGAGAAGTCGAAGATGCTTTGTTCGATCATCCTGCAGTCATGGATGCAGCCGTTGTTGGTGAACCAGATGACTTGTGGGGAGAAAGGGTGGTCGCCTACATTGTCAAAAAGGACAGTGGCGTCACCGAGCAAGAACTGGATGAGTTCTGTACTTCAGGAAACAGGCTTGCCCGCTACAAACGGCCGAGACGTTATGAATTTGTAGATGAACTCCCTCGTAACGCGAGTGGGAAATTACAAAAGTTCAAACTGCGTGAGCGAAGTAAAACATTATCCGAATAGAAATATTAAGAAAGGCTGCTGGTGACGACCGGCAGCCTTTCATTTGTAGTTGACTGGCTTTTTAATTTCACCATTTCCCGGGCAATATTCGACAAGCTATCGAAGCAATTGTCTCAATTTTTGAATGGGCTGCTCGTCTCTGGCCTGTTCATACATAGAAAAAGGGCACCCATATTCAGCTATTCGGTCAGGTATTGTTTGAATCGTAAACGATTCTGGTTGCAAACCTTCCCCCACCTCTCTCCAATGAAGCGGGGTAGCGACAGTTGCGGCTTCTGTAGCTCTTGTTGAATACGGGGCAATGATCGTTTTTCCTTCTGCATGTTGAACATAGTCAATATACAAACGATCTCCGCGATTTTTCTTCAACCGTTCTATTGTAAAAAGATCGGGGTTTTCGTTAACAAGAAGTTTCGCCAACGTTTCAGTGATTTTCCTAGTCTCCTCATAGCTTAAATCCCCCTCGCGAATAGGGATATGAATCTGCATCCCTTTATTTCCTGAAGTTTTCACAAAGCTTTTGACTTCAAGCTCGTCTAAGAGATGCTTTAATAATTGAGCAGCCGTAATGGCCTTACTGAAATGACTTCGATCTTTTGGATCCAAATCCAGAACTATTTCATCGGGCTTTTGACCACCAGCCTTTTCAAAGGGGAGATGGTATTCCAGTGCACCCTGGTTGGCAAGCCAAAGAAGAGAGTGGAGGTGGTCGCAAATGATAAACGGCTCTCCATCCTCCATCCACATTTTCAGAAAATCCGGGGCATAGTCGGGGTAATGTTTTTGGTAAAAGGATTCTTCGTAAATTCCATCAGGGTAACGGATCAATGTTAACTTCTTTTCCTCTAGGAACGGGATCATGTGAGGTGCTAATTGACGGATGTAAACGAGAAAATCCTGTTTAGCAATACCCTTCCATAAAGGTTTATCCAGATTGGTCGGCTCAAAATCAGCAGGAAACAAGGATAGATCCCACTGCTTCTTAGCTTCTGTGCAATCTTCAGGAGTAAGATCAAACCGGAATTTGTGGAAGAGGGGTTCACGAAGTTCCCCTTCCTCTGCATTTAGACAATGAACATCTACACACGTGCCGGGGTCTAAATGCCATGTGTCTTTTTTCTTTCTTCCATGTTCTTTGAAGAACATACGAAGTGTCTCACTCTCTTCATCTGTCAGGCCATGTTTAAACTTTCCAAGAGGGAGAAGGCTCTCGTCTTTATATAATCCTATATCGTAAATTCCATTCTCAGAGTCGTACTGTTGTAAAAAGCCAGAGACTGTCCTCCATTGTTTCCATTTCAACCACTGTCTTACTCGGTCACCAGGCTGATACTTGCTCTTTTTCATTTTTGCAATGATCCCCTCAGCTAAGTGCAGCTCAGCGATGGATAGGATGTCCTCTATTTCCTCATATACATCAATACATTTAATTTGGGGGTGCCTTAGCTTTCCGATAAGCTTCTTCAAGTTTTCTTTTCTTGTTAATAGAGGAATAGCACGTTTTTCAATTTTGTCAAAAGCTATGAAGGTAGCAGGCCTTCGTTTAGAAGAAGTTTGTATCTTTTCTTTATTACGCATTCTTCCCCTTGTTTGTAAGGCTTCGAAGTTTGCCTGAAAAGGAGTGTTCAAAATCACTAACTCGCCATCAAGAATAAAAGGGAGAAGGTTTTTGGGAATGTCCATCTGAACGATTTCTGGAAATCTTTCGCTCATATCTTTTCCATTCCGGCTCCAAAGCTTGACCCCTTCTACGCTTGCTTCGAGAATAGCTCTGAAACCATCATACTTCACTTCATATACCCACTCATCTCCCTCAGGGAGTTCTGCCGTCCCTGTCAAAAGCATCGGCTTCATTTCCATATCTCCTTTCTATTCACTTTTCTTTCACAACCCTGCCATTTAGTTGAATAGGTTAGGTTTTTTATGTAGTTTATCCATAGAGAAGAAACATATTTTTCATGGATCTCGTGAAACCTATAGGAAAAAGGAGTGAGCGGGATGCACACGATGTGGAAAGGGACCATCAGCTTCGGACTTGTGAATATTCCGGTGAAACTGCATGCAGCAACAGAGAATAAGGACATCAAACTGCGCCAGCTGCATGAAGAATGTAAATCACCAGTCGAATATGAGAAACGCTGCCCGGTATGTGATCGGGATATTGAGAGTGAAGAGATTGTCAAAGCTTATGAATATGCGAAGAACAAATTTGTCGTTTTAGATAAAGAAGACCTGGAACAGTTGAAGAAAGAACAGGAAGATAAAGCGGTCGAAATCATTGATTTTGTTAAATTGGAAGAAATCGATCCGATTTATTTTGAGCGGAGTTATTTTATTTCTCCAAGCGAGGGAGGATCAAAAGCATACAGCCTCCTTCGTCAGGCACTTGGTGATACGGAGAAGATTGGAATTGCTAAAATCATCATCCGCTCCAAGGAACAACTGGCGATTGTTCGTGTGTATGAGAATACACTTGTCATGGAAACCATTCATTATCCTGATGAGGTCAGGTCTGTCCAGGATGTGCCGAATGTTCCTGAAGAAACAGAGTTGAGTAAAAAAGAGTTGAGTACGGCGGTGACATTGATCGATCAGTTGACGGAAGAATTCGACCCTGAGAAATATAAAGATGAATACCGAACGGCTCTGATGGAACTGATTGAAGCGAAGAAAAACAATGAAGAGGTCACAACAGCCAAAGACAAACCGAAGCCGGATAACGTAACGAATTTAATGGATGCATTGGAAAAATCGTTGGAGAAAACAAAAGGCTCCAAGAAGAAGAAACCAACGAAGAAAAAGACGACCACATCCGGTAAGAAAAAGACGTCCTGACAGGGTTTTACCGTCTATAAAACCTCCTTCTGTAGTATAATGTAGAGGATAGGATTAAAGATCGGAGGGATATGATGACCGTACGTTCTGAGGAAGAAGTGGAATTACTTATGCGTCCGGCCCTGGCTTCTCTTGCTGTCGAGGGGGACCGCTTGAGCAAGAATCAGAAACTGCTTGTGAAAAAGTGCCTGACAGGGGAGATCTCTCACGAGGAATTCGTAACCCGGGCGTTGGAACTGGCTCGTCATGCCTAACACTAGGTATGGGAATGAAAAGTCGAAGTATTGTTATCCTGGGTCAAATGTATTAATCAACCATTTTGACATTAAGGACGAGAAACAACTGGCAGCCTTGGAGTCGATGTTTACGGCGCAAAGGCTTGCTGAGCTTCAATCAACCCCGATTACTGGGGAATTTGACTTGCGCCACTTACAGAAGATCCATGCGCGCCTATTTTCAGATCTTTATCCTTTTGCTGGAGAAATTCGAACAGAGAATATTACAAAGGACGGATTTTCTTTTGCTCAAGCCAGGTTCATACTCGATGCGGCAGAGCCTATATTTCAACAGATGATGAGAGAAGATTGGAAAAGTATGAACAGGGTTTTGATTGTAGAGAAATTGGTCTATTACATGTCAGAAATTAATGTGCTCCATCCTTTTAGAGAAGGAAACGGGAGAAGTTTACGAGAGTTTATTCGATGCGTAGCTTTGGAAGCAGGATATCGTTTGGATTGGTCCGTAGTACCACCAGAAGCCATCTTTAAAGCGAGTGTCCAATCTGTCAAAGATGTAAGCGCTCTTGCTCAGGTTATCAGTCAATCCTTAACCAACTACCAGAAACCTTCAGCCTGAAACGAGGCTGAAGGTTTTTTTATGAAGAAAAGGAGTCCACTTGAATAAAAAAAGTACAGCCGGGCTAAAAGTTGGATCTACGATTCGAATAGGAAGTGGTCTTTGAGGGATCGGGGATAGTGGCTTACCCATCTGACTTGTTTAATCTTTTATTGAGGACGCCGCGCGCCAAAGAACGGCGGCCTTTTACCAAAAGAATACGGCTTTGAACCCAACTAGTATTTTATCTCTTTAAATATAAGAGGTTGTTCCACTATAATAAAAATAACTGAAAATTCAAAACCTAGATTCATCTAAATTCTAGAAGGAGGACGTTATGATGACCAGCCTTTCCTTCAGAGAGGTATGGGAAGCGAAGAGTCGCATAGCTTCGTTTGTCCAATCCACTCCTATCCTTTATTCAGAGCCTCTTTCTGAGCGTACCGGCGCACGTGTTCACTTGAAACTTGAACATACCCATCCTACGGGGTCATTCAAGCTCAGAGGAGCAGCTAACAAAATTCTATCTCTTCCCGAGGAGGACTTAAAGAAAGGGGTAACTACCTTTTCAACGGGTAATCATGGGATCTCTGTTGCCTATATAGCAGCACAATTAGGGATTCCTTGTACAGTTTGTATTTCGAATCGTGTTCCGGAGGCTAAGGTTAATCGGTTGAAAAAGCTGCAAGCTGGGGTTGAAATCGTGGGGAAAAGTCAAGATGACGCAGAAGCAAGGTGTACGGAGTTGGAAAGAGACGAAGGGATGACCGTGATCAAGCCTTTTGACGATCGGGAAATTATCGCCGGCCAGGGCACGATTGCGCTTGAGATTATGGAACAGTGTCCGGATGTCGATGAGGTCATCATTCCCTTGTCTGGAGGAGGACTGCTGTCCGGGGTTGCTTTTGTTATGAAATCTATTGAACCTTCCATACTCGTAACGGGTGTGACGATGCAGAAGGGGGCGGTCATGCAGGAAAGCCTCGCCAAGGGGAAACCTGTCATCCTCGAGGAGTCTTATACCCTGGCTGACAGTCTGCTTGGAGGAATCGGGACAGAGAATCGTTACACTTTTCCCATGACGAAAGCTTTTATGGATAAAGGAGTGCTTGTGGAAGAGACGCATATTGAAGAAGGGCTGATCTTCACTCTCGAACACCATAAGATGGTTGTGGAAGGAGCAGCGGCCACAGGGATTGGCCACTTGCTTCATTGTAATGATCTACAAGGTAAAAATGTTGTTGTCGTCATGACAGGAAACAATATCGATCATCAAGCGGTTACAGATCTTTTGGCTAAATCGTAAGTGGGGGAGGAGTGGAGATGGGGGTTGCCGTGGAGGAAGTCTTAAAACTTTCCGTTCTCGAAAAAGCGAAAGTGCAGACAGAGATGTATCATCGCCAGGTAGACTGGATCTCCGTAATTGAAACACCTGTGGAGAACTTTGTAAGAAACAATGAATTTGTGTTAAGTACAGGGGTTGGGTGCGGAGAAGATGTGCTGGCACTAGAAGAATATGTGAGAGATGTCATCCGTTCGGAAGCATCTGTGCTGGCGTTTGCCACAGGACGGCATCTTTATAAAATCCCGGACCGGGTGTTAAAACTTGCGGAGAAACATGAGTTGATTGTAATGGAAATTCCATGGGAGGTCCGTTTTGGAGATATTTTACAGGACGTTTTACGATTGATTAATGAGGAGAGCCGCCAGGAGCAGCAAAGGACGGAAGAAATTCGCCAAGAGTTGATCAACTGTGTTCTGAACGGAAAAGGGCTGCAGGAGATCACATCCATCATCTATCAGAACACAGGTATTCCAACCGCGATCAGTGACCACAACAAACAAATCCGGGCGAATCAGTATTTTGATCGATATTTCATCGATGTCTTGAATGGACACGAACTGTCGCAGGAAGGCATCCTGGTAGAAACCGAAATGGACAGTGAGCACCCGCTCCGCCATTACATTGAAACCTATGAAATCGGTGATCAGAAATGCTACCAGCTTACCATTTTATCGAACTATAAAAAACAAGGATATATTCTCTTTAAGCCGAAGGAAGAAAAGGAGTTAACCTGGGTGAACCTTCATATCCTTGAGCATGCGCTTACCGCATGTGCCTTATATTTCGTAAAAGAGAATGCCATTGAAATGACTGAAATCAGACTTAAGGACAACTTCCTGCTGGACTTAGCTAAGCGGGAGAGGGAGATGGACAGAGCTCTTTTATCAAAAGCACAGCTGCTTGGTTATGACCTGGAGAAGCCTTATATTTGTCTCGTCGGCCACATCCGGTTCGTTCAGCCGGAGGAGGAGCGCACCTCTTTAACGATGCCTCAGGTCAAGTCGTCATCAATCAACAGTCGGAATTATTACATCCAGAAGGAAGTCACACATGCGGGTGATGCCCTGCATAGGAGGACGATGACCACTTTTGATGAAGGGGAGGTCATCGTTTATTTGGAAACAGACCGGCCGGACTACGGAGAAACCGCGAATCAGTTTCTTGACCTGATTGAGCGGAGACTTCATGAGTTGTTGAAGGGGATTACGATCAGCTGGGGGATCTCCTGCCATAAAGGGGGCTATCAGGTTTTTCATAAAAGTTATGAAGAGGCGGAAACCGCACTGAAAATCGGTCAGCAGCATGAAGAAGGGGAGCGGACATTTTTCAGTGATACAAGAATGAATCGCCTGCTCATGGCACTGTCCCACGAAGAAGAAATCGGAGCGATTGTTTCAGATACATTAGAAAAGCTGATTGATTATGATCAGAAGCGGCAGACAGAACTGATTCATACGTTTATGGTCTACAATAAATACAACAGCAATGTCAGCCAAACGGCCCGTGCGCTGAATTTGCACCGCCAATCTTTGCTGCACAGATTGAGAAACATTGAACATTTGACCGGGCTTTCACTTCTCAATGCCGATGACCTCTTTTTGCTAGAGCTCAGCGTAAGGTTATGGCTTTTGAAAAAAGTCGATGCATAGAGCGCTACCTCGGGTAGCGCTCTATTTTTTATCTTTGACGGTCGTTTTCCATTCGCCCTGATTGGTCCCGCGTCGATCCAGCTCGACAGTCCACTGGTCGGATTCCTTGTCAAAAGAAAGCAGAGAAACAATCAGCACATCGGACTTTTCCGGTTCTTTTTCAGATAATGCAGTAGAAAGAGCTTCAGAAGCTTTTAAGTCTGCTCCCTCTACTTCACTCATTTCAAGCTCCTGGACTTTTTCAGCGGTGGCTTGTTCAGGGTAGGATTCAGCGATATCCCCGTCTACCCAGACCTCGACCTGTTTGCCGACCCATAAACCTTTAGGAGCTCCAGCCACCCACATAGCCCTTCCTTCCTCCCCTGACCCATCATCCATCGGTGTGACAACAAGGATACTGTCCTCATCCTGATCCATGACAAACCCGCTTATGTCCGGGTCGGGTACTTCTGCTTCCACTTCCTTCTGGTCTACTTCCTCCGTTTCTGACAGCCCACATCCACTAAGGCATAAAGATAAAACCATGAACATACCAAGCATCCATCTCATTTTCATCATTCACACACTCCTTATCTTCTTAATGATGACGTTTGAACGGGAGCAAAAGTTTCACATGACAGAAACATCCAATTTTGTTATGATGAAAATCACCAAGCGAATAAGTTTATGAAACTACTAGGGGAGCCTGAATGGGCTGAGAGGAAAGCGAGCGAGCTTTCTGACTCTTACAAACCTGATCTGGTTAATACCAGCGGAGGGAAGTAGTCTGACGATACGTGTATCGGCTTACTGCATACCAGGCCAGGTCCTCTAAGGATCTGGCTTTTTTATTTACCTCCATTCTACTCCCGTTCAGAAAGGTGGTGAAATATGAAAAACACAAAGTTAC
Organism: Halobacillus litoralis; assembly: GCF_009856445.1. GTDB lineage: Bacteria > Bacillota > Bacilli > Bacillales > Halobacillaceae > Halobacillus > Halobacillus litoralis. The sequence goes on from NZ_WMFA01000001.1 coordinate 272,464, forward strand.
TCACAACGATGGCTGTGCTTGTGGCAATCGGGACGCTCGGGGCGCAATTCCTTTGGTTCCCGGCCGGTATTGCGAAAGCTTATCCTGTCCAGCATGCGGTTAATGTGATTGCGGCGGTGGTGCTTGGCCCCGTGCCGGCGGTCATGATTGCTTTTGTTATCGGGCTTTTACGTTTCTTATTAGGGCTCGGCACCTTTCTTGCTTTCCCAGGCGGGATGTTTGGTGCATTATTGGCAGGGATTTTTTATCGGATGTTTGAAAGAAAAAGTTCTGCGGTGATTGGTGAAGTGCTCGGCACTGGAGTCATCGGAGCTTTGGCATCTGTCCCGATCGCACACGTCTTGATGGGAAGTTCAGCTGGTGTTTTTGCGTTTGTTCCTTCTTTTGTCGTAAGCAGTGTCTCGGGGGCTTTCATTGCTGCCTTCATTTTATCACGAGTGAAAGTTGAAAACATGATCTTACAACCATAATACACGGAAACTGCTAGGGGCGCGAGTATTCGCTGAGATAAGGAAACATTCCTTGGTCCCTCAATACCTGATCCGGGTCATGCCGGCGGAGGGAAGTAGTAAGAATCCCCTTCTGTCCTCTAGTAGCTTCCAAGAATAATAGGAGGCTCTATCATGTCTTTTTCCAAACAATTAAGAAATGAAAATCAGGATATTTATCAAGAAATCTTCACTCATCCCTTTGTCCAGGGGATCGGGAAAGGAGAGGTCCCGAAAGAAGCGTTGATTCATTATATCAAGGCTGATTATGAATATCTGAATGCTTTTATGCATGTGTATGGAATCGCTATTTCCAAGTCCCCTTGTAGAGAAGACATTCAACTGTTTAATAAGCAAATCGATTTTGTGTTGAACAGCGAGGTCCATCCTCATAACAATTTTTGTGAACAGATTGGCGTTTCCTATGAAGAGCTTCAAGGGTATCCGTTGCCGCCGACTGCTGATCACTATATAAAGCATATGCTATTTCATGCCCATAATGGGGGGATCGGTGAAATATTAGCGGCCTTGCTTCCATGCCCGTGGACCTACTATGAAATCGGGGTCGAGCTTAAGAACCACTACCAGCCAGGGGTTGACCATCCTTTTCTCCCTTGGATCGATTTTTATGCCGATGCAGAGGTGAACAGTCTGACGGCGGTGTTATGTGAGCGGCTTGATCAGTATGCTGTACAAGCGTCTGAACTAGAAAAACAGCGGATGAGAGAAGCTTTTCGTAAAAGCTGTCAGTTGGAATATGCTTTTTGGGATATGGCTTACACACAAGAACAATGGCCTTGTGAAAAGGAGGTTGTGAGATGAGACAAGTATCATGTGCGCTGACAATTGCAGGGACTGATCCGAGTGGTGGCGCGGGTATACAGGCAGACTTGAAGACGTTCCAGGAATTGAAGAGTTACGGGATGAGTGTTGTAACTTCAGTCGTTTCCCAAAACACGACAGGTGTGAAGGATGTTCATCACCTCCCGGAAAACTTCATTAAGAGTCAACTGGAAGCTATTTCTGAGGATATGCCTGTTCATGCACTGAAAACTGGGATGATTACCAATAAGGGGATGATGAGAGTCATCAGTGAATGGTTGGATGAAGTGGCTGCTCCTTACATCATGGACCCTGTCATGGTTGCCCAGAGCGGAGACCCTTTGATTGAAAAAGAAGATCAACGGTATTTAAAAGAATACCTTGTGCCCAGGACATCACTCGTCACTCCGAACATCCCTGAAACTGAAGTCCTTGTCGGAGGAAAAATTAAAACAGAAGCAGATATGAAAGAAGCAGCCGAAATGATTGTGAAAGATTTAGGTGCGGGAGCGTCTCTTGTCAAAGGGGGCCATCTACATGGAAGAGCGGTTGATTTTCTATATGATGGTGGACGTGTCTATGAATTTGAATCTGAAAGGATTGATTCTCCAAATACGCATGGCACAGGGTGCACATATTCAGCAGCCATTACGGCTTACCTGAGCCAGGGACACGCTTTGCCACAAGCTGTTAAAGAAGCCAAATACTTCGTAACAGAAGCGATTCGCCACTCCTTCGACTTAGGAAAAGGAAGCGGACCGACCAATCATTTTGCTTTACGTGAGGAGGTTTTCAACAAATGGCTGTAAGTGTTATCGAAAGAGTAAGAACACAACGCCCACTGATTCATCACATCACGAATTCAGTGGTGATGAATTTTACAGCGAACGGTCTTTTAGCTTTTGGAGGATCGCCAATCATGGCCAATGCCACGCAGGAAGTGGCGGATGTTACCCGATTGTCTCAAGGACTGTTATTGAATATAGGAACGCTTCATGAAGAACAGGTGAAAGCGATGATCCTTGCTGGTAAAGCTGCCAATGAAATCGGCATTCCTATCGTCTTCGATCCTGTCGGCGCTCCTGCTACTCGTTATCGTTCAGAGGCATGTCAGAGGATCTTGCAGGAGGTGACTCCGACGGTTATGAAAGGGAATGCCGGAGAACTTGCCCATCTCATCGGTCTAAATGTGGAAACGCAAGGCGTAGACTCCACAGGAGCAGCTGATTCCGAAGCCATCGTCCGCTTAGTAGCGGAGAAATATCAGACTGGAGCCGTCTGTACAGGAGAACAGGATGTCGGATGTATGGATGGGGATGTTTTTGTTAATGAAACAGGACACCCTCACCTTGCTCAAATTACGGGTTCCGGCTGTTTACTTGGTTCTTTGCTTACAGCAAGCTTAGCAGTAGAAGGCAATCCTAAAGAAAAGGTGCTGGCAACATTAAGCCATTATGGACGGGCGGCGGAACAAGCAGCAGGGCAACCTGATGTCAAAGGACCAGGGACATTCATACCGCGGTTTGTCGATGCTTTAGCAAAGGGTGAAGAGACATGAAAGCTTCTACCCTTCGAAAATACTTCGTCATGGGAAGCCAAAACTGTGCCAAAGATCCTTTGAGTATTTTGGATGAAGCGATTGGAGCTGGAATCACGTGCTTTCAATATAGAGAAAAAGGAGAAGGCGCTCTAACTGGAGAGGCGATGTACAGTCTCGGTCATAAGCTGCGCCAACGTTGTGCTGAAGCGGGTATTTTATTTATCGTCAACGATGACATCGAACTTTTTGATGTGCTTCAAGCCGATGGAATACACGTGGGGCAGAGTGATCGAAGTGTGAAAGAAATTCGTTCAAAATACCCTGATACAATCATAGGGTTATCGGTATCCGATCGGACAGAATTAGAAGAGAGTCCTGTCCATCTTGTCGACTATTTAGGTGTAGGTCCGATGTTCAGGACAATGACGAAGAAAGACGCCAGCCCTGTAGCAGGGCCTGAATGGGTGAAGGTCGTCAAAAAAGCGTTTCCTGACATGCCCGTAGTCGGGATCGGAGGCATTCATCCAGAAAATGCTGGGGAAGTAATGGAAGCGGGAGCGGACGGGGTCGCCGTCATATCAGCCATTACACAAGCAGCTGACATTTCCTCTGCCGTGAAATCCTTATAAAATAGAAAGGAACTCATGCGTGTCATGAGTTCCTTTTTTGTTATCTGATGGTTTTCGTGATTCCTAAACTTTCCCCTGGTTGAAGAACCGGAATTTCGATCTGAACGGTATCCGGATATTTAATGCCAGCACCCGTATTAAGTACGACCACTTCATCCTCTGCGGCAATCCAATTTTCTGCTCTTAACTTTCTGGCAGCAGCAAATGCTGCAGCTCCTTCTGGGCAGACGAAGGCCCCTTCTTTTTGAGCGATTCTTTTCTGTTCCTCTAATAGTTCAGTGTCGCTGACGGCTACCGCACACCCTTCTGTATCATAAAGGGCGTCGAGGACAAGGAAATCTCCAATTGCTTTTGGGACATTGATGCCGAATGCAATCGTTTCAGAATCCTCCCAGAAGGATGATTCTTTTTGACCTTGCTGCCATGCTTCCACAATCGGCGCACAGCCTTCGGATTGGACAGCTACCAGTCTCGGCATCCGGTCTTCGGTAATCCACCCAAGCTCCTGCAATTCTCTCAGTGCTTTATGAATGCCGATCAATCCGACACCCCCACCTGTAGGATAGAGGATAACATCTGGAACGTTCCATCCTAATTGTTCGGCAATTTCAAGCCCCATCGTTTTCTTTCCTTCAATTCTGTATGGTTCCTTTAGTGTGGACACATCATAGAGCCCTGATTTTTCTACAGCTTCCGCCACGATTTTACCTGCATCGCTGATGAGGCCGTCGACGAGAAAGAGGTTGGCGCCGGATAAGGCACATTCGTTCCTGGTAATTTTCGGTGCGTCGACGGGCATGACGATAGTTGATTCCATCGATGCTCTTGAAGCGTATAAAGACCAGGCGGCACCGGCATTGCCATTGGTCGGCATGGCAAGTTCTTTCACTCCCAGTTCTTTCGCTTTTGATACGCCGACCGCAGCTCCTCTTGCTTTGAACGATCCAGTAGGGATAATCCCTTCATCTTTCATATGCAGTTTGCGGATATTCATATCGGCCTGAAGAGTAGGAAGGGGGATCAACGGACTCATGCCTTCCCCCAAAGAAGTTTTGTATGTAGGGTCCTGGAGTGGTAATAGTTCATGGTAACGCCAAAGGTCAGGGGCTCTTTCTTTCAACTGCTCAGGAGACCACGACTCTTTCAATTTGTCTAAATCATAGCTTACGAGTAAAGGAGATCCGCATGTACATAGATGCTGAGGTTCGTCTGCTTTATAGGTTTCCTCACATTTCGGGCAGTACAAATGAGATAAGTAACTGTATGTCATCATTATCCTCCTTCTATCTGGTTATTCGTATCTTAACATAAGAAGTTAGTGGAAAGGTTTGTGACGACATTGTATTAAGGACATCTCCAAAACTTCATACACTTTTTACATTACAAGAAAAAAATTCTTTGAATACAATGAATATACAGTAATTTAAATATTCAGACAAATAGCGCGGAGGGGATGAAATGGTTCTTCCTTTTGACATTTTAGAGTATCAGCAGCGTTTGCAGAAAACGAAGAAACGAATGGCTGACCAAGGAATTGACGTGCTTTTGATTACAGACCCGGCAAACATGAATTACCTTTCTGGTTATGATGCCTGGTCTTTTTATGTACACCAAATGCTTGTGGTTATCATTGATGAACCACAACCGCTGTGGATCGGCCGTTACCAGGATGCGAATGGGGCTCGGGTGACGACGTGGATCTATGATGAGAATGTCATTGCCTATCCGGATTACTATGTCCATTCAAATGTTTATCACCCGATGGACTTTATGGCAGATATTCTGCTTCAAATCGGTCAAGGAAATAGGAAAATAGGCGTTGAGAAGGATCATTACTATTTTACAGCGAAGGCTTTTGAAAGATTGGAAAGAGGACTGCCGAATGCGACCTTTCAGGATGCGACATTACTTGTGAACAGCGTCCGTATCGTCAAGTCGGATCAGGAAATCGAGTATATGAGACGGGCAGCGCAAATTGCGGACGTAGCGATGACCAAAGGGGTGGAAAGCATTGATCCGGGCGTCAGGGAGTGTGATACGGCAGCCGAAATTTACTATCACCTGGTAAGGGGGACACCGGAGTTTGGTGGTGAATACCCAGCGATTGTTCCACTGCTACCGACCGGGGATCATACGTCCATTCCTCATTTGACCTGGTCAGACCGACCTTTTGTCAAAGGCAATGCTGTCATCGTCGAACTGGCCGGGTGCTACAAGCGCTACCATGTCCCTCTTGCCCGTACGGTTTCCATAGGAGAACCGAATGAAAAAATGAAACAAGTCGCCCCGGTCGTTTTGGAAGGGATACAGAATGTCCTCGACTTTGCAAAGCCTGGAGTGACTTGTGGAGAATTGGAAGAAGTGTGGAGGAAGAGCATTAAGAAACATGGGTATGAAAAAGAGGCGCGCTTAGGTTATTCCGTTGGCCTCAATTATCCACCGGATTGGGGAGAGCATACAGCAAGCATTCGTAAAGGAGATTCGACGATCCTGGAACCCAATATGACGTTCCATTTGATTCCGGCGCTATGGTTCGATACGGATGGAATTGAGATCAGTGAAACCTTTAGAGTCACGGAATCTGGCAGTGAACGGTTCACCACCTATCCGCAGGAGTTAATCATTCGTGATCATATGGATTTGAGCGGTCAAATCAGCTGAAGGAGTGATGGGAAATTAGACTCTATGAACGGAAGGACATTGAAAAAGTGATTCGTCTGGATACCGAACTTATAGACAGAATCGAAACAGCCTTCACTTCACTAGTGGAAAAAGAAACAACGATGCCGCCCATCATGCGTGTGGATGTGCCGGACCATAATGGCGAAGTAGATATTAAGTCCGCCTATATTAAAGGTGAAGACAGTTTTGCTGTGAAGCTGTCTTCTGGTTTTTTTAATAACCCTGCATTAGGACTTCCGAGTGCGAATGGGCTGATGATTCTCATCAATAGTCATACAGGAGAACCACTGGCGGTCTTGGCCGATAAAGGCTGGTTGACAGATTTGCGAACGGCAGCTGCGGGAGCTGTGGCTGCAAAATATGGAAGCAGGAAAGACAGCCGGATTGCAGGGATCCTTGGTACTGGAGCTCAAGCTCGTCTCCAGCTCCAAGCACTTATGCTGGTTCGTCCGATTGAGCATGTGTTCGTTTATGGGAGGAGCCCTGAAAAAACTCTGCAGTATAAACAAGAAATGGAGCAGAAACTGGGAATTAATTTGATCGTTTGTGATTCAGTGGAGCAAGTGGTAGGAAAAAGCGATCTCGTGGTAACAACGACACCGTCCAAAGAACCATTAATTTATGGCGATTGGATAAGACCGGGACTTCACATCACCGCTATGGGTTCGGATGCAGAACAAAAGCGGGAGCTGGATGCCACAGTTTTGGAAAGAGCGGATGTCATCGTCTGTGATGTGAAAGCTCAGTCCGCCCGTTTGGGAGAGCTGCGAGCGTCACCGAATCAACTGGATCGTGCGATAGAGCTTGGGGAAGTCACAAGTGGAAAACAATCGTTCCGCCAAGCAGATGAGGACATTACGATTTGTGATCTGACAGGCACGGGGGTGCAGGATACAGCTATTGCAAGACACGTATACCATCAACTATTAGTTCGGGAGGGCGTTACGGATGAAAGACGCAAAGTTTAGTACCAAATCAATTTGGGCCGGTGAAAAAGAACAACTCGCTTTTGGAGCGACGCAAGTGCCTGTCGTCCATAGTGTTTCTTTTGGTTATGACGACATGGATGAATGGTATGAAGTAGCGGTTGGCAATAAGCCGGGCCATATTTATGGACGGAACACAAATCCGACCGTTCAGGCGTTCGAAGAAAAAATTCGCATTTTAGAAAATGCAGAAGCGGCTACAAGCTTTTCCACTGGGATGGCGGCAATCAGTAATACGCTTGGCACGTTGCTATTCCCTGGTGACCGGGTGGTAACCATTAAGGATACGTACGGAGGAACCAATAAAATCTTTACAGAATTCCTTCCCAAACAGCAAGTGGAAGTCGTATTGTGTGAAACCGGAGATCATGAGGCGCTGGAAGCTGAGGTGGCTAAAGGGTGCAAAGTGCTTTATTTGGAAAGCCCGACGAACCCGACGGTGAAAATTACGGATATCAGGCGGATGGCTGCTGCCGGCAAAGCGGTAGGGGCAACGGTTGTTGTTGATAATACATTTGCTACGCCCGTGAATCAAAACCCATTGGATCTTGGAGCGGACCTTGTGATCCATAGCGCAACGAAATTTTTAGGCGGGCATGCCGATGCTTTAGGCGGGGCGTTATGTGGCAGAAAGAGCTTAGTCGACGCGGTATACCACTACAGGGAAATTAACGGAGCCACCCTCGATCCAATGGCTGCCTATTTGCTTTTGAGAGGCATGAAGACACTGAAGCTTCGTGTGGAACAGCAAAACCAAAATGCCGCAGCCATTGCAGAACATTTACAAACCTTCGACCTGGTAGAAGAAGTTTTTTACCCAGGACTGCCTTCTCACCCGCATCATCAAATCGCAAAACAACAAATGAAAGGGTTTGGAGGGATGCTCAGCTTTGCTGTGAAAGGCGGAGTAACCACTGTACGGGACCTTTTACCGAAGCTGCAGTTCGCTAACCGCGCTGCCAATCTAGGGTCAGTGGAAACCGTTGTCGGACCTTCAAGAACGACAAGTCATGTGGAATGTACCCCGGCAGAGCGTGCAGCTATGGGCATTCCAGAAGGCTTGATTCGTTACTCCGCTGGCATTGAAGATATTGATGACTTGAAAAATGACCTTTCACAGGCTTTCCAATCGTTACACACTTATGTGAAGAAGTGAGGAGGGAAGATGTGAAGACCGAAAAGTCGGATCTCACCTTGCGCTCAGACCAGATTTTTGATGATTTGGTGGGGTGGCGGAGGGACTTCCACCGCTTCCCTGAACTCAGCTTTCAAGAAAAGCGAACAAGTGAAAAGTTAGAAGAAATATTAGAAAGCTTCCAGGAATTTGAGATCGAAAAGAATGTCGGAGGCTACGGGATCATTGCCACCGTCAGCCACGGGGAGGGCCCTGTTGTCGGGATTCGTGCAGATATGGACGCCCTTCCGATCACAGAAACAACGGGTGTTTCCTGGGCTTCACATAACCCTGGAGTCATGCATGCGTGCGGGCATGATGCACATATGGCCATCTTGCTCGGCATTGCAAAGTTGTTGGCGGAGGATGCAAAGGCAGGCCGTTTTCAAGGAACGGTCAAACTGATTTTTCAGCCTGCAGAAGAAAGTTGTGATGAAGCAGGGGAAACGGGAGCGTTAAAAATGCTGGCTTCCGGAAAATTTCAACACATGGACGCCATTTTGTCCCTTCATATGTGCCCTTGGAGGAAATTCGGAGAGATTCAATGGAATGATGGACCAAGCATGGCGAACAATGATGAATTTCATTTGAGAATTGAGGGAAGCGGCGGCCATGCGGGATATCCGCAGCACGTGAAAGACCCAATATGGATGTCGACTTATGTGTTGCAGGCGTTATACAGCATAAATGGCCGGAAAGTGAACCCCATGGACGTCGGCACCATCAGTGTTGGGCAGGTGCATGCCGGAGAGGCCAGCAATGTTATTCCAGGCATTGTAGAGATCCAAGGAACCCTAAGATCCTATAAAGATGATGTAAGGGAAATGTTAGGCAATGAAATCCGTCAGGCGGCTAAAATCGTCTCAGCGCTCGGCGGGAAATATTCCCTTCGCATCCATCACGGCGAACCCTCATTGATCAACGATCCTAGAATAAACCGGATCATAAACGAAGCTGCATCCGGGCTCCATATGCATGAAGAGCCCTTTGGTATGGGGAGTGAAGACTTCAGTCATTTCACTAGAAAGATACCAGGGGCGATGTTTTTTCTCGGTTGCGGTCTGAAAAGGGAAAGGAGCCTCCATCAATCGGATTTTGATATCGATGAACGTTCAATGACGATGGGTGTGCGTGTGCTTTTGGAGAGTGCTTACTTAATACTTGTGCGAGGAGGGGTCCATTGAGTATGAAAATAGCTATGATTGGATTTGGAGGCGTAGGTCAGGCATTTGCGGAAATTGTAGAGGAAAAGCATCAGGAACTTCAGCAGAACTACGGACTTGATGTGGAAATCGTGGCCATTTCGGATGTCATGAAAGGATCCATTTTTCAGCCGGATGGACTGAATATTACAAAGGTACTGGAGTGTGTGAAACAAACGGGTTCTGTAGAAACTTATCCGTCATCCAGTCAAACGGTTAAAGGGTGGAACAGTGTCGAAACAATAGAGAAATCACAGGCGGATGTCATCATTGAAGTCACTTATACCGATGTCAAAACCGGTGAACCTGCGCTTACTCACTGTCATCGTGCTTTTGAAACCGGTAAAAGTGTCATAACGACTAACAAAGGTCCTGTGGCTCTCGCCTATCAGGAATTGACCGAAAAGGCAAACGAACATGAGGTGTTTTTCGGATTCGAAGGAACGGTTATGAGCGGAACACCTGCGCTAAGGCTCCCACTGGAAACTCTGGCTGGCAATGAAATCAAGGAAATCAGAGGGATATTGAATGGCACAACCAACTATATCCTTACCGCTATGGAAAGTGGAATGACATTGAATCAAGCGCTTGAAAAAGCACAAGCACTCGGTTATGCCGAAGCCGATCCGACGAGTGACATTGAAGCTTACGATGTCAGGTATAAAGCGGCTATATTATCGAACCATGTGTATGGGGTTCATCTGGACCCGGATGACATTTTCTGTGCCGGGATTACCGGTTTAACAGTAGAAGATATCAAAGAAGCGGAAAAGGCCGGTGAAAAATGGAAGCTGCTTGCCCGGATTTCTCAGGATAACGGATCAGTGAAGGCGATTGTCCGACCAGAGCGTGTGAAAAAGGATGATCTCTTAGCTCGTGTGAATGGTGCAACCAATGCAATTGTTTATGAATGTGATCTTTCCGGTCCCATCATGCTCACAGGTGCAGGAGCAGGGTTGAAGGAAACAGGGTTTTCTTTGTTAATCGATCTGATTCATTGCCACAAACAGAAGCAGGTAGCCAAAATCGGAGGAGGGAGCCACTCATGACGACGAAGGTTAAAAGCTATAAAATGCTGATCGGGGGAGAATGGCGGGAAGGGTTACACAGTTTTGAAGTAAGCAATCCGCAGAACGGTGAAGTGCTGGCCACGGTCCCCTCTGCCACGGAAGAGGACATGATCGAAGCTATTGAAACCGCAGACCGCACTTTTCGCATGAGAGACCCCATCCCTACCCATGAACGCATCCATATACTTAATAGAGTATCTGAGTTTATGGAGAGGGATCACGAAGCGTTTGCAGCAACCATCGCACGTGAGGGAAGTAAAACAATTACCGAAGCACGTTCAGAGGTCTCACGAGCCATTCAAACCATTCGGATCAGTGCCGAGGAAGCGAGACGTTTGAAAGGAGAGACCATCAATTTCGATCAAAATCCAGGCAGTGAAAAACGAGTCGGGTATTATCAACGTTTTCCTGTAGGTGTTGTAGGAGCCATCACTCCTTTTAATGATCCGCTCAATTTAGTCGCACATAAAATAGGTCCAGCTATTGCTGCAGGGAATGCGATCGTCGTCAAACCAGCCTCAGCTACGCCTTTAAGTGCGTTGAAGTTAGCGGAATCATTCGTAGAGGCTGGATTACCTGGAGGTTATCTATCCGTGGTTACTGGGGCAGGGAAGGAAGTCGGAGATCCACTGGTTACCCACCCCGCCGTCAAAATGGTTTCTTTTACGGGAGGCTCTGATGCCGGAGAAGCTATCACGAGAAAAGCAGGAACGAAGAAAATAAGCATGGAGTTAGGATCGAACTCACCAGTCATCGTCCTTAATGATGCAGACCTTTCCAAGGCTGTTCATGCGTGCTGTTCGGGTGCTTTTTCAGCGGCAGGGCAGAATTGCATCGGTGTTCAAAGAATCTTTGTGGGAAGAGAACTTTATGCAAGTTTCCTCGAAGGACTTGTGGAAGCCGCTGAAGCACTGAAGGTCGGCGATAAAATGGATGAAAGAACTGATATAGGTCCGATGATTAATGAAAAAGAAGCGGTCCGTGTATCCGAATGGGTCGAAGAAGCTTTAGCAAAGGGAGCACAAATAGAAACAGGCGGGGTCCGTGATGGAGCATACTATTCTCCAACGATTCTTAGCCATGTTCCGTCAGAAGCGAAAGTGATGACAGAAGAAATCTTCGGCCCTGTGGTGATTGTAAACCCTGTCGCTGATCTAGAGGAAGCCATTGATCAATCCAATGCTGTTAATTATGGTCTCCATGCAGGAATTTTTACAAACGATATCAATCAGGCTTTTAAAGCCATAAGAAAAATGGATGTAGGCGGAATTATGATCAATGACAGCAGCGATTATCGAATTGATGAAATGCCATTTGGAGGTACGAAGGGATCCGGTATCGGACGAGAGGGCGTACGTTTCAGCATAGAATCCATGACTGAACAAAAAGTCGTATGCTTCCATCTTGATGACTAGAAAAGCCGCTTGAGACCGTCCATTTGTGTTTGTCATTCATCTGGTAGGGGAATGCCTCCACAAAGGAGGTCATGGAATGGCACAATTTTACGTGAATCAGAACCAACAGACTGGTGGCGAACATGAAGTGCATGTTGAAGGCTGTGATTTTATGCCTTTTGAGCAGAATTTATTGGAATTGGGCGGCCACGACGATTGCGCAAACGCACTTGAGGTTGCCAGAAATACTTACGATGATGTCAATGGCTGCAAACATTGCTGCCCCGACTGTCACACCAAATAACCTTCTCAAAACCTGAACGGTCCTTAAAGGAACCTTCAGGTTTTTTATTGATTTCACTATATGACAGGATTGTGGAAGACTCGATTTCGAGACTTTTGTCGGAGTTAAGGGGCTCCGGGAAAAGGTTCGCTTTCCGTGGGCGAGTGATGAGCCTCCTCGAGCTAACACTCTGCGGGGTCTCATCCACCACGCACTTCCCACAGGAGTCTCACCGTTTCCCTCCGCCCCTTTACCATACGAGGTTCTCGAAATCCGTCTACCAGTAACCTGCCGAGCTCTGTAATAAAGCTCTCCGCATGATAAGCGAATGGGGACACGACGTGTGTGTTTTTCTACGGATCGATTCAGAGCACTGTAAATTGTCGTTTCACTGACCCTGTATCCATGTCCAGGAATTGTCATTCATGATCTCAACTAGATAAGGCTTCCTTGGACGAGGCGCGGTATGTGCTCCTTGCGTTCCCGCGGAAAGCGAGCTACTCCCCGCTGCACCATCCACTTAACAAAAGTCTCGAAACTGAGTCTTCAACTAAAAGGAGCTTATGTGAAATAAAGAGAGGAATTGGTGTGCTGAACTGGTACTTCTTCTCAGGGATATTGTTTGCTTTGATGCAAATAGTAAACGTGAAGATTAATCCTGAGGAGGATGCATGATGAAGAAAAAGTGGTTTATTCTATTCGCAGCGCTCATGATGATTGCCATGTTAGCTGCTTGTAATACATCGGAAGAACGTGCGCGTGAAAGTCAGCGTAACAACTTGAATCAAGTCAGTTTTGGTCCAGAAGACCAAGGCATGCAAGGGAACGGAAATCAACCGGGAGAAATGGAACCAGGGGCATACGGTCAAAACCGCTTTGATGCCAACATTCCTTTTGAAGGCATGAACCCAAGTGGAACAAACAGATCCATTCAAGGTCCATACTTTTTTGACCATGAGGGCCGTTACACTCAAGATCCACAAGGTGGAGACCAGGCGCAACGACAAAACCCTGATCAAGCTGAGCAAAATCGTGATAATACTGCACGAGAGAGCGATGAGGCAACGGGTGACTTTCAACAACAGGTCATTGATTTGACGAACAAAGCTCGTGAGAAAAATGGCCTGAAACCTCTTAAAAATAGCAATGAAGTTGAAGAAGTAGCTCAAACGAAATCTGAAGATATGGCGAAGAACGATTATTTTTCCCATACTTCTCCAACTTACGGAAGTCCTTTTGATATGCTGAGGGAATTTGGAGTGGATTACTCCACAGCAGCTGAGAACATTGCTGCAGGCCAGCAGTCTCCGCAATCAGTTGTCGATGGCTGGTTGAACAGTTCAGGTCACCGTAAAAACATTATGAATAAGAATGTGACGCACATTGGGGTTGGATATGCGAAAGACGGCAACTATTGGGTACAAATGTTTATAGCAAAATAAGTAGATGTGACGCTTGGTTATCATCAGGCGTCATGTTTTACATATAAATCAAGGCAGGGATAGAGAATGAAGAATATTTGGATCCTGGTCATGGTGTTCGCTGTCATTCTGGCACCTTCGGACCTAGCAGCTTTTAAAGAAAAGAGATTGGTCGCCATCGGAGATTCTATTCCATTTGGTTACAACTTGGATGAAGATAATAATAATCCTCCAAAAGAGTCGTTTCCATCTTTAATAGGAGTGAAAAAGGATATAGAAGTGACCAATTTGAGCATTCCCGGCCTGACATCTGCTGAATTGTTAACTGCTGTGCAATCCAATGATATCTTCAGAAAGAGTATTAAGAACGCCGATTATGTCATTGTGTATATCGGTGGCAACGATTTATTGAATGTCGTAAAAAAGAATGGGGGGCTGGATGGCTTAAAAATGGAGGAGGCTGCCCCGGTTATTCGAGATCTCATTTATAATGTCTATTCGACCATTCTTGAGATTGACGAATTAACGAGCGGGAAGGTCCTCGTTTACAACATCTACAATCCTTATCCAGCTGCCGGTGATCAGTTGAACACGCCGCTCGCTTATATTAACCAACAGTACGCTTCCTTAATCAAGCTGCTGAAACACTTTGCTTCCGTTACACTTATTGATGCTTATAAAGCCTATCATGGTCACCCTGAGTACATCATTAAGGGGGATGTCCATCCAACAGCAAAAGGTCAGCAGGTACTGGCTAAAATCGCCTTGAAACACATGGATTAAGCCAATGCTGGGTGTGGGTGTTTCTAACCGATTTCATGTATAATGAGGATAGGTTATTTTGGAGGTGTCTTACATGGTTAAGTTTGGAATTATAGGAACCAATACCATTACAGAAAAATTCATAGAAGCAGCGAAACAGCATGACCATTTCATATTACAGGCCGTATATTCTCGTACAGAAGACAAAGCAGCCGCTTTTGCATCCAAACACGATGCACGGGAGACTTATACAGATATAGAAAAGATGGCCTCAAGTTCGAATGTGGATGCGATTTATATTGCGAGCCCGAATGCCTTTCATGCGGAGCAGGCGAAGACGATCATGAGGAAAGGAACGCACATCTTATGTGAAAAACCGATGGCTTCTAATCAACAGGAAATTGCTTCAATGATTGAAGTAGCCAAAGAAGAAGGCGTTGTGTTAATGGAAGCAGTGAAGTCTACACTCATGCCGGGTTTTTTAAGCATACAGGAACATCTACATAAAATCGGCAAAGTGAGACGTTTTGTAGGAAACTTCAGTAAGTATTCCTCTCGTTATGATGCATACAAAAGAGGTGAGGTTTTGAATGCCTTTAAACCTGAACTGTCGAACGGTTCCTTGATGGATCTTGGTATTTATGGAATTTATCCGATGGTCGCTCTTTTTGGTGCGCCCAATCATGTCCAGGCCAGTGCCGTGTTTTTGGATTCTGGTGTTGATGGTCAAGGGAGTGTGGTTGCAGCGTATGATGACATGGAGGGAGTGGTGGTGCACTCCAAAATCGTGGATTCTCATGCTCCTTCTGAAATTCAAGGGGAAAAAGGTACGATGCTCATTCCCAATATTTCGGAGCCGAAAGATATAAAAATCATGTATAGAGATGGATCCATAGAAGAGCTTATTTTCGAAGATGAGTTTTCACCTATGTATTATGAAGCGGCTGAATTTATTAGTCTGGTGAAGAAGGAAAAAAGTCGGTCGGAGAATAATTCGTTGGAGCATACGCTGATTACAGCGAAAGTCATGGAGGAAGCCCGGAGGCAAATCGGCCTGGTTTATCCTAATGACCGCTCTTAGGGTCCTGCGGAAAGAGGCACTCACCGGCATATGTGCCTCTTTTTTCTATTGTTCTTTTAATTGATTCGTTACGTCAGGTAGACTTTCTTGCTGGTCCGCCCTTCGCTTATGGTGGATGCCCCATTCGTTCATCTTCTCCAGGAAAGAGGCTGTTGTCCGCCCATAAGGTGTCACACGATACTCTACTCTGGGAGGCACGGTTTCATAATCGATACGTTCGACCAAGCCATCATGGATGAGCTTCTTTAACTCTCTGGCAAGAATTCGGGAAGAGATGTTTCCATCAAGGGACCGCCGCAGTGCATTAAAACGCAGATGATTTTCGTGGATGAGTTTCCAAAGAATTAACCCTTTCCACTTTCCGCATACCACTTCAAGAGTAACATCAAGGCCGATCCCATCTTCCTTCATCTGTTTTCACCTCACGTTATTTTTTTGTTATTTGTCCTTGTTTTTGCATGGCTTTTTCGTAGCCTTCCAATATCCCCTGGGCATAAACTTTGTTCAATACCGTCATGGTCTGAGGGATGACGTTTTCTTCTTCCGATTCCGAGACTTGATTTAACAAGTCCACGAGTTCTAACAATTCTTCAGAAATGGGGAAAATCGGTTTTATGTTGTCCATTAATGGATCACCTTCCTGTTTGTTCGGGAAAATACTATTACTATAATTCTATTTGCTTTTTATACGGGTAACAAGTACTTACATAAATGTGCGTGTACATTGCCTATTATGACTTAACCGATTGTGAATAATCAACATGTAAGTCCGTGTTTTTGGCTCAGTGGCGCACATCAGCAGAAGGGTTAGTATTATACAAAAGTTATACTGAAATAGCTGGACTTGTTATTTTTTGTATAACGAAATCTTTCCAGAGTCTCAAACCATGCAAGAACATCACATTTTAATAAATGAAAGACATTCTGGATCTGTATAACAGGTCTATAGATTTGATCCACGTTTGGAGGATTTTGTATGCGTACGATTTTTTCTTATACCTTTCCTTATAAAAGGTCTGCATCAATCGCCCTTCTTCTTATGTTCATAGAATTATTGGTTGAACTGGCTCAGCCCATACTCATGGCTAAAATCATTGATGAAGGAATCATAGCCGAAGACTTTAATGCCGTTTTAATATGGGGCTGCGTGCTTTTAGGTTTATCATTGATCGCTTTTACCGCCGGTGTGACCAATTCTTTCTTTGCTGCCGACCTGAGTCAGGGGGTTGGTTATGATTTGAGAAACGATCTATTTGCTAAAGTCCAGGAGTTTTCAGCCCGTCATTTCCAAAACGTTACGACTCCGAGCCTGGTCACAAGGATCACCAATGATGTGATCCAAATTCAAAATTTACTGTTCATGTTTGTGAGGATTGGGCTCAGGGCTCCGCTTTTTATCATTTTTGCTTTAGTAATGGCCTTTACAATTGATGTAGAACTTGCACTCCTTCTACTGAGTAGTGTACCTGTGTTTTTATTGTTTTTATTCTTCCTTCTTACAAAAGGAATCAAGTGGTTTAAGGTAGTTCAGCAGAGACTCGATGGGCTCAATACGATCATTCGGGAAAATATCGCTGGAATTCGCTTGATTAAAGGCTTCAATAGAAAAGAGCAGGAAGAGAAGAGATTTCAACAGGCGAATGAATCGTTGGTTCTTCAAAATAAAAAAGCATTATGGCTCATGGAAGTGGCTATGCCTGTGGTCATGTTCGGAATGAATATCGTCATCCTTGTTCTCCTTTTTGCTGGCTCACAAATACTGAGGAACGCAGGCTTGGATGCTGGTGAACTGGTCGCCATCATTAACTACGCGACAAGAATACTGTTTACTTTTTCTGTTTTTACATTCTTGATCATGGTCATCTCACGGGGGCAGGCCTCTGCTGAGAGAATCACAGAGGTGCTGCATCAACACACAGATGAGGATACATCAGGCGAAGACAAAGAGTTGGAGGGCGCGGTGCGCTTCCGCAATGTCTCTCTTCAAAGAGGTGGTTACACTGTACTTAGAGATCTGAACTTCCATGCGTTGCCGGGAACCACTGTCGGTATTATCGGAGAAACGGGTGCCGGAAAAACATCTTTGCTTCATTTAATACCCCGATTGTATGAAAAAAATGCAGGCCAACTCTTTTTGGATGGAGTGGATATCGAGAATCTCCATGTGAAAAAGATAAGAAAGCAAATCAGTCTTGTCCCCCAAGAAGTTCATTTGTTTTCAGGGACGGTAAAGGAAAATATTTCCTGGGGAAAACGGGATGCAACATACGCTGAGGTTGTGAAAGCGGCTAAGCAGGCGCAGATTCATGATTTCATCGCCGCCTTACCAAACGGTTATGAGACACAAATCGGACAAAAAGGGGTCGTCTTCTCTGGGGGACAGAAACAGCGTCTCTCGATCGCACGAGCCCTTGTGCGCCAGCCGCGGATTTTGATCTTGGACGATAGTACGAGTGCTCTGGATGCTCATACCGAAAAAAGGCTTTTACGCAGTTTGGACGACCAGCCATGTACCGTGTTTCTTGTTGCTCAAAAAGTCAGTTCAATCCAAAAAGCAGATCTCATTCTAATCCTTCACCAAGGGGAAATCATCGCCCAGGGTACGCATGACGAACTGCTTCAGCAAAGTGAATATTACGCTGAAATCCATCAATCCCAACAAGAGGGGGTTACGTCATGAGTAGACATTCTAAACCGAAAATGGGCCATCCTCACGGACTTGGTTCAAAACCTCCGAAAGTTGAAAACCTCGGGGGTACACTTAGGAGAATCTGGTTTTACATGGCGGAGGAAAGAGTAAGGTTTATCATCGTATTGGCTGCGATCCTGATCAGTTCCTCTTTGTCTTTATTGGGTCCTTATCTTCTGGGACTTACCGTTGACATGGTCATAGAAAGTCCTGAATCAGATACCCTTCTTATCATGCTGGGGAGCTTATTGATTGTCTACTTGTTTCATTCTCTTTTCCTCTGGCTGCAAAACTATTGGATGATCGGGATTGCTCAAAACGCGGTCCAGTCAATGAGGTCGCAGCTTTTTTCGCATGTTCAGCTGCTCCCTGTTCTTTTCTTTCAAAAAATGCAGCAAGGGGAGTTGATGAGCAGGCTTACGAACGATATTGAAAACGTAAGTCGGACCTTAAATACAGCAATCGTTCAATTCTTCACGAGTTTATTGACGATTACCGGTACATTGATCATTATGCTTTGGTTAAGTCCTATGCTTACACTGCTGACCTTGACCATCATTCCTGTTATGTACTTTGGGATGAAATGGATTACAAACCGAACGGGTCCCTATTTTAAAAAGCAACAAAAGGACCTCGGTGAAGTGAATGGCTATGTAGAGGAAATGTTCTCTGGGCAGTCCATCATAAAAATGTTTTCCAAAGAAGAAGATGTCATTAGTGAGTTCGGAGAAAAAAATAAAGCATTACGAACGTCTGGATACTATGCACAAGTGTACACAGGTTTTATTCCAAAGCTGATGAACATGTTGAATAATGTAAGTTTTGCGATCATCGTCGGAGCAGGTGGGATTCTTGCTCTCAATGGCTCGATATCCATAGGGATCATCGTCACGTTTACCACCTATTCCCGCCAATTCACACGCCCGTTAAACGATCTTGCCAACCAGTTCAATATGATTTTATCAGCCGTAGCCGGGGCAGACAGAGTATTTCAGGTCCTTGATGAAAAAGAAGAGAGGCTGGACGAAGACAAGGCACAAGACGTTTCAGATATCCAGGGTAATATCCGGTTTGAGCATGTCGATTTTTCTTATGAAGAAGATCAGAAGACGCTTTCGGATATCACTTTTGAAGCAAGAGCTGGACAAACGGTAGCACTCGTAGGCCCTACAGGTGCAGGGAAAACGACAATCATTTCATTGCTGTCACGGTTCTACGACCCGGACTCGGGTAAGATCCTGCTGGATGGCGTTGACCTGAAAAGCGTGAAAAGAGACAGTCTGAGGAGCAGGATGGGGGTAGTCCTGCAGGATGCCACTATGTTTCATACGACTATAAGGGAAAACATCCGTTACGGTCGACTGGATGCTACAGATGCTGAGGTTGAACAGGCTGCCAAGTCTGCTATGGCCCATGAATTCATAACTCAGCTACCAAACGGATACGATACGATCCTTGATTCAGATGGAAAAGGGGTAAGTCATGGACAAAGACAGTTGCTTTCCATTGCTCGGGCCATGATTGCAGACCCCTCCTTGTTGATATTAGATGAAGCGACAAGCAGCATCGATACAGTTACAGAAATGAAGATAAATGCCGGACTCACCAATTTAATGAAAGGGCGGACGAGTTTTGTCATTGCTCACCGTCTGCATACCATACGCTCAGCAGATGTTATTCTCGTACTTAAGAGTGGAAAGATCGTTGAAAAAGGAGACCATCGGACACTTATGGCGCATGGCGGAGAATATGCAGCTCTCATTCGAGCTCAAACATCGGATAAAAATCAAAGAGGGTACGGTTAAGTCTCACACCTTCGCCCATCCAGTCGCATAAGATGAGGAAAAGGGAGGGGTGACCATGTCACTAAATCAACCGTATCCTTACTGGACCGATCTGCCTTATGCGGGCGAAAGCCACCCACCATTAACGAACGAAGGGGTGGAGTTTGAAGCCGGGAAATGGAAGACCTATTTTATTGAACACAGCCGCAGGTACGGGTTTAAAACGTTGGATGGGACTCCGATACGGTTAGCTATCAAAGATCCAGAAACCATTGACTGGCATAGGGAGCTGAAGGTAGTCAAAGAAACTTTAGCTCATTTGACAGCGGATCAAAGGAAAATAGCTATGTACTGGGGAGAGGGGGCAGCATCAAAACAGTGGCTCCCTATCGTTGACCGTCTGATTGATACTTATGGTGTAGAAGCCCCAAGAGCCGCTCGCATTTTAGGGGCTGTTTTCAGCGGAATGAATGATGCCTTCGTTGTGTGCTGGTCATTGAAATACCGCTGGCTGGTACCGCGCCCCAATCAGTTGGACCCTCAATTACGGACTGTTATTTGTACACCGAAACATCCTTCTTATCCATCAGGCCACGCAACGATTTCCGGGGCTGCAGAAATTATCCTCAGTTATTTCTTTCCTGCGGAAAGAAGAAAACTACGGGAAATTGCTGAAGAAAATGCTCGCTCAAGGCTATACGCCGGCGTACACTACCCTGTGGACAATGACGAGGGGTTGCGCTTGGGCAGGCAAGTCGGCCGTATCGTTATAGAAGAGTTAAAGAAAGATTATATCGAAGACCAACCGCTTGACCGTCCGTTTACAGAATATCGAAATGCAGATATCCACCCTTCCGACTATAGGCAGGCTATCCCTTTTAAATTTGACCAAAAATGCGGATCCTTACTACTTGACTCAACGACCCCTGAAGAATCTTCGCCTTACACGGAATGGATCGACCCGAAAATATTCTATTAACCAAAAGAACCACGCCTCAGGTGTGGTTCTTTTATTCTGTATAATGGCAGGATTGTAAAATACTTAGTTTCGAGACTTTCCGGGGCTCGTTGCCCAAGTTGAGCGTCAGGGGTGGTTGGGAAGCTACTCGCTTTCCTGTGGGGGAGTGCCGAGCTTCCTCGGGCTACCGCCCTGCGGGATCTCGCCGATCTCCTTTCTCCCACGGGAGTCTCGCAGCTTCCCAACCACCCCTTTCGATGTAAGAGAGAAACGAACCCCTGTACAAAGTTGGATGGTCTTCCACCGTCCAACTGTTAGAGGTATCAAGCGCTCTGGATCAGCTTTTAAGTGCTATGGAGATATTCTATAATCCACTTCCCATAATCATACGAGCTGACTTTTTAATAGTGGTTTTGAGAATCTTTCATGGCAAAGGGACGGAGGGGAATGGCGAGACTCCTGCGGGAAAAAAGTGCATGGTGAGACCCCACAGGACGTAGTCCGAGGAGGCTCACCGCGCTCCCGCGGAAAGCGAGTCATTCCCCGCAGCCCCCATACACTCAACAAAAATCTCGAAAATGAGTTTTCCACAAACGGGAGCTTTTCTTTAAAAAGTAGACAAGTTTTCGGTGTCCCTTTGCATATAAATGAACTAACGAAAGATAGGAGGGGTATGGCATGGATGCGTGGATTTTGTCTGCACGAAAAGTCGGCCTGCTTTTAGGTGCCATTATTATCGCTTTTGCTGCTTATTTTATTGGGAGCTTTTTCTGGAAAGGAGCCATCTCGACCTCCACAGAGCCTGTGAATGGAGAACCCAGGGTCATCAACCTGGTGACAGGTGAATTTAAGGCGGAGACGGCTGATGGAAAAGAAATTGAAGCTTACCGTTGGGATCCGGGAACGATCTTTGTGGAAAAAGATGAACCTTTTAAACTGAGTATCTATGGAGTGAATGGAAAAGAGCATCCTTTTTACATTGAAGGTACGGATGTCAAAGGCGTGGTGGAGCAAGGGAAAGAGACGGTCGTAGATCTTCAATTCAAAAAAGAAGGCATTTATCGTCTGATCTGCACAACTCATTCTGAAATCGCTTCGGATGGTCCAATGATTGCCTATATTGTTGTTGATTAAAATAGCACAGAGGGACGAGCTTATCGTTCCTCTTTTTTGAGACTCGTTATTAAAAGGGGGGAGGATTTGGTTGGGTTAATTGCAAGCTCTATTCTACTAGGACTATCCATAGCAGCACCTGTCGGGCCGATCAATATAGAAATCATGAGAAGAGGTCTTACCTATGGGTTCTGGTCTGCTTTTTGTGTAGGACTTGGAGGAATGTCTTCCGATTTGTTGCTCATGGCGGCTATGTTTTTTGGAATGGGTATATTTTTGACGTGGACATGGGTGCAGGTTGCTTTAATGCTCGTTGGCTGTATCGTCTTGGTTCATGCAGGTTGGACGAGCCTGTCCGCTAGAGAAGAATGGAGAGTGGAGGAAGACTATGAACGTCGCCATAAAGGTCAAGCTCTACTCTCCTATGTTAGAGGAGTAATTATTGCAGGAACGAATCCAATGAATCTTTTGTTTTGGATCAGTATCTATGGATCCGTGTTGAGTGGTGCTCTGCAGGAGGATAACATGTTTCGATCGTTCATCATCAGTTCCATGGTTTTTCTTGGAATTGGTTTGTGGAATGCCAATTTAGCATTTTTTGTTCATTTTGGGAGGTACCTCGTAAATTCTTCACTATTGAAATGGATCCAGGGGATAGCGAGCCTGATTCTTATCTATTACGGACTCAAATTCGGCTGGATTGGAGTAAATGTCCTTTTTAAAAGCTTAGCTATGTAATAGACACAATACCCACTACTAATTTAATAAACAAAATGGTAGGAAAGTTGAAGACTCAGTTTCGAGACTTTCCAGGGTTCGTTACGTGGATTGTGCGCCAGGGGTGGCTGGGAAGCAACTCGCTTTCCTGTGGGGGAGTGGCAAGCTTCCTCGGGCTACGCCCTGTGGGATCTCGCCGATCTCCTTTCTCCCACGGGAGTCTCGCAGCTTCCCAACCACCCCATTCGATAAAAGGTGATAACGAACCCCTTTGCCAAGTTGGAAGGTCTTCCTCTATCCCGATTGTGGTAGGCATAAAATGGTCTGTATCAAGCGTACAGGGTTTAATCCCCTCAGCATGGGAGTTTCATCCTTATACTCCCATTAAACTGAAAAGCTGAAGATTGGAAAGTGGTTTCGAGATAGTTATATAGCAAAGGGGCGGAGGGGGATGGCGAGACTCCTGCGGGAAAAAAGTGCTTGGTGAGACCCCACAGGACGCAGTCCGAGGAGGCTCACCGCGCTCCCGCGGAAAGCGAGCTATTCCCCGCAGCCCCCATCCACCTAACAAAAGTCTCGAAACTGAGTCTTCAACAATCGGGAGATTATGTGAAAAAGGATAAATGTAAGGTTGAAAAAGGAGTCCCTAACTAGTTAGGGACTCCTTTTTTAGTAGTGAATGTAAATTGGCGATGGTCGCTTGAGTCATATATTAATAAAATCACAGGATATTAATCAAAGACCTAAGATGCATTCGACTCTTTTATAATTCTATTGATTTCATTCTTGTAAAGGTCGGAGCGCCCTCCGAAGATAGCTTGGATATTGTGGTCTACTTTAACAACCCCTGCCGCTCCAAGTTCCTTTAAGCGGTCTTCATTAATTTGACCTACTTCAGAAACTTCCACACGCAATCTTGTAAAGCAAGCGTCGACGTGCTTCAAGTTTGATTCTCCACCAAGAGCTTCCATGATGGCAGCAGCTGTCTCTTTTGTTTGACTACCTTTGCCGCCTTTCTTCTGCTCGTTGAAATCTTTACGTGTGTAAAGCTTGTTCTCTTGTCCTCCACGACCTGGTGTAGCGAGGTCCCACTTTTTAATAGCAAAGGAGAAAGAGAAATAATAGATGACGAAGAATACAGCACCTGCAACAAGGTTTATCCACCAGTTTCCGGTACCCGGAAGCGCATTGACGAGGATAAAGTCGATCAATCCAGAACCGCCTGCCCAGCCGAGGTGAACATCAAGCATGTACATCACGGCAAACGAAATCCCGGCAAGAAATGCGTGAAAGACGAACAGCAATGGTGCAACGAATAAGAATGTGAATTCGATCGGCTCTGTGATTCCTGTCAAAAAGGCAGTACCTGCAGCAGCAATGAGCATCCCTTTCACGACAGGCTGATTCTTCTTATCTGCGCGGCGGTACATCGCGAGCGCAGCTCCTAATAGTCCGAACATGATGACAGGGAATTTACCTGCCATGAAGCGGCCGGCTGTAACTTCGACCCCTTCCGCAATCTGTGCAAGGAAGATGTACTGGTCACCGGACACGGCACTGCCAGCTACTTCTGCCGTCCCGCCTAGAGAGGTCCATAGGAAGGGAGCATACCAGATGTGGTGCAGGCCTGTTGGGATCAATGCACGTTCTAAGAAACCGTATAGACCGATGTATAAGGGGTTTGTCGCCCCGTTGGCGATGACGTTGGCAACAGCGTTGATGCCCCCTTGAATCGGTGGCCATACAATCATCATGGCCAGTGCAAGGAAAATGGACGAGAAGACCATGGCGATCCCAACAGAACGGTCACCGGCAAAAAAGCCGAGTACTTCTGGAGGATCAAACTCATGGAACTTGTTATAAATCCAAACGGCTAAGAGCCCGACGACAATTCCGCCAAGGACACCTGTTTCCAGTGTCGGAATACCGAGTGCCATGCCATATTCTCCACTTTCACTGACCATTTCAGGTGTGATCCCTAAGGCGAAAGAAATCGTTTTGTTCATAATGATATAACCGAGCAGGGCAGCTAAGGCAGCAATACCCGAACCCCCTGTTAAACCAATGGCCACACCGATAGCGAATATGACAGCCAGGTTGTTAAAGATACTGATTCCGATATCTGACATTCCGTTACCAATGAGTTGAATGATGTCATTCTGTAGAAAAGTGAGTGAATCAGCGAGTGGTCCTGTCAACGCAGCTCCGAATCCCAGCAATATACCGGCGGCGGGGAGCAAGGCGACGGGAACCATCAGTGATTTGCCGAACTTCTGTAAGCTTCCAAAGTATTTCTTCACTTCTGATCCTCCTTTATAGGGAAACGCTTTCTTATTTGATGGAGAGGAGACCCCGGAATGGGCCGGGGTTCCTATGGTTTATTTCGATGTCACAAGCTGTTTGTTGGCATGCAATTCAGGCCAGTACTGTTGGTTCGCTTCAATCATGTCATCCAAAATTTTGCGGGCGCGAGGTGCATCTACAACTGTACGGTTCAAGGTCAGCGCCTGCAGCGCTTTTTCATAGCTATTTTCATAGTAGGCATCAACGACCAGTTTCTCGTATGCTAGCTGCCCTTCGATCAACCCTTTATAGAAAGTAGAAATGTTTCCGACGGCAAATGGCTTTGGTCCGCGGTTGGTAATCATCGCAGGAACTTCTACCATCGCATCGTCTGGAAGGTTGGCGATTGTACCATTGTTTTCAACCATGACGATAAAAATGTCTCCGTTATTGTAAGCCATAGATGCGGCTACACGAATCATGTAACGTCCATGAATGTCCACTTCAAGTTCAACGTTAGCCGTTGTATCATCTGCAATGATTTGATCAGCGAGGGTGTGCACGCGTTTTTCACGACCATTGATGACTTGGCGGGCACGTGTATTGGCCACGTCTTCTTTTTCAACCATTTGAGAAGGATAGAGATAATATTGCAAATACGTGTTCGGCAGGTATTCAGGGAAGTCTGTCACCATTTGCTCTACCTGTTTGAACGTTTTGATCCAGGAAGGGTCGTTGGCGATCTCTGCATCTTCAGGAATAAAGCCGTCCTCCGTGATGGCACGTTTGATCGTGTCCGTGTGATCGTTTCCATCCTTATCGAGAATTTTCGTGAACCAGCCGAAGTGGTTCAGGCCGAAGTATTCAGGAACAAGGTCGAAGACGTCTTTTCCAAGGATCCCTGCGTAACTGACCATGATCGCTGCAGGCATATCGCAAATGTTCAAAAGCTTTTTATCTTCTGGGAACTCGCGACGAAGTGCTTCTGCAACAATCGCTGCCGGGTTCGTGTAGTTTAAAATCCAGGCATCAGGAGAATAATGACGAATGTCGTTGACAAGATCGATCATGTCCCCGATGGAACGCAGTCCGTATGCCATTCCACCTGGTCCGCACGTTTCCTGGCCGACGGCTCCATGGTTCAAAGGAATTTGCTCATCCTGCTCACGCATCGCGAGACCGCCTGTCCGAATTTGAACGAAAACAAAATCTGCGTTTGTCAGAGCATCTTCTTTATCTGTTGTGTAGTGGAAGCTTTCCAGTTCAGGGTACTTTTCACGAAGGATGATTTCTGATGCTTTTGCAATCTTCTCTTGACGTTCAGCATTGGTGTCGTAAAAAGTAATCGTTTTCAATGGAAACTGTTCTTTTTCTGCAACAAGACTCATGATCATCCCGATAGTGTAGGTGCTGCCGCCACCGACGACGACAAGGTTTTGTTTTTTCATATTTTAGACCTCCAATAAAGGTATTATATTTGTTTTATTTTTAACTTAATATGAATATAATACATATTACTGAAAGCGTCAACATTTGTATCGTATTTTTTGCAACATTTCGTTATAATGATGGTAGAGATAGGTGTTGGCCTGGTTTGAAATGTGGGGTTGGGGCGCCACATTCCCACATCACACAGGTCACTAGTTATAGGAGGAATAAAAATGGCTGCGCCTTTGTATCGTAGAATTGCTCAACAAATCAAAGAGGAAATCCAATCGGGAATATGGAAAGAAGGAGAAGCAATCCCAACAGAAATGCATCTTTCAGAAAGATACGAAGCCTCCCGTGTAACAGTGAGACAGGCCATCAAAGGTCTTGTCGAAGAGGGGCTTCTTGAGAAGGTACAGGGGAGCGGTACGTATGTGAAAGAGCAGAAGATTGAACACAACATTTTCGAACTGTTGAGTTTCACAGAAGAAATGAGACGTTTAAATAAAGAACCCGTAAACAAAATCCTTCACTTTGAATTGAAAGAAGCGGATGATCATGTGAAACGAATGCTCAAGCTTGGGGACGGGGATAAAGTGTTTTACGTCCGCCGTCAGAGACTTGTCGATGATATTCCTTATGTCGTTGAGGATACGTATTTACCTGTTTCCATGTTTCCGAACCTTTCCTATGGGATTATGACCGGGTCGAAATATGATTATATTGAGGAGGAGGTTGGGATGAAGATTAAAGACAGCTTTCAGGAAGTCATCCCGGTTCTGCCTTCTAAGGATATTGCAGAAGCACTTACGGTCGAGGATTCCATGCCGATTTTAAAGATTCAGTTGTATAGTGTCTTTGTGGATGGAACGATTTTTGAGTACAGTGAAAACTATTTCAAGAGTGATGAATACAAATTTACGCTTAGGGCTTCGCGGCCTTGAACTGAATCGGCTAAGAAGATCGTCGAAAAAGCACAGCAAAAATGCCTGTGCTTTTTTATTTGTGCTCTTCATTTAACAGAATTTCGATTTGGTGCTTTTTACGAACGGTCATGTTGGGGTTTCGTTTGTTTCTTGGATTTGACTAACAATCCTGCCCAAACAATTAAAGGTATAATCAAGCCGTGCGTCATGGCATAGGGGAACCATGTTTCATTGATAAATGTCTCAAAATAAGCAACATCCGGGTAGGCGATGATGGATAATACAACCATTCCCATGCCTAAGGGAAGCAACAAAGGACGGTGGTCTTCCATAGTTAGAAATTGAGCAATTCCTACAGTGGTTGAATAATAAAGGATGACCATCTTGAAGAAGATTGTAATCATCCAAATGATGGCGATGATAATCTCCAATCCTTCTAAAAAACCGGCAATGTTGATTTTTTGAGCTAACTTGTAGCTTGGATAGGTGTTCAACGCCGTCAAATCACTGCCTAAAATGAGGATGCATAAGAGAGTAATTAACGTTAAGACAGCGCCACCAATGAAAGTACCTAATAACCAGGCTCTTTTCTTTGTTTTCCCGTCTTTGACATAAGGGATGATCATAAGAAAAGTGACCATTTCTAATAATGGTGTGCCGATCACAAATGTAGAAGTTTCCAGGACAGGAACGATTCCATTGCTAAGAACCGGTTGTAAATTCTCCATTTTTATTTGCGGGGACAATGAGATCGTGAAAAAGACCAACAGAAGTACCACCCAGGGCATAAACATTTCTGAAGATCGTCCAATGGCTTCTAGTCCAAGATAAGCGCCCCATATGACGACGATCAGAAAAAGGATATGAGTAAACTGCAAGGGTGTTTCCGGAATGATTTGGGTGGTCATGAAATCGCCGATGTTTCTTAAAACAAGGGAGGCAAGTATATACAGGAAAGAGAGATAGAAAAAAAGCAACACCCGGCCCAGCCAGTTTCCAAAAACAGAAATTGTGGCCTGGACGAATGTTTGTCCTTTCATCAGTGTAGCGATGTGATTGTATAGAACGACAAGGATCAATCCAACAGCAACCGAAATGGAAATGGACATCCAGGCATCCTGTTTCGCGTTCGCCGTAAGCGGGGTAGGGACGATCAAAATGGAACTTCCCACAGAAAACAAGATGACTAAGAACATAAACTGTCGTGGGCTGATCGTCTGATTATCCATATCTACACCTCTTATCGTTTAGAATCCAATCATTTTATAGAAACTTTGAATGAAGTCGAGCGGGTTCGGAAGATTAACCTCCGAGCTTTCCAACACACTAATGATTGTGAAGGAAAGAAGGAAAATCGTAAAAAACCATGCCTCTTTTTTTCTGTTTTTCTTTTGCAGCCTGGGAAATTCAAGGGAGAAAATACCCAGGGCGAGAACGATGATGGAGACCATAGACCACATGTTGATCACACCTATTCTTCTTTTGTGATGGGTTGGGTGGAATTTCCTTTCCTTCGAATCTGGGCTTTGACTTGAATGTCGATCTTTAACTCTTTGAACTTGCTATTCCAACTTTTTTCAACGGTCTTCCAGTAGGCAGGATTTTTTCGGTGGATGAGATTACCGAACCCGAAAATATCACTCCCGAAGTCTTCTTGCGCTGCCTTGATTGCAGCTTCCATCTTCTGCTTGACCCTTTTTTCAACTTCTCCATTAATGGTTTCAATGGATTCTGCCTTCGTAAGGTCGATGGGGCAGTCCAATTCTCCTACATTACCTTCCAATTCTAATTCAATGGATATGGTAGGGTCCCCATCCTCGAACTTAGCTTTTGAACTTTTGTCTGTCCGAAGCACTTCTACACTAATAAGTCCTTCATCACCGCAAGGGTATGAAACGGTTGTACTTTTCATGTCGCCTGTAATATAGTTCAAGCCTTTGCTTTCCTCGGGTGTTAACCAGCCGATCAATCGATCCTCTTCCATAACGGCAAGGTTATCAATGCGTAATTGTGTAGGGGCGTCTATTTTTTCTATATTCTCAATCGCAGTACCAATATCAGAATCCCCATCAATGAGCAGACCTGGGAGAACGGGGCTTTGTCCTTTACTAAGGATTTGACCAATCAGTTCATCAATGACAACCCCTTTTGAACTTCCTAGACTTCTTTGTACGGCTTCCATCGAATGCATGAGTTTGTTGGCAGGAATTTTTTCATATGGAGTGAGGACCTTCAAAAGATCTTTCACTCCTGTATCCTTGGCAATGGTCACAAAAAATGCGGTACGGAATTCATGGTCTCTATAAAAAGCATCAAGAGATGGGAGGATGCCTTCCTCTGCCAATCCTCTTCCGATCACAAGCAGGCGTAGTTGTGACAGATACATTTTCCTCGGAGACTTTTCTGTCATATTCCGAAAAGCTTCGAAGAGGGAATCTCCTGTAGATTCATAAATGGAAACAGGCGGCCTTGTTGTCGGGGCATCAGTCGCTATTTCTGACGGGTTGATGACTTGCGTGACCAATAGGAACTGGTCATCTTCTGTTTTATCGATTCCGACAGCGACGACAATTCCAAGGTCATCTAACTCCTTACTATTCCAACACCCTGAAAGAAGCAGGAGGCAAACCGCCAGGAAGATCGCTTTACTATATAGGTTCATCTACATTCCTACCTCTCTTTTGAAGTGGAATCGACACGTTTTTGGTCGCTTTTCGTAAAGAAACTTGGTCGGGAAAGAAGGCCCCAATGGGGTAAACGGATCAACACATCTTTTTGGTCTTTCCCTATCATAGGTGCGAGAGGGGCCATATAAGGCTTTCCGAATGATTTTAAGCTGCTTAAATGAAAAACGATGGCAATCATACCTAATATGATACCGAATAGCCCAAAAGTAGCCGCCAGAATCATCATTGGAAAACGAAGAATTCTGATCGAAATCGCCATATTGTAAGCGGGGAACACGAAACTGCTGATTGCTGTGATGGCTACTACGATGACCATGGCAGGAGAAACAAGCCCCGCCTGGACAGCTGATTGACCGAGTACGAGTGCCCCAACAATAGAGACAGCTGAACCGACGGGTTTTGGCAGCCGGATCCCGGCTTCCCGAAGGACTTCAAAGGTCAACTCCATCATTAAAGCTTCTACAAAGGCTGGAAAAGGAACCCCTTCCCTTTGAGAAGCAAGACTGATCAAAAGAGGAGGGGGGATCATTTCCTGGTGGAACGTTGTAAATGCAATATATAACGATGGCATAAACAAGGCCACTGAAAAACAAAACAATCGAAGTAATCTCACAAGTGTTCCGATATCTGCTCTTTGGTAATAGTCCTCACTGGACTGCATGAAATTCACAAAGAGAGCAGGCACTAAAAGGACATTCGGCGTACCATCAATCAGGATAGCCACTCTGCCTTCCAATATCCCCCCAGCAATGGCATCCGGTTTTTCTGAATTATAGACTGTAGGAAACGGGGAATATTGTGCATCCTGAATGAATTCCTCTATATAACCACTTTCTAAAACGGCATCGATATCAATTTGATCCAGTCGTTCATTCACTTGTTCAATGACTTCTTTTTCAGCTGTACCTTCTAAATAAACCATGGCAACATCCGTACATGTTTTCCTTCCGATGGTTTTTGCTTCGACTCTGAGGTCAGGGTCCTTGATTTTTCGTCGTAACAGAGCCGTATTGGTCCGGATCGTTTCAGTGAAAGCTTCTTTCGGGCCGCGGATGACGCTTTCTGAGGTTGCCTCCTGAACCCCCCTGTCACTCCATCCTTTTGTACTTATAGATAAAGCTTTTGTTTCTTTATCCAGAAGCAGAATGGTGTCACCAGAAAGTAACTTCTTCAATAGATCGTGCTTGTCTTCTACTTCCGACAATTCACCAATGGGAAGGTTAGCCTTTTTAATGGACTCATATAGATGGTGTGTTATAGGACGTTTTGCAGGGATCTCAAGCATAAGAGATTCCAAGATGAAGTTTTGCACGGTATTCTTATCTACGAGACCATCCATATAAAGAATGGCGGCAGATGTCTTATGAATGGAAAAAAGACGGGTCACAAAGTCTGAGCTGTTTCCAAGTGTTGTGCGGAGATCGTTCACATTATCATCCAATGACGAATGAAGAGGCTGAGCATCAGGGGGAGTTATATGATTTGTTTTGTTACCCTTCAAAAGCTCACACCTCCGTTGTTTTTCATTAGCATGTTCATATATTGGAAATTTATGAAAGGTATATTAACTTTTTTAGTGCTACATCCATTTTGCAAAAGGATTTTTTGAGTGGCAGGGACTGTAGGGGGGAATATGGAGTAAAAGAAATGTGGTTGAAAAAAAGACTGCTCGAAAGAAGAGCAGTCTTTTTGCTATGGTTTATTCTTTTACAGCACCGGAATTCAGTCCCGGTACATATCTGCGCTGGAACAATAACACCATGATGACAAGAGGGACCGTAACAATGACGGTAGCGGCCGATATCTCTCCCCATGGAATGGTGTACTGGCCCTGGAACATCGCAATGCCGACGGGTACGGTTTTGTGGCTTCGGTATTGATAGTGAGTGCGAAAAGAAATTCATTCCACGCGGCGATAAATACAAGAATGCTGTTGTGAAAATACCAGGTACCGCAAGCGGCAGGATGATACGGAAATAGGTCTGCATCATAGATTGGGGAAATGGTCGTAAACTGCATCCATTTGCTCCCACCGTCAATGGATGCAGCTTCATATAGGAAGGAGGGGAATCGTCTGCAGACGTGCGAGCAGTAAAAGCGCTAACCTTGGTGGTAGGAGGTGGAAGCTTTTATATCAAGGGGTTAAAGGTTTGCGGAAATAGATCATGTCCATCCCTCTTATCCCATTTTCATAAAAAGGATCTGAGTATTGTAAGAAGAAGTCATGATGAATCTCGTAGAACCGGAAACCTGCTTTCTGGTAGAAGGCTATATTTTCAATACTGGAATTAGAAGTTCCGACGCGC
The DNA here is from genome assembly GCF_009856445.1 of Halobacillus litoralis. Taxonomy (GTDB): domain Bacteria; phylum Bacillota; class Bacilli; order Bacillales; family Halobacillaceae; genus Halobacillus; species Halobacillus litoralis. The sequence goes on from NZ_WMFA01000001.1 coordinate 304,889, forward strand.
ATTTCTTTGTATCCTTGCTTTTGAAAAAGCGTGCAGGACGCCTGGATCACTTTTTTCCCAAATCCTTTTCCTTGGAAGGCTTCCTGTATGGCGATATTTTTAATTTCTACCGTGTACTCTTCAGGAAAAACGAACAAACAGACACCAATATGTACACCATCGAGATCAATGGTATAGAAGACACCATCATCGATATAGCTTTCGATTATGCTTTCAGATTCATCGGCTAACAGAAGGTCTGCCATGAAACGGCGGCGGTTGTTCGATTCCATTAAGTGGATGGGGTTCATAAGATCCTCCTCTTCGTGTTCGGCTATTATCGTAACGATGTGGTTATGATAACATAAGGTCAGTACATCTTTTTCAGAAATCGGTCATTTTTCTGAAAAGATATCATCTATTGAGTGGAAGGCTCAGGGTGGTTTATGCGGGAAGAGGAGACCCTTTCCCTAACATTTGAGCAACGTAACATAAAGGAGTCGTCGATGATGGAACAAAGAGAAAAGATTTACGATTTGATTGGAGTAGGTGTGGGACCTTTCAATTTAAGTTTGGCTGCTTTGCTGGATGAAATAGACGAAGTTGAATCCCTGTTTTTTGAGCAGAAGGAGGCTTTCGACTGGCACCCGGGAATGTTGATCGAAGGGACAAAGATGCAAGTCCCTTTTATCGCTGATTTGGTAACAATGGCAGACCCTACGAACAAATATAGTTTCTTGAACTACATCAGTAAAAATGAGCGCATGTATCAATTTTACTTTTTGCAGCGGCTGGATATCCCGAGAAGAGAATACAATGATTACTGCCAGTGGGCCGCCCATCAGCTGGATAGCTGCCGATTCGGGAGAAAAGTTACGAATATAAAGCATTACAAGGATAATGAAGAACTTTTCAAAGTTGAAGTGACGAATGAGGAAAGTGGGAAGAAGGAGATTTATCACACGAGGAATTTAGTCATGGGAACAGGCAGCGTACCTGTCATGCCACGATCTTTCCAAGATACCTCTTCAGAGGACGTTTTCCATACGGCGGACTTCCTTCCGAATCAGGACCGCTGTCGTAAAGCGGACTCGATTACCGTTGTAGGCTCCGGCCAAAGTGCTGCTGAGACTTTTCGCGAACTTTTGAAAGAGCAGCGCGATTGCGGCTATCGACTCGATTGGATTACACGGTCGGCGAGTTTTGAATCAATGGAAGAATCTAAGCTTAGCCTTGAGCACTTTTCACCGGATTACGTGAAATATTTCTATCAACTTCCGCAAAACCAGAAAGATGAGATCTTCGCTAATCAAGGACTGTATTACAAAGGTATCAGCAATCATACAATCAATGATATCTATAACCTTCTTTATGAATATTCAGTCGGGCAGGAAGACCTGAATGTTGGACTGCAGGTACTTAGTGAAGTGAAGGATGTCCGTCCAAAAGCAGCGGGGGGGTATGAGCTCGAATGTTACCATTATCAGAAAAAGGAAACGTTCACTCACGAAACGGACCTTGTCATTGCAGCCACGGGTTATAAGCCTTTTGTTCCGGACTTTATCCACCACTTGGAAGATTTTCTTGAATGGGATGAAGAAGGAAGGTACAAGGTGACTGCAGATTATCGGCTTGTTACAACCGAGGAGACAGCGAATGAAATCTATGTGCATAGTGGGATTTCCCATACCCACGGTGTCGGTTCCACCAACCTTGGGCTGTCGATCCATCGAAATAAAGTGATCATCAACCACCTCGTGGGACGCGAAGTTTTCTCAATGAACGAAAAAAGCATATTCCAGTCCTTCGACGTCTAATCATCCACACCCCAGCCACTAATGGCTGGGGTGTTTTGCATGGTTTTATTAAATAACATTACAATCTTGTAGAAGACTTGATTTTTAGAATTTTGTGGGTGTTTAGGGGCTCCGGAAAACGGTTCGCGCACTGTGGACTAGTAATGAGCCTCCTCAAGCTGTGTACTGATCCCGTATCCATGGCCGTTCAACTAGGCAGGGCTTTCTTTAAGAATACGCGGTATTTGCTTATTGCGCTCACTCGGAAAGGGGGACAGTCCTGCAACCTCATCCACTCAACAAACATCTCGAAGTTGAGTCTTCAAGAACAAGGAGCTTATTTGGGAGGTAATAGAGTAAGGGTACTGTTGATAATGTGTATAAAATTGTGCATATGTGAATAAGAAGAGACATTAAGAGAAGGGATTACCACTTATCCACATGTGTATAAACAATGACCTTTTTAAAAGATTAATCAATCCGATCTCATTAGGAATTATTGAGATTATGCAGTGTTACCATTAAGAATCTGTAAAACTAACAAATTGTGATGGTAATCTATTGACATCTGGTCGCTAAGGGTTAATAATATTGTAAATATACAGATGAAATAATAATTATACATAGAGGTGGATTCAGAGTGAAAGCAGGGATCGTAGGCGCGACCGGGTACGGCGGGATTGAATTGCTCCGCTTATTAACAAATCATCCACAAGTAGAGGCGATAACCTTATATTCATCTTCCCAGGCTGGGGAGAAATTTGACGACATTTACCCTCAATTTCAAGGATCAGAATCCTATGTGTTACAAGATTTAGTGCCAGAGAAGATGAGGGAGGACTTGGACGTCGTTTTCTTAGCGACGCCGTCTGGGGTTTCAAGTAAATTGACACCTCAATTGCAGGGTGGCCATGCCATAGTCATAGACCTTTCTGGTGATTTAAGGATTAACGATCCCGAATCTTATGAGCAGTGGTATAAAAAAGAAGCAGCTCCTGAGGAAACGTTGGAGAAAGCCGTCTATGGTCTTCCCGAGTGGAATCAAGAGCGGATACAGGAAGCGGATCTTATAGCCAATCCTGGGTGTTATCCAACCGCGACATTACTTGGTTTGGGACCAGTAATCAAAGAAGGGTTGGCGAAGCCGGACTCCATCGTGATAGACGCCAAGTCAGGAGTCTCAGGGGCAGGGAAAAACCCAAATCCCATCACCCATTTTGCTCATGCCCAGGAAAATTTTCAAATCTATAAAGTGAATCAACACCAGCACATTCCGGAAATTGAACAACAATTGTCCATTTGGGACGATCAAATGGGAGCTGTCACCTTTTCCACTCATCTTGTTCCGATGACGAGAGGAATCATGGCGACCATTTATCTTCATCTAAAAGAAGAGATGAGTGAAGAAGATTTACGGCAGAAGTTTAAGAGCTATTATGAGGCGCAGCCTTTCGTCAGGATCAGGGAGCCAGGTGGGTTTCCTTGCACGAAAGATGTGTACGGCTCTAATTACTGTGACATCGGCCTTACCATCGATGCCCGGACAAAGCGGGTCACCATCGTAAGTGTCATTGATAATTTAATGAAGGGGGCAGCCAGCCAGGCGGTCCAAAATATGAATCTTGTATTCCAATATGAACAGAGAACAGGGCTTGCACCACTGCCTGTTTATCCTTAAAGAAGAGAGGGAGAGATGGTTTGATACAAGCGAAGAACACACAAACAATCGAAAAAGTAGCGGATGGTTCCATTCTTACGCCGAAAGGGTACAAGGCAGGTGGAATTCATAGTGGATTAAGATACCGAAAAAAGGACTTCGCTCTGCTCATGAGTGACCGACCGGCTTCTGCAGCGGCTGTATACACTCAAAGCCATTTCCAGGCCCCTCCTCTAAAGGTGACGCAGGAAAGCATTGCGGAACAGGGGAAAATTCAAAGTGTCGTAATCAATAGTGCAGTCGCTAATGCATGCACAGGAGAAGAAGGGTTGGCTAATGCATACGAGATGCGCCGTATGATTGCAAAAAGGTTCGGGATGCCGGACGAATACGTAGCCGTAGCCTCTACGGGCGTCATAGGACAACAGCTTCCGATGGAAAAAATCGCTCACGGCTGCGAAAATGTAGAACCGACAGAAGCAGGGTATATAGATTTTCAGCAAGCGATCCTTACGACAGATACTTGTCAAAAGCACGCGTGCTACCAGGTACAGGTGGAAGGGAAAGTTGTCACCATCGGTGGAGCAGCAAAAGGCTCAGGGATGATTCATCCGAATATGGCGACCATGCTTGGTTTTATCACGACTGATGCCAACATCGAACCTGATGATTTAAAACGTGCATTAAGCCCATCTATTGATAATTCCTTCAATCAGATTACCGTTGATGGAGAGACTTCAACGAATGATATGGTACTGACGCTTGCGAATGGAGAAATAGATCACGAACCACTGACAGAGGATCACCCGGATTGGGAAGCTTTTCAAACCGCTCTTCAACTTGTTTGTGAAGATCTTGCCAAACAAATCGCTAAAGATGGGGAAGGGGCTACCAAGCTGATTGAAGTCGAGGTCACTGGTGCCCGCACGAATGAAGAAGCGCGAGTCATCGGAAAGAAAGTGGTCGGTTCGAGCCTGGTGAAGACAGCTGTCTACGGGTTGGATGCCAACTGGGGAAGGATTGTTGGCGCCATCGGCCATAGTGATGCAGAAGTAGATCCGAATCAGTGTGATATCTACATTGAAGATCAACTTGTATTCAGTAACGGCACACCGTGTCCATTTTCTGAAGAACAAGCAACCGAAGACCTTGACAATGAAAAAGTAAAAATGACCATCCACCTTCATGAAGGAGATGGGGAAGGTACGGCGTGGGGGTGCGACTTGACTTATGACTATGTCAAAATCAATGCAAGTTACAGAACCTAAACCTCATATTGTCATAAAACTCGGTGGAAGTATGCTTGATCAACTCACTGCAGACTTTTACAGCAGCTTCCAAAACCTTAAGGAACACTATCAAATCATTATTGTTCATGGTGGAGGCCCTGCCATTACAAAGTTGCTGGAACAATTGAATATTGATGGTGAATTTTATGATGGATTACGAAAGACGCCTCCAGAGACGCTCGAGGTTGTAGAAATGGTTCTTGGGGGATCTGTGAATGGTAAGATTACAGGTCACCTGATGGAAAAGGGAATCCCAGCCGTTGGAGTGAAAGGGTCTGAAGCCGAGTTGCTGCAAGCCAATTATCTGGATAAAGAAAATCTCGGTCTTGTAGGAGAGGTAAGAGATGTGAATCCGGTGCTGCTTCATAAGCTTCTGGACGAAGGATACCTCCCAGTGGTTGCACCTTTTGGGAGGACCGATGATCATCAAACGGTGAATATTAACGCCGACGTGGCTGCAGGAGCTATTGCTACAGCTGTCGGTGCTGAAAAGCTTCTTTATGTTACGGATGTCCCAGGCATCCTCGTTGAAGGTGAAGTCCTGGCGTACACAACCCCCGAAGAAATCGACGGGATGATCGATCAAGGAATTATCTATGGTGGAATGATCCCGAAAGTTCATTCTGCTACGGAGGCCTTATCCGAAGACTTAGAAGAAGTGCTAATTGTGAGTGGAGAGCAAGCCTTGATGGAAGGCGATTCATTGAATGGCACCTCCATTAGAGCAAAAAGAAAGGAGACGGTATAGTGAGCTTATTTCCTACGTATAACCGCTTTCCTTTAACGATTGTATCTGGAAAGGGTACGACAGTGACCGACGATCAAGGGAAAGAATATTTGGACTTTGTATCAGGGATTGCTGTATGTAATCTCGGTCATCGACCTCCAGAAGTTCAGAAAGCACTGGAAGAACAGTTGAATCAGGTATGGCATGTATCCAACTTGTACCAAATTCCCGTCCAGGAAGAGGCAGCGGAATTGTTGTGTGAAGCCTCTGGACTACCGTATGCTTTTTTCTGTAACAGCGGGGCAGAAGCGAATGAAGCGGCAATCAAACTTGCCCGTAAACATACAGGAAGAGAGAAAATCATTACATTCAAGCAGTCTTTCCATGGACGGACCTTTGCTACGATGAGTGCAACAGGGCAGGAAAAGATTCATGATGGATTCGGTTCCCTGCTTCCGACGTTTGAATACTTCCCTTATAACGATGTGAAAAGTATAGAGGAAGTTCATGACGGTCATGTGGCTGCAATCATGGTCGAAGTCATCCAGGGAGAGGGTGGAGTCGTACCGGGAACCAAAGAATTTCTGAAGACTGTGGAAGATAAATGCCGGGAATTAGGTGCCCTTTTGATTATCGATGAAGTTCAAACCGGAATCGGGCGTACAGGAAAAGCTTTCGCCTATCAACACCATGGACTGGACCCAGATATCGTGACAGCTGCTAAAGGATTAGGAAGTGGGTTCCCTGTCGGGGCTATGGTGGGGAAAGCTGAATTAAAAGATTCCTTCACTGCTGGATCTCACGGTTCTACGTTCGGTGGGAATCCGTTAGCTTCAGCAGCAGTGAAATCGACCCTTGAAAAAATCTTTGTTTCTGATTTCCTCGCTTCTGTTACGGAGAAAGGGACGGTATTCAAAGATAAGCTTGAAGATTCATTGGCCCGATTTAAAAGTGTGAAAGAAGTACGTGGAAAAGGTTTGATGTTAGGGATTTCCATATCCAGTGAAGCGATTCAAATCGTTCACTCATTAAGGGAAAAAGGACTTCTGGCTGTGGTAGCTGGTCCAAATGTTTTGAGGCTGCTCCCTCCATTAACCGTGGGATATGAGGAGATGGACCAGGCGGTCGCTTTAATTACCGAAGCCATCCAACAGCATGAAGATAGTTTGCAAAAAGCATAAAAAATGTATAGGCGGTGATGTTCACAGTGGTGTTCAGCACCGTCTTTCTCAAAAGTTTAATGTATAAAAATACGTATTAAGTAATAATTATTCATTTTATGGGGTGATGGAATGAAAGGATATTTATGTTTACAAGACGGAACAACATTTGAAGGGAAGGCTTCACCTTCCTTTGACCACAGCGTCCAGGGGGAGGTCGTTTTTTTCACCGGCATGACAGGATACCAGGAAGTGCTGACCGATCCTTCTTATAAAGGGCAGATCGTTGTATTTACGTATCCATTGATAGGAAATTACGGGGTCAACAATGAGGACGGAGAAAGCCGCGAAATCCAAGTGAGCGGGGTGGTCATGTATCAATGTGCAGAAATTCCTTCTCATTTTCAGTGCAAGAAGTCTTTAGGCACTTACTTGAACGAACAAAACATTCCATACATGACAGAGGTAGATACGAGAGAAGTGACCAAGGCCATTCGCTCAGAAGGGACCCAGCAAGCCGCCCTTTCTCTCGAGACTGATTATCGATTCAAGCCGACGAAGACCCATCAAATTCAACAGGTGAGTGGTCATGACATTCATACGTATGGAGAAGGGGACGTGCATGTGGCGCTCATCGACTTCGGTTGGAAGAAATCGATTTTGAATGCCCTTCTGGAAAGAGGGGTGGAGGTTTCAGTTCTTCCTTTTTCAAAAATTGAAACGCTGGATAAGCTTCAACCGGATGCTATCGTCCTATCGAATGGTCCGGGGGACCCGAAGGATACCGTGGACGTTTTACCCCTTTTGAAAAAGGCTTTAGAAAAGTTCCCGTCTTTTGGAATCTGTATGGGACATCAGGTCATTGCTCTTGCTTTTGGAGGAGATACGACGAAGTTGACATTTGGTCATCGAGGTGCCAACCATCCAGTCAAAGACGTGGTATCAGGGAAAGTATTTCTGTCCTCGCAAAATCATAACTATGTGGTCAAAGAAGACAGCCTGAATGGAACGCCGCTCGTAACAAGGTTTTACAACGTTAATGACGGTTCCATTGAAGGTTTGATGCATGACTCGAAACTGATCTTGTCCGCTCAATTCCATCCGGAAGCACATCCCGGGCCGAAAGATGCGGAATGGTTGTTTGATCATTTTCTTACACTGGTGAAGAACAAAGGAGTGAAGACACATGTCTCGTAAAGTATTAGTCATCGGATCAGGTCCGATCATGATTGGGCAGGCAGCAGAATTTGATTACTCAGGGACGCAAGGTTGTCTCGCGCTGAAAGAAGAAGGGTGTGAGGTTGTTCTCGTCAATAACAATCCGGCAACCATCATGACCGACCATGACGTCGCGGATGTCGTGTATTGTGAGCCATTGACGGTAGAAAGCTTAACAAAAATCATAGATTTGGAAAAACCGGATGCACTCCTTGCCGGGCTCGGGGGACAGACCGCTCTTAATCTAGCTGTTGAACTGGAAAGAGAAGGCGTCTTGCAGGAGTATGGCCTGGAGTTATTGGGGACCAGTGTGCATTCCATTCAAAAAGGGGAGGACAGAGAATTGTTCCGCGGGTTGATGCATGAATTATCCCAGCCAGTCCCTGAAAGTGAAGTGATTACGACGATCGAGCAGGCAGAAGCTTTTGCTGAAAAAGTCGGGTATCCGATCATCAGTCGACCTGCTTATACGCTTGGAGGACGCGGGGGTGGAATCGTTCACAGACCAGAGGAACTGGGAGAACTGATTGCGACAGGACTGAAAGCTAGTCCGATCCATCAGGTCATCGTAGAAAAGAGTATCGCAGGTTTCAAGGAAATTGAGTATGAAATCATGCGGGATCACAACGGAACATGCATTTCTGTTTGTAATATGGAAAATTTCGATCCTGTAGGGGTGCATACCGGAGACTCGATTGTCGTGGCCCCTTCCCAGACACTGTCGGATAACGATTACCAAATGCTTCGGACAGCAGCGTTCAAAATTGTATCTGAACTCGATGTCATCGGAGGGTGTAATGTTCAATTCGCGCTTGATACAGATAGCCGCCAATACTATGTAATTGAGATTAATCCGCGCGTCAGTCGTTCATCAGCCCTGGCTTCGAAAGCCACGGGGTATCCGATTGCAAAAATGGCGACCAAGGTGGCTCTCGGCTATACGCTCGATCAGCTTGAAAATCCCCTTACTGGATATACGTACGCAAGCTTCGAACCGGCGCTTGATTATGTCGTTGTTAAATTCCCGCGCTGGCCGTTCGATAAGTTTTCAGAAGCCGATCGAAAGCTTGGGACGAAGATGCGGGCAACAGGGGAAGTCATGGCTATCGATCGAACGTTGGAAGGGGCTTTTCAAAAAGCTGTGCATTCCCTGGATACAAAAATTCCTGACATTCAGAATCCATGGGATCACCTGGAGAAACCAACAGACTTGCGGTATTTCGCGATTCTCCACCTTTTAAGAGAAGGAGAAAGTCTTGAAGTGATTCACGGTAATACGAAGATTGATCGTTTCTTTTTACAGGTACTGAAAAACCTTGTGGAGTTAGAGAAGTGTTTGCAAACAGACCCTTTGGATGAAGCGCTTTTGAGAAAAGTCAAAGTCTGTGGGTTTTCAGATCAGGAGATTGCTCATCTAGTTGGTGTATCTGAAAAAGAAATACAAAAAAGAAGAGAGGATCTTGGGATTCTTCGTCAATTCAAGCTCGTCGATACATGTGCAGCTGAATTCGAAGCGGCCACGAACTATGTGTACAGCACATTTGCAGGTGTGAATGAAATTTCTCCCCTGCCAGGGAAGAAGAAAGCGTTGATCCTCGGATCCGGCCCGATACGAATCGGGCAGGGTGTTGAATTTGATTATAGTGCGGTGAAAGCCATCCAAAGTCTCCAAAAACAAGGATGGACGACGATCATGGTGAACAACAACCCGGAAACGGTGAGTACGGACTATGAAACAGCGGACCGTCTCTACTTCGAACCGATTCAAAAAGAAATCATAACATCCATCGTTGATCACGAAGACATTGACCTTGTATTCACATCATTTGGCGGGCAGACAGCCATCAATTTAGCTGCTGAGCTAGAGGCAGAAGGGGTGCCGCTTGCAGGAGTCGGTACGGATGTTCTGGATGCGCTGGAGGACAGAGATAAATTCTATGCGGCTTTAAATGATTTGGACATTCCTTATGTGTCAGGGACCACTTGCCATACCAAAAATGAAGCACTAAAAGCGGCGGAACATTATTCATTTCCCATTCTTTGTCGTCCGTCGTATGTCATTGGCGGCCAAGGTATGGTTATTGTCAAAAATATGAACGAGTTGAAGCAGTCGCTTCAGGAAGCAGATGATCATCACTACCCGATTGTTCTGGATACTTTTATGGAAGGGAAGGAGGTAGAGGTGGACCTTGTGGCGGATGGAGAAAATCTCTACCTTCCTGACATTATTGAACATATAGAACCGGGAGGCGTTCATTCCGGGGACAGTATGGCGCTTTTTCCTTCGAATCTTGGAAGTGAAGTCAAAGAGACCATTGAATTTTATGGACGGAAAATCGTACGTCACTTTAGCTATAAAGGGATCATGAATATCCAGTTTTTACTGAGCGGAGAAAACGTGTATGTGCTGGAAGTGAACCCAAGAGCTAGTCGTACAGTGCCGATTGTGAGTAAAGTGGCAGACATTCCCCTTGTGGATTTAGCCGTTCGTATATTGGCCTCAGATGAAGTCGATTTACTGTCCATTCCAAAACCTGAGTTTGACCAAACGGCCGTGAAGTATCCTGTATTTTCCTCCTATGCGTTGACGGAAGTTGATCATAAGCTTGGCCCGAATATGAAATCGACGGGGGAGGGAATGTGCCTTGGAAGAACAACAGAGGAAGCCCTGCGGAAAGTCTTCTCCCATTTACCGAATGCGCATGAGGTGAGTAATTCTTGTTTTGTCGAATCGGATTCTACTTTTTCAGCTAAGGATTTTAAGGAGTGGCTCAAAGTAGAGGAAGCTTCCATTTATGTCAATGAGGACTCCAGTCCTCAAGCGAGTGAACGCAGAATACAGGCGGTTAAGAATGGATTGACTGTATTCAGTGAGAAAGCAACGTTCAACGCCTATATTGCATCGTTATCCTGTGAAGATTTCAATCCTGCCCCTCTGCCGGGTAATAAACGAGAAGGAGTGCAATCGTAATGAATTTGATGGAACAAATGTACACAACAGATGGTTCAATGCATGGAAAGGACGTCTTGACTTGGCTTGATTATAATCAGGGCGAGGTTTCTCAATTATTAGCGCAGGCACAACATTTAAAAGAAAATCCTTATTCTCAATCATTAAAAGGCAAAAACCTGGCGATGATTTTTGAAAAATCTTCTACAAGAACCCGCGTTTCTTTTGAGGTTGGCATGGTACAAATGGGCGGCCATGCCCTATATTTAAACACGAGAGATATCCAGATTGGCCGTGGTGAAACCATTGCCGATACGGCTCAGGTACTTTCCGGATACGTTGATGCAATCATGTTCAGAACCACATCGCATGGGAAGTTGAAGGAGCTTGCTGAATACGCCTCTGTGCCTGTGATCAATGGATTATGTGATATTTACCACCCGTGTCAGGCTTTGGCTGATATCTTCACCATTTTAGAGTTGAAGGGGCGCTTGTGTGGGGTGAAGGTCGTCTATATCGGTGACGGAAACAATGTCGCTCATTCGCTGATGATATTAGCCGCGATGATGGGAATGGATATGGTCGTATCTGCACCGGACGGCTATCAACCCGACCCTCTGATTACCGAAAAGTCACAAGCGCTTGCAAAACGATATGGTGGATCGGTTGTACTGGAAGAGAACCCGGAAAACGCTGTGAAGCATGCGGACGTCATTTACACAGATGTTTGGACGAGTATGGGCCAGGAGGAAGAGAGTGAAAAACGACTGTTGGATTTTAAAGGGTATCAAGTAAATGAAGCTTTATTAAACAAAGCTCAGTCAAATGTCTCCTTTTTACACTGTCTTCCAGCTCATCGAGGGGAAGAGGTGACAGCAGGTGTCATTGACGGCAGCCATTCGGCAGTTTTTCAGCAGGCTGAAAATCGTATGCATGTACAAAAAGCCATATTACAAGCGGTCGTCGGTTGGAAGTGAATTTATGAGCATAATTCAGCCCGAACAAACAATAGGATATAGGAATAGGACCTCATAAATAAAATCATGCAAAAAGAAGGTCGAAAGGCTACGAATTTCATCGAACACACAAATTTCACAAGGAAATCTAGGATCGATGTGGAAGTAGTTAGGGAGAATATTCAAAACCAAAAGGAGTGGCCATGCAATGAGTAAGCAATTGACAACCGCTGTGGAACCCCAGGTTGTTCGCAGGTCCAATATCAAGGTCGTCGGCGTCTCTTGTCAAACTATGATGGATGAACGGGAAATTAAAATTCCGAGGTTGATGGAGCAGTTCCATACGACCAATCTGCCGAAAGTTAGAAACAGAGTCAACGCACCACGTTCCATCGGAATGTTCGTTGATCCGCCAAATTGGAATGAGATGACTGATGCTTTTTATTGGATTGCTGCTGTAGAGGTCGATAGCTTCGAGAAAATTCCGCCAAACATGATTACAAAGACCATCCCTGCTCATACGTATGCCATGCTTGAATATGACCCTTCCGTTCATGACTTCAATCCGTACGCTTACTTGCATAAGTGGATAAAGGATGAAGGTTATCAGGAGGTGGAAGGATTCGGTTTTGAAGAATACAAACCCTATACAGGTGCTGAAACGAGTTACCGTCTATTCCTGCCTATTAAATAATGAAAAAAAGGAGGCACCTCATGGTGTCTCCTTTTTTTGTGGTCTCCGATTAAGTGTTTTTAGGATGTTTCTGCTTTTAATAGGCGGATGATTAATTACTCTTGCTCCCATTTACCTTCCAATCGATTCAATTGATAAGAGATAAAGATTAAAAGAGCGATGACAGGTATGACAAAAGCCCCGGCCCCTACTAAATGGAATAGAATCCAGCTGATGATTGAACTGAGAAACACCGTACACCCAAGATATATAAAGTAGTCTTTCATTTTTGAACCCTCCGGCCAAACTCTATCATAGTTTATGGGTGGGAATAAGGTGTGGATGAAAAAAAACACTCCCTGCTTCGGCAGGGAGTGTTTCGTTGTGTTTAAGCCACATTTGTATTAGAGTTTTTCTCGCTTGTCTTTGACCTGAGGCCCCATAAGAAAGGAATGGCCAGGAGAAGAATGATGACTGCAAAAACAGCAATATTGGAATCAATAAGATTGATGATGTTCCCTAAGACGACTCCAACTACACTAAAGTCAGCATCTCCAAACGTTGTTCCCTGGAAGCCTAAAGATCCTAGTACCGGCAGCAATAGAGCCGGCAGGAAGCTGATCATGACACCATTGGCCATCGAACCGATTACTGCTCCTCTTCGACCACCGGTAGCATTACCGAAGACTCCGGCAGCGGCCCCGGTGAAGAAGTGGGGGACCAATCCTGGAACGATGACTTTCAAACCGAGTAAAGGTAAGAATAACATACTTACAAGTCCGGCAATGAAGCTGGATAGAAATCCGATAATGACGGCGTTCCCTGCAAAAGGAAAGATGGCTGGAGCATCAAGAGCGGGTTTAGCATTAGGGACAACTTTATCCGCAATCCCTTTGAAAGCAGGAACGATTTCACCAAGGAGCATGCGAACCCCGGCTAAAATAATATAAACCCCAGCTGCGAACGTAAGTCCCTGCATGAATGCGAAGACTAAAAAGTTCTGGCCGGCACTCAATTCACCTTCAACAAACGCAGGCCCAGCTGCACCTGCAACAACGAAGAACAGAATGATCATTGTTAGCGACACAGAAACGGAGGTGTCTCTCAGAAAACCGAGTGATTTTGGTACCTTAATTTCTTCTGTTGATTTTGACCCTTTACCAACGCGTTTCCCTACGAAAGAAGCGACCAGGTAACCGATGGAGCCGAAGTGGCCGATGGCGAAATCATCGGAACCGGTGACTTTTCTTGTGAAAGGCTGAAGCATGGCAGGGAAAAGGACCATTAATCCTCCAAGGATAATAGAACCCAGGATAATCAGGGAGATGCCTGAGAAACCACCCGTGGATAAAATGACAGAAATCAGGCAGGCCATGAACATCGTATGGTGTCCGGTTAGAAAGATATACTTAAAAGGGCTGATTCTTGCAAGAATAATATTGACGACCATTCCGAATAACATGATCATCGCCGTTTCTGTCCCAAAGCTTTCCTGAGCAAGGGCAACAATGGCCTCATTATTTGGGATAACTCCATCTACAGCAAAGGCTTCATTGAACATACTGCTGAATTGGCCCAGGGACTGTACGAGAACATTCGCACCAGCCCCGAGGATGACAAAGCCCATTACCGTTTTAAGCGTTCCAGAAACAACATCCCCTGTATTTTTGCGCTGTACCAGGAGTCCGATCAGAGCAAATAAACCAACAAGGATCGCAGGTGTACCTAAGATGTCTTTCATTATTAAATCAATCATGGGAGACGCTCCTTTGTAGTTTAATTGGGTGACTAAACTTTATAGATTCTGCTCTTCCAACGCTGCACGAAGTTCGTTTTTATCCATAAGGTTCCTTAATTTCACGACATTTTTCTGTCCGTCTTCCAGGCTCTCTACGATATCTTCAGATCCTAGATAGACATCCGCTTGTTCTGTCTTGGCTGTTGTTAAATCCGTGTGAGAAACTTCTGCTTCTTTCCCCATATCATTCAATGCTGCTTTAATATTCATCTCCACAATCATGCTGCTTCCTAAACCGTTTCCACATACAACTAATACTTTTTTCATTTCTAATTCCTCCTCTTTGATTTTAAACTTCTACTGCTTGATTAATCAGGTCAATGACCTGTTCAGTTTCTTCTGCAGAGATCAAACGCTCCACATGTTTTTCATCTGACAACAGTTCTGTGAGTTGTGCCAGGGCTTTCAAATGGGTTTCGTTATCAATAGCTGCCAGTACGATGACAAGTTGAGCCCTATGTTTTTCTTTATCTGAAAAATAAACAGAGTCTTTTAGTCTTAGTAAGCTCATCCCAAGTTGTTCCACGCCTGCTTCAGGTCGTGCGTGGGGGATGGCAATGCCAGGCGCAATCACAATATAAGGACCTAACTCGTTTACGTTATCAATCATCGCCTGAACGTAATCCGGACGAATAACCTGTTGATCAATGAGTGGCTGGGATGCCACTTTGATGGCTTCTTCCCAATTCTGGACCTTGTCTTTCAACTGTATCGTTTGTTCTGTTAATAATTCGTTGAGCATGGGCTTTCTCATCTCCTTTGTATGCGGAGTCTTTTGTTCGAGAAGGTATGACAATTCTCTTTTCAATTCGTCCTTACGATGAATTGTCGCGTAGCGTTCGATGACTTGAATAAATGGGTCGCCTGCATCGAGCTCTGTCGTACTCGAACCAAAAAGTTCATTCATCCGTTGAATGACACGCTCCTTTTCAACATTCGTTAAAATCGCGGGAACATGGACAACGGGTATATCTTTCGTTTTTATGAACTTTGTTGAAAAAATGACATCCGCCTTGTGGTTGTTCCTTTGATACTCTCTCATGGAGAGGGTATCTTTGATGTTCAATCCGGCAATTAAATTTTCGAGTTGGGTGCGCAACATATTGGATGTACCAATCCCATTTTCGCAGACGATGACAGCGGTAAGTTTTGTTTCTACCTGCTTCTTTTCTTTCTTGAGCCATCCCCCGAAATGTAAAGTGATATAAGCGGCTTCCTCATCGGGAATCTTATTCCCGACATAAAGCTCCAGGTGCTTCATCACCCGTTTGGTCAGGTGAAAAATATCAGGATAGGTTTCTTGAATCGTGCCCGCTAAGTCATTAGCGATTTTCACTCCATATTTCAACCGGTAATAGGTTGGCTTGATATGAGAGATCAGGTTTTCTGAAAGTCCTTCTTTATCGTCAAACACAACGCAGGAATAGAGTTGGAAATCATCAATCATCTGATGGACGACTTCTTTCAACCCGGACAATTCCCGTTCAGAATAGCGGCTGAAGTCATCATGTTGAACTTTCGATCCCAGCAGGTTCATGGTAATGAAGCAAACTTCATCCTCAGGGAATTCGATCTCCCACCATTCTTCAAGGGCAGTGGTAATGAGTAAAGATCCCTGGTGAGCTTTGGTCTGCTTAAGAACATGCTTTTCTGCGGGTTGGACAGTGATGTACTTCCCATCCGCGATCCGTTTTGTAATCATTAACACTTGGAAGGATAGGATTTCCACCATTTCATCTGTCAGTGTCAGCCCTAATTCCTTTTCAGCTTCAAAGAGAATTTTCTTCACTTTGCGCCTCTGTTCCGTTTCCTGTGACCATGTGTCGGATTCGGGCTGAATCATCTGATGAACTTTATTTCTGACGTTTTGCCAATCAGGTTGTGAAAAGATTGTAGCCAGAATATTAGAAAGAACGGTTCTCTTCATATCCTCAGGCCCGTTTAATCGGTAGCCGATATTTTTCTTGTAATAAAGCTCGAGTCCCATCTCTCGAAACTCCTGCTTGATCATTTTAATCATTTTAGCGATTGTGCCTCGGCTCATGCTCGTCAGGTCTATGAAATGCTGCATAGAAGCTTTTTCTTCTTCCAATAGGATTTTAGCTTTGATGAGAATTTCGCGTTCCTGTCTGGACAATTGATACTGCCAGTCATCAAAACTCTTGTCTTGGTTATCCTTCAAATGCGCTTTAGATGAAGAAGGTAAGAATAATCCCTCTCCATGCTCGCTTTGAATAGGTTCAAGATGATTGGCAAGCAACCAGCTATTGATTTGATCGATATCATAGTAAATGGTCCGTTGGGACACTTTCATTCTGTCGACTAAATCCTTCGTGGGAATGGGATTGGTTGATTGTTGTATCATTGATAATAAGTGTGCACGTCTATTATCCAATACCATCGGGGTCCCCCTTGTTCAACTTTATTGGTGCATTTTTGCAAAAATATAAACATTCTTTTGATTGATGATCATCTTATGGGACTAGTATATACGCTTATGAGGGGTTATGTAAGGGGTTTCAGTGTATGGTTTTTGTAAAACGTAAATTTGCAAAAATGAACAGTTGTAATATTTAAGGAAATAAAAACAAACAAAAGAAAAAAGCCCCAAATAAGGAAGGGGGCTTTTTGTTTGAACTATAAAAAGAAAGACATACCGAAGTAAAGAAGAGCAGCAAAGGAAGCAGCAATAAGGGCGGGCTTCAATTTGAACCGAGCATATTTAATCGGATTCAAATTTAGAATGCCGGCCGTCGTATTCGTATCATCACTCAAGGGGGATGCAAAAGCACCGAATGTACCGCTGGCAAAAACGGCTCCGATGACAATGGGCAGGGAACTTCCTGCTACGGTTGCAATCGATATCCCGACAGGCATGAGAATCCCCCATGTCCCCCAGGAAGAGCCGATGAAATAGGAGAGGCCGCAGCCAACAACGAATAAAATGACGGCAACAAATCCGGAAGGGATCCAGTCAAAAGACTTGGAAATGGTATCCGCGAAATTCAATGCTTCGGATCCGCTGCTCAATCCCCATACCATGGCCAGAAGAACAATGACACTCATCATCTCGTTTCCTCCATCAATCAGGGTGTCCATCATTTTCTTGAGTTTCTCATTACGGAACTTCAAATAAACGACGAAACCGATGAGGGTAAGTACGACGGCCAGTACCATAGCATCAAGTACATTGGCATTAATCAGGGCGTCAAATCCGGACTTTCCATCTCTGACGCCGACCATATACATGAGGAAGAAAGTAAGGAGGATCACACTGAACAATGGAATAATCAAGTGCCAAGGCTGTGCTGGCAGGTTTTTCGTAACAGCTGGATGACAGTCTTCCCATTGGTCATCATCTTCTTTTTTTTCTTGATCCATGTTCTCTGCGTCAGTCGCAGGCTTTTTGTTCTTATGGAAAAAACTCATATAAAAGCCGACGGCTAGCATGGAAAAGGCGAAGAAATTGAACGGAATGCTGCTGATATATAAGGAATATGCGTCCCCTTCCGTGCCTGCCTGCTGCAAGGACAGTTCAATGACCGAAGTCATATATCCAACAAATGCTGTCGCAATAGGAATCAAGACGACGAGTGGTGAGGCTGTCGTTTCGATGACGAAACCCAGCTCCTGTTTGGTCATTGGAATGTTCCTTCTCAATGCTTTCATTACAGGCCCGATGGTAACGATCCGGAAGCTCGGTGCACTGAAAGTCCCTAATGAAGACAACCAGGTGAGGATGAACGCCCCCTTTTTGTGGTCAATCCTCTCCGTTGCTTCTTTAACGAATCCTTTGATACCTCCCGACATTTTTACAAGTCCTATTAAAGCGGAGAAGGCATATAGAAAGAGGATGATCTTCAAATTGGCTTCATCCCTCAAACCTTCAATGATGAAACCTAAGGCTGTCATCATTCCTCCCAGCCAATGTGGGTCGATGATGTAACCGGCCACGACAACAGCGAATAGTAAACTTGGAATGACTTGTTTGGTCCATATAGCCGTAACAATGACCACGATGAAAGGAATGACGGAAAGCCAACCCATAAACAGATCCCTCGCTTTTCTTGAGTGCTTCCTTTATCTTGTGTGTGTTTTGCCAGGATATTCTTGTCATTTGAAAAAGGACTCTGGACGTGAAAAGCGAATATAGGGGGTAGAGCATTTAACAGAGGAGGATACTTATGTCTTTTATGAGTCAGTCCGTCATCATCAAAAAACCTGTAGAAGAAGTTTTTAAAATGGCGACAGATTTCAACAACAGCCCTGAAATTATGGAAACAGTCATCGATGTACAAATATTGAGTGAGGGACCTGTCACGGAAGGATATAGGTTCCAGGAAACTCGGGAAATCAGAGGCAGAAAAGCTCGTTCAATCATTGAGGTTACCGACTTTGACCCCAATCGAAAATACTCTGTCCGCAGTCATCAGCATGGATTGGACTTACGGTACCATTATGAATTCGTACAAACGTCAGAAGGGACGAGAGTAGACTTCCAAGGGGAGCTTTATACGGAAGGCTTCCGAAACAAATTGATGAAACCACTTATAAAGCAGATCATCAAAAAGGAAGATCAAGACCACCTACAACATTTGAAGAAGTTTATCGAATCTTCTTCATAAAGGTGGTATAATAAGAATAAGCTATGGATCATGTATGAAAGGCCTCTCCATTATCCAATATGGAAAGAGGTCTATTTTTTATATAAAAAAATCCCTCTTCAACTAAATGGTAGGTTTCTTGAAGACTCAGTTTCGAGATGTTTTCGGGTTTCGTTACCTTATTGGGCGTCGGGGATGGCTGGGAAGCTACTCGCTTTCCTGTGGGGGAGTGGCGAGCTTCCTCGGGCTACGCCCTGCGGGATCTCGCCGATCTCCTTTCTCCCACGGGAGTCTCGCAGCTTCCCAACCACCCCATCAGATGAAGGGGCTAACGAACCCCTTTCCCAAGTAGGATGGTATCCCGCTACCTCGATTGTTGTAACCATAAAACGCTCTGTATCAAGCTTTCAGGGTTCAAGTGTCTCTGCATGGGAGTTTATAATGATACTCCATCAAACTGAATAGCTGATGATTCGGGAAGTGGTTTCGAGATACTTCTATGTCAAAGAGGCGGAGGGGAATGGCGAGACTCCTGCGGGAAAAAAGTGCTTGGTGAGACCCCACAGGACGCAGTCCGAGGAGGCTCACCGCGCTCCCGCGGAAAGCGAGTCATCCCCCGCAGCCCCAACCCACCGCACAAACGTCTCGAAACTGAGCCTTCCACAAACGGGAGCTTTAGTGGAAGGGTGGGGTGGGTAATAGAAGAATATTGGGAATCTAATGATATACGGAAAGGAAAGATTATAGATGACAGATAGTAATCCATCGTGGTTTGGGGAATTAGCCCCTTCTACGAAAGAGGCATGGCAGGTTTCAGGATATGAGAGCTTGACGAAAGTTCAAGAACAGGCCATTCCTTTCATTTTAGAAGACAAAGATGTAGTGGCGGAAGCTCCTACAGGCAGCGGGAAAACTTTGGCATATTTACTACCACTGATTGAAAAGGTGGATCCCGAACAGAAACATACACAAGTGTTGATTATGGCATCTTCTCATGAATTAGTGATGCAAATTCATCAGGAGGTCCAGACTTGGACAAAAGGAAGCGGCATTACCAGTATGACGATGATTGGCGGTGCGAATATTAAGCGCCAAATGGATAAGTTGAAGAAAAAGCCGCACATCGTTGTGGGTACACCAGGCCGTGTGTACGAATTGATACAGAAGAAAAAACTGAAGGCACATGAAATCAAAGCAGTGATTATGGACGAAGCCGATCAACTGCTTGTTCCAGAACATATCCATACGGTTGAAGATGTGTTGAAAAGTACGATGCGTGATACGCAAACGTTGTTGTTTTCAGCCACACTGCCTGATGAGGTTATTGAAATAGCTCAAACATTCATGGATGAAGAGGCAGAGGTGATTCGGGTTACAGAAGAACTGAAGAAACCAGACGTGACTCACACGTATATTGTTTGTGAAGACAGAGATAAAATAGAGACATTAAGAAAACTGGCCCGGATGGAAGCATTCAAAGGTCTTGCCTTCATGCAGGATATTGCCAAGCTGAACGTCATGGCTGAGAAACTAACATACAAACACCTGGATATCGGATTGTTACACAGTGATGCGAAAAAAGAACAACGGGCGAAGGCGATTAAGGAATTCCGAAAAGGGGAATATCCATTACTACTTGCTACAGATGTGGCAGCCAGAGGACTGGATATTATCGAAATTAACCATATCATCAACCTGGATGTTCCTAAAGATATGACATCCTATATCCATCGTGCAGGTCGAACCGGACGAATCGGTTCTCAAGAAGGAACCGTTGTTTCCCTTGTGAATCCTGTAGAAGAGAAACGTTTGAAGAAGTTTGCGCGTGAATTAGAGCTGCCCCTCCATAAAGCGGAGATTTATAAAGGGAAATTAAGAGTCGCCAAGCGTTAAATATTGCCGTTTGCCTTTGAAGCGATGCCATGGAATACTGGGAGAGAGTACTTCTAGCCTGAAGTGAGGAGAGAATCGCCATGATTAAAAAGTTCTTTCTCTTTCTTGTGGCCTTGTTTGTCATCATCGTCATTGCGACACCAGTTTCTGCCCAGGATTTTTGGAAAGAAGGTCCACGGGCTTCCTATGAGAGGGTATCGCAACATGTGCAGGGCTTAGTAGAGAATACAGATATAAAAAATGAGTTTCAGAATTTTGCAGTAGATGTCCAGTCTTTCTTTAAGTTCCTTGAAGATGTGGAATGGAAATACCCGGATGCACCTCCAGAAGAGCAAGAATCCTCAGATCGCACGACTGAACGGGTGTCAGAGGATTCACTCTCCGGCTATGAATTGAAAGATTTCGAACAGGAGGTTGTGGCTCTGGTCAATAAAGAACGGGAAGAGCGGGGACTTGAGCCATTACAAACCCATAATCGTTTGAGCGCATTAGCCAACGTAAAGTCGCAGGACATGGCTGACAAACGCTACTTCAGCCATACTTCACCAACCTACGGCTCGCCCTTTGATATGATGGACGAATTCGACTTCCGTTATCGGGCAGCAGGTGAAAACATAGCCGCTGGCCAACGGTCACCTGAAGAAGTTGTAGAGGGATGGATGAACAGTGACGGCCATAGAGCCAACATTCTACACGAAGACTTCACTCATATTGGTGTAGGGTACATGGAAGGTGAAGGACCATATAAAAGATACTGGACACAACTATTCATGACCCCTCGTTAATTAATGAAAGCCGGATTCCGACGCACAGGAATCCGGCTTTTTTTAAATGTGTAGGCAGGATTTTAAAATACCGGGATGCAGGAAGGATGTAGGAGTTCATTAGTTTTTGGAGACGGATTTGAAATACCCTTTGACATTAACAGGGTCTGTATCTCTCTCGGACTCAGCCCACTCTATAATCAAGGAAAACAACTGGATGATCATGATCATTACACCCGTGTACAAAAAGGCCTCCGTATCCGTACCTTCACGGAAATAGAAAGAGGATTCATGATAGAGCACAAATAATATAGAGGTCAGCATTAAGTATAAAAAACGTCTCATGTAATTTTGGAGCTTGATGAAGGAACATTGCAACAGTAGAGGGGCCCAGTAAATAAAAGACCCGAATCCTAAAAGAAACAGGTGAACAAACTCGTGGATAGGAAAGTGAAAGGTTAAATCGAAGCTTACGAGTGCACTCATCACAAAGATGGTTGAACTTAAAAGGGGGCGGCGGCTTAATTTAATTATCCAGCGAAGGCTGGAACGGAACCAAAGTTGTTTGTGATTAGCATAGAGAATGAAAGCAGGGGCTAGTCCAAAGCAGATGGTACTCCTGACATATTGAAAAGGAGTGGATGATAAAAGGTGGTGGATGGCCAGAGCAGTAATAATAAACAGCGAATAAAGAAGAAGTGTGAGGATGGAATTTTTATAGACCTTCATTGGAATTCATCTCCTGAAAGCTTTCGATTTATTTACCCTCCCCATTTTCAAATAAACCTATGTAGAAAAATAATTCCATTTAAGAATGTTAAAGTATTATTCGCTGATCAGGACATGGTGAATAATTAAGAAAAATGGAAAAAGTCTGTATATAAATGGAAGGCAAAGATGAACTAGTGTTATAATTTTGAAGTTAAAACATTAGTTTTTCGTTCTTTTCCCATTATTATCAACAGGAAAGAAGTGCTTACATATGAATGCTATCCAGTCCTTGATTCGAAAACCATCGATATTTAAAAATTTATTTCAGCATTTAAGTGATGCCGTAGCTATTATACAAAATGTAAAAGGGAGGATGATCTTCACCTATATCAATGCAACGATGCAGCGGGTGTATGGGGATCTTCAGGGAGATGCATTACATGACCTTTATTGTGAGGCTGAGTGGAAACATATCGCGGAGACGATGGAAAAGGCGGATAAATTCCCTGAAACGATCGTTGAGAGCTCTGACCGTCCTCCAAACCCATTTCAAATCTCATACGGGATACAATCGATAAAGGTGGAGGATGCTTATCTTCTATACATAAAGTCGGGGTATGCCCAAACATGGGAACTGATTGAAGAGAAAGAACGTCAACGCATAGAGAGTGAGAGTCGTTATGAATCGGTAGTCGAAGCATCGCCGGACTCGATATTTCTCCATGATAAAGAAGACCGTATCATTTATGTGAACCGAGCAGGAATAGACTTGCTTGGGGCGGACAAAGCTATAGAATTACTTGGTCAGGATATAAAGAATTTCCTCTACAATGAATCCCTTGAAGATGTACGTCACCGCCTGAATACTTTATTGTCAGGGGGATATGTAAAAGGACCGATTGAACGTCAAGTTAAAAGAATGGATGGGTCGATCATTGATGTTGAGCTGCATGGAGGTCTTGTCGAATACCACCAAGTCAAGGCGGTCCAGACGATTTGCCGTAACATATCGGAACGAAGAAAGCAGCAGCATCAACTAGAGGAAATGGCTTATCATGACCAGCTGACAAAAATCCCGAACCGGCGGTATTTTTTTGAAAAGTTGGAGGATGAGCTGAAACGGATGGACCACCGAGATTCGATCTTTGCCTTACTATTCTTTGATTTGGATAATTTCAAACAGATCAATGATCGCTATGGACATCAAATCGGTGACGAACTGCTTGTCATCTTCACGAAACGGCTCAGCCGTGGGTTAAGAAAAACGGACACGCTTTCTCGCCTGGGTGGCGATGAATTTGTTATTCTTTTATCAGGGTTAGCTGACATCAACCACCCGCGTCAAGTAGCCGATCGAATGCTGGATCGTGTACTCCGCCCGATCCACTTGCAGGGATGTGAGATTGAAATCAGTGTGTCGATTGGAGTGTCTATTTATCCTGAACATGGGGTAGATGAGGGAGAACTTCTCACAAACGCTGACCGGGCGCTCTACAAAGCGAAAGAAAATGGAAGAAGTTGTGTATCGGTTTATACTCATGGTTCATGAAAGGAGAAACAGTCATGGAAATCCAAGAGCTTCATCAGTTCGATGCCATCGCATTAAAAGAGAAAATAGAAAGTAAAGAATTGAACATATCAGATGTGATTCATCACTATAAATCAGTCATGGAACGTAAGAACCCTGAATTGAATGCTGTGGTGCACTACATAGATGAACCTGTTAATAAAGGCGGATATTTTCGGGGCCTTCCTTTTCTTATCAAAGATTTAAATGCTGTCCAAGGGCAGCCGTTATCCTACGGGTCAAAAATAATGAAAGGTTTTGAAGCCAATGGGGATGATGAAATAGTGAAACGCTTCAGAAGGGGCGGTCTTACCTTTATTGGGAAAAGTAATACACCTGAATTCGGCTTCACGCCTGCTACGGAGTCTGTTCACTTGGGATTCACGAAAAATCCATGGAACAATAAATATTCACCTGGAGGTTCAAGTGGAGGAGCAGCTGCAGCTGTTGCATCCGGTATGGTCCCTTTTGCACATGCCAGTGACGGAGGGGGATCGATCCGCATCCCTGCTTCCAACTGTGGTTTGTTCGGGTTGAAACCGACGAGGGGGAGGACGCCTTTTTCTATGCATCTGAACAGCCTTGCCGTCAGTCACGGGGTAACAAAATCAGTAAGAGACAGCGCTGCACTCCTTGACCTGCTGGAAGGACCACAAAAAGGAGATCTCTTTGCAACCCCGGCCAAAGGGAAGCCTTATGATCGGATTTCTCACGAAGATCTCGGGTCATTGAAAATTGCGTATATGGCAGACTTTGGAGAAATGATGCCTATCCAGCAAGATGTTCAACAAGCCATTCGTCATACGGCGGATCTCTGTGAATCGCTCGGGCATGAGGTAGAAGTCGCCTATCCCGATTTTGATCTCCATCGTTTCATGGATGCGTTTGTTACAGTATGGGTCGTCGGTGGCGCTTTAGCTGTTAAAGGGGCAGCAAAAATGAATGGGGTCAATCCTGATGATCAGCATTTGGAGAAAATGCTTTCGACATTGATAAAAAAAGCGGAAGGCTACACCGCAATGGAATACGAGCAGGCACGCATGTTTTTGGCGACGGAGAGTGTGAAATTTCACTCGTTCTTTGATCAGTATGATGTGCTGTTGCACCCGGTTAATTCTAAGTCTGCTTTACCTTTAGGATGCTATAACGGAGAAGAAAAAACAATTGATGAGATATTGGCTGTATCTGCCCAATATGCTCACCTTTCCCCAGTGGCGAACGTAACTGGCCAGCCTGCCATGAGTGTTCCTCTTTACTGGAATGAAGAGAATATCCCAATTGGTTCTCACTTCACTGGGAGGTTTGGGGATGAACGTACACTGTTAAAGTTAGCCGCCCAGCTCGAAGAAGCACGACCATGGTGGCACAAATATAACGAGATCGTCTAAAGAGAACCCGTAGTCCCCGCAAAGGGACAACGGGTTGTTTATCTAAGTCCCTTATGGAACATTGTGGGAGTCTTCCACAATCAGGAACGTTACTTAGAAGTGTTTGTGGAGCCAATCTATGGCTGTTTTTTCTACGTGGTTCAGGTATCCCTCAAAGCTGTGGGGTGCGCCCTTAATGACAGTCAATTGTGAGGAAGGCGAGAGCCATTTCATTCCTTTTTCAGTTAAAGGCAGTAATATCTCTTCTTCTCCTTGATCACCATGGACAATCAAGACAGGGCATTGGATGGAGGACAGCAACTTCTCCTGATCTAGTTGTTCAAAGTCTACTAACATTTGTTTTGATATCACAATCTCTTTACGGTAAGGGTCTTGTACGGGTTGTTTCAGATAACCGGTTTCTTTTAGTTCCTTTAATTGAGCGGAAGTGAATTCTTCTGTCCAATCGTATGTAACAGGGCCGGTCCCTGCTCCTGTAAGGATCATGGTCTTAATGTAATTGGGTTGATAGCTTTCGAGGCAGACGCGTGCTCCTAAACTGTGTCCGTAAAGGGCAATCTGAGTAAACCCTTTGGAAACAGCATGATCCATGGCAGCTATAAGGTCGTTCACTTCATCTTCAAGGCTTAATGGTCGGTTTTCACTTTCCCCACACCCCCCGAAATCGAATCGCATCACATTGTACCCGAGGTTTTGGAAGCAATCTGCAAATCGATCGAATCGACCGTGCGATGAGCGATTGGAACGAAATCCGTGGCACATGATGATCAGTTTGTCATTTGTCCCTTTCTGAAGGACGCCTCTTATCTTCAATCCTTGTATATTACGAAAAGTAATCCTTTCCATTGCCTTCCCCCCTAAGCTTATTCTACTAGCCTACCATAATATGGAGGGTGAAGGTTTTAAATTTAAACGTAATTTAAATTTCTTTTTAAAGTAAAAATTATTGCTTTTGAAAGTAATTAAGATTACTATATAAGGTAATAAGGAGGGTGATGATGGAATCTATTCACTTGAATGTCGCACTTTTAAGAAGGCGTGTGCCGAACTTAACGAAAGCAGCAAGATCGGTCGGTTTACGACCTGCAACAGTTTCGAATCTTTGTACTGGTAAGATTGCGCTCGGAAGAACGGAAGTACGAACGTTAGTCGCTTTGGCGAGCTTGGCAGAATGCAGTGTAGATGAACTGATTATCAGAGGGGAGAAATTCGAAATGATTGAAACAGGAATTAAGACGATCGACTTGTTTGCTCCATTGGCTAAAGGTGGAACAGCCGGCCTGGTAGCAAGACCAGGGATGGGACAGCTGGTCGTTTTAGCGGAAATCTTTTATCGTTTGAAAAAAGAAGGATACTTCATCGTCATGCTTCAGCCGGAAGGAGATCATCCGGAGGTTTCGGACATTACAGGTGATGTAGATTCCATACACCTCACCATAGACGAAGCAGAAAAGGCTGTTGTTGAAGCATCGAAAACGCAAGAAGTCATTTTTGTATCGGATCGTTCTCATGTGCAGAATGGAAGTATCTATCAGCTGCAGGAAAAATGGGTAGGGGAGGCTTCTGTCACTACATTTCTCGTCGATTTGAAAGGAGAAGCTGTGGACGAAGATTTGCCATATGGACCTCTTGAGACTTTATGGCAGTTTGATATGGATTTATCTGCACGACATATGTATCCGGCTATCCATCCGATCTATTCCACATCTTCCGTTTTAGAGGGGGCAAACCTGGATCAGGAGCATCTTTTAACCCAACAAAGAGCACAAAAGCTGTTGCGCCGTTATCGTGAGCTGAAGTCTATCGTCCGGGCGAGTGGGATGGACCCCTTGTCAGAGGCGGACACGCTGCTGTTCAAGCGGGGAGAGAAATTGGAGTCCTATTTAACTCAACCATTTTTTGTAGCCGAAGCCTTTACAGGTATGAAAGGCACTCATGTTCCAATGAAAACAATGCTAATAGACGTAAGGAAAATTACAGATGGGAGCTACGACCACAGAAAGGTTGAAGAATTCGGCATGATCGGCACCCTGGACTGACCTCAAATGGGGGTGATCTGCCAGTTTCTTTAGGTTAAACAACAGGAAGAAAAAAATTTTCATAAAAAAACGTTTACATGAAAAAATACAGTTTTAACCTGGATTCAGCGGGGAATTTCCTGAAAATGTTCCGTTTCAAATCATTTTCAGGAGGTACCCCACATGACAAAGGGAAAAAGTATACATGCATTAATTATTCTTATGTTTACCCAATTCATTTCGGGTGGTGTAACCAATACAAAGGGGATTGTACTGGATCAAGTAGAGAAGGACCTGGGGTTGGATATGAGCCAATTCGGTCTTGTAGTTCTCATTTTCCAACTTGGCTTTACGCTTGCCAGTGCCGTTATCGGTTACTACACCGATAAGAAAGGCTTGCGGACGATGACCATCATCGGTTCCATCATTATGGGTCTTGGATTTCTGGGTACGGGACTTGCGCCTAATATCATGTTCTTCTTAGGTTTCTATATGATCGTAGGGTTCGGATTAGGAGCGCTCGGTGTCGCTTCCAACGCGATCGTTCCCGCCGCTTATCCGAAAAAACAAAATCAGATGTTCAACCTTGCGATGGGAGTGTATGGGTTAGGAATGGTGCTATTTCCACAATTTCTAAACTACATGTTCCAATTTGCCTCCTGGCGTTATTTTTATATAGGGATTGCCGTCAGTTTACTAGCTGTAATCATCTATATTACCAGCGTAGCTTTTCCATCAGGGAAAGCAGAAAAAATGGATTTAAAAGCATTCATTCCTATGCTGAAAGACGCTCAGTTTGTTTTTCTCATGATCTTTCTCGTCTTCCAAGTATCGGCAGAAGTCTCGTTCATGAATTTCTTCCCGACGTACTTGAAGTCGCTGGATCTTGGCGGAATGTCAACGGCTAATAAAGAGGACATGGTGGCCACCATCCTCTCTGTCTTCTCCATCTTCTTCATGGCAGGACGTCTAGGTGTGGCCTATTTGACCAATTGGATCAATGAGCGCATCATCTTAATTACATTTTCTGCCGGGGCTTTGTTAATGGTAGGGGCCAGCTTCTTAGTCGCTGAGAATTTCCCTTACCTGTTCGCAGGGGCAGGGTTGTTCTTCTCCACATTGTTCCCTACTGCCACCGCCTTTGGTACCCAGCTGTCTAAAACAGGTGGTTCAGCCCTTGGACTCATTTATATCGCGGCAGGAATTGGTGGCGGTATTGCTGGTTACATCGTCGGACTAGCTTCTGAAGTTTTCGGAATGGCCGGTGGTTTCAGTATCGTTATTGTATTCCTTGCTCTTATGTTTATCACAACATTCTTCCTCAATAGTAAGAAGTCAACGCAAGCTCAAGCATAAATGTAAGCACTCCGTCTTTTTTTGACGGAGTGTTTTTGTGAGCTGCGATGATCTAACGCAAATGAAATGGTTTCCTAACATCTTGTTATAAATTTCCTTCATCTCTTGTAAAATGGTAGATATGAGGGAGGGTGACGATGAAAAAGCTATTTTTGCTGGCAATCGTACTTTTTATTATTACAGGTTGTAACGAGAAGAATGAGGAAACCGAAGGAAAAGAATATAAAGAGTTGGAAGGTCACTGGGAGGGTGAAATTCAAATCCCCAATCAACCTTTGAACATTCTGGTCGATTTTCAGTCTGGAGAAGAATGGACAGGGACAATCGCCATTCCTGCTCAAAATGTTACGGATTTTTCGTTAACCGAGATCGTTGCCAATGAAGAAAGTGTCTCTTTTCAGATGCCTCTTCCTGGGCAGTCTGTTCAATTTGATGGAAAACTGGAAGGAGAGCAATTGAGCGGTACTTTTACACAGAATGGACAAACGTTCCCATTTTCACTGAGAAAAGGCGTGAAAGAGGATAAGGGGGATGACGAGGGAGATTTCTTATCTATTGAAACATCGACAGGCCAATTATATGGTGAGTTGTTGCTCCCTAAGAAAAAAGGTCCCTATCCCGTCGCATTAATTATCCCAGGCTCAGGACCTACCGATCGAAATGGGAACTCTCAGGGAGGTGCGGGAAACAACAACAGTCTCAAGCTTTTGGCAGAGTCTTTAGCAGACAAAGGGATTGCTTCCCTAAGATACGATAAACGAGGCGCAGGCAAAAATATAAATGCTGTCACGGATCAAAGTGAGATGCGATTTGAAATCTTTATTGATGATGCCAAGCAATGGCTGGAAACATTAGAGGATGATGACCGTTTTACGGATATAGCAGTGATTGGCCACAGTCAAGGGTCCCTTGTCGGAATGATGGCTGCAGGTGCTGAAACGACAGAAGCATTCATTTCCTTAGCAGGTGCCGGCCAAACCATTGATTATGTTTTAGAAAAGCAGCTCGGTGACAGTTTACCGGCAGATTTGTTTGAAGAAAGTCAAACGATTCTTGGACAGATGCGGGAAGGTAAGACGGTTCCTGACGTCAGCCAGTCTCTCCAAGGTGTGTTTGCTCCGGATGTTCAATCCTTTCTTCTTTCATGGATGGCTTACGACCCTTCCGAGCAGTTAAGTGAGCTTGATGTCCCGACATTAATTGTAAATGGAACGCATGACATACAGGTGCCGGAGTCAGAAGCACAGCTTTTGAAAGAGGCAGAGCCGGAGGCGGAACTGATGCTTGTGGAAGGGATGAATCATGTGCTCAAGGAAGCTCCTGAGAATAGGGATGAGAACTTAGCGACTTATACGAACCCTGACCTGCCTCTTGCGGATGGACTTGTCGAGGGTATCATCGATTTCCTGAACCAGCACGGTTTTCATTAGGTGCTCATCAAGGGACAATTATTCTAGTAATAAGGAAACTTGAATAGAAAGAAAAGAGAGGGATTTCCTGACAAAGGAAATCCCTCTCTTTTTAGTTCGTTTAGCGTCTGAGTTTTTGGAGAAGGCGGAGAATTTCAATGTATAACCAGACAAGAGTTACAATCAAGCCGAATGCTCCGTACCATTCCATGTGCTTGGGCGCACCTCGGTTGACGCCTTTCTCAATGAAATCAAAATCAAGAACGAGGTTCAGGGCGGCAATGGCCACGATGAAAAGGCTGATTCCGATCCCTACAGGCCCACTGGAATGGAGATAGGGAACAGTCATGCCGAAAAAGTTCAAGATGAAATTTACCAGATACACAAGGAAGATGCCTAACGTAGCTGAAACAACCATCAGTCGGAAGTTCCTTGTGACTTTAATGACTCTTGTTGCATAGAGAATCAACAAAGCTCCCATCACTGCTAGCGTCAGGCTGACAGCCTGAATGACAATCCCGGAATAAGCTCCCTCGACGAAGGCCGAAATACCACCGATGAAAAAGCCTTCCAGTGCTGCGTATATAGGGGCAGTGACGGGTGCAGCTTTAGGGAAAAAGGTGGTGATCAAAGCGAAAATAAGACCTCCAATAGCCCCAATGATCATCATGAGGGTCACATCGACTCCCAATGAGTACTGGTACCATGTGTATGCCGCAGTTCCTAGTAAAAATAAAAAGAGGAGGGATATTTTTGCTGTTGTCCCACCCAGAGTCATCGTCTTTCCAGTTGCTGCAGAACGCTGAAATGTATCGTCTTTTAAAACGGGGTTTCCCGATCTCATCGTACCACTCCTTCTTTATGCATCTCCTTTAAGGTATACCCTTCGTGAACACGAGAGACACTTAATGGGCATACCATTTGTAAAGCTTTTTCGGTCGTCCGATTTTCTGGTGACTCACCACTTGTTTGACTTTGCCTTCTTCTAGTAAATGCATGAGGTATCGGTACACGGTCGGGTAGGCAAGGCCGATGTCTTTTGAGATAACGTCTACGGGATAGGCGTCACGATTTTCCTGCAAGTAGCTGGAGATGGAACCTAATGTACCTTTGCTGATTCCTTTAGCGGTGAACACATCATCATCATCTTCCTGCTTGTTTTTCATGTTGGCAATCTGTGCATGAAGCTTGATTCTGGAAATGAGATCAGGAGCCTTCACTGGTTTCAAGGCAAAGTCGGTGGCGCCTTCTTCCAGGAAGCGATCAGCCACTTCCTGCCGTTCATCTACCGTGAGCACGAGAATGGGGACGACCGTATTGTGTTTGCGGATTTCCCTGACGGTCTGGAGTCCATCCATCTCCGGCATATGATAATCGACAAGGATGACATCATACGTTCCTTTTAGAAACATATCGGTCCCTTCGCGACCGTTCACTGCCGTGTCTGATTCCCACCCGGCATGTTTACAAAACTCTGTCAGCATGTAACGTAAAGATTCATCATTATCCATGATCAGTATTTTCATCTCGCACTCTCTCCTTCGGTAAATGGATCCAAAATGTCGTTCCGACTCCTTGCTCGCTTTCAATGGATAGCTCCGCGCCGTGTTCATTGACGACGTTTTTGACGAATGTCAGTCCTACACCAGGATGGGACTTCGTACTGTATCCTGCATTCCAAATTTTATTGATATTGGATTGGCTGATGCCATGGCCATTGTCTTTCACACCAATAAGAATGCCTGATTGTTCTACTTTGGTAGCGATGGTCACTTTGGCGTCTTTTTTTCCTTCAACAGCATCGCTGGCATTATCAATCAAATTGACCAGCGCTCGTGTCATTCTGATTTTATTAATATAAATTTCAATATTTTCATCAGCGCTTAAATCAAATGCATAAATGGTGGCTGAATCTGATAATTTATTCGCGCGTACATATTCGATGAATGTTTTTAAGGTACACCAATTTTTCTTCTCGTGATACAAGATTTCAGATACCATATCGCTGGTTGCTTGAATGGACGAGGAAATTTTATTGGTGTACTGAAGGATTTCGTCGTCCTTCGTTTTCATTTGGATGAGGCTGTTCAGCCCCTCCATCAGGGATAATGGAGTTTTCAAGTCGTGAACGAGGTGTAAGGCCTCTCTTCCAGAACGTGATTCCACCATGTCGAGCCGGGCAATGTCCAAGTCCTGTCTCATTTTTGCTTTTTGTTCAGCAACAGTTAAGTACACCGCGAGGAATGTGGCATTTACGATAAATACCGCAAAAAAGACGAGGCTGTAAAAGCTTAACGTACTCCCGAAACCCAGCTCCGCAGCCATACTTTTCACTTCCATGGAAATTTGTCCGCCACCAAACCCGAAAGCGCTTAGGAAAAGGACCGTATCCAGCCATTGGAACCCGAATAGCAATTGGGCGAGAATGAAAGCTTTGAATACAGGGCGTAATTGCCCATTTCCTAAAAAGTGAAGGACAGCGATCGATAATAAAAGAAAAATCGCAGGACCTCCGAAATGGTAGTTGATGGAGTTGTACCCATTAATCAAGGCGTAAACCAATGGGATGATGATCAGTGGGACAGCAACCTTCAACCAGGGCCGGTTCAACTTTACCCCGAGCTCATCTCCGAGCAGCAGAGCACCAATGTAATGAGGGAGGGCGCGAACTGTATTTAACATGACCAGTCCGAACGCAGCCATCATTAATGTGGCACCTGAGGGAGCAGCTTGAAGCCTCTCGATGACAGCTGCCAGGCCGGACCTCTCCACACTCAGCCAGAGCGGCATAGTCATGCCAATCAATATGAGAACGATTTTAATCCATATACTCTTCGACTTCAGCAATTCTGATTTCATGGCAGTCACCCTAACGACGAGATCTTTCTATATATTCTAATATATGAGACTGATATTTTCGATGCTTTTTTCCTTTGAAGCACTACAAAGTGTTGAGTTTCCATTCTTATCTTCTATGGAAAACGCAGCAAGCGGTAGTATAATAGACATATATTTAAGGATGAAAGGTGTCCGCAACTATGATTTTAATCATTGATAACTATGATTCATTCACATATAATCTAGCTCAATATTTTAAACAGATGGATCCGGAAGTGATCGTGAAAAGAAACGATGAGTGGCAAATGGAAGAGATTCGTTCCCTCGAACCGAGCCTTATCGTGATTTCTCCAGGACCCGGGAGGCCGGAAGAATCAGGGATATGCAAGGATGTCCTGCACCACTTTGGTGGAGATATTCCACTATTAGGTATATGCCTAGGCCATCAGTTGATGGTTGAATATTTTGGTGGAAGGGTCGTCAACGGAAGGCAGCCGATGCACGGGAAAGTAACGACGATTACGAATGATGGCCGGACCATGTTTCACAAGCTCCCTGGATCTTTCCGAGTCACCCGTTATCACTCTCTACAGGTAGATTTAGCTTCATTGCCGGAAGATCTTGAAGTCACCGCTCTCTCTGAAGATGGCGTTCTGATGGGTGTCCGCCACCGGTATAAGATGATGGAAGGGATCCAATTCCATCCGGAATCCATTTTGACAGAGCACGGGTATGATCTGCTTCGTAACTTTTATGACCGGGCAGTTCGCTACAGGGCAAGTAGAAAGGAGGGGGTAGGCGTATGACAACCTCACCATTTTTACAGTTTGAATTCGCAAATGCGCAAGGGGAACCGTCCCCTAAAATATTTCAGCAGCCGCTGGAGATTCTCATGACCGATGATTTGAACGAGGTGAAAACAATCTTCGATCGAGTGGAAAAGAGGCTTGAGGAGGGGCTCTATGTAGCAGGTTATGTATCCTACGAGGCAGCCCCTGCTTTTGATCAAGCCTTTCGCGTTCACTCTCGTCCCGAATGGCCGCTAGTTTGGTTCGGAGTGTTCGATGGTTATCAAACAGCGGGGAAGTTTTCAGACTCTGATCCTTTTCAGGTGTCGGACTGGGATTTGCGTGGAGATTATGCTTCTTATCAGAAAGGAATAGAAGAAGTCAAAGCCGGGATTGAAAGGGGCGATACGTATCAGGTGAATTTTACGACCAGAATGGCAGCCTCTTTCTCTGGTGATGATTACACTTTCTACAGAAGGCTTGTCAGGAATCAGCAGTCTTCCTATAGTGCCTACTTGAATATGGGAGAACGGCGGATTTTATCTGCTTCCCCGGAATTGTTTTTCAGGGTCGATAACCAGCAATTGAAAACAAAGCCAATGAAAGGTACGGCAGCAAGAGGGCGAGATGGCATAGAGGATGAGTCCAAGCGCCGGCATCTTCAGACATCAGAAAAGGAACGCTCAGAGAACCTTATGATTGTTGATTTGTTGAGAAATGATTTAGGTAGAATCGCCGTACCCGGGAGTGTCCATGTCCCCCACCTATTCGAAGTGGAAACCTATCCAACGGTTCACCAGATGACTTCGACTGTGGAAGGCCGGTTGCCTGAAAATTACACCATGTATCAATTGTTTCAATCCTTGTTTCCGTGTGGTTCAATTACAGGAGCTCCTAAAGTGAGAACCATGGAATACATTCAACGATTAGAAGACTCTCCACGTGAAGTGTATTGCGGGGCCATCGGTTATATGACTCCGGATAAAGAGGCCATTTTCAATGTTCCTATTCGT
Source organism: Halobacillus litoralis (assembly GCF_009856445.1). Lineage (GTDB taxonomy): Bacteria > Bacillota > Bacilli > Bacillales > Halobacillaceae > Halobacillus > Halobacillus litoralis. The sequence goes on from NZ_WMFA01000001.1 coordinate 339,441, forward strand.
ACAGTCATGGTGGATCAAAAGCAGGAAAAAGCCGTTTATGGCACAGGCGGAGGTATTACATGGGATTCAACTTCGGAAGGGGAATATGAGGAGTTGAAGACCAAGGCGCGACTCCTGACAGAGGATCGACCAAAATTTCAACTTTTAGAGACGATGAAACTTGAAAATGGATCGATTGATTTAATAGACGATCACCTGGATCGAATCATGGCATCGGCTTCTTATTTCGCTTTTCCCATCAAAAGAAGTGATTTAGAAAAAACATGCTCTCAAGTAACCAATGCTTATCCCGAAGGTCTCTATAAAACTCGCATGCTCGTTGACGAAGAAGGGAAAGCTGATATTGAAGTGTATGATTTATCGACACCCGCCTCTTGTGTAAGCGGCATCTTATCTGAAGATCCTGTGAACGAAGAGGATCCTTTTCTCTTTCATAAAACCACTCATCGGGATGTTTATCAGCGTCATCAATCCCCCGAAGCGGAATCGACGCTGCTCTGGAATCGAAGAGGTGAATTGACGGAGTTCACAATAGCCAATCTCGTCGTAAACATTGACGGGCACTACTATACCCCGCCCGTTCATTGTGGATTATTGGCTGGGACGTATAGGAAAGATTTATTAAGGTGTGGAAAACTGAAAGAAAAGGTTCTCTATAAAGAGGATATCCACAAGTTCGATGAAGTATGGATGATTAACGCCGTAAGAGGCTGGGTAAGAGTTGAATTACAGGAGAACGTTCAATGATGTGAAGGAGTGTCTTGTTTATGAAGAAACATATCGTTTTTTATGATGCCCAGTGTCCGTTTTGTTTTTATGTGAAGAAAACGTTCCGAACATTTGACTGGCTTCATCAAATTAAATGGGTGGCTGTTCAGGAAACAGAGGGGACAGGCAAATACCCTTACCTGGAGGGACGCAATACGCTGGATGAAATTCATATGCTGACAAAAGAAGGAGAGGTAAAAGAAGGGTTTGAAACCATTCGTAAACTGCTGCTTTCTCTGCCTTTATTTACTGTTATCGGCATTCTTCTCTCCTTCCCGGGCGTTGACAGGGTAGGATCTCCGTTATACCGCTGGTTTTCTGATCACAGACACCAATGGTTCGGCCGCTACGACCTTCCCAGATACGCATAAAAGACCCTCCTCAGCGAGGGTCTTTATTACGTTATATGGCAGGGTTTCTTGAAGACTCAGTTTCGAGATGTTTCCGGGGTTCGTTACTTGGGATGAGCGTCAGGGGTGGCCGGGAAGCTACTCGCTTTCCTGTGGGGGAGTGGTGAGCTTCCTCGGACTTACGTCCTGCGGGATCTCACCTATCTCCTATCTCCCACGGGAGTCTCGCAGCTTCCCAACCACCCCATACGATAAAGGTGAGAAACGAACCCCTTTGCCCAGTATGAGTGTCTTTCACAAATCCTGAATCTATAGTGATAAAGCGGACTATAACAGTCTTTATCATTCAAAATGCGGTTGGAGAATCCATGTTGCTTCACTTTCCTGGAAGTGGTTTCGAGATACTTATCTGCTAAAGGGGTGGAGGGGGATGGCGAGACTCCTGCGGGAAAAAAGTGCATGGTGAGACCCCACAGGACGCAGTCTGAGGAGGGTCACCGCGCTCCCGCGGAAAGCGAGTCATCCCCCGCAGCCCCAACATACCTAACGGACATCTCGAAGCCGAGTCGTCAACTAAAGAAAGCTTTCCTGGGGAAGGGTTATTTCCGTTTTTTTCTTAGCATGCTGTAGGAACCAAGAGCGATGACGATGATGGCGAAGGGCAGGGATGTCCACTGGTCGTTCGCGACGCCTTGATAAATACCATGAGAAAGAAACAATAAACATAAAATCAGAAATAGGACCAACGATACTTTATTCATAGTGACCTCCTATGCGTAAACTTCCTTTATCATACCGGAGGATGTTCGTTTTATCTAGTGTTCTGTGTTACATTATTATTGGATAATAATTTGACTTGAGGGGTATCCAGGATGAGAGAAGAAATTACATATATCGGTGAAAAAATCTCGAAAAACTCGAATCAATTAGCTAATACAGTACGTGAGTTGAAAACAGAGGAATTCGGAGAGGCTACCATTCGGACAGCGAATTGGGAGGAGCTATTCTCCTATATTGGTGAAGTGATTACCGGTGACGGTGTTTCTTCGATGGAGCACATTGAAATGTGGGCCAATCGTGAAGGGGAACAGAAAGTAGAGGCGGAAGTCGAGCTGGATCAATCTCTTCGAACGATGAACTTTGTTCGTCGAGCTATCTGGGGGATATTTTCTGATGAATTGTCCAACGATGAATTCGCTTCTTCTACGGTTGTGCATATCTGTAAAACCATTAATGAAGTATTAGATGAAATTACGAAACACTTTAGTCAGACGTACTCCAGAAACATTCGCAGGGAGTGGGAAAGAAAAGAACTGCGGATGGCTGAACTGTCTGTCCCTGTTGTACCGATTACAAAAGGAGTGGCTGTACTTCCATTGATTGGAGAAGTGGATACCAATCGGGCTCAACAAATCATGGAAACCTCCTTAAATAAGAGTTCTGAATATGAATTGGATTATATTTTTATTGATGTATCTGGTGTCCCAGTAATTGACACGGTCATCGCTCATTACATTTATCAGGTTGTTCATGCCCTTGAGCTGGTTGGTGTTCACGCGACCCTCACAGGATTGAGGCCGGAAACAGCCAAATCCCTGGTAGACATGGGTGTAGATTTCACTCAAGTCCATACGAAGGCTGGATTGCATCAGGCTTTAGAAGAGATCGGCATTTACATTCATCATGGTGAAGAGTAACATCATAGAAATAAAAAAGGACGGGGAATTCTTATTTCCCGTCCTTTTTTAGTATGATTTTTTACCTGTGATTATTTTTGGGAAGGTTCAGCAACTTTGACAAGCTGTTTGCCAAGGTTCGCTCCTTCAAATAACCCAAAGAATGCATCCGGGATGTTTTCAAAACCTTCGGTGATTGTTTCCTCATATTTCAAACGGCCTTCCTGAAGCCATTGAGCTAAGTGGGAGAATCCTTCCTGGAATCGATCCTGATAATCCCCTACTGTGAATCCTTTAATAAGTGCGCTGGATTTAATTAAATGCATCTGCATCCTTGGTCCTTGATCGTTTGGAACGTTGTAGGATGCAATGGCTCCGCACTGAGCGATGCGCGCGAATTTGTTCAGCAATGGATAGACCGCGTCTGAAATGTCACCTCCGACATTATCAAAGTAGACGTCTACGCCATTTGGACAAGTTTCTTCTAGGCGGGCAGGAACATTTTCAGTTTTGTAGTTGATGACTTCGTCAACACCAAGTTCATTTTTCAAATACGATAATTTTTCATCTGAACCGGCAATGCCGACCACATGACAGCCTGAGATCTTACCGATTTGGACAACAGCGGAGCCGACGGCACCGGCAGCTCCGGAAACGACTAATGTTTCGCCTTCTTTAGGCTGTCCAATATCCATCAGGCCGAAATATGCTGTCAATCCTGGCATGCCGAGGATTCCTAAAGATGTAGTGACGGGGCCAAGACTTGGATCAACTTTTCTGAGCGTGTCTGCGGGAGCTGCTGCATACTCTTTCCACGGCAGCATGCCTGTGACAATGTCACCTTCTTGTAAAGCATCTGCTTTCGATTCCACAACTTCCCCAACGATTCCGCCTTCCATAGGTTCGTTCAATTGGAAGGGAGCGATATACGATTTAGCGGCGCTCATTCTGCCTCTCATGTAAGGATCCACGGAAACATAAAGCAATTTGACGAGTACTTCCCCCTGAGATGGAACAGGGCGCTCGGTTTCTGCCATTTTAATATGCTCATGTGTAGGAGCGGCTTCTGGACGTTTGACTAATTGAATTTCTTTGTTCATTTTTATCACTCTCCTTTCTTGTATCATAACGGGTCTCATCCTTTATTGGGAAATGATATGTTTGTGGATGTAAGGTACGATAGAACAAAGGAGGTGGAAGTATGATGGAAAGGCTTTATGAAAAGGTGAAATTCGTGGAGGGAGAAAATTTCGTGACTATTGAAGACACCCGCCATCTTACAGATGAAGAGCTTCAGTCATTGTCTCTCATTTTTTTAAAAGATTCTAAGTTTGCTGGAGTGAAAAATCGGACAATCCTTGTTCCTTCTACCTTTAAAGAAGAGACGACCGAATACATAAAAGACCTCGGTTTCAAGCATCACGACGATGTTTATTTTGTACGTTGTCGCTTGTTCGGGGAGGATAGGGGGAAAAGAGAAGCACAACCCTTTGAACTCATTTCGCTAAAGCAGGGCGAGGAGGGTGTTTTTAAGGAGACGTGGCGCCGGTCAATGGAAGGATCCTTGAACGCTCCCCAGTCCCTGAACATGGACGAACAAATGAAAAGCGTCAAAAAAGAATTAGGTCCAGGCTATGTGGATTCATGCTTGACTGTTTATGAAAATGGGACCCCTATAGGAGTGATCATGCCGCACATTGAACCGGGGACGAAAAACGAAGGGAGAATTTTTTACTTTGGTTTGGTTCCGGAAGAAAGAGGTAAAAATAAAAGCACGGCTTTGTATGAAGAGGGATTGTACTTACTGAAAAATTATTTTAAAGCAACCTATAGTATTGGAGCCACAAGTATCCATAACAAACCAATGTTGAAAGTGTTCGAGAAATGCGGTTGTGCCATGACGGAAAAAGTGGGGATCTATAAATATTCACAGGACCCATATCAATCACCAAAGCTTATTTGATAGTAAGGGGAAGGTGGAGGAGCTCGACAAACAAGACAGGATGTCAGTCACGGGGTATATTGTTCTTAGTTAAAATAGGCAGATATGAACCAACTCCTCGCTAAGGGTCATGCAAAAAAAAGAAAACGCCCAGGCACAGGCCTGGACGTTTTTTAGTTAGGAATCAATACTTGCTTTTAATTCTTCGTACTCCTCCTTGGTAAATGCGCGGGAGCGGGTGAGAAATCTTTTTCCTTCGACTCCTTCAAGTGAAAACATTCCTCCGCGGCCGTCAACGACATCAATAATCAGCTGTGTATGTTTCCAATAATCATATTGCTTTTTATTGATGTAAAAAGGGGTTTCGCCGATTTTTCCAAGTAGCACATCTTGACTGCCGATCATAAGGTCACCCTCCTCGTAACACATCGGAGAGCTCCCATCACAGCACCCGCCTGATTGGTGGAAAAGAAGAGGACCGTGCTTTTCCTTCAGCATTTCAATGAGATCAAGAGCAGCGTCCGTCGCTTCTACACGTTCAACCATCTTTTCAGCTCCTTTCATATGGCCGAAATCAAGGAGTTTTTAGCTTCTCCTATTAAAAGAATCCAAGTTTCTGCGGGCTGTAGCTGACGAGCATATTTTTCGTTTGTTGATAATGGCTCAGCATCATCTTATGGTTCTCGCGGCCAACCCCGGACATTTTGTATCCGCCGAAGGCTGCATGAGCAGGGTAGGTGTGATAACAATTGGTCCAAACGCGTCCGGCTTCGATTCCGCGCCCGAAGCGGTAGGCTGTATTCATATCACGTGTCCACACACCGGCGCCTAATCCATAAAGGGTATCATTAGCGATCTCCATCGCTTCTTCTTTATCTTTGAACGTTGTTACAGATAGCACAGGACCAAAGATTTCTTCCTGGAAAATCCTCATGCTGTTATCACCTTTGAATACCGTCGGCTGCACGTAATACCCATCTTTGAAGTCGCCTTCCATTTGATTACGCGCTCCTCCAGTAAGGCACTCAGCTCCTTCTTCTTTACCGACTTCAAGGTAAGACAAGATTTTCTCCAATTGTTCGGAGGAAGCTTGAGCACCCATCATCACTTCAGGATCAAGTGGATTACCCGTCTTGATTTCTTTGATGCGTTTAATCGCACGTTCCATGAACTCGTCATAGATTGATTCCTGGATGAGGGCGCGAGAAGGGCATGTACATACTTCACCCTGGTTTAGAGCAAACATAACCATTCCTTCAATGGTCTTATCTAAGAAATCATCATCTTCACGCATGACATCCTCAAATATAATGTTCGGTGATTTCCCACCAAGCTCGAGCGTAACAGGGATGATATTTTGAGACGCATATTGCATGATCATCCGTCCAGTAGTCGTTTCTCCAGTAAAAGCGATTTTACTGATACGAGGACTTTGTGCTAACGGCTTCCCAGCTTCTAATCCAAAACCGTTCACGACATTCAACACCCCTGCAGGAAGCAAGTCTTCGATTAATTCCAGCAAGTACATGATGGATGCAGGTGTCTGTTCTGCGGGCTTCAGAACAATCGCATTCCCAGCTGCGAGCGCAGGAGCTATCTTCCACGTTGCCATCAACAGCGGGAAGTTCCATGGAATGATTTGACCGACCACTCCCAGGGGCTCGTTAAAGTGGTAAGCAATTGTATCGTTATCAATTTCCCCAATCGATCCCTCTTGAGAACGGATAACTGAAGCGAAATAGCGGAAGTGATCAACAGCAAGCGGAAGGTCAGCATTCAGAGTTTCACGGACAGCTTTCCCGTTTTCCCACGTTTCCGCAATGGCAAGATTCTCGAGGTTCTCCTCCATGCGGTCTGCAATGCGGTTAAGGACCAAAGAACGTTCCGCCACGGATGTTTTGCCCCAGGCGTCTTTCGCTTTATGGGCGGCATCAAGGGCAAGCTCAATATCTTCCTCCGTCGAGCGTGCAACCTGACAAAAAGTCTGCCCCGTTACGGGAGTTACATTATCGAAATATTGGCCTTTGACTGGTGCTGTCCATTCTCCGCCAATGAAGTTGTTATAGCGTTCCTTGAACTGAACGTTAGATCCTTCCGTATTAGGAAAAGCATATACCATAAAAACATCCTCCTAGTAATTTTCTTTTGCAACCGCTTACAAAAAAGAATATGTAAGTAGGCGCGCTTACTTTTTAAATTATCACTTGTACAGAATATTGTCAATTTACAGATAAATATGTGAAAATTTCTAGTACGAACAAAGGACAAAGATTGTTATAATGTAACTATTCATAGGCAAAAGGAGTTATTAACTAATGACAACAACTAATCGAGTGATGCTCGTTGATGGCATGGCGCTGCTTTTCCGTGCGTTTTACGCCACAGCGATGAGCAATTATTATATGATCAATAGTAAAGGTATTCCCACTAATGGGGTCTATGGCATGATGAAACACATGTTTACGGCTATAGAAACCTACCAGCCCACGCACGTGATTTGCTGTTGGGATATGGGGAGTAAGACGTTCCGTAATGATCTTTTTCCAGACTATAAAGCCAACCGGGGTGCTCCTCCGGAAGAATTGATCCCTCAATTTGATTTAGCTAAAGAAGTGGTGGAGGCCCTAGATATTCCGAACGTTGGGCAAGTGGGGTATGAAGCGGATGATTGCATGGGGACGCTGAGTCGGGCGTACAGTGAGCATTCCCAAGTCTTCCTTCTAACAGGGGACCAGGATCTTCTTCAACTGTTACAGCCGAACGTGCATGTCGTTTTATTAAAGAAAGGATATGGCAATTATGCGGAGTACCAGGAGGAGACCTTTACAGAAGAAAAAGGGATTACGCCACAACAGATGATTGATTTGAAAGCCCTCATGGGAGATTCTAGTGATAACTACCCTGGTGTGAAAGGAATCGGAGAGAAAACCGCTCTTAAGCTGCTCCTTAAATACGGCTCCATCGAGGGAATTCTTGAAAATATGGAAGAACTGACGAAGGGGCAGCGCACGAAAATTGAGGACAGCCTGGATATGCTGTATCTATCCAGAAGGCTTGCTGCCATCCATTGTGAAGCAGATGTAGATTGTTCGTTAGAAGAGGCTCTATTTTATATTGATGATCAAAAGATGAGCGCAAAATTTGATGAACTTGAATTTAAAAATTGGGAAAAAAATATCGTACGAATGTAAAAAGGTCGGAGGCATTATTCCTCCGACCTTCCTTTATAATAAATCCTTTTTTTGGGTTTTGCGATAGTTGTTTACCTCTTTAAAGTAGATGGCTGCTTTTTTGTACATACGCTTTTCATAATACAGGTTGCCTAACATTTCGCAATAATTTTTGTAACTTCCGTATTCATTATGCTCTCTGAAATAGGGGATGATTTCATTTTCTAATGTATCTATGAAAGAATCCTCCAATGTCTTATCTAGAACGGTATTCCTGAGTACGAAAAATTTATATTTAAAGAATTGAATCTCGTATTCTTCTGCGCTTTTTTCTCCTTTTTCGATAAACTCCCAGGCTTTGTCTGTATTCCCTGCGTAGTAGTGGGTTGAGGCAAGAGAGTAAATCGTGTTGACGTAAAAATAATGGTCTTTGATTTCAAGGGTCATGCTATGAGCTTTCTCGGAGAATTCGAGAGCGGCTTCATATTTTTCTTGGTTTGCATAGATATAGCCGAGATTATGATAAATTCTTCTTTCATCCATGGATTTCAAGTGATACTTTGAAATCTTTTTTAGTTTCTTGAAATATTCTTCAGCAATGGGATAGATTTCTAAAGCTCTGTAATTTAGCGCAATAATCATATACGTATCCACAATTCGTTCGTAATCAAAATCTTTAATATATCCCTCTAAAGCCGTTTGAGCATAATAATTGGACTCGACCGCTGCTCTTGACTGCGAATAAGTAAGGGCTAAGTGAAAGTAGGTTTCACTGTCGGTGAAGGGAAGTTTTTTTAATAGCTCTTCTGTTTTGTGGAAATGATGAAGGGCATTTTTTAGTTGGTGGTTTTTCAATAGAAAATGGATTCCGACCGTTTTATGGTAGAAAAATTTATATTCATCCTTCGTATATGGATATAAATCATCGATTTCCTTGAAGTCTTCATCGGAGAGAGGTCCTTCATTCAACTTCATGGTGTGGCGAGCTTTAACGATGGTATATAAATGGTTGAGTTCTGTATTTTGATTGGATTTTAATGCATCTGTACATTTCCGGAAGTATTCCTCCATTAATTGAAGGTCCCGGCGTTGAATGACCTCATGCCATTCCAACAGTTGCTGGTGAATAGATTCATCGAATTCCTGGTTAATATCCGTCAACTTGATATTCAACCGTTCTCCTAGCAGACGGTATATTTCGTCACTGGCGTTAATGGTATCATGTTCAATTTTACTCAAATAAGAAACAGAGCAAATTCCTGATGCAAGTTCTTCTAAGGTCATACTCTTAAATTTGCGGTGTTGTTTAATTAAGGAACCTTTCATATTCACTACTCCTTTAAAGCGCCAATTACTTACATTATATCAAAATATCGGTTTGTTCAATGTATATGATTCCCTTTTAAGGTTTTTATAGGAATAGAAAGGGGGTGTATGTAAAAAGCTCAACCACACGAAGTGGTTGAGCTGATGGTTCAAGATAATGTCTTCAGGGCTTCTTCGATTTGAGTATCCCCTGATATCATTTCGAATGTTTTATGATAAGCGTTTGGTTCTTGAAGAGCAGCGATCATTGCCTTAGCCACGTCTTCGCGAGGAATTGTGCCTCTTTCAACCGTTTCACCGACCTGGATTTTGCTTGTCCCTTCGTCGTCCGTTAAACCACCAGGACGTACAATCGTATAATCAAGCTCGGTCGTCTTCAGATAATCATCCGCTTCACCTTTCATTTCAAGGTAATGCTTTAATTCTTCAGGTCCTCGTTCTGGATCACCAGCACCCATGCCGCTCAACATAATGAATTTCTTTATGCCAAGGTTTTCAGTAGCTTTAGCAAGGTTGATGGCTCCATCACGATCAACGGCTTCTGTTTGCTCAGCACCTGTGCTGGAGCCTGATCCGGCAGCGAACATGACTGCGTCCATACCTTTGACCGCATAACCGACATCTTTGGTTAGATCAGCAAGTACCGGGGTGCCGCCTAATTTCTCAACGTTCGCTTTTTGTTCTTCTTTACGAACCATGCCGTACGGCTCATGACCATCGGCTTTTAAATTTTTGATAAGTAGTCGTCCTGTATTTCCGTTAGCTCCTGCTACGAGTACTTTCATCTATAATCACGACTCCTTCTGGGAAATAAGATTACAGTACATATTTAGCCGGTTTTCGTACGTAATAAACATACGGACCTGCTAGGAAGGAGGGAAACAAAGCTCCTGGTAGTTACAGCGCGCACAGACCCTTGGGTCATCCTGCATCGGGAATTGCTCTACAGGAAGGGGTTTGTTTTTTTCCGTATCTTCTAAATAAAGTTTCATCTGTTCCATACTGATCTGGTAGAGGTGTTGGACGTTGATTAGGTCCTGATCGGTTAACTGATGTTCGACATGCGTGCCATCAACCAGATATTCGTTTCGAATGATGATATCATCAAGAGACTCTATACCGTGCTTATGCTGTAGATAAAGGGCGTATAGGGCAAGTTGGTTTCTGTCCTCTTCGGATGATTTTCCTGTTTTCCAGTCGACAATAATCCATTGATCATTGTCGAGGTCTTTATAGACGAGGTCCATCACAATAAAAACTTTCGCTTCGTCCGTCTTTAGGAAGCGGAAGGTCTCAGATTCCATAAACTTCATCTGTTCTTTGTTACGTACATCATTGAAAGTTTTACTGGAATAAAAATTGCCGACCGTTTTTTGGAGGCGGTCCGTTATTTTGCGTACTTTTGCTTCCGGGAGAGTGTCTGTCTGACTGTAATAAATTTCGTGAAGCATCGTATAGTGCTTCGGGCGGTTCATCCATAAATGTTCTTTCTTCGTTGATTCGATGAACCCTCGGTTTAAATGATGGCGTACTTCATCCGTGAACTCTTGTTCAGTCATAACCGACTCGTTTTTTAATACGCGTTGGATGGTTTGATAAATTAAATCGTGGACTACGCTTCCGAAATGCATTTCAAGGTTGGTCATTTTTTTCAATCGGTACGCTTGTTTGGCTAACGTATCAGCTGAACGGAGCCATCCATTATGGGATACATAATAGTCGTATGCATATTTCCTTGAGCAGGTTAACATTGTTTTATGTCTGGACAAAGACCAGGATAGTTCCGGGTAGGGTTTCACTTCAAACATGAGTAACATCCTTCGTTAGTTTCATAGATTTAATGTTCCATTTCTAATCTCTATTCTTCAAAACAGAGGGGGTCATCGTGTTGGTAATCTTTCATTGATATTTTATCATGAATCACAATAACACCCTCGTTTTCTAAAAGTTCTCGTTGCCTGGAAGGGTCCTTCACAGCAATTTGGCCTTTTGCATTGACTACACGATGCCAGGGGAGGTCATGTTTTTCACTCATACTGTGAAGCGCCCTGGCTACTTGTCTTGCCGCCCGGGGGTTCCCAGCACAAGCTGCAATTTGACCGTATGACATGACGCGACCTTTTGGAATACTATGGATGATTTGAAGAATGCGTTCAGTGAATGGTTGCATAAATCGGCCTCCTTACTTAAATTTTACAAGATCGCAGGGTTTTGTGATTAGAAGCCATCCTCTATTACTGATACAATTTCTATAGATGACAGAGAGGAGACGACTAGGATGAGCATATCAAAAGTATTAACAATTGCTGGTTCTGCTGCACAAGGGAGTGCAGGAATTCAAGCAGATCTTAAAACGTTCCAAGAGTTCAATGTTTATGGCATGAGTGCTGTTACTGCCATTGTAGCGAATAATAACCAAACAGAACGAGGGATTTTTACACAGCCACTCGATGCCATAGAAGCCCAAATCTATGCATCATTTGAACATGTAGGAGTTGATGCTCTTAAAACGGGCATGCTGTTCACTGAGGATATTATAAAAAAAGTGGCCGGTCTTATTAAAGCATCTGAAGTCACGAATGTAGTGGTCGACCCTGTCATGGTTGGAAAAATGGGTTCACAGTTATTAAAAGATGAGGCGATTGAAACCCTGACAAAAGAACTTGTCCCACTGGCAAAAGTCGTAACCCCAAATTTACATGAAGCAGCCAGGATGCTTCGTTGTGAGGTTCCTGAAACTCCTGAAGATATGAAAGTAGTGGCCAGGGACCTGTATTCCCTTGGAGCGGAATATGTGCTTGTGAAAGGAGGCAGTTTAAAAGGATACCCGGCGGTCGACATGCTTTATGACGGATCAAGTATCACAGAACTTGAAACCGAGAGAATAGATACGATTCATACGAGCGGGGCGGGTTGTACGTATTCTGCCGCCATCGCTGCAGAACTTGCCAATGGGTATTCTGTCGAAGACGCGGTCAGACGGGCAAAGTCATTCGTAACCAGTGCCATCCGCCACGCTATATCCTTCGACCGTGGCATAGGCTCCACTTACCACGCTGCTCATAGAATGATCAGTGATTAAAGTATATGCCTTTCCCAATTTCTGATCTATAGTCATAATGCGCTCTATAGCAAGATTTTTCTATCCGGAATAGTGGTTTGGAAAATTCATACTGCTCCACTTTCCCTGTGAATAAAAGAGAACATAGGTATGATATAAGAAATCCCCTCTTCACGGATGGTGAGAGAGGGGATAAGTGTTAACCGTTCACACGGTCGTATTTATCGATTTGCTTCTTGCGGACAACGTCCCAGCGGTTTTCTGGGTGTTCTTTACATTCTGCTGTACATGCGGCATGTTGCTCTTCTTCACACTCTTTACAGCATACATACTGACGGTTACATACTGGGTTACTACAGTTGATCATACGATCTTCTGCTTTCCCACAATGTTCGCACTTGGCAATGACCTTTTCTTCCACTTGGTTGATCGGAACAGAGATACGCTCGTCAAATACATACATTTTTCCATCGAAGAGCTCACCTTTGACTTCTGGATCTTTGCCATAAGTGGTAATTCCACCTTCAAGCTGATAGACATCTTCGACTCCATTTTTCTTAAGAATCCCTGTCAGTTTCTCACAGCGGATTCCGCCTGTGCAGTAGGTGAGGACTTTCTTATCCTTCCACTGATCGGCATTTTCAGCCACCCATTCAGGGAACTCACGGGAGTGGTTGACATCCGGCTGAATCGCATTACGGAAATGACCGATGCGGTATTCATATTCATTACGGCCGTCAATAATGATGGTATCTTCATCTTTCAGCATTTCATTAAATTCTTTTGGTTTCAAATGTTTACCACCGAACGTTTTCGGATCAATATCATCTTCTTCGATGCTCCAGTTAACAAGCTCAGGCTTCACGCGGCAATGCATTTTCTTGAATGCGTGTCCTTCATGCTCATCAATTTTGAAGTGGATATCTGCAAAACGCTCATCAGAGCGTACATAATCCATATATTCTTCTACTTGTTCAACAGTACCTGAAACCGTTCCGTTCATCCCTTCGTGAGAAACGATGATTCGTCCCTTCAAACCAAGGTTTTTACAGAATTCCAGGTGATTTTGGCAATATTCTTCATAGTCAGGAAGGTCGACATACTTATAATACAGCAGAACTCGGTAATCTTTTGAGCTCATAAGTGATTCCTCCTAATATTTATATCTATACAGTAGTAAATAACAGAAATGTCCATACTCCATCATATTCGATTTATATTCGGATTTCAAATGTCATTTTTTTGAACAAATTCCACACGTCTGATCTTGTATGAATAAAGCCATAAGACCAGGATGGAAGCCGTCATTAAAACGATCAGTGAACCGAACGGCAGGATAAAGTTCCCGGCGGTATAAGGTTGTGAACTAAACTCTAATAATATACCTGCAAGAACAGAACCAGTCGCACTTCCGATGAATTGCATCTGTTGTTTGAGGCCGATTCCGGCACCGATCTGCTCATTAGGCAGTATTCGTGAAACTTCATTGGTCGAACTCGAAGATAAACTTGAGAACCCGAAACTTGTAAACATATAAGCAATCATAATCATATACGGACTCTTTCCAGCCAGGAAAAAGAAGATAAAAGCTGAGATCATTAGTAAAGCTTGAGATAAGAATAGAATTTTAATGTTGCCATAGGCATCAATCAGGCGTCCTACGTAAATCGCGGCTGCGGCTGACAACATAGCGCCAGGGAAAATGATAAATCCGATGGCGGCCGCGCCGCGTCCATACACTTGTTCTAACATGATCGGCATTAAAAACAGAACAGCGAAATGCAAAGTAAAGCCAATATAGCTTGTAAAGACAATTCTTCTATAATGGCTGTTTTTTACAAGTTCAGGTTGTATGAAAGGAGCGCTTGTCCGATTGACTCTCCACCATAGGAGAGAAGCAGACAGGAGACCGGCCAGCAAGTAGTAGGAAGTCAATGATGAAATGTAAAGCAAAAACATGGTGGCGCTGATGCCGGATAACAGAGCCCCAATGACATCAAAACGCCCTTTCTCCGCTTTTTCAACAGGCATAAACTTGTACAGGATCGGGATGACGATAAAAACCATGATGGTCACAATGAACAAGTAGTTCCAGCTAAGGTAATCGGTAATAACTCCGCCGATAACAGGTCCAAGCCCAAAGCCTAAGGAGGTGGCTGAAGCAATCAGTGCATAGGCACTTCCGCGTCTTTCCATCGGAATGTATCTGCCGGCGAAGACCATAGATAAACCGGGGATTGCTGCCGCGCCGGCCGCCTGACATAGACGTGCAAGCAATAACCAGAAATAACTATCCGCTAAAAATCCGATGATGGAAGATAGGCTGAAAATGCAGATTCCTATAGTTAATAATGTCCGGATTGGCATGTAGTCAGACAAGCGTGTAAAAGTAATCGTGAAAATCGCTAAGACAATCGAATAGCCGGATACGATCCAGGCGCCTTCAGAAGGTGCAAGCGAAAAATCTCTTAATATATTTGGTAAAGCGATGTTGAACATCGTTGTGTTCATGACAACAATTAAAATCGTTGCAGATAAAATGAATACCGTACGAAAATGTTCCTGTGAAGGACGAGAAGTGAGTGGCATATCGTCTCTTCTTCCTTTCTGTGATTTCATTAGACACTCGAAATACTATACCACAAGTTTACTAGAGAGAAAAATGACAAGCATAAGAACTCCCGTTGATCGTATCAACGGGAGTTTATTTGTGGCCTTTGAAATAATTGTATAAAATTGGACAACTTCCTGTTAGATATTCAGTCAGGACATAGGCAGTTATAAGATGTTCGCTCCCAGGGAGGACTCGAAGTGTGAAAGAGCCCATTTGTGGCCCGCTTCATTAAAGCTTGCGACTCCATTCTTGTGGACATGGATGGAGTAACCAAGATTATAAGCATCGATGGCTGTATGGAGGACACAGATATCGGTACAAACTCCGACAAGGTGAAGGTCAGTAACCCCGCGTTCTCTAAGTTTCAAGTCCAAGTCTGTGCCTGCGAAAGCACTGTAACGGGTTTTATCCATGTAAAGGACGTTAGGCTTATGCTTATTCTCTTCATAAATTTGTTTCAGAGATCCGTACAACTCCCGTCCTTTCGTTCCCCTGATGTTATGGGGAGGAAAAAGCTCTGTCTCGGGATGGTAGGGATCTCCTTCTTCGTGAACGTCCACCCCGAACACGACAAGGTCTTCCTCATTTATGAATGTTTCCGTTACATAGTGAATGTCCTTTTCCAGAGCTTGAGCAGGTGGTCCACAGGTCAAAGCCCCATCATTTTTTACGAAGTCGTTCGTATAGTCAATGATGATTAAAGCACGTTTCATTCTATCCCCTCCCGGTGTCTTTACACTTATCTTAACAGATGCAAAGCAGAAACGCGCCATTAATAGCCGGGAATATGCTTCGTGGACGTCACGCTTTTATTTACAGCCATGAACAATAGGGATCCAGAGATAACAAGGAGGGCACTTGTAACGAAAAATACCATAGAGAAGCCATAAGCCCCTGCAATCATTCCGCCCATAGCTGGACCGATGATATTCCCCAGAAAACGTATGCTCGTATTGTAACCCAGTACCTCACCTTGCATAGCGACCGGAGCCTCTTGACGGATATAGGCGGTCCGGACAGGGATAATGCCCCCAATGGATACACCTAGTAAAAAGCGAAGAACAACCAGCTGCCAAATGTTCGTAACGAAGGCGGCAGGAAGGTAGACGATTCCTGCCATGAACAACAGGAAAACGAGAATCTTCACATAGCCGAGTCGGTCAGCGATTTTCCCCCATTGCTTCGCCATCATCAAGTTCCCGAGCCCTGCAGCTGAAAAGGCGATTCCTGAGAAAAGGGCTAAATTTTCCGGCCCATGTAAATCACCGACGAATAACGAAAGAATGGGTTGAATACTGAAGTGGGCGATTTGCACAAACAATGAAACAATCATGACCATTAATAAGACAGGATGTTTAAAGATATGTGCAAGCACCTCTTTGGATTGATAGCTTGTTTTTTCATGGTCCCCTTCTTTTTTTATTCGTTGTTCATGAATGCCAAAGAAGACAATGAGCGCAGACAGGACGATTGTAATAGATACATATTGAAAAGTGGTCGCATAGCCAATAGAATCTGCAATCCAACCTCCCAGCATCGGCCCCATTAAACTTCCGGTAATGCTGCCGGTTTGTAAAGAACCGAGCACTTGACCGGCTATGTTTTTAGGCGTCTGGGTAGAAATTAATGCCTGGGACATGGGGATAAATCCTGTGAAGATTCCCATGAATAATCGTAGAAGAAAGAGCTGCCACACCGAGGTGACGAACCCCATAAGAAAAACGGAGAGCGCGAGACCGGTAGCAGAGATGATCAAAATATTCTTTCTTCCATATTTATCTCCAATTTTCCCCCAGATTGGCGAACATAGAAAAGCAGATACGAACGTGATGCCGAAAACCCAGCCAGACCACGTCTGGACATAAGCCTCTGTATAATTTCCGAGTTCTTCTATATATAAGGATAAAAACGGCAGAACCATCGTAATACTTCCGGCGATAAAGAAATTGGCAAACCACATGATCCACAGGTTTCGTTTGGCCTGAGATTCGTTGGTAAGGATAATATCCCTTCTTCCTATTTATTTCGACACCCTAAATATATAACACAGTTTTATTAATAGGGGAACCGTAAATGACTTCATTCCAACAATTTTTTACATTTATAAGTTTTTTATTGTTAAGGAAGGGAATTCCAATTATATCGCCTCGTTGTTAACGGTTGCAAAACTTGTATATACAAATTATAATCAAAAGTAACTGATGTATATACAAGTTTTGCTTGCTTTCATGTAAGCGCTTGAGGAGGAGAAATTTATGTTTAAGAAGTTGTTTGGAAATAAAGAGACAGATTTAAGAGTGGCTTCACCACTAACTGGAAAGAAAGTAGCTTTGGAGGAAGTACCGGACCCGGTGTTTTCCCAGAAAATGATGGGGGGAGGGATTGCCGTGGAACCAAAGGACGGCGAAGTTCTCAGCCCTGTAGAAGGAACGATTGTTCAACTGTTCCCAACGAAGCATGCGGTAGGTTTGGAAACGAAAAGTGGTGCGGAAATTCTGATTCACATTGGTCTTGAAACCGTAGCCATGGATGGAGAAGGCTTCGAAGCTTTTGTCTCCCAAGGGGACAAGGTGAAAGTAGGAGATAAACTGATTTCCTTCGACTTGGATCTAGTAAAAGAAAAGGCAAAAAGTACAGTAACACCAATTATTGTCACGAACAGCGACGTCTTTGATGTGGAAGTGGCTGACGATGTCGACTTGGACGCTGGTTCTACCCCTTTATTGATTGTGAAGAAAAAATAAAACACACGCCGGGAGGTAAAGAATATGGATCATAAAAAACAGGCGGAGCAGATTTTAGAAGCCATCGGCGGAAAGGAAAACTTGTCTGCTGCTACCCACTGTGTCACACGTCTGCGTTTGGCGTTACATGATGAAGGTATAGTGGATCAGGAAAAACTGAACAATATTGATGCTGTGAAAGGATCTTTTTCAACCAATGGTCAGTTTCAAATCGTTGTTGGACAAGGGACTGTTGATAAAGTTTATAAAGAGTTCGTAGCTCTTGCTGGTGTCGGTGAATCTTCTAAAGAAGAAGTGAAAGAGGCTTCCAAAGGAAACATGAACCCTCTTCAAAGAGCAATTAAAACGCTAGCTGATATTTTCATTCCGATTCTGCCAGCGATCGTAACCGCTGGTCTGCTGCTTGGTATCAATAATATTTTGACAGCGGAAGGAATCTTCTGGGACAAACAGTCCATCATTGATGTGTATCCACAGTGGTCGGGAATAGCGAACATGATCATTATTATAGCCAATACCGCCTTCGTGTTCTTACCCGGACTCATTGGTTGGTCAGCGGTTAAGAAGTTCGGGGGTAGTCCGATATTAGGTATTGTCATAGGACTCGTGCTTGTACACCCTGACCTATTGAACGCCTGGTCTTACGGTGATGCCGTAGCTGAAGGGTCTGTACCAACCTGGGACTTATTCGGGTTAACCGTTGAGAAAATCGGTTACCAGGGCCAAGTACTTCCTGTCCTTGTTGCTTCTTATTTATTGACGAAAATTGAACTGTTTTTACGTAACCGTATCCCTGATAACATACAACTATTGTTTGTCGGTCCGATTTCCTTGTTAGTGACAGGTTTCTTGACGTTCATCATCATTGGACCGATCACATTTGCGATTGGTAACTGGATCACAGATGGCCTTGTTGCTACTTTTGATACTTTCGCTTGGTTAGGCGGTCTTATTTACGGTGGTTTATATGGTGTGCTCGTCATCACTGGGATGCACCATACATTCCTTGCTGTTGATATTCAGCTGGTCGGGAGCACAGGAACAACATTCTTGTGGCCGATGCTTGCTCTATCCAACATTGCTCAAGGTTCCGCCGCATTCGCCATCTGGTTAGCTTCTAAAGATGATAAACTTAAAGGTTTGAGTGTTTCTTCCGGTATTTCTGCATGGTTAGGGATTACAGAACCAGCCTTATTCGGGGTGAACCTGCGCTTTAAGTATCCATTCATTATAGCGATCAGCTCTTCCGCCCTTGCAGGTCTCTATATCTCTGCACAAGGTGTATTGGCAAGTTCCATTGGAGTCGGTGGTGTACCGGGGATCTTCTCCATTGTTGCGGAGTACTGGCTTGACTTTACGATCGGTATGGTGATTGTCATTGTCCTTCCGCTTGTAGGAACGTATCTATATGCGAAGCGTAAAAAAGACGTATAAAAATTTCAAAACGGTGGTGCTACAATGATTGAACAACCTTGGTGGAAAAAAGCTGTCGTTTATCAAATTTATCCGAAAAGCTTTAATGACACGACAGGAAACGGTGTCGGTGATATTCAGGGAATTATACAGAAATTGGATTACTTGCATGAACTCGGGGTCGATGTCCTTTGGCTGACCCCGATGTATAAATCTCCTCAAAACGATAATGGATATGACATTAGTGACTACTACGATATCCATGATGAATACGGGACGATGCAGGACTTCGAAAAGCTTCTTGAAGAAACGCATAACCGTGGCATGAAGCTCATCATGGACATCGTTGTCAATCACACGTCTACGGAACACCAATGGTTCCAGGAGGCTAAAAAGTCCAAAGACAATCCTTATCGTGATTATTATATCTGGCGTGACCCAGTGAATGGGGAAGAGCCGACGAATTGGCAGTCTAAATTCGGGGGCAATGCGTGGAAGTACGATGAACAAACAGGGCAGTATTACTTGCACTTGTTCGACGTCACTCAAGCCGATTTAAACTGGGAAAACGAACAGATGCGTGAAGATATCTATGAAATGATGCGTTTCTGGGGTGAAAAAGGTGTGGATGGCTTCCGTCTCGATGTCATTAATCTGATTTCCAAAAATCAGGAGTTCCCGAATGACGATGGGAGTGTGGCACCTGGAGACGGGCGTAAGTACTATACAGATGGACCACGCGTGCATGAATTCATGCAGGAAATGAATCGTGAAGTTTTTAAACCTTATGATCTTATGACTGTCGGTGAAATGTCCTCGACGAGCATTGAACATTGTATAAAGTACACAGCTCCTGAGCGCGATGAACTTAGTATGACGTTCAACTTCCACCATCTTAAAGTGGATTATCCAAACGGTGAAAAATGGACAGTCGCTGATTTTAATTTCCATGAGTTAAAGCAGATCCTTTCGAAATGGCAGCGCGAAATGAATAAAGGAAATGGCTGGAACGCTTTATTCTGGTGCAACCACGACCAGCCTCGTGTATTGTCACGATTCGGGGATGATGAGAACTATCCGGAGAAATCCGGTAAAATGCTTGCTACTACCATCCATATGATGCAGGGGACTCCATACATTTATCAAGGAGAAGAATTTGGGATGACGAACCCTAAGTTCGAAAGCATTGAACGTTACCGGGATGTTGAATCCCTCAATATGTATGAAGAATTCAAAGCAAAAGGGTTCAGTGAAGAGGAAATTATCGAGATATTAAAACAGAAGTCTCGTGATAACTCTCGTACTCCTGTACAATGGAATGGGGAAGAAAATGCCGGCTTTACTGAAGGAACCCCTTGGATTGATGTAGCAGACAACTATAAAGAAATCAATGCAGAAGTGGTGATGAACAAAGAAGATTCCATCTTTAATCACTATCAGAAATTGATTGAATTACGTAAGTCTCACGACATCATCACCCATGGTGATTACCGTTTGTTGACACCAGACCACGATCAGGTATTTGCTTATCTTCGTGAATGGAATGGAGAATATTTGCTTGTTGTGAATAACTTCTATGGCAAAGAAACGACATTCACATTACCAGAGGACGTCCAGTTCTCTAGTAAGGCGGACATCCTTTTAAGCAACTATGATGATTCTATAGTGGATGACCAAGAAATCAACCTTCGCCCATACGAGTCGGTCGTTTATCATCTTACCGATCAATAGGTAAGGGGGCGCAGCATGAAGAATAAATACGTTGAAATTTATCATAAACTGGTCAAAGATATTCACAAAGGCGATTACAGAGCAGGGGACACTCTCCCTTCTGAACATGACCTGTGTGCACGATTCGAGACATCCAGGGAGACGATTCGGAAAGCTTTAAACCTACTTTCCCAAAATGGTTATATTCAGAAAGTACGAGGAAAAGGGTCTGTTGTTCTTGACCGTGATAAATTCGAGTTCCCTGTATCCGGTTTGACGAGTTTTAAGGAGCTCTCTGAGCGATTGGGGCAAAGTTTCCAAACGCATGTGCATGAGCTTACTCTTGTAAAAGAGGCTGAAGTCTGCCGGCAGCTTAATTGCAGGGAAGGTTCTCATCTTTGGAAAGTGGTTCGTTCAAGGGAAATTGGCGGCGAGCGTATCATATTAGATCGAGACTTTCTGAGACAGGATCTTGTGCATGACCTTACCAAAGAAATTGCTCAAACATCGCTCTATCAGTATATAGAAAATGAATTGGGTCTTGATATCAGCTTTGCGAAGAAGGAAATCGTCGTCGAACCGGTAACGGCTGAAGATGAAGAATTTCTGGATTTGAATGGACATGATCAAGTTGTGGTCATCCGCAGTTATGTCTATTTAGGAGATACGACGGCCCTTCAATTTACAGAATCCAGACACAGACCAGATAAATTTCAATTCGTCGATTTTGCACGGAGAACAAAGGTATAAGGGAAAGGGGGACCAGGTGGTGGTCCCTCTTTGTTTTTTTATCGTTACACGTTAAAATGAAAATAATCGAATAGTAAGGACGAGGTGGGTAAATTGTTCGTAATTGGAGCAACAAAAAAATTACAAAACGAAATCGGTCAACCGATTGAAAAGGTAGAAGAATATACGGAGGTACCCGAGATATACCAATGGCATGCAAACATCGTCACGATTAATCGAAGAAAATGTCTCTTGCTTATGAACAATGCAACAGGCCTGAATTTGACGTTGTTCGGATTGAGAAAGCAGCAATTTGAACATCTCGACAATGTCATTAAAGGCTCACTAAAGCAATTGTTTCAACTGTTAGGGATAGAGAAAAAAATTGCCGACCAAATGCTGGATGCAACTGATGAAATCGTTTATACAAAAACCACAAGCCGGAAAGTTCTCGGCATGTTGAATGAGATTAAATTCTTCTCAGAGGATAAGGCAGCAGGCAAAGCTTATGAAGATATAGATGCTGCTGAAATCAATGAATTTAATAATAAAGAACTTGTATTTTCTAATTTGGATCAAATCACTCCTTATAAAGAATTTATTCGTTACTTCGAAAAGCAGTAGTGCTCAGGCGCTGCTGCTTTTTTCAAAAACTTTCATTCATATATTTTACATGCGTTTCGTGTAAGGAGGATTTTATATCTTATGTGGATAATAATAGGGAGGGGGTATGTTTCTTTTATACACATGAGGGTATATTACATAACAAGGATTTCATAAAATGGAGGGTTATCAAATGTTTTTTAAATCTTTTTTTGATGAAGAGTTAGCACAAATGTCT
Source organism: Halobacillus litoralis (assembly GCF_009856445.1). Classification (GTDB taxonomy): domain Bacteria; phylum Bacillota; class Bacilli; order Bacillales; family Halobacillaceae; genus Halobacillus; species Halobacillus litoralis. The sequence goes on from NZ_WMFA01000001.1 coordinate 361,785, forward strand.
TACATGATTGGATGTCAAAAGACAGGGGAGGCCATGATCATCGATCCAGCCCGGAACCTATCTCCTTATTATGAAACGGCTGAAAAAGAAGGGTTCCATCTGTCTGCAGCTGCTGAAACTCATATTCACGCAGATTTCCTCTCAGGTGCAAGAGAACTGGCAAATGAAAAGGAATTAAGGTTGTACCTTTCCGATGAAGGTGATGATGATTGGAAGTATCAGTACCTGAACGAAATCAACCATACACTTGTAAAAGATGGCGATGAAATTTATGTAGGGAATGTTAGACTCGATGTGATCCACACCCCTGGACACACCCCTGAAAGTCTTTCTTTCTTATTGACGGATGAAGGGGGAGGTTCGTCTGTACCTATGGGAATCTTTACAGGGGACTTTGTCTTCGTTGGTGATGTAGGGCGTCCGGATTTACTTGAAAAAGCGGCTGGGGCAGAAGGAACGGCCAGTAAGGGAGCGGCGGAAATGTATCAGTCCGTCCAACGCTTCAAAGAACTTCCTGATTACGTACAAGTATGGCCGGGACACGGGGCAGGTAGTGCCTGCGGAAAGTCATTAGGAGCCGTCCCTTCTTCTACGATAGGCTATGAAAAAGAAAACAACTGGGCGTTAAAACACACCGATGAAAAAGCATTTACCGAAGAATTACTGGATGGTCAACCTGAACCACCGAAATATTTCGCTATGATGAAAAAACTAAACAAAGAAGGTCCGTCTCTTCAAAAGGAAAGAGAGGTTACGGAAATTTCAGTATCAGATATGGACCGTTACATGTCTGATGAATATATGGTGGTGGATACAAGGCCATCCTCTGAATTCTCAAACGGTCATTTAAAAGGAACCATCAACATCCCATTTAATAAGTCCTTTACCAATTGGGCGGGTTGGTTAATTGAATACGATCAAAAGATCGTAGTAATTGCCTCTAAAGACTCCATCCCGGGGATTAAGCGATCCTTAGAATCGATCGGATTGGATGACCTTGTTGGTTATGTAGAGGAAGCTGAGATCAATGGCTATGGTGGTTTAGAAACGTACACAAGCATTACACCGGAAGAGCTCGAAAATAAATTCAGAGGACACGAAGATTATGTCATCATCGATGTAAGAAATGATAGCGAATGGGACGATGACCATATCGAAGAAGCCCAGCACATCATGCTTGGGAAGCTAAAAGAAAGTATGGAAGATGTGCCTTCCGATAAAACACCGATTGTCCATTGTCAGTCCGGCATGAGATCAGCGATCGCCGCAAGTTTATTACAGGCTTATGGATATAAGGATGTGTTGAACTTGAAAGGCGGGTTCTCAGCCTGGAAAGAGCATAAAGAAAAAGTGAACGCCTAATTACGCAAAAACCTGCCCAGACATGAAGGGCAGGTTTTTTAGGCAAAAAAAGACCTCTACCATAAAGATAGAGGCAAAAGTTTGTATAGGTATAGGATTAGGGGAGGTGTTAATTATATAAAAATTGAATTAACACACAAAATTAAAAAACTTAAAACTAAAAAACAATGTTACAAAATTTAAATTTGATCCACAACTAGTGGGCGAGGATAAGTTTCATCCATAGCACTATCAGTGTAGCTTACACCTGCTGAAATAGAAACAGCAAGGCTAACTATAGCAATTAAGCTTAGAAGCTTCTTCATAAAACAGTCCCTCCTAAATTAGAATATTTATTTAACAAATCAATTGCTAACCTTAGGTATTTTGTTGATTTCTTATAGCTCCTCTCTCCTTCTAGGAGTTCAGAAACTATGATTGAATATCTAATTACAAATCTAGGCAATTTCTTATTTTGAAAGTGAGGGATAACAATGTTTTCTAGATAATCAATGGTATTATTGTCTTTATCAATCAGCTTCGAATATACGTTGAGATGAATTTCATCCGTCTTAGTATCTAAAGCTGAGGATTTTAAATGTGTATATCCTTTTTGAATCCACTCTTTACAATCTTCATAATTGCGTAATTTGAAATTTTCTAAGATTAAACAGTGGATAGTTTCAAAGATTTCTAAATCAGAGGCTGTGTCAGCACGATAGGGTAGACTTCTTTTATAGTTTAAAAGAGCTGTTTCATATTGTCCTCTACGCGCCTCTATTACACCAATATTGTGGTATATTACACCTAATTGATAGTGGTTATTAGTTTGGGTAGCTATTTTGCTAACTAGGTGATAATTCTCCAATGATTTTGCATAATTCTTTAATCGACCATAATTAATTCCCAATAGGATATGGCAATCTGCACTTTTACCAAGATTATATTGTTTTTGGTAAAGGGAAAGTGCCTGGTCTGCGTAAAATATAGATGCTGAAATATGATGGGATTGGGATGAACTTAGTGCCAGCAAATAGTATAAATCGCTTTCTTCCCACTCATTAACTTCAACAGAAACACTATAATTTTTTGCTTCCATTAGTTGCTGAAAGGATTCTTCGTAATCCCCGCGATAATACTTTAATAACCCTGTGTTTAAATGGAAGTAATACCTCATCTCCTCATCAAATGTATCCTCATGCTGACGAATATTTTTCCATACTTCGTAAGCCTCCTCCACCTCGTTTTCTAACAGCAGATGGCGAATGCGGAACAGCTCGAAAAATATATACAAATGATGATTATTCAGCGTATCTTTTTGTTGTTTGAGTTTTTCTTTTAATTCCCTGGACTCTTCGATCCGCTTGAAGACGATCATCTCATACCATTCCTTCAACTTTTCCTTGGAAGGATGGTGATAAGAATTGTCGTGGAAATCGAGTCCTAAACGTTCGTAGAGGTGTTCAAGTACCTCGAACGCGGGAACGGTTTGATCGTTCTCAATCTTAGACAAATACGCCGGCGAGATTATTCCATCTGCGAGCTGGTTCTGTGTTAGACCCTGCTTCACGCGATGAAATCGAAGCACTTTACCATATTCCATTTTTTCTCACACCTAGTTGATCAACTGTTGATTTTTCAGAGTGTTTGCTCTTTCAAATCTATATTTAGAATACATGTTCGTTCTGGGATTTTCAACAAAATTCACTAGTTTCCCAAGTCGGGAAAATTTTGTGGCTTTAAGGGGACTTTGGAAGGGGGACTTTCATAGATTACCATTTAATGGCTGTTGTTGATTTTTATAAAGGAACTTTTTGGAACCTATGAGTAATCATACAACAATAAGGGTATAAAAGGTATAGGAAATTTATAAAAAGTTTCATCAGGACCGTCATCAACTACAAGTGAGAAGGAGGAATAAATGTGGGATATAATGTCACACAAAAGTTAATTAAGGATCACTTGGTAGAGGGGGAGATGAACCCTGGATCGGAAATTGGATTGAAAATTGATCAAACGCTTACACAGGATGCGACCGGTACTATGGTTATGCTCGAACTGGAAGCGATGGGGATTGATCGGGCGAAAACGGAAGCTTCCGCGCAATATGTGGATCATAACTTAATCCAGGAAGATAGTAAGAATCCGGATGATCACCTGTTCCTTGAGAGTGCCGCGAAGCGATTCGGACTGCATTTCAGCAGGCCGGGAAATGGTGTGAGTCACCCTGTTCATATGCAGCGATTAGCGAAGCCGGGGAAGACATTACTAGGTTCGGACAGTCATACATGCGCGAATGGCTGCATGGGAATGCTTGCTATGGGTGCTGGCGGAATTGATGTAGCTATGGCTATTGCGGGTGAACCTTTTTACGTGAAAATGCCGAAAGTTTGGGGAGTGAAAGTAACAGGAGAGCTCCCGGACTGGGTCAGTGCAAAAGATGCCATTTTAGAAATGCTGAAAAGACATGGGGTGAAAGGTGGCGTCAACCATGTCTTTGAATATTATGGTCCTGGTTTGAAAAACTTGACAGCCATGGATCGTCACGTGATTGCAAACATGGGAGCTGAGCTTGGAGCCACGGGCACGGTTTTTCCATCAGACGAAGAAACGAAGCGTTTTATGAAGCTTCAAGGACGAGAAGATGAGTGGATGGAACTAGTTGCAGATGATGATGCGACGTATGATGTTCATGATGAGCTTGATCTGTCTGCATTGGGTCCAATGGTTGCCAAGCCATCCAGCCCGGGTAATGTTGTTCCTGTAGAGGAAGTAGAAGGAGAACCGATTTACCAATCATATATCGGTTCGTCAGCGAACCCTGGGTATCGGGATTTTGCGATTGCTTCAAAAATTGTAGAAGGACGGCACATTGCAGATGGGGTATCTTTTGACTTGAATCCTACTTCACGTCAAATGCTCATCGACTTGTCTCAGGAAGGTCATATTGCTAATTTCCTTCAAGCAGGAGGACGATTGCACCAGGCCGGTTGTAACGGTTGTATAGGGATGGGGCAGGCACCAGCGACGGGCAGGAACAGTTTACGTACCACCCCAAGGAACTTCCCGGGACGATCCGGGACAAAAGAGGATAGTGTATTTTTATCCAGTCCTGAAACAGCTGCCGTTTCAGCTCTGACAGGGAAAATTACGGACCCAAGAAAGTCAGGCTTCGATTTTCCAAAGGTGAAGGATTTGGAAAAACCAACGGTGGACACACGATTACTTGATGAACCTTTACCTTTTGAGGAAGCGAAGGATGTAGAATTAGTCAAAGGTCCGAATGTAGCTTCCATCCCAGAGATGGGTGAACTCCCTGATGACATGGAACTACCGATCTTATTGAAGATGGGGAACGATATCTCCACCGATGAAATTCTAGCAGGTGGTGCCCGGGTGCTTCCTTATCGAAGCAACTTACCGGAAATCAGTAAATTCACGTTCGAAATAGTTGATGAAACGTACTATGATCGAGCAATGGAATCAAGAGAGGACGGTGGTCACGCTGTTGTCGCCGGTGCAAACTACGGGCAGGGATCCAGTCGTGAGCATGCGGCTCTTGCACCTAAATATCTTGGTTTGAAAGTTGCTATTGTCGAAGACTTTGCACGTATCCACTGGCAGAACCTTGCCAACTTTGGAGTATTGCCATTGACCTTTACTGATCCTTCCGACCTCAATGATTTAGAGCAAGGAGACGTCCTTGTCTTCAAAGGTCTGAGGGATAAGATCAAGCAGTCTTCTCAAGTGGAAGTTGAAGTGAAAGGAAAAGATAAAACTCTCAAGCTTGAGCATGCTCTGTCTGATCGGCAGATTGAAATCATGCAAATGGGCGGTTTAATCAACTGGGTGAAAAATAGATTGGAATCATAAGAAAACTCCGGCTGGGTTTATCCCGCCGGAGTTTTTTAATATAACTATTTATGATTGTGATGTGTCCAGTGGAGTCAGGCTTTCTTCAATATCCTGACGCTTGTGTTCCAGGAAAGGGGGAAGAGCGAGACTCTCTCCAAGATGATCTTCTTCCTCATCTGTAGCGAATCCAGGTCCATCTGTAGCCAGTTCAAAAAGGATGTGATTGGCTTCCCGGAAATAAAGGGATTTGAAATAATAGCGATCCACAAGTCCTGAGTTAGGATAACCTGCGGCTTGGATAACCTCCTGCCATTTCTGTAGTTCGTCTTCATCATTTACACGGAACGCTACATGGTGAACGCTTCCGCGACCGGGTTTTTCGGGCTGTCCATCAGGCTTTTCTTGCACATGAACTTCTGCACCTGTTCCTCCTTCACCGGTTTCATAAACCACCCATTGTTCATAGGATCCTTTTTTTCGAAAACCCAGGATGTCAGTAAGGACTTTTTCTGTTTTAGCTGCTTCGTTCACAGTAAGATGAATGGGTCCAAGTCCGATAACTCCGTATTCCTGAGGTACGGAAGAATGTTCCCATGGATGGCCGGCTTCCACTCCGCTATTGTTCTCATCAGATATGAGAATCAATCGTTGTCCTTCAGGGTCTCGGAAAGAGAGGGTCTTTCGGCCAAGTCTTTCTTTTATATCCTCTTGTTCAACGGAATATTCTTCAAAGCGTTTCTTCCAATACTCTAGAGCTTCATCATTTTTTACACGAAGTGATGTTGTGGAGATGCTTCGTGTGCCGGGATACGTGTGACCTGCTCGGTGAATTTCGAAAAAAGTTAAGTCTGTGCCCGGGCTCCCTTTCTCATCCGCATAGAAAAGATGGTACATTGATGGTGAATCTTGGTTTACTGTCTTTTTGACTAAGCGCATGCCCATAATATTCGTATAAAAATCATAATTGTTTTTTGCATTGGCGGTTATCGCTGAAACGTGATGAATGCCCTTCAGTTGCATGGTCATTCCTCCTTATGTTCAATTATCTTGAATTCAAGATAATTATATAATCATTACATAAAACTGTCAAAGCTTCTGTTTTACGCTTTTCTTTCAAAAGGGAATATTCTTGTTTCCAGGGATTTTGAGAAATAAGTAATCGGCTTGGCTTCTATAACAGAAGGGGGAAGGAAATCTACCAGTTGATTGATTTGAATATCTGCTTCCGCCTTTTGCAGCCTCCAATTTTTATGGAGAATAGGGCCTTTGTAAACCTTAGAATGGCCTTTCATCACCCACAAGGCATATCTTTCTGTTAACCAATATAAAAGAGAGCCAGGTTGCGCGTGGATCGGTTCTGATACCGTATGAAAGCTTGCGTGAAAATGAGATTCAGGATATCCTCCATGAATGCGTCTGCTGCTGAATTGATATCCCGTCTCTGTTTGGTCCAGTCTCATTTTTGCATGAACATAAGGCAGTCCAAACAGCGTGCGCGCTATAAATACTCCAAGCGGATGATCGGCATCCAGAGTGATGAAATAAACTCCTGGTTCTCCATTGAACGTCACGTATGTACGGACATTTAATTCAAGAAGTTGATTTCCGAATGGGAGAGAGGGGAGGGCGCGAAAGCGGATATTTTGCATGCGGAAGGGAACGATGGCAATCCAGGCAGAATTGTCGTATTCGTCGATTGTAAAAGCAGTCGGAATGAAAGGGCGTAATACTTCTGCAGGTACAGGCCAATGCATGAAAATCAGGTCATTCCACTCTTGATGCATAATCCAATGATTTCGTTCCATGTGTATCACCTCTGTCATGGTTTACCCTTAGGATCATTGAATCATACATCTCTATGTGGTGATGGGGAAGAAGTCATTCTATATGTTGTTGTTAAGTTTTTTTAGTTTCTCTCTCTTAGTAATTTCTTCTTTTAACAAGCAGATAAACTCCTCTTCCAGTTTTAATTCTAAGGCTTTTTGAAGTGAATCTTTCAGCAGTAATGAAGAGAGCTTTTCGATAATCATGTTTTTTCCCCTTACAGGAACGGTTTCTGTCCTTCCATTGAAACACTTGCTGTTCCTATGACATTATTATTGGAATCATAGATCGGTTTACAAAAAATATCATAGTCAATCGCTCCATCGGAAAGCTTGAATGATACCACTTTTCTTACTGGTTTCTTTTCTGAAACCACTGTTTTCTTTATGTCTAATAGTTTAGTTGAGGTTTCATCCTTAAAGATTTCATCCAACCTTTTCCCAATAACTTTTTTCAGCATAAAGTTAGAATGGTTATTAAAAAGCCAAGTATAGCGATGTTCTAAATCGCAATGAGCAATCGTAATCGGGGACCCTGTGAGTGCTGTTTCGAAGGGGTCACTCAACTGCTCAGAAAAGAAAAGTGAAGGGTTAATATGTAGATGGTAAGCAATACGAGAAGCGACTGTCATGCTGGGATTGCGCGTGCCATTTTCAATTTGAGCATAATAGGCACGATCAATATGCGCTCCTGATGCGACTTCCTGTTGAGTTAATTGTTGTTCTTTTCTTAATTGGATTAGCCATCTCCTCATTTTTTTCACATCCCGATTTCTTTTTCATATAACTAGTTCGATTTTCTTAGCGATATTCCTTGTGGCAGATTGCAACACAGCCATGGAACAGATCCTCACCTATTCTCTTTTTTGCCCTGGCATTCTATCAAAAATATAAAAAAAATCCTATTACCTAGTAAGAATTTGTTATAATCAATCAGTCCGCGATAAACATAACATTCACACAGAAAAAGAACATCGGGAGGAGGCAGTCAATGACTTGGGAAATATTGAACATACTAGCCGTTTCAGCCTTTGCTTTTAGTGGAGCGATTGTAGCTTTAAATGAGAGGTATGATATTTTTGGAACCTTTATTCTTGGTATTGCGACACCATTTGCTGGAGGGATCATCAGGAATATTGCCTTGGATGTACCTGTCGTCCACGTATGGGAACAAGGTTACCTTTTTTATGTAGCTCTCGGTACAATTGCCATTGTTTACTTCTTCCCTAAGACGTGGGTCATGACCTGGGACCGGTGGAACATATACCCCGATGCCGTCGGCTTGTCTGCTTTTGCTCTTCAAGGTGCGTCTTTTGCTATTGAAAATAATTTTCCTCTTGGAGGAATTATATTCGCTGCTATCCTGACTGGTGTCGGGGGAGGGGTGACAAGGGATGTCCTTGCTCAGCGGCGTCCTATGGTCATGCACCAGGAAATTTACGCCGTTTGGGCATTGATGGCAGGGCTCCTTATAGGGCTGGGGTGGATTGATATTGGAAGCGCCTGGCAAACTTATATGATTTTCCTTCTCGTCATCATCTGCCGTGTCGCCTCCTTCCACCTTGGCTGGCATTTACGTTTCAGAGACCTATACCGCCTATAAAGCATTAAAGTATGTCTTAAGCTAAATGGCAGGTTTCTTGAAGACTCAGTTTCGAGACTTTTGTTAAGTGGATGGGGGCTGCGGGGAATAGCTCGCTTTCCGCGGGAGCGCGGTGAGCCTCCTCGGACTGCGTCCTGTGGGGTCTCACCCTGCACTTTTTTCCCGCAGTAGTCTCGCCATTCCCCTTCGCCCCTTAACCAAGTATGGTTCTCGAAACCACTACTTAAAAATCAGCTTGTATGGATATGAGAAGTGAATGATTTAAACTCTACCTCGTTGACCTCTAGCATGCGCAAATGCTTGATAGAACGTACTATATGCCCGCATAGGGGAGAAGATTTGGAACCTTACTTATGAATACAGGTGTTCGAATCATCCAATTCCCTCAACCATTCAAGCTGACCCTTTTAGAAGTGGTTTCGAAACACTTATAAGGTCAAGGGGCGGAGGGAAACGGTGAGACTCCTATGGGACGTGTGGGACAGGTGAGACCCCGTAAGGTGTAGCCTGAGGAGGCTCACCGCCCGCCCCATGGAAAGCGAACCTTTTCCTGGAGCCCCAAGAATCACACAAACATCTCGAAACTGAGTCTTCAAGAAAAGAGAGCTATAGTGAAAGAAGGATATAAAAAAGCACTCAGAGTTTGGGAACTCTGAGTGCTTTTTTTTAGTAGCGGAATAAGTCTCCTGAGAGATAACGTTCCCCGGTGTCGGGAGCGATACATACGATTACTTCTCCCGGCTTTTTCTTTTTGGCGACCTGAATGGCAGCCCAGCAGGCGGCTCCACAGGAAGTGCCTAGGAGCAAGCCCTCTTCACGAGCAAGCCTGCGAGTGATTTCATAGGCATCTTCATCTGTCACTTGGAAAATCTCGTCATACACTTCCTGATTCAAGATGGAAGGAACGAAACCTGGGCTTGTCCCTACAAGCTTATGCTTCCCTGGCTTTCCACCGGAAAGTACAGGGGAACCCGCGGGTTCTGCTACATGGATGGTCAAATCCTCGTAACGCTTTTTCAGCTCTTCCCCTGTACCTGTTATGGTACCGCCTGTCCCAGCAGTAGATACGAAAGCGGATAGAGGTTTACCGAGTTCCTCCATAGCTTCTATAATTTCTGCAGCCGTTGTATGACGGTGGGCGTCTGGGTTAGCCATGTTTTCAAACTGCATAGGCATAAAGCTTCCTTCAATTTCGTTAACCAGTTCTTTCGCTTTTGCGATAGCTCCTGGCATTTTTTCATCCCCAGGTGTGAGAACGATCTCCGCCCCGTAGGCTTTCAATAAGTTAATCCGTTCTTGAGTCATCGTATCCGGCATGACAAGAATGGCTTTGTAGCCTCTTGCAGCAGCGTTCATTGCAATTCCGATGCCTGTATTTCCGCTGGTCGGTTCAATGATCGTTGCCCCTTTTTTAAGGTGTCCATCCTTCTCAGCCTGTTCCATCATATTGAAAGCAGCGCGGTCTTTGACACTTCCACTTGGATTGTATTTTTCCAGCTTCATATAAATATCGGCTCCGCCTTCAGGAGCAATACGATTCAGCTTCACTAAGGGTGTATCTCCGATGAGATCGGCTATATTGTTAACGACACGCATATTTGTCACTTCCTTATCGTTGGGAATGATAGTCCAATTTTATCATAGTAGGAGGTGTGCATTCATCTGCTTTGCTTATTACTGCATATGATCGTTCACAACTCGTTGAGCGAATTGGAAAGTATTGCTTGGTACGGCAATTTTAAAAGCCAGTTGATTGGAATTTAAATTGAAGCGGTCGACCTTCACATTAAAGTTACTTGCCGTGTCCATTTGAGTGACAGCAACATAAATATTTTCTTCATTTGGATTTACTATGACCCATTCTGGTAAGTTGTAGTTGTCTTTCACAAATTCCAATACCTTTTTATTTGGGAGAGGGAGTTTCCCTAAGGAGATTTTCTCTTGTCTTAGAATGAGGTCTCCATTTTTCTGCACTTCAGGATGCAGCTCAACATTAATCGGGATGACCTGATCGAAGGCCTTGATGTTCCCTGATAACGTAACGTTTCGATCTAAGGAGATCGAATAGTCGAAAACTGTCTGGGTTGAGAGTTCTGAGAGGTATTCATTGGCGAGCTGCTCCATATTTTCTTTTGTAGAAACGATGGTGAACTCTGCATCCGGGCTTTCTTTCTCCTGATCCACATTTACGATGGTATAAGAGCTTGGTAAGAAAACTAAAGCGACAAGCCAAATGACAATCCCCATATTAATTAAAGCCAAAAGCCAAAAGGATGTTCTCCATTTATTATTCAACAATAGTCGTTTCATCTTATACATTCCACCTGTTATTGTTCGATGTCTTCTCTAATGTATTGTAACACGCGCTCAGCCATCTTCTTATAACCTCTTTCGTTCGGATGGAAAAGGTCTTCTTCCCAAAGGAGTTCTTCTTCGTTTCCTTCAAACAGGTCCCGGATAGGGATGAAGGTGGCTTGTTCGTAATCGTCAGTTACTCGACGACTGATCTCATTCCAATCCCCCATAATTTTCCCAAGTTCAGGAATGTTCGTGAAGTATTGGTTGAAAGGGTTATAGAGGCCCACCAGGTACACCGGTGCATCTGGGTTCAATTCCTGGATCCGACTGAATATGTCGCGCATCCGGTTTTCATACCCATCTTGTTCCTCAACAAAGTCCTGATAATTCAAGTTTGTAAAGTTATTCTTCACCACTTTCATAACATCGTTCGCCCCTATGGTAATCAGAATCAAGTCCGCTTCTCGCAGGGAATTGGCAATTTCTTCGTCTTCCATCCGTTCCAGCATCTGGTCTGTCCGATTTCCACGTTTTCCGTAGTTTGTTATATTCAGGGTTTCTGTATTCGGATTGGCATTGAATGTTTCTTCAAGAATTCCAATATATCCACCGTTTTCCGTGGAGTCTCCAACACCTTGTGTCAAAGAGTCACCAATTGCTACGATGTCCAGGTCATCTTTAATAAAAACATCCCGGGCACTTTCAATCACACTAGTAAAGACCTCACGTAATCCTTCACTAAGTTTCCCTTCTTCTGCTTCACTTTCCTGTTCATCTTCTTCGGCTTCTCGTTGTTCTTCTTGAGCGGGGATGGTTTCCGCGGTGTTCTGTGAGTCTTTCGATTCAGTCGACGGTTCTTCTTCCGGGGTATATATAAAAGCTGCTATGATAAAAAAGGCGATCAAGAAGGAGAGTGCGACGGCTGCCATCCATCTCCATTTTTTCAAGGCTGAATCCCTCCTGAAGGGTAATCTCACTTCTATTATATGTGCTTCCCATCTAATGGGAAATGAAAAGTTTTAACCACAATTATATCATGGTCCTATACAATAGACATACGGAAAAGAGTGTAAGAAGATGAGGGTAAGAAAATAAAACCGCTAAGCAGGAGGGGAATCGATGGACACACAAATGACGATTTCCGTTCGAGACCTTGTCTCCTATGTGTACAGGACGGGGAGTATTGACGAACGTTTTCAAACGAATACAGCGCTTGTAGAAGGAACGGCCATCCATCAAGAAGTTCAGAAGAAATATAAAGAAAAGGACGAATCCGAAGTATTCCTGGAATATGAGTTTGATCAAGAAGGTGTAAACCTTAAGGTTCAAGGGCGGTGCGATGGATTATTGGACACGGAAGAAGGCCCAGTGATTGATGAAATCAAATCCACTTCAAGGGATCTTGATGAAATTGATGATACCACTTATCCCCTTTATTGGGCTCAAGCCAAAGGATATGCCTTTATCTATGCAGCACAAGAAAAGCTTCCCAATATCCAGGTGCAGTTGACGTATGTGCAGAAAAGAACAAAAGACAAGAAGCAGATCCTACGTACGTTTACATACGAGGAATTGCATCAATTCATGGAAGAAACAGTAAGAGAATACGCATCATATGCGCGGATTCTTCTTCACATACGAGAGCAAAAAGAAAAGACAGTCCCTGATTTGAACTTTCCATTTCCTAGTTATCGTGACGGTCAGCGAAAATTGGCAGGAAGTGTTTACCGCACAATGGAGGAAAAGAGAAATCTGTTTGCTCAAGCTCCGACAGGGATTGGTAAGACGATATCCACACTTTTTCCAGCTATTAAAGCCTTACAGTTGGATGGTTTGGAGAGAATTTATTATTTAACGGCAAAGACAATAACAAGAGCGACGGCAGAAGAAGCTTTACTGAAGATGGGGGAGACAGGACTGAAGCTCCGATCGGTTACATTGACAGCAAAAGATAAAATCTGTTTTCAGGATGAAACGATATGCCAGCCGGACTACTGCGAATTTGCTGACGGCTACTATGACCGAATCAATGGAGCAATAGTCGATATTCTGCTTCATGAAACACAAATGACACGTGCGGTTATTGAATCCTATGCAAGAAAACATAAAGTTTGCCCCTTTGAATTTTCACTGGACCTTACCGATGTGTCTGATGTGATCATCGGTGACTACAATTACATCTTTGACCCTCGGGTTTCGTTGAAGCGGCTGATGCCTGATCGAAAGAAAAAAACAGCGCTGCTCGTGGATGAAAGCCATAACCTTGTCGAGCGTGCTCGCGAGATGTATTCAGCCTCCATTGCCAAGCGATCCTACGAAAGCGTTGCGGCTGAATGGGAGGGGGAAGAAGATCATTTAGTTAAAGTGGCTGAGGCAATTGGAAAAGATTTAGAGCGTTTTTATTCTCCCACGGAGGAATTCATCCAACTGGAGCAGGTGCCGGGAGAGTTGGAAGAAAACATAGAACGCTTCCTGTCAGAGGCAGAATCGCTTTTACAAGAGAATACGGAAGGGGAAAGATCTGAACGGCTGGTGGATGTATATTTTCAGTCTCAGAGGTTTTTGAAAATACTCGAATATGTGGATGAACACTATCGTTTGTTGGGGGAGAGTACGAGAGAGGGAGACTTCGTATTGAAGCTGTTTTGTCTCGATCCATCACATGTCCTGCGGGAAACGACGAAAACGTTCAGGTCAGGGGTGTTTTTTTCAGCGACTCTTTCTCCGTTTGCTTATTATAAAGAGATGCTTGGGGGAACCAAAGACGATTATATCTTACATTTACCTTCCCCTTACGACTCTTCGCAAATTGATGTCATGATCACTCCTTTGTCTACGAGGTATAAGAGCAGGGAGAAGACGGTTGGTGAGCTGACTAAACGCCTTAATGATCAGGTCGAACTTCATGAAGGGAATCACCTTTTCTTTTTCCCTTCCTATCACTATATGGCAATGGTCTATCGTGAATTCAAGAACGTCTCTTCTGTGGATGCGGTCATGCAGGAGCGGGGAATGGATGAAGAAAGAAGAGAAGATTTTCTTACTCAATTCGAGGAAGGAGGGAGACTCGTCGGCTTCGCTGTACTGGGAGGAATATTCTCAGAAGGTGTAGATCTCCGCGGGGATCGTTTGAACGGTGTAGCGGTGGTAGGTATAGGGCTTGCTCCCAGAAGCTTTGAAAAGGAATTGATCAAAGAATACTTTAATCAAAAAGGAAGAAACGGCTATGATTACGCCTATGTTTATCCGGGTATGAATAAGGTGTTGCAGGCAGGTGGACGGTTGATCCGTTCAGAAGAAGATCACGGATCGATCCAACTTGTCGATGACCGCTTTCTTTCGAGGAAATATTTGCAGCTTCTTCCTGATGATTGGGGAAATTATCGAATTCTTAAATGATTTGATTTCCCAGGAAATATTGTGCCGGAAAATGAGGGGGGAGGTGGAGAAGAGTCAAATCTTCTCCATAATATTATGGCAGAAATCATGGACTTTTGAACGACTGGAACTTGATATTCCATAAATGTCATACACGGTTTGGTCAACGATTGTCTGCCAATCGCTGGTAGGGAAAGAGGGGTCTTCTTTCTTCTTTTCCACGATACTCCGCGCTGTTTCAATCATTACCTGCTTTTGAAAAGGATCAGGTTCTATGTAGGGGATCTTCTTGATGTAGCCTGACGTGATCATGTTGGTGCGGTTGAGGACTTTTCTAACCATGTATTTGATCAGCTTACTATTTAACAGCCCAAGAAAATAGTATAAATCTCCCTCATGTTCTGGAAAAAGGTTAGCGTTCACACCGAACAAGGAACCCTCCGGAAGTAAGGCAGCTGAGAAGTCCACTCCCATGGAAGAGCAGGTAATCCCTCTTTTATAGAAATAGGCCCGGTTCCTTACCGTGAAGTTCCCCTCTCTCTCTACATAGGCCGGCCAATCTTGATGGATGTAGTATTTTGGTTCATAGTACCAAGCATCTTTTCTCCCGCCATTCTTATAAAAAGGGATCCAGTCAGGAGGAACAGGCCCCTCCTCGAATGTTCGCAAGAAAGAACGATCATCTCCGGTAGATATGCCTGTCCCCCCTTTAAGGACATTTCCCAGCGGCTCATAAGAAGCCTCGAAATGCCTCAGGATATCTTCAGGGACATTGATTGCAAAGTTATATGAGGGCATCTGCCAAAATGTTTGCTGTGATAGAAACTGGACCGTGTCCTCTGGTGGATGGTCGTAGTCCTGGACTTTTAAACGATCTACCAACCTCATTTGTTCGGAGGCGGGTCTTTCGCTGTTTCTTTTCTTAAGAGTAATGATGGCTGTACGTACATCAGCTTTCCCTTTATGGAAAAGGCGTCTGGGAGCAAGCACGATTTCTTTAATTTCGGTCTCTTTCAGTAGGAATTCACGAAAGTTTTTGTAGTAGACGTTGGTAAGAAAGGAGTCTTGTACAATCATTGTCATTACTCCGCCGGGCTTTAGACATTGTATGCCTTTGTGAATGAAGAGGGAGTATAAGTTATGAATGCCGATTTTACCAAACTCGCGTTGGATTCTTTCTCGGTTTTCGGAAAAGTAAGGGCTTTGACGTTTAGATTTATAGGGAGGATTACCTATGATTGCATCATATTGTTCATTTTGATTTACCTTTAAAAAATCTTCATAGTAAAAGTGAACGTCAGGGTGTGGTGGCGCTATGTTCCGATCGATATCCAAGGCATAGAGGCTATTTGCTGAGAAGCCTTCTTCCAACAATGTATGGATGAAAATACCGTCTCCAGTGGCTGGGTCGAGGATCTTCACTCCGCTCTTTTTTGGAAGTTCTAATAGAAGCTTCTGAGTCATATATTGCACGGTTTCTTGCGGGGTCGTATATTGCCCCATCTTTCTTTGAGGAGAAAACATATACTCCCCCTCCTACTTTTTTGAGTCTATACTACTACAATTATAGGAAAAAGTCACCATATAATGGGTTATTATGTACTAGTTAAAAAGAATTATAAGGAGTGGTGTGAAAATGCCATGGATAAAACCTGTCAAACAAAAAGAAATGAAGGAACTAAATGTTCAAAGCCACGCTCCCCATCCAGCCCCTTTGTTCGATCGTCTTCTTGCGAATGACGAAAAGTTGTATGAAGCTTTTCTTCCATTACAAAAAGCTATAAAAGAGACCAATATGCCTGACGATTTAAGAGAAGCGGTCATCACGTTCGTTTCTATGAAGAATGGGTGTAAATACTGTACGGATAGTCACTCCAAATTACTAGAAGAACTGGTAGATAAAGAGGATGTACTGGATTGGGTCAGCAATTATAAAGAATCTGACATGAATGAGGAATGGAAAGCAGTGCTCATGTATGCGGAACATTTGATTGATAAGCCAGTAAAAGTGACGAAGGAAGACGTGGAACGGCTGAAAGATCATGGTTATGATGCCCAAAAAATAGCAGCGTTGAATCAGACCATTGCTTATACAAGTTATACGAACCAACTCTCAATGGGGTTGGGATTATAAACCCCAAAAAGGAGTGCCGCTTCATACGGCACTCCTTTTTGTTAACTCTTAAAAAAATAAGTTGACATTATTGGGTGAACTTTCGTATCTTAATAGTAGTCAAAGAGATTTTATATGTAGGGGGACACCGTAATGAAGTCATCTCGTTTCTCGGCTTACGACATTACTTTGGGAAGCTTATTCGTTGCACTCATGGCAATCGGAGCCAATATCACCGCTTTCATGCCATTTTTACAGGTGATGGGCGTACCGCTCACACTTCAAACATTCTTTGCTATCCTGGCAGGACTTGTTCTGGGTAGCAGATTAGGTTCATTCTCTGTTCTTGTTTATGCTCTTTTAGGGCTGGCAGGTGCACCGATTTTTGCTGGATTTTCTGGGGGGATTTCGGTTTTGGTATCCCCGACTTTTGGGTTTATTGTTTCATACGTAATCTTAGCCTTCTTTGTTGGCAAGATCGCGGAGTCTAACCGAAACCTGCCGACCTATATCACCGCAGCTCTTGTCGGCATTGTGTTGAATTATTTTATCGGTGTCAATCTTTTTTATCTCGCTCTGAACTTTTGGGTTGGAGGGGAAGGCATTGGATTCGTTGTGGCTTGGTCAAGCATGGTACCATTTTTAATTAAAGATATAGCTTTAGCTATTGTAGCCGCATATTTTGCGATACGATTAGAGAAAACATTGCTGCAGCGTACACCGCTAAGACAAGCTGCATAAGAAAAGAGATCCGCTATGAGCAGCGGATCTCTTTTTATACGTTTTCGGAAATTTGTCTTCCATGAACGAAAGTCATAATCGCAAATAGGACGAAAGCGACAAGAAGAACGGTCCCTCCGACGATGAAGAAGATTGTGTTAAATGTATTCAAACCCGGAAGCGGCTGGGTATAATACAGCCACATACCCACAGTTAAGCCGAACACACCGAAGAAAGATGTCCACACGTGCGCTGTCGCCAGCTTAGAATCTTTGGGTATGGAGAATACTCTATAATAAACACCGAAAGCGAAAAGAGAAAGCCATCCAACAACGAGGATGTGAGCGTGAATCGCGCTCAATTGCAGTCCTCCTCCGCCGGCCATATGGGAACCCATAAATGCGCCGATCAATGCGTAAATCGCAGCTACCCGCACAAAAAAACGAGTACGGTCCATAATCGTTCACCTCCTAATTTTTTCATCACCTTTCGCCATTATATCGAATGCTCCTCATAATGAGAATGGAAAAGGTAAAAGTGTCGCTAAACGTTCACTCCCGTTTTCGGACTTTTGTGTGATTTGGATTGCTCGATCGTTTGAGCTATGATGAAAAAAGAAGCAAAGAGGAGTGATGAATGTTGGAACAACGATTGGAACAATTTTCTCAATACCTAAAAGATACAAACGTGGATGCAGCGTTTATTAATTCAACAGAGAACTTTTTTTATTTAACCGGATTTCATACCGACCCTCATGAAAGGCTTTTAGGATTGCTCGTTTTTCCTGAAGCGGATCCTATTGCTGTCCTGCCAGGGATGGAAAAAGGTCAAATCCGTGATGCTGGGTGGACGAAGGAAGTGATTGGTTATGCCGATCACGAAAACCCGTGGCAGATGATGGCGGACAGTATGAAAGAAAAGGGCATCGCGAATGTGAAGACGGTAGGCATAGAAAAACAAGTCCTTTCTTATGGACGTAGTGAATCCTTTTTCGAACTCTTTGAAGATGTGAAAGTAGAGGACATCGAAGGGCGATTGAACAACATGCGTGTCGTCAAAGACGACAATGAAGTCAGCATTATGAAAGAAGCGGCCGAGCTTGCAGATTTCGGTGTGAGTGTGGGAGTTGAAGCCCTGGAAGAGGGAATTACCGAAATGGAAGTTCTCGCTAAGATTGAATATGAACTGAAGAAAAAAGGCGTTGCGGAAATGTCCTTCTCCACAATGGTCCTGTTCGGTGAAAAATCCGGTCAACCTCATGGAAACCCTGGTGACCGTCGCTTGAAGCCGGGAGACTTTGTTTTATTTGACCTTGGCGTTGTATGGAAAGGATATACATCCGATATTACCCGCACGTTTGCTTACCGTTCGGTGAGTGAAGAACAAAAGGCAATTTACAATAAAGTAAAGGAAGCCCTGGACGCTTCGCTTGCCATCAGTAAGCCGGGAACGCGGATCGGTGATCTTGATCAAGTCGCACGTGACGTCATCACAGATGCAGGATACGGAGACAAGTTCCCACACCGCATCGGTCACGGTCTTGGAATCAACGTACACGAATTTCCTTCCATGAGCCATTTGAATGATGGCGTCTTGAAAAAGGGGATGACGTACACGATAGAGCCTGGAATCTATGACCCTGAAGTGGGCGGTGTCCGCTTGGAAGATGATGTGCTCGTTACAGAAGACGGATACGTAACATTGACGAAAACCCCGAAAGAACTGCGTATTATAGACTAAAAGGAAGGCCGCCTTATTTGGGCGGCCTTTTCTGTATCTCATAGCCTCAAGCAAGTGTTGTGTCTCCACTGTATCCTTCACATACGCCTCTGGTCTTAGTTGAAAATATATCTCTGGCTCATTACGCCACCCTTTTATTCTCGATATGATAAAGACAAGAAAACAGCAAGGAGGGAAAAAACGATGAAGAAATTTTTACTGTTCCTGGCTGGATTAGTCGCTCTTACTGTATTGCTTGTCAATTTAGGACCGATGATCCTCCTGGGTGTAAGTGTCTGGCTGTTGTACGTAGTGTTCAAACAGTTCATGAAAAGTGACTCTACGGCCGGAAAAATCGGATGGGTGGTTGTTGGATTGATCATCCTCAGTATAGCCGTCTCAAATGTCTATGCCGTCATTGGTGTCGCTGCTGCTTTTGCCCTTTACTGGATCTATAAGAATTGGACAAGCAAAAGCGGATCGGTACATTCTACCAAGTCCGACGATCCTTTTACAAACTTCGAACGTCAATGGGCAGAAATGAACAAATAAACTAAAGGAGAGATACACACTTATGGCTAATTTATTTACAAGATTGAAAGATTCCATTACCGCAGACTTACATGAGGCGTTAGATCAAAAAGAACAAAAGAATCCGATCGCGATGTTGAATCAGTATTTGCGTGAAAGTGAAAAAGAAACGGAGAAGGTTAGACAGCTTGTGGAACGGCAGTACCGATTGAAAGATGAGTTTTCCCGTGAGTTTCAAAAGGCACAGGATATGGCAGACAAGCGCAGGCGCCAGGCTGAAGTTGCTGAAAAAGCAGGGGAGTCCAACATGTATGAATTCGCCCTCAAAGAGCAGCAGGAATATGAGGCGAGAGCCGAACGCCTTCAAGCATCGAGAAGAGACAGCATCGAACAGCTGGAGGCACTTGAACGCAAATATGAAGAAATGAAACATAAATTGAAGGACATGCATTTGAAGCGGATGGAATTGATGGGGCGTGAAAATACCGCTCGTGCTCATCACCGCATGAATCGTGTGATGGAGGACACAGCGGACAAGCCTTATTCCAGATTTTCAGCAATGGACCGCTACATCGAGGATCTTGAGTACAAAGTGAACAGTGCCTATTACCATAATACGTTTGACAGCAAAATGGCCCACCTGGAAAAAGAAATGGAGAAGCGGGAGGAAGTACCCGCTAAATAGAAAACATGGTATGATAAAGGCGTAGATTTCTGCGTCTTTATCGATTCAAGAGAGGGGGATGACCTTTATGCTTAAAAAGCTTTCGACTGATACGATCAACACGATTTTAATCATTGGGGTGATCCTCCTCGTTGTAGAAATCGTCTTCTTCAACGGGGGACTTGTGTTTTCTCTCGTATTCTCCGGAGTCCTTATCTATATCGGGTGGAAAAACTATCGTCCATTATGGAGGAAAATCCTTTTCTGGATTGGATTGATCAGTTTAATCTTCACCGTATTAAGTATGATTGCTGTGAGGTTTCTCGTCATAGCACTCATTCTCATGTTCTTAAGAGATTACTTCAAATCAAGAGAAAAGCCGGAACACATCCAACCTGAGATCATTGATTACCACCAGGAAATGCCTGATCAGGAACCATTGCTAAGACAGAAGTTTTTTGGGGATGATGCTACACCGAAAACTTCTTATGAATGGAAGGATATCAACATTCATGGGGGGTTCGGAGACAGAATCGTGGATTTGAGCCAAACGGTTCTTCCTCACGATGAGGCCGTCATTTCTATACGCCAGTGGATTGGTAATCTCACCGTTTACATCCCTTATGAAGTAGAGGTAAGCATTCATCATAGTGCTCTCATTGGACGTGCTTCTATCTTCCAATATAAGAAATCGAACGTGCTCAACCAGGTTCTCTCCTATCAAACCGAAGGATACCGAAAACAAAAGCCACGCGTGAAAATTATCACGTCCATGGTGTCCGGAGAGCTTGAGGTGAAGCGCGTATGAATGTATGGCAGAGACAATTGTTGTCAGGTACGCTGACTTTTATGGGATTCACCATTCTGTTGTTGGCCATTACGTTCTATGCCTTTCCTTTCGGCTCGTGGGGGGATCTCCTGGAAAGAGAGGTTTTTGATCTTCCTTATATTTTCTTTGTTTTGTTCATTTCTTTATCTTTTGGGTTTGTATTCGGCGTCATCCAGGGATGGTTTTGGAGGAGACAGCTATACACTATCGAACACCGTGTCTCTGAGTTGACGAAGGGGAATGAGCTTTCGGAAGAAGAGGTTGATTTGAAAGAGATGGAGCAGATCGACCTAGCTCTTAAACAATTGGAAGAAAAAATGACCAAACAAACAGAGCTTGCTCAACGAATGGTTACAGAAAGAGCTGAAGAACGTGAGAAAAGTCTGCAGGAAGTAGTAATTCAGGAAAGGAACCGGCTTGCAAGAGAGCTTCATGATTCCGTCAGTCAGCAATTATTTGCAGCTTCGATGATGATGTCTGCGATAAATGAAACCGATTCGGATGATTGGCAGGCCACCAGAAAACAAATGCAGATGGTCGAACGCATGATTCATCAGTCTCAGCTTGAAATGAGAGCGCTGCTCCTTCATTTAAGACCTGTAGCTCTCAAGGATAAGTCCTTGTCAGAAGGAGCAGAGGAACTGCTTTATGAACTCACACAAAAAGTACCAATGGAAATTGAGTGGTCTGTAGAACCTTTGAATCTTGAAAAAGGGATTGAAGATCAGCTTTTCCGGATACTCCAAGAATCGGTATCAAACACCTTAAGACATGCGAAGGCTCATTCGCTGAATGTCATGCTGATTGAAAGGGACCATAACGTCATCCTGCGTATCGTGGATGATGGCATCGGTTTTGATGTAGAAGAAGCGAAGACCAGTTCATATGGCTTGCAGAACATGCAGGAGCGGGCGTTTGAAGTTGGAGGAACATTAAAGATTGTAAGCGTGAAGGAACAGGGCACCCGGTTAGAGGTGAAAGTTCCCCATCGGATTAAAGGAGGCGAAGAGGGATGATTACTGTATTATTTGCTGACGACCATGAAATGGTGCGCATCGGCGTCTCAGCCTATTTGTCGGCACAGCCGGATATCGAAGTTGTTGCGGAAGCAGACGATGGAAAGGCAGCCGTAGACCTTGCATTGGAACATCGTCCTGATATTATCTTGATGGACTTAGTCATGGATGAAATGGATGGTATCGAAGCAACAAAACGAATAACTGGAGAATGGCCGGAGGCAAAAGTCATTATCGTCACGAGTTTTCTGGATGATGAAAAAGTGTACCCGGCACTCGAAGCCGGAGCGACGAGTTATATGCTCAAAACGTCAAAAGCCGAAGAAATTGCCAAAGCCATTCGTTCTACATACGCAGGCCAGTCCATCCTAGAACCTGAAGTGACAGGTAAAATCATGACAAAAATGCGTACTCCGGATGGAGCAGAACTTCACGATCAGCTGACAGGAAGGGAGAAAGAAGTTCTTCTTCTAATGGCGGAAGGCAAGACTAACCAGGAAATCTCAGATCAATTGTTCATTGCTCTGAAAACCGTAAAAGTACACGTAAGCAATATCCTTGGGAAACTCCAAGTTTCTGACCGTACACAGGCAGTAATCTATGCCTTCAAACATGATTTAATTCAATAAAACCTCGACCATAAAACGGTCGAGGTTTTTTGGATATATTGTTGATTCCCTCATATGAATTAAATGCTTGTTCAACTATGGCAGGGTTGTTGAATACCCAGTTCTAGACTCACCGGTGTTCGTTTGCTTAGGGTGCTGTGAAGTTACTCACTTTCCTGTGGGGAGTGTGGAACTTCCTCGGGCTACGTCCTGCGGGATCTTGCCGATCTCTTATCCACCACGGGAGTCTCGCAGCTTCCCAACCAACTCATAGAAAACGAACTCGAAACGCAGTCTTTAAGAATAGAGAGCTAATATGGAGAAGTGTCTTCGGGTTTATTGGTTTAATGTGACGAGTACGATGGCGGTGATGAGGATGAGATAGAAGATGAACAACTTCCAGTACACTTGTTTCAATGCCATCCCCTTCTTTCTGTGGAACAATGGATTACCTTATATTTATGTGAAGAGAACGTTAAGAATGACAAAGTTTTGTTGTGGGAAAAGGAAGCGGCTTCTTCATCTGATACACTTTGTTTACCACCCATGCTTGTTTTTTTATCATTCGGGAATACCAAAGGAAGAGGTGATATCTGTGAAGTGGAAGAATAATCTAGCTGGTCAGCCGGTCTGGTCAGGAGAAATTTCAAATCGCGACCGAAAAGAAAAAGTCGCTCAACAAGTAAGTCGCTATGTGAAAGACGGAGATGTCATCGGCATCGGCTCAGGGTCGACATCTTTTCTTGCCCTCGAAAAGATTGCGGAAAGAGTGGAAAAGGAAAAGCTGGAGATTCTCGCTGTTCCTACTTCTAAAGAGGCAGAAATGAACTGCAGCTATTATGGACTGACCACAACTTCTCTTCTTAATCATCAACCCGATTGGGGGTTTGATGGGGCAGATGAGGTGGATGGAGCACAACGCCTCATTAAAGGAAGAGGGGGCGCTCTTTTTGCCGAGAAGCTCGTAATGGCAAGCGCTGCAAAAACGTATATTTTAGTAGACGAAAGCAAGCATGTGGAAAGGCTTGGGGAGAAGTTTGCCGTTCCATTGGAAGTGGACCCGCGAGCCATTCATCTTGTAGAAACAGCTCTTCAACATTTTGAGTGTCATGACATCCAGCTGCGTATGGCGGCAGCGAAGGACGGCCCGGTTCTGACCGAAGCTGGCAATGTGCTCATAGACGTAAGGTTTCATGATATACACGATACGTTGGAAAAAGAGTTGAGTGCGATTCCAGGTGTCATAGAAACAGGGCTTTTCATTGGGTATTCCGTGGAAATTTTAACAGTATGACGCCCATTTTACTTATATTTATTGGTACATCGTAATACTTTTTCTATAATAGTAGTAAATCCTTATTCAAAGGGGAATCATTATGGGACTGCCAAACAGGATTGCTTACCAGGATCAACGATACCCGTATGTAGTACTTGCGCCGATCGGAAAGAAGAACAAACAAATCCGGTCGATCGGACATAAATTTGAACGGGGGTTATTATCCAGGCTTAATGACGCAATCGTGGACCAAATCAACGACAAAGCTCTTGATGTAGCGAATATTCGCCCCTACCTGGGGTTATCAGGAAGAGCTGTCCTGCCGGTTTCTTTTGAAAAAGAAGAAACGATCCACCCACATTTGTTGCGCCCAGAATTGTTTTTATGGAGGTCCTTGTCTGAAGAACATGGACTACCTTTAAAAGAAGAGTATTTATACAGTACAGATTTTACTCAACTCACCTCGGAACAACTTTATGAACATGTCGGGGAAGTACTTGAGGATTATCTGTTTTTATCACATATAAGTGAATACGACCGTAAGCACTGGATCGATAAAATATCGGCTGCTTTTCATAATCACCCGTTCGTACGATTATTCCATGAAAAAAGGGAGGTCATCGATGCGGTTGAAGTCATGAATCAATCCGCTCTCATCTCGGTTCTTAATTACCCTGAGGATGTGGCATATTGGCGCCACAGAGTCAGCATCGTCATGCGTCCATTCCGAACTTTACCTGCTGATTGGCTGGAAGGCAGGGAAGGAAGCTGTTCACACCAAAAATCACTCACCTTTCTTTCAAAGGAGCGATGCATCTGCTGTTCTTGCGAAAGATGTGACTATACTCTGCTTTATTATCTGGATGAAGATCGAGTGGCTCTTGAAGAGGAGTTCGATGTGGAGCGAGCGACGAAACGAGTCATAACGATTGAGAAGCAATTCAATGAAATTGCAGATCAGAACCAGCGCCTCCTGGAACAGCTGCTTCAATTACGGGGATTGAAAAA
Organism: Halobacillus litoralis; assembly: GCF_009856445.1. Classification (GTDB taxonomy): domain Bacteria; phylum Bacillota; class Bacilli; order Bacillales; family Halobacillaceae; genus Halobacillus; species Halobacillus litoralis. The sequence goes on from NZ_WMFA01000001.1 coordinate 386,567, forward strand.
ACAATTGACTGTCGCCAGAAAAACGTTGGATGAAAGTCTGGAGGTTGTTAAACAGATTCACCGTTATCAGCGTAAAGCAGATGATATGGAATCGCATCCACTCCTCTACATGTATGATAAATTAAATCGGAGCAGGATTCCGGAACGTACGACGGAATCGGAGCTGTTGTGGCTTTCCGAGATAGAGCTCGATGACGTTCGCATGTTGAAAGAACTACGTGATTGGCAAAAGATTGTTCCGGAAAATGTTTACCCGATGACAAGCCATGTATTGGAAGAGTTGAAAAATAAGTTGAGTGAGGTTCGGTATGAAGAGAATGATGTGATCATTACTGTCAAAGGAAGATCGCTGACGTATGCAGAAACTCAACAAGTGCTTGACTTGATCTATTATTACGGAACAGATTACCCGGCTCATACCTTGGTACAAGTGCTTGCTGGAAAGGCGACTAATAAGCTTAGACAGCTCCGCCTGCATGAAACACGTTGGTTTGGTATTCTTTCAAGTTGGCCTGAAAAACATATTCAAAAACTTTTCAACCAGCTTGAAAAACAAGGATGGCTGATGAAACAGCAAAAAGGCTATTCCATTAGCGACTATGCAGAAGAAGTCATGTAATTGACTTTTGTAAGTGAACCTTTTAGCGGGGGATGTCAAAAGAATACACCCGGGCATAACACAAATAAAAGGTGACAAAAGCTTATGCAACTTCCTCTCGATTTCACACATACAATCATAAAGACCTGCTGAAGGGCAGGTCTTATTTCTTTTAGGTATCATAGAAAGCGGTTACTTATGCTATAATGCCATTACATACATCAAAGGAAATAGGTTACTAAATAAAACCATATTCTGTTTTGGAACATTTCATACCTTTTTTATTAATCCTGTTTAAATATGGAGTATTACATAAAGAGTAAAGGACAAACATTCATAACCATCCACAATGAAGCAAGGATGGAAACCTGTTTTGGAGAGGAGTTTTTTTCATGAAATCGATTTTTCATCGCGCGCTAGGTGAGCAATTCCATAATCTTCAGCCGGAGCTTCAAAAGAAGTACGGATTGACGAGCAAACAAAATCTAATGATTCTTGGACAAGGAAGAATGACTGAAATCAGAGGAACCCATCCATTGCTGCGCCCTTTTCTTCAAGTGGGAACAAAAGATCATCTTGTGTTCGCAGAACGAGGAAAGGACGTGCCGTTCACTCTTGAGAATTATATCTATGAAGATGAAAGAGGACGTGAGACGATCAGTTGGATTCGGAGGTTCTTCTTTCCTTACTCTATTCGAGGTTTTGATGCAGCGATGCGATTTGATGAAGAGAAAGGTTGTATCGTTGATGATCTTGGAAAGTCAGGCCTCTTACAAACCGAGCTGGATCTCCATGTCACAGCGGAAGGCGGGCTCTATATGGAGTCAAAAGCAATGAATGTAGATGGACTCTTGTCCATGACGAATCCGACAACCAGCGTGTACGAACATTATGATGAAGAGGAAGGTGCTTTTCGGGTTCATGTACATGCAGAGCATCCACTCTTAGGAACGCTTCTTATGTATGAAGGAACAGTTCATACGGAATTTTTACCGATGACTTTTAACAACATTCCTGAACGCGGCGTTTTGGACTGAAGGAGGGACATCAGTGACTAACCATAAAAAAGATGGCAACGAGAACATCCATACTGATTTCTCAAGCCGGATGACCTACGGGGAATATTTGAACTTGAATGAGCTGCTATCTGCGCAAAATCGTCTATCCTCACATCATGATGAAATGCTCTTTATTATCATTCATCAAGTCAGTGAACTGTGGATGAAATTAACTTTACACGAACTTCACGCAGCGATAGAAGCCATCAGAGAAAATCAAATGCAGTCGGCATTTAAGATGCTGGCACGCGTTTCAAGCATACAGAAACAAATCATTCAAGCGTGGGATGTGCTATCAACATTGACCCCGTCCGAATATATGGAATTCCGTGATCAGCTTGGACAGGCTTCCGGCTTCCAATCCTATCAGTATAGGATGATTGAATTTGCACTGGGGTATAAAACGCCTCACGTGTTGAAGATCTACGAAAAAGACCCTGAGCTGCACCAGCGGCTTGAAACGGCTTATCGTGCACCAAGCCTTTACGATGCTGCTATTGAGAAGCTATCCGATTCAGGTTTTCATATATCTGAAAACCTGTTGGACCGGGATTACACACAACTGTATGAAAAAGACTCCAGCGTAGAAGCTGCCTGGACGAATGTCTATAAAAATGTGGAACAGTATTGGGACCTGTACCAATTAGGGGAGAAGCTTGTGGACATCGAGGACAGTCTCCAACAATGGCGTTTCCGTCATATGAAAACAGTCGAACGAATCATAGGACATAAAAAAGGCACAGGTGGCTCCTCGGGCGTCGGCTACTTAAAAAAAGTACTCGACCACCGCTTCTTTCCAGAGCTATGGGACGTCCGCACCAACATTTAGAACTTTCCTTATGGGAAAGTTCTTTTTTTATTCCGCTATATTATCCTCCGCAGCCCCAACCCACTACACAAACGTCTCGAAACTGAACCTTCAAGAATAAGGAGTGTTTACGAAAAAAGGGTTTGTTGAATTAATTTAATTTACTGAATATATCGAAGTTATTAAGTCATTGTTACATTTGTGTTACAATAGATTGTGTGACTATGAGATAAAGAGGGAAAAGCATGAGACAACCGATTATATATACCATTTTGTTTGTTTTGTTGACGGCGTCCGGCTGTTCTTTCATTGCAAATGCTAATGAAGAGTCGGGGAAGAAAAAGGGTAAGCAGGCGGCAATGTATGACGTAAGTATAGAAACAGAGATTAATGAATTTGAAGAGTATCATATGACCGCTCATTATCCACAAACACCGAATAACCAAATTGACCAGACTATTATAGATTATGTGAATCAGCAGAAAGCTTTGTTTAAACAAGAAAGTTATAAGAGTAAACAAAAAAATAATGGAGATCAGGCGCACGAGCTGCACATTGATTTTGAAGTCATCCATCAAAACCAACGTTTTTTTGTTGTGAGGTTTATCGAAACGATTGATCTTGGTAGGGGTGGAGTCATTACCAATCAAACCATTATGAATTTCGATAAGAAAAATGGCAAAGCTTTGTCGATGGAAGAATTATTCAAGGAAGACATCTATTATGTCGATCGTCTTCACGATTGGACGAAAGAAAAAATGATTGATGCAGGTGAAGAAAACTCGAAGCTTATAGATAAGCTTGAGGCTAAAATTGAATTTTACGAAGACATCGCTTTGACGGGTGAAGGGGTCCTTGTATTTATAGACGATCCAGCTAATGAGGAACCGGTCCGTGTGATAATCGAGAAAAGCAAAGTATCTAAGCTTCTTCGTTCAGAATATAAAGGAGCCTTCCAAGAGGCTCCTGAAGCAGTGACTAATCTAAATTCAGAGGATCAAGGAAGTGACAATAAATATCAGGACTTTACTTTAGATGACCATTTACATGAGGAGGGGAAAGAAGTGGCTTTAACCTTCGATGATGGTCCTCATCCTGAAGTCACCAGGCAAATCCTTGACGTACTGGACCAGTATGAAGCGAAGGCCTCTTTCTTCATGATTGGCAAGCGCGTAGGTTACTATCCTGAGGTGGTTCGGGAAGTGAGTGAGCGCGGGCATGAAATTGGAAATCATACATGGAATCACCCTCGCTTGGGTCGCATGTCAGACGAACAGATCAATCAGCAGATCTCATCGACTCAAACGATTCTGGAACAAGTGACCGGACAAAAGGTGGACCTGCTGCGATTGCCTTTTGGAAACCTGCCTTCTGCCAACTATCAAGAAGAAGGTCATGTTGTTCCGTGGACCATTTATTCTGAGAAGTGGGAAGATCTCCCGCCGGAAGCAGTAGCAGAGGATATTCTTTCAAAAGTAGAAGGAGATTCCATTATTCTGCTTCATGACCTTCAACTTTCTACAGTGGAAACCGTAGAGCTTTTATTGGAAAACCTGTATGCTAAAGGGTATAAAGTCGTTCCTGTCAGTCATTTGAGTGATCATTAAAAAACCCGTTCCGTTGTAAATTTAAAACGGAACGGGTTTTTTATTTGATTTGTACAAGGGGAAAGTACCTGGTGGGATATTAGATTAATTGATCTTCCACCCATTTGCCCCAACGGTCGAATTCTACGAGAAATCCATCATGACCATAGTCAGTGGGGATGTGATGATGCTTTCCTTTTTTACAGAAGGTAGAGAATGGTTGAATCAGGGCTTCTGGGTAAAGGAGGTCGTGTTCGAAACTGAAGGTGTGGACCTCTGCTTTGTATTGCTTCGCTGCTTGTGCCCAACCATTTCTCCCTCGCCCAATGTCATGATTGTTCATCGCCTCAAGAAGGTAAAGGTAGCTGTTGGCATCAAAGCGCTCTTTGATCTTATCCCCGTGGTAGTCCAAATAGGATTGAATTTCATACGACGTATCAGTGTTATAGGACCGGTCGAACCTTTTTTCAAATAATGTACTGCTTCGGTACGTGACCATTCCGGTCATACGGGCAATTTCGAATCCCCTGAGGTCCTCATTTGAATGATAGTCCCCGTTTAGGAAATGGGGGTCACTCTTTATGGCTCTGGCACCGATATGGTTAAATGCGATGCCATAATCACTTAAATAAGGGGTAGCGGCGAGAATGAATAGTTTTTTCATGAAATCAGGGTAAAGAAGTCCCCATTCATACGTCTGCATACCGCCAAGTGATCCACCTGCAATCGCATGGACATGAGTGATACCTAAATGTTGTAAAGCCTCATATTGAGCATGCACCATATCCCGAATCGTGACTTTTGGAAAGGTTTGCCGGTATGGTTTGCCTGTGTCCGGGTTAACGCTTGCGGGTCCTGTTGATCCGTGACATCCACCTAGAACATTGAAGGTGATCACTTGATAGCGATTGGTATCAATTGGACAATCTTCCCCAATTAAACCGGCCCACCAGCCACGTTCATCCCTTGAACCGACGGCGAGCTGGTTGCCCGTTAATGCGTGGCATACGAGAATAACGGGGGCATTCGTCGGCCCGTATCTTTCGTAAGCAAGTTCGACATCTGATAGCACTTCACCAGACTCAAAGGTGAAAGTGCCGATCGAGATCGATTGATTGGTTCGTGGGTGGCTGGCGGGGTTTCTTAATGACATGCTTTTCATTCTCCTTTCTTTCACTAGACCGATACGAGGGAAGTAGAAAAATCTTTCCCTGACCGGATATTCACGACAGCCTCATAAAGGCTTACCCCGGAAATGATGGCTGCATCTTCGTGAGTGATCGGTTTCCTTGACCAGAGTAATGTTGGCTTTATTTCTTTTGCTATGTTCAAGACATCTTCATCGGCTTCTTCAACATAGACGATATCCCAGTTGACATTCGTTTCTTTGCGCAGATCCTCAAGATGAGAGAAGGTAAGAACTTCAAACCCTAACCTTTCCAACTTGTTTTGCTCCATAAGAAGAGTACTTGTGCCTGCGATCCCGATCACTCTTTTCCTCAATTCCCCGTTCGAACGGTCCAGGGATGATGATAAAACAGGCTCTGCCACATGTTTGCTCTTACCATAGGATTTCTTATATCCAGTGGCGTGGAAGATGGCATTGTCCAGATCCTGGATTAAATCTTTTACAGACTCTAAGCCAACAGACAAGCGGACAAGTTCTTCTGTTACACCCGATTTACTCAAATTTTCGTCGCTTAATTGCTGGTGGGTCGTAGAAGCTGGATGGATGATTAAAGATTTGGCATCCCCGACATTGGCTACATGCGACCAGATGGTACTTTGATCAATGAGTTTACGACCTTCATCACGCCCGCCTTTAATTCCAAAGACAACAATGGATCCATGCCCATAGTGAAAATATTTTTGGGCTAAAGAATAAGTAGGGTGGTCTTTCAACCCTGGATAATTCACCCATTCAACACCATCGTGGTCCTTTAAGTATTCGGCGATTTCCAAAGCTTGATCCGCGTGTGTTTTCACTCGCAAGTGTAAAGTTTCCAGACCTTGCAAAAGTAAGAATGCGTTTTGTGGGCTAAGACAGGCCCCAATATCTCGAAGCAGCTGTACGCGTAGTTTTATGGCAAAAGCAGCAGGGCCGGCATCCACCCCGAATCGAATCCCGTTATAGCTTTCATCCGGTTCAGTGAACCCTGGGAATTTCTCATGATTCCAGTCAAAACGTCCACTATCAACCACCACACCTCCAATGGCCGTTCCATGTCCGCCAATCCATTTCGTGGCAGAGTGCACAACGATGTCTGCTCCCCAATCGATTGGTCTGCACACATAAGGAGTAGCGAATGTGTTATCGATGATGAAAGGGATGTGGTGATCATGCGCGACATCTGCGATCGCTTCAATATCCAGTACATTCAAACTAGGGTTCCCAATGGTCTCGGCAAAAATCGCTTTTGTATGAGGAGTAATCGCCTTGGCGAATGATTCAGGATCATCTCCTTCTACAAAGTGGACATTGATTCCATAACGAGGGAGGGTGTGGACAAATAAATTGTACGTTCCTCCATAAAGGTTCGTGGAAGTCACAATGTCATCTCCAGCTTTAGCGACGTTCAGAATAGCCATCGTAATCGCGGACATGCCTGATGCTGTCGCCACCGCTGCGGCACCGTCCTCCAGAAGAGCGATGCGCTGTTCGAATACATCCACGGTTGGGTTACCGATTCGTGAATAAATGTTGCCGGGCTCGGCAAGTGCAAAAAGATTTTGAGCGTGTTCCGTATCATTAAAAACATACGATGTCGTCTGATAAATCGGTACAGCACGTGAACCTGTAGTGGGGTCAGGTTCCTGACCACCGTGAAGCAAATTTGTTTCAGGACCAAACGTGTGGAATGGTAAACTCATGGGAAAATTCCTCCTCTATTTTTTTCCTAGGGCATTCACTTTGTTGAAGAGTGAAAAAGAAAAGCCCTCTTCTTTAAGTAAGAAGAGGGCTTTATGTATCTCATACCTCCCCTTATCTTTCAGATCATGTGATCTGTAGGATGTAGCACCTTTTCAAGGTTTTTGCCTTGAAGGTTGCCGGGCGTCGTAGGGCCTAGTCCCTCTGCCGCTCTCGATAAGAGTTGTTTTTATTCAATTTTTCTGACTTGTTTGAAATTATAAAGGCGTCTTTTCATATTGTCAAACAATTTTGATACGTTTGAACCCTCCCAGCTGTGGGAATGGATAATTAAGTCTATGAGATAGGAGTGAAGTTCATGAAACAATATAGTGTTGTACCTAATAAAGATGTAACTGGCTGGTTTGTAAAAATCGAAGATGTCGCTCCAACAGACCTTTATGATGAGCGTGATACTGCGGTTGCCAAAGCAGAGGAAATCGCAAAAGAAAACAAACCGAGCAAACTTCAAATCTTGGATCAAAACCATGAAGTTGAAGAAGAGCGCACTTACTAATTAAAACTCCCCACCGCGGGAGTTTTTTTATGTGCAATTATCTATGATCAGTTGTTAAAGTATATAGCAGGATTGTGGAAGACTCAGTTCCGAGATGTTTTTTGGGTTCGTTACGGTATTTGGCGTCAGGGGTGGCTGGGAAGCTACTCGCTTTCCTGCGGGGATGACGGCAAGCCTCCTCGTGCTACGCACTGTGGGGTCTTGCCAGCCAATCCATTCCCGCGGGAGTCTCGCAGCTTCCCAACCACCCCATCCCATAAAGGGTATAACGAACCCCTTTTGCCAAGTATGAGTGCTCTTCACAAATCCTGATCTATAGTCATAACTCGCCTATAACAAGCTTTTCCATTCATAAAAGAGGTAAGAATATGCGTAATGCTTCACTTTCCATGCAAGATAAAAGCTTGTTTTTTTGGAAATGGTTTCGAGATACTTATATGGCAAAGGGGCGGAGGGGAATGGCGAGACTCCTGCGGGAAAAAAGTGCAGGGTGAGACCCCACAGGACGCAGTCCGAGGAGGCTCACCGCGCTCCCGCGGAAAGCGAGCTATTCCCCGCAGCCCCATCTACCCAACAGAAGTCTCGAAACTGAGTCTTCCACTAAAGGGAGCTTATCTACAACAAACCACTCTAGAGTTTTTGTGGTGCTCCAGTTATGATGGAGGTATACGTTACGTGAAGGTGTGTGCAATCATGAAACATCATTATGATGTCATTATCGTCGGTGCACGTGTAGCCGGCGCAAGTTTAGCTATTTTACTAGGAGAGATGGGGAAGAAAGTCCTCCTTGTCGATAAAGCCAGTTTTCCAAGTGATACACTGTCTACTCATTTTATGTCCCACACAGGGTTTTTAGAAAAATTGGGCGTGCTTAAGCAACTGGAGGAGTCGGGGTTGAGAAAAGTAACAAGGATGCGGACCCATATTGGTAGCAGCTTCGTAGAAGGACCGCGAACATCCTATACTATCATTCCAAGAAGAGACAAACTCGACTCCATGTTGATTGAACGAGCGCTTACTTTCCCATCCGTCCAATTTAAACCTGAAACGGCAGCACGAGAGTTGATATGGGAAGAAGGGAAGGTCGTCGGCCTCAGTCTAATAGAAAAAGGGGCATCGCAGAATGTCTATGCTGATTTGATCGTTGGCGCGGATGGGAAAAACTCAAACATCGCTCACTGGGCCGGTTCAGAAAAGTATGAAGAAACGAAACCATTGCGCCCGGTCATCTACGGTTACTTTGAGGGGGTAGACCCCTTATCAGAACCTGCTACAGAGATTTTCCTTCATGAAGGCCGTATCGGTTTTGTTTTCCCGATGGAGCCCAACCGGGACTGCCTGGGCATCGAAATCCATCCAGAAGAATTCAAAACGATGATGAAAAATCCGGAAGATTCGTTTAAACAAACGTTTGATCAAATGTATAGAATGAGAGAAAGAATGAAAGGTGCCAAGCTTCAAGGAAAGATGATAGGAACACCAGGCATGCCGAATTTCTTCCGAACGGCCTATGGAGATGGCTGGGCATTAATCGGGGACGCTGGTCACAGCAAAGACCCGAGTACAGGGTTGGGGATCAATGATGCCTTTATGCAGTCATTTTTACTTGCCGATGCCTGCTTGAAAATGGATGAGGGAGTCCCGAGAGATGAGGCAATGAAAGAGTTTGCACGGAAAAGGGACGAGCAGCTTCTCCCTGGTTTTCAAATGACTCTTCATTACGTCGAGTCCCTAAGAAAGTGGTCAGATAATGAAGTGGCACTGTTTCAATCGATGGCAGCAAATCCAATGGTATGGAACAAACTTGTTCCGAATTTATCCCGTCATTTAGAAAAAGATGCGGCTGATTTTCCTCTTCTTCATACAGCGATGCAAATGGAAGCAGAACAGTTCGGATTTAAAAAGGAATCTTAGGGAGAAAAGTCGAATGTAGGTAATGAGGTGATCAAGGTGGAATGGACGAAAGAAACCGCATTTACTAAATTGCAGGAAATCTATAATGATAAAGTCATGCAGGATGAAAAACGAAGAGTCTTCCAACAAGTGTACAATCATTTACAACAGCATCTCGATGATCTTGCGGTCCAATCTGGGCTGAAGGAAAAAGCGCAGGAACAGCTGAAATTCTTCAAGGAATATACGTTCATGCCAGGAGACAACTTGTTTCAGTCCATGCGTTACGTGTTCTTAATTGCCCGGGGTGAAAAAGAAAGAGACCCTGAAGAAACCAGACAGCATTTGAACCGCATCTATCGTTCGCTTTATCAGCCGGCAGGGCTTAAAAACCCTTATATTCCTGATTCCTTTTGGGAAACTCCGCTTGGTGTAGCATGCTTAGTAGCAGAAGAAGGCGTAGAAGCTGTCTATCCAATTCTCGATGAAGTACTGGAAGCAGAGCGTGTATAATAAAAAAGCTCAGGCTATGCCTGAGCTTTTTACTATGATTATTAAATGATTTTATAACTGGTAGTATTTTTTTATGCTTTCGATGGTTTCTTTGAAAAGCGGTTCCCCTTCAAGGTTTGCCATCATTCCCTTTAGAATAGCAGACCTGGGCTGGTCCCTTTTCATTTCTTCCGTCAGGACATGCACCGTATCTTTCATTTCCTGATCCCCATCATTGGCTAGTTCTTCTAAGTTTAATAGCAACTGTTCTTTTTCTTCTCCGTAGAACATGGGTGGTAAGAGCTGCCGCATGGTTCTTCCCGTTATGACTGGTTGGTCACCACTCTTTTGAAAACCTTCTACAATATAGTCCGTTCTACGTAACATGGCGACTGCCAGCGACTCGAGGTCTAAATCAGCCCCCTCGATAATAATGAGATCCATGTACCCTTTGAACATCCCCTGTAGAATCAGACTGACCTCCCATACGGTTTCATCCACCTGATGCTGATAGATGTTTTGCAAGTGACTTTTGTAGAAAAGGTAAGAGTTCACCCGCATTTGAGTAAGAAATTGTTCGATATTCTCATTGAAGGGGATGGCTTGTTCCCGGATTTGCATAATAATGAATTCTCTGTGGTTGGCCAGTTCTTCAAAAGTGACTTGCAGTTGTTTCTTAAACTTCGTACGATCATCCGCATCGAGCTTTTGAATTTCATCAATGCGCGTTTGAATCCGTTGATAATAATAGTTGAATATGTCTAACAGCAGAGCATCTTTCGATTTAAAATGGAGGTAGAAAGCTCCTTTTGATATTCCGCATGCGCTTGCGATTTCCTGGACGGAAGTAGAGCTGAATCCTTTTTTAGCAAACAGCTTGATGGACTGTTCGATAATATATATTGATTTTTGTTCCATGGTTGTCGCTCCTTCAAAGTTGGAGAAGTTGATGTTTTCCCTTGACCTCTGACCAGTTGGTCATTTATATTTTATAGTGTTGTGACTAACTGGTCAATAAAGGGGAGAGTTGAGTATGAAACGAATCATCGATTTTTCGATGAATAACAAATTTGCGATTTGGCTTATGACAATCCTCATTACCGCAGCAGGTTTATATGCAGGATTGAATATGAAGCTTGAAACCATACCGGATATTGAGCCACCGATCATTACGGTGACCACGACGTATCCAGGGGCTACACCAGAAGAGGTGGCTGATCAAATATCAGAACCACTTGAAAAGCAAGTAAGCAATTTGAGTGGAGTGAAAACGGTCAGTTCTTCCTCTTTTCAAAATGCTTCCTCACTTCAGTTGGAATATAGCTTTGATAAAAGTTTAGATGAAGCAGAGGATGAATTGCAAGAAGCAGTCGATGAGGTTGCTTTGCCGGACGGAGCAGAAGAGCCTTCTGTATCACGTTTGAACTTTAACGCCTTTCCTGTCGTGAGTTTAAGTGCCATCAATGGAGATGGATCACTTGAACAATTAACGAAAACAGTAGAAGAAGAGATCGTGCCATCTCTTGAGGGTCTTGAAGGTGTCGCGGATGTGCAGGTTTCCGGGCAGCAGCTTGAAGAAATCCGCATTGATTTGAATGAAGAAGTATTGAATGAGCGGGGTCTTGATAAAGAAACCATTACGAGTTTCATTCAAGGATCGGACGTTTCCTTCCCATTAGGCTTATACACTTTTGATGATACTCAAAAATCTGTCGTCATTGATGGCAACCTTACAAGTGTGGAAGAGTTGAGAGAATTGCAGATTCCTGCTATTCCTTCAGCGGGAGGAAGTCAACCTGGTCAACAAATGCCTTCACAAGGACCGGGTCAAATTCCTCCTGAAGCTCAGCAAGGAGGTCAAGGGCAGGGATCTGCGACCGCTGACATGCCGGCCATGGATGGAATCCCGACGGTTACCCTTGGCGAAATTGCTGATGTAGAGGTCGTTGGAGAAGCTGAATCCATCTCCCGTACGAATGGGGAAGATTCCATATCCCTGCAAATTGTCAAATCTCAGGAAGCCAATACCGTTGATGTTGTAAATCTTGTAAAAGAAGAAACAGATTCTTTCCAGGAAGACCTGGATGGGATAGAATTTGTGTATTCTTTCGACCAGGGCGAGCCGATTGAAGAGTCTGTCAGTACGATGCTTAATAAGGCATTGTTTGGTGGGATTTTCGCTGTCCTAGTCATCTTGTTGTTCTTACGTAACATCAAGACGACATTGATCTCGGTCATTTCCATTCCGCTATCCTTATTGATCGCTATTCTATTCTTGAACTGGATGGACATCACGTTGAATATCATGACCCTTGGTGCCATGACAGTTGCGATTGGACGTGTGGTGGATGACTCGATTGTCGTTGTGGAGAATATATACAGGCGGATGTCGTTATCGGAAGAGAAGTTAAAAGGAAAAGCACTGATTCGTGAATCGACGAGAGAAATGTTCATGCCGATCCTTTCTTCGACGCTTGTAACCATCGCTGTATTCCTGCCGCTTGGCCTTGTTGAAGGTACAGTGGGTCAAATATTCCTACCGTTTGCACTAACGGTTGTTTTTGCCTTGTTAGCATCTCTACTTGTGGCTGTTACCATAGTTCCGATGCTGTCCCACTCTCTACTAAAAGAGTCGAAAATAAAAGGACGTACACATGAAGAAGGGGCAGGGAAACTCGCTCTCTTCTACAAAAAAATCCTAAACAGCACGTTGAATCATAAAGTCATTTCAAGCATCGTGGCTGTCTTGGTTCTGGTCGGGAGTATTGCTCTTCTCCCATTTGTGGGAACGAGTTTCCTTCCTGAACAAGAACAGAAGATGGTCATTGCAACTTTCAGCCCTGAGCCGGGACAGACGTCAGAAGACGTGGAACGTATTGCTGAAGATGCGCAGCAGTTCTTTATGGACCGTGATGGAGCCGAAACGGTTCAATACTCTGTTGGAGGCGAAAACCCGATGAACCCTGGGGCTTCCAACCAGGCGATGTTCTACGTGGAATATGCGGATGATACCGAAGAATTTTCGGAAGAAACGCAAGCTGTCATAGACAGCCTGAATGAACAAACGGAAAATGGCGAATGGATGAGTCAGGATTTCTCTGGAGCAGGATCAAGCAGTGGTCTTGAACTGCGGGTGTACGGAGATAATACAGACGAAATCAAACCGGTCGTTACTGAATTAGAAGAACTTCTTGCAGAAGAAGAGAAGTTGAGAAACGTCGATTCCAGTCTTTCAGAATCCTACGAAGAGTACACGCTTGTAGCCGACCATGAACGCTTAAGTGAGCTAGGCCTAACGGCTGCACAAATCGGTATGGAGCTTGGACAAAATCGTCAGGAGCCAGTGATTACGACGATTGAACGGGATGGAGAGGAATTGAATGTCTATCTCGAAGTAGAAAAAGAAGATATTGCTGGAATTGAGGACTTAACAGAGAAAGAAATCACTTCTCCAACGGGTCAGACAGTGGCGATCAGTGAACTTGTCGAAGTTGAAGAGGGGACAACAGCTGATACGATTACACGAAGAAATGGACGCGTGTATGCAAGTGTCAGTGCAGAGATTACAGTCGATGATGTAGGTGCTGTCTCTCAGGAAATCAATGAAAAAGCACAGGAGATTGATACGCCTTCCGGTGTAGAAATTACTCAAGGAGGGGTGGCAGAGGATATCAATGAATCCTTCTCTCAATTAGGTATTGCAATGCTTGCGGCAATCGCAATCGTGTACTTGATCCTAGTCGTATTCTTCGGCGGAGGACTGGCGCCATTAGCCATTCTATTCTCCTTGCCGTTTACCATTATCGGAGCGGTTCTTGGACTATTGATCAGTGGAGAAACCCTAAGTATTTCTGCCATGATCGGTGCCTTGATGCTGATCGGAATTGTTGTAACCAATGCGATTGTTCTCATCGACCGTGTCATATATAGAGAAAAAGAAGGCTTCTCTACACGCGAAGCTTTACTTGATGCAGGAATGACAAGACTTCGTCCAATATTGATGACAGCTCTTGCCACTATTGGAGCTCTGCTTCCGCTGGCTCTTGGGTTTGAAGGTGGTTCGATCATCAGTAAAGGTCTTGGAGTTACGGTTATCGGAGGGTTAGCGAGTTCTACACTCCTAACACTACTCATCGTACCGCTCGCGTACGAAATATTAATGAAGTTCCGTAGACAGAAAAAGACACAAACTACGAAATAGATTTTGGTAGAATAAGAACATCCTCACATGGCGGGGATGTTCTTTTTTTATACATTAGTAGAAAGTTTATCGTTTTTAATTATATGGCTGTGGGAATGGACTATAAATCGCTTAATGGAGGGGTTTGGATGGAGCATTATGAAATTACGATCATAGGAGCTGGACTGGCCGGCATAACAGCAGCAAGGAGATTAAAGAAACAGGGAAGAAGCAGCCTGTTGTTAACAGATAAAAGTAAAAGTGTCGGTGGCCGGCTGGCAACGAGGAGAGTTGCAGATGGACGGGCCGATCATGGGGCGCAATTTTTCACTGTACGAACAGATGAATTAGAAGATGAGGTGCAGGAATGGTTAGAACAAGGCTGGATTAAACAATGGTTCGGGGAAAAGTATCCTCGTTACACCGCTGTGCAAGGAATGAACGGCCTTGCGAAGCAGTTAGCCTCAGACCTTCCAACTGCCCTACATACGAAAGTAGTCAAAATGCTTGAAGTAGAGGGAGGATACCGTCTTTACAGCGAAGACGGGAAGGAATGGCAGTCAGATAAAGTCCTGCTCACGATGCCTTCTCCGCAAATCATTGAACTATTGAAGAATAGTGAAGTGGAGGTTGATGAAGAAGAACTGAAGCAGCTGAAGGACATTTATTTCGAACCAACGTATGTGGGCATTTTTCATTTCAGAGAAGAGACGGATTTGCCGGAAGATGGCCATGTAGATGTGGGCCTTCCTGAAGGGATGGAACGGATGGTGGATCATCGGAAAAAAGGAATATCGGATGATACGGTTGTGAGTGTCTATATGGAAGCAGAGTGGTCACGTAAGCATTATGGTGAAGATTACGTGATGTCTTTAATCAAAGAAAAAGCAGCAGGGCATTTGAATTGGAAGCAGTTAGAGTCCGAACAATTGAAACGTTGGAGATACGCGCAGGCCAAAAAAGTGATGCGGCAGCCTTATGTCGATCTTTCAGGTGATGGACGCCTGGTGGTTGCCGGTGACGCGTTCTTAAGGCTGAATGATGAAGCGGGGCGCACGCGGTTTGAAAGTGCCTACCTATCTGGGAAAGATGCGGCAGCCTACTTGAGTTGGTGAGCTCGCATAACAAAGCGAAAGGTCATCCGTTTCGAGGATGACCTTTCGCGCCAAAGGAGCCCCGAATCGCGCCAAAGGAGCCCCGAATCGCGCCAAAGGAGCCCCGAATCGCGCCAAAGGAGCCCCGAATCGCGCCAAAGGAGCCCCGAATCGCGCCAAAGGAGCCCCGAATCGCGCCAAAGGAGCCCCGAATCGCGCCAAAGGAGCCCCGAATCGCGCCAAAGGAGCCCCGAAACATTCGAGAAAAAGGTTGGGCGGCATTCGTAACATGCCGCCCAACCTTTTTTAGCTTGCTTTTGCTTCGTATCTTTTCAATCGTTTCACTCTCGTGACGGTATAAACCGCCAGTCCTGCCCATATAAAGGTGAAAGATACAGCGTGTACATCTGTAAATGGTTCATCATATAGGAAGATCCCTATGATGAGCATGATGGTGGGCGCGAAATACTGAAGGAACCCTACCATGGATAAGGGAATTCTTTTTGCCCCTGCTGAAAATAAAAGGAGGGGGATGGCAGTAACGATTCCGGCGCCGAACACTATGGCAGTCGTCCATGACCAAAATTCTATGGTGGACCATTGGCCTGATTGTTGCTGAAAAAGAAAGCCCATAGCGATTGGCGTGACAATCAACGTTTCGATCGTCAAACCGAACATGGCATTTAAAGGAACAAGTTTTTTCAAGAGTCCGTACGATCCAAAGCTGAAGGCAAGCAACAGAGCAAGCCACGGCACAGAACCAAAGTTGACCGTCATATAAATGACGCCGAGTGCAGCTAGTAAGAAAGCAAGCCATTGAGCTTTTGAAAATTTTTCTTTTAAGACAATCATTCCGAGTAGAATACTCACGAGTGGATTGATGTAATAACCAAGACTCGCTTCAACGACGTGATCCGTATTGACCGCAAGGATATAGGTAACCCAGTTGATGCTGATGGTGATGGAGGCGAGGGTGATGCCGATCAATTGTTTTTTATTTTTTACGATTTGTCGGCATTCCCGTATAAATTCTTTCTGTTTTCTTGTGATCATGATTATGATTCCCATGAAGAGGAAGGACCAGACGATGCGGTGAGCCAGGATTTCAAAAGCAGGAATCTCTTGAATCATCTTCCAGTAAATGGGGAGCACTCCCCACAATATGTAGGCTCCGGCCGTATAGGTAACACCGAGTTTTTGTTCATTGATCATGGTGAGGACCCTTTCGTAAATCGGGATATTTGTTCATCCGATTCATTATATCACCGTTCGAAAGGGGAAGCTTGAAAAATGCATGGCCCGTATGAGGGGCCATGCACATTAAGGTTGTTCGCCGTGTTCTTCCTCACTGCTTTCTCCTAGTGGCGCGTGGTGATCCGGTTCCCCTTCCAATGCAATCTTCATTAGAGGCTTGTCGGCAGGTCCTTCGACCACCGTTCCATCATAGGAAAAACGGGATCCGTGGCAAGGACAGTCCCATGTATGTTCGCCACTATTCCATTCGACTTCACACCCCAGATGTGTGCAGGTCGTGTCGAGGACATGGAGCTTGCCTTCATCATCTCTGTACGCACCGGCTCTTTCACCGCGCCACTGGACGACCATTCCTTCTCCTTTTTTGAGAGAATTCGGGCGCTCGGCTACAAGTTCCAGTTTCCCTTCGACCAAGTGGACAGCGACATCGAAGTTTTGGGATAAAAACTGCTTCATGCTAGGGTCTGATTTGAAGCGTGTAGGTTTGAATAGTTCGTGAAAAAGAGATTCCTCACCAAGGACATAATCGCAAATCAGTTTAGCTGCAAGTGTCCCGTTCGTCATGCCCCATTTACGGAAACCTGTAGCGATGAATACCCGATCGTTGTTCCGTGTAATCGGTCCGATATAAGGGACTTTATCAAGTGTGGTTAGATCCTGAGCTGACCATTGGAACAGTTTCTCTTTAATACCGAACGTCTGAGCGGCAAATTCCTCGAGAGCATGGTAATGGAATGATGTATCCACACCTTGCCCTGTCTTATGGCTTTCTCCACCAATCAACAACACCGGCTTCCCATTGTATTCAGCCGTACGGATGGAACGTTTCGGTTCATCGATCGACAAGTACATCCCCTCAGGCACTTCTTTCTCAGGTTCTATGGCAAGAAGGTAGGAACGTTCGGCATACATGCGGCTGAAATAGAGCCCTTTTCCATCGTAAAAAGGGAAGTGGCTGCATGAAACTAATTTCTCACAGGCAAGTGTATGCCCATCCCCCGTTTGAATCTCTATGCGGTCTTTTTCTTTCACATCTGTCGCTTTGGTATGTTCAAAGATTTCCCCGCCCATTTTAACAAATTCGTCAATGAGAGCAGCTAAGTACTTGATCGGGTGGAAGCGGGCCTGATCCTTCATGCTTAGCGCTTTGGTAGCTTCCATTTCAAAAGGAAGGGCGTCAATGGTGCCGCCTGGAATGCCCAGCTTTTGATAAGCTTCATACTCATTTTTCAATTTGCGCGCACCTTGCTTAGTGGTTGAGAAAAGGTAGGCATCCTCTTTCACCCAGTTGCAGTCAATCTGATATTTATCAATCCATTCTTCCATGGACTGCAAGGCACTCATTTGGGCCTGGTAATAGAGGGATGCCTCCTCTTCACCAAAGTGATTCAATAATTCGTGGTAGATCAATCCGTGTTGAGCAGTTACTTTTGCGGTGGTATGACCTGTCGTACCATTCAATAACTCATCCGCTTCGATAAGAGTTACTTTTTTCCCTGCTTTCGCTAGAAGGTAAGCGGTCGTAATCCCGGTGATCCCTCCACCAACGACAGCCACCTCTGTCGTTGTATCTTCTTTCAGAGCTTCAAAAGTGGGCAGTGACATATTTTCACGCCATAAGGGTTCTGGCTGAGTCCATTTCTCGTGTTGTTCCATGACTTTCCCTCCTGAGTGACTCGTTTCTTTCAGTCTTTCCCTGTCTGAAGGTTTCATGTATTTTTCCATGGAAAAATTAACAACATTTAGGCTTTGTAGTATACTTGAACAAGATGGGAAGAAACGTATGAAGGTGGTAAGCAGGATGGAAGTATTCGTGGCGCGGCAGCCGATTTTGACAGTTGAGAATGATATATTTGCCTATGAACTACTGTATCGGAACAGTGAAGAAAACCGGTTCGTTCCTATGGATGGAAGTCAGGCAACCTCAGAAGTATTGATGAACAGTTTCGTTACGATCGGCTTAGAGCGTTTGTCACAAAACAAGCCATGTTTTATCAATTTCACGGAGGATCTTCTGCTGGAACAAGTCCCTGAATACTTTAATTCTGAACAACTGGTCGTGGAAATCCTTGAACACGTTTCTTTCAGCCTTGACCTTATCCGAGTGTGCAGAACCTTGAAGGAAAAAGGATATTTAATCGCGCTGGATGATGTCATCGATATCGACAGGCCTTCGGTGTATGAACTCCTTCATTATGTGGACATTTTAAAAGTGGACATTCGGGAAGTGACAGACGAGAACCGGGCCCGGATCATTCAGTTAGGGAAAGAGTATGGGGTGACGTTGTTAGCGGAAAAAGTGGAAACCCATGAAGAGCATCAACGGTGCATAGAAGAAGGTTTCTCCCTCTTCCAGGGGTTTTATTTCAGTAAGCCGGTGATCGTAAAAGGGACGGATATCCCTTTTCTTTCCTCGACCTATTTTCAAATGATCCAAGAGCTTACAGCTACGAATGACGACATTAATATTGAAAAAGTAACGGAAATTATGGAACAGGATCTAGCCCTTACTTACAAATTGCTCCGCTTGATCAATTCATCCCAGCAACGGACAAGAGTACCGATCCAATCCATCAGACAAGCCGTCATGCTGTTAGGGACCGAAGGCCTGAAAAAGTGGCTGTACGTATTATCAGTGGAACAAACCACGGCGGTTACCTCGACCCAATCCCAGCTTGTGATCAAAACGAGTCTTGTCCGTGCCAAACTTTGTGAACAGATGGCCGTCAGAATCAGGGCGGAAAAGAAGGCGGACGGTTATTTCCTGACCGGATTCATGTCGCTGATTGATGTAATCACCCAACGACCTTCGCATGAAGTGGTGGGCTCACTGCCCCTTGATGAAGAGATAAAGAATGCATTAGAGGGACAGCAGAATACGTACCGGCTCGTGTTGGATTTGGCTGTAGCGATGGAAAAGGCAGATTTTGAATGGCTTGAAAAACACTTGGCTGAATGGAATTTATCCTATTCGGAAGTATTTGAAGTGTACGGCCAGGCCATTGCCTGGTCTGAACAGCTCTATCATGAGCATTTCACCGAGAAGGTAGAAAGATAGCGGAACGGTTGAATCCATGTTATGATTTCTGAAGATGCTCTCGTCAAGAGAGCCCTTTTTTTGTCAATATTGTTACCTAGGTAACGAAAAGGAGCACACATCATGAGTTTAATTTTTCACCATATCCAACAACTGTCGAGAAATGTGAATCAATTTTTGAATGAAGGATTGCGGGATGAAGATATTTATATGTCTCACTGGGCCGTATTGTTCCAATTGCACAGCCATGGAGGATCGATGACACAGGCAGATCTCAAAGACCGCTTGAATATCGAAGCACCTCCTTTATCAAGGGTCATCGCTAAACTGGAGGCTCTTGGGTATATCGCGAAAAACAAGAGCATCGATCAACGCACGAATGATATAACGTTAACGAAATCAGGAAGAGAGCGCTATCCAGTTTGGCAGCAGGCCATACAAAAAGCAGAAGCGCGTTTATTAGAACGTTACGGTGGTCAAAGGGAAGCGGTATTGGAAGAGCATGTCCTTACACTCTCCCGGCTGATTGAAGAGGAAAGGGGGAGAAGCGAATGAAAAGGGAACCCCGTTTATGGACATCCAGTTTTCTTAATGTTTGTGCGAGCAATTTTCTCGTCTTTTTAGTGTTTTATCTTTTGTTCGTGACGATGCCGATCTATTCGATGGAATCCATTGGAGTGGCCGAAGGGGAAGCCGGCTTAATTATTACGGTCTTCCTGCTGGCAGCCATTCTTATACGTCCACTTTCAGGGCAGTGGGTGGAATCCTTTGGACGCAAGCCTGTGGTCGTAATCGCTTTAAGCATTTTTTTAGGAAGTTCCTTTTTGTATCTATGGTTCGACTCTTTTTCTGCCCTTTTAACCATTCGTTTCATACAAGGGATCGGTTTCGGGATGGGAACGACAGCTCTAGGGGCTATTGCTGCCGATGTTGTTCCAGATCAAAGAAAGGGGGAGGGGCTCGGTTATTTTGCGATGTCGATGAATTTCGCGATGGTGATTGGTCCTTTCCTGGGTCTTACTTTAATTCAAACGGCCGGGTTCACCGTGATGTTCTACGTTTGTGTCGCCCTGGCCGTCCTGGCTTTGCTTACTGGGCTTGTGATTCGTGTCGACCCTCTTCCTGTACCAGCGAAGAGAAGTATAGTCCCGAACATGCACAATCTTTTAGAAAAACCTGTGCTTCCTATTGCGTTGACCGGCGCCGTTATGGCGCTTGCGTACGCGGGAGTGTTATCGTTTGTTTCCGTCTATGCAAACCAGCTCGGCCTTGCAGAGGCGGCTAGTTATTTCTTCGTCGTCTATGCACTTGTACTGCTTGTCTCCCGACCATTTACCGGAAGGTGGTTTGATCAATATGGTGAAAATGTGATTGTGATACCATCGATTCTTGTTTTTGGTGCAGGGATGATGGTTTTAAGTTTTGCCAGCA
Organism: Halobacillus litoralis; assembly: GCF_009856445.1. Lineage (GTDB taxonomy): Bacteria > Bacillota > Bacilli > Bacillales > Halobacillaceae > Halobacillus > Halobacillus litoralis. The sequence goes on from NZ_WMFA01000001.1 coordinate 407,423, forward strand.
CGGCTTTTGTATTGCTTTTGGCTGGCGGATTGATCGGTCTCGGGTGGGGTACGCTCGTTCCGAGTATGCAGACCATCGCTTTGAAAAAAGTACCGGAAAGAGCAGGTTCAGCTACAGCCACTTTCTTTACGATTTTTGATATTGGCATTGGAGTAGGATCCTATGTTGTTGGAGCAGTTGCTACAGGTATTGGATTTTCCTCGCTCTATTTCAATAGTTCTTTTGTCGTATTGGGTGCGGTTTTCCTTTATATTCTTCTGCATGGAAGAAAGGTCCGCTCGAACGCTGAACATAAGATTGAATATAGTAGTTAAGAAGGAGGTCTTTTTCTCCTTCTTTTGTTACAATTAATTGAAAACGCTTACAAAATGAAGGGGGAAGGCCGTTTTGAAAAATAAAGAGAAACGGATAGAAACAGCAATGATTCATAATGATGAAAAAACAGGAAAGTATGACGGCAGCTTGACGACACCGATTTTTCAAACCTCCACCTTTTCTTTTTCTTCTGCAGCGGAAGGTGAAAGAAGGTTCGCTGGTGAAGAGGAAGGATACATTTATACGAGACTCGGGAACCCGACAGTGCGGACGTTGGAAAACCGCATCGCCACTCTTGAGGGTGGCGATCGTGGTTTGGCTTTCGCTTCAGGCATGGCTGCTGTATCTGCCGTATTAATAGCACTCACTAAAGCTGGTGACCATGTATTATGTTCGAACGGTCTATATGGTTGTACTTATGGTTTACTGAAGATGTTTGAAGAAAAATATGCGATCACTCATGATTTCAGCTATATGGAAACAGAGGAAGATGTGAAGGCGAAGATCACTCCGGATACCCGCTGTATCTTTATTGAGACGCCGATCAATCCGACGATGAAAATCATCGATCTTGCTATGGTGGCACGGGTGGCGAAAGAACATGGCATCCCGGTCGTTGTCGATAACACTTTCTGCACACCATACCTCCAGCGACCATTGGATCTTGGGTGTGATATTGTTTTGCACAGTGCCACCAAATACATCGGTGGTCACGGAGATGTCATTGCAGGCCTGGTCGTAGGAAAAAAAGAATTTATGGATGACTTGGCTATGGCTCAACAGAAAGATATCGGCGGTGTCCTGTCCCCCTTTGATGCCTGGCTTTTACTCAGGGGCTTAAAGACTCTTCATGTACGTATGGATCGCCACAGCATAAATGCTCTTGATCTGGCTAAAAGGCTGGATAACCACCCAAAAGTAAAACACGTATATTACCCAGGAATGGAAGGGAACGAGCAATTCAACATCGTTGAAAAGCAAATGAAAACAGGCGGAGGTGTGCTTGCTTTTGAAATAGAAGGAGGTAAAAAAGAAGCCCAGCAATTCATGGACCGCCTCCATCTAATTCAAATTGCGGTCAGCCTTGGGGATGCCGAAACCCTCATCCAACATCCGGCCACCATGACTCATGCAGTCGTTCCAGAAGAAAAGAGGCAGGAAATGGGCATTACCGATACACTCATCCGCCTATCCGCCGGCCTTGAATCCGTTGAGGACATTTGGGAAGATCTGAATCAGTCTTTGGAAGAAGGATAAGAGCCTATACATCATCCAGAGCTCTATGGGTACATAGGGCTCTTTTGATTATCACATTTTAAAGCGGATGGTGGTTTTTAAGAGGCTGTGAGTATTGACTTGTCTTGCTCCATCGTCCTGGCTGTCTTTCCCTTTCCGCACATTTTATTGGAACAATAGGTAGTGGATATGTGTTTATCCATCATCACATCGGGAAAAGTAATACCAGTGTGAAGAGAAGTAAAAGTTCAAGCATGCCGCATAAAAAATATAGAAGGGACGATGGAGTTATGTTAAAAAAACTATTTGGTAATAACAAAAGTGTGGAGGAACAAATTGTCGCTCCGGTAAATGGAAAAGTGGTTCCCCTTGATGAAGTGGACGACCCTGTATTTAGTCAGCGAATGATGGGGGACGGCGTAGCTATTGAACCGACCGATGGAAAAGTAGTAAGCCCGGTATCCGGTGAAATCGTCCAGCTCTTCCCTACTAACCATGCCGTAGGGATAAAAACGAAGTCAGGTGTGGAAGTCCTTGTACACATCGGCCTTGAAACGGTTTCGATGGAAGGGGAAGGCTTTGAAGGGCATATCACCACTGGAGACAAAGTAAACGCAGGTGATCATTTGATTACGTTTGATATGGATCTTGTTAAAGAAAAAGCGAAAAGCACGATTACACCTGTAGTCATTACAAACTATGATGATGTAGTCGAAAACTTCGATCCATCCTATAGCGATGGCGCAAACGCCGGTGAATCTACCATCGCTACACTGAAAACGAAATAAAAGACGACCAAGGCCTGATGTACCAAACGTGTACATCAGGCTTTTTCTGGATGTATGATCCAGAAAAAGGGAGTTTTCATGGCGGAGGAGAGTGGGATGTTTTATAATGGGGCAAGAAGGAAGACGGATAAGTAGAAAAGGGAGGAGAAGCGTGATGTCTAAGCGTGATACAGAGCTGCGAAACAAAGTGGAGACAGAAGTACAAAATTACAAACAAACCGTAGAAGCGGATATGTACCGTCAGAATTATCATCATATGCCGCCTGTCGGTCTGATGAACGATCCAAATGGATTCATACAATGGAAAGGGACATATCATCTCTTTTATCAGTGGATGCCTTTCGATACAGCTCATGGGGCAAAATACTGGGGACATTACACTTCTGCAGATCTTGTGAAATGGAAGCATGAGGCTGTGGCTTTGACTCCATCCGAATGGTATGACAAGGATGGGGTCTATTCGGGAAGCGCTGTCGTGCATGATGATCAATTGCACCTTTTCTATACGGGAAATGTGGAAGGGGAACATGGACCTGAGGCAGAATATCAATGTCTTGCTGTATCTAGGGATGGTGTCCATTTTGAGAAAAAAGGCGTCATCATTGAAACGCCAAAAGGGTACACAGCTCATTTCAGAGACCCGAAAGTATGGAAGAAGGGTGACCTATGGTACATGGTGGTTGGAGCTCAAACAGGGGATAAGCAGGGGAAGGCTGTATTGTTCCGTTCGACTGACCTTCATTCATGGGAACACGTAGGCCCTATTGCCGGAAGTAATGAAGGGGAGCTGGGTGAGTTTGGGTATATGTGGGAGTGTCCGGATTTATTCGAACTGGATGGTGCAGACGTGCTTATGGTCTGCCCCCAGGGACTTGAGGCTGATGGTATGAACTATGCAAATACATATCAGAGCGGGTGTTTTATTGGGCAATGGGATGAAAGCTCTGAAACATTCCAACACGGAGATTTTCGTGAGCTTGATCGAGGCTTCGAGTTTTATGCTCCTCAAACGACAACGGATGAAAAAGGAAGAAGGATCCTTGTCGGCTGGATGGGGGTCCCGGAGCAATATGAACAAGCACATCCCACGGTTGAACATGGATGGGTCCATTGCTTGACGATCCCGCGTGAATTGAAGTGGGATGGCGAAAGAATCATACAAACCCCTCTGCCTGAGCTTGCCTCAATGCGAGGACCAGTTTTAATGCATTCATCCATTACAATTGAAAATGATCAAAAAGGCGTGAGAGGGGTACAGGGGAGATCGATTGAGCTGAACCTCGATATTGAATCATTGGAGGATATGTTCGCCATCGAACTTTTTCAGTATGCTTCTTTGAGTTACAAAGATCATGTCATAACATTATCAAGACCGCATTTAGAAGACCGTTCCAAAACAGAGTTCCGTCGCGTGAAACTGAAGGACGGATTAAAGAACCTCCGTTTATTTATTGATCAGTCTTCACTGGAAATTTTCATTAATGGAGGGGAAGAGGTACTGACTTCCAGGATTTATCCTCAAGCAGAGGAAGAGCATATTCTCTTTACCTCATTAGGATCCACTACTTTCTCTGTTGAAAAGTGGAATTTGAAAGGGTATGAGTATTCTTAATAGGAAAAGGGGCTCGCTTTTTGAATTCCTTATTATTGTGGTAAGATAACTTTATGTAAATCGCACGAAGGGGTCATGTTTATGAGTCAATCTCCAAAAAAGATGAAAGCGAATGAACGAAGAGAGTTTATTCTCGCTTTATTAAAACAAAAAGGTGCGCCTGTCACAGGTAGTTCTCTTGCCGAGGAAATGAACGTGACCCGGCAAGTCATTGTCGGTGATGTCTCCCTGCTGAAAGCAAAGAATGAGCCGATTGTCGCCACGAGTCAAGGGTACATGTATATGATGGATGGAAAAGATGACCTGCCCTATCAACGTACGATTGTATGCAAGCACCAGGGGGACGAAACAGAACAGGAACTCAATATTCTGGTTGATCATGGTGTTCATGTCCAGGATGTCGTTGTCGAACACCCTATTTATGGTGATTTAACATCCAGACTTACCATTTCGAATCGCCGTGATGTAAAGAAATTCATCGAGAAAGTGAACAGCACCAAAGCCTCTTACTTACTCGAATTGACAGGCGGCATCCATACGCATACCATTGCAGCGGACAGCCAGGAAGCCCTTGATGAGGCAGAGACGGCATTGGAAGAAGCAGGTATATTGATGACGAAATAACAGGGATATCTTGAGAAGAGATAGGCATTCTGAAAAGGAAGCTTATCTCTTTTTACTTATTTCATATAAAGACGACATGGGAAGCATGTCTTAATCAATGAACGAAAGGAATATGATATATTTATATCATGATTTCTTGTTAGAAAAAGGAAGGTGGCCACGTTGAACATCCTGCCGATTTTTGTGAGTATCATTCTTACCTTGAACGTGTTGCTTGCCTTAGCCATCATCTTCCTTGAACGAAGAGATGCGAGTGCAACATGGGCGTGGTTGATGGTTTTACTATTTATCCCTGTCGCAGGTTTCTTTCTTTATTTGATCTTCGGGCGCCGGCTCAGCAATAAAGAAATATTCACCTGGGACAAAAAAAGTCGTCTTGGACTTCTTGCCGCTGTCCAGGAACAATTGACAGCCATTAAGAATAACGAGTTGAAAGTCCAGCATGAAGATATCATTCCATATGAAGATTTAATTTATATGCATCTAAAAAACAACGATGCACTATTATCGCAAAACAACCAAGTTGAAATTTTTACAGATGGTCAAAAGAAGTTTCATGCACTTATTGAAGATCTTGAAAAAGCAGAAGATCATATTCATTTGCTCTATTATATTTTAAGAGATGATAACTTAGGGCACCGCCTGGCAGATGTGTTGAAGCGGAAAGCCATGGAAGGTGTGGAAGTCAAGCTTTTGTATGATGACATGGGTTCAAGATTATTGAAGCGTTCCTATATACGGAGCTTGAAAGAAGCGGGCGTGCAAGTGGAATCGTTTTTCCCTTCCTTTATCCCTAAAGTGAATATGAAAATCAATTACCGAAACCACAGAAAACTCGCAATTATCGACGGTGAAATCGGGTATATTGGTGGTTTCAACATCGGAGACGAATATTTGGGCTTTAATAAAAGGTTTGGATATTGGCGGGACACCCATTTGCGCGTGGAAGGAGAAGCAGTGAACAACATGCAGACACGCTTCATCCTCGACTGGAATCACGCTTCACGCAGAGATATTGTGTATGAGCAGCGGTATTACCAGGCTAAACCCAAAGGCGATGTGGGCATGCAGATCGTATCCAGTGGTCCTGATTCGGAGTGGGAGCAAATCAAGCATGGCTACTTGAAAATGATCCTTTCAGCGAAAAAGTATGTGTACATTCAAACCCCATACTTCATCCCTGACGACAGCTTACTGGATGCGCTCCGTGTAGCGGTCCTGTCAGGAGTGGATGTGAGAATCATGATTCCTAATAAGCCGGATCATCCATTCGTGTACTGGGCAACATTTTCAAACATTGGAGATATGTTAAAAGCAGGTGCAAGCATTTACGTCTACCAAAAAGGATTCTTACACGCCAAGACAATTGTCGTTGATGGAAAAATAGCTTCGGTAGGTACAGCGAACATTGATGTGCGGAGCTTCCGTCTGAACTTTGAAGTGAACGCCTTTTTATATCATCCAGAAGTGGCGCAGTCATTAGCCGACCGTTTCCATGAGGACATTGTCGAGTCGACTGAGCTTACATTTAAGCTTTATCATGCCAGGACGAAATGGATCCGCTTTAAAGAAGCCATCTCAAGGCTATTATCACCAATCCTATAATTATTTTACTCTTCAAGAAGGTAGAAGACACAGTTTCGAGGCGTTTTCGGGGTTCGTTACTTAGTTTAGCGCCAGGGGTGGTTGGGAAGCCACTCGCTTTCCAACCACCCTTTCTATGTAAGGGAGAAACGAACCCCTTCGCCCACAAGGACTGTCCTCCACTAACCCTGGGCTGTACGTAGAATTTGCTATATATCAAGCAGTTGGATGACAAACACCTGCCCCAGGGCGTTTCAATTACTCGCCTCAACCAAGTTGGAATGAGGGGTTTCTATAAGTGGTTTCGAGACCTTGATATAGCAAAGGGGCGGAGGGGGATGAGGAGGCTCACCAAGCTCCCACGGAAAGCGAGTCATCACCCGTAGTCCCCATCCACTCAACAAAAGTCTCGAAATCAAGTCTTCCTGCCAAGTAATTGAATAAATTAAAAAGCCCTGCGCATCTTGCGCAGGGCTTTTTGAGAGAGGTTGTTTTGGTATTGGTTTTCCTTTGTAGCACGAGAAAGGCTGAAGGGAATTCTTTTATCTAATAGCTATCTGGAGGGGGGATCGATCGTATCTATTGGATGTCGAATCCCCATCAGCGTTTCTACTTTTCAATCTTTCTTCATCACGTATTCTTCATATCTGTTCAATTATTGAGAGGTTAGCGTGATTTGGACGGTGGTTGGTTTGCCGTCACGGTAAACTTCAAGCTCTGCTGTATCTCCGTCTTGTGCTTGGTTGTAGAGATATTGTCGCAGGCTGATGAGAGACTCGATTTCATTGCCGTCGATGGCGGTGATCACATCGTATTTTTCGAGTCCTGCTTCATCAGCAGGGGAGCCTTTTTCGACGCCTTGGACAAGGACGCCTTCGGTTACTTCTTCTGGCAACCCTAGCTCACGTTGTAACACAGGGTTAGGGATTTGGTTCAAGTCTTGCAGGGAAACTCCCATGTAAGGACGTTCAACTTCGCCGTTTGTCTCTAAGTCTTCGATGACAGGTTTAGCAACGTCCATAGGGATAGAGAAGCCAATTCCTTCAACTTCTGCTTTTGCGATTTTCATAGAGTTGATTCCAATGACTTCGCCTTGCAGATTGATGAGCGCACCTCCACTGTTACCTGGGTTGATGGCTGCATCGGTTTGAAGGACTTCGGTCTGCCAATCTGGTTGTTGATCACCGTTAATATCGACTGGAATATTACGGTTCAATCCACTGACAATTCCTTTCGTCACGGATCCTGCGAACTCCATGCCTAGCGGGTTACCGATGGCAATGGCTGTTTGCCCGACCTCTACGTCACTGGCTTTACCTAATTCAGCAACCTTTTGCACATGTTCGCTATCTATTTGTAAAACGGCCAGGTCTGTTAAAGGGTCACTACCTTTTAGTTCGGCTTTCACTTTTGTTCCATCACTCAGAATAACTTCAAGTTCGGAAGCATTTTCGATGACGTGATGGTTGGTGGCAACAAAAGCTTTTCCGCCTTCTTCCTTATAAATGACCCCGGAACCTGTACCGGCTTTTTTAGCGCCTTGTCCTGTATTCTGGACATTACTAATACCGACAACCGCTTCGGAAGCTTCGTTGACTGCTTGAGTCACTTCCTCCTGGTTTTTCCCGAGATTCAGTTCATTGGCTTGTGCTGTCGGCTTTTCTGTATTGATATCTATAGAAATGCCCTGCCACTGAAAAACGGTGGTAACTAGAAAAACAGCTGCAATGGCTCCTAAAACACTGAAAGCTATACCGGAACGTTTGTATTGTTTCTTATCATTTCGCTTCTGTTCATCAAACATTAGAGAAACGACGCCCCTTTCAATAAGATTCGCTGTTGATCTTTGGTGTTTCCCTCTGACAATTTTTATTCTACGACAGAGTTATGGAATGACTTTGGTGTAAATGTGGAAAAAGTGTGGAATGTAGGAGTAAACTAAAAAAATATGAGAGAATAAAGCAAGAGCAGATGTGGATAGAGGAGGATGCCATCTATGAATCAGATGATTGGACTGGTAGAAGACGATCCGAATATTCGAGATATTGTAGAAGGTTATTTAAATAAAGAAGGGTATCAGGTGATCGCTGTAGATACGGCAGAGAAGGCCTGGGATATTTTTCAGGAACAGACCCCTGACCTTTGGGTGCTGGACATCATGCTTCCTGGAATGGATGGCTATGAGTTTTGTAAAAAAATACGTCAGATTTCAGAAGTTCCGATAATTATTATATCAGCCAAAGATGAAGAGGTAGATAAAATTCTCGGCCTGGAACTGGGTGGGGATGATTACTTAACCAAACCTTTCAGTCCGAGGGAGTTAGTGGCAAGGGCTAAGCGCCACTTGAAACGTTGGCAAGCCATGAAGCCGAGTGAAGATGAGGCACAGGAAACCATCGTAGCTGGTGAACTTGAATTGAATGATGCGGAGAGACAAGCCTATTTTCAAGGTGAAGAGATCGAAGTGACAACAAAAGAGTTTGAGATGCTGAAAATCCTGGCTTCTCAAGAGAATCGTGCCTTTGCCCGTGAAGAACTGTTGATCAAAGTATGGGGAGAGGATTATTACGGCAGTGATCGTGCGGTCGATGACCTGATCAAGCGATTACGTAAGAAGATGAAAGACCTGCCGATTGAAACGGTGTGGGGACACGGCTATCGATTGAAGGAGAAGCGTACATGAAGCTTTTGTATCAATTGAATGCCGCTTTTGCGACGTTAATTATCGTCATTATGTCGATCACCGCATTTTTTATCTACTCGCTGCTCATGGACATGCTTATTCAGGATGAACAGCGCCAACTTAAGGGGAGAGCAGATCTTCTGGTAGACATTATCAATGATCAGGATCCTGAGCGGAGCCCTGAACTCTCCCAACTGTTGCAGGACAGAAATTATCCGATCGTATTATTCGATAGGGAAAGTGATGAGATATTATTCCGTACGATGCCTGCTGTCGTAGCGTATGCCTGGGTGGAACGTTATGAAGAGGAACTGATCGATCAGGAAGTTTGGGAAACGATGGGGGAGAAATACGTAGCTTATGACTTTCCTGTGAGCGCAGATGAGCGTCAAGTCCTCGTCATGGCAACCCCGCTCAATGACCTGCAAGCCGTCCAATCCGTATTTGCCTCACGTATGATTGTTGTTTTTCTCATCGGCTTATTCCTTGCGATCCTTGTGAGTTATGTGTTGACCTGGCGTCTCGTAACCCCTCTTACAAAATTGAAGGAAGAAGTGAAAAAGATCGAAAAGCGTCAGTTCTCTGATGTGAAAAAAGTTCATGCTTCCGGAGAAATTGGTGAAGTAGAGCAAAGCCTCAGGCACATGGCTGCAGAGCTCTCCAGGTATATCCACTCCCAAAAGCAGTTCTTTCAAAATGCATCCCATGAACTTAAAACGCCTTTGATGTCGATTCAAGGGTATGCAGAAGGGATCAGGGATGGAGTGTTTGAAGGAGAAGCGGCAGAAAAAGGTTTGAATGTCATGGTGAGTGAGACCGAACGCTTGAAAAAGATCGTGAATGAAATGATCCTGTTAGCCAAGCTTGACAGCAGCGAAGATGTGTATAACCCGGAAGGAACGGAAATATCTGAAGTGGTTAGTCAAGCGAGGGATAGGCTGTATCCACTTGCCAAGGAAAAAGGGATTGCATTGCGAACGAAAGATATTCATTCTTACCATACATTCGTTGACAGGGAACGAGTCCTTCAGGCGATGATCAATATATTAAGCAATGGGGTCAGACATGCAGAGAGTACAGTGATCATGACTACAGAGAAAGGGCAGGATCAGTATCGAGTAAAAGTAATCGACGATGGTCCTGGTATTCCAGAGGAACTTCTACCTCAGCTTTTCGAACGTTTTATTAAAGGAAAAGAAGGGGAAACAGGGCTTGGGCTTGCCATATCCAGAGCAATCATTGAACGGAGTGGTGGAGAGATCCATGCCTACAACAGGGAAGACACGTCTGGTGCAGTTTTTGAAATTGTATTCAGTCAAAAAGAGTGAGATATACCAAACATGGTATAATAGAAGGCAGAGAACGATTCCATATGGAAGTGAGGAAATACACAATGGAAGCAAAACCTTGTATCGATTCATTAACAGTAAAAAGTTCACACGTTTTACCTCCGGATACGAATAGTCACGGAACGTTATTCGGTGGAAAGCTGATGGCACATATTGATGATGTAGCAGCGATTGCAGCAGTCAGACATGCCAGAAAGCCGGTGGTGACGGCATCTACAGATTCCGTCGACTTTCTGCAGCCGGTTTTTGAGGGAGATACCATTTGTCTGGAGGCATTCGTCACATGGACACATAATACGTCCATGGAAGTGTTCGTCAAAGCAACGACAGAGAACCTTCTGACTGGAGAAAGAAAGGTTTGCACAACCGCTTTCTTATCCATGGTAGCCGTGGACGAAAAGAACGAACCATCCCCGGTACCAGGGGTTTACCCTGAATCTGATGAAGAAAAGTGGCTGCATGAAAATGCGCAGAAGCGTCATGAACACAGGAAAAACAGAAGGAAAGAATCGAAGGAGTTGGCTGAGAAGTTTGGTACGAGCCTTCCTTGGAAACGCGACTGTTAAAAAAAGCTCGGCTGCCTATAACGGCAGCCGAGCTTTCTTTTATTTGAGCCGAACGAGCTCAGGTTGACGCTGTTCTTCTTCATGACGGGTCGTTGTACAAAGAGAATCCCAATCGTGGGCTGCTCCGTCTCTCATAGTAATGATGCGATCAGCGATCGCTCTCGAGTCCTCGCGGTCGTGGGTGACGAAAATAGAAGTCGTGCCTGTTTGTTTGATGATGTCTTTCAATTCACTTCTGATTTTGATTTGCAGGTCTGCATCCAAATTACTAAATGGTTCATCCAAAAGAAGAAGGGAAGGCTCAGGAGCCAGGGAACGAGCCAGAGCTATTCGCTGCTGCTGTCCGCCACTTAATTCATGAGGGTATCTCTTTGCATAGCTGCTCATGTTCACCAGTTCCAGTACTTCGTGTACGCGATTCTTCCGTTCTTTCCGTTTCCAATTCTTTAATCCGAACTGCACATTCTCATAAACCGTCATATGAGGGAATAGAGCATAATCTTGAAAGACCATGCCAATTCCTCTTCTTTCAGGTAGGACAAACGTCCGTTCATCGGTCATCGTCTGATTTCCAATTTTTATCGTTCCCTTGGAAGGTGTTTCAAGACCACAGAGAAGACGCAGTACGGTACTCTTTCCACTGCCACTTTCACCAAGAATGGAGATGATCTCTCCTTGTTCGATATCAAGGTTGAAATGGTGGATCGTCAAATTCTTTGCGTTTTTATATCCAAAACAGAGATCTTTGATTTGAACGTACATATCAATTCGACTCCTTTTCTAAAACTTGATGAAAAACAAAAACAGCAATGGCACTGATGACAACGATAATGATGGAGGCGAGAGCCGCCTCATGAATTTGTTCATCACTCGCGTATTTAAAAGCATTCGTCGATAGCGTTCCAAAGTTAAACGGTCTCAAAATCAAGGTGAGAGGCAGTTCTTTTATGATTTCGATAAAAGCAAGCAGAAACCCGCTGATGAGCGGAGCTTTGATCATTCTTAAATCGACTTTGAAAAAGGTACGCGTCATGTTCATGCCCAGCATTCTTGAAGCTTCCGTATACTTATTGCCGATTTTATCAAAACCGGATTCGATGGAATTATACCCGATGGCAAGGAAGCGAATGATATAGGCAGAGATTAAGATGACTAAACTCGTACTCAGGAATAGGCGGCTTTCCATACCAGTAGTTTCATAAAAGTTAGAAAGACCATTATCCAAACCAATAAAAACGGTACTGATCCCGACAGCGATGACGGCTCCCGGAATGGAATATCCTAAGATCGTCACTTTTGCTGCCGACTTTGATAAGGCGCTCTGATGCATTCTGGAAAAGTTGGCGATAATCACAGCAAACAAAAGAATCAATAAGGCACCAACGAAAGAGACAAGAAGTGAATTCCAAATGAGTGTCGTAAATTCGGGAGATGCGATTTTTTCAAAAGTCAATAACATCCAGTCGACGAGCTGTACGAATGGAATGAGAAATCCTAATAAGAAAATAAACAAACAGTATCCAAAAGCCCCCCATGCCTTCCATCCTTTTAACTGAGTAGGGTGGAGGGGTCGAGCTTTAGCTGTTGTGGATGCATATTTTTTACGGCCACGGAGCACTTTTTCTAAAGTAAGGATGGCAAACACAATAAACATAAGTGTCGCCGAAAGTTTGATGGCTGAATTGAGATCATTCATCCCGAACCATGTTTGGAAAATCGCTGTACTGAACGTCGGCACACCGAAATATTGAACCACTCCGTAGTCATTTAATACTTCCAAAAGCACAAGACTTACGCCACCGACAATCGCTCCACGTGATATAGGGAGTACTACTCTGAAAAAGATATCTACTGGAGAGCGGCCGAGGATTCTGGCATTTTCAATGAGTGATGCGGACTGATTCGCTAGAAAAGCTCTTGTGATCGTGTACACATAGGGAAAGAGAAAGAGCGTGAATATAAAGACGGCCCCCGGCAGATTGAGAATATTGAAATAGACTTGATCCACCTCAATGCCCCAATTGTTTCGTAATGTTGTTTGGATGACGCCTGTATAATTCAAAATCCCGTTATATGTGTACCCCGCAATATAGGGCGGGATGGCCAGTGGCAGGATCAGCGCCCATTTAAAGAACTTTTTCATAGGAAACTCATAGGCTGACACGATCCATGCTAAACTCGTACCGATGATGATGGTTAAAAATCCTGTGAAAACAATAAGCAAACCGGTATTTTTTAATAAATCCGGCAAGATGTATTCCTGGATGTGATTCCAGTTTTCAGCCTTTTGTGTAAAGAAGTTGAAGAGGATCGTCATGTTGGGAATGAGAATCAAAATGACAATCGCCAGGCTGAGGATCGACCAAATGTTCATGTACCCAGGAAGCTTACGTAACAAATTCAAGCGTGACACGTCCTTTATCCTACCAATCGCTCAGCCTTGAATGAAAAAAGCCGGAGAACTTTCTTCATTCAAGGTTGAGTCCGCTTTAATGATAACAGTTCTCAACTGTTTTGTATAGAAAAAACCGCATCATGGAAGGCATGATGCGGGGAGTGGGCTCTTATTATTTCCAGCCAACTTCATTCATGATTTGAATTGCACGATCGTTGTTCTCTCCAAGTTCATTCAGACGAATGTCCTGCTCTTTGAACTCACCCCAGCTTTGCAGAAGCTCAGAAGGCTCTACATTAGGGTTGACCGGGTATTCATAGTTTGCTTCAGCAAATTGTTTTTGTGCTTCCTCTTTAGAAAGGAACTCAATGAACTTCTTCGCGTTTTCCGTGTTTTGGCTGCTTGCTGTCACACCAACACCACTGATGTTTACGTGAGTACCTGTTGTATCCTGGTTCGGGAACATGATTTCTAGCTGTTCCGCAACTTTAACTTCTTCTTCATCTTCAGAATTCAACATTTTACCCATGTAGTAGGTATTCATAACGGCTACATCACCTTCACCGGCAGCTACAGCTTTTGCCTGGTCACGGTCTCCACCTTGAGGGTCACGGGCCATGTTGTCCACAATGCCTTGTGCCCATTCTTTCGCAGCTTCTTCACCTTCAGTAGCAATCATAGAAGCGACAAGGGACTGGTTGTAAATGTTAGAAGATGAACGGATCAGGACTTTATCCTGGAACTCATCTTTTGTCAGGTCCATATAAGTTTGAACGTCTTCTTCATTTACGCGTTCTTTATGGTAAGCAATGACACGAGCACGTTTCGTCAATCCGAACCAGTTGTTATCTTCATCGCGGAATTTCTCCGGAATGTTTTCACTTAATACATCACTTTCAATGGGCTGCAGAAGCTCTTGGGACTTCGCACGGTGCAGGCGGCCAGCATCCGCTGTGATTAAAAGATCGGCTTCCGAAGCTTCACCTTCACGGTCAAGACGTGCAATCAACTCATCGTCTTTTCCTTCAATGACGTTGACTTTAATGCCTGTTTCTTCCTCGAACTTGTCGTAAAGCTCCTGGTCAGTATCATAGTGACGCCCAGTGTAAAGGTTCACCTCTCCACCAGTTTCTTCTGAAGCGTTCTCTTCGCTGTTTTCTTCTGTGTTCGTTGTTTCTTCTTCATTCGATTCCGTTGCTTCTTCCTGATCGTCTCCGCCGCAAGCAGCAAGTACGAACATAGAAAGGATAAGGATAAAGCTCATTAAAAACCATTTGTTTCTCATGTTCTTTCCACCTCTTATGTAAAATTTTATCAACCATTGATAATGATTTTCATTCCGGATTCAATTTTAATAGATTTAGGAAAGAAGTCAAGTGAATATTGAGAATTTTTTTCATTTAGATGATGATAAGGTTTCATATTCTATTACGCTATATGGCAGGATTGTTGAAGACTCAGCTTCGAGACTTTCCAGGGTCCGTTGCCCGGGTTGAGCGTCAGGGGTGGCTGGGAAGCTACTCGCTTTCCAGTGGGGGGAGTGGCGAGCTTCCTCGGGCTACGCCCTGCGGGATCTCGCCGATCTCCTTTCTCCCACGGGAGTCTCGCAGCTTCCCAACCACCCCATCAGATGAAGGGGCTAACGAACCCCTTTCCCAAGTAGGATGGTATCTCGCTACCTCGATTGTTGTAACCATAAAACGCTCTGTATCAAGCTTTCAGGGTTCAAGTGTCTCTGCATGGGATTTTATAATGATACTCTATCAAACTGAATAGCTGATGATTCGGGAAGTGGTTTCGAGATACTTCTATGTCAAATGGGCGGAGGGAATGGCGAGACTCCTGCGGGAAAAAAGTGCTTGGTGAGACCCCACAGGACGCAGTCCGAGGAGGCTCACCGCGCTCCCGCGGAAAGCGAGCTATTCCCCGCAGCCCCCGTCACTCAACAAAAGTCTCGAAACTGAGTCTTCAACTAAAGGGAGCGTTAGTGGGGTTGGGTTGTTTGATGGATAAGGAGTAGAGGGTGGGGAGCACGTATGGTAAAATAGTTGAGTTCTTATAGTTGTTGGTTTGTTTGTAAGCAATTATGGGAACTGACTTTATATGGAAAATATAACTTAAAGAGGTGAAGGTTATGGTGGAAGATATACTTACTTTTCTCAACGACTGGATGTGGGGAACCATACTCGTTGCTGCCTTGCTCGGCTTAGGCTTATGGTTTTCGATTAAACTGAATTTTGCCCAGTTTACATACATACCAGAAATGTTCCGGGTCCTTTTTGATAAGCGATCCATTTCTGCAGAGGGCAAAAAAGGAACGTCTCCGTTCCAGGCATTTGCTATTAGTACCGCCTCCCGTGTTGGTACGGGTAACTTAGCAGGAGTAGCCGCTGCGATTACGGTCGGGGGTCCCGGCGCTGTTTTCTGGATGTGGATTGTAGCCATTCTTGGCGGAGCCTCAAGCTTTATTGAAAGTACACTTGCACAAATCTATAAAGTCCCTGAAGAAAAACAGTATCGAGGCGGTCCAGCCTATTATATTGAAAAAGGGTTGAAGAACAGAGGACTTGGGATTGTTTTCGCAATCACCATTACATTTACGTACGGGTTAGTTTTCAGTTCTGTTCAATCCAATACGATTCGTCTAGCTTTTGAAAATTCCTTTGATATGGATAAATGGTTGCTTGGCGGCATTCTTACTTTTATTGTAGCTATTATTATTTTTGGTGGGTTAAAACGAATCGCTCAGGTGACCCAGTTCATCATTCCGATTATGGCTATTTTCTATATCATTCTTGCAGCTTACGTATTGGTTGTGAACATCGGACAGGTGCCGACGATGTTTGGACAAATTTTCGCTGGTGCTTTCGGCTTTCGTGAAGTTGCCGGGGGTACGTTCGGCGGTATGATTCTTATCGGGATTAAGCGTGGATTATTCTCCAACGAAGCAGGAATGGGGAGTGCGCCAAACGCAGCTGCTACATCTGAGGTCACGCACCCTGTCAAACAAGGGTTGATTCAAACATTGGGCGTATTCACAGATACTTTGCTTATTTGTAGTGCGACTGCTGTCATTATTCTCTTTGCCGGAGACTATGTAGGAACAGACCTTGATGGAATTCAGCTGACTCAGGAGGCATTTGAATCTGAACTCGGCGCATGGGCGGCCGTTTTCATTGCCATAGCTATCTTCCTTTTCGCATTCAGCTCAATCATCGGGAACTATTACTATGGAGAGACGAACATCGAATTCATCAAAACAAGTAAACCAGCGATCTTTATTTACAGAGTAGCTGTACTGTTTATGGTCATGTTCGGTGCGATTGCTGAGTTTGGTCTTGTATGGTCACTGGCCGACTTGACGATGGGGATCATGGCATTGATCAACTTATATGCGATTTTCCGATTATCATCTGTGGCATATGCTGCACTGCAAGACTATCGTAAGCAGAAGAAAGCAGGGAAAGATCCGGTCTTTTATCAAGACCACCTCCCGGGTGTCGACGGGATGGAATACTGGAGAAGAGATCAGACTTCAGAAAAGGAACATGGTTAACAAACATAAACAGCCTCAGGATTTCGTTCCAGAGGCTGTTTTTTCTTTTATGCGCGAACGGCATCCATTTATAGGATGCCGTTCGCGCCAAACGAGGCCAGAATCGCGCCAAACGAGGCCAGAATCGCGCCAAACGAGGCCAGAATCGCGCCAAACGAGGCCAGAATCGCGCCAAACGAGGCCAGAATCGCGCCAAACGAGGCCAGAATCGCTGCATCAGTTCTCACTCTTTCATATGTGATATGATGGACAGAGATATTTAGTAAAAGGAATGAGCGGAATGAGTTTACTATCAGTCAATCAATTGAGTAAAAGTTATGGAGATAAAGATCTGTTCGATGACCTTACTTTCACGATATCCAATCAACAGCGAATCGGCCTGATTGGAGTGAATGGTACGGGGAAATCCACGCTTATGAAGATTCTCGCAGGCATAGAGAGTGGTGATTCAGGAGATATGGATCATGCGAAGGACTTTACGGTGGAATATTTGCCGCAGGAACCGGAATTAGACGAGAGAAATACCGTTCTTGAGCAAATTTACCATGGGGACGCAGAGATTATGGTCGTTATGAGAGCCTATGAAAAAGTTCTATTGGACTTAGCTGCTCGCCCTGAGGATCCAAAAGTCCAGGAACGTATGCTGGACCTTCAGCAAAAGATGGATGAAAAAGGGGCCTGGGAAGCAAACACAGTTGCCAAAACGATTCTGTCCAAGTTAGGGATCGAGTTTTTTGATAAGAAGATCAGTGAACTTTCTGGAGGACAGAAAAAAAGGGTCGCTATTGCTAAAGCTCTCATTCAGCCGGCGGATTTGCTTTTACTGGATGAGCCAACGAACCATCTGGACAATGAAACCATTGAGTGGCTGGAAGAATATTTGGCATCCTATAGAGGATCACTCGTCATCGTCACGCACGACAGGTACTTCCTGAATCGTGTGACGAATTTGATCTATGAACTGGATAAAAGCCGCTTGTATATCTATGAAGGAAACTATGAAACATTCCTCGAGAAAAAAGCAGAAAGAGAAGAGTGGGAGCGTCAAGCTGAACAAAAACATCAAAATACTCTCCGTAGAGAGCTTGCCTGGTTGAAGGCTGGTGTGAAAGCGAGAACGACAAAGCAGAAGGCTCGTAAACAACGTGTGGAATCCATGAAGGAAGAGACCTTTGATACGAAGAAGGAAAACGTGGATATGGCGATCGGTTCTACAAGATTAGGAAATCAGGTCATAGAGTTAGAGGGGATTACCCACGGTTTTGGGGATCAACCGCTGATCGATCATCTGGATCATCTTGTCGTGCCGGGAGAAAGACTCGGGATCATCGGCCCGAATGGCTCTGGTAAAACGACGTTGCTGAACATTATGGCTGAACGTATTCAACCGGATACCGGAAATGTCCACATCGGTTCCACTGTTAAAATAGGCTATTACACGCAGGATCATGGAGAGCTTGATGAGAATTTGAAAGTCATTGAATATATTAAAGAAGTAGCGGAAGTCATCACGACAGCGGATGGAGATGAAATTACTGCGGAACAGATGCTGGAGCGTTTCTTATTCCCACGCCCGCAGCAGTGGACGTATATTAAGCGTCTTTCTGGTGGAGAGCGCCGTCGTTTATATTTGCTTAGAGTTCTCATGAGTGAACCGAATGTTCTTTTCTTAGATGAACCGACCAACGACCTCGACACAGAGACGCTTAGTGTGTTGGAAGACTACTTGGATCAGTTCCCAGGTGTGGTCATCACGGTTTCCCACGACCGTTATTTCCTGGATCGTGTAGTTGACCGCCTGATAGCCTTTGAAGGAGATGGAGACGTCCGGAAGTTTTACGGCAATTACACGGAATATCTTGAAAAGAGAAAAGATGAGAAAAAAGAGGTCCAGGTGAACAAAAAGCCATCCACTCAGGAAGATACTCGGCGTGCTAATCGAAAGCGAAAGTTATCTTATCGGGAAAAGCAGGAATGGGAGACGATTGAAGATGAAATTTCTGCTTTGGAGGAAAAGGTAGAGCTTCTTGATGAACAGCTTGCGGCAGAAGCGACCAACTACGACCGTGTCCAGGAACTTTCTAAAGAAAAACAAGAAGCTGAGACAGAATTAGAAACGAAAATGGAGCGGTGGGAAGAGCTTTCCTTGATTGTTGAGGGAGTAGAGGATGAATAATGACGAGGAGAGTGGGGAGCGTTTGCTTTCCACTCTTTTTTATATAAAGATCACCGCCTTATTTTTGTAGTCCCGTGCGTTTTATGGAATAATGAATACGGATACAAGCATTGACAGGAGGAATGTAATCATGAAAATGCCAAGCAAAGAAAACTTGGAAAAATACGCAGAGTTAGCCTTGCGCACAGGCGTCAATTTGCAGAAGGATCAATTGTTAATGATTAATTGTACGATTGCTGGAGCGGAATTCACACGCATTGTCGCACGAAAAGCTTTCGAAATGGGAGCGAAAGATGTACATATTAACTGGGGTGACGATGAACTGACCCGCATGAAATATGAACATGCAGATCAGGAGACATTATCGGACGTCCCTGAATGGCAGAAACAGCAATACACGTACTTTGCTGAGCAAGGGGCAGCCATTCTTTCCATTCGCTCCACAGACCCTGATCTTCTGAAAGGTATCGATGCAAGCAAAGTGGCAGCTGCTACAAAAGCGAGATCAGAAGCGATGTCCAAGTTCCGTGATTATACGATGAATGACCGCATCCAATGGTCGATTGTCAGCATCCCGATTCCTAAGTGGGCACAAAAGATCTTCCCTGGAGAAGAGGAAGATACAGCGGTTGAAAAGCTTTGGGAGCAAATCTTCAGCATCGTCCGTGTCGACCGTGAAGACCCGGTTGCTGCATGGGAAGAGCATAATCAAACGCTGATTAAAGCTCGTGAATACTTGAATGAAAAACAGTACCAGAAGTTGATTTATAAAGCTCCAGGTACGGACCTTGAAGTGGCGCTGCCTGAAGGACACATTTGGAAGGGTGGACCTTCGAAGACCGTTGAAGGAAAAATCCAATTCAACCCGAACATGCCGACGGAAGAAGTATTTACAGCTCCTCATAAATATGGAGTAGATGGGAAAGTTTCCAGTACGAAACCGTTGAACTACGGGGGAAACGTCATCGACAACTTCACGTTGACATTTAAAGAAGGGAAAGTTGTTGATTTCACAGCAGAAGAAGGCGAAGAAACGCTGAAGCACCTTCTGGAAACAGACGAAGGTTCTCGCAGACTTGGAGAATTGGCACTTGTGCCGCATGAGTCACCGATTTCTCAATCCGGATTGATTTTTTATAACACCCTTTATGATGAAAATGCTTCTTGTCACCTTGCCCTCGGAAAAGCGTATCCGAATAACATGACAGGCGGGTCAGACATGAGCGCCAAGGAACTTGATCAGAATGGTGTAAATGACAGTCTATCTCACGTAGATTTCATGATGGGATCCGGTGAGCTTGACATCGATGGTGTACGAGCTGACGGAACGACAGAACCCGTCATGCGCCAAGGAAGCTGGGCTATTACATTTGAATAAAACAGCAAAAACCGGCAGCTTCTAAGAAACTGCCGGTTTTCTTATGCATAAGCGAGCTGAATTTCTTCTTCGTGGAAGTGCACCTCTTTTTCAATCCCGCTGCTCTCATCCACTTAAAAAAATCTCGAAACGGAGTCTTCAACAATCCCGCCATATACTTCAAGAACATCAGCCACGCCTAAAATCATGGAGATGGGGGAAAAGAAGAGGAGGGAGGTGTGCGGATGATTTATGATGTTGGAGTTGTAGGTGCAGGCTTCGGAGGGCTGGCAGCTGCAGCTTCCCTCGCGGAAAAAGGAATGAAAGTGGCCGTCTTTGAAGCCTCTAATGAACTTGGGGGTAGTGCAGGAAAATTTGAACGAAACGGGTACCGTTTTCAGTCCGGTGCCACCCTTGGTATGGGATTTGAAGAAGGAGGGATTCTTCGCAAACTCTTCGATCAATTAAAAATTGATCCTCCTGACATGACCTTGTTAGATACCATCATGGATATCCACATGCCAGACCGCACCATCCATTATTATCGTGAGCGAAGCCGTTGGTATGAAGAGATCCAACGAATTTTTCCAGATCAATCTTCTGCCATCCAATCGTTCTATGATGAAGTGTATAAAGTGGGAGCAATGGTTGATCGTTTAACGGAAGACCTTCCAGTATTTCCTCCACGAACAATAAAAGACATGACGCGTGTCGTCCCTTTAATAAACAAGAATTCATTGCAACTTCTTCCCTTCATGAACCAGACGATAGAAGATCGTCTGAAGAAGTATGGGCTTCATAATCATCGTCTTTTT
The DNA here is from genome assembly GCF_009856445.1 of Halobacillus litoralis. Lineage (GTDB taxonomy): Bacteria > Bacillota > Bacilli > Bacillales > Halobacillaceae > Halobacillus > Halobacillus litoralis. The sequence goes on from NZ_WMFA01000001.1 coordinate 428,479, forward strand.
CGAGTGTTTCTGAATGGGGAGTTAATGGATAGTGTTCAAACAAGCGTTGAATATTGCCCTGCATTTTTAGGCTATGCTGCGTTACAAACGTTTCATAAAGGCGCTTATGCTGTACATGGAAGTCTTGCTTCTGTTGCCGAGCGTTTGGCGTCATTCATCAAGGATTCAGGGAACGATATTTATATGCGTCACCCTATCCACAAAGTAGAGAAAAGCGGCAGGCATTTTGAATTTCATACGAAGCGTGATCAAGTCTTTCGAGCTCAAAAGGTGCTGTTAAACAATTCTGTTCATAATTTCCATGATACGGTATCAGACGAGTTAGGTGAACAATCCTATATACAATCATTAAAAGAAGAAAAAAGGGATACTTGGGGAGCTTTTATCATTCATGGAGGTGTGGATGGGACGGTTTTTGAAGAGTCTGAGGTTTTGTATCATCAGTTTATTGACCCTGACCACCCGGACGAACTCCATAATGGGGGACAGTTTTTAATGTCCTTATCCCATCCCGAGGATTTGAAGATGGCGCCTTATGGAAAGCGGTCATTGACCATTTCTACTCACACCTCTCTTTCTAACTGGTGGAACTCTGATCAATATGAAGCGGATAAGGAACACATGAAAAACCGCCTTCTCAACACAGTGGATTTTTACTTCCCGGGATTTGAAGAAAAGTTAGACATCGTTCTTCCTGGTACGCCGGTTACTTTTCAAAAGTGGTTGAGAAGAAAAGGTGGAAAAGTAGGAGGGTACACACCGACGGGGAAATATAGCTGGCTGAACAGCTACTCCATCCGCACCGGCATTCCGGACGTTTATCAATGCGGGGATACGGTTTTTCCAGGGGCCGGAACACTTGGAGTAACCTTGTCAGGGATGACAGCCGCAAAGGAAATGACGAGATGATTAATGTAAAGTGATTAGGGAATAAGAAAAGAAAAGGTGAAAGATAAAGGAGATGAAATTGTATGTATAACGATGGAAGTAATGAAATGCCGGGATTCCAAGCCAACCCGAATAACTACGATGAGTGTCAGCGCTGTGGCAAACCGCTTCAAATCAAAGAAGAGAGAGAGATCAATCTTTGCAAGGAATGCCAGAACAGACAGGAAGATCATAAAGTCGAGTCCAAAGAAGATTAAAGAGAAGCGATCTCTTTCAAGGGGTCGCCTTTTTCATGCGTTTCTTTTAAAAAACAATACACTAAAGGATAAAGGATATAGCTTTACACCATAATAATAAGAGTGATAAAGTTGTACATTGTGCATTCCAACACACTATGAATTAAAGGAGACAACTATGGAAAATAAAAACACAGGCCGTATCGACTGGCCGGTATTTGTAATAAGCGGAGGATTATTGGTCCTTTTCGTTATTCTTGCACTTATTGATATTGATTTGATTGAAATGATCGTCAGTGACAGCTTTGCATGGTCAGCCAAGTACTTCGGTGCTTTCTGGCAAGTGCTCATGCTTGCTACGTTCGTTGTTGGTTTATATTTAGCTTTTTCACGTTATGGAAAAATCAGAATGGGGGATATGGAGAAGCCAGAAATAGGGTTATACAAATGGCTATCCATCATTATGGCAACCCTCTTGGCCGGCGGAGGCGTTTTCTGGGCTGCTGCTGAACCGATGTGGCACTTCCTGACTGTGCCCCCATCCCAGTCGGGTGGAATTGAAGCTGGGACAGAAGCAGCGATTAATCCGGCATTGGCACAAAGTTTTATGCACTGGGGCTTCCTGGCTTGGGCCATTCTTGGCACAATCAGTGCGGTCGTCATGATGTATGGTCACTATCATAAAGGCATGCCGATGAAACCTAGAACCTTGCTTTATCCGATCTTCGGTGAAAAATTGCGTCACAGCTGGTTAGGTACGATTATTGATGCTTTCTCTGTTATTGCTGTAGCAGCAGGGACGATCGGACCGATTGGCTTCCTTGGTCTTCAGGCTAGTTACGGACTTCAGGAAATTTTCGGAATCCCTAATCAGTTCAGCACACAGTTTTCCATTATTTTTGCTGTTGTAGTTATATCGACGATTTCAGCAGTTACAGGTTTATATAAGGGAATTCAGATTTTAAGTAGCTTCAACGTCCGAATGGCGATTGCGTTGATGGCGTTTATCGTCATCTTTGGACCTGGTGGTTTCATCATTGACCACTTCCTAGCAGGCTTCGGATATTATGTCGATCAATTCATTCCGATGAGTACGTATCGAGGCGATGAAGGCTGGCTGTCTCTATGGACAGTATTCTTCTGGGGATGGTTCATCGGGTATGGACCGATGATGGCGATTCTTGTCAGCCGTATTTCAAGAGGTCGGACGATCAGAGAGATTATCATTGCTGTATCTGTCTTTGCACCAGTTATTTCTACGTTTTGGTTTACGGTCCTTGGCGGATCAGGAATCTTCTTTGAATTGAACAACCCTGGATCTGTATCCAACGCATTGAATGAAGCAGGTAATCCAGCAGCGATGTTCGCCATTACTGAACAATTCCCGTTAGCAAGTATCATTTCTCCGTTATTCCTGTTATTAACGATTCTTTTCGTTGTAACGACGAGTGACTCCATGTCTTACACGATTGCCATGGCCGTCACAGGAGAAGGGAACCCGCAAAGCTGGCTTAGAGTGTTCTGGGCCGTATTGATGGGCGCGATCGCTGTCATTCTGTTAATCACAGGCGACAGTGGTATTACTCAGCTGCAAAACTTCATTGTTGTTACAGCTGTTCCAGTATCCATTCTTCTACTGCCAATGATCTGGCTTGCACCAAAAGTAGCGAAGAAGATGGCTATTGACCAACGAATCACCAAAAAATAAATATTTTCTCATAAAAAAATGCCCGGGAAAGCCTCCCGGGCATTTTTTTATATATAGAACCAAACAACCGCCCCACAAGTGGAGTGGGGGATTAGATAGCCTCAACAGTTCGCAGAACGGCACGGACGGGGCTACCATCAGCCTGCTCCATTTTCAATGGAAAAGCAAAAAGCTCATAAACTCCTGATGACACTTCAGAAAGGTCGATCCCTTCAAGAATCAAGATGTCATTTCGGTACAGGGTGTGGTGTCCTTTTAACTCTTTACTCGTTTCAGGGTCAACAGAAGGAGTATCGATGCCGATGAGGTCTATGCCATGTTGTTTTAAAAATGGACCGATATCATCACCGATGACCGTGTATGGATCAGGGAAGCGGGTACGGTCTGTCCAACTGTCTGTTCGGAATAACACTTTACTTACCTTACTCAAGTCGACGCCTTCCAGGAGCTCTTTCGTGATGGCCGGTTTATCTTTTAGGTGAACAACCAGCGCTTGGCCCGAAAATCGATCGACGGGTAGGTCTGCAATTTTTAAGCCGGCGGAATCATAGTGATAAGGGGCATCCACATGGGTTCCAATATGATTACTGCCTTTGAATTGGCCAACATTAACAGAGCCCGTATCCTCCATAGACCACGTCAGCTTGTATTCAAAGGGCTCGTCTCCCGGCCAGGGAGGCGTTTCGTTGTTCAATATCATGGTAATATCAATGAATTTCATCATTAAAAAACCTCCTTAGGCGATGGTATCTCTTTCATTTTTAAACTGCTTTTGTTTGTCATTCTCCAGGATGTCTTTCAAGCGTGAAACCACCTCATATACATCTTCATATGACGTATAAAAAGCAATCGGTGCAAGGCGGATGACGTTCGGTGAACGGAAGTCCGGGATGATGGTTTCTTGTTTTAAAGCCTTACAGATGCTTGCGGCCTCGTCATGGATGAGACAGATATGGCCACCTCGGTGTTCATCATTCAAAGGATTACCGATTTTGAAGCCGTACCCTGATAGTTCCTGGTGAACAAGGTCCATCAACAAACGGGTAAGCTGCAATGATTTTTCTCTAATTCGTTCGATCCCTGCTTCTTCAAAAAGCTCAAGTGATCCTAAGAGAGGTGCAGAACTGAGTACATGAGGGGTGCCGATTTGAAAAGCACCTGCGGATTCTGCTGGTGTTAGTTCATGGCTCATATCGAACTGTTTGTCTTTGTCTGAGCTGAACCACCCCGCAAGACCTGGACTCTTGCCGAGATGCTTTTCGTTCACATACAGTCCGCCGACGCCTCCAGGTCCACTGTTTAAATACTTATACGTACACCAGACGGCAAAGTCGACGCCCCATTCATTCAAACGGTGAGGAAGAGCACCGATCGAGTGGGCAAGATCAAAGCCGACGATGATGCCAAATTCGTGAGCGGCCTTTGTTATTTTTTCAATATCGAGTAGTTGACCACTGCGATACAAAACGGAAGGCAGGAGAAGAACAGCGATGTCTTCGTCCATTTCTTTAATGATGGTATCTTCTGATAATGTATAGCCATCTTCACTTTGCACACGGATCAAGTGTTCTTCAGGCGCTAACCCGTGCCACTGAATCTGGCTCTTGATCGCATGAATATCAGACGGGAAGTTTAGTTCATCTGCAAGGATTTTCGTGCGTTTTCCTTCTGGCTTATAGAAGGTTGCCAACAACTGGTGGATATTTGATGTAATAGAACCGGTATTAATCACTTCTTCCGGTTTCGCACCGATGAGAGGAGCGGTCAAAGCTCCGATTTTCTCTGACATGTAAAACCAGGGTTCTTTTCCTTCGGTCCATCCGCCGATCGCATGTTTTTTCCAATCGTTCAGGGACGTGGAGAGCGTTTCCTCGGAACGTCTTGAAAGCAAACCGAGGGAATTTCCATCCATATAGTAAAAACCTTCCTGGTAAAATTCACGTTTGAACGCTTGAAGCGTGTCTTGCTGGTCCATTGCTCTTACATCTTCTCTTGAGATTACAGGTTTAGTCATGAATCTTCCTCCTCAACTCTCATTCATCAATTAAGTTATGCTTCACAAGGACAGCCTTGATCATAGAGTAGGAATACCCTTCTGGGAGAGCCTCTTTCAAGGGTTTCAATTTATGCTCCTCCATTTGATCATAGACTTTCAAAATGTTACCTTCCTGTTCTTCATCAAACCAACGATTCCAATCAATTTCATTTCCTTCTTTTCCAGCTCGGAATATATGGTTCTCAATCGTTTGTTTGCCTATGCCTCTTTTTTTAGAGATGTCTTGTACATCATGTCCTTGTTTCCAAAGGTCGTAAGAAATGATGTGGCTGGGGCGGTCATCAAACGGATCCTTTTGTTGAATAGAAGGTTCGGTCGAACGAACCGGCTTAGGTTTTCTTTCTGTTTCCTGGGCCCACGGCCGTAATTTCTCCAGGAAAGGTTCCCCATACTTCTCGAATTTCTGCTCTCCAATTCCTTTGATGTTCATCATTTCTTCTTTGCTTTCCGGGAGATAGATGGTCAAGTCTTTAAGTGTGGCATCCGAAAAGATGACGTAAGGGGGAAGGTTGCTTTCATCGGCAATCGTTTTACGTAACTGTCGCAACTCTTCGAAGTATTGTTCATTATATTCTGTTTTCTGTTTTTTCGTTGTGGATTCAACAAGCATAAGGACAGGCTGACTCCCTTTAATGACAGAAATGGCTTCATTTGTCAGCTTTAATGAAGGATAACGTCCTTCGCCTGTAGATAGATAGCCTTCTGCGGTTAAAAACTGAATGAAGCGAGTCAATTCTTTTTCTGTATAATTCGGCATAATGCCATAGGTGGATAATTGTTGGAAACGGAACTGCTTCACCTTTTGATCAGCAGATCCTTTGAGCACCTTAGCTGTTAGACCGGCTCCGAATCTTTCGCCCATACGTTTTACACAGGACAATACCATTTGCGCTTCTTTTGTCATATCCTGTTCTTCACCATCGTGGGTGCAGTTCGTACACTTTCCACATGGCTCAGTGTCTGTCGGATCATCAAAGTAGTCGAGGATGTATTGCTGCAGGCAGGAGTGAGTATGGCAGTAATTCACCATGGCCTGTAGCTTTGTGTACTCATCCTTTTTCTTTTCTTCATTGGGTGACTGGTCGATCAAAAAACGTTGCAGGTTGATATCCTGACTGGAGAAAAGCAATACGCAATCACCAGGCTCTCCATCACGGCCGGCACGACCAGCTTCCTGGTAATAAGACTCAATATTCATTGGCATGGAATAGTGGATGACGTAACGGACGTTTGATTTATCAATGCCCATCCCGAATGCATTGGTGGCAATCATCGTGGTCACTTCATCTTGAACGAAATCCATCTGGGCCTGTTTTCTTTGATTCTCTGTCATCCCTGCGTGATATTTTCCAGCCGCAAACCCTTTTTTGGTTAAAAGATAATGAAGCTGGTCGGCATCTTTTCGTGTAGCCGTATAAATAATGCCGGATTCATTGGGAATCTGGGTCAAGTATTCGCTGATGAATTCTCGTTTGTCACGGCCTTTAATAATACGGAAAGACAAGTTGTCCCTTGCGAAACCTGTATTAATGACATTTTCATCTTCGACATCAATCAACTCTTTAATGTCTCTGATTACCTCCTGGGTGGCTGTAGCCGTTAGTGCCATAAGGACAGGGAGGTTTGCGACCTTCTTCAGGGTAGGGACAATCGACCGGTAGCTTGGACGAAAGTCATGCCCCCATTGGGAAATACAATGGGCTTCATCAAAAGCAATTAAGGAAAGAGATATGCTGTTGATTGCCGCCAGGAAATTAGGTGAGTCGAACCGCTCAGGAGCGACATACACGAAGGAATAGCGGCCTTTTTCCATATCTCTGAGCCTTTGTTGCTGCTCTGTATGAGAAAGGGAGCTGTTGATATAAGTAGCGGCTACCCCATAGGAAAGGAGGGCATCCACTTGGTCTTTCATCAAAGAGATCAATGGGGATATGATGATCGCTGTTCCTTGCAGAGTGAGTCCGGGGATTTGGTAACAGAGGGATTTTCCGCCTCCTGTCGGCATGACAGCCAACGTATTTTTTTGATCTAACACATGAGTGATGGCCTCTTTTTGACCAGGACGGAAGGAGGGATAACCGTAGTATTGTTGGAGAATTTTTTCGGCCTGTTGAATCATCGTGATCATCCTTTTATACATAATCTTCTTTCTCCCACATCTTATCATGTTTCACGTGAAAACTGTGGGGAAAACTATAGAAGTCATACCTCTAAATAAAGGAGCGATTGTAAGATGAAGGCCATTGTTATTGAGCAATATGGAGATAAAGAACAATTAGTAGAAAAAGATGTGAAGCGCCCGGTTCCAAAGGAGAGCCAGGTCATTGTGGAATTGCACGCCACATCCATCAACCCGATTGACTGGAAGCTTCGGGAAGGTTACTTGAAAGAAATGCTGGACTTTGAATTTCCTATCATTTTAGGATGGGATGCTGCAGGGATCGTCGCAGAGGTTGGTTCCTCCGTGGATAAATTCAAAGTAGGCGATCGTGTTTTTGCCCGTCCCGATACAACACGAGAAGGAACGTATGCAGAATACACAGCAGTGGATGAACACCTGCTGGCCCATCTTCCTGAGAATGTCTCTTTTGAGGAAGCGGCTGCCGTGCCATTGGCAGGTCTTACTGCATGGCAATGCTTAGTGGACTTTAGTGACATTCAAGAAGGGGATCATGTACTTATCCATGCAGGATCAGGAGGCGTCGGCCACTATGCCATTCAAATTGCAAAACAAAAAGGGGCTTATGTGGCAGCGACAGCCAGCGGCAAGAACCAGGAGTGGGTAGAGAAGCTGGGTGTTGACCGTTTTATCAACTATAAAGAAGAGGATTTCTCAGAAGTATTGAGTGACTACGATATTGTCCTCGATACCCTTGGTGGAGAAATCCAGGAAAAAAGCTTTTCTGTCTTGAAAGAAGGCGGACGTCTTCCATCTATCGTTCAGCCACCGGATGAAGACCTCGCTGCCAAACATGGAGTAAAAGGCGGATTTGTCTGGCTTGAGCCGAGCGGAGATCAATTAGCCAAGCTTGCTTCCATGATGGAGGATGGAGATTTGGTATCTGTCATCGGACACCGCTTTGACCTTAGTGAAGAAGGATTGAAAGAAGCTCACAGCGTCAGCGAAACTCACCATGCCAAAGGTAAAATTGTCATCAACATTAAATAGGATTTACACCTTCACACAGGACCAGGTCACCCCAAACAGGATGACCTGGTCCGTTTTTTTTACCCAAATACGACCTTCACAAAAGCTCCCGTTTGTGGAAGACTCGGTTTCGAGACGTTTGTGCAGTGGGTTGGGGCTGCGGGGGATGACTCGCTTTCCGCGGGAGCGCGGTGAGCCTCCTCGGACTGCGTCCTGTGGGGTCTCACCAAGCACTTTTTTCCCGCAGGAGTCTCGCCATTCCCCTCCGCCCTTTGCCATATAAGTATCTCGAAACCACTTCCAGGAAAGTGAAGCAACATGGATTCTCCTACAACATTTTGAATGATAAAGCCTGTTATAGAGCGCTTTATCACTATAGACTCAGGATCTGTGAAAGACACTCATACTGGGCAAAGGGGTTCGTTTCTCACTTTTATCGTATGGGGTGGCTGGGAAGCTGCGAGACTCCCGTGGGAGAAAGGAGATCGGCGAGATTCCGCAGGGCGTAGCCCGAGGAAGCTCGGCACTCCCCCACAGGAAAGCGAGTAGCTTCCCAGCCACCCCTGACTCCAAATATGGCAAACGAAGCCCCCAAACATCTCGAAACTGAGTCTTCAAGAAACCTGCCAGTTACTTTAGTAACTCTCATAAGAATCGACAATTGTTGTGTAAATTTTCTTACAATTTATGAGTGAGTGGAGTAAACTAAGGGTAAAGGATTTGTAGTAAGAGGAAATGGAGGAGAGGTCGTGCTAACTAATTATCAAACGGGAGTTTATTTTGATGAAATGATGAAACAGGATGGTGCTCCGAAAAGGCACTACCAATGGTTTTATCAGCTGGTCAATCAATTTACAGAACGTGATTTGATGAATAAGCATGAAACAGCTCAACTGAATTTTCTTAGGCAAGGGATTACATTTACTGTGTACAACCACACAGGAGGCACAGAGAGAACGATGCCATTTGACTTCGTTCCGATCATTATCCCAAGACAGGATTGGGATGAGATTGAAAAAGGGATGAAGCAGCGAATGACTGCACTCAATCATTTTTTAGAGGATATTTATCATGACCAAGAAATTGTAGAAGCGGGAATCATCCCAAGAGAGTTGATTGAAAATAATCCTTATTACTACAACAGGCAGGTCAGTGGGATAGACATCCCTCTAAGGAATCATATTTTCCTAGCAGGAGTCGATTTAATTAGAGATGAAAAAGGTCAGTATCGTGTTCTGGAAGATAATTTGCGTAATCCATCAGGGATGTCCTATGTTTTTCAGAATCGTTATGTCATGAGACAAGTGTACCCGGAATTGTTCTTCCAACACTCCATTGAGACATTGGAGCACCAGTTGTCAGAACTTCACCAGGCAGTCACCAGCCACTTGCCGGACAACGCAGACCCTCATAAGTCGCCGACGGCCGTTTTATTAACGCCGGGGATTTATAATTCTGCATATTATGATCATGTCTTTCTTGCTCAACAAATGGGGATTGAACTGGTAGAAGGAAGAGATTTAATTGTTAAAGATGATGTTGTCTACATGAAAACCATCAAAGGGTTGAAACGGGTAGATATCATTTATAGAAGAATCGACGATGATTTCCTTGATCCGGAAGCGTTCCGCCCTGACTCTGCTCTCGGAGTTTCGGGTTTGCTAAGGGCTTATCGAAAAGGAAATGTATCAATACTTAACGGGATAGGCAATGGTGTGGCGGATGATAAAGCGATGTATGTGTATGTTCCAGACATGATTCGCTTCTACCTTGACGAGGATCCGATCATTCCGAACGTTGAAACTTACTTCCTCAGTGATCCTGAAAGGCTGGATTATGTGCTGGAGCACATCCATGAACTGGTTGTGAAAAATGTTGGTGCTTCAGGTGGATATGATATGCTGATTGGTCCACAATCGGACGAAAGTGAACGGGAGGCGTTCAAAAAGAAAATCATAGAGAACCCTCATCAATATATCGCTCAACCGACCATTAAACTATCAAGGGCTCCTGCTTATCAGGAAGGTAGATTTTATCCATGCCATGTGGATTTACGTGTGTTTGTAATGAATGGAGAAAAGACGAATGTCCTTCCTGGAGGATTATCCCGAGTAGCCCTCAAAGAAGGCTCTCTTGTAGTGAACTCCTCTCAAGGAGGAGGAGGAAAAGATACGTGGATTTTGACAGAAAGTGGTGATCAACATGCTTAGTCGTGTAGCCGATTCTCTTTACTGGATGTCGCGAAACATAGAAAGAGCCGAAAACAATGCCAGGGTACTACGTGTGCAGCTCATCCATATGCTGGAGGCTCAAAATCAGGAGTCCGCAGATCGTGATTGGGAAGAGATTGTGGAAGTGTGTGCTTCTGCAAAAGATTACTACAATCTGTATGATCGTATGGACAGGGAGACCTTGATTCAGTACTTGACCATTAGTCCATTTAACGTGAATTCTCTGATGAATTGCATGAACTTTGCCCGTGAAAATGCCCGTTCGACAAGAGATATTCTTCCTGAAGAACTTTGGGAAGTGTTAAATGCTTTTCATTTGGATCAAAAAGAATGGCAGGAGCTTCCGAATACGAGGCAGCATACGCAGGACTACCTGGATCGTGTCATCAAAACTTCGATGACATCCCAAGGAGTCATTGAGTCCAGTATGAGCCGTGGCACTCCCTACACGTTCATTAAAGTGGGGAAATGGCTGGAGCGAGCTGAAAAAACGGCCAGAATATTGAATGTGACGTGTGAGAAAAACAGAAAAGAGGCGGATGTTCCAACAGATCACTATTATTATTGGCTGACAGCTCTACAGTTCTTAAACGGTTATGATGCCTATATTAAGGAACACCCGCCTACGATGGAATCCAAGCACGTCCTGAGCTTTTTGATTAAAGAAGGGACGTTCCCAAGGTCCATTCGTTATTGCATGAACCATGTACTTGAAGCGGTCAACAAACTGGAAAGTGGGAAAATATCCCATTATTCTGAAGATCTTTTTCAAATGCTTGAGCTCATCCAAGATGAAATTACGAGCACGAATATAGAGGAAATGGATATGAATGAGCTGATGTCATTTCTCGATCATTTCCAGGATCGGTGCATGACGCTCAGCCGCATGTTCTCCCAAACGTACTATTTGATTGAACCTGTTCACGTCAAGTAAAGGCTATCCAGGAGGAATAAGCAGTGAAATTTCAAATTGAGCACACGAATACGTTTTATTATGAAAATTTTGTCGATCAGAGCATGAATCATATTCGCCTGAAACCAAGGACGGATGAATGTCAGAGGCTCCTGGCTTACCGGACTGAAATTACTCCAGGGTCGATGACGAAGGAACATATTGATCTCTGGGGGAACCATGTGGAAACCTTCTTTATACCGGAGAAGCATGAACATTTAACATTAAAAACAATATCGACGGTCAGTATACAAAAAAGTCCATTTATTCGTATGATTGAATGTTCGGAGGAAATGCAGACAATCTTTCATTCTGAGCTTTTTCGTCATCACTATCTGGCTTACTTAAACGAAACCCCGTACACTTTCCTGTATAAAGAACAACATGAGGAGATTATCAATGAAGTCGGAGACGCAAAGGACCCTATCCGCTTTTCTTTAAGGTTGATGGAGTATATCAATCAATTGATCCGCTATGATACAACCACGACCCAGGTCAATACTAAGGCCTACGAATCATGGCCATTAAGGTCTGGGGTGTGCCAGGACTTTGCCCATATTATGATTGGGGTCTTAAGGTCGCAGGGAGTACCTGCACGTTATGTGAGTGGTTATCTTTATGTTGGGGAAGATTCAGCTCTTGTTGGAGATGCGGCCACGCACGCGTGGGTGGAAGTGATGGTGCCCGGAATCGGATGGATTGGTTTGGACCCTACCAACAATGTCGAAGCATTAGAACAGCATATTAGAATTGGTACTGGAAGAGATTATGCTGATGTCAGTCCACTTCAAGGAGTCTATCGAGGCGGTGGCCAGAACCTTGATGTGAAAGTCAGTGTGACGCTTCTGGACCATTAAAAAAATCCCTCTCCACCTTGGAGAGGGATTTTCATACGTTAACCGTTCTGAAAGCTTTCTTTATGACGAGGCTGTCCTTTAAAATAATCAAAAAGAAGTCCAATGACTCCTCCGATAAAGGCAGGGAGGATCCAGCTTAAATTCAATTCGAATAAAGGAAGTTGACTAATCAATGGTTCGATGGCAGAAACATCGGCTCCAAAAGCAACGAGTCCGTCATATACCCCTATGACCGCAGTCAACAAAATAGCTCCTCTATACACATAAGGCGAGTGGTTAAAGAGTGGGCTCATGAAAGTAAGGGCAACGAGAACAATCGTGATTGGATAAACGAACACTAGCACTGGGACGGAATAAGCAATGATTTGATTCAATCCGATATTGGATATAGCGAAACTGATCAGCGTAACTATAATGGTGACGTGCTTATAAGTAAGCCCTGGTACACGTTTTGAAAAGAACTGCCCACAGGCGACAGTCAAACCGATACAGGTCGTCAAACAGGCAAGTCCTACAATTAAACCAAGTAAGAGCGTACCTATATCTCCATACATGATTTGTGCAGCGCCGGCAAGGATGGCACTCCCATTATCATAAGACCCTTCTGTTGCCATTCTAGCACCGATCCAACCAATCGCTACATAGACAGTGGTCAGGCCGATAGCTGTCACTAACCCTGCTTTTAATGTGCGGGCGGTTAACGTTTTAGGATCCGTAACTCCGCGATCACGGAAGGATGAAACAACGATAATACCGAAAGCAAGAGAAGCAATGGCGTCCATGGTCAAGTAACCTTCAATAAATCCCGTAAAGAAAGGTTGTGTCTGATACTTTTCTCCTGCAGGTTGGATGGGGCCATCAAGCAGAAAGAAGCTTCCAATGACAAGACCAAGGATAGCCAGGAACAAAGTTGGGGTCAAAATTTGTCCTACGCGATCCACGAGTTTAGATGGATTGCGGCTGAGCCAATAAACGAGTATGAAAAATAAGACCGTAAAAATGAATAATGTCAACGATTTGCCGTTCGTAAATGGAACGATGCCTGTTTCAAAGGCGACGTTCGCTGCCCTTGGGATGGCAAAGAAAGGTCCAATGACAAGGTAGACCATCGATGTAAATAATATTCCGAACATCGGGTGTACACGTCCAGCTAATTGTACAGCACCGTTACGTACAAGTGATATAGCTGCTACTGTTACAATAGGTAACCCTACACCAGTAATGACAAAACCGAAAATAGCAGGAAAGTAGGATGTTCCTGATTCAATACCGAGGGAAACAGGATAGATCAAGTTTCCAGCACCGAAAAACAAAGCGAACAACGTGAATCCAATAAAGATGGTGTCTCTTGCTTTCATACTGGCTCCTCCTCATAGATGTCTGTATATTTTGCGTAAAAAAAGCGCTCTTATCCAAAAGGTGAGCGGCAATAATCTAGGATTTTGCATGATTTTCATTGTTAAAAAGTGAATGAGATTAACGCACCGCCGTAATACTATCAATGTCACACCTTTCTGTCAATTATTTTTTTAGAAAATTTAAAAGGTTATGATTACCATCCCATTTTTTGTGTGATTCCCTTACAAAATAAGGATTTATTCAACACTATGGCGGGGTTATTGACGGTCCGGTTTCGAGACTTTTGTTATGTGGATGGGTGGTTCAGGGAATAATTCGCTTTCCGCGGGGAAACAGGAAGTGAGGTCGTTCGATGTTGGCACAGGACGTGTCGAACTTAATCGAACTTCCTTTATTCTTTTGATCCTCCTCGGCTTCCGTCCCTTTGCTATGGAAGATTATCGAAACCATACTTCTCCAGAGTACGTAAAAGCTTGATGCAGCGTTTTTAGCTCTAATACTTGAATGGTGGAAAAAATCCACTTTAGTATAGGCGTTCGTTTCTCACGATATCGAATGGGGTGGTAGGTAAGCGAGTAACTTCCCGGCCCCCCTGCGCTCACCCGGGTGACGAAAACCAGATATCTTGAATCAGACACTTCCACAATTAGGAGCAAATGGGTAGAAGGTTTAATGTAAGGGTAATATTTTACAGACAATTTAGTTTACAGATGAGGGAGAGGCATATAGAATATGTCTATATTACTTGAGGGTCGTACATACACCTTACAGAAGGAGACTGTTTAATGATAGATTCGTTACTATTACAACTGATGTTAGTGGGGTTTCTCGGCGTAGGTTCTCAATGGGTCGCCTGGCGCTTTCGACTGCCTGCGATTGTAGTCATGTCCATCGCCGGTCTCTTAGCTGGACCGGTACTTGGCCTCATGAACCCTGAGCAGGACTTCGGGGAACTTTATAAACCAATAATATCACTAGCTGTTGCCGTCATCCTTTTTGAAGGAAGTTTGAATCTGGATATGAAGGAAGTGAAAGGCTTAGGTCGGCCAGTGTTCAGGATTGTCACATTCGGTGCATTTTTAAGCTGGATATTAGGTTCGTTGGCCGCTCATTATGTGGCGGGTTTGTCCTGGGCTGTGGCTTTTACAATCGGGGGATTATTCATTGTTACCGGTCCGACAGTGATTTTGCCTTTATTACGTCAGGCAAAGTTAAAACCGCGCCCAGCTAAAATCCTGAAATGGGAAGGGATTATTGTCGATCCGATTGGCGCCTTGCTGGCAGTTTTTGCATTCGAGATTATCCTGTTCCTGACTAACAATGATCCTTCTGCTTTATTGATGTTCTTTGCCGCTTCTGCCTTTGCTGTATTCCTGGGGTGGGTTTGCGGAAAAGGCGTTGGCTGGATGTTCGAAACAGGGTACATCCCTGAGTTCCTTAAATCACCAGCCGTCTTTGCTGTGGTTATTGCTTGTTTTACGATTGCTGATGAAATTATGCATGAAACAGGTCTGTTATCTGTAACAGCGATGGGGATGACGCTTGCGAATATGCATATCTCGTCCATTGCAGATATGCGACACTTTAAAGAGAATATATCCTTATTATTGATCTCTACCATTTTTGTCATGTTGACCGCTTCCCTGACAGTCGAGACCTTGGTAGAAATTTTCAACATACAAATTATAGGGTTTGTAGCTTTAATGCTGTTTATCGTTCGCCCATTGTCGATTTTTCTATCCACTATGGGAACGGATTTATCTAAATCAGAGAAGCTTCTGGTTGGATGGATTGCACCAAGAGGGATTGTCGCGCTTACGGTTGCCAGTTATTTCGCGAGTGTGCTTTTGGAGGAAGGGTTCGAGGATGCTTCAATTCTCATCTCATTGACCTTCGCGCTTGTATTCACTACCGTTGTGGCTCATGGTTTCTCTATTGGCTGGCTGGCGAAAAAGTTAGGACTATCCATGGAGGGGCCGCCGGGAGTCCTCATCGCAGGCGGAAGTGTGTTCACCACAGGCCTTGCCAAGACTTTGGAGGAGCTTAAAATTCCCGTGCTTCTTACGGACTCTTCCTGGGAAAGACTCTCTCGTGCTCGTTCCCGAGGCATTGAATCCTATCACGGGGAAATCTTATCTGAACAGACCGAGTATTATTTGGATATGACACCTTATGAGTATCTCGTTGCCGCTACAGAATTAGATTCATACAATGCTCTCGTTTGCACGACTTTCGTACCGGAATTCGGGCGAAACAACTCCTTCCAACTTAGTTTAAGTAATAGAGAAGGGGATGATTTGGAGGATCTTGTGCATACGATCGGAGGGAGGGTCCTATTTGAAGAAGGGGCCTCCTGGGAAGAATTGAACGCCAGAGTAGAAAATGGCTACGTATTCCGAAAGACGACGATCACAGAACAGTACACTTTTAAAGACTATATGAAGAATATGGATCAACACGCGATGCTTCTATTTGCGAAAAGAGCCTCAGGAAAAGTAGAGTTTTTCACTCCGGACATGGAGTATAAGGCTGAAAACGGGGATGTCATTGTTTCTTTAATGCCTCCAAGTAAAGAATTTGAAAAAATTCAGGAAAAACTGGAAGGGCAGCGGAAAGATAAAGAAAACAAAGAAAATCAAAAGAAATCTAAATAAGAAAAGACGGAGGAAAACAGTTTCCTCCGTCTTTTTTATTGCTCTGCCTGAGCTAATTGCTTATTTAGTTCTTTTAACTCTTCTTCCATCCTAGCCAGCTGTTTCTCGGCATTTTGAATATTACCTCCTGCAGCTTCAAGCTTATCTAAATCTCCTTGAATACGAATATAATCAGATTTTAAGAAGGCAATTTGGTCTTGGATTTCTTTTTTAGTCATGGTTCCATCTTCCTTTCTTTATGTTGTTCTCCTTGTCCCAAAGACGTATAATGTTAAGAAAATTTCATCTTATTCAGAATTTTATCAAAAAAAGGTTTTGAAGCAAAAAAGAAAAGGGGACTCTTAGATGACTATAATGTATGAACACGACCCAGGCAAGTTCCTTGAACGAGTGGAGCCATTGCTATTGGCAAAGGAGGCGGAAAACAACCTGCCTTTAGGAATTTTAGATCGCCTGAAAAATTCTCAAGGGAAAGAAGCTTGTCATTTAATCAGCTTTCAGGAGAATGGAAAGCCTGCGTTCATGTCCATGAGAACACCGCCGCATTTATGGATTATTCCTTCGATCGACCATTGGGAGCCTGATCATATTGTTACCTTTGTCCGTTATTTGCTTAAAGAAGGGCATGAGGTCCCTGGAGTACTTGGCGAACGGAAGGCGGTGGAATTTTTCATAAGAGAATGGAAGCGACTTACTGGACAGGAAGCGGAACTGCAGATGGAGCAGGGAATATTCAGGTTGGATCAGTTGAAGATGATCCGAAGACAAAGGGGTCACTTGATTGAAGCCGATGCCTCTCATCAGTTTCTTGTAGAAAAATGGTTGGAGCAGTATGGAAAGGAAACAGGAGAGGCCCATGTGGGCGGCCGCGCGAAAGAATTGGCTGAGAGTCTGATTGAGGATCAACGTCTTCACTTATGGATCGTTGATGGAGAAGCTGTTTCCATGGCAAGCCGGGCACGAACAACGAAAAATGGAGCCACAATCAATGCTGTGTTTACACCGGATCAGTACAAAAGGAATGGATATGCCTCCCAGGCAGTTTGGCATCTGACAGATCGACTGTTGAAGAGTGGCTACTCTTTTTGTTCTTTGTACACGGATCTCGCCAATTCTACATCGAATTCGATTTATAAAAAAATTGGATATGAAAGAATCGGGGATTCGATTGTATATAATTTTACAAAATAAGGAAAATGTAATAGTGAAATTGGAGCATTCAGCATCAATAGTGAGCTATATGGAAGATATAAGCATCCTGCTATTGCAACTTCCTTAGAATGTAAAATTTACATAAAATAGACGAAAAATTCTGTGTAAACTGATTTGAGTGAAAGGGGTCGATTTCGGTATTATGTTTAGTAATTGACCCAAAAACTACTACATCAATCATTTAGGAGGATTACATAGTTGAATGTATTAAAGGTAGTAGACAAAATCATTCTGAAAATCGAAGAATTTATATTAAGTTATGCGGTCATCATCATTGCTTTAATGGTCGTAGGGAAAGCGTTGAGCAGGGCGCTGTTCAGCTATTCACCCCCT
This sequence comes from Halobacillus litoralis, assembly GCF_009856445.1. GTDB lineage: Bacteria > Bacillota > Bacilli > Bacillales > Halobacillaceae > Halobacillus > Halobacillus litoralis. Next base: position 446,113 of record NZ_WMFA01000001.1, read on the forward strand.
TTCGCAGACGAAGTAAGTCAAATTGCGATTGTAGTAGCAACATTCATGGGGATCAGTTACGCAGCAAGGAAAGGACGCCATATAAGCATGTCCGCTTTCTATGATCTGGCCCCTTTCAAAGTGAGAAAGGTATTAGCTGTGTTTATTCCTTTAGGGACCGCAGCGGTACTATTTGTACTTGCCTATTATTCAGGGTTGTACGTCATCGATGTCTATGAATCTGGCAGAGTGACATCGGCATTGGAAATGCCTGCTTATTATTTGTATCTTTTCATCCCCATCGGATTTTTACTTGGGGGCATTCAGTTTCTGAGAAATGCATGGATCAATATTAAGCACCGGGATGAAGTGTATTTAGGAACGGATGCAAAGGATTATAACGATGAAAAAACAAATGAACTAGAAGGAACGCACTTGTAATAAAAATTATGATGAAGAAAGGGTAACGATATGATAGCGACAATGCTCATAATTATGGTGATCCTTCTTTTATTGAACTTTCCAATGATGATTCCATTGATGGTGGCACCATTGGTCATAATGTTCATATACTTTCCGAATTTGGATCCTATGATTTTAATGCAACAGTTTTCTACAGGAATAGAACCTTATGTACTTCTTGCAGTACCGTTGTTCATTTTTGCAGCGGATATTATGACGACAGGAAAAACTTCCAATCGATTGTTGGATTTTATCGGATCTTTTATTGGCCATATACGAGGGGGTTATGCAGTTACAACGGCAGCTGCATGTACCCTGTTCGGTGCGATATCCGGATCTACACAGGCGACTGTGGTAGCCATCGGTAAACCGATGAGAGAGCGCCTGCTGAAAATCGGCTACAAAGACCCGACAGCGATGGCGTTGATCATCAATTCCAGTGATGTCGCTTTACTAGTCCCCCCGAGTATCGGGATGATTATATACGGATTGGTATCCGGAACGTCCGTTGGGGATTTGTTTATCGCAGGAATTATCCCGGGCGTAATCGTCTTCTTGTGTTTTTCCATCTACAGTGTCATCTATGCAAAGATGGCGGATATTCCACTGGCTAACAAAGCCTCATGGAGCGAGAGGCTGCAAATGACTAAAAAAGCCCTGCTTCCATTGGGGTTCCCTGTTTTAATTATCGGTGGAATCTATACGGGCTTATTTAGCCCGACAGAGGCAGCGGGTATGTCTGTACTTTATGCTTTTGTTCTGGAAGTGCTGGTTTACCGTTCTGTACATATAAAAGAACTGCCCAAAATTGCTCGATCTACTGGTTTAGTAACATCTGCCGTCTTTGTACTTGTTGCCGGTGGACAAGCTTTTACGTGGGTCATATCATTCGCGCGAATTCCGCAAATGATTACAGAAACAGTTCTTGGCTCAGATCCTAGTGCTGTTTATGTTCTCCTGATGGTAACGATCTTTTTCTTCATTGGATGTATGTTTGTGGATCCTATCGTGGTTATTTTGATATTGACTCCGATTTTCTACCCTGCAGCTATGAGCGCCGGAGTAGACCCTATCCATTTGGGTGTTGTAATTACATTCCAAGCGGCTTTAGGTTCAGCTACGCCTCCATTCGGAGTGGATATTTTCACAGCCAGTGCGGTATTCAACAAACCGTATTTAGAGGTCATCAAAGGAACACCGCCATATATTCTGATGATGTTTGCCATTTCAGTATTATTAATATTCTTTGAGGAACTTTCACTCATCCTTCTTTAAAGTGAGAGTGGAAGCAGATATACAAAAATAGGGGAGGTCATTGTTATCTTTAGAAAAAATAGTTTACTAACAATCCTATCGCTAATCATGCTCAGTCTGATTCTTGCTGCCTGTGGTGGAAGTGATGACGGCAGTGCGGATGGTGATGGTGGAGAAACCTACAATTGGAAGTTCGTAACGGAAGAAGTGGATGGACAGGTCCAATATGAATACGCAGAAGAATTCGCTAAACGTATGAACGAAAAATCTGATGGTGCCGTAAACATTGATGTTTATGAATTTGGTGGACTTGGGAGTGAGACAGACCAAGTAGAGCAGCTTCAAAACGGAACCGTACAGATGGCGATTATGTCTCCTGGTTTTACAGGGAACATGGTAAAAGAGGGGCAAATCTTTGCTTTGCATTTCCTTTTTCCTGACAGTGTAGAAAAGACACAACAAATCTTAAATGATAGTGAAGCCCTGAATACAGATCTACGCGAATTGTATGAAGAACACAGCATTTCGCCATTAGCTTACTGGACCGAGGGTGCGATGCAGTGGACATCCAGCAAGCCGATTGAAAAACCTGCAGACTTTGAAAACTTTAAAATGCGTACACAAACGTCTCCTTTGATCCTTAAATCCTACGAGGCGTACGGAGCAGATCCTACTCCAATGAGTTGGTCAGAGCTTTATACGGCATTGGATAGAGGTACAGTGGAAGGGCAGGAAAACCCGATCTTCTTCATTGGGGATGCATCTTTCAATGAGGTACAGGATTACATGACACTGTCTAAACACAACAATTATGTAGCCATGACGACAGTCAACACAGACTGGTATGCTGAGCTCGACGAAGAAATGAAAACAATGGTGGATGAGACCGTTAAAGAAATGCAGGACTGGGTATTCGACGAACAGAAGAAACAAAATGAAGAGTACCTGGAAACGATCAAGAATGATAAGGAAACCCCAACAGAAATTATCGAATTGACTGACGAACAGCGCGAAGCGTTCAAAGAAAAAGCGCTCCCTGTCCGCGACTTCTACCGTAGTGATGTATCTACAGTAGACGGACAAGTCCTTGATAAGCTTCTTGAAGAAATCGAAGCATCAGGAGAATAATCAACATAAAAATGTCCAGAGCCTAGCGCTCTGGACATTTTTTATGCTCTTAATCACTTTACTCCAACTAAAGCTCCCTTTTTTTGAATACTCAGTTTCGAGACGATTGTGTGGTTCTAGGGGCTCCGGGAAAAGGTTCGTCTAGCTCCATCGTCCAGACACTCGCGTCATAAGCAGAACAGCAAAGGAATGAAAAACACATTCCGTTGCTGTTCTGCTTATGCCAGTCGTGTCTACCAGGACGGTTCCGCATTTGAACACTTTCCATGGGGCGGGCGGTGAGCCTCCTCAGGCTTTGCCTTCCGGGGTCTCACCTGTCCCACACGTCCTTTTGGTTATCCAGTTCCGGCGCCTAGCGGCTAGTGAGACTTCCCTCGCTTCTGTACGATAAGTCAGCATCGAATCGCTACGCTCTCCGTGTTTCCTTTATCTCCGCCAGCTCAGTCCAGTCCATACGCCGCTGACCAAGGCACCTCCACACTAAAGGATAGGAGTCTCACCGTTTCCCTCCGCCCCTTTACCTTATAAGTGTCTCGAAACCACTTTTAAAAAGGGTGAGCTTGAATGGTTGAGGGAAGCGTATGATTAGAACACCTGTATTCATTAGTAAGTTTCCAATTCTTCTCCCCTAGGCGGGCATATAGTGCGTAGTATCAAGCATTTGTATATGCTAAACGTCAATGGGGTAGAGATTATATCATTCACTTCTCTTAACCATACAAGCTGATTTTTTAAGTAGTGGTTTCGAGAACCTTCCTTTGTTAAGGGGCGGAGGGGAATGGCGAGACTCCTGCGGGAAAAGAGTGCTAGGTGAGACCCCGGAAGGCGTCAGCCTGAGGAGGCTCATCGCGCTCCCGCGGAAAGCGAGCTATTCCCCGCAGCCCCCATCCACTCAACAAAAGTCTCGAAACTAAGTCTTCAAGAAACCTGCCATAGTGTTTAATAAACGTTGGGTAAAACCTTATTCGGGAGCTGACCAGGGTTCGGTTTGTTTTTTGTAGTCCAAAATCGTGAGTAGTAGGACAAGTAGGAAAAGGAAGCTGGACAGCTTGAATAACGTAGCTGTTTCGACGAATTGATAAATAAACCCGAGAATGAATGCGCTTGAACCGATACCAAGATCAATGGATGAATAATACATCCCGTTAGCAATCCCGCTTCGCTCTGTCGTTGTTTTAGAGATGACCCATGCTTGAAGAGCCGGCATCATCGACCCGAACCCAATCCCGAATATAGCACCTGCAATGACCAGGTGGACGTTCGAACTGGCTAGAGCAAGCACCCACATCGCGCTAAACGAAAGAACAGAACAAATCATGATCAATTTCCACGGGCCGTGTTTATCAAAGTAGCGGCCCGTGATGGGTCTCGTTATGGTTGCAAATACAGCATTGAAAAAGTAGAAAAGGAAGGTTCCGGAAAGTCCCTGTTCATTACCGAAAATGACGATGTAGGTGACGACAGAACCGTAGCCGAAGGTATTCAAAATCGTAACGAGTGCCGGATACCAGCTTCTTTTTTCAATGAGCGAACCTGTAAAAGAGAAGCGTGGAGGATCTTCTTGGTTCTTATATACCTGATCCGGTGTTACAAAACTTGTTACAGAGAAGAGTACAATGGCAATCATACCTAAGCCAGCAGCAATGCCAACGAGTAGGTCGAAGGAATAATTCTGGTAAAGGTAGATACCGAGGCTCGGGGCCATAATCATCCCGACCGTTACGGAAAGGCCGAAATACCCCATACCTTCGCCAACACGTCTTCTGGGAACGAGATCGACAGCAGCCGTTCCGTTTACCGTTGTTGACCAGCCCCACGCGATCCCGTGAATGAAACGAATGATTAAGAGAATGACAACCACTTGGGTAATCGGGTAAAGGGCGGTCATGACGAGTAAGGAAACGGCTCCGATCAATACAAGGATTTTGCGTGGACGAGTCATCAACAGGTGGCCGATGAAGGGTCGTATGGCGATGGCTGCAAAAGCAAACGTCGTCGTAATCAGTCCTACTTGTAAACCCGACCCTCCAATGGATTCTATATAGGGAGGGAGGTTTGGAAGAAGCATTTGAAAGCTCATGAATGTGAAGAGGTTGGCTAAGATCAAAAATATGAACGGCCATGTCCAAAGTTTTGGTTTTGGCATTTCTTTTCCCCGCTTTCATATCAAGTATGATTCGTCATATGTCCAAAAAAGGAAACCCACTATAAATAGCGGGTTTCCTCTACTATTATTCTGGATTCGTGGTTTCTCTTCTTTCCAGCCATTCTTCGTAAAAATGACTGATGATGGCTTTCAGTACCGCATAGGTCGGAATCGCGAACAGCAATCCCAGGAATCCGGCGAGACTTCCTGCTGCCAGAATTAAAGTGATGATGGTCAGTGGGTGGATGCTGAGTGCTTTCCCCATGACGTTCGGGGAGACAAAGTTTCCTTCCAGCTGTTGCGCGATAATTGTGATTACGGCTACCCAGACAGCAAGGATCGGGTCCTGGAACAGTCCTACGAGCAGGGCTGGAATCACAGCTAAAAATGGACCGACAAATGGAATGACATTCATGACCATGGCGAATAAGGCCAGGGTGAGGGCGTACCTTAAATCTATGATCATGTAGCCGATCAAAAGCAGGAGGCCAACGACGATACTGACTGTCATTTGACCCAGGATGAAAGCATTCAGCGTGTAATCCACAGAACGGGCAAGCTTCTCGAAGCTCTTAGCAGCACGATCACTTAAAAACTGCTTAATGAAGGGTACAAGCTTATCTCCATCTTTTAACATGAAGAAAAGGAAGAAAGGAATAAGCACAAGCGCAAAGACAAAACCAATCAGCTGACTGACGACATTGATAATGACCGTTGGTGCTCCTTGTAAAGAGGTTTCTAAGTTATTGACTACACTATCAATGGTGCTGTTGAATTCACTTGGAATAATGTCCTGATTTTGCTGCCAGTACGTGACGGTTTCACTCAGCATATCCGCCATCTCAGGGATGTTATCCACAAGTTTTGTGAACTGCTCCTGCGCAATTGGAGCAATGAAACGGGTGATCAGGAATCCAATGAATATGTAGAAAAGAAAGATGATCAGTATTCCTAGAATACGCGGCACCCGGTATTTTTCTAATAGCTGCAGCATCGGACGGGAAATATAAAAAAGAATCCCTCCGCCAATGAGAGGAACAGCGATGGCTGCAATATAGGTCAGAATGGGTTCAAAGAAAAAATGGATTTGGTTTAATAATAAAACCAACAGGGAGAGAAGGATGGCGGTTACAATGACTTGGAACCAACGTTTATGAATCAAAAGCGGACACACCTTTTTGTAAGAGTTTAATCACTATGTTAAGAATACCAAAGTTTGCCGGTGAAGCAATACATTTACTTTTAATCTTAGTAAGAATAAACTGAAAAAAGAAGCAAGAATTTGAAGGAGGAACTTGAATGAAGAATGAACTACTGGAACGCTTTACTTCTTATGTGAAAATCGATACGCAATCGAATGAAAACAGCCCGGCCACTCCTTCCACCGAAAAACAATGGGAGCTCGCTGATAAACTGGTGAATGAACTGAAGGGGATTGGGATGCAGGAGGTCACAGTGGATGATCACGCGTATGTAATGGCAACACTCCCGGCCAATACGGATAAAGAAGTCCCGGTCATCGGTTTTCTTGCGCACATCGATACAGCCACCGACTTTACAGGGGCTGGAGTGAGCCCGCAAGTCGTCGAGGATTATGACGGTGGGACGATTGTATTGAACAAGGATGTGGTGCTGTCACCAGATGAATTCCCGGAACTACCTACATATAAAGGGCAGACTTTAATTACAACAGACGGTACGACACTTCTTGGAGCAGATAACAAAGCGGGGATTTCGGAAATCATGACAGCCCTGAATCATTTGATTAAGAACCCGGATATTAAGCATGGGAAAATCCGGGTAGCTTTTACTCCGGACGAGGAAATTGGAAGAGGCCCACATAAATTTGACGTGGAGCGGTTTGGTGCGGCTTATGCTTATACGGTCGATGGTGGTCCGCTGGGTGAACTTCAATATGAAAGCTTCAATGCGGCAACAGCTAAAGTGGTTTTCCATGGTCATAGCGTTCACCCGGGGACAGCCAAGAATAAAATGGTGAATGCAGCGAAGCTTGCGATGGCTTTTCACCATTCCTTACCCGAACAAGAAGCTCCTGAGCATACGGAAGAATATGAAGGCTTTTTCCACCTTCACTCGATACAGGGAGACGTTGAGAAAGCTGAATTGACATATTTGATTCGTGACCATGACAAAGATGCGTTTCAACAGAAAAAAGAAAAGATGGAGCAAACAGCAGAAACCATCCGTGAACAACATGGCAGGAAACGAGTGGAACTGACCATCGAAGACCAGTATTACAACATGGGGGATAAAATCAAACCGGTGAAACATATTGTGGATATTGCTCACGCTGCTATGTTGAATAAAGGTGTGGAACCCCTTGTGAAACCGATCAGGGGAGGAACGGATGGCTCTCAACTTTCCTATATGGGACTGCCGACTCCAAACCTATTCACAGGTGGAGAGAATTTTCATGGGAAGTATGAATATATTTCGCTTGAAAGTATGGAAAAAGCGACCGAGGTCATTGTCGAGATTGCCCGGTTATTTGAAGATCAGGCAGATAAGTAAGAGAAGACGCGAATAGCTCAAACGTTCGTTCAATAGTGCATAAGGAAACCTTCCTGTCCTCATACTAGAATTATTCTATACAGTGGGCAGGAAAGTCGTTGACAAAACAAGGTTGCGTGCTATGATTATGGGTAGATGTAGCATTCCTAAAGGGGAGTAGCTGGGACAATAAAGTCGTCATTTCGGGAAACATTCCCCGGCTTTATTGGCAACGGAAGTTGTTAGCGAGACCTTTACCCACTGTGGTAAAGGTCTATTCTTTTGGTCCTTACCATAGTGGTGGGGACCATTTTTTATGGAAAAGGAGAGAATAGAATTGGATGCTCAATTATTGATTGAATACGGTTGGGTTTTGATTGTGCTTGTCGGATTGGAAGGGATTCTTGCAGCTGACAACGCCCTTGTACTAGCAATCATGGTCAAACACCTGCCGGAAGAAAAAAGGAAAAAGGCTTTATTTTACGGTTTAGCGGGTGCATTTATACTTAGATTCGGATCTCTATTTATCATTTCCTTCCTTGTCGACGTGTGGCAGGTTCAAGCATTGGGAGCTGCTTACTTACTTTTCATTTCAGGAAAACACCTCTTTGACCGGTGGCGGACCAAAGGGGATGATTATGAAGAAGAAATGGAAGAAGATGCAGGGGATCAGCGTGGTAAAGGCTTTTGGGCGACTGTCCTTAAAGTAGAGCTTGCCGACCTCGCTTTTGCCGTGGACTCTATATTAGCTGCCGTCGCTCTTGCTGTCGCTTTGCCTGAAACAGATCTACCGGAAGTCGGAAGCTTGGACGGTGCACAATTCGCCGTCATCCTCACCGGTGGTATGATCGGTATTATCATCATGCGTTTTGCGGCCGGTTACTTTGTGAAACTTCTGAAGTCCCGTCCAGGTTTAGAAGTAGCGGCATTTGTTATTGTCGGCTGGGTCGGTGTCAAATTAGTTGTCTCTACGCTTGCTCACCCGAACATACAAATTTTGGATGAGCACTTCGCTCATTCGACCTTATGGAAAATTATTTTCTATTCTATCCTTGTCCTGATCGCAGCATTGGGATGGTTCTTATCAGAGAAAAAAGAAGTGGAAGAAGAATAACTAAAAAGCTGTGGCCTTCGCCGCAGCTTTTCTTATGGGCAAATTCTTTTACTTTCCTTATGAGAAAGTTAAGATAAAGAAAAGGGAGACAAAGGAGGGCTAACTAATGGGCAAAGCAGCTCAGCATCCTTCACAACAGTTTCATTATATAAAGAATAGGATACAAATGCTCAACCAGGTCGTATCCAGTATGGATGCAGAAAATGTGGACATCCAGGATTTCAATCGTGTTTTGGATATGATTGAGCAGCTCCAGGTGAAAATGTCCCGCTTTAAAAAAGATTGGGAGCAGGAATCATGAACATTCATTGGACACCTATCACTCAGCAAGACGCAGAAGAAATTGCAGCATGGAAATATCCTGAGCCCTATAATTTTTATGATATGACGGCTGATGAAGAAGATTTAGAGCTGTTCATTAATCCTGAAAAGCGGAGTCCTCATACGTTTAGTGGTCACAAGGACGGAGAGTTGACCGGTTTCCTGACGGTGGATTTAGAAAACCACCCCACTGTTGATCTTGGTTTAGGTATGCACCCGGATGAAACAGGTAAAGGAGAAGGGGAAAGCTTCGTGCAAGCCTGTCTCGAATTTGCAGCAAAAAGGTATGAAGCCACAGCTTTCACACTTTCTGTTGCTACATTCAATGAACGTGCGATTTCTGTTTACGAACGTCTAGGCTTCAAAAAGAAGCACACGTTTACGCAGGCAACAAATGGGGGACATTATGAGTTCCTTTCGATGGAGAAATAAACAAGGAGAGTGGCATCATGGCTTTGCATCATTTTCATTTGAAAGCCGACTGGCCGGGAGGCAGGAATGAAGTCGGCTACATTGAATCCGAAAAGCTGAAAACAAAAATATCCATACCAAAAGAAATGGATGGACCGGATGTAGGAACTAACCCAGACGAGATGCTTCTGGGAGCGGCGTCCACTTGTTACATCATCAGCCTCGCAGCTTTGATTGAAAGGGCGGAATTACCTCTAGAAGAAATGGATATGGAGTCCGAAGGGATCGTGGATGTGACCGATGGAATTTTCACCTATCAAAAGATCATTCACAGACCGAGAGTAGTCCTGCGCCCGGAAGCGGACGAAAAAGATTTATCCAAACTGAACCGCCTCATTGAAAAGGCTGAAAAGAGCTGTATGATCTCAAAAGCCATTCAAGGGAATGTTGAACTTGAAATGGAAGCAGACACAAGAATTGCTGAATGACAAAAAGGACGGCCCCTTACAGGCCGTCCTTTTTGTTTTCCTCAAGCTGATGGAGGACCAGGAGTTATTGGGTTAATAAATAGACACGTGCTTCGAAAGGTTTAAGTGTAAAACTATTTTCATCCACATGTTTATCAACAATCAGGTTTGAGAGGATTAAGTCGTCCGAATTTAGTGTATAAGAAGACTTAAATGCTGCTGTCTTTTTCGTCAGGTTCGAAATCACTAGAGCTGTCTGATCGCCAAGTGTTCTCGTATAAGCATAAATCTGTTTGTCGTCTGGAAGAATCAACTCATACGTCCCATAGGTGAAGAGGTCATATTGTTTCTTTAGACGAATCATTTCTTTATAGTGATTCAGAATTGAATGGGGGTCGTCTTGCTGGTCTGCGACATTGATGACCTTGTAGTTCGGATTGATTTTCATCCAAGGCGTTCCGCTTGTGAATCCAGCATTTTCCTCATGACTCCATTGCATAGGGGTCCGACTGTTATCCCTGGAGGTATTCCAAAGAATCTGTATGATTTCTTCGTGAGACATGCCTTTTTCTTTTTTCGCCTTGTATAAATTCTTCGCTGCGACATCATCATAATCTTCAATAGAAGGGAAGGCCACATTTGTCATACCGATTTCCTGTCCCTGATAGATGTACGGTGTTCCTTGCATGAAGAAATACATCGTTGCAATGGATGTTGCACTTTCCCGCCAGTAGACTTCGTCGTCTCCCCACGTAGATACAACACGGGCTTTATCGTGGTTTTCTACGAATAGAGCATTCCATCCGTCACCTTCCAAAGCTTTCTGCCAGCGTGTAAGTACTTCTTTCAACCCTGGGATATCGAGCTGTTGCTCTGCATCCTGATCCCAGAGATCCAAATGTTCAAATTGGAAAATCATATCCATTTTCCCGTTGTCTCCAACCCATAGATCGGCTTCGTCGGCACTAACACCATTCGCTTCGCCGACGGTCATGACGTCATAATTGCTGTACGTTTCGTCTTTGAATTCTTGTAAAAATTTATGGATGCCTTCCTGATTCATATGCATATCAAAGGAAGATACGTATTTCTCTTTCTTCGGATTTGGCATATCAGGGAAGTCCGGGCGTTTTTTAATGTGACTGATGGCATCAATGCGGAAGCCATCAATCCCTTTTTCCAGCCACCAGTTGACCGTATCATATAACGCTTCACGAACTTTGGGGTTTTCCCAGTTCAGATCCGGCTGTTTGGTGGAGAATACGTGCAAATAATATTGCTCTGTTTTTTCATCGTACTGCCAGGCAGAACCATCAAAGATACTTTCCCAGTTGTTTGGTTCGGCACCTTTTTTTCCGTCCCGCCAAATGTACCAGTCACGCTTCGGATTGTCTTTGGATCTTCTAGATTCAATGAACCATGGGTGCTCATCGCTTGTGTGGTTGAGCACAAGATCAATGATCAGTTTCATGTCCCGTTTGTGTACTTCCTGAAGCAATCGATCGAAATCTGCCATCGTTCCGAATTCTTCTAGAATGTCCTGATAATCAGAGATATCGTAGCCATTGTCATCTTTGGGAGACTTGTACATCGGGCAGATCCAAATAAAATCAATGCCCATTTCTTTCAAATAATCAAGCCTGTCAATCATACCTTGCAAATCCCCGATTCCGTCACCGTTCGAATCTTGGAAACTGCGAGGATAGACTTGGTATCCAACCGCTTCCTTCCACCATACACGTTCCATAGTATTCCCCTCATTTCATTACAGTTATATGCAACCGATTGCGCATTTTGTGAAAAAATAAAAACCTGATCACATTCCAAGCTTTTACTGAATTAATATTTTTATAAATTCTTCCAAGTTTTGTGCAAACGTTTTCTTAATGTAATCTATCTTATCCGATTTTATCTGTTTTTACAATAGGAATTGTAGTGAAAAATGAAAATAGAGGAGTTCATTTGAATTGCACTTTATAAATAAATCCGATATGATTTATATTGTAACGGAAAATTGAATAACGTAAACCTTCGGGGTCGGGTGAAAATCCCAGCCGGCGGTAATGAGCATATGCTCCGAGCCCGCGACGGAGAATCAGTGTTAGGCACGGTTCTCCCTGATTTGGTGAAACTCCAAAGCCGACAGTTATAGTCTGGATGGGAGAAGGTTGTAGAAACGTAAAGGTACTAAAATCAAAGCAATACGGGTACCCTTTTTTAAGTGTATGCGATTTACGTTCAACGACCCTGGAGAAGTCTGTCTTCTTCAGGGTTTTTTTATTTTTTCGGCAAAGCATGCCGGTTGGAAAAGGTGGTGAAGGTCTTGGATCGGGATGAAAGGTATATGAGAATGGCTGTAGATATGGCGCGGGAAACGGTTGGTCAGACAAGTCCGAATCCCTCCGTCGCTGCGATTGTCGTTAAGCATAATCAGATGGTGGGCGTAGGCGTTCATGTCAAGGCAGGAGAGCCTCATGCCGAAGTTCATGCACTCCGCATGGCAGGAGAGAAGGCGAGAGATGCAGAAATTTATGTCACACTTGAACCGTGCAGCCACTATGGGCAGACCCCCCCATGTGTAGAAGCCATCATGGAAGCTGGCATAAAAAGAGTGGTGGTTGCATCGAATGATCCCAATCCTAAAGTATCCGGCAGAGGTATTCGGATGATGAGAGAGCATGGTCTTGAGGTGAAGACAGAGGTGCTGAAAGAAGAGGCAGATGAAATCAATGCTTCCTTTTTTCACTTCATCCAAAAGAAAGAACCTTATGTCCGTTTGAAGACGGCTATGAGTTTGGATGGAAAGATCGCCACATCCACAGGAGAAAGCCAGTGGATTACGGGTGAAGAAGCGCGCCGTGATGGCCACCACTATCGCCATCGCTCTGATGGCATCTTAGTTGGAATCAATACAGTGCTGATGGATAACCCTAAGCTGACAACGCGAATAGAGGGAGAAGGCCGTCATCCAAAAAGGATCGTCCTTGATACCCATCTCAGGATACCGCCTTCCTCTCAGTTGATCCAGGACGACTCAGCGCCAACATGGGTGTTCACAGGGAATCATGTGAAAAAAGAAGCGATGGATACCTTTGAAAACTATGAACATGTCACCATCATCCCACTTCACGGTGAAGAGGTTTCCATAGAAGAAGTCCTGCGGTATTTAGGAGAACGAAAAGTCACTTCTTTGCTTGTTGAAGGAGGAGCGACGATTGCGGATGCCTTCGTACGTGCGGGAAAAGTGGATGAAACCGTGACGTATATGGCACCGAAGTTAATCGGAGGAAAAGAAGCCTTAACACCTGTGGGCGGAAAAGGCATTCAACAATTAAAGAATGTAAGCTCCTTTGAAATCGTTTCGACTGAAAAAATAGGGGATGACATTAAAATTGTTTCCGTTAGAAAAGGAGAATCTTAATGTTTACGGGGATCGTTGAAGAAATAGGAACATTAAAATCAGTAAAAAATAAAACCGAAGCACTCGAAGTGAACCTTTCAGCCAAAGAAATTTTAACAGACGTCAAATTAGGCGACAGCATATCCGTCAATGGCGTGTGTCTGACTGTAACAAACTTTTCGGAGCAGACGGTTTCTTTTGACGTCATGCCTGAAACATACCGAGCTACGAACATTCATGAACTTCAGCAGGGCGACCCGGTGAACCTGGAAAGGGCGATGGCTGCAGGCGGACGTTTCGGAGGACATTTAGTTTCCGGACATATTGATGGAACGGGTAAAATCGTTTCGAAAAAGCCTGAATCCAATGCCGTTTATTATGAAATTGAACTACCTGATGAACTTATCCAATATTTCGTATATAAAGGGTCCATTGCTGTGGACGGGACTTCTCTGACGGTTTTTGGTGTCGATGACTCCAAAGTGACGATTTCCCTTATTCCTCATACGATGGAGCACACGGTGCTCGGCGCAAAGGGACCTGGTGACAGTGTCAATATTGAGTGCGACATGATCGGAAAATATGTGGCTCATTTTTTGAGCGGACAAAACAAAGAAGAGCCGAAGTCGAGGCTGTCCAAACAGTTTCTTTCTGACAACGGCTTTGCATAAGAGGGTGAAATGATGTTTGATTCAGTTGAAAAAGCCATTGAAGATTTAAAAAAGGGGAAACTTGTCATTGTATGTGATGACGAAGATCGTGAAAATGAAGGAGATTTAATTGGGATTGCTGAGTATGCTTCTTCTGAAATGATCAATTTCATGATCAAGCACGGACGCGGACTTGTCTGCGCCCCGATCACGAATGATCTGGCTCAGAATTTAGAACTTGCGCCGATGGTCGATAACAATTCGGATCCCAATCAGACGGCCTTTACTGTAAGTATCGATCACAAAGATACAACGACGGGAATATCTGCGGATGAACGGGCATTGACGATTAAGGAAATGTTGAACCCGGAAACGACAGCAGCAGACTTCCAGAAGCCGGGGCATATTTTTCCTTTAATTGCGAAAGAAGGCGGCGTCCTGCGCCGGGCAGGGCATACGGAAGCATCTGTAGACCTTGCCGAGCTTGCTGGAGCACGCCCGGCTGGTGTCATTTGCGAGATCATTAAAGACGATGGAACGATGGCGCGTGTGCCTGACCTAAGAAAAATGGCGGATGAGTTTGACCTCCCTATGATCACGATTGCAGATCTTATCCAATACCGTCATAAAAAGGAGAATCACGTCAAACGCGAAGTGGAAGTGAAAATGCCGACAGAATACGGAGATTTCCGTGCGATCGGATTTTCCAATGATATTGATTTCAAAGATCACATCGCGTTGGTCAAAGGGGAAATCAATCCGGATGAACCGACGCTAGTCCGTGTTCACTCTGAGTGTTTGACAGGAGATGTGTTCGGTTCTTACCGCTGTGACTGTGGTCCACAGCTGCATAATGCGCTGAGACAGATTTCGGAGAACGGAAGCGGCGTCCTTCTCTATATGAGACAGGAAGGCCGTGGAATCGGACTCATGAATAAACTTCAAGCATACAAACTTCAAGAAGAAGGTTTGGATACAGTAGAAGCGAATGAGAAGCTTGGGTTCGGGCCTGATTTAAGAGATTACGGAGTAGGTGCCCAAATCCTTAAAGATCTCGGCATTACTAAATTGCGACTTCTTACGAACAATCCGAAAAAGATCTCAGGTCTTGGAGGTTTTGGGCTGGAAGTTGTTGATCGCGTTCCGATCCAAATGGAATCAAGAGAAGAAAACGAAAGATACCTAAAAACAAAACAATCGAAAATGGGACACTTATTTCACTATTAGAAGGGATGAAAGAAACATGGTAAAAACGTTAGAAGGTAATCTCGTAGGCACAGGATTGAAAGTCGGGATCGTTGTCGGTCGTTTCAACGATTTCATTACAGGAAAGTTATATGAAGGCGCGGTTGATGCGTTCAAGCGTCATGGCATTGAATTGAATGACGTTGAAGTGGCTTATGTACCAGGAGCTTTTGAAATCCCACTGGTGGCAAGCAAAATGGCGAACTCAGGAAAATACGATGCTGTCGTTACACTTGGAGCGGTTATTCGCGGTTCTACTCCTCACTTCGACTATGTATGTAGTGAAGCGGCTAAAGGTGTATCGAACGCCTCTCAACAAAGCGGCATTCCGGTCATCTTCGGCGTCATTACGACAGATACTATTGAACAGGCGATTGAGCGCGCGGGTACAAAGGCAGGAAACAAAGGCTGGGAAGCAGCTACGGCGGCCATTGAAATGGCAACCCTGCTTAAAAACTTCGAATAATGATAAAGAGCTGACCATGTACAGGTCAGCTCTTTTTTTGTTATTGGACGATGAAAATTCCTTGATGAAAGGAAAAACTATTATTAAGAAGTGTCCACATGTGGATAAGTGGCTTTCCGTAGTTTATATCCACAAGTAAAAAGGAAGGGTAAAGGAGGAAGGAGGGGGAAGGATGACAAGGAGAGCTGTATGGTTTAGGCGTGATTTAAGGTTGAACGACCACACCGCTTTAGCTAAAGCGTTAGAAGATACAAAAAACGAGGATCAAATCGTACTGTTCTTCCATATCCACCCATCATTAAATGAATCATTTACACCAAGGCATGATTATTTTTTCCAAACATTAAAGAGTGTCGTAGACAGGGCGGAAGAATTAAAGGCCCCTGTCCATTTCATTCATGGAGAAACGGAAAAAGCTTTTCAGCATCTGATCGAGGAGTTAAATGTGGAGATGGTTTATTTCAACAGAGATGAAGTCGGATTTGGGAAAGAGCGCGATGCTTCGATTATCGAGTACTTAAGCGGTCAAGATGTAGACGTCTATTCCTACATCGACCACCATCTTCATGGGGCTGATGAAGTGCAGAAGAACGACGGTGGATTTTACAAGGTTTTCTCTCCCTATCTTAAGAAGTGGAAGCAGCTTCAGAAGCCGGCCATTCAAAGAGTCGATGTGGATCTGTTATCTTCTGCTGCCCTGGATGAGAGGAAGGCATTTTCTGATGGCCAGCGAGCATATGATGATTTGATCAAGAAAACCGGTGGCACGTATGAAGGTGTCGGAGAAAAAGATGCACTGGAGCGACTGAATCATTTTCTTGATGAGGATATTTATGACTACGATGATCGGCGGGATTTCCCTGCTCTCGATGGGACGAGTCTAATGTCCCGTTTTCTTCGTACAGGAGCGATATCCATCAGAACCATCTACCATAAAATTGAAGAGGATGTCGATTTCAGAAAAAACACCTCTGGAGTCGATACGTACATTTCTGAGCTTGCCTGGCGGGATTTTTATAACATGATTTATCATTTTTACCCGGATGCTAATACAACAGAAATGGTGGAAAAATACCGAGGGATTCCGTGGAACAATGATGACGACTTACTTGGGAAATGGAAAGAAGGTCAGACAGGGTTTCCGCTGATTGATGCAGCGATGCGCCAGCTGAATGAAACAGGGTGGATGCATAACCGACTGCGCATGGCGGTCGCTTCCTTCTTGACGAAAGATCTGCTTATGGATTGGCGTGAAGGGGAAAGGTACTTTTCTGAACGGCTGGTGGATTATGATCCTGCTTCAAACATCGGGGGATGGCAATGGGCGGCCTCTACAGGCACCGATCCTGTCCCGTACTTCCGTGTTTTCAATCCGATACGGCAGTCCGAGCGGTTTGATCCCCACGGCCGTTTCATAAAAGAATGGCTTCCTGAACTTGAAAATGTGAAAAAGAAGCGCATTCATGAACCATCCAAAATGACAGAAGAAGAGCAGAAGGAAGCAGGGTGTATCATCGGGGAAGACTACCCTGAACCGATTGTCGACCATAAAACGATGAGAGAACGAGCGATTGAAATGTTCAAAGATAAAACATAACAGCGTTCGTTCTAGGAAACATGGTCGGGATATGAAATAATAGATAGAGAATGAAGAAGTTGGAGGTTTGGATATTGAATAAACATCAGAAACAAATGGAAAAGTATGCAGATCTGGCTTTGAAAAAAGGTGTGAATCTACAAAGAGGGCAGGGCCTGATTATCAATGCGCCAATTGAAGCGGCTGAGCTTGTACGTACGATTTCAGCGAAAGCTTATGGCAGGGGCGCGAAGAATGTTCACTTGGAATGGAATGATGAAGTTCTCAGTTACATGAAGATGAAGAATGCTCCGATGGATGTGCTCGAGAATTTCCCTAAATGGAAAGCGGAAGGCTTGGAAGAGATGGTCAAAGATGGGTATGCGCTTTTATCCATTTACGGACCTAATCCTGATTTATTCAAGGGCATCGATTCGGAAAGGATCGCCAAGGCGAATAAAGCAAGCGGCGAAGCTCTCACCAAATATAGAGACTATATAATGAATGATAAAACCACATGGTCGATTATTGCCTATCCTCAGGAAGCCTGGGCTCAAAAGGTATTTCCGGACGATTCTCCTGAGAAAGCACAGGACAAGTTGTGGGAACAAATTTTCCAAATTACACGAATCGATCAGGAAGACCCGATTAAAGCATGGGAAGAGCATAACGAAAAACTTCGTCAGGCTCGAGAGTATTTGAATCAAAAGCAATATAAAAAACTTCACTATAAAGCCCCGGGCACCGAGTTGTCGATCGAGCTCGTCCAGAACCACATTTGGCATGGCGGTTCAACGACTTCAGAGAAAGGGACGGAATTCAACCCGAACATTCCTACAGAAGAAGTGTTCACCATGCCTCACAAAACAGGGGTGCAAGGCAAAGTCACAAGTACGAAACCTCTCAATTATGGCGGAAACCTGATCGAGAACTTCACGCTGACGTTCGAAAATGGGAAAGTCGTTGATTATCAAGCGGAATCTGGAGAAGAGACGTTAAAACATCTGCTTGAAAGTGATGATGGAGCCAAACGTCTGGGAGAGGTTGCACTTGTTCCAAACGAATCTCCAATCTCTAAATCAGGGCACATTTTCTATAACACGCTTTATGATGAAAATGCTTCCTGTCACCTGGCTTTAGGAAAAGCCTACCCGACCAATATCCGCGGAGGATCATCCTTTAACAAAGATCAAATGGATTCCCATGGAGTCAATGACAGCTTGATTCATGAAGATTTCATGATGGGTTCCGAGGAGTTGGATATTGATGGTGAAACAAAAGAAGGGGAGTTTGAAGCGATTTTCCGTAAAGGCTCATGGGCCATCGACTTTGAGTGATTCCAGCGAGGCATCCGTAGAGGGTGTCTCTTTTTTAGACATAACAATTCATAACAGAAGATAACAATTGGTTTACATATGGTTTAAAAATGAATAAAAGTGCCTTAAAAAGTACAGGAATGTGGTAAACATGAGGTAGAGGATTAATCGATAAAGAAGGGTGAGACAACATGAAACGTGATGCCTTTTTTGATAATGCCAAACTCGTTCTTATTTTTCTCGTCGTCTTTGGTCATATCATTCAGCCGTTTACAGACGGATCAAGGCCGATGTACACATTATATACTTGGATTTATACGTTCCACATGCCTGCATTTATTTTTCTTGCCGGGTTCTTTGCGAAAGGGTCTGGAGAAAAAGACTACATCTTACAATTAGCTAAAAAATTGATCCTGCCTTATCTCATTTTTCAGCTTGTTTACACAGGATACTACTTCTTCATTGGAAAAGGAGCGACCTTAAGTGGGATTTTCTACCCTCACTGGTCTCTGTGGTTCTTGTTCAGTTTGTTCTGCTGGCACATCCTGCTTTACTGGTTCAAAAAAATCCCTCCATTCCTTGGAGTGGCAATTGCCGTGCAAATTGGTGTCCTTGTCGGGTATTTCAATGATATCGGGCATCATTTCAGCTTGTCCCGGACGTTCGTTTTCTTCCCCTTCTTCCTTGCGGGGTATTGGTTGACGAAAGAGCATGTCCACAAATGGAGAACTCGCCGAGTGAAAGAAGCAAGCCTTGTCGTGATGGCTGTCGTTGCCTCCGTCATCGCACTATTTCCGGAGTTCAGTTCAGGCTGGCTGCTAGGCTCTAAATCGTATGAAGTGCTTGGAAGCCCCGAAATGGGCGGCGTGTTCCGATTAGGTGTCTATGTACTGGCTGCTGTCATGACCATCAGTGTCTTTGCGTGGGTCCCGAATACGCAGTACCGTTTGACTTACCTTGGTGGAAGGACGTTATACGTTTACTTGCTGCACGGGTTCTTCATTCAATTCTTCCGTCAAGCCGACTGGTTCAAAGTCGACCACGTATTTGATGTCTTAGGTCTAGCTATCGTAGCCGCTTCCATTGTGTACGTGTTATCGAGCGGCATCATCCGCACCCTTACTCAGCCCTTTATTGAAGGACGCATTCAGCTTTTAAAAAAATGGTGGCACCGGGTAAATCATAAAGATTCTTCTTTTCAGTCCTAAGCAGGGATTCCCTCCTTTGTATAGAAAGTTATGAAAGGTAGAGGAGGGAATGGTTATGAAAATTTTGCCCATGAAGGACTGTCCGTTCAAGGATGCCCTGACATCTTTAAACGAAGGTTTTCAAGATTATCAAGTCCAGATGCAGTTTGATTTGGATGGTTTGATTCAAATGATGAGTTCAAAACGGCTGTCTCCTGCTTTTTCATTTCTCGCTTATGATGGGGAGAAGCCTGTAGGAATCGTTCTAAATGGTATTCAAGAAATAGACGGAATAAAAACAGCCTATAACGGAGGGACAGCTGTACATCCTTCGTATCGTAAAAGAGGAGTGGGACGCTTGCTTGTTCACTCCTCTTTATCTATGTATGAAAAAGAAAAGGCCTCTGTAGCTACATTAGAAGCGATCTCAGATAACCACGGCGCGATCGCTTTGTACGAACGATATGGATATCAGGTTATGGATCATTTACATATCATGAAATCCACTCCCGTAGGTTACACAGTAAAAAATATGCCCCATTTAGAGTCCATGGATGAAGGCGATTGGAAGGAGCGAATGTCCAACGGGGATTACCCATGGCAGAATCAACCCTTCTCCATAGAGAAGGGAGAGTTTTTCAAAGTCACAGATGGAGAAGCAACCATTGGGCATGTGTTCTTCACCCGACATGATAACGAACACCTTACATTATTTCAGGTACACTCTGAAAACAAGGGAAAGGAGTGCCTGAAAACTCTTCGTTCCACATATCCGGATGCAGTCATCACTGCTTTCAACATACCTGAAAAAAGCCCAGCTTATAGAGCATTGAAGGAAGAAGGATTCGAAACACGATTGCAGCAGGTTTGGATGAAAAAACTATTGTGATTGAAATGCTATCCTTTGTAAATAATAGGAGGGATATGGACAAGGAGGTTGCTGATCATGGATCAAAAGATATTAATGATTGTGACGAATGCGGACCAATTGGGCGGAAAACATGAAACAGGATTGTGGCTTCAGGAATTTGTCGAGCCTGCAACAGAATTTCAGGAAGCGGGTTATGAAGTCGTAGCGGCGAGTCCCAAAGGTGGGCGCCCACCTATCGACCCGAACAGCTATAGCAATAGACTGCCAAAAGTTTGGGACGGAGTCATGAAGCCCATCGATAAAACCGTTCCGCTGGCCGAAGTAGACCCGACAGAATTCGCCGGTATCTTTCTTTGCGGAGGACATGGAACGATGGTCGACTTCCCGGAAAATGATGAGCTTGAAGAATTGCTCCGGCACTTCCTGACAGAAGGTAAAGTCATCGGGGCTGTATGTCATGGGCCTGCAGGATTTGTAGGAGTGGAGGATCATAATGGACAGCCACTCGTAGAAGGTAAAACGATTACCGGATTTACGAATGAGGAAGAAAAAGAGACGGGTCTCGATTCCGTTGTTTCTTTTATGCTGGAGGACCGCTTAAAGGAAGCGGGCGCAGAGTTTGACTCTGGCGGTGCCTTCTCGGATCACGTCGTCAGTGATGATCCCTTCGTCACCGGACAAAATCCACAGTCAAGCCTCTCAACAGCACAAAAAATGCTCGAACTTCTAAAAAATCGCTAAGCCCCCAATAGCTTAGCGGTTTTTTCATATAAGCTCCCTTTAGTTGAAGACTCAGTTTCGAGACGATTGTGTGGTTCTAGGGGCTCCGGGAAAAGGTTCGTCTTGCTCCATCGTCCAGACACTCGCGGCATAAGCAGAACAGCAACGGAATGAAAGTACACATTCCGTTGCTGTTCTGCTTATGCCAGTCGTGTCTACCAGGACGATTCCGCATTTGTACACTTTCCATGGGGCGGGCGGTGAGCCTCCTCAGGCTATGCCTTCCGGGGTCTCACCTGTCCCACACGTCCTTTTGGTTATCCGGTTCCGACGCCTAGCGGCTAGTGAGACTTCCCTCGCTTCTGTACGATAAGTCAACATCGAATCGCTACGCTCTCCGTGTTTCCTTTATCTCCGCCAGCTCAGTCCAGTCCATACGCCGCTGACCGAGGCACCTCCACACTAAAGAATAGGAGTCTCACCGTTTCCCCCCGCCCCTTGACCTTATAAGTGTCTCGAAACCACTTCTAAAAGGGGCAGCTTGAATGGTTGAGGGAATTGGATGATTCGAACACCTGTATTCATAAGTAAGGTTCCAAATCTTCTCCCCTATGCGGGCATATAATGCGTTCTATCAGGCATTTGCGCATGCTAAACGTCAACGAGGTAGAGTTTACATCATTCACTTCTCATATCCATACAAGCTGATTTTTAAGTAGTGGTTTCGAGAACCATACTTGGTTAAGGGGCGAAGGGGAATGGCGAGACTCCTGCGGGAAAAAAGTGCTTGGTGAGACCCCACAGGACGCAGTCCGAGGAGGCTCACCGCGCTCCCGCGGAAAGCGAGTCATTCCCCGGAGCCCCCATCCACTCCACAAACGTCTCGAAACTGAGTTCTCAAGAAACCTGCCATTTACTTCAATAAGGAGTAGGATACAAAAAAGCACTTCCTCGTTGGAGGAAGTGCTTTGGTTTTAGAATAATAAATGAGCAATAAGAGTGATGATTGGCAGCGTAATGATAGTCCTTAGAAGGAAGATAATGAATAGGTCTTTGATGTTGACCGGAACTTTAGAGCCGAGCAATAGACCACCAACTTCAGACATATAGATCAGCTGCGTTACAGATAGAGATGCGATGATAAATCGGGTCATTTCACTTTCAATAGAGGATCCGATAATCGCAGGAAGGAACATGTCCGCGAAACCAACAAGGATGGTCTCAGACGCTTCCTGTGCATAAGGAACCTGCATCAGCTCAAGAAGTGGAATGAACGGCATACCGATCCATGTGAAAAATGGAGTGAATTCGGCAATTACGAGTGCAATAGTACCAAGCGCCATAACAATCGGAGCTACACCCATCCACATATCCAGGATGTTCTGAGTACCCTGCTTCAGAAAATTGCCGATTCCGCTTGCTTTGCTGCCTCGTTCTACGGCTTTTGTATAACCGTAGGTAATCAAGTTGTGATTTTCCGGAACTTCTTCTTTTTGATCGCTTGGCTCTTCTGTTACATACGTATCTGGTTTCCTAGAAAGAGGTGGAATTCTCGGCATGATCAAAGCAGCGATGAAACCTGCAATAGCTACAGTTAAGTAAAACTGGCCGAACATATCGCCAAGACCCACTTCCTGAATGACTACAAGGCTGAAGGTGATGGATACGACAGAGAAGGTTGTCCCGATGACAGCCGCTTCACGCTTCGTATAATAACCTTCTTCATATTGTTTACTCGTGAGAAGGACACCGATGGTCCCATCTCCTAACCAGGAGGCTAAGGAATCAATAGAAGAACGCCCAGGCAAACGGAAGAGTGGACGCATGATTTTTGTTAAGACTACCCCGAACAGTTCAAGGAGTCCGTAGTTCAAGAGCAGTGGTAAAAACAGTCCTGCAAATAGAAAAACGGCGAAAAGAACATGCAGAAGGGAATCAAGAAGCAAACCGCCTGTATTTTCACTTGTGATTGCCTCAGGTCCAATTTGAAAGTAAACCATGATGGCGAAAATCATACCTAAAAGGCGAGTAACGACCCATACCCGTGGAACATTAAATAAAGACTGGAAAAATGGTGATCCATTGAGGGCTTCTTTGCCTGCTGCCTTAGCTATAACCGTCCCTATAGCTGTAATGGTGATAATGATCGTCATGATCAAGGATAAATAGTCGGCAAGCCACGTTTCCACCCAACCGGCAAGAATCGCGATTGGAATGGTGACGGCGCCGTCATCCCCGAAGATCGGAAACATGAATAGGAAAATTCCGATCAAGGATGGAATTATGAACTTTAAGTGTGATGATGCATGGAAGTCTTTCGCTCTCATCCAAAATCTCTCCTGACTTGTCTGATTTTTTTATTTATAAATGCTTGAGAATAATTATGCAACACTATTTATTCTATTACGTTTTCCGTCAAAAACCAATAGGAAATTTGTAGATGATATGCGGTTTGTGTTTATGGAAGTAGAAATTGAGGAACGTTTGCTAGTACTTGTATTTGTCAGAAAGGGGAGAAGAAAATGCGGCATTTCCCTACACCGAAAGTCGTGGTCAGCCGTTGTTTGGAATTTGCAGAAGTCCGCTATAATGGAGCCGTGATCCCAGATAAGGCCGTTCAGCGTATGCAGGCGCATGTGGAATTCATACCCGTATGTCCAGAGGTTGAAATCGGGCTCGGCGTACCACGCGAAGTCATTCGTATTATTGATGGCGAAGAAGAACAGCTCGTCCAGCCGAAAACGGGAGAAAATCTAACGGATACAATGAAAGAGTTCTCCGAAGGTTTTCTGGATCATTTGACCGACGTGGATGGATTTTTATTGAAAAACCGATCACCAACGTGCGGCATGCATGATGTGAAAGTTTATCACAGTGAAGGAAACTCTCAAGTTGTCGGAAAAACATCAGGATTTTTTGCCAAGGAAATCCTTCATCGTCATGGAGGGCTTGCGATTGAAGAAGAGGGGAGACTTAAGAACTATACACTAAGACACCATTTTTTAACGAAATTGTTTACGCTCGCTGACTTTCGTGAGGTGAAGAAGTTTGATGGAATGAAAGGGTTGCAGCAATTCCACGCACGTAACAAATATCTCTTCATGGCTTATCACCCTGGAACGCTCAAGAAAATGGGGCAAACGGTTGCGAATCATAATCACCTTGATTTTGAACAGGTCATAGAAAGCTATGAACCTTTGCTTCATGAACTTATGGAGAAGCCGGCAAAACCGAGTGCCCACGTGAACGTATGCCAGCATATTGCAGGATACTTCAAAAAGGATTTGTCTAAAGAAGAGAAAGAAAGCTTTCAAAGCCTTCTGGAACAATATAAAGAAGAGAAAGTACCCTTGAGTGCTGTGTTGAGTGTATTAAATTGCTGGGTCGCCCGTTTCCAAAGTGAATACCTGAAGCAACAGACTTATTTTGAACCCTATCCGCTGGAGCTGGTTGAAATATCGGATTCAGGAAAGGGAAGGGCCTATTCCTGAATCACCCGACATAATGTTTCAGAATCCGGTCCACCTGTGATCCATACATTTCCCCAAAGATATTCAGATGGACGAGCAGATAAAAAAGCTGGTAGATGGGTTTTGTATCCTGATAGTTCTCGGGTAGCTCGAAATGTGTGTTGTACTGATTTAAAAAGTTTGGCGGGAATCCCCCGAACAGCTCAGTGAAGGCAAGTTCAAATGCGTGGTCTCCGTATAGGACGGACGGATCGATTAAAACAGGTTCGCCCTCACTTGTGGTCATCCAATTTCCACCCCATAAATCGCCGTGCAGGAGAGAGGCTTTTGGTTTTTGGGGAATAAATTCATCGACCCTGTCCATCAGTTTTATCAAGCGTTCTTCACGAAGACCTGAGATTGAACCTTTTGCCGCTCCTATTTCCAACTGTCCTCCTAAACGATAACGGCGGTAATAATCTGTCCAGGCTGTGCACCACTCATTGGTCTGATTTAGCTCACCAACAAAGGTCGGCTTTCCATATCCGTACTTCTCTGATGTATGCTGATGCATGTGAGCTATGCTCTTTCCGAGGGAATGGGAAGCATCTGAAGCCCCTTTTTCGATCCATTCCATCACAAGTGCAGCTTTTTCATCACCATCAGGGATGTCGTAATGATAGACATCAGGCACTCGTACAGCTTCTGTTTCCTTTATAAGGCGTAAGCCCTCTGCCTCTGCTTGGAAAAAATGACTCGCAACTTTTTCGTTGACTTTAATAAAATAAGGACGACGATCCGTCTCTACATAAAATGACTGATTGATGTCTCCTCCACTTACAGGTTGGATGGAGTGTACGGTTGAAGTGTCGTTGACTTTTTCTAATGTCTCCCGAATAAAACGTTCCATGGAATCCCTCCTTTTAATGAATGGTAGTGGAAAGAGGTGGCTCTGGTTTCATTTCTTTTTGATACGCATAAATGGTATGGATTTCTTTGAACCCGAATTGTTGATATAAGGCTTCTGCCTGCTGATTCTCTGTTCTGACCGAGATTGTGACCACATCCAGTTCAAGAGCAAAGAAGGCATACTGTAACGCATGATGAATGAGCTCTGAGCCAACACCGCTGCTTCGGTGATCAGCAGCTACATTTACAAAGCAAATTTCTCCTTCATGTCCTGAGATAATGGTTTCGAAATAAATGTACCCGATCAGCTCTCCGTTTTGCTGGTAACCCCAAAGGTAATTGCCCTTATCCCCGGATAAATGCAGCATTTCCTTTGTCGTGTAGTAAGCTGCCGAAGGGTGAATGTCATCCAAGGTTGCGTAGTCTTCCTGACTAAGCCCGACGATAGAGGTGTTTTTTTTCTCACTCGTTTCATAGGAAGCTTTAAAAGCGGCTAACGTACGTTCAATGTTGTACATCTGAAACTGATGCCTTTCTGCAAAGGAAACGAGTGCCTGATTGGCAGCAAAACAGGCTACCTTTACAACATCAAAGTGCAGCTGCGCCGTTAGAGAAGCTTTGTCCCATAATTGTTCGATGACCTCTTCCTGATCCTTAATAGCGAAAGGGCCCAGCAGCCGGCATAGTTTCTGCTCAAAAAAAGGAAGGATGCCGAGGAATCCGATGATTTCTTCTCCTTCCCAGGCGACATAGGCGAGAGGTTCTTTGAACTGGGTCAACGTCCAAATCTGTTCAAATATTTCATTTTGTTCTGAAGCCATCCAGGCAACGTAATGGTGGTCTTGTTCGTTCATTTTGAACAACCATTCGGCAACGGTATGTAACTCTTTGACTTCCAATTCACGAATATGCATCAGCAACACTCCTTTGTATAGTAAATTTTCACACAGTTGGTATAGAAGGCGCAACTGTTAGGGAGAGGTGAGGGTAAATCGATGAAATAGGGGAGGGGCTTTCGGTTGATCCCATCCATTCAGTTGGAAACCGGTCAAACTTCACTTAATTACATCATTAAAGAAACCCCCAATCATCCGATTGGGGGAAAGAGTCTTACTTATTCTTTTCAGGACCTTTTTCTTTGTAATCCACTTCATATTCGAATTCAACAGGGTTCAAGCTATCCTGTGGAGCCGCGTAGTAAGTCGTCATGTACGTCTTACCAGGGCGGAAGACTTGTTGAAGCTCCAATGCCTCTTCATCTGTAACATTGAATGGGTCGACTTCAACCACTTGATACTTCCCGTTGTTTTTCTCTTTAATGAATGTAACACCATAGTCTACATAATTTCCGAGAAGTTCCGCTTTAGACATGAATGGTTCTTTTGTCGTGCCATCATAACTTATTCCGACTTCTGGAATTTCGATGTTATCAATGAACCATCCCGTGTCATTGTGTCCCCAATCCGTCAAGTAACGGAATGAGATGTGGACTTCCTCTCCTGCAAACTCAGATAGATCGAAGCTTTCAGACTGGTAATCCTCAAAGTGTCCTGTGAATCCAGGAACATTTTCTTTGATTTTCGGATAACCTTCGTCAACGACATCTGAACGCGTGTTTTCGTTTTCGAGGGATGTCCATGTTTGTCCATTGTCTGTGGAAACTTGTACGACACCATAGTCCCAGCTCTCTTCGATGTCCACAAAGTGATCGAAATTCAATGTGGCGTTCTCAACATCTGTTAAGTCCGCTTTGAAAATCAAATTGTTGTCCAATTCGTCACCTGTGCCGGCAGAAAGCACTTCATTATCGCTTCCTAAAGGATCCGTTACGCTTTCCCACGTGTTATCTTCAAAATCTACGCCATTAAACTTGAAGGACTCTACGTTTTCACCTGGTTCAAAGTTGAACTCTTTAAAGTCTGTACCCCAAGCAGGGACACCCTCTTTTTCATAGTCTTTCGCTTTTTCAAAATTGACCGTTTTCCCGCGTGTTTCTCCATCTCCAACAGGAAGCTCACGTAGATCGATGTTTTCAAAACCATATTTTCCACCTTTGAACTTCGGATCATCCACAACTAAGGCTGTAGAGAAGTCTTGGTAAACTTCATTGAATGTTACGTTAAACCCAAAGTCTTGATAGGCGCTTTCGAAACTTTCAATACTATTCAATTCATCTTTCGCCACATGGCGGATGAACTCTTGTCCAAATCTCTCGTAGTTGTATAGGGTGAAAAGTTGAACCAGGCCATAGTCAGCAATGGTTTCAGGACCGGTTTCAGCGTCTACATGCTCGTCCCAGTTTGTTAACGAGTTTTCCGGGTGATCGAGCAGGAAGTTGATAGACCCGGAATCCATTCCGTATCCACCTAGGTATTCAGAGAAAGTGGACATTCCTTCATTCAACCAGGAAGTCTCATCCCCGTCATTATCCGCATGAATGAGGTGCTGTAATTCGTGTATTGTCGTTCCAAAGAACGTGCTTTCCAGACGTGTATCCCAGTCTCTTGAATCGATCGTGATGATGTTACGATCCATATAGTTTTCAAGTGTCTGCCAGAAGAAGCCAGCAACAAAGAAAGGATAGGTCGGGTCTTCATAATTGTCATCCTGAACGTTATCGACAAGGATGATGACTTTGTCTCCATCCCCTTGATAGTAACCCTCCGGAACAATTCCTAAGTCCTCCAGTTGAGCATTTGTTCCGTCCAATGTATCGGGGGAACCAAAGAAATCAGTAGCTACTGGATACATGTTTTCATCGAATTCATTGGCCATTATGTCCGCTTGCTCTTGTGTGACCACATGAGCTGGACGATCGTCCCCTTCAGGGAAGGAAAGGTCATTGGCCACCCATACTTCTGCATGATCTCCCACACTTTGAAGAGTAAACTCTTTAAATGCTAAATCCCGAGTGAGGAATTGTTTCGTTTCACCTGCGGCAGAAGTTCTTGAAGCTTCTGCATTTGATTCTGATCCGCTTCCTTCTTCCCCATTAAAATTTACTTTGGATGCATTATCCTTGATCGTCTGTTTCGCTTCTCGCTGGAAGCTTTCGCTTTCGTCCAAGCGCTGCAATTGACCATCGATATCTATTTTTTCGCTATACCGTTCGACGTTCCAATTTTCCTGTACTTTGCTTGCACTTACTTCTGTTACCGCAGCCGGAGAGAGCAATGACAGGGTCAAGGCACCCGCTGACAGTAAAGCTGTTAGTTTCTTATTCTTCAAAATAAGATCCCCCTAATGAAAAAATTGTAAAAATATCTATATTTTATTATGAAGAATATTCTAAAAAAATTAGAATAGTTATTTTGTATTGAATTTCGCAACACGAAACAAATTCAATGAGAAATAAGTTTTAGGTCTATGATCCCTTTTGAATATGAGATTTTCATGATTGACGAGAATAAGAGAAGGGAAGAATGAAGAACAGAAGTATGGAGGGGGAGGAAAATGGGAAAACGGTTGAAATACATATCCATATATAGAATATCCATCATCGTCTGGATGGCGTTGAAATTTCTTATACAAATCTTCTGGTTTGAAAAAAGACACCGGATCTGGGATCAGGACACAAAACGGAAATGGGAGGAAATGCTGGCAAAGCAAGCAGAAGAATACCGCAGGAAGGCGGTGCTATTAGGTGGTCTGCTCATTAAATTCGGCCAGTTCTTAAGCTCCAGAGGAGATTTATTACCGCAATCTTTCATTAAAGAATTAGAGGGGCTCGTTGACAGAGTCGAACCGGTTCCATTTAAGTATTCGAAACAGACCATGGAAGAGGATTGGAATGCACCTCTTGATGAATACCTTTCAAACATCAAGGAAGATTCCATTGCTTCAGCTTCGATCGGCGAGGTTTATAAAGCTCATTTGAAAGACGGCACCCCCGTTGCGGTTAAGGTCCAGCGGTACCGGGTTCGCGACACGTTCCGGATGGACTTCAAAGCATTGAAAATCGTCTTCTGGATGCTCAATAAATTTACCGTTTATGGGAAGAAAGCGGACCTGCCGGCTTTATACCGGGAAGTCGTCCGAGTGATCAGCAACGAATTGGATTTCACCATGGAACTTCAGAACGGCAATCATTTCAAAAAGAGATTTGCAGATTTTGAGGATGTTTACATCCCTGATTATTATTCCGATCTATCGACAAAGCGTGTGCTTGTCATGGAATGGATTGAAGGAACAAAAATCACGGACTTATCTTTTATTAAGAAAAATAACATTGACCGGGAAAAGATTGCTCGGACGCTGTTCGATTTGTGTGTGGAACAGTTTCTGTATGCGGGAATGTTTCACTCCGATCCTCACCCTGGAAACTTGATGTTAAAAGAAGACGGTACAGTGGTTGTCATTGACTTCGGGATGGTCGGGGAAATTAAGAACGAAGATGCGAATTCGATTCGTAAAATGATTCAAGGCTTCATATTAGATGACTATGACAGAGTTATTGAATCGCTGCAGGAAATGGACTTCCTGCTTCCTGATGCGGACACAGAGAAAGTGAAAAAACTCTTGAAGCAGACAACCGACATGTACCTGGATGGGAACTTTGACAAGTTGGATGCGCATATGATGAATGATATGCTGGGCGATTTACAAGAGTTTGTGAAAGAACAGCCGATTCAGCTTCCTGCTGATTATGCCTTTTTAGGACGTGCGACTTCAATCATCGTTGGAGTTTTAACAAGTGTGTATCCTCAAATCGATTTAATTAAGTGGGGTAGACCGGTAATTAAGGAATGGATGTCAGGGGAAGCTTCCAGTTTTTCTTTATACAAAGAAATCGCGAAAGAGACAGCCCGGCCGCTTCTATCCCTGCCGCGAGCTCTGGTGGAATATCTCGAGGATGGAGATAAAGAAAGGGAATGGAAGAGTTATCATCAAAAAAACCATTTATTCCATCAATATTATCTATTTTATACTTTCCTTTCGCTCGTGATTGCAGGAATCGGTGCTGCTTCTTTATATTACACACTGATTGTTCCTGTCCTCCCGACGATATGGATCGGGAGTATCGTATCAGGAGTAGGTGTACTTGGGTTTCTCGTAAGTTCGTTCAATCATTTGAGGATGTTGAAGCGCATCCATCATAATAGGAGGAATGAAGGATGAGTGATTTATTGAAGAAAGGGTTTCATCTTGGTTTAGGTGCTGCCATCAGTGGCAAGGAACGTTTTGAAAAGATGGTCAATGAAATGGTGAAGCGCGGAGAAATCAGCCCTTCACAAGCGAAGACCATGGTCAATAATTGGATGAACCAGTGGATTGCAAAAGGTCAGAGCAAAGATAAAGAGTGGAATGAACAGGCGAAAGCCAGGTTTCAGGATCAGATGAAGGAACTGGGCTTTGTCTCAAAAGAAGAGTATGAAAAACTGGAAGCCCGCATCGAAAGACTTGAAAATCTTCATGGAAGATAACCAAAAAGCCTCCGTTTCTGAATTCATCAGATGCGGAGGCTTTTTGGTTATGTAAATACGGATGATAGCAGGGTTGTAGCGCAGCGATAACTTATCTTTATAGAAAAAAGGATTCTGACGAGTGACTCGCTTTACGGACCACTATCTTCTCATACACCTATTTAAACGAAGTCTTGAAGGGAGAAGCTGTTTTTTCAGAGAGGGGAGTTTTGTTCTGTAAAGATTAGGTAATAGAGCATAACTAGACAGTTCTATATATGCGGATTTCCAACCGAAGGGGAGGGAAGAGTCGGTGAATAAACGAGTGTTGTCCTTTTTCGTAATCGCTTTCTTAACTGGGTGTCAAATGAGAGTACTCAATCCAAAAAGTGATACTGCTGATACATTGACGAACTTAATCTACCTGAGCTTTGGCATTATGATGCTTGTGCTGATCGTCGTATTTGTTTTATTCGTCTACTTTCTTAGGAAATTCCGGGAAAGAGGGAAGGCGAAATTTAATATTCCACCAGATGAAAAGGAGAACAAGTGGCTGGAGATCACATGGACCATTGTTCCTGTTTTATTGCTTGCCATCTTAGCCGTTCCAACGGTAAAGGCTACATATGACCTAACCTCGAAAGTGTCAGGTTCAGCGGGAGGGTCAAAGGGCGACGCTATGATTGTCGAAGTGGTCGGCCAGCAATACAATTGGAAATTCACTTATGAGAACGGTAAAGAATCTTATGATGAACTCGTTTTACCTGTAGATCAGGAAGTTCAGTTCCGTCTTACCTCAAATGATGTCATCCACTCCTTCTGGATTCCGAACTTATCAGGGAAAATCGATGTTCTCCCGGGTGAAATGACGAAATTATCGTTTGAGCCACGCGAAGAGGGGACGTATCAGGGGAAATGTGCAGAGTTTTGCGGGGCGGAACATACGCTGATGAGGTTTGAGACGAAAGTGATGAGTCAGCAATCGTTTGAGAACTGGGTGCAGGAAGAGTAAATAGGAGAGGGTGGGGTGAATGGGATGAACGTACCTTTTATAGGGGAAGTTCCTTCAGATATCGTGGTGTCCTGGATTGTAACCATTCTTTTGGGCGCAGCCTTGTTTTGGTGGTTGACGACGAGAAGGAAATGGCCATTGGTTTGGGATTATATGACGACGACGGACAACCGGAAAATTGGAACGATGTACATTTTGCTTTCCATGGTTTTCTTTATCCGTGGGGGCATTGATGCCATGTTTATCCGGACCCAGCTGGCTATACCGGAAAATGATTTTTGGGTCTTCCAATCTCAAAAGTATAACGAAGTTTTTACGACGCATGGGACAGTCATGATTTTTTTCGTCTCCATGCCTTTGTTGATCGGTTTAATGAATATCGCAGTGCCTCTTCAATTGGGGGCCAATGATCTTGCTTTCCCTTATTTGAATGCGATCAGTTTTTGGTTGTTTGTGGCCGGCGGGGTCATTTTCAATATGGCTTTCTTCTTTAATGCTGCCCCAAATGCGGGTTGGACTTCCTATGCGCCTCTCGCGACGGATACGTTCACGACGGGTCCTAATAACAACTACTACATATTCGGCCTTCAAGTCTCAGGCTTGGGTACGATTTTTACAGCCATCAATATGATTGTCACCATCTTCCGTCTCCGTGCACCAGGGATGAAGATGACAAGGATGCCCTTATTTTCGTGGGCCACCCTCATCACATCCTTTCTTATCATGATTGCTTTCCCGGTTTTAACAATAGCGCTGTTGTTATTGATGTTTGATCGGATTTACGGAACGAGCTTCTTTCTTGGGGAATACGGAGATCCTGTGTACTGGCAGCACTTGTTCTGGATTTTTGGTCATCCGGAAGTGTATATTTTGATTCTGCCTGCCTTCGGAATCTTTTCGGATGTCATCTCAACTTTTTCAAGAAAAAGAGTGTATGGGTACACATCCATGGTGGTTGCAATTGCGTTGATTGGATTACTAGGATTTATGGTATGGGCACACCACATGTTTACAGTGGGACTTGGTGCTTTGGCCAATTCTATTTTTGCCATCACAACGATGTTAATTGCCGTTCCCACCGGCATCAAAGTATTCAACTGGTTGTTTACGATGCGAAAAGGCGTGGTGAGAATAACGACTCCTATGCTGTTTTCATTAGGATTTATCCCTACATTCGTCATTGGAGGAGTGACAGGGGTCATGCTGGCCGTTGCAGCGGCAGACTACCAGTATCATGATTCGTATTTCGTTGTTGCCCATTTTCACTATACGATGATAGGCGGCACGATTCTCGGGGCATTTGCAGGCATTTATTATTGGTATCCGAAAATGACCGGGAAGATGCTTGATGAAAAACTGGGAAAATGGCATTTCTGGCTCTTTATCATCGGATTTCATTTAACATTTATGCCTCAGCACTTTGCAGGCTTAAATGGAATGCCGCGCCGCGTATATACCTATACGTGGGAAGATGGTGTATTCCTATTGAATTTCGTCAGTACGATCGGAGCGTTTTTGATGGGGGCGAGTATGCTGTTTGTTGCATGGAATTTGTACAAGACTCATCGACTTACTGACCCTGTGGGTGCGGATCCGTGGGACGGCCGGACATTGGAATGGACCGTCGGATCACCAGCGCCTGAACATCCGTTTCAACCTGTTCCGCAAATCAATTCTATCGATGCTTACTGGTACAGCAAAGTAGAAAGAAAGAGGCTGCCAGAATCCGAAGAGGCCAGACCTTCTCCGATCGCTATCCAAACGGTGGCTCCTGTTCTGCTTGCAGGTGTTTTGATTGTCATGAGCGTCGGTTTTATATATGGATGGGTTTGGATGCAGATCATAGGTGGAATCGCTGCACTGGGTTTCTTTATCTACCGTGTGTTTAATGATGAAAGAAAAGCTGTGTATCGAAAGGAGGAAGAGTCATGAAACAGACGTCGGAGGTGTTATTCAATGACAAACGACTCGGTTTTTTCCTCTACTTAGTTGTCGAAGCCATCATGTTTGCAACATTGTTCGCTACCTATATCCTTTACACCCCTTCATCCAGGGGAGCGGATCCTACAGAAGTGTACGAGCTTCGAACCGTCATATTGACATCCGTTTTCCTCCTTTCAAGCAGCGGTACATTACTAATAGCGGAGAGTGGATTGGAAAATTGGAACCGGCTTAAGATTTGGATTGGACTGGGGACGACCTTTCTGCTCGGGAGCATTTTTATGGGGTTGGAAATCCATGAATTTTACAAGTACTGGAGTGAAGGCTACACCCTTACGATGAACAACTTCCTTGCTTCCTTTTATGTACTCGTTGGGCTTCATGCGTCACACGTTGCATTTGGGCTGGTATGGATGATTCTTTTAATGGTCCAGCTCAAGCAGACGATGCCGAAGTCTTTGTTCAAAGAAAAACACAAGATCTTCAACTATTACTGGCATTTCGTCGATGTCATCTGGGTACTCATCATCCTTATCGTCTACGCACCTTACCTTTTCTAATATTAAAGTGTTTTTACAGATAAGCTCCCTTTAGTTGAAGACTCAGTTTCGAGACTTCTGTTGGGTGGATGGGGGCTGCGGGGAATAGCTCGCTTTCCGCGGGAGCGCGGTGAGCCTCCTCGGACTGCGTCCTGTGGGGTCTCACCAAGCACTTTTATCCCGCAGGAGTCTCGCCATTCCCCTCCGCCCCTGACGCTCAACCCGGGCAACGAAACCTGGAAAGTCTCGAAGCTGAGTCTTCCACAATCCTGCCATTATATTGAATGGTGGGGGCTATCTGTTTTTTTTGATGAGCTTGTAAAGGAAATACATAAGGGAAAAAACAAAGAAGGCTGTTAAAACCAGGCTGATATAATACAGGACCCCATCTCCCATCCAATCAAGAGGAGTACCGGCAATGGGAGGACCCTTCAAGTACAGATAATTGGTTTGGAAAAAAGTATTGAAAATGAAGATGAATACACTGTATATGATTAAGTAGAAGAAGGTTTCCAACAAGTCTTTACCCCTGATCGTGACTTTTGTCGATACAATCAAAAATAGACTGGTCCAGGAGATAGCCATGTGATGCACAAAGAACTTCCAAAACCGGAAGTGCTCATATCCATGAGGAATATCGGGAGTGATTAAGGCAATGGCTGCTGGCAGAATACCTATGAAAAAAGTGATTTTAATAAGTTTCGGGTGATAGGTAAGGAGTGCGGCCACCCCCAATAAAGATGCAATTCCGCATAAATGCAGGGGGAGATGGCTTCCTTCCATCCAGAGACCGTGTATGATCGTCCAGGTTTGATAGCTGATCTCAGAAAGGATTAACAACAATAATAGACTGAAACGCACAAGGTTGTGTAGTACATTGGAATTCTTTAAAGATCGATGCATCACAAGGATACCGATAGAAACCACCAAGTAAATGGAGAGCATCCATGTATGGCTGGTTCCGAATGTAATAAAGGTTTGGTCAATTCGTTCACTGAACCATGCTTCCATAATAGCCTCCTAGAGAACGGGCTTTAGCTGTGCTATGATTCTACCATATCATTTGGCTGAAGAGAGGGTCGATATGAAAAAGATCAATTGCTTTCGCTGCAAGCACTTTCGTACAACATGGAACCCGGCATTTCCGAGAGCTTGCGAGGCTTACGGTTTCAAAACGAAAGAAATGCCATCCGCATTTGTTTTGAAATCGACTGGATCCGAATGCTTGCAATTTGCTGAAAAGAACCAAAAAAAGAAGAATAATAAAGCCGGGAACCCCTCCATGATTGATTACCGACTGTAAATTAAATGAAATTTCAGAATATGTATGTACACTCGCTTATTCTATGGTATGCTGATGAATATTTCACTAAGCCGAATAAAATAGAGAGCGGCTGAAAAAGGTGAATGAGTGAGAGGAGTGTAGAAAGTATGGCGAGAGAACAATGGGGGACGAAGCTGGGCTTTATGCTTGCCGCGATGGGGTCAGCTGTCGGACTCGGAAATATATGGAGATTCTCCTTCGTAGCAGGAAATAATGGCGGAGGCGCCTTTTTAATCTTGTATTTATTATTTGTACTCTTAATTGGTGTACCCCTGTTATTGACTGAAGTTAGTATTGGAAGGAAAGCAGAGAGCGACGTTGTCGGCTCATTCCAAAAGCTTGCACCTAAGACTCCCTGGTATTTGACTGGGTTCTTTGGTATAGCCAGTGCTTTCTTGATTTTAGGATTTTATGCTGTAGTAGCTGGATGGGCGATCTTTTATTTCTGGAATTATATCAATGGTTCATTCTTTACTTCGCCTGAAGTCGGTTATGATGGCGCTTTTGGTCAATTTATCAGCCACTCATGGCATCCGATTGCCTGGACGGCACTCTTCATGATTCTGACGATTGTCATTGTATTGAGTGGTGTTAAGAAAGGGATCGAAGCGGCGAACAAAATTTTCATGCCTTTACTGGCTATCATTTTGATTGGTCTTGCGTTCTTCAGCCTTTCTTTGGATGGGGCATCAGAAGGTTTGAAATTCTTATTCCAGCCGGACTGGACTGCGTTTAGTAATCCTTCCATTTATATAGCGGCTTTGGGGCAGGCTTTTTTCTCCTTAAGCCTTGGAATGGGAGCTATGCTGACGTATGGCAGTTATTTAAAAAAAGAAAACAAGTTACCAAGTGCGACGCTTGGCATCGGCATCATGGATACATTTTTTGCCGTGATATCAGGTGTGGTGATTTTTCCAGCTGTATTTGCTTTTGGAATTGACCCAAGTTCAGGCCCGCCGCTTGTATTTATTACACTACCAAGTATTTTTGAGCAGATGCCGTTTGGCGGAATTATCGGGCTGGTGTTCTTCTTCGCTTTGATTTTAGCCTCCTTATCATCATCTGTCTCTATTCTGGAAGTACCGACCGCTTACTTTATGAGAGCTTTTGGTTGGACACGGTTTGCTACGAGTGTGTTGGTAGGCTCGATTATGTTTGTGCTCGGAATTGGCGTATCCCTAGGCTTTGGCTTATGGTCCGGCGTCACCCCTATTGGAGACTTGAATATCCTCGACTCGATGGATTATATCGCCTCCAACATCCTGCTTCCTCTTGGAGGTCTATCCATGGCCCTTCTTGTAGGCTGGTACTTCAAAAAATCCGAAGCATTGGAAGCTACGGATATGAAAAATGGGCTGCTTGGCAACCTATGGTTTACGATCATCAAGTTCATTGCTCCCATCATGATCATTGTCATCTTCTTAAACCAAATCGGAGTCATCTCCCTATAATTCCAAAACCCAGGAACCTCGACCACTCGTCGGGGTTCTTTTTTACATGCTTGAATTATCATAGCTACTTACTAAAGAATATGGCAGGTTTTCTGAAGACTCAGTTTCGAGACTTATGCTGAGTGGACGGGGTCTACGGGGAATAGCTCGCTTTCCGCGGGAGCGCGGTGAGCCTCCTCGGACTGCTCACCAAGCACTTTTTTCCCGCAGTACGCAGTCCGAGCAAGCTCGGCGCTCCCCACAGGAAAGCGAGTTGCTTCCCAGCCACCCCTAACGCTTAACTAGGCAACGAACCCTGGAAACATCTCGAAACTGAGTCTTCAACTATAGGGAGCTTATTTGGAATATTGGTTAGAGGGATTTTGGAAGGTAACTTTTTAACATTTGATGAAACTGCTGGAGAGAAAAGGACAGGGGGGAGGGGAACATGTTAAACTACGACAGAGAACCATCTTTTATGGAAAAGGAGAAAACGATTTATGGCAATCACCAACAAAACGGTCTTGAAAAAGATGTCCAGTGAGATACAGGAAGCGATGCTCCAGCATGGAGATGAGCAAAAAGTGAGGGAGCATGTGCGTTCGGTGAAATTGCTTGCAGACTTACTATTAGAGGAAGAGGCAAGTACACAAAGTTCACCGGCTGCAGTCCAGGAACCAACCGTTGAAGAAATACGCAAGATGATGGGAGCAGGCAGTCCTGAGCCCGTCCAGAAAGAGAATAAAGAAACAAAAATCGACCATGACGAGGCCAATGGCTCTTCCATTTTCGATTTTTAAGGGGGAGAAGAAATGAAGATATTTTTAATTTTAGCCGTTATTAATGGATTTTTAGCCGTCGCTTTAGGTGCCTTCGGGGCTCATGGACTCGAAGGGAAAGTCTCCGAAAAGGGATTGGATCAATGGGGGAAAGCCGTTGATTACCAAATGTTCCATACGATGGCTTTGTTTGTCACAGCTTTATTGATGAGCAAAATCCAGGCCGGTGCTATGACGGGTGCAGGTTGGTTTTTTTTCATCGGAATTCTGCTGTTTTCCGGAAGTCTTTACATCTATGCGACATCTGGAATTAAAGTATTTGCTATGATAACTCCGTTCGGTGGCCTTTCATTTTTGATCGGCTGGATTTTGCTGGGGTATGCGATTATTAAGAATCATTAATACTAGAAGTAAAGGATGGTCGTGAAAAATAGAAGAATAACCGCCCTCAAAAGTTGAATGATGGCATTTACTTTTTGCTGGCGTTTCATCTCGAGCATCCCCTCCAAGGCGAAGCTCCCGGCTAGAACATAGAACATGAGTAAGATGATCCATTGGTGTTCGAGCTGAAATAAACCGACCACGGCAAGGATTACAGCTAACAAAAGGGCACCTAACTGGGCTCTTTGGTAACTCTCATATGGAGGTCGCATTTGTACACCCTTTTCTTTTGGCGTTTAGCCATTAATTATGAATATGGAAATGAAAAACTCGCTACCGAAATAGCGAGTTTTTTTGCTTCATTAACGGGATTGAGGATTGGTCATACCCTGGCCGGTGCCAAAGGGGTAATTGTAGTTGATTTCCTCGTCGAATGTAATGTAATCAAGGTAAACCATCAAGAGTAAATAACGTTTCCCGGTTTGAGGATCGCTAAGTATGATGTGGTCTCTTCCAGCGGCTTCGATAATGCCTTTGAAAACCTTAGCGTTCCACTGGTCATTGTTTTCAAAAGTCATATATACGGTTGCAGGTTTTCCTGCATTCAGCCGTAAAATATTCTCAATGTAGGATTCTTCAGAAGGTAACATATTCGGAGGATTAACGCCCCCTTTAGATTGTCCTTGCTGCATTTGCGGAAATTGAAAGCCACCTTGTTGACTCGGAGGCTGGGTTCCCTGTCCTTGCATTGGTGAAACCGGATAGTAATTCATATACGGGTTTTGGCCGTAATAGGGGGAAGATTGGCCGCCGTACATCGGCTGTCCCTGACCTTGCCCGCCCATTTGCGGTTTCTTTTGTGCCAATTCAATCACTCCTTATTGGAATTAATAAACAGTAGGACAGACAGACCGAGACGGAGAATAGAAGCAGTGGGGTTTGAACCTGCCCGTATTCCATTGATTGGACCCAAACCACTGAGCTCGGCAGTCTAGAGAAGACTTGACAAACCAAAGTGAATTCGTGGCAGGGTGGAACCGCTCCCCGTTGATCGTCCTTCTTGCAAGCCGTTTGTCTTTTTCCTGTGCCCTGTGGTAGAACTAGCCCTAGTGAGCAGCCTTAAAGCAGCCGGGAATCTGGAACGCCATCTTACGAACCGTATCGATTTCCGTAAAAGCAGTGCCATCTCCTCGCACACGGTTGACTTCTGTATTTCCGACCATAAGCATGCCTCGTTTACCTTCTCCTTCAGCCTTTGTCCTCATAAGTATCGATAATAATCTCCCATCGGCCTGCTCGAAGGGGACAACAGCCATGCGGTCACCTCACTTTAATAAAGGCATGATTGCATGTTCTTTAACACTATATGTTGGACGCCCGGGGAGATATGATTAAAAAAATATTCTGATGGACAACAAAAAAGGACCTCCCTAGAAGGGACGTCCTCTTACTGTTCTTCAACAATATGGAAGGATTATGGAAGACTCAGTTTCGAGACTTCTATTGAGTGGATGGGGCTGCGGGGAATGACTCGCTTTCCGCGGGAGCGCGTTGAGCCTCCTCAGGCTGACGCCTTCCGGGGTCTCACCTAGCACTCTTTTCCCGCAGGAGTCTCGCCATTCCCCTCCGCCCACTTACCAAGGATGATTCTCGAAACCACTACTTAAAAAATCAGCTCGTATGGTTATGAGAAGTGAATGATATAAACGCTACCCCATTGACGTTTAGCAAACGCAATTGCTTGATACAACGCACTATATACCCGCCTAGGGGAAAAGAATTGGAACCTTACTTATGAATACAAGTGTTCGAATTATCCACTTCCTTCAACCATTCAAGCTGACCCTTTTAGAAGTGGTTTTGAGACACTTATAAGGTCAAGGGGCGGAGGGAAACGGTGAGACTCCTATCCTTTAGTGTGGAGGTGCCTCGGTCAGCGGGCGTATGGACTGGACTGAGCTGGCGGAGATAAAGGAAACACGGAGAGCGTAGCGATTCGATGTTGACTTATCGTACAGAAGCGAGGGAAGTCTCACTAGCCGCTAGGCGCCGGAACTGGATAACCCAAAGGACGTGTGGGACAGGTGAGACCCCGGAAGGCATAGCCTGAGGAGGCTCACCGCCCGCCCCATGGAAAGCGAACCGTTTCCCGGAGCCTCTAGAGTCACACAAACATCTCGAAACTGAGTCTTCAACTAAAGGGAGCGTTAGTGGGGGGGATATTGGGCACAAAAAAAGCTGCCAGATGAGCTGGCAGCTTTCTTCTTTATACTTGTAAAAATTGTTCGACAGCGTCTGGCTTGAGGATGTTTCCGATATAGAAAGATCCAAAATCACCATAACGTGAAGTTACTTCATCAAAGCGCATTTCGTATACGAGCTTTTTGAATTGAAGCATATCATGAGCAAATAATGTAACGCCCCATTCCCAGTCATCAAAACCGATGGAACCGGTAATGATCTGACGGATTTTCCCAGCGTATTGGCGGCCTGTCATTCCGTGGGCGTACATGAGTTTGGCACGTTCATCTTTTTCGAGGACATACCAGTTGTCATTTCCCTGACGGCGCTTGTCCATAGGGTAGAAACAAATGTGATTCCACTTCGGAAGGGTAGGGCGCAGACGCGCTTGAATTTCAGGATCATCCTCGTTCGCATTTCCCATGTAATTGGAAAGCTCTACGACAGAGACGTACGAATAGGAAGGCTTTGTGAATTCTGCCAGTTTAGATTTATTGAAGGCCGTTTCGATTTCATTCAGCTCTTCCATTGTCGGACGTAGAATCATCATCATGAAATCTGCTTTTTGACCGACAATTGTATATAAAGCATGACTACCTTCTTTGCTGCGTTCTGTTTCTTCCCATAGACCGATCAATTCTTTGAATTCATTGATCGCTTCTTCACGGTCTTCGGTTGATGCATACTTCCATGCTGTCCAGTCGACAGAACGAAAATCATGCAGACAATACCAGCCGTCCATGGTAACTACTGCTTCTGGCATGGGATCGATCGCTCCTTTTACATTGAAGTATTGTACTAATAAAACATCCTCCATAAATATAACACATTTACATTTGGATAGATAACGATGCGGGTATGACAAAAGAGTGAACAGCTTAAGAAGTATCATCTATTGAGAAATAGGGTAAAGTTATAAAATGAAATCGCTTCACACGGAAAACTTGGTTCGAACCACTTTCATTTAAACACAAAAGGTCTTATCATGTATAACAGAATGAAAAATTGGAGGGTTAATCATGAGTAACCTATTTGATACGTTGAAATCTAAAATTGATGGAAAAGGCAAGAAAGTCGTATTTCCAGAAGCCTTAGATGAAAGAATCCTGACAGCAGTAAGTCAATTGGGTGCTGACGGTATGTTGACACCTGTATTAGTCGGTAATAAAGAAAAAGTAGAACAGAAAGCTTCCGAATTAAGTTTGGATATTTCTGCAGCGGAAATTCTCGACCCTGCAAACTACGATGAGTTTGATGAAATGGTCGCAAGCTTTGTTGAGCGCCGTAAAGGAAAAGCAACAGAAGAAAAAGCACGTGAAATTCTTCAAGGTGGAAATTACTTCGGTACTATGCTTGTCTACATGGGCAAAGCGGACGGGCTGGTCAGTGGTGCCGCTCACTCAACAGCAGATACTGTTCGTCCAGCTCTTCAAATCATTAAAACGAAGCCTGGTATTAAGAAAACGTCCGGTGTATTCATCATGGTTCGTGACGAAGAGAAATATGTTTTTGCTGACTGTGCCATCAACATTAACCCTGACAGCCAGGACTTAGCAGAAATCGCATTGGCAAGTGCAGAAACGGCTCAGCTATTTGATATTCATCCAAAAGTCGCCATGTTGAGTTTCTCAACAAAAGGGTCTGCTCAGTCCCCTGAAACAGAGAAAGTGACACAAGCACTTGAAATAGCCAAAGAGCAAAACAAAGATTTATTAATAGACGGCGAGTTCCAATTTGACGCGGCGTTCGTTCCATCAGTAGCCGAGAAAAAAGCGCCGGATTCTCCACTAATGGGTGAAGCGAACACGTTTGTTTTCCCTAGCCTTGAAGCAGGAAACATCGGTTATAAAATTGCTCAGCGTCTGGGTAACTTTGATGCCGTTGGGCCGGTTCTGCAAGGATTGAACCAGCCGGTGAATGATCTATCCCGCGGCTGTAATTCTGACGATGTGTACAAGCTCGCCATCATTACTGCTGCCCAAGCTCTATAAAAGTTGAAAAAGCTCGCTGGACAATACCCGCAAGCTTTTCTGTTCCATTTAAAAGAAAAAAGCGCTCGACATCCTTATTCCAGGTTGTCGAGCGCTTTTTCGTTTCGTTTGATCATTTGCTCAAACCGCTTATGAAACCAGTCGATTTCGTCTCCTTCTAAAGCGTGGGTGACAAGGTGACCGGAGAGTTCATGTAATTTTATCAGGATACGGTCACGTACATCGGCAACGCTGAGGTTGGTCCCCAGTAATTCATTTAAAGATGCCATGACGCCTGGATCGATATCAGGGTAGCTGAAGCGTGTTTCTTCCCCGCGCCTGCCGAGTTCATAGAACCGTTTCAAAAGAGCGGCGCGTTCTGCCCCGCTGCCACTTACGTCAAGATAAATTTGGACTGCGGAGCCGTTTTTGACACGGCGTTGGGAAATACCTGCGAACTTTTTACCATCAATACTCAAATCATAGGTTCCGGGACAATAGGATTGCGTGATTTCATAAGCTTCAATCCCGTCCGTCAAATCGGAAAAAAGTTGGCGTATAAACGAAACCATCGCTTCATAGCCGTCATGGATGTTTACCTGTTTAGAATCAGGGAAAATCAGGGAAAGGTTCAAAACGCCGTCATCCAACACAACGGCAAGCCCGCCGGAATTACGGACGATCACATCATATCCGTTCGATTTCAAATGTTGGATGGCTTCTTTTATATAAGGAAGGCGGGCATCGGGAATTCCGAGTACGATCGTATCGTGGTGGACCCAGAGCCTGGCTGTTGTCGGGCTCATACGTTCACCGACACTTATGGATAACGCATCGTCCATAGCAAAAGACTGTAGAGCAGAAAAACCTGGACCTAAATTGCTTTGGTCTATGAAGCGATACGTATCTGGTTTTAATAATGGATGTAGTTCATTCATAGCATTCGTTCTCCTTTTTGGGTAGCAACGTCCATTATACCAAAACTCGCCTCTTGCATGAATGGAGGATCGCTTGTAAAATTCTCTGTTGGATAAAAAAATTCATAGGAAATGTTAGAGCGCTATAGACAGGTTTTAAATTGGGTACCTGTCAATTTCTGTCTGTCAAGATGTTTTTTTGTCGTAATTTAAGGTATATAATAGATAAAAATGTCGTGTAGAAAGGACAAAATGATGGCCTATCGTGATGAGAAGTTAAGTGAAGAAAAGGTTTTTAAAGACCCCGTACATCGTTATGTCCATGTTCGAGAACGGGTGATTTGGGATTTGATCGGAACGGCCGAATTTCAGAGGCTCCGTAGAATCAAACAGCTCGGCACCTCTTATTTGACGTTTCATGGAGCTGAACACAGCCGCTTCAACCACTCCTTAGGTGTTTATGAGATTGTAAGAAGGATCATCGAGAACTTCAAAGACCGTCCGAACTGGAATCAGGAGGAGCGACTGCTTTGTCTTTGTGCTGCACTTTTGCATGATCTTGGTCATGGACCTTTTTCGCATTCCTTTGAAAAAGTGTACAAGCTTGATCATGAAGATTTCACCCAGGCGATTTTGCTAGGTGATACTGAAGTGAACAAGGTCCTCAGTAAAGTTGAAAAAGGCTTTCCTAAGAAAGTAGCCGACGTCATCAACAAGACGTACGAAAACAAGCTCGTCGTCAGCTTGATTTCTAGTCAAATTGATGCAGATCGAATGGATTATCTGCAAAGGGATGCTTATTTTACAGGGGTCAGCTATGGACATTTTGATATGGAACGGATTCTTCGGGTTATGCGGCCGATGGAAGATCAGGTCGTGGTTAAAGAAAGCGGCATGCATGCCATCGAAGATTATATTATGAGTCGTTATCAAATGTACTGGCAGGTCTATTTTCATCCTGTAACGCGAAGTGCAGAAGTCATCTTAACTAAAATCCTTCACCGTGCCAAGGAATTGTACGAAGAAGGATACAGCTTCAAGTTGAAACCAGTGCATTTCTTGTCCTTCTTTTCCGGTGAGCCGTCACTTGAAGAATATTTGGCGCTGGATGAAGCGGTCGTCCTTTATTACTTCCAAACGTGGATGAAAGAGGAAGACGAGGTGTTGAGTGATTTATGCCACCGTTTCGTGAACCGTAAACTTTTTAAATACATCGAGTTCAATCCGAATTCCCAGATG
The DNA here is from genome assembly GCF_009856445.1 of Halobacillus litoralis. Lineage (GTDB taxonomy): Bacteria > Bacillota > Bacilli > Bacillales > Halobacillaceae > Halobacillus > Halobacillus litoralis. The sequence goes on from NZ_WMFA01000001.1 coordinate 490,870, forward strand.
AATGAATGGATGGAGCTATATAAACTGTTCACAAAAGCCGGTTTGAATCCTGATTATTATTTAGTCGTTGATTCAAGTTCAGACCTTCCTTATGACTTTTACCGCCCGGGTGAAGAAGGGGAGAGGCTGCCGATTCATCTGCTGCAGCCAAATGACGAGCTGAAGGAACTATCCAGGCTTTCTGATATTGTCGAATCAATTTCTGGTAAAAAAAGGACGGATCATAAATTGTACATCCCTCTGGATCGGCTGGAGGAAATGTCGAATCGAAGTAAAACGAAGAAGCGGATTATGGAAATTTTGTTTGGATAAGGAGTGAACCTCCATGTTGGAGAATCATGCGAAGTTGATGCAGTTTTTCTCAAGCACCCATGAAGTTGTAGGTCGAAAGAAGTTGCAAAAGATGATTTACATACTGAAAAAGTGTGAAATCCCTTTTGAAGAGCGTTACCAGTTCCATTTTTACGGCCCTTATTCGGAGGAATTGACACTGAGAGTCGAAGAAATGTGTAATCTTGGTTTTATTAGTGAAACGAGAGAAGAAAAGAAGAATTATTATCAATACCGTTATCAATTGACTGATAGCGGCAGAGATTTTCTGACCCACTATGAGATGGATCTACCGCCATTGAATCTGCATATCGAAGAAATGAACGGGCGCAGCTCGCGTTTTCTTGAGCTTGTTTCCACCATGCTTTTCTTTGAACATTTACCGAAAGATGAAATTACTGAAAAAGTATTTACGGTAAAAAGTGCTCAAAATTACACACAGGATGATATCGATGAAGGATGGAAATTTATTGAACATTTACGTTCCATTCATTAAGATAAAAAGTAGGTGTACGATGATGTACACCTTTTTTATTGCGTAGTGATGTCAGATAATTGAAAAAACATAATCCGAAAGTAGAGTGGAGGTCTACAGATATGAGGGTCCTTAAATTTTTTGCTTATTATCTGTTCGGGATAGTCGGTATTCTATTGATCAGCACTTCTCCCGCGTTGTTCAGGGGAGGAGCATTTTTAGATGTAGGAAATTACATAAAAGAGTTGAGTCAACTGCTTGGGTCTGTCGTGAACCCGGGAGATTGGAACTACTTATACAAAGGACGTCCTGTGCCGATTTTTGAACATCTGTGGGACCCTTACCAATACTCCATGACTGTTTTCTTTGGTGGCATTTTATTAGGTTTCGTTCTTGCATTCGCAGGCGCCTTCTTTACCGTATTTTTACCGAAGTGGCTGCGGTCGGTCGTTGACCGTACTCTTGGAGTGCTCGAGAGCGTACCTGATTTATTGCTGGCTTTCTCTATCCAGTTGTTCATTGTTTGGTTCTATAAACAAACGGAAATTCTGCTTATTTCCTTTGCTTCCCTTGGGCAGGGTGATCAAGTCTATCTGCTTCCAATGTTGGCAATCGCTGTCCTGCCTATGGTGACGATGTACAAAATCCTACTCGCTTTGATTGAAGAAGAATGGACGAAGTCGTATGTACAGATGGCCAGGGGGAAAGGGTTGGAGAAAATCGGAATATTGTGTGTACATATCTTTCGGAACATTGGAAAAAGCACGTTTTACCATTCCAAAATCATTGTTTGGGGCGCGTTGTCGAGTCTGTTGATCATTGAATATATTTTCAATATGAATGGGATTACAACAGCCTTTCTTAATGATTTTCGACCGATTGTGTCAAGCTTTATTCTTCTCATGCTGTTCACCCCTTTTTATGTCATCTATCAAGGAACAGAACTGTTCCTGTTTAAGGATGAGAAGAAGTCGGAAGAAGTCGCTACCCGCATGAACAGCTTTATAGGATCTGTCTCCTTAAAAGGGGGCGGTGGATGGCTTGCTCATGCAATATCAGAAATCGGTGCTCATTTTAAGAACATAAAGTTTCTCTTAGGTTTTACGGTTATTGCAGGAGCCCTTATCGTAAGTATCATTTATACGATGACCGCAGAGCCGCTGATCGACCAGTTTCGACTGATCTATAATGATGAAGGGAAATTAGTCAGTTCGATGCCTCACACCCCTGAGTATGTGTTTCTGGGGACCGATGCTCTCGGTTTTAGCGTAATCGACCAAATCCTTGTCGGTGCGAAATACACGATCATTTTCGGTCTTGTTATTGCTTTCCTGCGAATGGCTCTCGGGTTCCTTTTAGCTATTCCCTATGCTTTCTTTCTTCCGAAAAAGGTGCAGCTTGTGTTTGAAAAACTGGTGGACAGCATGCACTTTCTACCGATGACGATCATTGCGTTTTTACTATTGAAGCCGGTGTTATGGATGCCTCCTGGCGGGTTTACGACGACGGAAACAGAGAGAATCCTTTATCAGGGGATCATTTTGACACTTTTAGCTGTTCCGCTTGTCATAACATTGTTCGGCAACGAGATGAAGCTGATTATAAAAGAAGAATTCGTAACGAGTACAAAAGTGCTTGGTGGCAGCTCTGTTCATTTGTTGTGGAAGCACTTAATGCCGCACTTAAGTGCACGTATGGGGATTATTTTTGGTCAGCAGTTTATCCAAACGCTGCTTATTTTCATCCACCTGGGCGTGTTTGATCTATATTTTGGAGGGACAAAAGTAAGCTATGATTTTGTGGCAGACCCACCAACAAGTACCACCTATGAATGGTCCGGGATGATTGGGGCCGCCAAAGATTCGTTGATGACAGGGCGTTGGTGGCTCATAATCCCTACACTTTTCTGTTTCATGGCGATGATTGTCGCGATGCAGCTAATTGTACAGGGAATTAAGGAAGTTCAACAGCGGCGTGTCGGTGTACCGGTAGAGCAGAATACATGGCTTAAGAAAATTTTCCGTAGAAAAGAAACGATCGGAGGAAAGCCTGCATCCCTTAAGGAAGCGGATTTTGAGTTTGTACCAGAACAGAAGAGAGTTGATGAATCGCGGGATGACCATGGGTATAGGAGAAAGTCGATATGAATCATATTCCTGTCTTTAAAATGGAAAAGATAAAGTTACGAGAACTGAAAACTTCCGACGCTCCTTCTTTGTTCCAGTTCATGAGCCGGCAGGATACGATGAAGTACATCACTCCCTGCCCTGTGTTGTCTTTGGAGGAGATGGAAGCTTATATAGAAGAAAGACTGGATGGGTTTCATAAGCAAGAAGAAATTCCATGGGTGATTGAGGCTGAAAGAGGGAAATGTGTGGGCCTGTTCCGTTTTCATAAACTGAATCATTGGCATAGGAAAGCAGAAATGGGGGCCGTCATTCACCCGGATTACCAAAAGAAAGGAGTTATGACACAAGTCCTTCTTACACTTCTCCCTTATGGATTTGATTCGCTGAACCTCAATCGGATTGTCGGAGACATGTTTGCTGAAAATGAGGGATCACGAAGGCTCTTGAATAAATTTGGGTTCCGGGAAGAGGGAGTATTAAGGGAAACAGATTTTGATGGGGAGAGCTTCCAGGATACCGTGGTGTTTTCCATGTTGAAAAGGGAATATGAGAAGATTAAACAAACGTTTGATCAATCATGAAGCGTCTGTTCTAACAAGAACTGTTTTGTATGTTAAAATGGGACAAAATAAGAGGACGATTGAAGAGGAGGATCGCTTTATGAGAGAATTCGATCAATTTAAAAACAAAGGCGAAAGCAGCGATAAAAAGAAGAACCAATTCACAATCATTAAAGATAATTCCACGGATGGACACGGGGGTTATGGTGTCGGTTCCATCAGTTTGGAGAATATGACCCCGGTTATTGTGGACCCTAATGAAGACGAAGCCTATGTCGATATGGGGGCTCTTCACGCGCGTAGTAAAGTGGAAAAACGCATCAAATTCATTACCGATCGTGAAGTCGTTAAAAACGGACTGAAATATTGGATCGCTTGGGTAACGGTCGGTCACCATGAAGGAAAACCGTGTTATTATGGCGTAGCTGCCAGTGAGATTGTCGTGGACAGGTCCATCAAGCGCGGGTATAAATCGATGCCTGAACATGTGAACCACATGGATAAGTCCTTGAAGGGACGCTTTGCGGTCGATCACCTTGATGAGAAGTCGAAGAAGCTGCTCGGTGGATATTTACGTGACTTTAAACCAGAGTTATGGGAGAACACGGCTCAGGAATTGAAAGACTCTCTAGATGTACAATAATTGATGTTTGCAAGTTTATAGCGTCGTTACAGAGAGAGGGGAATCTGCAGGGTTTCCCTCTTTCTCATTTGATTTTTTGTAGAAGAAAGGAGGGGATCATATGAAAAGGATTTTAGAAGATGATGTGGTGTTTCATTTTGTGATTGCCCTTGTGGGATTGGTGTCAGGAATTCTGCATTTCCTGTTTAAATGGTCTTTTTATGCAGATCATGAGTATTTAACATCAGGTCTATGGTTTGTTTCAGGTGCTTTCGTGATCTATGTGAGTTGTATATTCGTATTCGGAAATCAAAAAAAGGCGAATGCAGGAAACAAAGAAAAGGAGTAGGTGAAGCGTACCCCCCTGCTCACCTGGATAAGAGAGACGCATGTGGATATGGGACGGTTTAACTAAGTATGAAAATTCCAGTTTACGATTTCCTCTTTTATGATAGAATAAGAACAAATGTTCGTGGTGGGGGGAACCAATGATGGATAACCGGAATCGTGATCGCGGGACGATCAAATGGACATCGCTCATGTTACCGGAGCATGTAGAGATGGTGAAAAAACTTTGGAAAGAAGATCAGCGGGTAGAAAAGGGAATCATGGATGAACAGAAAGCTGTCGAAATTGACTTTCTTTTGCAGAGGGCGCTAACAGACAATCTTACTGTCCAGGTTAGGGTTTACAATGGTTTCGAATATGAAGACATAAGGATGAAGGTGACCCATGTGAATCGAAGCAATCATACGGTAGCAGGGGTTGATGGACAGACGAAGGAGAAGGTCCGCATCCCTTTGGATGACATCGCTGACCTTGCCATTTTATAAGGTGTTCACTTTTTGTTCACAAAATGTTCATGAAAAAAGTGTAAGAATTCAGACGCCCAATCTTGACGAATCAGCGATAAGGGTAATATATTAAGTAACACATGGGTTATACATGTTTACTAGGACAGAGAAAGCGACCGGTTCCCCCGGTCGTTTTCTCTGTCTTTTTTTATTTTGAAAATGGGGCCATAGTTTGGTAAAGAAAAAGCGAAAGGTCATCCGTTGTGAGGATGACCTTTCGCGCCAAAGGAGACGTGAGTCGCGCCAAAGGAAGCCGAAGTCACGCCAAGGCCACCAATAATGCATTAGAAGAACCAGTCCACTACATCTTTGAACCATGGATCATCTTTGAATTCATCATCAACATCTTTGCTTTCGTCGCCGCCGCACACATCCTTAGGAATATCGGATTCCTCCATGTACACTAATCGTTCCTGTGGGCAGTTGGGACCTGCGACATAGCCGGTTTCCGGGTCGATGTAGACCCCTTTCACACCTGGAGGTGGTATGAAGGCTGCGGTAGGCTCATTCTCATGTATTTTCTCCATCGTATCGGCCCATATGGCTTTGGCATACCGGTGGTCGTTGAAATCTGCGAGTGGCTTACTGCCTTCATCATATCCGACCCATACCCCGGAGACATATTGAGGGCTGAATCCGATCATCCAGCTGTCGTTGTCAGTGGTTCCGGATTTTCCTCCATACATGCGTGTCAGCTTTCCTTTAATCGGAGTACCTGTGACAGAGGCATAATCGGCATCTAAGACCGGATCGAACATCCCTGTCATCATGTGGGTAACGGTGAACGCTCGTACTCGATCGACAGCATCGTCTTCATTGTATGCCGGTTGGTATTCATACAAGACATTCCCATGCCGATCTGTGATTTTAGCGATTGTATGGCCTTCAATGGACTCCGTTCCTTTCACCATTTTTCCATAGGCACTCACCATATCGAAAAGGGATATGGAGGAGTACCCGAGAGCCAGGGAAGGATGAGGTTTGAAGGTTTCTTCAACGCCGAACGTCTTCATCGTTTTTCCTAGTTTTTCTGGTCCGATATCCATGTGGGTCTGCACCGCATAAATATTATCGGAAACAGCAAGCGCTTGAGCCATGGTAATCGGTTCTTCAGAATATTGGTCGTTGAAATTGGATGGTATATATGGTTCTGCTTTTCCTTTTACTTCAATTTCAATAGGCTGTGTCTCTTTCATCGTGACAGGCGAGTATCCTTCCGCGAGCGCTGCATAATACAGAAAAGGTTTGATGGTTGAACCGACGGAGCGTTTCGCTTGTGTAGCTCTATTGAACGGGCTTTCCCGATAATCTTTACCACCGACAAGAGCCGTAATTGCGCCAGAATGGCCATCCATTACAGCAGATGCGACTTGGATCTCTTCACTCGCTGGAATATTCCTCTTTACTTGCTCTTCTAAAATCCGTTGATGCTCTTCAATCAAAGTAGTGTGAATATGGTAGCCGCCTGTCTGGATACTTTCTCTGTCTACATCAAGCAGTTGAGCGGCTTCTGTAACAACTTGGTCCTGGAAATAAGGAGCAACCTCCTGGGTTTCTTCTTCTTCATCGTCTGCATAAGAGATGCTCGCTTCTACGGCTGCTCTCTTTTCAGAGGAAGTAATATAGCCGTTCTCTTCCATTTCAACTAAAATCTGCTGTTGTCTTGCTTCTGCTCGTTCAGCATTGGCGAGAGGCGAGTAATAGGTGGGTCCTTTTGGGATTCCGGCTAACATGGAGGCTTCTGTCAAAGTGAGGTCCCCTGCATGTTTATTGAAATACTGCCGGCTTGCCGCTTCAATTCCATAGGCCCCGTGGCCATAGTAGATCGTGTTCAAGTAACCTTCTAATATTTCATCTTTGTTATAAAAAATCTCCAACCGTAAGGCATAGAGTGCTTCGTTGAGTTTCCTCTTCCATGTTTTATCATGGGAAAGGTATAAGTTTCTTGCATACTGTTGGGTGATGGTGCTGGCGCCTTCAGCCATTCGCATCTGCTTAAGGTCCGTAAGCACAGCTGCCCCGATACGTTTTAAGTCAAAACCGAAGTGGTTGTAGAAACGCCTGTCTTCAATGGCAAGTGTGGCGTCTTTAATAGATTCGGGCATTTCCTCTATATTAATCCAGTAGCGTTCTTCCGCCCCTTGTTCTTCACCTATGATTTCTCCGTCCGTGCCATAAAAGACGGTATTCTGTTCAGTCATCAACGATGGAGGTCCTTGAGTGATGGCGAAGATCAGCACGCCGATTATTCCGACAATCCCTACGATTGTGCCAAAGACGGCGAGCTTCATCCCGCGGATCGTCCATCTATAAGTGGTTCTGAAAAATGATCGCATTCTTTTATACTCCTAACTGTTACGAATGTATAAAGACTGCTATTATTATGTGAGAATACGTAGTAAAATAAACTTCTTGAGTAAAACAAACGCATATGTGCGGAAAGATATTTCATAGATGAAAAAGGAGAAATGCAACATGGGTACATGGTTTACGGAGAAACAGACCGATCATTTCGGGATTACGGCGAAGGTCAATCGCTCCCTGCATAGTGAGAAAACAGACTTTCAAGATTTAGAGATGCTGGAAACAGCGGAGTGGGGGAATATGCTCGTTCTTGATGACATGGTCATGACAACAGAGAAGGATGAATTCGTCTATCACGAAATGGTAGCCCATGTTCCATTGTTTACCCACCCGGATCCGAAAAACGTTCTTGTTGTCGGTGGCGGTGACGGTGGGGTCATTCGTGAAGTTTTGAAACATGACAGTGTTGAGAAAGCAACACTTGTAGAGATCGACGGAAAAGTCATCGAGTATTCGAAGAAGTACCTGCCTTCCATTGCAGGGGCGCTGGAAGATGAACGAGTGGAAGTGAAGGTGGACGACGGTTTCATGCACATCGCTCAGAGTGAAAATGAGTATGATGTCATCATGGTGGATTCCACCGAACCCGTAGGGCCGGCTGTCAATCTGTTTTCAAAAGGGTTCTACGAAGGCATTGCTAAAGCTCTGAAAGAAGATGGCATCTTCGTAGCCCAGACGGATAACCCATGGTTTAAGGCAGATCTCATTCGTCAAGTGTATAGCGACGTAAAAGAAACATTCCCTATTACAAAGGTATATACAGCGAACATCCCGACTTATCCAAGTGGGCTGTGGACCTTCACGATGGGAAGTAAAGTTCATGATCCCCTGCAAGTCGCGGAGGACCGCTTTACGGATATCGATACGAAATATTACACAGACGACATCCATCGGGCATGCTTTGCCTTGCCGAAATTCGTCAAAGATCTCACGAAGGAGTGACCCGTATGCGTTTTGATGAATCCTACTCTGGAAAAGTATTTATCATGAGCCGTGCGACGGAGGAGGAAGCGGATGCTGTCATTTACGGCATGCCGATGGACTGGACAGTGAGCTTCCGCCCAGGATCGCGCTTCGGGCCGAACCGTATTCGTGAAGCTTCCATCGGACTGGAAGAGTACAGCCCATACTTGGACCGTCACCTGGAAGAAGTGAACTATCATGATGCTGGCGACTTGATGCTGCCTTTTGGAAATGCAGCTCGGAGTCTGGATATTATTGAAGGGTATTTGGATGAATTGCTGGAAAAAGGTAAATTCCCCCTCGGTCTTGGAGGGGAGCACCTCGTCACATGGCCGGTCATTCAGGCCATGTACAAAAAACATCCTGACCTCGCCATTATTCATATCGATGCCCATGCAGATCTACGTGAGGAATATGAAGGAGAGGTGTTGTCTCACTCGACACCGATTCGTAAATCGTGTGAACTGCTGGGAGCAGAAAATGTCTTTTCATTCGGCATCCGCTCGGGCATGCGTGAAGAATTTCAATATGCCAAAGAATCCGGTATGCATATGTCGAGGTTTGAAGTGTTGGAACCTTTGAAAAAAGTGCTGCCTGAGCTTGCCGGCCGTCCGGTCTATGTCACGATTGATATCGATGTACTCGATCCTGCCTTTGCACCTGGAACAGGCACAGCAGAAGCGGGCGGCATCTCGTCGAAAGAACTGCTTGCAAGCATCCACGCCATAGCCGGCAGTGAGTTAAATATCGTAGGAGCGGACCTCGTTGAAGTTGCTCCTGCGTATGACCCGACAGAGAAGACGCAGATTGCTGCGAGCAAGTTTATCCGCGAAATGCTTTTAGGGTTCGTCAAATAAATGATAGAATAGAGCCAGCCACTGTGAGAGGTCTTCATAGTGGCTTTTCTATATGGATCGAGCGATATAAAAAAAGACAAGATACAAAGGAGCTTTTGTTTTGAATAAAAAAACCATGGGAGTAGCGGGGATTTATGTGTTGATTATGCTTCCTCTGCTGCTTCTCACTTACGGAGCCAATTGGAACCCTTCCAACATCTCGTATGAGCTGAATGGAGATACACTCGTCATACTTGAAGGGATAGGGAAAGAAGAGGTGGCTGAAGTGAATGTGGAAGACCGCATGAATGACCTTCTGCAATTCACTCTGGCTGTCTCTATGGAAAACAAACAGTGGAGGACAGACGTATGGGCGATCGGTCTTCTCCTGCCGTTTTTACTTTTCGCGATTGTTCCGGACCGTCGTCCGTTCAAAAAAAATCTATCATTCAAGTGGTACTTGACGATTGTTTTGGCTATCCTAGTTCTATACGCGGCTTATTCCATTCCGAATCACGCCGTTCAAGTGAAGGAAGTCCATGAGTACGTCAACCTTCTTCTACAATGATGCTTGCGTTTTTCTGTTTGAATTCTTATAATATATTAGTTATATCTTGTACGTAAAATTGGCGATAGAAAAGGTGGGGGAAAGATGCCGAGTCACGCAAAAGATGTCCAGGTGCAGCTTGTAACGGAAATACAGGATGGGGATCGTAAAGAGACGATGAAGATCCAGGAACCGGGACAGTTTTTTAAACGAGGCGATACGCAAGTGCTCACCTTTATCGAGCACCCGGAAGATGGTGAACCGGTCAGTACGATGGTGACAATCAAACCGGAACATGTCAGCATCAAGCGAAGCGGAGGCGTTGAAATGCGCCAGGTTTTCCAGACATCCACGGAAACGGAAAATTTGTATCATCATACGTATGGTGATTTTCATATGAAGACAAAAACAGATAAAGTGGAATTCCGTTCTTTGGAAGAATCCACACAAGGCCGACTGTATGTGAGTTATACCATGACTTTAAACCATGAAGTGACTCAAGCCCACCGCTTGACGTTGACGTTTGAGGAGGAGAGCGATTCATGAATATCGTTGAACAAATGGAACAGAAACTGAAGGATGAAATCGTACGCTCAGTTCTTGCTGCCGAACTGGCATCAGAAGAAGAAATGCCTGAAGTGATCCTTGAGCAGCCAAAAGACAAGGCGCACGGAGATTATGCCACAAACATGGCGATGCAGTTGGCGCGTGTAGCCAAGAAGAATCCACGGGCCATTGCAACAGACCTCGTGGAGCAGTTCGATAAGTCCAAAGCATCCATCGAGAAAATTGAAATTGCCGGACCAGGATTCATAAACTTTTACATGAACAATCAGTATTTGACCGAATTGGTACCCACGATTCTGAACACGGGAGAAAAATATGGCCGCAGCAATAGTGGGCAAGACCACAAAATCCAGGTGGAGTTCGTATCTGCCAATCCGACAGGGACTCTTCACCTAGGTCATGCACGAGGCGCCGCTGTCGGGGATTCCCTATGCAACGTCTTGGATGCGGCAGGGTACGATGTTTCCCGTGAATATTACATTAATGATGCCGGTAACCAAATGGCGAACCTTGCGAAATCTTTGGAAGCCCGCTATATGCAGAATCTCGGAAAAGAGTGGAGCATGCCGGAAGATGGCTACCATGGTCAGGATATTATCGGTTTAGCTGAAAAGCTCGTCAGTGAAGATGGCGAGAAATGGGTCGATGTTGCGGAAGAAGAGCGCCTTCAGTTCTTCCGTGAGTATGGATTGAAGTTCCTTTTGGATAAAATCAAAACAGACCTGGAAGAATTCCGCGTTCCATTTGATGAATGGTTCTCTGAAACTTCTCTTTATAACGACGACCAGATTACAGACGCTCTTGCCGTATTGAAAGATCAGGGCTATGTATTCGACAAAGATGATGCGACATGGTTTGAAACGACGAAGTTCGGAGACGACAAGGATCGCGTCCTCATAAAAAATGACGGTACGTACACGTACTTGACGCCGGATATCGCTTACCATAAAAATAAATTGGACCGTGGATTTGATACGCTGATCAACATCTGGGGAGCCGATCACCATGGTTATATTCCACGTATGAAAGCGGCCATCCAGGCACTTGGTTATGAGAAAGATACACTTGAAGTAGAAATCATCCAAATGGTGAACCTGTTCCAGGACGGCGAAAAGGTGAAGATGAGTAAACGTACAGGTAAAGCGGTCACCCTTCGTGAACTGATGGAAGAGGTCGGAATCGACGCCATGCGTTATTTCTTCTCCATGCGTTCCAGTGATTCCCACCTGGACTTTGACATGGACCTTGCCCGTTCAGAGTCGAATGAAAACCCTGTGTATTACGTGCAGTACGCGCATGCCCGCATTTGTACGATGCTTAAGCAGGCAGAAGAAAAGGGTCTGGTAAATGATTCTTATGACGGAAGCCATCTCACAGCTGAGAAAGAAGAGGACCTCCTCAAGCGTCTTGGAGAATTCCCGCAAGTGGTAGCAGATGCTGCAGAAAAACGCACGCCACACCGTGTGACACAATATGCGTTCGATCTCGCATCTAACCTGCACAGCTTTTACAATGCTGTCAAAGTGCTTGACGATGAAAATCCAGAGCGGACAGCAGCGAGAATCGCCTTGATGAAAGCGGTCCGTATCACGCTGAATAATGCACTTCGATTGATCGGAGTTTCTGCACCAAACCAAATGTAATTCCATATACTAGGAAAAGGGTGTCTTTGCTAATAGAGCAGGGGCGCTCTTTTTTTATATTTAGATATAGAGGTAGTATATTATTGAAGTATATGGAAGGTTTCTTGAAGACTCAGTTTCGAGACTTTTGTGTGGTTCTAGGAGCTCCGGGAAAAGGTTCGCTTTCCATGGGGCGGGCGGTGAGCCTCCTCAGGCTACGCCTTCCGGGGTCTCACCTGTCCCACACGTCCCATAGGAGTCTCACCGTTTCCCTCCGCCCCTTTCCCATGAAATAGATTCTCGAAACCAACACTAAAAGGGCAGATCTTATGATTTTGATAGGTGGATTATAGAACCCCTGCACTTATAAGTAAGGATCTCATCCTTCCCACCTAGGCAGGCGTAAAGGGCTTTGTATCAAGTATTTACGTTTTCTAAACGTCCATTGGGTAGAGTTTAGTTCATCCACTTCCTATAACCATACGAGCTGATTTTTTAAGTAGTGGTTTCGAGATACTTATATGGCAAAGGGGCGGAGGGGAATGGCGAGACTCCTATTTTAAGTGTGGAGGCGCCTCGATCAGCGGCGTATGGACTGGACTGAGCTGGCGGAGATAAAGGAAACACGGAGAACGAAGTGATCCGATGTTGACTTATCGTACAGAAGCGAGGGAAGTCTCACTAGCCGCTAGGCACCGGAACCGGATATCTACGAGGAAAAAAGTGCAGGGTGAGACCCCGCAGGGCGCAGTCCGAGGAGGCTCACCGCGCTCCCGCGGAAAGCGAGCTATTCCCCGCAGCCCCCATCCACACAACAAAAGTCTCGAAACTGAGTCTTCCACTAAAGGGAGCTTATATGAGAATCGGTTGGCTTTTTAGGTGAATTAATAGAGGAGGGGTATCGTAACATAAAAAGAAGCTTGCATGACAAGACGCATGCAAGCAAAAACTATTTCTGTATCATACATATTGAAAGGTTGTGGGAAAAATGAAAGAAGTCATTTTCGCATTGATGACAGGATTCATTGTAGGTCTTGTTTTTGCAGGGTTCAAGTTACCAATTCCAGCTCCGCCTGCTTTTGCCGGAGTGGCAGGGATCATCGGGATCTACCTTGGTTTTAAAGTCATGGCATGGGCGGGCCCGATGCTTGCTGAATTTTTCAAGTGAATACATTATAAGAAAGGCCTCAACCATACGGCGATTCTCTGATTCAGACGGGTAGTGAATGACCGCCTTTTTAACCAGTGGTCATCGAAGGGAATGGCATCCGCGGCATCCTCAAAGTAAGCCGTTCTCAAATCACCAATGAACTCCTCATCATACACATAAGTGTTGATTTCTTTGTTCAAGAAGAAGCTGCGTCGGTCGAAATTGGCGGTGCCGATATCGGCAAATGTTCCATCAACCATGACGACCTTCGAATGGTAAAATCCTGCATCAAACAATCGAACGGAAGCTCCCAAGTCGTATAATTCTTTTAAATAAGGAATGGCTGCTGGTTTTACAAATGGATGGTCCGCCTTCATCGGTACCATAATGTGAAGATCGACCCCTCTTGCGATCGCCTGTTTTAAGCCTGTTTGTAACTTTTCTGTCGGGATGAAATAAGGCGTTCCGATCAAAATTTCTTTTCCAGCTGAATCGATCATTTTTGCAAATTCCTCTTCCAGCTCAACCCCGTCCGTCGCCATCATGTTCATCTTATAATCTCCTTCACCGGAAGGCTCACAAGGAGGCAGTGTTTCTCCTGAAGCCAGGTACCAGTCATCCAGCATCACTTTATGGATTTCACAAACGACAGGTCCCGTCAGACGGAGGTGATAATCTCTCCAATCGCCGAATTTTGCTGACTCTCCAATGTAATTCTTTCCGATGTTGAATCCACCTACATAACCAATTTTTCCGTCAATAACTGTAATTTTTCGATGGTTTCTCCTATTTAATCGATAAAAAAAGAAGGGGAATCCGGGAGTTTCGGCGAAATAGAAGTCAACACCTGCATCCTTCAATTTCTTTCTGGCTGACTTATTTATTTTGTACCCTCCGAGCCTGTCGACAAGCAGACGGACAGGAACACCGTTTCGAGCCTTGTTCTTCAACACATCTAAAAAGTTTTCACTAATATAATCGTTATCGATTAAGTAGAAATAAACGTCGACCTGTTCTTTCGCTTCAGAAATTTCCTGGAACATCTGCTCATACAAGACCGAACCATTTTTATATAATTTATAGTTGCCGCTGGTTTCCGGCAAAGGTAGGGGCCTATGGTTTTTTTCGTGGTTTGCCCGTCCCATTTTGAAGTCGATATACAGGAATAAGATAAACAAAATGATGAATAGAATGATTGTGACGAGCATCTTTCTTCCCTCCTAAAAATATCTTCCTGATAGTTTCCCCGTTTTTACAGGTTTCAAAAGGAAAAACAAGAAAAGATGTTGACTGAATGCTCATTCATAATTTATAGTAAAGCTATAAGATTCAGAAAATTATAAGATTAATTGTCGATTTTCTGATCGGAGAAAAGGGAAGTCGCCATCGAGCGACAACAACAAAGAGGGGGAGAACCAATGAATCCGTTGTTGGTGGCAAACTGGATTTTATTCCTTGGCGTCCTTGTCTACGGCCTGTACTTATTCGTCCGTGTCGTTCAGACCCGCGTCGCTTACATTAAACTGGGGAAAAAATTCGAGTATGACAGACAGCTGAAGAGGCGTTTGCAGAAGATTTGGATTTACGTATTCGGACAAAAAAAGCTATTGAAAGATAAGAAGTCGGGCATCATTCACGTCATGATGTTTTATGGTTTCATCCTCGTCCAATTCGGGGCGATCGACTTTATTTGGAAGGGACTGGCCCCAGATTCTCATCTGCCTTTAGGACCTTTCTATCCAGGTTTTACATTCTTCCAGGAAATTGTGACACTGACCATCCTTGTCGCTGTCATATGGGCGTTCTACCGCCGTTACATTGAAAAATTGGTTCGCTTGAAGCGTGGCTTTAAAGCAGGACTTGTCCTTATTTTTATCGGAACATTGATGGTTACTGTACTTGTAGGAAATGGTATGGGTCTCATCTGGCATGGCCATGAAGGAGCATGGACAGAACCTGTTGCGTCCGGAATTGCAAGCGCTTTCGGTTGGCTGCCGCCTGCAGCTGCAGCGACTGTGTTCTTCATCATGTGGTGGATTCACCTGCTCATCCTGCTTACATTCATGGTTTATGTGCCTCAATCGAAGCACGCACACCTGATTGCTGCACCGGTCAACGTGTTTCTGAGCCGTGAAGAACCACCAGGGAAACTGAAACCGATTGATTTTGAAATGGACGAAGATGCGGATGAAGAAGACGTATCTTTCGGAGTTGGAAAAATCGAAGACTTCAACCAACTACAGATGATTGATTTTTATGCCTGTGTCGAATGTGGACGTTGTACGAATGTTTGTCCTGCTTCAGGCTCCGGTAAAATGCTTTCACCGATGGATTTGATCGTTAAGTTGAGAGATCATCTGACGGAAAAAGGGGCGGCTGTGACCGGCCAATCTCCATGGGTGCCTGCTTATGCGTTTTCTGGTACAGAAGGAAATACGCTCGCCCAGATGTCACGCTCCCAAGGGTCAGATGAAGCGGCAGCTACACTTGATGCAGTCAACAATAAGAGTTTGATTGGAGATGTCATCACAGAAGAAGAACTTTGGGCTTGTACCACTTGTCGTAACTGTGAAGATGCCTGCCCGGTCATGAACGAACACGTCGATAAAATCATCGACCTTCGCCGTTACTTGGTTTTGACAGAAGGAAAAATGGATGCCGATGGACAGCGTGCGATGATGAACATCGAACGTCAAGGAAATCCGTGGGGACTTTCTAAGAAAGAACGTGAAGACTGGAGACAGTTGGATGAGGATGTTCAAATCCCTACTGTAAAAGAATTGAAAAAATCAGGTGAAGAATTCGAATACTTATTCTGGGTCAGCTCGATGGGCTCTTACGATAACCGCAGCCAGAAAATCGCCATGGCTTTTGCGAAATTAATGAATGCCGCGGGTATCAAATTCGCGATTCTTGGTAACAAAGAGCAAAACTCCGGAGACACGGCTCGCCGTATGGGGAACGAATTCCTTTTCCAGGAGCTTGCTGAAAAGAACATGAAAGAATTCGAAAAACATAACGTGAAGAAAATCATTACGATTGATCCACACGCCTACAATATTTTCAAAAATGAGTACCCGGACTTCGGACTTGAAGCAGAGGTTTATCACCATACGGAAATGCTTGCCGAATGGTTGAAAGAGGGACGCTTGAAACCAGAAGGAGTCGTGAAAGAGAAGATCACCTATCACGACAGCTGCTACCTCGGCCGCTACAACGAAGTGTATCAGCCGCCGCGTGAAGTACTTGAAATGATTCCTGGTGTCGAAGTGGTGGAAATGAAGCGTAACCGTTCCAACGGCATGTGCTGTGGAGCCGGAGGCGGTATGATGTGGATGGAAGAGAAATCCGGAAACCGTGTCAACGTCGCCCGGACCGAACAGGCGCTAGAAGTGGAGCCAACAATGATCTCAAGTGGATGTCCGTTCTGTCTGACGATGCTTTCCGATGGAACGAAAGCGAAAGAAGTGGAAGAGGAAGTCAGCACAATGGACATCGCCGAAATCCTCGCAAAATCCATGTTTGATAAAACAGAAGAGAAAACCGCTTAATCAAACGTTTGACCAATATTTTGACCGTCGAAGTCTCCCGTTAAAAGAAATAATAGTATGAAAATTGTGGAAAGTGTACAGCATTTTATGTACACTTTCCTTATGGGACGATTTTGAGCGAGCGTTCAATCGTCAATTTTGAAAGCGTTATCAATTAGAGGAGGAATAAACATGCGTAAAACTGTAATTGTTGCTGGAGCCCGTACCCCTTTTGGAAAACTCGGAGGATCCCTTGCACCTTTGACAGCTGCACAGCTTGGGGGAATCGCCATTAAGGCAGCTTTGGAACGTGCGAATGTGAAAGCAGAAGATGTGGATGAAGTCATTATGGGGACCGTTCTTCAAGGCGGGCAGGGACAGCTTCCTTCCCGACAGGCCTCCAGAGAAGCAGGTATCCCTTGGGATGTAAAAACAGAAACCGTCAATAAAGTTTGTGCCTCTGGTATGCGAAGTGTGACGATGGGTGATCAGTTCATCCGTTTAGGTGAAGAGGATATCATCGTTGCAGGTGGTATGGAGAGCATGAGCAATGCTCCTTATTTCATGCCGAAAGCACGCTTTGGATTTCGCATGGGTGATGGTGCCGTCAAGGATATGATGGTGCATGATGGGTTGACATGTTCGTTTGAGAATGTCCATATGGGCAATTACGGTAACCGGACGGCTGAAGAATTTGAATTAACAAGAGAAGCGCAGGATGAATGGGCTTATCGCAGCCATCAGAGAGCCGTGAAAGCCATAGAAGAAGGAACACTTGGTGAAGAAATTACAGCAGTCGAAGTGCCACAAAGAAAAGGCGATCCGAAAGTCGTTGATACAGATGAGGCTCCACGTAAAGGTACAACGGTGGAAGCATTGGCAAAACTTCGTCCTGTTTTCGACAAGACGGGAACGATCACGGCAGGAAATGCTCCAGGAGTCAACGACGGAGCTTGTGCCATGCTGCTCATGTCTGATGAAAAAGCGCAAGAATTAGGTGCGGAGACACTGGCTACGATTCTTGCACACGATGAAATTGCTGTTGAAGCTCAGGATTTCCCGCAGACGCCTGGCCTTGTCATTAATAAATTGCTGAAAAAAGCAGGGAAAGACATTGAAGAAATCGATCTATTTGAAGTAAACGAAGCGTTTGCTGCGGTTTCCTTAGCCAGTGGCAAAATTGCAGGGCTGGATCATGAGAAAGTGAACGTCAACGGTGGAGCTGTAGCGCTGGGACACCCGATTGGAGCCAGTGGTGCGCGTATCCTTCTCACCCTTGCTCACGAATTAAAACGCCGCGGCGGTGGACTTGGAATCGCAGCGATTTGTTCAGGTGGAGGTCAAGGAGACGCTGTATTGATCGAAGTACCGAAACAATAAGGGGGAATGCGGGATGACAATCAATCAAGTCATGGTCATAGGAGCAGGCCAGATGGGGGCTGGGATTTCCCAGGTTTTTGCTCAGGCCGGATTGCACGTAAAAATGAATGACATGAGCCAGGATACCTTGGATCAAGGCCTTGCAGGCATTGAAAAACGCCTGAAGCGGGCGGTTGAAAAAGGAAAGATGACCGAAGAAGATCAAAAGGCAGCATATGGACGCTTAGAGACAACGACCAACTTGAAGGACGCCTCGGACTGTGACCTAGTTGTGGAGGCTGTCGTTGAGAACATGGATGTGAAGGTGAGCGTTTTCCAACAACTAGATGAAATTACCCCTTCACATGCCATTTTGGCAACGAATACATCATCTTTACCGATTACAGAGATTGCTGCGGCGACCAAACGTCCAGATCAGGTCATCGGTATGCACTTTATGAACCCTGTACCGGTCATGAAGTTAGTGGAAATCATTCGTGCCATCCAAACGAGTGATGAAACATATCAGGCGATTGAAGATATGACGAAGAAACTTGAGAAAACGCCTGTCGAAGTCGAGGACTTTCCAGGGTTTGTCTCCAATCGTATTTTAATGCCGATGATCAACGAGGCAATCTATACGGTTCACGAAGGAGTAGCATCGCCTGAAGATGTGGATGCGGTCATGAAACTCGGGATGAATCACCCGATGGGACCACTTACGCTTGCTGACTTTATCGGACTTGATACGTGTTTATACATTATGGAAGTCCTTCATGAAGGATTTGGTGACAGTAAATACCGCCCATGTCCGCTGTTACGTAAGTATGTCAAAGCAGGATGGCTTGGGAAGAAATCTGGACGTGGTTTTTACACCTACGATTAACGTGTAAAGGGGAGAACGAGAATGAATTTGCAGTTCACGGATGAACAGGAAATGATGAGAAAAATGGTTCGCGATTTTGCGGAAAAAGAGGTGGCTCCTGCTGTTGAGCGTATGGAGAGGGAGGATCGGTTCCCTTCCGAGCTGTTACCGAAAATGGGCGAACTCGGGTTGATGGGTGTACCGATTCCGGAAAAATATGGCGGAGCTGAGATGGATTACATCTCCTATATCATCGCGATTCACGAACTTTCTAAGGTGAGTGCGACGCTTGGTGTCATTTTATCTGTCCACACATCTGTCGGTACGAACCCTATCTTATACTTCGGTACAGAAGAACAGAAAAACAAATACATTCCGAAACTGGCATCAGGTGAATATTTAGGAGCATTCGCCCTGACAGAACCCAGTGCGGGTTCTGATGCAAGCAGTCTGAAAACACGAGCAGTAAAGCAAGGGGACCATTATATTCTCAACGGTTCTAAAGTGTTCATCACCAACGGAGGAAATGCAGATACATTCATCGTTTTCGCCCGTACGAATCCGGATGTGGAAACAAAGAGAGGATTGAGTGCGTTTATTGTAGAGCGGGAGACCCCCGGATTTTCCGTAGGGAAGGCAGAGAAAAAGATGGGGCTTCACGGGTCCAGTACCGTTTCCCTGAATTTTGACCAATGTAAGGTTCCTGCTTCGCAGCGGCTTGGAGAAGAGGGGGAAGGATATAAAATTGCGCTTGCCAATTTGAACATCGGACGAATCGGTATTGCCGCCCAGTCCCTTGGTATCGCGGAAGCAGCGCTTGAACATGCGGTCTCTTATGCCAAAGAGCGCGAGCAGTTCGGGCGTCCGATTGCGCATTTGCAAGGTGTTTCTTTCAAACTCGCCGATATGGCGACGGAAGTAGAAGCTTCGAAGCTTCTCGTCTACAACGCAGCTTCCCTTCAGGCGGCCGGGAAAAAGTGTGGGAAAGAAGTGTCAATGGCCAAACTGATGGCTTCCAAAACAGCAGTGAAAGCGTCGATTGAAGCTGTGCAGGTCCATGGCGGATACGGTTATACCGAAGATTATGCCGTCGAGCGCTTTTTCAGGGACGCCAAAGTTTGTGAAATTTATGAAGGTACAAGTGAGATCCAGAAAATCGTCATAGGCAATCATCTGATCAGAGACTAGGAGGATGACAGAATGAATTTTACTTTAACAGAAGAACAGGAAATGCTCAGAAAAATGGTACGTGATTTTGCTAAAAATGAAGTGGAACCAACAGCTGCAGAAAGGGATGAAGAGGAACGCTTCGATCGTGAAATTTTCGATAAGATGGCGGAGCTTGGTTTGACGGGAATTCCATGGCCTGAAGAATATGGCGGTATTGGATCGGATTTTGTCAGCTATGTCATCGCGGTTGAAGAACTTTCACGCGTGTGTGCTTCCACGGGGGTCACTCTTTCTGCGCACATTTCTCTAGCGAGCTGGCCAATTTATAAATTCGGAACAGAAGAACAGAAGCAGAAGTATTTGACTCAACTCGCTTCAGGTGAAGCTCTTGGAGCTTATGCCTTGTCTGAACCAGGAGCAGGAAGTGATGTTTCTTCCATGAGGACACAAGCGAAACTTGATGGAGACCATTATGTGCTGAACGGAAGTAAAGTGTGGATCACCAATGGAGGAGTCGCGGACATCTATGTCGTCTTTGCAAAAACAGACCCGAATGAGGGCAATCGTGGCATCAGTGCGTTTATCGTAGAGAAAGATACACCAGGATTCACGACCGGCAAGAAAGAGAAAAAGCTCGGCATTCGTTCGTCACCAACGACAGAACTAATCTTCGAAGATTGTAAGATTCCGAAAGAGAACTTGCTCGGTGAAGAAGGTAAAGGATTCAAAGTAGCGATGATGACCCTCGATGGAGGTCGTAACGGAATCGCTGCTCAGGCCGTTGGAATTGCTCAAGGAGCGCTGGATGAATCTGTAAACTATGCGAAAGAGCGTGAACAGTTCGGGAAGCCGATTGCTCATTTGCAGGGGATTTCTTTCAAGCTCGCCGATATGGCAACAGAAATTGAAGCCTCTCGTTTGCTTACTTATCAGGCGGCTTATTTAGAATCAGAGGGACTGCCTTACTCAAAAGCATCGGCCATGGCTAAATTGTTTGCTGGAGACACAGCGATGAAAGTGACGACAGAAGCCGTACAGGTCCACGGAGGTTATGGCTACACGAAAGATTATCCTGTCGAGCGTTACATGCGTGATGCGAAAATCACCCAAATCTATGAAGGAACACAGGAAATCCAAAGGCTCGTTGTCGGCCGCATGGTTACTCAATAGAAGGTCAGCGTTATGCATCCACTGGCTGAACGAATCCAAAAGCAGGATATGAGGGCGCTTGCCCGAGCGATTACGTTGATCGAGAACGAAGATGAAGAAAAACTTTCACTGATGAGTGATGTTTTTTCTATACAAAAACAAGCGCATTACATTGGCATAACAGGTTCACCGGGAGCAGGTAAGAGCTCGCTGATCAATCAATTGCTCACCTTTTTAAGAAAGCAGAATCTCACCGTCGCTGTCATAGCGGTCGATCCGACCAGTCCATTCAGTGGAGGGGCACTGCTTGGAGATCGTACGAGGATGAACCAGCATTTCCTCGACCCCGGCATCTTCATAAGAAGCATGGCGACAAGAGGGAGCCTCGGTGGTTTAGCCCGGGCGACTAAAGACAGCATTCGTGTGTGTGATGCTTACGGTTTTGATGTCGTTCTCGTTGAAACGGTCGGTGTCGGTCAGTCTGAGCTCGATATTATGAAAGTTGTGGATACGACAGGGCTGGTGCTGACTCCTAATAGTGGAGACGTCCTTCAGATTTTCAAGGCGGGAATCATGGAAATCGCGGACCTCTTCATCATCAACAAAGCAGACTTGCCAGGAGTGAGGAAGCTTAAGTCCACCCTTGAAGAATACATGATGATCGTTCAACCAGAAGGATGGGAACCGCCCATCGTTCAAACGATTTCGACCGAAGCCAAAGGGATGGAAGAACTCTATGAAAGCATGAAAAACCACCGTGAGTTTCTGTATGAGACGAACAAAGGGGCGGAACGACGCAAACAGCAGCTTCAGCTCGAAGTGTATGATTTGATTCGGGAAGAGATCTGGCGGGACGTCAAGGGTGAGATAGAAAAAGATGAACAGAAGCTCGAAGTTTTTCAAAACCCGGATGCGGATCCTTATGAATTGGCCCGGTCCTGGTTTCGTGAATGGGTAAGGAAGGGGGAGTAAGTTTGGCTGAAAAACAAGTACCTTCAACCATTAAAGATGAAGCGCTCGTTTCTAAGCGTAGAAACCAGATGATCAAGGGTGCGGTCACTCTTTTTATAGAAAAAGGGTTCCATAAGACGACGACCCGCGAAATCGCCAAGGCTTCTGGATTCAGTATCGGAACCCTCTATGAATACATTCGAAAGAAAGAGGATGTTCTGTTTCTCGTCTGTGACTCCATTTATCAGCGGGTCAAAGAGCGGATGGAGGATGCCATTGATCCTCACCAGACGAGCGTACAAAGCCTGGTCCATGCCATTCGCTCCTACTTTCAATTGATGGATGATATGCAGGATGAAGTACTCGTCATGTATCAGGAAGTCAAGTCCCTGCCACGGGATGCTCAGGATTACGTGTTGCAAAAAGAGCGCGATATGGTGGCGATGCTCGAACAAGTCATCATCAACAGTCTTCCGGGAGAACACCCGGAGGAAGAAATCAAGCTGATCGCCAACAATATCTTTGTCCAAGGGCAGATGTGGGGATTCCGCCGCTGGATTCTTCAACGCACGTTCACCATTGAAAGCTACACCGATACACAGATTCAATTGTTGTTAAAAGGTCTCGATAAAGAAGAAACACTCCAATAGAAAGGAAGATCGGATATGGAACAACCGACAGTCTATAAGCCGAAAAACCCTGTCCGTTTCGTGACGTCCTCGAGTCTCTTTGACGGTCATGATGCATCTATCAATATCATGAGGCGGATTCTTCAAGCGACAGGGGCAGAGGTCATTCACCTTGGTCACAACCGTTCCGTTGAGGAAGTAGTCAATGCGGCCATTCAGGAAGACGCCCAAGGGATTGCGATCTCTTCGTATCAGGGAGGACATGTGGAATACTTTAAATACATGGTCGACCTGTTGGAGCAGAAGGGGGCAGGACACATTCGCGTTTACGGTGGTGGCGGAGGTGTCATCATCCCTCGTGAAATTAAAGAACTTCATGAGTACGGCGTAGCGCGCGTGTTCTCGCCTGAAGATGGTCGTACACTAGGCCTTCAGGGCATGATCAATTTAATGATCGAAGAATGCGATTTCCTGCCACCTCTTGATGTAGAAAAAGGTGTGGAAGGCCTCTCCTCTGGAGATCATCAGTCCATCGCCCGTTTCATTACCTATGTTGAGAATACGCCGAAGAAAGAAAGGGAAGCCGTAGCGGCATTCGAGACGGCTGTTGAGAAAATACAGGAAAAAACGATTCCTGTTCTTGGAATCACAGGTACAGGGGGAGCAGGAAAGAGCTCACTTACAGATGAATTGATCCGCCGCTTCATCAATGAAATTCCCGATAAGAAAATCGCGATTTTATCTGTCGATCCTACGAAAAAGAAAACAGGCGGGGCCTTACTCGGTGACCGTATCCGTATGAACGCGATCTTCAACCCGCGCGTTTATATGCGCTCTTTGGCAACCAGAGATGCCCGTTCCGAACTTTCAACAGCGGTTGAAGAAGCGATTCAAGTCGTTAAAGCGGCTGGTGTCGATTTCATCATCGTTGAAACAAGCGGGATTGGCCAGGGGGATGCAGCGATTACTGACATCACCGACTTATCAATGTATGTCATGACAGCAGAATTCGGTGCGCCATCACAGCTTGAGAAAATTGATATGATCGACTTTGCTGATTTTATTGTCATCAATAAATTTGAACAAAAAGGATCGGAAGACGCTTTTAATCAAGTGAAAAAGCAGTATCAGCGCAGCCATATGCTTTTCCATGAAGACGACAGCAAGTTCCCGGTTTATGGGACGATTGCAAGCCAGTTCAATGACCCTGGAACCAATACATTGTTTGCGGCGATCGTCGATCAGTTGAACGAAAGATTCTCCTGGGAAGATGAAACCTCTTTTTCCGGCCTTGAGAAGGTAGAAAAGCAGAACGTCATCATTCCCAATGAGCGCAAACAATATTTACGGGATATTGCCTTGGCCGTCCGCAATTACCATAACGAAACAGAAGACCAGGCAGAAAAAGCGCGCAAACTCTATCAGCTGAAAGGTACGGTTGAGCTCGTAGAGGATGAGGCAACAAAAGAAAGTCTGCAGCGCTTGATTGAAGATTACGAACGCCACCTTTCCCGTGATGCAAAAGAAAAGTTGGAAGACTGGGATGCCCTTCACGAGCGTTATAGCGGAGATACGTACACCTTCAAAGTGCGTGATAAAGAAATTACTATGGATATTACGACAGAGAGCCTGAGTGGAACGAAGGTTCCGAAAGTCGCGCTTCCGAAATATACCGACTGGGGCGACCGTCTGTCGTGGCTGCTACGTGAAAATGTTCCAGGTGCGTTCCCGTTTACCGCCGGAGTCTTTCCATTCAAGCGCAAAGGGGAAGATCCGAAGCGACAGTTCGCTGGGGAAGGAACGCCGGAACGGACCAACCGACGCTTCCATTATTTATCGGAAGGAGACGAAGCGAAACGTCTGAGTACAGCTTTCGATTCTGTCACCTTATATGGAGAGGATCCGGATGAGCGCCCGGATATCTACGGAAAAGTCGGAGAGAGCGGTGTCAACATTTGTACGCTGGAAGATATGAAGAAACTGTACGACGGATTTGACCTTGTCGACCCTTCCACATCTGTTTCCATGACGATCAACGGTCCGGCACCGATCATTCTTGCTATGTTCTTCAATACTGCCATCGATCAGCAACTTGAAAAGTTCAAGGAAGAAAACGGCCGTGAGCCGAATGCTGAAGAAGCGGCGTCCATCAAGAATCAGACCATCAATGTTGTCCGCGGTACGGTACAGGCAGATATTTTAAAAGAAGATCAAGGACAGAACACATGCATCTTTTCCACTGAGTTCGCGCTTCGCATGATGGGCGATATTCAACAGTACTTCATCGACAACGAAGTACGCAACTATTATTCCGTATCCATTTCCGGCTATCATATCGCGGAAGCAGGTGCCAATCCGATTACACAGTTGGCCTTCACATTAGCCAACGGGTTCACGTATGTCGAGTATTACTTGAGCCGAGGTATGGACATCAACAAGTTCGCACCGAACCTGTCGTTTTTCTTCTCCAACGGTTTGGATCCAGAATATACGGTCCTCGGTCGTGTAGCACGCCGTATTTGGGCGATCGTGATGCGGGATAAATACGGAGCTAACGAGCGAAGCCAGAAGTTGAAGTATCACATTCAAACCTCCGGCCGTTCCCTGCACGCGCAGGAAATTGACTTTAACGACATCCGTACAACATTGCAGGCGCTGATCGCCATCCAGGATAACTGTAACTCCTTGCATACGAACTCCTACGATGAAGCGATTACGACACCGACAGAGGAATCTGTTCGAAGAGCGATGGCGATTCAGATGATTATCAGCAAAGAGTTCGGGCTGACGAAAAACGAAAACTCTCTGCAAGGTTCCTATATCATTAGAGAGCTGACCGATCTTGTTGAAGAAGCGGTATTGCAGGAGTTTGAACGCATCAATGACCGCGGCGGCGTTCTCGGTGCGATGGAACGCCAGTATCAAAGAGGCAAAATCCAGGAAGAATCTCTTTATTATGAAGGGAAAAAGCATTCGGGTGAACTTCCGATCATCGGCGTGAACACATACTTGAATCCGAACCCGCCTTCTGAAGAGGAAATCGACTCCATGGAACTTGCACGTGCATCCAAAGAAGAAAAAGAGCACCAGATTACAGAATTACGCAACTTCCAATCGTCACATGAAAGTGAAGCCGGGGAAGCATTGAATCGTTTGAAACAAGTGGCTTCAGGTGGAGGAAACATTTTTGAAGAATTAATGGAAACCGTCAAAGTCGCGAGCCTTGGTCAAATTACGAACGCACTTTATGAAGTTGGCGGTCAGTACAGAAGGAATATGTAGCGATTGCTAATATATGTAGCGAAATCGCTAAAATAATGATGAAGCCAGTTAATATATAGTAGAAGGTCGCTAATATATTGTCTGAACCTGCTAATAAAAAAATTAGCCCTCGCTAAAATGCTAGCGAGGGCCATTCTTTTAGTGACCACCGACCTGATCATCGTCATGAGCCTGATTCACTTCGGTTACATAAGGTTTTTTCATTCCATACCATTCATAAGTAAGGTTATATGTTTCGCCTTCTTTTAACAGCATCCAAGTACTCGTATCTTTGACGTGGATTTTCTTGTCATCCACTTCTACAAAATAACCTTCATCATTATGAGTTTTAGATGTGATTTCTGCTTCTTCTTTATGTTCCTCATGGATCATACCGAAGCTTGTAAATAGCCAAATGCCTATGGCTAAGGCGGCGATAATGGAGGCCACCCAGTTAAAAGGATGATTTTGCACAGTTCGTCTCTCCTTCTCTCGATCAATTCTACTTTTATTTTAAATTAAAATAGCTGGAACACCAACCTATATGTCTATCCTCTATTTTATATCGAAAGTTTAAATTCATGTAGGTTTGGCTAGAAAAGGTAAGGAAGACTCTATTTGATTTTTATAAGGCCAAATCATATAATGGATGGTATGATTAAATGTGATTCGTATGCCCATGAGGTCACTTATTCTATTTTGTTTATATAAAGGAGTGCTGGACCGTGAGCTTAAAAGAAATGAGCCGAGAGCAAATTGAAGAAACTTCCATGATTGTACTGGCTACTAAAATCCTAGAAGAAGAACGTGAAGCGATTGACTTTAATGAAATCTTCAAGCGCATTGCAGACATGAAAGGTTTTACTGATGCGCAGAGAGAACAATACATCGCCCAGTTCTATACGGACATGAATATCGACGGTCAATTCATGACTATCGGGACGAACCGTTGGGGCTTGAAGAAGTGGTACCCGGTAGAGCAAATGGAAGAAGAGATTGCCAACCTTCCACAAAAACGTAAAAAGAAGAAGAAAAAGAAGAAAAAGCCTTCCAAGCTGCTTGAAGATGAGTTGGGTGTATCCGAATTCGATGATGCAGAAGAGGACGAGCTTGAGGATGACCTTGAGCTGACAGATGAAGATTTAGATCTTGATGATGACGATGACTTCGAAGGTGATTATGAAGAGGATGACCTGGATGAAGAAGAGGAAGAAATCGTAGAAGATGACATCAGTTTCATCGGAGATGACGACGAAGAAGAAGAAGATAAATAAGGTGGTTGACTTTTAAAAGTCAAATCAGTAGAATCTTATTTGGGCTCTTTAATTTCCTTAAACGAAATTTCCAAACGCTCCCCGAGAGAGGGGAGCGTTTTTTGTTTTTTATATACGATATCACAAGAGGCGCCTTGGTTATGGCTAAGGCGCCTGTGCTTTTGTATCATTCAGCGTCCAAGCTCCTCCTTCTGGCATGAAGTTTCGCCATGGAGCTCATCCTGGGCGCTTGTGGTTTTATGTAAATGCCCCTTATCAAATCGCAAGGATTAGTGAATAACTAAATAAGACAAATAGAGAAAGAGGGATTCAACGTGGCAACAAAATACATTTTCGTAACTGGCGGTGTCGTATCATCTTTGGGTAAAGGAATTACGGCAGCATCTCTAGGTCGTTTATTAAAAAATCGGGGCATGAAGGTAACGATCCAAAAATTCGACCCGTACATCAACGTAGACCCGGGGACCATGAGCCCTTATCAACACGGTGAAGTATTCGTAACTGATGATGGAGCTGAAACAGACCTTGACCTTGGTCACTATGAGCGTTTCATTGATATCAATCTGAATAAATTCAGCAACGTGACGACAGGTAAAGTCTATTCCAACGTAATTAAAAAAGAGCGTCGTGGTGATTATTTAGGAGGGACGGTCCAAGTCATCCCTCACATTACGAACGAAATCAAAGAACGTGTCTTCCGTGCGGGTCACGAAACGAACGCAGATGTCGTCATCACGGAAATCGGTGGTACGGTCGGGGATATCGAGTCCCTTCCATTCCTTGAAGCGATTCGCCAAATCAAAAGTGACATTGGCCGTGAACATGTCATGTACCTGCACTGTACGCTTGTTCCTTACTTGAATGCAGCAGGGGAAATGAAGACAAAACCGACGCAGCATAGTGTGAAGGAACTTCGCTCCCTGGGCATCCAGCCGGATGTCATCGTCCTTCGTACAGAAATGGCGATTTCTGAAGATATGAAAGAAAAAATCGCTCTGTTCTGCGACATTAATAAAGATGCAGTGATTGAAGCTCGAGATGCTGATACCCTATACAATGTACCGATTACTTTGCAGGAACAAAAACTGGATGAGCTGACATGTCAGCACTTCGGTTTAGATTTACCACCAGCGGACATGACAGAGTGGAACAAGCTGATTGACCAAGTGAAAAACCTTCAGCACAAAACAACCATTGCGCTTGTCGGTAAGTATGTAGAGCTTCCGGATGCTTACATCTCCGTAGTAGAAGCATTAAAACATGCCGGTTACAGCTACGATTCCGATGTAGACGTGAAATGGGTGAACTCTGAACACTTGAACGCCCAAAATGTTGCAGATGCACTTCAGGGTGTAGATGGAATCCTTGTTCCTGGAGGCTTTGGAGACCGAGGAATCGAAGGGAAAATCGATGCGATTCGTTATGCGCGTGAAAACCATGTGCCTTTCCTTGGAATCTGCCTTGGTATGCAGCTCGCAACCGTCGAATTTGCCCGTAACGTCCTAGGCCTGAAAGGTGCGCATTCAGCAGAAATCGATCCGTCCACGGAGCACCCGATCATCGACCTTCTTCCAGAACAAAAAGAAGTGTCTGATCTTGGTGGTACCCTTCGTCTTGGAATCTATCCATCCCGCCTGCAGCCAGGTACCAAAGCGATGGAAGCATACGGAGAAGAAGTCGTATACGAGCGTCACCGTCACCGTTTCGAATTCAACAACCATTACCGTGAACAAATGGAAGCGGCAGGATTCAAATTCTCCGGTACAAGCCCGGACGGCCGTCTTGTTGAAATCATCGAGGTGGAAGATCACCCATGGTTCGTAGCCAGCCAGTTCCACCCGGAATTCAAGTCACGCCCGACCCGCCCACAGGAACTATTCCACGGCTTCGTCGGCGCAGCAATGAAAACCAATCAATAATAAATAAAAAAGAGCCGATGTCCCTGAAAGGGGGATCGGCTCTTTTTTTAAGAGTTCTTTAAGTATATGGCAGGATTGTGGAAGACTTGATTTCGAGATGTTTGTGTGGATTTAGGGGCTCCGAGAAAAGGTTCGCTTTCCGTGGGCGAGTGATGAGCCTCCTCGAGCTAACGCTCTGCGGGGTCTCATCTACCACGCACTTCCCACAGGAGTCTCACCGTTTCCCTTCGCCCCTTTGCCATATGAGGTTCTAGAAATCCCTCTTATATTACCTGCCTAAAACTGTTATAAATCCTGCTTAAACCGCGTTGATATAGGATTCTCAACCATAAATGCTCCTATTGCTGAAAGGTAGTTTCGAGAGTTTCTTCCGGCAAGTGGGCGGAGGGGAATGGCGAGACTCCTGCGGGAAAAAAGTGCTTGGTGAGACCCCACAGGACGCAGTCCGAGGTGGCTCACCGCGCTCCCGCGGAAAGCGAGCTATTCCCCGTAGCCCCATCCACTCAATAATAGTCTCGAAACTGAGTCTTCCACTAAAGGGAGCTTTAGTGGGAAGAGAAATTTTTACAGAAATTTTGACAAATAGAACGTACGTGCGCAGGAATACATCGTTAAGGTATAGAAAATACAGGGATAGAGAGATAGTGAGAGGAATTTAAAAAATTAAAATTTTAAAGATGATAGAAGGGAAGGTAAAAAGCATGGCAAATCGAATCCTCATCGTGGACGACCAGCCAGGGATACGACTCCTGTTAGAAGAGATTCTCAAAACAGAAGGATACGAAACCGTAAGTGCAAAAACCGGCCGTGAAGCATGTGACCTTGTGGAAGAACAGGACATGGATCTTATTATTATGGATTATAATCTTCCTGTCATGCACGGCAAAGAAGTGTTGCTCTACTTAGAAGAAATGCACTTTGATTCACCTGTCATCATCATTACAGGGGCATCTAAGGAATCAATTGAAAAGGAAGCAGATTTTCCTTTTGTCACAGATATCATATCTAAGCCATTTGACATCCATAAATTGAAAGAAATGGTTAATGGAACCCTTGTTCACAGCCGTTCATGACTTTTTTCTTGATGTAAGCGCTATATAATCCTCCTGCTGTTGCACCATAGAAAGGGTATTGGTATTCTAATACTGTAACCAAACTTACATGGTGTGTTTTCGTATGGAAACAGACTTGTAAATACAATGCAGTACGCTAACTAAAGGAGGATTCTTTCATGCCACTAGTATCAATGAAAGAAATGCTAGAAAAAGCTAAGGAAGAACGCTACGGCGTAGGTCAGTTCAACCTTAATAACTTAGAATATGCTCAAGCGATTCTTCAGGCTGCTGAAGAAGAGCAGTCTCCAGTAATCCTGGGTGTATCTGAAGGTGCAGGACGTTACATGGGCGGCTTCAACGTTGTTGTCGACATGGTAAAAGCACTGATGAAGTCTTATGGTACAACGGTACCTGTTGCGATTCACTTGGACCATGGTTCAAGCTTTGAAAAATGTGCAGAAGCGATCCACGCTGGATTCACTTCTGTAATGATCGATGCTTCCCACGATCCACTTGAAGACAACATTGCAGTCACTCGTAAAGTTGTTGAACTTGCACATATCCACGGTGTATCTGTTGAAGCAGAGCTTGGCCGTGTAGGTGGACAAGAAGATGACATCATCGTTGACGATGCGGAAGCAGCATACGCGATCCCATCTGAGTGTAAGCAATTGGTTGACGAAACAAACGTTGATGTATTCGCACCAGCCCTTGGTTCTGTACACGGACCTTACAAAGGTGAGCCGAACCTTGGCTTTGACCGCATGGAAGAAATCATGGGACTTGTTGACAAGCCACTTGTTCTTCACGGTGGTACAGGCATCCCTACAGCTGATATCAAGAAAGCAATTTCTTTCGGTACAGCTAAAATCAATGTAAACACTGAGAACCAAATGGCACAAGGTAAAGCCGTTCGCCAGGTTCTTGCTGAACAACCTGAGCAGTACGATCCACGTAAATATCTTGGACCTGGTCGTGATGCGATCAAGGAAACAGTTATTGGCAAGATGCGTGAATTCGGATCTTCTCAAAAAGCGTAATAATAGTTTGAAGGAAGCCGCTACACTGTAGCGGTTTCCTTTTCATCATGTATGAAAACGCCATCATTCGACTATTTTCATCAACTTGGAGCAACAAAATGAAGCGAAGAGGAGTGGGGATATGAAATTTTTTATTGATACGGCAAACATAGAAGACATTCGGGAAGCAAATGCACTAGGGCTTTTAGCTGGGGTAACGACAAACCCGAGCCTTGTAGCGAAAGAAGGAGTATCCTTCCATGACCGTCTGAAAGAAATCACAGATGAAGTGGATGGTTCAGTCAGTGCAGAAGTCATCTCTGAAGATTCAGAAGGAATGATTCGGGAAGGGAAGGAACTTGCTGCGATTGCGCCGAACATTACAGTGAAAGTTCCGATGACACTGGAAGGCCTGAAAGCAGTGAAAGCTTTCAGTGATTTGAATATCAAAACAAATGTAACCTTGGTTTTCTCAGCCAATCAGGCGTTGATGGCAGCCCGTGCCGGTGCCTCCTACGTATCACCATTCCTTGGTAGACTGGATGATATCGGTCATAACGGAATGGAACTCGTGGCACAGATTTCAGAAATCTTTGACCGTCATGCCATTGACACGGAAATCATCGCAGCTTCTGTCCGTCATCCTGTTCACGTAACGGAAGCGGCTATTCACGGAGCGCACATTGCTACGATTCCTTTCAAAGTTCTGAGCCAGATTGTTAAACACCCGTTGACGGATCAGGGGATTGAAAAATTCCTGAATGACTGGAATAATCAAAAATAGTTGTGTGTTTTGGAAAATATTGCACATACTAAAAACCATAATCTTCACCTTAAAGCGAGGAGTTTCACATGCATAAACTATTAGTGGAAGGCGGAAGACCATTACGTGGACAGGTTCGGGTGAGTGGTGCTAAAAACAGTGCTGTAGCCCTGCTGCCGGCGGCAATCTTGGCGGAAACCCCTGTAACGATTGAAGGTCTTCCGGACATTTCTGATGTTGGGATCTTGTCGGACTTATTAGAAGAGATCGGTGGCTCGGTGCGTAAAGACGGAAGAACCGTACATATCGATCCTTCTGAAATGGTAGACATGCCTTTGCCGAATGGGAAAGTTAAAAAGTTGAGAGCTTCCTATTATTTTATGGGGGCGATGCTAGGCCGCTTTAATAAAGCTGTCATCGGTTTGCCTGGAGGCTGTCACTTAGGTCCGAGGCCAATCGATCAGCACATTAAAGGGTTCGAAGCTCTTGGTGCTAAAGTGACAAATGAACAGGGGGCGATTTACCTTCGCGCCAAAGAACTGAAGGGTGCCCGCATCTATTTAGACGTTGTCAGTGTTGGAGCTACAATCAATATCATGCTGGCTGCCGTTCGTGCAAAAGGGAAGACAGTCATTGAAAATGCAGCGAAAGAACCTGAAATCATTGATGTGGCTACCCTTTTGACAAGTATGGGAGCAAAAATCAAAGGGGCAGGAACAGACGTCATCCGTATTGAAGGTGTGGATACACTGAAAGGCTGTCTTCACACGATTATCCCTGACCGGATAGAAGCAGGCACTTACACAATTATGGCTGCTGCACAAGGTGAGGAGATGATCATTGATAACGTCATCCCGCAACACTTGGAGTCTCTGTTAGCGAAACTGAGAGAGATGGGTGTCACGATTGAAGAAAATGATGAGCAGTTGTACGTCAAACCAGGGAAAGAGTTGAGGAGTGTTGATATTAAGACACTCGTTTATCCAGGCTTCCCGACAGATTTACAACAGCCGTTCACTTCCTTGCTTACACAGACCCAGGGTACAGGTGTTGTCACAGATACCATCTATCAGGCTCGTTTCAAGCATGTCGATGAATTGAGACGTATGAATGCTTCGATCAAAGTCGAAGGTGGTTCTGCTATTGTGACAGGCCCTTCTAAGCTGCAGGGAGCAAAAGTGAAAGCAACAGACCTTCGTGCCGGGGCTGCCCTTGTCATTGCTGGATTGATGGCTGATGGTGTGACTGAGATCACAGGAGTCGATCACATTGAACGAGGGTATGAAAATATTACAAACAAGCTGATCGATTTAGGTGCAAAAGTCTGGTATGAGGAGATGTCAGACGAAGAGATTGAGCAATTCCAAAATTCGTAAGTTCATGATTTCCATGGGGAGATGAGGAAAAATCTTTGATTGATCGGGGAGATCACCATGGAAAGAAGTCTATCGATGGAATTAGTTAGAGTCACAGAAGCAGCAGCATTATCATCAGCGCGTTGGATGGGGAGAGGAAAGAAAGAGGAAGCCGATGATGCGGCAACCTCAGCCATGCGCGATGTGTTTGATACGATCCCGATGAAAGGGACTGTCGTGATCGGAGAAGGGGAAATGGATGAAGCACCTATGCTTTATATCGGTGAGAAACTCGGCAATGGGTACGGAGCCAGGGTGGATGTAGCTGTCGATCCGCTCGAAGGTACAAACATCGTGGCTCAAGGAACGTGGAATGCCCTTGCTGTCTTAGCAATTGCTGATCATAAGCAGCTTTTACATGCCCCTGACATGTATATGAATAAAATAGCTGTCGGTCCAGAGGCTGTAGGGAAAGTGGATATCAACGCCTCCATTGCTGAAAACCTGCAGGCCGTCGCTGAGGCCAAAGAGAAAGATGTGGCAGATGTCGTTGCCGTTGTCTTGAATCGTGACCGCCACCAAAGGATCATTGAGGAGATCCGCGAGGCTGGTGCAAGAATCAAGCTGATCCCTGACGGTGATGTCGCCGCTGCTATCAATACAGCCTTCGATCATACAGGTGTCGATATTCTGTTCGGAATAGGTGGTGCCCCTGAGGGGGTGCTCGCAGCCGTCGCCCTGAAGTGTCTTGGTGGTGAAATCCAGGGCAAACTTCTTCCTGCAAATGACGAGGAACGTCTCCGTTGTGAACAGATGGGGATTGAAGATGTCGACAAAGTCCTTTATATGGAAGATTTCTGTGGAGGGGACGATGCCATTTTCG
Source organism: Halobacillus litoralis (assembly GCF_009856445.1). Taxonomy (GTDB): domain Bacteria; phylum Bacillota; class Bacilli; order Bacillales; family Halobacillaceae; genus Halobacillus; species Halobacillus litoralis. The sequence continues at coordinate 525,071 of NZ_WMFA01000001.1, forward strand.
CCGCTACCGGTGTCACTGATGGCGAACTCCTCAAAGGCGTGCAATTTAAAGGACAGAAAGCGACAACTCAAACGTTAGTTATGAGAGCTAAATCCGGAACCGTCCGTTTCATTGACGGGGACCACAGCCTGAAGAAAAAGCCAAACTTAGTCATGAAACCATAATGAAAACATCCTTCATCAAAGAGAGAGGAAGCTGCAGTAAAATCAGCTTCCTCTTCATCTACAATAACCCACCTTCTTAAACATTTCTCAAATTAACATTGAAACTAAAGAAAGACAGGAGTACAATAAAGATTGTTTGATTAGGATAGAAGATCATGACACACGTCTCCAAATGCTTCTATTTATTGACTTCATTTAACTTAACTTCTTCTCAACCTTCTAACAAAAAAAGTTCTGCTGAAGAAAAGGCCTCCTTTGTGAGGGAGCAGATCTTCTATTCAAGCAGATCTATTCAATTAATCCTTTAGAGAAGTTTTTAATTCTATATGTAAAAGGGCGTTATGTGCGGTGTTTTTTCAGCCTTTCCATCTTTAAGAATGGGAAAAAATATCTCACCAAGATTTTCATGCGTGCCTCTGAATGACTTAAAAAATAAAGAAAACTAATAAAAAGTGGTGATCACGTGGCGGATTTAACAATCTCCAATTTAGAGACAATGACATTGAAAGGGCTTTATGCGAAAGCGAGACAATATAAAGTCTCTTATTATGCAAAACTGACAAAGCGCGAATTAATATTTGCGATTTTGAAAGCTCAGGCTGAAAAAGATGGTTTTCTGTTCATGGACGGAATCCTTGAAATTATTCCTTCAGAAGGTTTCGGCTTTTTAAGACCAATCAATTATTCTCCAAGTGCAGAAGATATTTATATTTCTGCCTCTCAAATCCGTCGTTTTGACTTGAGAAATGGGGACAAGGTATCTGGTAAGGTACGTCCGCCTAAAGAGAACGAACGTTATTATGGTCTCTTGCACGTCGATGCCGTAAACGGAGAAGATCCAGACTCAGCAAAGGAAAGAGTCCACTTCCCGGCATTGACCCCGTTGTATCCGGATCGTCAAATGAAGCTTGAGACGGACACGAAAAAGCTTTCTACAAGAATCATGGATTTGATGGCGCCCGTCGGTTATGGTCAGCGTGGTTTGATTGTTGCTCCACCAAAAGCAGGAAAGACGATGCTTTTAAAACAGATGGCCAACAGCATCTCAACAAACCATCCAGACGCGAAACTCATCATTTTACTTGTTGATGAACGTCCGGAAGAGGTAACAGATATTGAGCGCTCAGTAGCACCAGATGTGGATGTTGTCAGTTCCACGTTTGATGAAGTTCCTGAAAATCACATCAAGGTTTCTGAACTGGTGCTTGAAAGAGCGATGCGTCTTGTTGAACATAAACGTGATGTGATTGTTCTCATGGACAGCATCACTCGTTTAGCTCGCGCTTACAACCTCGTCATTCCTCCAAGTGGCCGTACATTATCAGGAGGAATCGACCCGGCTGCCTTCCACCGTCCGAAACGATTCTTCGGTGCTGCTCGTAACATTGAAGAAGGAGGAAGCTTGACGATTCTTGCTACCGCCCTTGTGGATACAGGTTCACGTATGGATGACGTCATTTATGAGGAGTTCAAGGGAACCGGAAACATGGAGCTTCATCTTGACCGTAGTCTTGCTGAGCGTCGAATCTTCCCTGCGATTGATATTCTTCGTTCAGGAACAAGGAAAGAAGAATTGCTTCTTCCTCAAACCCACCTGGATAAAATCTGGGCCATTCGGAAATCGATGTCTGATTCGCAGGACTTCACAGACAGATTCCTGCGTCGCTTGAGGGCATCGAAAAATAATGAAGAGTTTTTCGATCTAATGGATAAAGATATGAAAGGGAAGGCAACAGCCGCCCGTCGTTAAAAAGGGGAAATGGTTTTAACGATTGTATGTTTCTTGAAACTGGATGTTGCATCAGGGGGGAGCCCCTGTTATAATCATTCTATGTGAGTTTCAGTACAAGGTGTTATCACGAACCTTCGACGGCTCTTACAATAACTCTGTTTCCAAAGGATTCAGGGCAAAAAGGAGTGGAAGAACATGAAAGCAGGAATTCATCCAGAATACCGTAAAGTTGTATTCCTAGACACAAGTTCTAATTTCAAGTTTCTAACAGGGTCTACTCAGTCTTCTGAAGAAACAATCGAGTGGGAAGATGGAAACACGTATCCATTGATCCGCGTAGAGATTAGTTCTGCGTCTCACCCGTTCTACACAGGTAAGCAGAAAGCTGACAAAGCTGGCGGCCGTGTGGATCGCTTCAAGAAGAAATATAACCTTTCATAATTATGATACCCTCTCTCCTGAGAGGAACTTCATCATTTTGAACAAAAACAGGCAAATTGTCTCAGATGTTTGCCTGTTTTTTTGTCAAAAAATAGGGGTATAAAAGCCTTTGTTGGAAAGGTGCTAATTATACTCTTCAAAGGACTTATCAATAAGGGGAGCTGTCCTTGGTGATTGAAGCCGCCGTTATACCGGCGTCATCAAGGGAGCTCTTTTTTGTTGAAATAAAGGGGAGGATACCGGATGATCCCCCCGTATTTTGAAGCTTGATTGAGTGAGAAGGGAGCGACAGTAGACGTGTATGTAATGAAACAGAGTGGATGGGTCGAACTCATCTGCGGAAGTATGTTCAGCGGGAAATCAGAGGAGTTGATCCGCCGTGTCAGGCGTGCGACTTTTGGTAATTTGACGGTCCGTGTCTATAAACCTGCGATTGATGACCGGTACAAAGAAGATGCAGTTGTATCTCATAACGGCACTTCTGTAATGGCTCGTCCTGTAAAAAGCTCGTTGGATATCCTTCAGCATGTGACGGATGAAGTGGATGTCGTAGGAATCGATGAATTGCAGTTTTTTGACGAGCATATCGTAGAGGTCGTCGAGTGTTTGGCAGACAAAGGCATACGCGTCATCGTCGCTGGACTGGATACCGACTTCAGAGGTGAGCCTTTTGGCAAAATGCCGGAAATGATGGCATTAAGTGAAAGTGTTACAAAGTTAAACGCCATCTGCCCTATTTGTGGTTCACCGGCCAGCCGTACTCAACGCTTGATCGATGGAGCACCCGCTTCCTATGACGATCCAATCATCTTAGTCGGTGCATCGGAATCATACGAACCGCGTTGCCGCCATCATCACGAAGTACCTAACAAGCCCAGGCAACACGAAGTGAAAAAGGTTTACGCTGAAAAAACAACATAAACCACTACTCAGACAGCTGATCCCCAGCTGTCTTTTTCTTTTTCACTATTCTTAAATAGAAGCTCCCGTTTGTGGAAGACTCAGTTTCGAGACGTTTGTGTGATTCTAGGGGCTCTGGGAAAAGGTTCGTCTTGCTCCATCGTCCAGACACTCGCGTCATAAGCAGAACAGCAACGGAATGTGCTTTTCATTCCGTTGCTGTTCTGCTTATGCCAGTCGTGTCTACCAGGACGATTCCGCATTTGAACACTTTCCATGGGCGGGCGGTGAGCCTCCTCAGGCTACGCCTTCCGGGGTCTCACCTGTCCCACACGTCCCATAGGAGTCTCACCGTTTCCCTCCGCCCCTTTACCATGGAATAGATTCTCGAAACCTACACTAAAAGGGCAGCTCTTATGATTTTGATAGGCGGATTTTAGAACCCCTGCACTTATAAGTAAGGTTCTAATCCTTCCCACCCACACAGGCAAAAAAGGCTTTGTATCAAGCGATTACGCTTTCTAAACATCCATTGGATAGAGTACATATTATCCATTTCCTATAAACATATAAGCTAATTTTCTAAGTAGTGGTTTCGAGAACCTACTATGATAAAGGGGCGGAGGGGAATGGCGAGACTCCTGCGGGAAAAGAGTGCTAGGTGAGACCCCGGAAGGCGTCAGCCTGAGGAGGCTCATCGCGCTCCCGCGGAAAGCGAGCTATTCCCCATAGCCCCATCCACTCAACAAACTTCTCGAAACTGAGTCTTCAAGAAACCTGCCAGTTAGTTGAATGAATGTGCTCTCTTTTATACTCGATGTGCTTGGTTTCGTTTAAATACCTGTATTTTGTGATACTTTAAATATAGATAAACAACGTTTGGTATGGAGGGATAGAAGTGGATAAGCGTTCCATTCAGTCAGATATGTCGAGCTATATTGGTAAGCTGTTACGTGACCACTTTGGAAAAGGACCCTCCTCTGTTTTCGTCTCCATCGAAGGGAAATTTCTTACCATCTATTTGAAAGATTTTCTTGCACCCATGGAACGTGTTTTAGTCGGTCAGAGAAATGATAAAAAAGTAGAAGAAACGCGGGACCTCATGATGAGAGAATTAATTCCTGATATAAAAGCAACCTTTCGGGCCACTTCGGGTATCCATGTGGACCATTTGTATTATGACTGGTCTCTATCCAGGCGGACGGGTGTGCTTGTCGGAGTCATTACAACGGATGCCCCTGATGAAGGTGAAGAATTAATATCTTATGAACACAAAGATGCGGTACACGAAGAAGTGGAAAAACTGAGCCAGAAAGCGGAAAAAGCACCTGCCTCCATTCGGTCGTTTTTGCTGAACAATCGAACATTATTGATTGAGCGTAATGGAATATTGGTCGCTATTGAAAAAGAAATGATCAGTGCAGGATATGAACAGCCTTTGAAAATTTCCAAAAGAAGGTTAGAAAAGCGTCTTCTAAATCATGCCTCTTTCGAAACAATCCTTGGTACAAGCATAGAAGATGTCTTTATAGACTGGGATTTCGATAAAGACCGTAGTTACATGGTTCTGATATTGAAACCTTAAAGAGGGGGACATAGAATGATCGGCGAAAAGGATACCACCTTGCTGGAGAAGACATTATTACTCGAAGAATGCATGAATGCTTATAAGTATGCTGTAGAAACTGCACAGAAAAAAAGCCTGCTAGTGGAGGACATGGCTGCTTCATGTGCGGAAGTTTGTAAAAAGGCTGCAGAAGAATGCTTGACTCTCGGTACCATGGAAAACGACAAAATCTACCTCATGTGTTTAGAATATGTCCAGTTGTGTGAAGAGCTTGAAAAGTATCAAAGGATTGAACAAGAGGACATGAAGAAATCAGTTTAGGCAGACCTGTTTTCATATCGTCCAATCTGTACTATAATAGTATTTGGGATGAAACGAAGACGTTTGATCCTTACTCGTGCTTAACCATTGAATTTTGATAACATGTTAATATATTATTCGGTAACACTGATCTGGACAATAGAGCTGGACAAAAGCCGAAAAGTATCTTTCTTTCCACAAGTAGATACTTTTCGGCTTTTTTGCGTTTTTTGAGCTGATTATGCTCAACGAAAGGAGTATGCGCTCTGTATCGTATAGTTGGATTTGATAGCCACCGTGTCGTTATTGAGTTTAGAAAAGATGACAAGGATTTGGTTTTTGAAAAATATGCAGATGCTGAAGAGTATTTGAAGAAAATTAAACAGGAAAATATCATTCCTAATAAATATCAGTTACTCATCCAGGAGTAACCACCAAACCAAGCGGTCCTACCGCTTGGTTTTTTTATACTTCTTTCACTAAAGCTCCCTTTAGTTGAAGACTCAGTTTCGAGATGTTTCCAGGGTTCGTTGCCTGGTTAAGCGTTAGGGGTGGCTGGGAAGCAACTCGCTTTCCTGTGGGGGAGTGGCGAGCTTCCTCGGACTACGTCCTGCGGGATCTCGCCGATCTCCTTTCTCCCACGGGAGTCTCGCAGCTTCCCAACCACCCCATTTGTGGAGAAGTGGAACGAACCCCTATACAGAAAGTGAGTGTCTCTTATTCCTCTATCCTAAGTAGGCATAAAACGCTCTATATCAAGCCTTAAGTTCTGCCATCCAGCAGTAGAAAATTTTATATGATTCATTTCGCTTCATTATTCAAGCTGATCTTTTAGAAGTGGTTTCGAGAATCATACTTGGTTAAGGGGAGGAGGGGAATGGCGAGACTCCTGAGGGAAAAAAGTGCTTGGTGAGACCCCACAGGACGCAGTCCGAGGAGGCTCACCGCGCTCCCGCGGAAAGCGAGTCATTCCCCGCAGCCCCCATCCACTCAAAAAACATCTCGAAACTGAGTCTTAAAGAAACCTGCCATTATATTGAATAACGAATGGGGCATAAGTGGGGTGGTTTCGGAGACAATAACGGTAAAAAGAGAAGAGGTGCTAGAGATGAGAAGTTTCTTACTAATGGCCGCAATGGCTGCCGTTTTGTTGAGTGCATGTGGGTTGCAGGGAGATAAATACCAAGGGATGACCAGTCGTGATGATGTAGAGAACATGGGCTACAATAATGAAGTGACTCGAGGAGAAGAGAGCCCGCGTTCCATGAACAAAGTCGGATATACATGGGGGCTGAAACAGGACAGGGAGAATATGAAAGCAGCAGCCCAACAACTACCCGGAGTCGAAGTGAAGAGGGTTACGCTTGAAGCAAACCAAGCATGGGTGACGGTACACATCGAAGGGGATGAAGATCTTTCCAAAGAAGAAAAAGCCGAATGGAAAGCTCAAGTTCAAGAAGCTGTTTACCAGGCTGTTCCCCGCTATGACATTCATGTAAGAATCAAATAACTTTTGGATGGTTTCCTTCCTTTAGGTAGGGGAATGACTAAGTGTCTGCGTGAAATTCCGTGGAACAAAGTTGTTTCCCTTTTTCTTCCTCTATGGAGATACGGTTACCAAAGTAAAGTACGTGAAGACATCTTTTTTGAGGAATGGGGTGGGCGGTTGTATCCATGACCTCTCTATAATATAATTAGAATGTTATGGAGAAAGAGGTGCATACCATTGATCGAACGTTTACAAACATTAGAAGATCGTTATGAAAAATTGAACGAATTACTTAGTGATCCTGAAATTATTTCTGATACGAATAAACTGCGTGAGTATTCCAAAGAACAATCCGGCCTGCAGGAAACAGTGACAGCTTATCGTGAGTATAAAGAAGTGGCAGAGCAGCTGGATGATGCGAAGGCGATGCTTGACGACAAAATGGATGCGGATATGGTGGAAATGGTCAAAGAAGAGATTCATGAACTTTCCACACGCAAACAAGACCTTGAAGAACGGTTGAAGGTTCTTATGCTTCCGAAAGACCCGAATGATGATAAGAACGTCATCATGGAAGTGCGCGGAGCAGCGGGCGGAGATGAAGCTGCTTTATTCGCTGGTGACCTATATCGGATGTACGCACGGTATGCTGAGGCGCAAGGCTGGAAAACAGAAGTCATTGAAGCGAATGCCAGTGACGTCGGTGGTTATAAAGAAATCATCTTTATGGTGTCTGGGAATATGGCTTATTCCAAGCTGAAGTTTGAAAATGGCGCTCACCGTGTCCAACGTGTACCGGAAACAGAATCGGGGGGACGTATTCATACGTCTACTGCGACTGTCGTTGTCATGCCTGAAGCTGAAGAAGTTGAGGTGGAATTGCATGATAAGGATATTCGAGTCGATACCTTTGCTTCCAGTGGACCAGGAGGGCAGAGTGTCAACACGACCATGTCCGCTGTACGCCTGACCCACGAACCGACGGGTACCGTTGTATCGTGTCAGGACGAAAAATCACAAATTAAGAACAAAGAAAAGGCGATGAAAGTTCTTCGGGCTCGTGTTTATGATAAGTTCCAACAGGAAGCCCAGGCAGAATACGATGAAAATCGTAAGTCTGCTGTAGGTACAGGGGACCGTTCCGAGCGGATACGTACGTACAACTTCCCGCAAACACGTGTGACGGATCACCGAATCGGTCTAACGTTACAAAAGCTTGATCAGATTCTCCAGGGAAATATGGATGAAATCATTGATGCTCTATTGATTGAAGAGCAAACGAAAAAAATGGAGCAGATTGGTGAATAGTATGCAGCCTACTTTTACGTCGATTCGGGAAGCCCGCCGCTGGGCTTCTCTTTTTTTACAACAACATCAACGGGAACCGAGGGTGGCTGATTTATTACTCGAACATTTTTTGAAATGGACACCCTCCCAACTTCTTGCTTTTGACGATCAACGGTTACCTGATGAAGCAGAGAAGGATTTCGCCCAGGCAGTCAGACAGCATGCGGAGACAGGGATCCCTGTCCAGCACCTTACAGGAGTCGGTCACTTTTATGGACGGGAATTTCAAGTCAATGAAAACGTGCTGATTCCAAGGCCTGAGACGGAAGAGCTGGTCCTTGGCGTTATGGATTATGTCCGTGATGAAAATTTGCAGACACCAAGAATTATTGACCTTGGCACAGGTAGTGGTGTCATTGCGATTACCCTTGCTACCGAACTTCCGGGGAGTGAGGTTAGTGGTGTAGATCTCTCAGAGGAAGCTCTTGAAATAGCTGAAAAAAATGCTGCTCAGCATGGGGCCGATGTTCGCTTTTATCGAGGGAACTTCCTGGAATCACTGCTTGAAGAGCCGTTCGACATCATTGTTTCCAATCCCCCTTATATTGCTTTTTCAGAAAAAGATAAAATGGACGATACTGTGGTGGATTTCGATCCGGCGCTTGCTCTATTTGCTGAGGAGGAAGGGTTGGCTGCCTACAAAACCATCCTTACTCAAATCTCACATATGAAACAAAAACCCAAATGCATCGCATTCGAAATTGGTCATGAGCAAGGACGCTCGGTTTCGACGCTCATTCAAGAGATGCTGCCGGAATGTCATACGGAGATACGTCCAGATATAAACGGGAAGGACCGCATGGTCTTTGCCTTTGTTAAGTAACCAAATAGAAGATTGATAGATTTATGGTTTAAAGTGTAGGCACCCTGTCCATACTAGCGACTAGTAGAGTGACAGGGAGGAAATGAAAATGAAAAACAGTTGGCTCTTATTTTTATCCTTATCTATTATTATTGCGGTCCTCCCATGGGGACAACAATCGCAAGCACAACCTGAATTTCAAGTCATTCCGGATGAAGCCATTCGTCTTCGCATATTAGCAGATAGTAATGATCAAGCGGATCAGAAAGTTAAACGTATGGTAAGAGACGAGGTCAATGCTGAAATTACCGAATGGGTAGCTGAATTGACTTCGATTGAAGCGGCTAGGGAATTGATTCAGGGGCGTCTTCCCGAGCTTCAGGAGATTGTAGGGCAAACCCTTGAAAAGGAAGGGATCCAACAGGATTACACGGTCGACTACGACTCCAATGTTCAATTTCCGACGAAGTTGTATGGTTCCTTTATCTATCCAGCCGGGGAATATGAAGCCATTCTCATCACCCTGGGAGAAGGTGAGGGCGATAACTGGTGGTGCGTCCTGTTCCCGCCACTATGTTTCCTTGATTTCTCTAATGGGACGAGTGTAGCAGAAGCGGAAGAAGTAACAGAAGAAGAAGTAGAGAAAGAAGAGGAAGAGGAAGTACAGTTCTTTGTCGTGAAAATATGGGAAAGCATCTTTTCCTAGCATAGAATCCACCCCCCTTTTCATAGAGTAGAACAAAGGGGTGTGGATTCTATTATGTATATCGAACAAATAGAAGATGAGTTGTATCAGTTGAAAAAAGCCGACCAGCCGATCGGATCCTTCCGTCTGATCCGATTATCAAAGGGGGCGGGGAAGCTTGAACAACTCCAAGTGAAAGACCATATTTCTCCCGGTAGAATTTTAGAGGTGTTTGAAGTGATTCAGACCTATGTGGAGAAAGTAGGTTTAAGAGAGCTTCATGTGGAAAGTCATTCCGATACACTCGACTTTCTTTTGCAGCATCAACAGTTCAAGAAAAAGGATGTCGAAAAAAGGTTGTGGATTTATGAAGTTAATCACAGTTAATTGTGCATAAGTCGCTTAGTTATTCACAAAACGGGTATTAATTGTTAATAAGTTGTGAATAGAAAAATTTCATTCGCATATTTACTAACGGATTCTTTGGATATGTGGGTAAAATTGTGGATAACTTGAGGACATCTTGTGAATAATGTCTAAATTTGCGATATTTTGTAGAATTAATCATAATAAAAATGACAGCAGATACGGAATAAAGGGGTTCGTACGATGAGTATGGAAACGAAATGGTGGAAACAAACGGAAAACACAAGGGATTTGGATGCTCAAGTCCAGGAAGCCTCGACTCTTCTGAAAGATAAACAGGTTGTCGCTTTTCCTACCGAAACGGTCTACGGTTTAGGTGCGGATGCAACCGAAGAAGAAGCGGTACAGCGGATTTTTGAAGCCAAAGGCCGGCCAGCAGACAATCCTTTAATTGTTCATGTGGCAGATGAGGAGCAGGTGGGTCAATTAGTTGCAGAGATTCCCCCTGTTGCGCGGAAACTGATGGACGAATTCTGGCCCGGTCCGTTGACGCTTGTTCTGAAGAGCAATGGAACAGCTGCTGTTAATGTGACGGCGGGATTATCCACAATTGGCATTCGAATGCCTGATCATCCACTTGCTCTAACCTTGCTTCGGGAGACAGGAAAACCATTAGCAGCTCCAAGTGCCAATCGTTCAGGTCGACCCAGCCCTACAACGGCCGAGCACGTCTATCAGGACCTGGACGGTAAAATTGCCGGCATACTTGACGGAGGCCCCACAGGTGTTGGTGTGGAGTCTACTGTTGTGGACTGCACGACGGAAATGCCTGTTATTTTAAGACCGGGCGGGGTAACGAAAGAAGATTTAGAACGGGTTCTAAAGCAAGTCATGATGGATCCTGCTCTCGCTGATGAAAAGCAGAAGCCTAAATCACCCGGGATGAAATACACCCACTATGCACCGGAATCGCCGCTTTGGCTGGTGGAGGGTAATGATGACTTCTTTTCCAGGCAACTTCATGAATTGAAGAAGGATGGAAACAGAGTCGGGGTCATTGCAAGTGATGAACTAGCAGAAAAACTTGATCACTATCCTCTTATACGTTGTGGTTCAAGATCACAGCTTCATCAAGTAGCAGAAAAACTTTACGGTGCCTTAAGAGAATTTAAAGAGTCGGATGTAGATCTTATTTTATGTGAAACTTTTTCTGAAGAAGGTGTAGGAGCGGCCATTATGAACCGATTGAATAAAGCCGCTGTAAAAAGAATCCAGACCTTCTGACATACGCCCCTCCACTCATGCATACGATGATATAGCATGTCCGGGGAGGGGAAGATTCAGTTGGAGCATATGACTTCACTAATTTTGTTATCGATTGCTTTAGGTCTTGATGCATTCTCTGTTTCATTAGGAATGGGATTACAGGCAATTAGGTTAAAGCACGCTTTTTTTGCCGGGATTGTCATCGGGGTTTTTCATATGGTCATGCCGGGGTTGGGCATCCTGCTTGGTAAATGGCTGTCTGATAGTGCAGCTGAATGGGCTGAATTGGCTGGAGGAGTAATGTTGTTCGGCTTAGGTGCTTATGCGGTCTTTGCGTCGTTCACGGAAAAGCACTCGATTTCATATCGAATGACGGGCATCGGCTTGTGGTTATTCGCACTAAGCGTCAGCATAGACAGTTTCCCCGTGGGTTTCAGCTTAGGCTTAAGAGAAGCGGAAATGTTCATATCCGTCCTATCTTTCGGAGTATTCAGTATGGCTTTGACATGGACAGGCTTCATCATAGGTCGCCGGGCAGGAGGTTTACTGGGTATATATAGTGAACTTCTTGGAGGAAGCATATTGTGTGCCTTAGGGTTAAATGCTATTTTTTGACATGTTTTTCACCCGATCTGTACCTATGGTACTATAGAGAAAACGGACTATTGATGAGGGGAAGAGTGGCTATGAATATATTATTTGTCTGTACAGGAAATACATGCCGAAGTCCGATGGCAGAAGCATTGCTAAAATCGAAGTATGAAGAAGGAAATGTTCAATCCGCAGGAATTTTCGCAGGGAAAGGGGAACCTCTGGCAGAGAATTCAGAACTTGTTCTTAAGGAGATCGATTTGGACCTGGACCACCAGACCAAACCTATCGATCGTGACCTTCTGGAATGGGCGGATCTTGTGCTCACCATGACAGACCGCCATAAACAAACCCTCGCTCTTCAGTACCCGGACGCTCAAGGAAAATACTATACGCTGAAGGAATATGTACTCATTGATGAAAATCAATGGCGACATTTAAAGAGCCTTTATGCAGCCTTTGAAGAGAAGCGTTTGTCTATCCTGAATGAATATAAAGGCAAGATCGATGACCAGGATCTTGAGCAAAAATTGTTCGATGAACTAGAGGATGAAATTAAAGAAATCGATCAGCGGGAGAAAGAATTGCCTGATTTGAATATCATAGATCCCTTTGGCGGGAACATCACCATCTACCGGAATACCCGTGATGAGCTCAATCACTATATTGAACGTCTCGTAGAAAAACTTCGCGACGAGGAATAAACCGGTTTCTATCAGACGTACCATCCTCGTCGTCTCGCTGTTTTTATGGCAACATTTATACATATCTAAAAATCCCAGAGACCCCCCTCCGGGATTTTTTATTTCTCCTATTTCAGAAAAGCTCCCTTTAGTTGAAGACTCAGTTTCGAGACGATTGTGTGGTTCTAGGGGCTCCGGGAAAAGGTTCGCTTTCCATGGGGCGGGCGGTGAGCCTCCTCAGGCTACACCTTCCGGGGTCTCACCTGTCCCACACGTCCCATAGGAGTCTCACCGTTTCCCTCCGCCCCTTTACCTTATAAGTGTCTCGAAACCACTTCTAAAAGGATCAGCTTGAATGATTAAGGGAAGTGGATGATTCGAACACCTGTATTCATAAGCAAGGTTCCAAATCTTCTCCCCTATGCGGGCATATAGTGCGTTCTATCAAGCATTTGCGTATGCTAAACGTCAACGAGGTAGAGTTTAAATCATTCACTTCTCATATCCATACAAGCTGATTTTTAAGTAGTGGTTTCGAGAACCATACTTGGTTAAGGGGCAAAGGGGAATGGCGAGACTCCTTCGGGAAAAAAGTGCTTGGTGAGACCCCACAGGACGCAGTCCGAGGAGGCTCACCGCGCTCCCGCGGAAAGCGAGTCATTCCCCGCAGCCCCCATCCACTCAACAAACATCTCGAAACGGAGACTTCCGCAATCCTGCCAAATTTTTTAATAAATACAGAAGGGCTACTAGATGAAAGGAGTCGGATGGAGAGCATTGACAGGGGAGAGGGAAACTGTCACGATAAGGTTGATATTAGAAGACGGGAGTGTCTATAGATGAAAGTGATCCTTGCCTCCGACCATGGCGGAGTGAACTTACGAAAAGAAGTAACAGACGTTTTGAATGAACTTGAAGTAGAATTCGAAGACATCGGTTGTGATTGTGAAGATTCCGTCGACTATCCTGACTACGCAATCCCTGCAGCAGAACGTGTAGCGAATGGAGAATTTGATAAAGCGATCCTCATCTGTGGAACAGGAATCGGGATGTCGATCTCCGCTAATAAAGTAAAGGGAATTCGTGCCGCATTGGTGCATGACCTTTTCACAGCCAAAGTTACTCGCGAACATAACGATTCGAATGTGTTATGTATGGGTGAACGCATCATCGGCCCAGGTTTAGCGCGTGAAATTGCTAGAACATGGGTGTCTACTGACTTCGAAGCAGGTCGTCACAAAAGACGTGTAAGTAAGATTGCCGAATATGAAAATAAGTAATACAATGGGATATAGAAAAGCTGAAGCTTTTTTAATAGCTGATGCTGACAATTGAAGGAGGAGCCTGATGCTTCTCCTTTTTTTGTAAATAAACCGCTTATAGGGAGTTATTCCCCTATTTGTGCTGACACATAGAGGAGGTAGGAAAGTGACGGATGTGAAAAGGATTCAAGCGGATGTTCGCGCTGTGGTCGATCAGCTTATGGAAACAGACAGCCTACAACCAGGTGTTTTTGTCATTGGCTGTTCAACAAGCGAGATTGCAGGGGAAAGAATCGGCACTTCAGGAAGTGAAGCTATTGCTGAAGTAGTTTTCAGTGAGCTGCAAAATCTTTCAGAGCGCTCCGGCGTTTCACTTGCGTTCCAGTGCTGTGAACATTTGAATCGTTCATTAGTTGTCGACCGTGCAGTAATGGAAGATCAGCGTTTAACAGAAGTATCGGCTATTCCTGTGCCCGCAGCAGGCGGATCGATGGCATCCTTCGCTTATAAGCATATGAAAGATCCTGTGCTTGTGGAGAGGATTGAAGCTAAGGGTGGGCTTGATATCGGTGACACCCTCATCGGGATGCATTTAAAACGTGTAGCCGTACCGCTTCGTATCGCTCAAAAAAGCATCGGTCACGCCCACATTACGGCAGCGAAAACCCGACCTCCTCTCATCGGTGGGGCACGTGCGGTTTATGTAAGTCAAGAAGAAGCAGGTTCTTGTGATCATTAGGAATGGAAAGGGGAAGCTAGACCATGAATCATGTAAAATCAGCAGATGCAGAAATTTTTGCAGCCGTCCAGGATGAAAGACAACGCCAGCAGGATAATATTGAATTGATTGCTTCAGAAAACTTCGTTTCAGAAGCCGTTATGGAAACGATGGGTTCTGTGCTTACGAATAAATATGCGGAAGGCTATCCGGGCCGTCGTTACTATGGTGGTTGTGAACACGTAGACGTTGTGGAAAACTTAGCCCGCGACCGCGCGAAAGAACTGTTTGGAGCCGATCACGCTAATGTTCAGCCGCACTCTGGTGCGCAAGCGAACATGGCCGTGTATTTCACTGTGCTTGAGCATGGAGACACAGTCCTCGGTATGAATTTGAATCACGGTGGTCACTTGACCCATGGCAGCCCCGTCAACTTTAGTGGGAAGTTGTATAATTTTGAGGAGTACGGTGTAGACGAAAACGATGAAACAATTGATTATGAGGCTGTGCTTCAGAAAGCCAAAGAAGTGCAACCTAAACTGATTGTTGCAGGTGCCAGCGCCTATCCGCGAGAAATTGATTTTGCTAAATTCCGTGAAATTGCTGATGAGGTAGGAGCTTACCTCATGGTCGATATGGCCCATATCGCGGGGCTGGTTGCTACAGGTCTACATCCGAACCCTGTACCACACGCTCACTTCGTTACGACCACAACCCATAAAACATTGCGTGGCCCTCGTGGTGGAATGATTCTTTGTGAAGAATCTTTTGCTAAAAAGATCGATAAAACAGTGTTCCCGGGAATGCAGGGCGGTCCCTTAATGCACATCATTGCAGCTAAAGCTGTATCCTTCAAGGAAGCTTTGCAGCCAGAGTTCAAAGAATATTCCCGGCAAATTATCGCCAACGCAAAGCAACTAGGTGCATCCCTTATTGAAAAAGGGGTAGATCTAGTTTCTGATGGGACAGACAATCACCTGCTTTTACTTGACTTACGCAGCAAAGGCTTGACCGGCAAAGTAGTCGAAAAAGCTTTAGATGAAATCGGTATTACGACAAATAAAAATACGATTCCGTTCGATCCTGAAAGCCCGTTTGTGACAAGTGGTATCCGTATCGGTACAGCAGCTGTTACGAGCCGTGGCTTCAAGGAAGCGGAAATGGAAGAAATTGCAGATCTGATCGCCTTCACTCTGGACAATCACGAGGATGAGGCGAAAATGAAAGAAGCGGAAAAACGTGTACGTGAATTAACATCCCGCTTCCCGTTATACCAGACACTCAACTTTTCTTCCATTTAATGAATGAAACTACCAAGAGCCACTAGATTGATCTAGTGGCTCTTATTTAAGAATCTGGCAGGATTATGGAAAACTCGATAGCGGGATGTTTCGCGGTTCTTTTCTTGGGATGTGCGGGACAGGTGAGACCCCGGAAGGCGTAGCCTGAGGAGGCTCACCGCCCGCCCCGTGGAAAGCGAACTGTTTCCCGGAGCCCCTAAAATCCAACAAACATCTTGAAACTGAATCTTCCAGAGTAAGGAGCATTTTTGTAATAATTCGTAATCTGATCATAGGTTGCAGAGAGGTTTCTTTTTCTGTACAATTTAAAGGATGTAAATTTTCAGAAGGAGTGAATGGCAATGGCAAACGTTTATGTACTGGATCACCCATTGATTCAACATAAGTTGACGTACATACGTAAAAAAGAGACAGGGACGAAAGACTTCCGTGAATTAGTAGATGAAGTAGCAGCACTTATGGCCTTTGAAATCACCCGAGATCTTCCGCTGGAAGAAGTGTCTATCGATACACCAGTCGTACAGGATGCGAAGGCAAAAGTACTGACAGGTAAAAAGATCGGACTTGTTCCTATTCTAAGAGCTGGGCTTGGTATGGTAGATGGAATTATCCAATTGATTCCAGCTGCGAAAATTGGGCACGTCGGACTTTACCGCGATCCAGAAACATTGCAGCCCGTCGAATATTATGTGAAGCTTCCAAGTGATATTGAAGAACGTGAATTGATTGTCATCGATCCGATGCTTGCGACAGGCGGATCAGCCAACGAAGCAATCCACTCCTTGAAGAAACGTGGAGCAAAACAAATTCGTTTAATGTGTCTCGTAGCTGCGCCTGAAGGTGTAGAAGCTGTGCAGGAAGAACATCCGGACGTGGACATTTACCTTGCAGCTCTTGATGAGAAATTGAACGAAAAAGGATACATTGTACCTGGTTTAGGAGATGCGGGAGACCGTTTGTACGGAACCAAATAAAACCACTTCCTCATTAAAGGAGGAGCACTCATGACAGAACGCATTAAAGTAATGACGATATTTGGGACAAGACCGGAAGCTATAAAAATGGCACCGCTCGTCCTTGAGTTGAAAAAACGTTCAGAACAGTTTGAACCAATCGTTGCAGTAACCGCTCAGCATAGAGAGATGCTGGACCAGGTGTTGAGTATATTTGATATTGAACCGGATTTTGATCTTGATATCATGAAAGCCCGCCAGTCACTTGCTCAAGTGACGACACGTGCTTTGGAAGGTTTAGATGAAGTGATGAAGGAAACGAAGCCTGATGTTGTGCTTGTCCATGGGGATACAACAACAACATTTGCCGCTTCCTTGGCTGCTTACTATAACCAAATTCCTGTCGGGCATGTGGAAGCTGGGCTTCGTACCTGGAACAAGTACTCACCGTTTCCTGAAGAAATGAATCGCCAGTTGACCGGTGTTATGGCGGATCTTCATTTTGCACCGACGAATAAATCAAGAGACAATCTTCTTGCTGAAAATAAGTCGGAAGACAATATCTTTGTTACCGGGAATACAGCTATTGATGCTTTACAGACGACGGTAGCGGAAGACTATGCCTCTGAAGTGCTTGATGAAGTAGGGGATAAACGCCTTGTTCTGATGACAGCACACCGGCGTGAAAACCTCGGAAACAACATGAAGCAAATGTTCCGCGCCATCAAGCGTCTTGTTCAGGAGCACGACGATATTCAAGTCGTCTATCCGGTTCACCTGAATCCGGTGGTTAAAGAAACAGCGGACGAAATCTTAGGGAATGACGATCGAATCAAGCTGATCGAACCGCTTGATGTCATCGACTTTCACAATTTCGCTTCAAGAGCACACCTCATTTTGACTGATTCAGGCGGCGTACAGGAAGAAGCACCTTCACTGGGTGTTCCTGTCCTTGTCCTTCGTGACACGACAGAACGTCCGGAGGGGATTGATGCAGGCACATTGAAGCTTGCAGGAACGGAAGAGGATCACATCTTCCATCTCGCTCATGAATTGTTATCGGATGACAAAAAACATGAAGCGATGTCCAAAGCTTCCAACCCGTATGGAGACGGACAAGCTTCTGCCCGTATCGCAGAGGCGATTCGTTATTTCTTCAAACATCGTGAAGATAAACCTGCACCATTTGAAATCGAATAAGATGAACATGAAAGGGCGAGGTCACCAAGACCTCGCCCTTTTGTTTATTCTCCACGAACATACTCCCCTAATAGCGCTTCTTATTGTTTGTCAGCGCCTAGAGGTCCGGGATTGGTGAAATCATTAAAGTCACTGATAAAAATGTGAAAGACACCGATAAAAGAGCAAAAGTCACCGATAAACCCCAGGGACCTACCGATAAAAGCTTAGAATCCACTGATAAATTTCGTAACGGATCATATGGCGTTCTCTTATGTAAATATAGAGGTATTTGAAAACACAATAGGCGTTGATTTTGTTTAAGATCCTTAAATGCTTCCGCATAAACGTTCAGCTAAAACAAATGCTATGGAAAAAGGAGCACAAGCTTATGCGATATGGGATTGTCTTTTTCACTTGCCTATTTATATTGACCGGATTCAGTGCTCCTGAACCGAACGATGAAGTAACCATCATTGTCGAATTAGATGAACCACCTGAGAGTTTCTTAAAAGAACTAGAACGAAGACTACCGAGGCTTGAAGTGGTGACGAGTTACGATACGATTTTTTATGGAGTAGCGATTAAAGGGACGGCAGCAGAGTTGGAAAAAGTGGCAAGAATGGAAGCTGTGAAAAATCAACATCCCGTACGTACTTATGAAGCATTAGAGGTAAAGGAAGTTCCTGATTTTTCAACGGAATTTATTCGTAATCAACTGAGTAAGCCGCAGACAGGGAAAGGCGTTAAAGTTGGGATTATAGATACAGGCATGGACTACCACCACCCGGATTTAAAAGACAATTTCAAAGGTGGCTATGACACCGTTGACTTTGACGACGATCCTATGGAAACAGAGGAGGAGGGCGCAACAATTCATGGCACGCATGTCGCTGGTGTTGTAGGTGCGAATGGGGAAATGAAAGGCATTGCCCCAGATGCTGACCTCTATGCGTACCGGGCTTTGGGACCTGGAGGAGTAGGTTCGTCTGTGCAAGTAATTGCAGCGATTGAAGAAGCTGTGAATGACGGTATGGATGTCATCAATCTTTCTTTAGGGAATGATGTGAATGGTCCGGACTGGCCAACGACCCATGCTGTCAATAAAGCCGTAGAGTTAGGGACAGTGGTTGTCGTAGCGGCCGGTAATTCTGGCCCGGACGGCTGGACGATCGGTTCTCCAGCTACTTCCTCTGATGCCATCACGGTAGGGGCTTCTGCTTTATCTATGAAGGCCCCTGTGCTGAAAGTCCCGGGTGAAAGGGAAACGGTACTGGTTCAGAAAATGTCTGGATCTGTTCCTTGGGAATTAGCAAAAAAATATCCCCTCGTTTTTGCGGGGACAGGTGAAGCTGAGTATGGGAATGTACGTGGAAGAATCGTTTTGTTTGAAAGAGGCGGCATTCCTTTTAGTCACAAAGCTCTCAAGGCCTACCAAAAAGGCGCGGTCGCTGTACTCATCTACAACAACGAAGAAGGGAACTTTCAAGGAGGATTGGATGGAGTGAAACTGCCCATTCCCGTAGCGTCTCTATCAAACGAAGCTGGGGAATGGCTGAAGGAAAAGGTCATCCGGCAAAATCAATGGGTGGAAACGGTGAATGTTTCGCTAGGTGACCAGGTTGCACCCTTTAGCTCGCGCGGACCCGTCACTACGAATTGGGAGATTAAACCGGATATACTCGCCCCAGGGGTGGATATATACAGTACTGTTCCTGGAGGTTATCAATCGTTGCAAGGAACAAGTATGGCAGCCCCTCATGTGGCCGGGATGGCAGCATTGATGAAAGAGGCGCATCCGGATTGGAGCCCAGCAGAAGTCAAACAGGCGCTGACAACTACAGCAGATTTAATTGGTACAGGAAAACAGCCTTTCCCACCCACTGAACAAGGAGCAGGTTATGTAGACCTCAACGAAGCTCTTGAACCTGATCTGCTCATTGGGCAAAGTTCATTGTCTTTTGGGAAAATCGATGACCAGATCTATCGAAAACAATTACCTTTAAAGATAAAGAATTTAAAAGATGAAACGGTTACTATTTCCATTGAAAAGCCGAGTACGCAACGTGGGGTTTCATGGACAGTGCCCATGTCACAAAACATAGAACCCGGACAAACGAAGGAATTGTCTGTTGAATTGCGTGTGTCTGCCGCATTTTTAGAAGATGGGGTTCATGAAGGATTTCTTAAAGTTAAAGAGAAAGAAAAAGTTTATACCCTCCCATATGTGTTTGTGAAAGAGACCTCAGGTTATGAAATTGTGTCAGGTTTTGAACTGGAGACGTCCTGGCAAAACGATCGAGTGGGTGATTATCGTTTCCACATAGCGGAAGATGTGGATGAATTGAGAGTGGATTTATATCGTGCAGGTACAATGTTAACAGCAGGTACTCTATTGGAGATAAAAGATTTAAAATCCGGACTGATTGAAGGTGAAGTGGATATAGATGACTTGAACTTGGATGGTAGTTATCTTGCCATAGTAACCGTTGTAACAGATAAAAAAGAGTCGATCTATCCGTTTCCTATTTATATAGAAGGAAATCGGTAAAAAGACGCTGCGCACTGAAGCGCAGCGTCTTTTGTAATGATGATGAGGGGGCTATGTAAATGGGAGCTGAAATAGATAATTTTTGTATTGTGTTCCATATATTTGAATGCTGTGTAAATACGACATAAATGTGACGAAAATGTGATCGAATTTTGTCTGTCATTTGTACTTTTACTCACAAACTCATTGACATCAAACCACCCCTATTGTATTCTTACATAGTGTGGAATGATAAGGTTTTCATAGGTGACATACAAGGTTTTCAGCCACTAGAAAATTGTGGAGGAAGAGCGGATGAAACAGACCGAACCACCCTTCAAAGCAATGGCTTTAACCAGCATGATCACATCCCAACTCGCAGGCGGACCTTTAGCCGGCGTTTTCCTCGGGAAATGGATTGATAGTCACTATTCCACAGAACCCATTTTCTTAATCATAGGATTGCTCCTAGGGTTAGGGGCAGGTACATATGGGACCATTCATTTAGTACGCACGTACACGGGAGACGATTGACATGCAAGGATATCAACAGATGATGACCCGTCAGCGAAAATGGATGTTCTACCTTCTGGCTTTATTTGTACTTGGTTGGGGCATCACCCCTTGGCAACCGATTTTCCTCGGACTTCTGTTAGGAAGTGCATTGAGCTTCTACAACCTCTGGCTCATGCAAAGAAAGATCCGCAAGCTTGGCGAAGCTTCCGCAGATAACCGCTCCGTTAGAGGAATAGGTACGTTTACGCGATTGGCTTCCGGTGCTTTAGCCGTAGTCATAGCCCTTCAGTTTGAAGAATATTTCCATTTGATTGCAGTAGTATTGGGCTTAATGGCAGCCTATATTGTCATTTTAATAGATTATCTGTTCAATAAATCAACAGTTTAGCATGATGGAAGGTAGGTGAACAGTTTGAATCACGAAGCACCGATGTGGGAGGATGCGTTTGGACTCTCTTGGTTGGATTTCAATTTGTCAAACGTATTGATGATGTTTGTCGCGTCATTGATCGTATTCATCCTCGGCGTAGCGGCGACAAGAAACATGCAGCGATATCCGACAGGTTTTCAAAATTTCATGGAATGGCTGATTGATTTCATTAAAGGAATTATCGGTTCCAACATGGATTGGAGAACAGGTAGGCTCTTTTTACCGCTGGGACTGACATTATTCGCCTACATTTTCGTAGCGAACATGCTCGGGGTAGTCACCAACGGTGTGGTTGGACACACACTATGGTGGAAATCACCGACAGCTGATCCGGGAATCACTTTGACACTTGCGACTTTAGTTGTCGTCTTGTCCCATTATTATGGAGTGAAACTGCGGGGCGGTAGAGAATATGCAAAAGGATTTGTACGTCCATTGCCATTCTTGCTACCATTCAAAATTATTGAAGAGTTCTCAAATACGTTGACTCTTGGTCTACGTCTTTACGGGAACATTTACGCAGGTGAAATTCTGCTAAGCTTGCTCGTTGGATTAGCAGCGACAGGCGTTGGAGGGTTTATCGGAGCGACCGTTCCGATGATTGCATGGATGGGCTTTAGTACTTTTATTGGTTTTATCCAGGCGTTTATTTTCGTTATGTTAACGATGGTTTACTTGTCTCACAAGGTGAGCGAAGACCATTAATATAAAGCATTATATTAACTTTTTTAAAAATATTGAGGAGGATTTTCATTATGGGTCTTTTAGCAGCTGCAATTGCAGTAGGTTTAGCGGCACTAGGTGCTGGTATTGGTAACGGTTTGATTGTTAGTCGTACAGTAGAAGGGATTGCGCGTCAGCCAGAATTGCGCAGTGCACTTCAAACAACAATGTTCATCGGTGTTGCCCTAGTAGAGGCGATTCCTATCATCGGCGTTGTTATTGCATTCATCGTAATGGGACAATAATTAGGACGAGCATATACGCTTATGGCGAAGTTCAACTCCATCGATCTTCGCCTTTCCTTTATACCTTACGAAAACTTTATACCCGAAAGTCACGGTAAGAAAACTTCGACGGAAGCTGTATGTACAGCGGAAGCCGGGTTTTTCGCTTGTCTAGCCCTAGCATCATGAAAGGGCTTGCGGAAATTATTGAAGTGTAAACCTGTTACGAGATGGTGTGGAGAGGAGTGAAAACTGTGCAAGGATTCACAGAGAGTCTGGTCCTCGGAGCTGGAGGGCTTAATATAGGTGACATGATCATTCAACTTGTTTTCTTCCTTGGTTTACTTGCTCTTTTAGGTAAGTTCGCATGGGGACCATTGATGAACATGATGAAAGAACGTGAAGATTATGTAGCAAATGAAATAAACACGGCCGAGAAAAGCCGTGAAGAAGCGCAGCGCATGCAGCGTGAAGCTTCTGAAGAGTTGAAAGCGACACGCCAGGATGCACAGAGTATTATTGAGGATGCTCGTAAAACAGCAGGCCAGCAAGAAAGAGATATTCTTGAGTCAGCACGTGCTGAGGCTGAACGCATCAAGGAATCTGCTCGTCAAGAAATCGAGCAGGAGAAAGAAAAAGCTGTCCAAGCCCTCAAAGATCAAGTGGCTACCATGTCTGTCATGATTGCTTCGAAAGTCATTGAAAAAGAACTTTCACAAAAGGATCAAGAGGCGCTGATCAACCAATATATCGATGAGGCAGGCGAAGAGCGATGAGTCAATCCATCATTGCTAAACGTTATGCTGATGCCCTTTTCCAACTTGGAAAAGAAAAGTCGAAACTAGAACAATTTGAATCCGAACTGGTAACTTTACGTGATGTTTTTCGCGGCAATAAGGAAATCATCTCATTCCTGAACCATCCACGGTTCTCCATGGAGCAGAAGGAAAAGTTTGTTGGCGATTCTTTTCAGTCTTTTTCTGACGAGATCGTTAATACTTTAAAGCTGTTGGTGGAAAGACATCGTGAAGAAATCATTGTGGATATGATCGGTTTTTACATTGAAATGATGAACGATGCTAAAGGCATTGCAGATGCGGATGTTTACTCTGTGAGGGAACTTTCTGAAGCTGAAAAACAGCGCATATCAGAAACATTTGCACCGAAAGTAGGTAAACGGTCCTTGAACCTTACGAATATCGTCGATCCTTCTATCCTTGGCGGGCTTCGCCTGAGAGTCGGTAATCGCATATTTGATGGTTCTGTCAGTGGAAAACTTCGCCGCATAGAGCGGAAGTTAGTTTCTGCGAACAATAGATGATAGGGGTGAAATGGCATGAGCATCAAAGCTGAAGAAATCAGTGCGCTGATTAAGCAGCAAATTGAAAACTATGAATCAGATATAGAAGTCAATGATGTGGGAACCGTAATCGAAGTTGGTGACGGTATTGCCCGTGCTCATGGTCTTGATAATGTCATGGCTGGTGAGCTCGTTGAATTCTCTAATGGTGTCATGGGATTGGCACAAAACTTGGAAGAAAGTAACGTTGGTCTTGTCATTCTAGGGCCATATACAGATATTAAAGAAGGCGACGAAGTACGTCGTACAGGACGAATCATGCAAGTACCCGTCGGGGAAGAAATGCTTGGTCGTGTCGTAAACCCACTCGGACAACCAGTCGATGGACGCGGTCCGATTGAAACGACAAAAACACGCCCAATCGAATCACCGGCACCAGGAGTTATGGATCGTAAATCCGTTGATGAGCCACTTCAAACAGGTATCAAAGCCATCGATGCTCTTGTACCAATTGGACGTGGACAACGTGAATTGATCATCGGTGACCGTCAGACAGGTAAAACATCTGTCGCCATTGATGCGATTATAAACCAGCACGATCAGGATATGGTTTGTATTTATGTAGCGATCGGTCAAAAAGAGTCAACCGTTCGTGGCACAGTAGAAACTCTACGTCGTCATGGTGCACTGGATTACACAATTGTTGTAACCGCAAGTGCTTCTCAGCCTGCACCATTATTATACCTTGCACCATATGCAGGTGTATCCATGGGTGAAGATTTCATGTACAACGGCAAGCACGTATTGGTCGTTTATGATGATCTTTCTAAACAGGCGGCTGCCTACCGTGAACTTTCTCTACTTCTACGTCGTCCTCCAGGCCGTGAAGCCTTCCCGGGAGACGTATTCTACCTACACTCTCGTTTGCTAGAGCGTGCAGCGAAGCTTAGTGATGCTAAAGGCGGCGGGTCTTTGACTGCTCTTCCTTTCGTAGAAACACAAGCAGGAGATATCTCTGCATATATTCCGACAAACGTAATTTCCATTACCGACGGTCAAATATTCCTGCAGTCTGATTTATTCTTCTCTGGTGTACGTCCAGCGATTAACGCGGGTCTTTCCGTATCTCGTGTTGGTGGTTCCGCACAAATCAAAGCGATGAAGAAGGTTGCCGGTACACTGAGACTTGACTTGGCTTCTTATCGTGAGTTGGAAGCATTCGCTCAGTTCGGTTCTGATCTGGATAAATCCACTCAGGCCAAGTTGAACCGTGGTGCCCGTACAGTTGAAGTCTTGAAACAAGGTCTTCACCAACCACTAGCCGTCGAAAAGCAAGTCATGATCATTTACGCACTGACAAAAGGATTCTTAGATGAAATTCCAGTCGAAGATATCACTCGCTTCGAATCTGAGTTCCATAACTGGTTGGATAACAACCGTAAAGAGCTTCTGACTCAAATCCGTGAGACAGGCAAGCTTGCAGAAGATGAAGATATGAGTGGTGCTGTGAAAGAATTCAAGAAAACGTTTGTCGTTTCTGAATAAATGAATCATAGCTGGAAAGGGTGGTGAAACAGCGTGGCATCCCTTAGAGATATTAAAGGTCGGATTACGTCAACGAAAAAGACGAAGCAAATCACGAAAGCGATGGAGATGGTATCTGCCTCCAAGCTGAACCGTGCCGAGCAGAATGCGAAGAAGTTTGTACCTTATAGTGAGAAGATCCAGGAAGTTGTGGCAAGCATCGCCCAAGGTGGCGGAGATGCAAGTCACCCGATGCTTGAGGCCCGTGATGTCAAAAAGACTGGGTATCTCGTCATCACTTCCGATCGTGGACTCGCTGGAGCATTCAACAGCAGCGTTCTTCGTAAGGTGTACCAGCAAATCCGAAGCAAGCATACGTCAGCGGATGAATACACCCTTATTACCATCGGACGGATCGGGCGTGACTTTTTCCGTAAACGGAACATGCCTGTCGATATGGATATCACGGGAATATCTGATCAACCAGATTTCACTGATATCAAAGATATTGCTTCAGATACCGTACAGCTGTACACAGATGAAAGAATCGATCAGCTGTTTATCTATTACAACCATTATGTCAGTGCCATCACTCAAGAAGTGACAGAGAAGAAAATTCTTCCACTGACAGACTTGAATAAAGAGGGTAAAGCCAACCAAAGTTCGTATGAGTATGAGCCGAACCAAGAAGAGATTTTGGAAGTCTTGCTTCCTCAATACGCTGAGAGCTTGATTTATGGTGCTTTACTCGACAGTAAGGCCAGTGAGCATGCAGCACGTATGACGGCAATGAAGAGTGCGACAGATAATGCTGATGATTTGATCGGAGATCTTACTCTTTCTTACAACCGTGCCCGTCAGGCTGCTATTACCCAGGAGATCACCGAAATTGTCGGCGGTGCAGCTGCCCTCGAATAGGATCTCTCGGATTTTTGAACAGTAAGTTAGGAGGGAAATCGATGAGTAATGGACGCGTGACCCAAATCATGGGACCCGTTGTTGACGTAACGTTCGATGATGGACATCTCCCTGATCTTAATAACGCATTGCACGTAAGTTACGAAGCGAAAAACGAAAACGAAAAGAGCGTCGATCTTACATTGGAAGTTGCCCTTCACCTGGGTGACAATACCGTTCGTACCGTTGCCATGTCATCTACGGATGGTGTCATGCGTGGTACGACAGTTACGGACACAGGTAAGCCGATTTCTGTACCTGTAGGGGAAGTAACTCTTGGACGTGTATTTAACGTAGAAGGCGACACGATCGACCTTGATGAGCCACTTGGTGATGTCCGTCGTGACCCAATACACCGCGAAGCTCCTAAATTTGAAAACCTGGCTACAGAAACTGAAATTCTTGAAACAGGGATTAAAGTAGTAGACCTTCTGGCCCCTTATGTAAAAGGTGGTAAGATCGGTTTGTTCGGTGGTGCCGGTGTAGGTAAAACCGTTCTGATCCAGGAATTGATCAACAACATCGCCCAAGAGCACGGTGGTATTTCCGTATTCGCAGGTGTTGGTGAGCGTACACGTGAAGGAAACGACCTTTACTATGAAATGACTGATTCCGGAGTTATCAAGAAGACAGCCATGGTATTCGGACAGATGAACGAGCCACCTGGTGCACGTATGCGTGTGGCCCTATCTGGACTAACGATGGCCGAATACTTCCGTGATGAAGAAGGACAGGATGTTCTATTCTTTATCGATAACATATTCCGTTTCACCCAAGGTGGTCTTGAAGTTTCTGCCCTGCTTGGACGTATGCCATCAGCTGTTGGTTATCAGCCGACGCTTGCTACAGAGATGGGTCAGCTTCAGGAGCGAATCACATCGACAGACAAAGGATCCGTTACTTCTATCCAGGCGATTTATGTCCCTGCCGATGACTATACGGACCCTGCTCCTGCCACAACTTTCGCCCACTTGGATGCAACGACAAACCTTGAGCGTAAGCTATCTGAGCAAGGAATCTACCCAGCCGTGGACCCGCTTGCTTCCACTTCTCGCGCTCTTGACCCTGAAATCGTCGGCGAAGAGCACTACGAAATCGCCCGCGAAGTTCAGCGTACACTTCAACGCTATAAAGAGCTTCAGGATATCATAGCAATCCTGGGTATGGATGAACTTTCTGATGAGGATAAATTGACAGTATCCCGTGCACGTCGGGTACAGTTCTTCCTTTCTCAGAACTTCCACGTGGCAGAACAGTTCACGGGCCAACCTGGTTCTTATGTGCCTGTTTCAGAAACAGTGAAAGGCTTCAAGGAAATCCTTGACGGCAAATACGACGATATTCCGGAAGATGCGTTCCGTCTAGTTGGACGAATCGAAGAAGTCGTTGAAAAATCAAAACAAATGCAATAAACAGGTCTGGTGGATAGAGGGGCTTGAGTAAAGTTCCTCTTCCTCTTCATGATCAGCCAAGGAGGAATACGAATGAGCACACTGACGGTGAGTGTAGTCACTCCTGATGGCCCGGTGTTGGAAGATGCATTTGAAATGGTCAGCTGTAAGGCGGAAAGTGGTGAACTTGGGATCCTTCCAGGTCACATTCCGATGGTCGCGCCTTTGACGATCAGCGCTGTTCGTCTTAAAGGGGAAGGCAAATCAGATCGTATCGCGGTAAGTGGCGGTTTCTTGGAAGTTCGTCCAGATAAAGTCACGATTCTTGCTCAATCTGCTGAAAAACCAGCGGATATTGATATCGATCGTGCCCGTATGGCTAAAGAACGTGCCGAACGTCGCCTTCAGGACAAACAAGCCGACATTGATTTCCAACGGGCTGAAATGGCACTCAAGCGTGCCTTGAATCGCTTGAATGTTTATGAGAACAACTTCTAAACTGCTTTCTTTACGAGAGCAGTTTTTTTGTGAGTTATACAGCTTTTTTTCGCCAGCGAATTTTGGATAGTCCCGTCAAAACGATGTAAAATGTCTATTATTGCCCGGGAAATGGAGTGGAATATTCCCTCTTTTGTCAGTTTATCTTGAACCATTGATGGAGAGATGAGAGATCTCGACATTCCTCAGGGAAGGAGCAGCACCTATGGAACAATACTTTGCAGAAGAAGCAATTCTCAGCATGACTTCGCACTTGATTTTCATCATCATCACCTGGAGGGTCTTGCAGTCGATCAATTTTGATGCATTCTTCAGGAAAAACAAAGTCTTTGAAGCAAGGGCCTTGCTTATTTTAGTAACCATCGCACTAGGAACAACGGTCAGCAACTTCTTTCTTGATTTTATTAAGTGGTCAAACAGCCTGATTTATTTATTTTAAAGATGTTGGACAAATGTCTAAAGTTGTTAGGAAATGTTTCGTATGAATGTCCTCTTCTCAGGTCAAACTTATAGTAAGAAAATGCTTGGGGAGGCATTCAAAATGAAAAGTGTTTTGGCTGGAATCATTGCTCTATTAATTATAGGAACAGGTGCTTATCCACAGGAAATGACAGGAGCTCAAGAAACCCTCATGGAGTTTTCGTCATTTGCTGCGGATAAGCAGCTTGAAGTGAATGGCTGGACGATCACGATGAAAGAAAAAGTATCTAGAAAAAAGGCAGATCGTTTGAAAGTGGATCTCCTGGAGTTCTGGTCTGATTCTGTCGTAACAGAAGAGATTACGATGAACGCCGTGAAGTATAACGTCAAAAACAGTCATAAAAACGAAGAAATCATCGAAAGTTTTAGCATGATTGTTCCAAAAAATGCGTGGAGCGACGTGGAAGTGGTTTATACCACAGAAGGACAGGGAACACCTTCATTAACAAACATTAATCAAACAAGCATGAATGAAATATCTCGTCGATTTTTCTCAAAAAATGTCACTAATTTCTCTTGTATTAAGACCAAATTTAGTGGTATTATTGATGATGTTTTAGTGTATAAAAAATTCAAACAAGCTTTCGACATAACAACAATAGATGAAATCGACGAAAACGGTTGGACGAGCAGGACCGGATACACCCAAAAGTGGGATCAGGCCATTGATGCTGGGGATCGAATGATGAACGTTCAATTCGCGACCCGAACTTTGGGCGGGGAGACAAACATCACGATTGGCACACCCATAATAACTGCTGAATATTAATAATAATGAATATGGACGCGGAGGAGAATGAACCTTGGAAAAAATCATCGTCCGTGGTGGGAGGCAGCTGAATGGTACCGTTAAAGCAGAAGGTGCCAAGAATGCCGTACTGCCTGTCATCGCAGCAAGTATTATTGCAAGTGAAGGAAAAAGCGTACTGCATGAAGTACCCGCACTAGCTGATGTATATACGATCAATGAAGTGATCCGACATATGAATGCAGATGTAAATATGGTGGGTAACACAGTCACGGTAGATGCTTCTAGTGAACTGGAAACGGAAGCACCAATTGAATATGTAAGGAAAATGCGCGCCTCTGTTCTTGTATTGGGACCACTTTTGGCCCGGTATGGCCATGCTAAGGTAGCTATGCCTGGAGGATGTGCCATTGGTTCACGCCCGATTGATCAGCACTTAAAAGGCTTTGAAGCAATGGGAGCTGAAGTAACCGTTGGTAATGGCTATGTTGAAGCTGAAGTTAACGGCCGCCTGAAAGGTGCGAAAATTTACTTCGATGTACCAAGTGTTGGTGCGACAGAAAACGTCATGATGGCTGCAGCTCTTGCAGAAGGAAAGACAATTCTTGAAAATTGTGCGAAAGAACCAGAAATTGTCGACCTGGCAAACTATTTGAATAAAATGGGCGCACACATCGTCGGTGCAGGAACAGAAACCATTCGCATCGAAGGTGTAGAGAAGCTTGTTGGTACGACTCATACAATCATCCCTGACCGTATTGAAGCAGGTACATTTATGGTAGCTGCAGCAATTACTGGAGGGAATGTTCTCGTACAAGGTGCCATGCACGAACATTTACGTCCTCTTGTTTCCAAGATGGAGGAAATGGGCGTCACCATTCAAGAAGAAGAAAGTGGTCTACGTGTAATTGGACCGGATATTCTTCAAGCCACCGACATTAAAACAATGCCACACCCTGGTTTCCCGACAGACATGCAATCTCAAATGATGGCTCTGATGCTGAATGCAGCAGGCACAAGCGTCATTACAGAAACCGTTTTTGAAAATCGTTTCATGCACGTCGAAGAATTCCGTCGTATGAACGCGAATTTGAAAATTGAGGGTCGCAGTGTCATTGTAGAAGGACCGTCATCCTTACAGGGTGCAGAAGTTGCAGCAACCGATCTTAGAGCGGGAGCAGCGTTGATCCTGGCAGGTTTAGTTGCCGATGGATATACACGGGTAACGGAGCTTAAGCACTTGGATCGCGGATATGTGGATTTTGCTGAGAAATTAGCTACACTCGGCGCTGATATCGAGCGTGTTAGAGAAGAAGAAGTTTATTCAGAAGATCACGAACCAAGCGAATCAGTATCGACATTATAATATATACATCTTTATAGCTTGCCTGTTTCAATATTTTTGAAATAGGTAAGCTTTTTTAGTTCTATCATCTTCTATTTCTGGATACATTTTTAGTAGAGGGATTTACTATGTAACCAGGAGGATGCGGATGAAAAAAAACAATGGAATTGGAATACTTGCTGTATGTGGTTTATTCACAATAATACTCATCTTACCAACGATGATTGTCGTTCCATTTACGAATTCCGGGGGTACGGAAGAAGTGAAGGAAACTCCGCAAACAGAAGAAGTAGCGAGCGTAGAGGACTCACCTTTTGCAGTCAAAGTATTACGCAGCACGACAAAAGAGGTGGAAGAGGTTCCGTTAGAAAGTTATGTTGCTCGAGTCGTCGCTTCTGAAATGCCCGTGAATTTCGAAATGGAAGCTTTGAAAGCGCAGGCCCTTGCAGCCAGAACTTATATTACGCGCCACCTGGTCCAAGGGGAGAAGGTTTCTTCAGAAGCAGATGTTACCGATACAGTCAGTCACCAAGTGTATAAGGATGAAGACCAACTAAGGAGTCAATGGAAAGATAATTATGAAGAGAACATGAAGAAAATCACAGAGGCTGTCAACGCTACGAAAGGTGAAATTATTACGTATGACCAACAGCCCATAACGGCCGCTTTCTTCTCAACGAGTAACGGCTACACAGAAAACGCAGGAGATTATTGGGAGCATGACATTCCATACCTTCAAAGTGTAGAAAGTCCATGGGATCAGGAATCACCGAAATTCGTGGATCAAAAAATCATTACCGTTGCAGAGCTTGAGCAAGCCTTGGGAGTTAGCATAGGGGCAGGGATCCAGCAGACTACGATGACAAAGACAGAAGGAAACAGGGTAGATGAAGTTCATTTCGGGGATCAATCGTTTTCTGGAAGAGAAATCCGTGAAAAAATCGGGCTGCCATCCAGTGACTTTGCTATCAAACAAAAAGGGGATCATGTCATCTTCACAACGAAAGGCTATGGCCACGGCGTAGGAATGAGTCAGTATGGGGCCAATGGCATGGCCAAATCAGGCAAGGATTATAAAGAAATCATTCACCACTATTACCAGGATACAGAAATTGCTCCACTCAGTACCCAAACGGCTTCATTGACCATTGAAAAAGAAGACACCGTAAACTAAAGAGCTGCCCTGTGCAGCTCTTTTTTTCGTTGTTTTAACTTATTGTCTTTAAGAATGGGAGCCAATCTTGTATAAGTACTCTATGAAATATAAATTTTTTCTTGTGAATGTATATAATTCCAAATAAGTGTTCAGAATGGTTTTTGAGGTGATGAACATGAAAGAGGAAGGTAAAAAAAGCGTGACTAAATTAAAGTTCAAACGCTTGATGCGCAAGAAGTGGTTGTATCCAGCATTGTATTTGTCAGTGGCTGCATTAGTACTTGTCGGAGTGTTCTGGTATCAGCAGGGAGCTAGTGATTTGGAAGATCAAATCGCGGAGCAGCCGGATTCCAAAGTCCAGGACGAATTTTTGACGGCAGATAATGAGAAAGATACTGTGCCAGTCATGGAACACCAGGAAAACTTGGAAATGCCTGTAGCAGATGAAAAGACAGCATCCATTGTCACTAAATTCTATGATTACGACGCTTCCGAGCAAGATCAAGAAAGTGCACTGGTCCTATACAACAATAAGTATTACCAAAGCGAAGGCGTAGACATTACTAGAGAAGATGGAGAAGCTTTCGAAGTTACAGCAGCTTTGTCAGGAACAGTCACAGAAGTTAAAGAGGATCCGCTATACGGCAATGTAATTGAAATCACACATGATGAAAACATTTCTACTGTGTATGCTAGTTTAGAAGATGTCGATGTTTTAGCAGGATCAGATGTAGCACAAGGTGATGTCCTTGGTTCTGCAGGTAAGAACTCCTTCGGTCAAGCAAGTGGTGTCCATGTACACTTTGAAGTGCGCAGTGATGGCCAGCCTGTTAATCCTGAAGAGTTTTTCGGTCAGCCAATGAGTAAAATCATTGAAAATGCAGGAGAAGAAGCTCAAAAAGAAGATGAAGCTCCTGCTGAAGAGCCACAAGGAGACGGCGAAGAGCCTTCTGAAGGTACAGAGCAATCTTCTGATGATGCCGAGCAGTCTACGGATGAAGAATTGAATACGGATGAAGATCCAGCTGGTTCTGAAGATGAAGAGCAAACACCAGATGAAGATAGTGCCTCTTCCATCTCTACCACACAAGCTTAAAAAATGAGGGTTCTGCCCTCGTTTTTTTTGTGTTTATTTCTAAGCTGGTGTCTATTTGTTTCTGCAGTGCGTTTAAGCATGTATGAAGCTTTTTGAGTTACATAAGATGAAGACACGGATTTTCAATGTTTGAGATCAAGCATGAAATTACAAGAAATCACATCACCCCATGCATCATCTGGCATATCTTAGAACTTTTATTAATACAATGAGGATAACCGAGCACTCGGTAACATCCAGGGTGATCCAGCATGATTTAACTTCCAGAGTAAACACCCTTAACCAAACAATTGAACCGCTTTCCTAAGAATCCCACCCCCTTGGATAGTCAATCACAGGAGGCGAGTGGAGTGCATGATTACATCAAAGAGAGGACTATCAAGATCGGTGAGCACATTATTGAAACGAAAAAAACGGTAAGAGTGATTGCCAAAGAGTTTGGAGTTTCTAAAAGTACGGTCCACAAAGACTTGACCGAAAGGCTTCCGGAAGTAAATCCTGAACTTGCCAAGGAAGTGAAGAAGATACTTGATCACCATAAAGAAATCCGCCATCTCAGAGGTGGAGAAGCGACCCGCAGAAAATACAAGTCTCAATTCGTGGATGATCAACCTGTTCAACCTCTCGCCTGAACGCTGTTCTCCTCCCTTTGTCATATTTCCTCGATATTTGGTAACTTTTTTCATCTCTCAAGAGACGGATGTCGTAATTTTGTGATAGAATAAAGAACTAGATGTGCATGATTTAAATCGAAAATAGAACTTGAAACAATAGGGAAATATAAGTTGAAGGAGATTGATCTCCATTGCCGGTGTAACGTAACGGATTACGAGGGTCTTGCACGTTACTTGGATTATGTTTTTTACAATAGGGAGGATCTACAGAACATGTTTGCGAGAGATATAGGAATTGACCTGGGTACAGCGAACGTACTCATCCACGTAAAAGGTAAAGGAATTGTATTGAACGAACCGTCTGTGGTTGCCATGGACCGTAACACTGGGAAAGTGCTTGAGGTAGGTGAAGAAGCCCGCCGGATGGTCGGACGTACGCCAGGCAACATTGAAGCTATCCGGCCGCTTAAGGACGGTGTCATTGCAGATTTTGACGTTACTGAGGCGATGCTGAAGCACTTTATCCAAAAAACAAACGTGAGAGGATTCTTATCAAAACCGCGCATGTTGATCTGTTGCCCGACGAACATTACGAAAGTGGAGCAGAAAGCGATCAAAGAAGCGGCTGAGAAATCCGGTGGTAAAAAAGTATATTTAGAAGAAGAGCCTAAGGTAGCAGCGATTGGTGCCGGTATGGATATCTTCCAGCCAAGCGGAAACATGGTGGTCGATATCGGAGGTGGCACAACGGATGTCGCTGTTTTATCCATGGGTGATATTGTCACGGCTTCTTCAATTAAAATGGCCGGTGACAAGTTTGACCATGAGATTCTACAATACATTAAAAAAGAATATAAACTGTTGATTGGTGAGCGCACAGCTGAAGATATTAAGATCAGTGTGGCTACGGTGTTCCCCGGTTCAAGAAACGAGGAAATCGAAATTCGCGGGCGAGACATGGTGTCCGGATTACCACGAACGATCTCCGTCAATTCTGAAGAAATTGAAAGATCTTTGCGCGAGTCTGTGCAGGTCATCGTTCAAGCAGCGAAACAAGTGCTGGAACGTACACCACCTGAACTATCTGCTGATATCATTGATCGTGGAGTGATCATGACAGGCGGCGGAGCTCTTCTGCATGGCATTGACCAACTGCTCGCCGAAGAGTTGAAGGTTCCTGTTCTTGTAGCTGAATCTCCGATGGATTGTGTCGCTACAGGTACAGGCATCATGCTTGAAAATATTGATAAGCGTATTTCCACGAAACTATAGTTTAGATGGGACGGAAGGAGTGAGGACACCTTGTTAAGGGGATTTTACACAGCAGCAGCAGGTATGATGGCCAACCAGAGGATGCAGGAAACGTTGTCGAATAACATGGCGAACGCGTACACACCCGGGTACAAAGCAGATCAGGGAACGATGCGTGCTTTTCCAGAGCTATTGATCGAGCGGATGGGAAGCAAAACGATCCCGACGAAGAATGGATTCAAAATACCTGGTGGCGGACATGTAGGATCCCTTAACACAGGTGTTTATATGCAGGAAGCGATTCCTTCTTTTGCTCAAGGAGACCTGAAAGAAACAGGGGTGGGGACAGACCTTGCCCTTGTACAAAATGAGGTGCCGGAGGAGTCCGGTTCTCTTTTCTTTCGTGTCCAGAATGAAGGTGGAGAAGAGCGGTACACACGTAATGGGAACTTCACTGTAGATGGGGAAGGTTTCTTGACGACAAATCTCGGGTATTATGTTTTGGACGAAAACGGAGAGCCAATCAATACGGGCGGCATGGAATTTGATGTCTCACAAAATGGAGAGCTTACCGTAGATGGACAGGCCCTCACACTCGGAGTGTCTTATACACCGGATGCTTCTCAAATGGTTAAAGAAGGAAACGATCTCTATCGTCTTTCTGATGAGGGGACCATTTTATTGAATCCCGGAATGGAAGAAGGAGTCGGTTTCTCTATTCATCAATACCATCTGGAGCAATCAAATGTCGATCCGAACAAGACCATGACAGAAATGATGAATACATACCGTTCATTCGAAATGAACCAGCGTGTCTTAAAAGCTTATGATCAGAGCATGCAAAAAGCAGTGACGGAAATCGGAAGAATTAGTTAAGGAGTGTGGCAACGTTCATGAATCGTTCAATGATCCAATCGGCTGTAACGATGGGGCAGCTGCAGAAAAAGCTGGATCTTGTCGGAAACAACTTGTCTAACAGTGAAACGACAGGATACAAAAGCCGCAACGCCGATTTTTCTTCATTACTGTATCAACAGATCGACAACCAGTCTTACTCTGAAGCAGAGGTCGGCCGGCTGACACCGGAAGGCATCCGGGTTGGTTCAGGTGCAAAGCTTGGTCACACGAACCTTGATCTGACTCAGGGAAGCCTGAAAAATACGGGCCGGGAACTGGATGTGGCTTTATTGGAAGACCACCATATGTTCGGCCTCCGAGTTACGACGGAACAAGGCCAGGAAATTCACTATACCCGCGCAGGAAACTTCTATTTGAATCCGATCGATGATGGTCAATTGCTTCTGACAGATGCGGATGGCCACCCAGTCATCGGTGCGGACGGTGAAAATATTATCCTTGAAGACAATTTTCAAGCCATCAATATCGATCCGAATGGAAGAATTCTAGTCACAAGAAATCAAAACCAAGTGGTGGAAGGCACGTTGGATGTTAGTGAAGCTGTCCGGCCACGTATGTTAGAATCGATTGGGGCGAATCGTTTCCGTATTCCAGACAATGTAGAAGAGGATGGAATTATGGGAGATGTGCTTTCTGGAGATGTGAAAATGCAGTCCCAGACGCTTGAAACATCGAATGTGGATGTAGCCAAGCAGATGACAGAAATGCTGATGTCTCAACGTGCCTATCAATTCAACGCCAAATCCATATCCACAGGTGATCAAATGATGGGGCTTGTGAGTCAACTGAGATCATAAACGTAAGGAGTTTGACGGACCATGGCAACAGATCCTAAATCAACTGGCAAAAAGCTAAATAAAGATCAGGAAAGAGAAAAAAAGCGTCAAGCTTTAGATGAAGCCACGAAGCAGAAGCCGACGAAAGCATCGTCCAACAAACAGAAGTCGGAAGCCGAAGAGAAAGCTCCGAGAAAAGGGCGACGGCGAGTCCTGCCGATATGGCTGCGGATCATCCTTGTCCTTCTTTTCAGTGCGGCGGCCTTACTGATTGGATTAATGGTCGGATATGGAGTTATTGGTGATGGTAACCCCACAGACGCGCTTGAAATGGATACATGGCGCCATATTTGGGATATCGTGACAAAAACAGAATAATCGTTAGCTTGTACTTCATTCTATGAGATAAGCTTATTCAATATGCAGAACACGAGTCGTTACGACTCGTGTTCTTTTTGTTCCAATTGTGATTTTTTGAACACAAAGCCTGGCCCCGCGTATATGGCTGAGGGTGCCTGGCACCGCTCACGGCTTATAGGGTTCCAGTTACGTATCTCTTCCTTTTCCGTACCAATGAAGCGGCGCATCAGATGTTTTCAAGCCATGGAATAGGGAATTACAACCGTACAGAGGACAAAGAAGCGGGGAGGGATCATAATCTTGAAGACAGATGTATTTATTGCAGGCGGCGGTGTAGGAGGACTTGCTCTTGCGGCGAAGCTTGCCAGCCGTGGTGTTCATGTGGTCATAGCGGAGCAGCTCAAAAGAGAATCTCCTGTATATAAAGGTGAACTTCTGCAACCCAAGACACTGGCTATTCTCGAAAGGTTGGGCGTATTGGACGAAGTGGAAGAGAACGGTCATGTTATCGACCAACTGCGTTTTCAGGAAGTTCAACGTAACCGTGGCAGTACTCCTGAAGAGATCAACCTGACAGAGTTGAGTTACAGTCGTGTCGCCAGCATTTACGATCATGCTTTAATGGTGCCCCATGAAAAAACAAAAGAAATCCTAAGGAATAAGGGGAAAGAATATGATGAATTTTTTCATTACCTTCCAGGGGCAAGGTTCATGGGTTTTGAAAAAGGGATGGCAAAGGTGAAGCACAAGAAGGAGACATTCTACGTCCAGGCTCAAGTGTACATAGGAGCAGAAGGACGAAGCTCACCTACCCGTGATGCCATGAATGTCCATGTGAAAAGGAAAGACTACAATCATCATTTTCTGACGGTGACCATTCCCCGTCCAGCATCATTTACAAAAGGAAAAATCATTACGACATCCAGCTGCTTTCTAGGATTATTCCCTCTCCCGGATAACGAAGTACGGACTGTGTTTTTAATCAAAGCCGGAGAGTATAAACGCATTCAGGAAAAAGGGCTGGAGTCCCTCTATCAAGCTTACAGTGAACTGGAACCAGAGCTTGCAGAGGGGGTTCGGACCATAGAAGATTGGAAAACGGTTCAATTGATGATTCCATTTACGTATCATGTCGACCGTTATTATTCCGGAAATATAGCAATCCTGGGGGACGCCGCGCACACCGTTCACCCCATGGCCGGGGAGGGGATGAATCTCGCCATCCAGGATGCTGATGTATTAGGTGAGCTTCTGGCCTGGTGTAAGGAAGAGGGGAAAACCTACACGGACTATCTTCATTATTATGAGGATGTGCGCAGACCTCGTGTAGAATTCTTACTCAACTTAAGTCATTTGTCGGCTCTTGTTTATTCGTTCCAATACGAATGGTGGAGGAAATTCCGTTTGAAAGCCGTCCAGAGAATCTATGATGATGATCAGCTTCACGTCAAACAAATGCTGAATATATCAGGACTTGGAAAATGGGATTTCAGTTTGGTGGACAGAGCCGTCCAAGGCAGTATGCTTCCATCAAGACAAAAAAGGGTATCAGATCAAAAACAGCGTCAGTATCTCTTTTCTGAAGAAGAAGATTATCCTTGGAAAAGAAACGAGAAAGGAAGGATATCATGAATGAATGGGTAACGGCGATGCAGGCAAGGAAATGGATGAAAAAGAACGAATCGTTCCTGCCTAGCTGGCACGCTTATGTGGGATCAGAACTCGGTCTTTTTGATGAATTCAGGACAGCGAGGACAGTTGAAGCAATCAGTGAGAAAACGGGTTATCCCTATGACCTGCTCGCTTCCTGGGTGAATGTGGGAGTAGCGGTTAAGCATATGAAAAAACGCCCAAACAACCGCTTTCGAACATCAAAAAGAAAATGTGCCAGCTTGATGGGAGATGACCAGTCACCTGGAGTTAAAGCCTTACTGAAAGAAATGATGGAATTGCACCTGCCGACACTATTAAAGTACCCAGACATCATGAAATCCCACGAAAGAGCAGAATTCAACCATGAGCGACATGGAGAAGTAGTCGCAGAAACGTCTGCTCTGCTTGAGCATTTCGCTATTAAGAAGATTAAGCGGATGATCAAAGATAAAAAAGTAACTTCTGTCGTAGATTTAGGCTGTGGACATGGAGGATACCTAAGAAAACTGGCTATGGAATATCCGCATTTGGAAATGATCGGAGTAGACATCAATCAGAAGGTCATTGAAAAAGCGCGTACCTTATCTGAAGGTTATCCGAACATCACCTTTGAAGTCGGTGATATTAATGAGTGGAAACCTCGTGAGGAGGAAAATGTGGATGTCGTCCTCCTGCATAACATCTTCCACTATATTCATCCGGAAGATCGCAGGCGTCTATTGAATCACCTCCACACTTACGTGAGTAATCAAGGGCTGATCTCAGTTATTACACCAATCAATGAAACGGAGCATGGAGAAGCATTTTCTTCAGCCTTTAACAGCTTCTTTGTCGCTCACTCCAACCTTTTTGCCTTGCCTAACAAAGGAGAATTGAAAGAGATTTCTCAAAGCTGTGAATATGAACTGTTCGACCTTGATCCGATAATTAAAGAAGGTTCGTGGTACACCTTTTGGTTGAGCCCGACGAGCCCAGTAAGGGAAATGAAACATACGCAAATGGCAGGAAGCAGCGAACAAACTCTTTCTACCAACTCTTCCTCAACAAATGAACTGACACGGAGCTCATAAATAAAACCGCTATGGATATAGAGTGACCTAATAAAATGAGACTTAATAAAACACCTTCAAAGTTGTAATACTACTTACACTTGGAGGTGTTTTTCTTATGGGTAAAAAAGTTCATTATCCTGAAGAGGTAAAGAAGAAAGTTGTAAAATTAAAGTCAGAGGGAAATCATTCAAATCAAGAGTTGATGGATATGTTTGGTATTAAGAATAAATCTCAAATTAAAACTTGGATGAAATGGTTCAAAAACGGGGAGAGTCATCGTTTCGCTCAACCCATAGGCAAACAATATTCGAACGGGTTAGGTCCGGAAGATGATAATGAAGTAACATTGTTGAAGAAGAAGGTTGCTTATTATGAAATGAGAGAAGAGTTATTGGGAAAGTACCAGGAAATCGAAAGGAAGTGGTTCCAGAAGTATTCATCCAAGTCGTAGAAGTCTTTAAGCATAAGTACAAGATTAAAGATATTTGTGAGTGTTTCGGCGTAGCTAAAGCTACGTATTACCGTTGGCGGGGAAAGGAATGGGGACCAACGGTGTTAGAAGACAAGATCCTTGAGATATGTGAAGGATTAAAATTTCGAATAGGTCACCGTATGGTCCGAGATCTCTTACGTAAAGAACATCAAATAAAGGTGAATCGAAATACAGTTCAAAAAATAATGCAGAAATATCAAGTTCAATGTCGTGTGAAACCGAAGAGACAGTCCTATATTGCCGGTGAAAGTAAAGTTGTCGTCCCCAATTATTTAGAACGAAATTTCCATGCATCCAAACCTAATGAAAAGTGGGTGACAGATATTACCTACCTTCCCTATGGAGAGAAGATGTTATATTTATCAACGATTATGGATCTGTATAATAATGAGGTTATTGCTTATTCCATCAGTGACAACCAAGAGAAATCTTTGGTAATGGATACATTAAGGAAAGCGTGTGAAGGGCGTGATGTGTATGAAGTGATCCTTCACAGTGATCAAGGGTCCCAGTACACTTCTTATGAATTTCAGGAGGAGACCAAAAAAAGAGGCATTATCACAAGCATGTCCCGGCGGGGGAACTGCTTTGATAATGCCGTCATTGAATCCTTCCACTCCGTGTTAAAATCGGAAGAATTCAACCCTCTAGATCGAGGGAAGTTAGATAATCATACAGTACGTGACAAAGTAGAAACGTACATGTATTACTACAATTATTGTCGACCTTTTAAAAAACTAAACTGCCATACTCCAATAGAATTCAGAGTGATGGCAGCCTAGGTGTTTTATTGAGTCTTATTTAACTGTGTCACTCCAGATACGTCCATAGCGGTTTCTTTCATTTGGCTATAATCGCCCACGGCCTTGCACAAGACGGACGATGAGTACAACGAGGGCGACCACAAGTAAAATATGAATCAAATTTCCAGCGATACCCCCGAGTAAGCCCAATAGCCATAGAACGAGGATGATAATTAATATCGTCCAAAGCATTGTATCGGCCTCCTCTTTGTAATAGGTGAACTTAGTTGTATATTTTCCCTAAATGGTTGATTTAAAACGAGCACTCAGAAAAACTTTGTTCCTGGCTTGTGCTTCTTTTATAATAAAAGCATGGATAGGAAAGGAGCCTGATGATGCTAGACATACAACAAATCAAAGAAATCATCCCACACCGTTATCCCTTTCTACTAATTGACCAAGTAGAAGAGATTGTAGAAGGTGAGCGTGCGGTCGGATACAAGAATGTCACAATGAACGAACCCTTCTTCCAGGGGCACTTCCCCGACTACCCTGTCATGCCGGGTGTGTTGATCACAGAAGCGATGGCCCAAATGGGGGCTGTGGCCATGCTGAAAAAAGAAGAAAACCAGGGGAAACTCGCATTTTTCACAGGAATTGATAAATGCCGCTTCAAACGTCAAGTCAAGCCTGGTGACCGTTTGAAATTGGAAGTAGAAATCGTCCGTTTGAAAGGTCCTGTAGGAAAAGGAAAAGCAACAGCTTCTGTCGATGGAGAAATTGCATGTGAAGCGGAAATCATGTTTGCTTTAAAATAATCATAAAAAAGAACGCAGCGCCGGCTGCGTTCTTTTTTAGTATATGGCAGGATTGTGGAAGACTTGATTTCGAGACTTTCGTTGGAGTTTAGGGGCTCCGGGAAAAGGTTCGCTTTCCGTGGGCGAGTGATGAGCCTCCTCGAGCTGACGCTCTGCGGGGTCTCATCTACCACGCACTTCCCACAGGAGTCTCACCGTTTCCCTCCGCCCCTTTGCCATACGAGGTTCTCGAAACCCCTCTTATATTACCTTGCCTAAAATGTTATAAATCCTGTTTAAACCGCATTGATATAGGATTCTCAACCATAAAAGCTCCTCTTGCTGGAAGGTAGTTTCGAGAGTTTCTTCCAGCAAGAGGGCGGAGGGGAATGGCGAGACTCCTGCGGGAAAAAAGTGCTTGGTGAGACCCCACAGGACGCAGTCCGAGGAGGCTCAGCGCGCTCCCGCGGAAAGCGATTCATCCCCCGCAGCCCCAACCCACCGCACAAACGTCTCGAAACTGAGTCTTCCACAAACGGGAGCCTTACTGGAATAAGAAGATAGAAAAAAATTAGTTATATGGATGAACTTACAGAATATGGACATACTAGTTTGGGAAATCATTAAAAGGAGGAAACACCGATGAAAGCATTACTTATGAAACTTTTGGTCGCGTTTTTTGCCGTATCCCTATTAGGAGCTTGTGCTTCTGAAGAAGAGCCTCAAGAAGACAACAACATGGAAGAAGAAAACAACAACGAAGAGGACAATATGGATGACGGTATGGATGAAGAGGGCGACATGGATGAAGAAGACAACATGGATGACGGTATGGATGAAGAAGGCGACATGAATGAAGAAGAAAAAGAAAAAGACAAAGAACAAGATGATATGACAGATGGTGAAAATGGGGAAGACGGCATGACTGATGATGGAGCAACAACAGACGAA
This sequence comes from Halobacillus litoralis, assembly GCF_009856445.1. Taxonomy (GTDB): domain Bacteria; phylum Bacillota; class Bacilli; order Bacillales; family Halobacillaceae; genus Halobacillus; species Halobacillus litoralis. The sequence continues at coordinate 567,343 of NZ_WMFA01000001.1, forward strand.
GAAAATAATAACGAATAAAAGAAAGCCGCATTCAGCGGCTTTTTTTCATGGAAAGAAAGGTGGAAATGGCTATAATACATACTCCTCCAATGGTAAAAGTAGGGATGAGAAACCTTAAAATGGCTATGGGTTGGAGAAGGTAGAGACCTACTCCAATCATAAATAAGGTGAATCCGCTTAAAGCCAGGCGTTTTTCGATGTAAACCACTCCTTAAAGTGAAGATAGTAGAATTCCCTTACTCTCTCCACTTTTTATCCTTTCAAATCAATCTGTCTGCCTAGGTGAGGGTGGGGAACGGATTGTTTAAGCATTTCGACCAATTGGTTCCCTTTCTCTTCGGTATCCCCTTTTACTTTATCCATCAAAGCCAGACTGGATTGTTGCTTAAGGCTTGCTGTACTCATAGCCATGGATATTGCGGCGATGTCCATCTTATCCCTCCTTTTCTTATACCATCGGTCGGTTCTTCATAAACTCAAGCAAGATTACGGACGAACTGGATCTTAGTCCGGATCTTTGAAAACCTTTGGAAAACGTTAAAATCTTATGTAGAATAGAAGTAGAAATATTCATAAAAACTTTACAATCAGGAGTTTTCAGGTTTCTCATGTGTGGAATAAGCGAATAGAGGTGATTATTGATGAAATACAGAACGGCAAGCGACCTGAAAGATTTGATCTTGGAAGACTATGAAAAAGTGGTGAACCGGATTCCACTGGAAAAACTGGATGTGTATCTTTACCTGCACTCCGTCTTTCAGGATACTTATGTACCTGACGACACGCTATATCAATTCATCTTCCGGCATTTCTTCCGGCTGGACAACCCAAGTCTGACGAAGGAGTTTGAGACGTACTATTTCAAACTGATGGAAGAACAACGTGGATATGAACGCCCGAACATCGTCCACATTACGAAAAGCCTTTACGAGGTGAAGAATCACAAGGGGAACCCAACGATGCAGTTTCCATTAGCTGCTTCTATGCTGCATACCATTAATCCAAGTTTCCCAACCTATGATAGTGATATCGTGAAAGCCTTTGATTACTCATCCACATACCATTTATCAGGCTTCGATAAAAAGATGAAGCGTTATATCGGACAGTATCAACATACATTCCGGACTTATGAAGAACTACTTGAAGATGAAGCACTGGAGCCTGTTTTTGCTCACTTTGATGAACGTTTTCCAGGCTATGAGCTTCCGAAAGTCAAAAAGCTGGATTTGATTGTTGCCCAGCTTGGTAATAACCTGCAGTGAAAAATAGAAAGCTGAACCTCTTGCATAGGTTCAGCTTTTTTTGTGAACTTTTTTATGCATTCGTTTATTGTGATAAAGCAAGGACGGGGGCAAGTATGAAATGAATTCATTACCAAAATTAGTCACAATTTTGTCAATTTCGTAGGAATACTACAAGTTGCATTACAAATCGCGATTTAGTAACATTAATCGTAATTATGACTACATGGTCAGTGCGTTTTTAATGGGTATCCTCTTGATCGCGAAGGGGAAAAATAATAGAAGTAGATAAAAGTCCGGGAGATTTACGAGAGTCTGATATGGAGAGGAAGTCTTAGATGAAACGTTTGATTTTCATGTTCATGGTGCTCTTCTTTGTAACCGCTTGTAATCAGGAAGAAGCCAATGAAGAAATAGAGGAGCGGATCACACCGGTCAAAGTGGAGTCTGTGAAAAAAGAGGATTTTGTCGTGGAACGTAAACTGGTGGCCCGTGCAACGGCTGCTGATACTTCACCTGTTTTACCTGAAACCCCTGGAGAATTGGCGACCTTGAATGTTGCTAAAGGGGACAGAGTAGAAAAAGGTGAAACCGTAGCCGTCGTTCGTCCGGGAGGCAATGTAGATAATCAGGTGGAATTGCAGCAGATCGCCGTTCGCCAAGCTCAAACGCAGCTTGAAAATGCGCAAGTATCCAAAGAGCAGGCATCTGAAGGTGTTGAAAATGCGAAGGAGCAGGTTGACCTGGCCAAACAAGCCTCACAATCGCAGGCAAGTCAAACGGCTCAGGCAGCGGAAGCAGCGAAGCAACAATATGAACAAGCCAAGCAACTGGCGGATGAAACGAAAAAATTAGCCGATGAAGGCACGATTCCCGATGCGCTCTATCAGCAAGCGAAGAATCGTGCAGATCAAGCGTATGCGCAATACCAGCAGTTAAATGGGCAGCAGCCTCAGTCTTCATCTGCAGTAGCACAAGCAGAAGCGCAAGTCGATCAGGCAGAACAACAATTGGAGCAGGCCCGTGTAGCGGTGGAGCAGGCAGAGCTTCAGGTAGAACAAGCCAATGTTCAATTGAACCAGGCTCAGGAACAAGCCGAAAATGAAGCAATTACTGCACCTACATCCGGCGAAGTGTCGACAGTGAATGCAAGTGAAGGGGACATGGTCAGCAATCAACAACCACTTGCCACGATCGTCAGTCTTGATCCCATGACGATTACCGCTTCCGTCACGGCCGATCAACTTTCCCTTTTTGAAAAAGGAGCGGAGCTGACCGTCGATCTTCCTTACCTGGAAGAACAGGTCGCCTCAACCGTAAGTTACGTTTCATCCGTTCCGGATGATACAGGACTCTACCCCGTTGAAGCGACCGTTAGTAATGGGGATGAAAAGATTAAACCAGGGATGATGGCGACGTTCTTACTTCCTGAAAACGTTGTAGAAGATACGCTCATTGTCCCGACAGACAGCCTCATCGAACAAAATGATGAAACATTCGTTTATCAAGTAGTGGATGAAAAAGCCGTCCAGGTTCTCGTTTCCGTTTTAGAGTCTCAGTCGGATTTCACAGCAGTGTCTGGAAACCTTCCTGAAGATGCGACGGTCATTACGACAGGACAGCTCACCTTGGAAGACGGGGATCAAGTGACCATCATGGAGGAGGATTCCTGATGAAGCTTGTTAACCTTTCCGTCAAACGACCTGTGGGAGTCATTATGATTGTTGCTGCCATTCTTGGTCTCGGGTTTGTATCCCTCCGCAGTTTGACCATTGATTTGTATCCGGAAATTGACCTGCCGATCGCAGTGGTCTCGACGTCCTATGAAGGAGCAGCCCCGCAGGAGGTCGAAAAACTCGTCAGCCGGCCAGTGGAGTCTTCCGTCAGCAGTATTGAAGGGCTCGAAGTGCTCCAGTCTCAATCACAGGCTGGGGCCTCGCTCGTTCTTATGCAGTTCAATACAGGGGTAAACCTTGACAGTACGCTTTTACAGGTCAGGGAAAATGTCGATCAGGTGACCGGACTTTTACCAGAAGGCGCCTCTGATCCCAGTGTCCTCCGTTTTGATCCGCAGCAGCTGCCGATCATGACGGTAGGCTTGTCAGGAGATACACCGGATGAACTCCAAAAAGTAGCAGAAAACCGGCTGGTTCCTTTTCTTGAACGGCAGGAAGGAGTCGCCTCTGTCAGCATAGAAGGCGGTCAGACAAAAGAAGTTCAAGTCCTGGTGGATCGGGCACAGATGGCTACATACGGCTTGGATTCTCAAACGTTGATTCAGGCGCTGAATGCAGCCAATCAGTCAGCCTCAGCAGGAACCATCGAGAAAGGACAGAAGGATCTTCAAATCCGGATTGATGGAGAATTCAATTCTGTGGAAGATGTGAGAGAGACAAGAATTCAATCTCCTACAGGTGCCCAGGTGACGCTTGGACAAATTGCTGAGGTGAACGAAACGCTTGCCAATTCCAACACGATCAGCAAGGTCAACGGTTCATCTTCCGTTGTACTTTCCATCTTGAAAAAGACGGATGCGAATACCGTTGAAACCGCCGATAACGTACGGGAAGCGATGGATGAGCTGGATGCCGACCTCCCGGAAGGTGTTGGCACAAACATCGTTCTGGATACATCAGAATTTATCAAAATCTCGATAAACAGTGTCGTATTGAACATTATCCTCGGCGGTATTTTTTCCGTCTTGATCCTATTGCTGTTTTTGAAAAGCATTCGTGCGACGCTCGTGATCGGGTTGTCGATACCGATTGCCATCATATCGACATTTACTCTCATGTACTTCACCGGTGAAACATTGAATGTCCTGACGATGGGAGGACTTGCTCTCGGGATTGGAATGATGGTGGACAGCTCTATCGTCATTCTGGAAAACATCGTCAGCTACCGACAACGGGGATATTCGATGGTCGAAGCGGCTAAACAGGGGGCGTCAGAGCTGGCGCCAGCTGTTGTAGCCTCTGCAACAACGACACTCGTCGTCTTTCTACCAATCATATTCGTAGAAGGTATCGCATCTGAATTGTTCACACCGCTTGCGTTGACGATCATGTTCGCGCTCATTGCTTCCTTAGCAGTGTCTGTGACTTTGATTCCTATGCTTTCTTCGAAACTGTTAACGAAATCCTTGAAAGAAGAGGGACGCCGGTACTGGTTTAACCGCTTTTTAGAAAAAGTGAATGATGGCTACCGCTCAATATTGAGATGGGTATTGAAATTCAGAAAAACGACCATCGCCATAACATTCGCCCTCATCGCAGGAAGTGTAGCCCTCATTCCTTTGATTGGAACAGAGTTCATTCCCCCTTCCGATCAAGGACAGGTGGAAGTTCGAGTGAACATGCCTGAAGGGACATCACTTGAAGAAACGGAAGCCCTCACTGAAGAGATTGATGTCAAGATTGAAGACTATAGTGAGATTATAGATGTCAGCTATCTTTCTATTGGCGGAGGTTCGATGGGGAGCATCGGAAACGGCTCGTCTGACTTTGCTTCCTATACGATTCAGCTTGTCGAACCTTCGAAGCGGGAAAAAACGACCCAGACCGTCATGGAGGAATTAAGTGATTCCCTCTCGGGCATACCAGGTGCTGAAATAGAAGTAAGTGAGTTGGATGCAGGTCTTGGAACGGGAGCACCATTGCAAGTGCAAATCAATGGTGGAGAATATGAAGTATTAGATGAACTGGCTGGCCAAGTCGCTTATTTGATGAATGAAATCGACGGGGTGCAGAATGCGACGTCATCGACGGATGAAGGACGTCCTGAAATGCAGATTGAAGTGGACCAGGACAAAGCATCTCAATACGGCCTGACCGAGCAACAAGTGATCAGTCAGGTGCAGATCGGTTTCAGTGGTCAAGTTGCGACCCGGTATCGAAATGGAACAGATGAAATTGATGTCCGTTTTATCCTTCCGGAAGATGAGCGGCAGACGATTGCAGATTTAGAAGGAATGTCGGTCCAGGCCCCGAATGGCACACTGATTCCACTCGCCACCATTGCAGAGTTGAACCAAGTTCAGGGGCCTGTATCTCTGCTCCGTCAAAATCAACAGCCGCAAGTGAATGTGGAAGCGGAGATTTCGAATATTGATTTGGGTACGGCAACAGAAGAAGTGCGGGCAGAGCTTGAGCGTCTGAACTTTCCTGATGGCTACTCTTATACCATTGGAGGACAGGCGCAGGATATGCAGGAAGCTTTCGGCGACTTGTCTCTTGCTTTGATTTTCTCGATCTTCCTTGTCTACGCCGTCATGGCGATACAATTTGAGAACTTTTTGTTCCCATTTATCATCATGTTCTCCTTACCGGCAACCATCATCGGAATTTCAGGGGGTCTATTTGTGACCGGTTTGCCATTCAGCTTGCCGGCCTTTGTAGGAATCATTATGCTCGCAGGGATTGTTGTAAACAACGCCATCGTACTGGTCGACTACATCAACATCCTGAGACGGAAATCGTATGATCGTTACGAAGCCATTTTAGAGGCAGGACCTAACCGTCTGCGTCCCATCCTGATGACGACCTTGACGACAGTGCTCGGAATGGTCCCATTAGCGATTGGAATAGGCAGAGGTGCTGAAGCGCAACAGCCACTGGCGGTCACCATCATTTTCGGCCTGACCGTATCGAGCTTCTTCACGCTTGTACTCATTCCTGTCGTCTACACATACTTTGACGACCTGTCCAATAAAATCACAGGCTTCTTCCAAAAAAGAGCCCAAAAAGAATAACTTACATTTTTTGGTGTACCATGTCATCCAGATATTGGATGGCCTGGTACACCATTTTTTTACATATAATCTTTAACTTATTCTTTGGTGAAAGTGAAGAATACGTACAACTCGAGGCAAAATAAAAAAGCCTCCTTTACGGAGACTTTGTTTCCATGGGATCATCTTGAACAGCTTCAAGGGAATCCCCTAGCTCCTCAATGATCTCTTTTAGTTGATCTGGAAATTCAAATACGTGTACACCACACGTCATCTGCTGCTCTTCCGTTTTCATCCAAATGAGCCGGCCTTCAGCTGTGAAGGTCTTATTTTCAAAAATGAAGGTGAGAATCAACTCATCTTTCATCGACAATCCAGGTTGAGAATCACAGGAAAAGCGTAATCCGTGCATACTGATGTCTTTCACTTCCATAGGCCCTGAAACATGGCTGGTGAATTTCTTGTTGTAAAAACCCGGGAGAGGTGTTTGGAATGGATATCGGAAGGGTTCATGTCTGCGTTCATTCATGCTTACATCCCTCTTCCTTAACTAGGATAGTTTAATCATATCCTCTCAAAGGGGAACGTTCAATAATATTAGCTTTTTCATTTCGAAAAAATTCAATCATCGTCCGTTTCACGTCTGTCAACTTTAATTAAATCCCATGTTGTTACAATTCCCATCGGCATATCATCTGGGCTTCCCGTTTCGGTCAAAATAACGGCTTTCAGTTTACGATTTTCATTTAAACTTCTCTCGAACCGCTCTTCCAAGTCAAATACAGTCGCACCCGCTTTTAAAAATTCTACACTACGATCCTTTTCAACGGGGAGGACGTCAGAAGCGCAAATATTTTCGAGAACGATTCTTCCATTCGGATGATTTTGCGATAACCAGCGGACGATCCCGTCATTCGTAAGTAAACCGGAGAAAGCGCGGTCCTTAGTATAAATAGGGAATTGTGAAATCCCGTGTTGGTCGAAAGCCTCCATCACATGGCTGAGCGCTGTATCTTCTTTAAAATAGAGGACGGGACGAGTGGCGAATTCCAGGGCTTCCGGTGGTTGGTCAAGCGTTCGTTTAATTCGTTTCAAGGCCATTACAACGTCTTCATGAGGAGTGGCGATGAAATAGTCTCCACTGATTCTTTCGTGGACGATGGCATTTCTGAGTTTCGCATACTGCTTCAACTGATCGAAGTGGATACGGATGACGCTATGTTTCAGTTTGGAACGCTGAAGAAGCTCCACAAAATTATCATTTTTCGGGAAACCATTCAGTTCTTTCAAATGTTGATGGATCTGGTTGAATGTAACTTCAAACTGCTCCACAATGTCATTCATCTTATTCACCTTTTCCTAAGCATTCTCACTCGTTTTTACAGTTAGTGTGTGAATCCTGCACAAAAGTGATTCATCTTAACCTCAATTCGATATGGAATTTAATGAAGAAGGTTTATATTTAAGAATAGCTCCCTTTTCTTGAAGACACAGTTTCGACGTTTGTGCAGTGGGTTGGGGCTGCGGGGGATGACTCGCTTTCCGCGGGAGCGCGGTGAGCCTCCTTGGGTTCTCTCGACCTTCTTCCGCAATAGCAACAGCAATTTTTTCTTTTGATACGTCTAAACCTACGTATTTAATGGTATCCTTCATAGTAATTAGCTCCTTCCGTAATGTAGCTCTGATTTGGGTAGTGTTTTTAACAATAAACAGTCTACCCAAGTCAACCTACGATTTTACGAGTAAGGGGCTAGTTTCGTTCATGATAACTCGGACTGCGTCCTGTGGGGTCTCACCAAGCACTTTTTTTCTCTTAGATATCCGGTTCCGGCGCCTAGCGGCTAGTGAGACTTCCCTCGCTTCTGTACGATAAGTCAACATCGAATCACTTCGTTCTCCGTGTTTCCTTTATCTCCGCCAGCTCAGTCCAGTCCATACGCCGCTGATCGAGGCGCCTCCACACTTAAAATAGGAGTCTCGCCATTCCACTCCGCCCCTTTGCCATATAAGTATCTCGAAACCACTACTTAAAAAATCAGTTCGTATGGTTAGGGGAAGTGGATGACCTAAAACTCTACCCAATGGTCGTTTAGAAAACGTAAATACTGATACAAAGCCCTTTACGCCTGCCTATGTGAGAAAAATTTAAACCTTACTTATAAGTGCAGGGGTTCTATAATCCACCTATCAAAATCATAAGAGCTGCCCTTTTAGTATTGGTTTTGAGAATCTATCCATGGCAAAGGGGCGGAGGGAAACGGTGAGACTCCTATGGGACGTGTGGGACAGGTGAGACCCCGGAAGGCTTAGCCTGAGGAGGCTCACCGCCCGCCCCATGGAAAGCGAACCTTTTCCCGGAGCTCCTAGAAACACACAAAAGTCTCGAAACTGAGTCTTCCACAATCCTGCCATATACTTGAACAATAGCTAAAAAACGTTCGTTAAAGTAATATTTTTTACTAAATAATTTGTATGATTGTACGATATAAAAGATGGGGAATACGAAGTATACACAGAAGAGAAAAGAAAGCATACATAGGACTCCGTACTGATTTTTCGTGCTTTAAATAGAACGGTTGTTCAATCTGTGCTATACTCATATCAACAAGAAAGAAGGTGAGATCATGATCGGTGAGCGCATTCAAAAAATTCGTAAAGACCGACATATGTCGCTATCTGAATTGGCCGAAAGGGCAGGAGTCGCAAAATCTTATTTGAGTTCGATTGAGCGTAATATCCAGACCAATCCATCCATTCAGTTCTTGACTAAAATCTCTCAGGAATTAGACGTTTCAATCAACTTTTTACTCCACGGAGAAAACGAACCTCATGATGAAACGCTGGATAAGGATTGGATGAATTTAGTTCAGGAAGCGATGAATTCAGGGATCTCTAAAGAACAATTCCGTGAATATCTGGAGTTTAATAAATGGAGAATCCACCAGAATAAATAAAAGCCTGACTCTTTTTTAAGAGGTCAGGCTTTTTTCTTTTTCCAGCGGGAAACGCGGCTTGCGGTTGAATAATTTGTTGTTGGTGACAAAAAGAGAGCCATCACCTGAAGAAGGAGCGTGAGAACATCACGCCCTTCCATTTATTTATTCAACTGTGGAAACTTTTCTTTTAAGTAATTCATACTGATCTCCAGACTTTCTAAAGGTGTGCGCCGGCTTTCATCCTGCTCGACAATCCAGTACTTCACCCCAGCCTTCTCTCCAAGAACAAATACGGTATCTAAATCAACTCCACCAGTTCCGAGCTCGGCGAAATATTGTTCTTCGTCAAGGGTCATGTCCTTCAAATGGATCAATGGTGTACGTCCCTGGTAGCGGTCGATCCATGCAGAGGGTTGATCGCCTGCTTTTTGAAGCCAGTAGATATCAAACTCCGCCTGAACCTGTTTCTCATCTGTTTCCTCTAGAATCGCATCCAGAGGTTTTCTCCCATCCGGCAGCGGCTCTAATTCAAAATCATGATTATGATAACACAATGTAAGGCCATGTTCTCGGCATTCATCACCGATTTCTTTCAAATCCTCAATTAAATTCATATAATCGGCTTCACTTCGATCCTCGATGTACGGACAGACCACATATTCGCTGCCAATTGTTTTTTGATCTTCAATGACCTGCGGAAGATTGTTCTTCAGTTGCTCCAAAGGGACATGGCTGGAAGCGGCTTTCAAACCAAGTTCATCCAACAATGTTTTGACTTCTGAAGCTGTTAAGTCGCCAAATCCGGCGAACTCTACAGCATCAAAGCCAAGGTCTGCTACTTTCTTTAATGTTCCCGCAAAGTCTGCTGCTGTTTCATTTCGCAGGGTATAAAGCTGCACTGCGATAGGTATAGGTGTATTCATATCGATCCCGTTCCTTTCCTTTTCATTTTCTACTACACTTATCAAAATTAGATTTCCATTGTCGAATTCCCTTCCGAAATTGAAAAATAACCTGAAGAAAGTAGAAAAATGAAAGCCGAAAGTGGTGGATCCATTCCATTATGCCGACTTTGAAAGAGCTTGGATACCGCTTAAGATAACGCTATAACTAAACATATAAAGGTGGAATACGAATGGATTTGAAAGAAATGATGCTGCAATTGAATGAAATTTACACCCTCTGCTGGATTTGTAAAAAAGAGCTTCGTGACTATGAAGTGTGCAAGGTTACAGATGGAAGCAATCTTGATATTGACTTGTGTTTTGAGTGTTATGGGATGCAAGGGGCAGATGCAGGTTTGTCCGAGAAAGACACATTCCAAGTGTTCTAGAATAGGATATCAGAAGAAAAGGTGAGGTGAATAAGAATGCCCGTATCTGTCGTCTTCAATCAAATTGCTGTCAACTCCATTACGGAAAACGGAATGATATCCACAGGGCAGAATAATCAGCCGGATTGGTCCTGGCAAGGAAAGAATAACAATGCTGCAGGAATTCCCGTCGGCTTTTTCATCGCGACCAACAATGTGAATACCATTATTGATAATGATGTCACTGATACACCAATTATTACGCCTACCGTCAACAACCCTCAACCAAACGTCCAGGTATAGGGGGAGTTCCAATCGATATCAAATTTGACTCCATCTATGTCAATCACATGACAAGTAACTCAGGTATATTCGTAGGGCCGAACACGCAGACCCACTGGGAGTCGCAGGAAAAGCAGAATGCAGCTCTTGGTACGGTTGTAGGGGATGGAAACATCATTTCTCATAATGTTAATGTCATTCATGATAACGATGAAGTGGATATGCCGATTACAAAAGTTACATGCCCATCAAAAAAGGAGAATGGAGCGGATCATTCTACTGGATGATCCTCCATTTTCTTTTCCATGAGTTTTTGAACCCACTCGGGAATTTCCTGGCCATTCTCCTGGGACATCAGGTCAAGGATGGCAGAGTCACTTAAAATAGAACGTAACCCTTCCAGGGTATTCCCATCACCAAAAACGTTCCCGAACCCCTGGTTATGCTTCTGGTGGCTCTCAAATCCTGTGGGGATATTGTTGCCCATGTTCAAACATGAGGCATTTTCAATCGTTCCAATCCTAATGTTTCCTATGAAAAAGTAAGGAGACAGACCGGCCATATTAGGAATCCTCCTTTGATTTGAAGCTGAACTTCAATCCGTTGTCCGTTCGACTCAATTCAGGACGGGAAGAGGGTTTAGGTTTGACGTTCACACCGAAGTTGTTGCCCATGTTGAGGGCTCCGCTTAATTCATCGATATCTAAATGGTCCAACTGGAACGTCAGCTGTTCAAGATTGGGGTCATGAATATCCACCTGGTCAAAATGGATATGGTATTCCACATGCTTCCCCTGCATTCCCTGGATCACTTGTTTTAGTGCATGGATCTCTTTTACAAGATCATCGATATCCGTTTGCTTTTGGCGACGTTTTTTAAAGAACATATCGTCTACACTCTTTTAGAAGGCCGTTTGATGACTAGGTGTTTACTGTGCTGGAGGGTGTTTTTATCACCGATGATTCTTCCGTTTCCTTCCCAACTCTGCTGCACCGCCTTAAATCCGGACTGGAGGTTGGTTCCTGAAAAGATCCCCGATGTGGCACTGATTTGGTCCACGGACAAATTTTTAAACTGAATGTGACTCATATCATCACCTCCTATGACTAATGTATGAAAGGAAAAGATAAGCATGAAAGACATTATGAATTGGTTCAATCCTTTAGGAAAGAGCAGCTCTTTTCTTCCTGACGATTTAATGGATATGGGGAAGATGAATGACTTCGTACAACAGTCGATTCAGGAAGCTATGATGCCAAAAGAGCAACAAAAACCGAAACATTCGAACGGGGATTATAAAGTGATGGAGCTGATGAAGGAAGTTGTCGTTATCATCCCCGTTCCATTGGATGTAGATGTAGAAGGGATCCGGTTGAGTGTAGGAAGCGGGAAATTGTTTGTAAGCGGAATATGGGTGGAAAGGATGGAGATTGCGCTGCCTGCTCAGACGAGCAGAAGAAATGGGTATGCCCAATACCAGGATGGGGCAATTGAAGTTCGTTTACAAAAAAAGAGCTCCGATGAAAAAGAGATCTTCCTGCACTATTAAAGGTCCTCGAGGTCAATCGGGATTTCTCTGTTTTTCTGACGTTTTAAAATAGTGACAATCAACAAGCCATCTTTGTAGGCCGTCGCGATATCTTCCGCAGTAAAATGGAAGGGGACAGGAATCACACGTTTAAAGTTTCCCTTCATGCGTTCGTTATGGATTAAATCTTCTTGTGCTACGGGGTAATCGGGAGTAATCTCCCCCCTGACAATAATGGACGTGCCCTCCTGGGTCAGATAGACCGGGTCATTCTTCGTTAAACCTGGCAGTTCAATCACAAGGACAGCCTGATCTTCTGTTTCAAAAAAGTCGTAAGAAGGACCGCGCTTTGGAATCACATGATGCATGTCGTTCCAGAAATCCTCCCCTAGCACCTTTTCCACATTTTCTGAGAAGGCGTCCCAATTTATCGGACCGTTCTTTTTCATCATTTCTTTCACCTCACTCTTACAAAGTATGTGGAAGGGCGTGTGTTCATGACATGCCAGCTGAAAGACGGATAGAAACGAATAAATGTAAACGCTGTCTATTTGGAGAATTATTTGAAAAATGGTGTTGTATTTGTATGACCCCCATGTTATGATTTACTCAACTTCATTAATCAATGAATTTTGTGCAAACGTATTCACATCATAATCAATAGCACTTTTACGACTCATTGTGGACAAGCTGATGAGTTTTTTAACTACCATTTGCGCAAACGTATGCGCTTAGGGTTTCATAAGTTGAAAAACTCTTTTCTTAGGTGTGGTATGTAAGCGGATTCAAAGATTGATAAAAAAATAGGGGTGGATGAGATGAAAAGAAACAAATTTTATTCTGGTATTGCCACAGCATTGTTGGCGTCCACGGTAGCTCTTTCTGGTTGTTCATTTGGATCCGACGACAGCGGCAGTTCAGATGACAGTGCTTCAGGCGATGCCGTTACCGTCGATGTCTTTCAGTTTAAAGTAGAGTTCAAGGACCAGTTTGAAGAGCTTGTTTCCATGTACGAAGAGGAAAACCCGGACGTAAACATCAATGTAAAAACCGTTGGTGGAGGTAACGACTACGGGGCTTCCTTGAAAACATCATTCTCTTCTGGAGAAGAGCCTGATATCTTCAACGTCGGTGGACCGACGGACGTCGATGAGTATGAAAAATACTTAGCTGACCTTTCTGATACAGATGCAGCAAACGCAGCTCTTGAAGGTACACTTTCCGGCGTATCTCGTAATGATCAAGTGCTAGGTCTCCCTTTCAACCAGGAAGGATACGGCCTCCTTTATAACAAAAAAGTTTTTGAAGAAGCAGGAATCAATGCTGAAGAAATTACGACATTTGAAGCTTTAGAAGAAGCTGTCCAAACGTTGGAAGATCAAAAAGGCGAACTTGGAATTGAAGCACCATTTGCATTCCCTGCTAAAGAAAAATGGGTCATCGGTAACCACTTGGCTAATGCGTATATCGCAGATGAATTCAACAATGACATCATGGAAGCTTATGAAGCGGACACGATTGAATTCCAGATGGGTGACCAGATGAAGCGTTTCGTCGACCTTCAAAATGAGTACTCTGTACAGCCGACACTGAGCCTTGACTATTCTCAACAGGTAGAGGAAAACTTCTCTCTTGGAAAAGTTGCTATGATTCAGCAGGGTAACTGGGTTTATAACACAGTTGAATCCATGGATCCCGAATTTGCTGAAAACAACGTCGGCCTTCTTCCAATTCCTGTAGAAGGTTATGAAGGAAGCATCCCTGTTGGTGTACCAAACTACTGGGTTGTAAACAAAGAGTCTGATGATGAAGTCGTACAAGCAAGTAAAGATTTCCTAGATTGGATGTACACGTCTGATCAAGGTAAGAAATTCGTAACCGAAGAATTTAAGTTCATTCCTGCATACGAAGGGTACGAAGATCAGGAAATCGCAGATCCGATTTCTCAGGAAATCTATGAGTATGCAAATGAAGGCAACACTCTTGGATGGGTATTCCTTGGTGCGCCGACTGGCTGGACGGAAGACGCATTCGGAGTTGCTGTACAAGAATACCTTGCTGGAGACATCAGCTGGGAAGAAGTCGAACAAAGAGCAACGAAAGCTTGGGAAGATGCTCGTCAATAATTAGTGGAATTGGAACCAGTAAGGGCTTTGGGCCCTTACTGGTACTATAAAAGATCCCCTCTATTAGGATATTTAAATAGATAAGTATGTTAATAGATGGGATGTTTTATCCAATCGTATGAAATCGATATCATAATGTGCGGTTCAGACCGCTTAAAGCATTGGAGGAGTAATACATGCAGAATCGAAGTTTATCTTTCTGGCTGTTCCTGACGCCGGTGATTATGGGTCTTGGAATAGTCGTTGTCATTCCTTTCTTATATGGTCTCTTCTATTCCTTCACGGATTGGAACGGGATTACAGCTAATGCATTCATAGGTTTTGAGAATTACATTAACCTTTTCCAGGAAAGTGAATTCATGGATTCGATCTGGTTTACGGTTAAATTCGCTGTTGTAACCGTCATCCTGTTGAACATCATGGGGCTTGGACTGGCTCTTCTAGTTACACGTAACATCAAGTCAGGCAACCTTCTGCGTACCGTATTCTTTATGCCGAACTTGATCGGTGGTCTGATTTTGGGATTCATCTGGCAGTTTATCTTCATTAGTGTGTTTGGAGATATCGCTGGTCTTACTGGAATTGAAGGCTTAAACGGCTGGCTGTCTACGACGAACACCGGTTTCTGGGGCCTTGTTATCCTGACCGCATGGCAAATGGCCGGGTATATCATGATTATTTACATTGCTTATCTTGAAAACATTCCAAAAGAATTGATTGAAGCAGCGAAAATTGACGGAGCAAGCAGCTTCCAACGCTTCAAAAACATTACGTTCCCGCTCGTTGCACCGGCATTCACGGTCAGTATGTTCTTGACGCTTTCCATGGCCTTCAAGATCTATGACCAGAACTTGTCCCTGACAAACGGCGGACCGTTCAACTCCACACAAATGGTAGCGATGGAAATTGTCCGTACCGCGTTCTCTGATAATCAAATGGCTTACGCTCAGGCCAAAGCCGTTATCTTCTTCTTGATCGTTGCTGTCATCGCATTGACGCAAGTGTATTACAACAAGAAACGGGAGGTTGAGATGTAATGAAAAAGAATAAAGAAAAACGGAATTTAATTTCCATTGAAATTCTCGGCCTTCTGCTTGGTCTGATCTGGATTGCGCCTTTCTATTTGATGATCGTCAATGCGTTCAAAACCAAGCGTGACATCTTTTCCGGCGTTCTCGGTTTTCCTGAAGAAGCTGTATTCTCGAACTTTGTCGAAGCATTTATTGATTTGGCCTTCCTGAAGTCGCTGTTCAACTCAGTTTTGATTACAGGCTTGAGTATCGCCATTATCATCCTGTTCTCTTCCATGGCAGGATACGCTTTAGCAAGGAACAAAAGTAAACTCAGCGGCATCATCTTCTTCATTTTCGTTGCAGCGATGTTGATCCCGTTCCAGTCGGTCATGATTCCACTCGTCTCTATTTTCGGGCAGGCGGACATGCTGAACGCTGGTGGATTGATCTTCATGTACCTTGGTTTCGGCTGTAGTTTGTCGATCTTCCTTTATCACGGAGCAATGACAGGGATTTCGAAGTCCATGGACGAAGCGGCCATCATTGATGGAGCGAACCGTTTCCAAACGTTTTGGTACATCATTTTCCCATTGTTGAAGCCGATTTCTGTAACCGTAGCCATTCTGAACGTCATTTGGATTTGGAACGATTACCTCCTTCCTTCTCTTGTGTTGAGTGAATCCAATGCGACGATTCCATTGAAGATGTTCTACTTCTTTGGCCAATACACCAAACAATGGCACCTGGCACTAGCGGGTCTGACCATCGCGATCCTGCCAGTCATTATCGGCTACTTCTTCGCTCAAAAACAAATCATTAACGGTGTATCTGAAGGGGCCGTGAAATAGGGGTTAGCTTCAGTACATTTATGAAGAATCAATAGAGAATAAAAGATAAATAGAAGAAAGGAGTCGATGCGCGTGTCTGTCACGATTAAAGATGTGGCGAGAGTTGCGAATGTCGCTCCTTCTACGGTATCCAGGGTCATTTCCGATAGTCCGCGGATCAGTGAACGGACAAAACGGAAAGTGAGAAAAGTGATGGAGGAACTTGGTTATCACATCAATTACAATGGCCGCGTCCTCGTCAGCCAATCGACGCAGACGATCGGTATTGTTACGAAAGTTTCTACCGTCCACTCATTTGATAATCCCTTTTTCTCAGAATTGTTGAGGGGAATCAGCGATGCATGTCATGAAGAGGATTACAGCATTTATTTGACGACAGGCAATACAGAAGAAGCGATTTTCAAAGAAGTCGTCAAAATGGTACAGGGAAAGCGGGTCGATGGGGTGATCGTCTTGTACTCTCGGGAAGACGATCAAGTCGTCCCGTACCTAAGGGAATGCAACTTTCCTTTCGTGATGATCGGAAAACCTGTCAATCGGGCAGGTGAAACGATGTTTGTAGATAATGACAATATCCTCGCAAGTAAAGAAGTGACGGATTATTTGATTCAACTTGGTCATGAGAGGATCGGCTTTATCGGAGGAGACTATCATTTCGAAGTAGCCAGGGACCGTTTAGAAGGATTTCGACAAGCTTTGGCGAATGGTCAAATAGAGGAAGACAAGAACCTACAAAAAAATATCCAATCCGGACTGGCGGATGCCGATCAAGTGGTGGAGGAGCTCCTGCAGGTAAAGGACCCGCCCACGGGCCTTGTCATCACTGATGATTATAATGCATTGACCGTGATGAGAGCGTTGACTTCCAAAGGTTTGAAACTGCCGGAGGATATGAGTATCGTCGGGTTCAACAACACCATGATTGCCCGTTTATCAAACCCTGCATTAACAACGGTAGATACCCAGTCGTTTCAATTGGGTCATGAATCAGCCAGGAGCTTGATCGATTTATTGAACCGGCCGGACATGATCAAAAAAAGTGTGATCATCCCGACGGTCATCGTTGAAAGGGATTCCTGTCACCCAAAAAACACAATCAAACAAACGGATTAATTTTTTTCCACAGAAAGAGAGCGCTTATTTTTATAGAAAAGGGGAATGAACATGAACGTACTAGTATGGAATGAAAACCGCCATGAAAAAGAGAACCAGGTTGTTGCTGATATTTATCCAGAGGGGATTCATAGTGCGATCGCGGATTTTCTCGGTGAAGACCATGAAAATGTGAAAACAGCGACATTGGACGAGGAAGAGCATGGTTTGACCGATGAAGTCCTTGCAGAAACGGACGTACTCGTCTGGTGGGGACACAAAGCTCATGACGAAGTGCAGGATGAAATTGCTGAGAAGGTCAAGCAGCGCGTCCTTGAAGGCATGGGACTGGTCGTTCTTCACTCTGCCCACTTTTCGAAGCCGTTCAAAAAATTGATGGGCACGTCCTGTGACTTGAAATGGCGTGAAGCAGATGAGAAAGAGCGCATCTGGGTCGTTGATCCAAGTCACCCGATCACGGAAGGCATCGGCGAATTCATTGAAATCGAAAAAGAAGAGATGTACGGCGAACACTTTGATATCCCAACACCTGAAGAATTGATTTTTGTCAGCTGGTTTGAAGGTGGAGAAGTGTTCCGCAGCGGCGCCACTTTCCGTCGTGGCAGAGGAAAAGTCTTTTACTTCCGCCCGGGACATGAAACGTATCCGACCTACTACAACAAAGAAGTACAAACCGTCATCCGTAATGGTGTGAAATGGGTGAACAACACAGAAACGCCGACACCTGTTTACGGAAATGCTCAACCTTTAGAAGAAATTTCAACTAAATCATAAAGGAGCTTTCACTATGACACAATTGAAAATCGCGATAATTGGATGCGGAAGTATTGCTCAAAATCGACACCTGCCGGAATACGAAGCTAACAAAAATGTAGAAGTTAAAGCAGTTTGTGACATTGTTGAAGAACGTGCGAGAGAAGTGGCACAGGTACAAGGCGCGACTCTTTACACAGACTATGAAGAACTATTGAAGAACGAAGAAGTGGACGCGGTGAGCGTCTGCCTGCCGAACTATCTGCATGCACCCGTTTCGATTGCTGCGCTGAATGCCGGTGCACATGTTCTTTGTGAAAAGCCGATGGCGACTACAAAAGAAGAAGCAGAGGAAATGATTCAGGCAGCTGAAAAGAACGGCAAGAAATTGATGATCGCTCACAACCAGCGCTTCGTACCGTCCCATGTGAAGGCGAAAGAACTGATCGAGTCAGGCGCCATTGGTAAGGTGTACAGCTTCCGTACCGCTTTCGGCCACGGTGGACCGGAAGGATGGAGTGCAGAAGGAGAAGACAGCTGGTTCTTTAAGAAAGATCAGGCGTTCATCGGTGCCATGGGTGATTTAGGAGTACATAAAGCAGACTTGCTCCGCTACATCCTTGGTGAAGAATTCGTGGATGTCGCAGGTTTTGTCGAGAACAATGCGAAGAAAGACATCACGGTCGATGATAATGCGGTCTGCATTCTACGTTCTCAATCCGGAGTTGTTGGCACAATGGCAGCAAGCTGGGCGTATAACCCGAACGAAGATAACTCTACCGTGATCTATGGGGAAAAAGGAACGCTTCGTCTAGAAGACGATCCTGAATACTCCTTGATTGCTCAATACACAAATGGCGATATCGTCAATTATCAACTTGGAAAAATCCAATCCAACGAAGAAGGCGGACAAAGCAATTCCCACGTCATCGACCACTTCGTTGACAGCATTCTAAATGATACCGAACCGCTCATCACTGGAGAAGAAGGTATGAAATCATTGGAAGTCATCCTCGGTGCCCTCCGCTCAGGCGAAACGAGACAAATCAGCAGCCTGGAGAAAGTCACGAAATGACACGATTGAAAATGGGAATCATCGGAGTAGGGGGAATTGCCCAGGGACGGCATATTCCCTCTTTCCTTGATTTAAAAGAAAAAGTGGAGCTGACGGCTGTTCAGGATGTGAATGAAGAACGAGCGGAAGAAGTAGCCGAAGCCCATCAGATTCCCTACGTTTTCAAAGATTATAAGGATATGTTCGCAGAAGTCGATGCGGTCACGATTTGTACGCCGAATAAGTTTCATGCGGAAATTTCCATTGCCGCTCTTGAAGCTGGCGTGCACGTGTTATGTGAAAAGCCGATGGCGATTACGACAGAGGAATGCGAAGCGATGATGGAAGCGGCAGAGAAAAATGAGCGTCTTTTGTCCATTGCTTATCATTATCGCTACACACCGGAAGCGCAGCTGGCTAAAAAAGCGATTCTTAATCATGAAATTGGCGATCCTCTCGTAACAAGGGTCCAGGCGATGCGACGCCGGAAGGTTCCGGGCTGGGGCGTATTCACGAATAAAGATCTGCAGGGCGGCGGAAGTTTGATTGATTTCGGATGTCACTTGCTTGATCTTGCGCTTTGGCTTCTGGATAATCCAAAACCTGTAGAGGTGATGGGACGCACCTACGACCGATTGAGCAAAACGCCAGGACAGGTAAACGACTGGGGAGCGTTCGATCATGAAACGTTCAACGTCGACGACCATGTGACAAGTTACATTACGTTTGAAAACGGAGAGTCCTTGCAGTTTGAATGTTCCTGGGCAGCGAATATCAAGGAAGACCACACATCGCTGTCGATTTCTGGCGTCGACGGTGGTCTAAGCGTCTATCCTTTTGAGCTTTATCAAGCCAAATACGGAGCGCTGCTCGATAGTACAGCAAAAATCCGTGAAGGCGAGCCGACCCCTGGTCTCGCTCAGGCAGAGAACTTCATCGACAGCTGTTTAGGAAATGACGAATTGGTCGTGAAGCCTGAACAGGCGTTGAAAGTGACGAAGCTGATGGAAGCGATCTATCAAAGCAGTGAAACAGGTACGAGTGTGAAACTATAAACTTAGCAGGAGGAGATTGTTCATGAAATTAGGCGTTTTTGCTGTATTATTTTCCGATAAATCCTTTGAAGAAATGCTGGACCATGCCAAAGAAGCAGGCTTGAAAGCGGTCGAAATCGGAACTGGCGGCTACCCTGGCAACGCTCACTGTAACGTTGATGAACTTTTGGAAAGTGAAGAGAAACGAAACGAGTACTTAAAGAAAGTCCATGACCGAGGGCTTACCATCAGTGCATTCAGCTGTCACGGCAACCCGGTCTCACCGGATAAAGCTTTTGCCGAAGAGTCACATGAAGCGTTTGTAAAATCGGTAAGACTGGCAAGCTTGATGGATGTACCTGTCGTAAATACCTTCTCAGGTACACCAGGTGGACACGAAAACGATACGGCTCCGAACTGGCCGGTTACTCCATGGCCACCGGAGTATTCAGATGTGTTAGAATGGCAGTGGAACGAAAAACTGATCCCTTATTGGAAAGAACAAGGGAAGTTTGCGGAAGAACATAATGTCAAAGTCGGTCTTGAACTGCACGCAGGGTTCCTTGTCCACACGCCTTACACAATGTTGAAGCTTCGTGAAGCGACGAGCGACGCCATCGGGGCGAACCTTGACCCAAGCCACTTATGGTGGCAGGGCATCGATCCTGTTGCAGCTATCAAGATTTTGGGTAAAGAAAATGCGATCCACCATTTCCATGCGAAAGACACGTACATCGATCAGGATAACGTCAACATGTACGGTCTGACAGACATGCAGAATTACGGAAACGTACAGACGCGCGCATGGAGTTTCCGCTCCGTCGGATACGGTCACGGAATTGAAGAATGGTCCAACATCATCAGTGCACTCCGTACGTACGGCTATGATCATGTCGTCAGTATCGAGCACGAAGATCCGATCATGTCGATCAACGAAGGATTCAATCAAGCCGTGAAAAACTTGAAATCTGTGCTGATTGAAGAACCGGCAACGGAGATGTGGTGGGCGTAACTAGGAAATGACAAAACCCCTCAGACTATTGAGGGGTTTTTTATTGAGGAAGGGGAAGATTATGAAACAGTCATCAGGAATCAGGGGCGGTTTATACGCCGTCAGCGAGTGGATCAGTAAATTCGCTCTAACCAACCTTCAGTGGGCGTTGTTCAATCTGCCCGTCGCACTATTATTGTTGAGCTTATTGAACGTGGGAGATATACAGGAATTGTGGTATTTGCTGCCGCCGCTTGTCCTTTTGCTGCCTTTCATCTTCTTCCCTGCCACGACCGCCATGTTTGCAAAAGCGCGTGACTGGGTGAGGAAGGATCATAAAGAAACGGCGGATCGGTCTTACCTCAGCTATTACAAAGAGAATTACAAAAACAGTCTGAAGGCTGGGATCGTTCTTACAATTTTGTGGAGTGTACTTGCCGCTGATCTCTATTATTTTTCAACGACGAGCTCGCTGCTCATGAATCTGTTTCTCATCTTGGGAATCTTATTATTCGTGTACACCATTAACACGTTCAGTACGCTTGTTCATTTTGATTTAAAAGTAGGAGCGGCGCTGAAAAAAGCGTTTATGCTTACGTTTGTCAGTCCGGTTCTGTTTTTGACAGTCGCCATCAGCTCAGGATTCATCCTGGCCGTCAGTCTGTACATTTTTCCGCTGATCATCCCGATCTTCACCGGATCCATCATTGCCTTTCTCGCCTTCTCCGCCTACTACAGGCTTTATTTGAAACTGAATAACATGGAAAATACTGTATGACCTGGTCCATTTGGATGAGGTCATCTTTTTTGTATTGCGGACATTTAAGAAAGCGGTTACAATTTAAGTAGTTATTAGTGATGAGCAGGGTGGAGATGGTATGACCCAAACGGTGAAAATAGGAAAGCTTGCGATGCTGCTTGCATCTCTGGATGAGAGCGAGAGGGAGCTTTTTACAGACGCCTTCGAACAGGTGGAGTACTGCCAGGGGAAAGCGGGTTCGATGGAAGTTCAAAAAGTGATTGCAGCCGTCGAAACAGCGGCTAAACGGAATGGCATCATCGCAGAAAACGTCTACAGGGAAACGCATGCCCTTTATCATGCGATCTTAGAATCCTTGCAGGGCGTGACGCGGGGACAGATCGGTGTCGGCAATATGATGCGGACCGTTGGACTGCGTTTTGCCGTCGTGCGTGGAAAGCCTTATGACCGATCAGAAGAAGGCGAATGGATCGCCGTCGCTTTTTACGGAACGATCGGGGCGCCGGTAAAAGGTTTGGAACATGAGACATTTGGACTCGGGATCAATCATATATAAAGAATAGGTGGCCTATAGTCATGAGCGATGAGGGGGCGACAATGGTATTTCCTATGCCATTGTCGCCTCTTTTTGTAGAAAATCCACCAGAATCTTTTCGTGTGAAAGGGGGATTGTGGATGATCGAATTAAATGGAAGAGACTTATCGATTGAACAGATGAAAGAGATTTGTTTTGAAAACGCCAAAATCAGCTTAGCAAAAACGAGTCTGATTGACGTCAGAGCAAGCAGGGAAACCGTCGAAGAAATCGTGACCAGAGGGCATTCGGTCTACGGCATCAACACAGGGTTCGGAAAATTGAGTGATGTCCGAATTGCTGCTGAAGACGTTGACAGCCTGCAGCAACACCTGATCCGTTCACATGCGTGCGGGGTGGGAGCACCTTTTTCTGAAAAAGTGAGTCGCGCCATGATGGTGCTCCGGTTGAATGCTCTTATGAAAGGTTATTCGGGCGTCCGGGAAGTGCTTGTACAGAGACTGTGTGAGCTCGTTAATCTTAACGTCCACCCGGTCATTCCCTCACAAGGATCACTCGGGGCTTCCGGCGACTTGGCTCCACTCGCCCATTTGGCGCTCGTACTTATGGGAGAAGGAGAAGTTTTTTATGAAGGAGGCCGGCATGCAACGAAAGATATTTTGCAGAGGCTTTCGTTGAAGCCGTTATCGTTGAAGGCGAAAGAAGGCCTTGCGCTCATTAACGGAACCCAGGCGATGACAGCAGTCGGAGTCATCAGTTACATCGAAGCGGAGCGGCTGGCCTTACAGTGTGACTGGGTGGCAAGTCTTACACTGCAAGCGCTCGAAGGCATTCGGGACGCCTTTCATCCAAGCATCCATGAAGCGCGCGGTTACCCGGAACAAATGGCTGTCGCCGAGCGTATGCGCCATTTGATCAACGGCAGTCATCTTGTCACTTTTCAAGGAGAAAAAAGGGTGCAGGACGCTTATTCTTTACGATGCATTCCACAAGTGCACGGAGCCACGTGGCAGACGCTGCATTACGTACGGGAAAAGTTGACGATTGAGATGAATGCTGCGACAGACAATCCGCTGCTTTTGGAGGGTGGAAAAGTGGTCGTATCCGGTGGCAATTTCCATGGCCAGCCGATTGCTTTTGCGATGGACTTTTTAAAAATAGCAATGAGTGAACTGGCCAATATTTCGGAGCGCCGGATCGAACGTCTTGTCAATCCGCAGTTAAACGACTTTCCCCCGTTTCTCAGCGCGAATCCAGGATTGGAGTCAGGGTTGATGATCGTACAGTATGTGGCCGCATCGTTAGTTTCTGAAAATAAAACGCTCGCCCATCCGGCAAGTGTCGACTCGATTCCATCGTCTGCGAATCAGGAAGATCATGTGAGCATGGGGACAACGGCAGCCCGGCACGCGGCCATGGTCATCGACAACGCGACAAAAGTGGTAGCGATCGAGTTGATCTGCAGTCTGCAGGCACTGGAGCTGAGAGGGATTGAGCGCGCATCGGTACTGGCCCAGGACCTTTGGAAATCGGCAAGGACTGTCGTACCGAAAGTCACGCAGGACCGCGTGTTTTCCAAAGATATCGAAAACGTGGAGCAATGGTTGAAGGAGAGTGCTTTTGACTGGAAAAAGTGGAGATCCGTTCATGAAGGAGGAGAAACGTATGTCGATTACACGTAAAGTGAAAGCCAAAACAGGCATTCAGTTGGAATGTAAAGGATGGGAACAGGAAGCGGTCTTAAGGATGCTCTGCAACAACCTTGATCCGGAGGTCGCAGAAATCCCGGAGGAACTTGTTGTCTACGGGGGTATCGGTAAAGCGGCAAGGAATTGGGAAGCTTTTGATGCGCTCGTAGCAACATTGAAGCGTTTGGAAAAAGATGAAACAATGCTCGTCCAATCCGGGAAACCTGTGGGTATTTTTAAAACGCATGAGAACGCGCCGAGAGTGCTGCTCTCAAATTCCGTGCTGGTTCCGAAGTGGGCGAATTGGCAGCATTTCCATGAGCTCGATCAAAAGGGGCTGATGATGTACGGTCAAATGACGGCAGGCAGCTGGATCTACATTGGATCCCAGGGCATTTTACAAGGAACGTATGAAACGTTCGCATCCCTTGCTGAAAAACATTTTGGAGGGTCAATGAAAGGAACGATTACATTAACGGCAGGTCTTGGAGGTATGGGAGGAGCTCAACCGCTTGCAGTCACGATGAACGGCGGAGTCGTCATCGCTGTCGAAGTGGATCCCGACCGGATTTCCAAGCGCCTGGATTCCGGCTACTGCGATGTGAGTACAGCGTCTATGGATGAGGCAGTTATGTGGGCGAAGGAAGCGAAGGCGAACGGAGAGGCTCTTTCAATCGCTCTTTTAGGTAATGCGGCAGAAATGCATGAACGACTTTTGCAAAGTGGGTTGGAGATCGATATTGTCACAGACCAAACATCTGCCCATGATCCCCTGAATGGCTATGTACCTGTAGGATATTCGCTGGAAGAAGCAGCTGTTTTGAGAAAAAAAGATCCAGACGAATATGTGCGTCTCTCATCGAAATCCATGGCCAGACACGTAGAGATCATGCTTCAGTTTCAAAGAAAAGGCAGCGTCGTTTTTGACTATGGCAACAACATCCGTCAAGTCGCACTGGAAGAAGGGGTAGACGATGCGTTCGATTTCCCCGGTTTCGTTCCCGCCTACATCCGGCCGTTGTTCTGCGAAGGGAAAGGGCCGTTCCGATGGGCCGCTTTGTCTGGAGATCCGAAAGATATCTACCGCACCGACCAGCTTATCAAAGAGCTTTTTCCTGAAAATGAGAAGCTGTTGAGATGGATCGACATGGCACAGGAAAAAGTCCAGTTTCAAGGACTTCCATCAAGGATTTGCTGGCTCGGATACGGGGAGCGGAAGAAGATGGGGCTGGCGATCAATGAGCTTGTGAAAAAAGGGGAGTTGAGTGCCCCGGTGGTCATCGGCAGGGATCATCTCGATTGTGGATCCGTCGCTTCACCGAACAGAGAAACCGAATCGATGCTGGATGGCAGTGATGCGGTCGGGGACTGGGCGGTGCTGAACGCACTCATTAATACAGCAGCCGGCGGTTCATGGATTTCGTTCCATCATGGTGGCGGTGTTGGTATGGGGTACTCGCTACATGCGGGGATGGTCGTTGTGGCCGATGGCACCGACCTTGCGAAAGAAAGACTGGAACGTGTCCTCACGACAGATCCAGGCATGGGCATACTCCGTCACGCGGACGCCGGTTATGAGAAGGCGGTCGAAGAAGCGGATAAGCATGAGATTGATATCCCGATGAAAAGGAGGGGACAGTGATGTACGACACGCTGATTGAAAATATCGGACAGCTGATCCTGCCTGCAGAAGGTCCTTTAAAAGGGGATGCGATGAAGCAGTTGGAAGTGAAGGAAAACATGGCGATTGCTTTTCATGAGGGTAAAGTAGCCTGGATAGGCACAAATGAAGAAGCGCAAAAACTCAAAGCCAGCGAGCGAGTCGATGCGATGGAAAAAACTGTAACACCTGGTCTCGTCGATCCGCACACCCACCTCGTTTTCGGAGGTTCACGGGAAAATGAGCTGGCGTTGAAGCAGGCCGGTGTCCCTTATTTGGAGATTCTGAAGCAGGGAGGCGGGATTTTATCAACGGTGGAAGCCACTAGGGCAGAGAGTGAGGATGGCCTTTACGAAAAAGCAAAACAGACGCTGGAACAGATAGCTGCCCATGGAGTGACGACGCTTGAAGCGAAGAGCGGTTACGGACTTGAGCGGGAAGCAGAGTTGAAGCAGCTTCGTGTCGTCAAACGATTGAATGAAGAAAGCCTCCTCGATTTAGTGTCGACTTTTTTAGGTCCTCATGCGATTCCGCCGGAGTATAAGGGAAAGGAGGGAGCGTTTCTTGAGGAAATGATCCGCCTGCTTCCTGTAATCAGTGCGGAAGGATTGGCAGAGTTTACGGATATTTTTTGTGAAACAGGGGTCTTTACCATTGAACAGTCCCGTCGTTTTATGAAAGCCTCACAGGAACTTGGATTCCAAACGAAGATTCATGCCGATGAAATCGATCCACTCGGAGGAACAGAGCTCGCCGTTTCTATGGGAGCCGCATCGGCGGATCATCTTGTTGCCGCTTCTGAGGAAGGGATCGACAACCTTGCCGAGGGAGATACGGTGGCTGTGCTACTTCCGGGAACGACCTTTTACTTAGGAAAAGACCATTATGCAAAGGCCAGAAAAATGATCGACCGTGGAGCGGCCGTCGCTTTGGCTACTGATTTCAACCCTGGAAGTTGTGTCACCTACAACCTGCAGATGATCATGTCGCTCGCAGCGCTGAAAATGAAAATGACCCCGGAAGAGATATGGAATAGTGTGACAGTGAATGCCGCGCATGCGATCGGAAGAGGGGATGTGGCCGGGTGTTTGAGCGTTGGAAGAAAAGCGGATGTCGTTTTGTGGGACGTTCCGAATTACAAATACATCCCGTATCACTATGCGGCGAATCATGCGAAGGCGGTATGGAAGAGTGGAAGAAAGGTATGGGAGAGGAGGGGCGCCCATGTCTTTTCAGTACCTCAACCCGGGCAGGGATGCTAGATTCAAAGATCGTTATACGACGAAAGTTGATGAAACAGTTTCGTATTACGAGCCTGGGAAAACCGGGGATATAGGGCTCATCGGCCTGCCTTTATCTAAAACTTCTATATCATTGTCAGGCGCATCAGAAGCACCTGGGTCGATTAGAAAGGCGCTGGGGGCTTACAGTACGTATTCAGGGGAGAAAGAGAAGAGTTTTGAGGATGTGCAGGTGTTGGACTTTGGGGACGTCCCGGTGCATCCAACGGATAACGAAGAAACGCGGAAGCGGCTTAGAACGAGTGTGAAAGAAATGATCGACACCGAAGCTTGTTCCAAGTATGTCATGCTTGGTGGGGATCATGGCGTGAGTTTCCCCAGCATCTCCGCCTTTCAAGAAAAATACGGGAGAGTTGGAGTCATCCAATGGGACGCTCATCATGATCTGCGAAACGTGGATGATGGCGGTCGGACCAACGGCACCCCTTTTCGAAGTTTAATCGAAGAAGGAGTCCTCCGTGGTGAAGATCTCGTCCAAATCGGCATCCGGGACTTCTCCAACGCCAAAGCCTACGCCGATTACGCCCGAAACCACAACATCCACACCTACACCATGGCTGATGTTGAGGAGAAAGGCATCCATAATCTAACAGACCAGGTCATACAGATATTGGAAACCAAATGTGACTGCATCTATTTGTCTGTCGATATGGATTCGGTGGATCAGGCGTATGCACCTGGTTGTCCAGCGATAGGACCAGGAGGATTGACGGCGAGAGAACTGCTAAACAGTGTATCTATTGCTTCCAGACACCCTCTAGTCAAAGGCATGGATATCGTAGAAGTCGATCCAACCAAAGATTTCAGGGATATGACGAGCAGGCTTGCGGCTCATGTTATGATGCGGTACATGTATGTGTGATATGGAAATAACTGTTAGACCTGGTCATCCATGAAATGGATGACCAGGTCTAACAGTATTTGTAAGAAACCATATACAAGTGTTCTTCCTTATGGTATTTTTAGTTTAATCTTGTGATGTGTTTTTAGCTTTTGAGATGGGAGAATGAGAGATTAGCCATGAGAGAAGTTATTTTATTATTGGCTGATGTAGTCAATGTCTGGCATGACGTAATTTTGAAGTTCACGCAAATGATGGGGTGGAACCTTACAGATAAGGACCTTCACTTTTGGGTCATTGGTGTACTGGGACTCATCGGGCTTATTTTCGTGGATATCCTTTTCCATGCCATAGCGAAATGGAGCATAACCGCCATTTCGTTTCTATTTACGTTTGCGATGGTGCTTGTGTTTGTTTTTGCGGTGGAAATTCAGCAGAAAATAACCGGCAGTGGAAACATGGAGTTTGCGGATGCCCTTGTCAGTGTCCTTGGTTTTTTCCTGTTTTGCGGCATTTATTTTGTTTTCATTGGAATCATCAGAGCCATAAAAAAATATACAGCTATTAAAAAGGAAGACCAGGATGCGGCTTAAGCAGGCGGCTGGTCTTTGAAATGAAAAGCCCCCTTCTCATGAAGAGAAGGGGGCTTCGTTTTATTCAGAACCGAAATTAACAATCATGTCATGTGTTTTTTGAACTTCTTCATCAGACATGTCGATTAAATACATGCCGTTCTCCCGGAAGTTGTCGCCCTCCATTTGATACGTGGTCGAATTTTTACGGGCACTGCTGTAATTGGTGACGAGTCTGCGCATATCTGCAAACTGCATGTTTGTGCTTACATTGTCACCGAGTACATCCATGACGTCACCAACTTTGTTCACAGCGTCGAGACGCGCGCCTTTATCAATGATTCCCTGGATGACCTGGCGTTGTCGTTCATTACGTCCTAAGTCTCCATTCGGGTCATTCTTACGCATGCGCACGAAAGCAAGCGCTTCACGACCATCCAGTTTAATTTCACCTTTTTCGAAATTGAAATTACCTGAGGTGAACGCACGGTCGTTATTGACGGTGATGCCATTCACAGCATCAACAACTTGAGATAACCCTTCCATATTGACCCTGATGTAATAATCCAGTTCAATATCAAGGAAGTTTTCGACTGTATTCACAGCCATGTCACTCCCACCATAGGCGTAGGCATGGTTGATTCGTGTCATACGTCCGTCCCCTGCAATTTCTGCATACGTATCCCTCGGAATACTGACCATCTGCATTTGGTCATTGTTCGGATCAAGAGTCATGACAATCATCGTATCAGAACGGCCGACATCGTTCTCCCGTTCATCCACACCGAGAAGGAGAATGTTCAACGGTTCCTTATTATCTACTTTTTCTTTCGTTTGATCTGTATCGATGGACGTTACATCCTCGTGTAAATCCTGGTTCACTGTGGTACGTACTTCATTATAGATGGTATATAAATAAACGCCTCCGATTAAAAATATGAGTGCAACTACAAATAGGAGGACTTTCCAACGTCTGCGTTTACGCCTTTTCTTTTTCTTCAGTTCCCTGCGTTCCATTCACCCACCTCTTTCTATAAACTACTATCCTATTATACGATTTTTGTAGATATATGTAAAAACACACTGATACATAAAGAAAGAGAGGGTGGTTTTGGTAAATTTTAACGCACCAGGTCATCCAGAATATGGATGACCTGGTGCGTTATTTTCTGGAAGGTGTGGTACGAGGGAGGGGTTCGGCATATAGTGGCATAAGCTATTCTTTTGGAGGAATGTAAATTGAGAAAGTGGTTGGGGCTGTTGCTCGTTTTGGGTCTTTTAGTTGGATGTGCACAGAATGCGACAGAGAGGTCAATCCAACAGTTTACATCTTCTATGGAGAATGAACTGCATTTTGTTTATTTTTATGATGAAGAACCACCAGACAAAAAAATCCGCTCTCAATTGAACGGAATGAAGGTGTATTTAGCCCGGAAGAACGTCATCGCCACAATCAGCTATCAAAAGATCGTGGCCGAAAAAAATTATCAGGAACTTCTCGATGTGAAAGATAGCCAGATTCTTGTTTTTGATTACAAAGGGATTCGGTATAACGCAAGGAACATTCATGTGTTGGAAGGAATGGTCCTGCAGATGCAAGCGAATCCATGAAAAAAGCCTGCCGACAACTTCACACTGCCGGGAGGCCCTTTTTCTTACCTCGAGAAAAATTCTTCTAATATCAATACACACGCCCCGATCGCTGATGCGTGCTCTTCCAATTTGGATAAGACGATCGGTGTTTCCTTTGCTTTACTCGTCAGCCCGCGGGAGTGGATCGTTTCTTTGATTCCATCCATCAGAAAGTCCCCCGCCTTTGAAACCCCTCCACCGATAATGATCCGCTTCGGGTTCAATGTATGAATTAAGTTGGTCAAGCCGATGCCGAGGAACCTTCCTGTCTGATTCAGCAGTTCAATGCTGAACTCGTCCCCCTCGCAGGCCGCATCATAGACAAGCCTTCCATCCACTTTCTCAAAATCGTGATCCACAAGGTCGCGAATCATCGATGGTTTCCCTGTTTTCAATTCTTTGCGGGCTCTTTCCGCAATGGCCGGCCCGGCAGCAAGCGTCTGCAGGCAGCCGTAATTGCCACACGTACATTTCGGGCCGGAAAGGTCAATCGTGATGTGACCGATCTCTCCGGCGATATTGTTTTCCCCATGAAAAAGCTGCCCTTTGATCATCATCCCAGCGCCGATCCCGTTCCCGACGTTGACGCCGACCATGTTATCGGCGTCGTTCCCACTGCCGAACCAATATTCCCCAAGCGTCATTGTTTTCGCGTCGTTTTCCACTTTGACAATCATATCAAACTCGTGTTCAAGCTCTGCTTTAATGGGAATATCGTAAAGCTGGAAAGATGGAGCGAAACGAGAGACTCCTTCCACGGGATCCACAATTCCGTGCATCCCAATGCCAATGCCGAGGAATTTCTTCGGATCACACTTTCCGGAGGTGAAAAATTCGCGTATGCCGCTCTTCATCGTTTCTAGAATATCTTCTTTTGACGGATAAGGAGGGATGTCTTTTTTCGCAACATCCTTCAGTTCTCCGTATAAGTTCGTCACGACAAAGTTCATATGAAAGGTGCCTACATCGACACCAATGATGTAAAAATGATCGGCGTTGATTTCAAGTAATGTCGGTTTCCGTCCACCTTTGGACTGGCCCTGGGTCGTTTCAATCACAAATTGTGTCTGGATGAGTTCTTTGACGATATTGCTCACTGTAGGTGGAGTCAATCTCGACTGCTTCGCGATATCCGCCCGTGAGATCGGACCATGCTCGCGAATCATATTTAAAATAATTGAGCGGTTCATCGATTTCATCAACTGAAAACTGCCTCTAGTATAGTGCGTGCTCATACGATTCCTCCAACTATGCTGTACTATTTCCATTTTACCACAAAAAGTAACTTATTAAATTTATTTTACTAAGTTACTCGCTTAAATGCTGTCTCCGCTGCATCTATTATAGAACAGCCCTCCCTTTAAAAGAGTTAATTTTGAAAAAACTCTTTTCATTTATATGGTTCTGTGCTACCTTATAACTAGTTAGTTAATTTATTTTATTAAGTTTTGAAAACGCTATCATTAAAAGGGGGAGGAAGACAGAATGAAAAATTGGTTGAAGAGTTTTCTTTTGGTAGGCCTTGTGGCTGGTGGACTGGCTGCTTGTTCCGGTGAAACAGGAGGAGAATCCTCAAGTGAAAGTGGAGAAGGTGGAGAGCCCGCCGGTGAAATTACCGTTTGGGGCTGGAACGTAGCTGCTGAATCGATGGAACTTGCTGTTGACGGGTTTAAAGAACAATACCCGGATGTGGAAGTGAACGTGGAAGATATCGGACGTTTGGATGTTTATGAAAAGTTAACTGTAGGACTAGCTTCCGGTGGGAATGGACTGCCGGACGTCGTGATGGTCGAGTCCGATCGTCTAGCCAACTATCAGGATCAATTCCCGGATGCGATCGCTAATCTTTCCGAACTCGGTTACGATGAGCACGCAGATAAATTTGGGGAATATAAGAAGTCCGTCACACAAAATGAAGACGGTGAATTCTTTGCCGCTCCTTGGGACGTAGGACCTGCCGGTGTCTTCTATCGTACAGACATTTTCGAAGAAGCAGGCGTCAACCCGGATGATATCAAAACGTGGGATGACTACATTGAAGCAGGTAAAACCATTCAAGAAGCAACAGGAACTAAAATGGTTCCTATCGATGTGGCAGCGGACGATGCGCTTTACCGTATGATGATGAACCAACAAGGAGCGTTTTACTTCGACGAGGAAGGGAACATTGATGTCGCTTCTGAAGAATCACAAAAAGCTTTTGATGTAATCCAGCGTTTGCATGATGAAGATCTTGTCCTGAACAACAACGGTTGGGACGGTGTCGTTTCTGCAACGGTTAACGGCGAAGTGGCCACTGTTCCATTCGGCGTATGGTATTCCGGTACAATCATGGACCAGGCTCCTGACCAAAGCGGCAACTGGGATGTCTTCTACCTGCCGGCGTTTGAGGAAGGCGGCAACCGTGCAGCCAACCTTGGTGGATCTGATCTAATGATTCCATCTTCAACAGATAACCAAAGCACAGCGTATGCATTTGTTGAGTACTTCACTACAGAAGTAGAACCGCAGATGAAGGCTCTTAAAGAAAAAGGAATCTTCCCATCCTTGGAAACAACATATGAAGAAGATTACTTCAGTCAGGAATCCGAATTCTTTAACAATCAGCCTGTTTTCCAACTGTTTGCGGATGAAGTATCTGATATTCCTGTAGCGAATTACACGGCTGATTATGCACGTGCGTTCGATACGATGTCTGATACTCAAGCATCCATCCTGCTTGATGGCACGCCAATTGAGGAGGCGCTTCAAAACGCTGCTGACAAGCTGGAAAGTGAGACAGGACGCAGTACGAACTAATCCGTCCCCCTGATCTCCCTATATGAAATAGAATGAAAAAAAGGTCGATCTCCACTTTCAGAGATCGACCTTTTTTGTTTCATGTCTTTATTAAAGTATATGGCAGGGTTGGAAAAGACTCAGTCTCGAGACTTTACGGGGTTCGTTGCCAGGGTTGAGCTCATGGGTGCTTGGGAAGCTACTCGCTTTCTCGCGGGAGTTTTGCAGCTCCCCGAACACCCCATCCCCCCCAAAAAAAAGTCTCCAAACTAAGCCCTTTAAGAATAAGAGCATTTATAGAAGGAAAAATGAATGCGATTTTTCTGAAAATGGAGCAGACAAACGAAGGAGGCTATGTTACTATTAAGTAAATTAAATTAATTAACAAAGTCTAAGCGCTCTATTTTGTAAGCGCTTTTAGAATCGACCAATATCTTTGAGGGGGTAGAACATTGTGAGTCAAACGAATGCTGAACAGATGGCAAACGACAACCACGAAACGAACAAGCAGCCATCTAAGAAACCAGGTCCGTCCAGCCAAAAACCTAAATCCCGTAAGAAGTGGATTACACCGAAAACGGTGCCGTACTTATTTATTCTTCCAGCCGTTACCTTCTTCTTGATCTTTACCGTTTATCCAGTCATTTCGTCATTATTATTAAGTTTCCAGACGCGTGCAGGATCAGGGTATGAATTTGTCGGCCTGGATAATTACATTCGATTGTTCCAGGACACGTTATTCTACAAAGCGCTCGGGAATACGTTCCTCATTTTGCTCATTCAAGTACCGATCCAGTTGTTCCTAGCTGTCGTCATTGCGGTGGCTCTTAATTCTCAACTGGTCAAAATGAAGAGCTTCTTCCGGGTGGCTTTCTTCATGCCAGCCATTACGGCATTGGTCGCCTCTTCCATCATCTTCATGATCATTCTTGATGAAAACTACGGCCTTGCAAACTATGTGCTTTCCCTTTTCGGTATTGAGGCGATTGCCTGGTTGTCCGATCCATTCTGGGCTAAAGTCGCTTTGATGGCGGCAATCACGTGGCGCTGGACCGGGTACAACATGGTCATTTTCCTTGCCGGTCTCCAAAACATTCCCGGCTCGCTTTATGAAGCGGCTGAGATGGACGGGGCAGGAAAGGTTCGTCAGTTCTTTTACATTACCGTGCCTCAGTTGAAGCCTATTTTCTTGTTCACATTCGTATTATCAACCATCGGGACGCTGCAGTTGTTTGATGAGCCTTACATTTTAACGCAGGGTGGTCCGAACAATGCCACACTGACCATTACCCTTTACTTGTATCAAAATGGTTTCCGTTACTTTGACTTCGGTTACGCATCCGCGATTGCATACGTTCTTGTATTAATCATCGGGGTCCTTTCCTGGGCACAAATGAAATGGGCAGGTGAAGATAAATGAATCAACAGGTCAGTCCGCTTAAAAAAACACTTTTATACGCTTTCTTATTCATTGGAGTCATCATCTCCGTCTTCCCGTTCTATTGGATGTTTGTCGGGGCAACGAACCCGTCCGGAGAAATTTTTAAGGTTCCACCGAACTTCCTGCCAGGCGACTATGGCTGGGAGAACTTTAAGAACCTGAATGAAAACGTCGGGATTATCCGCGTCATGGGGAACTCCTTATTCATTACACTCACGTTTACAGCCATTTCCGCTATTGTTTGTACGGCAGCGGGCTATGCGTTTGCGAAGTTCAAATTCAAAGGACGGAACGCGATTTTCTTCATGCTGCTGGTAGCGATCATGATTCCATATCACGTAACGTTGATTCCTTTGTTTGAAATCTTCGGAAATGTCGGTTGGTTGAACACGTTCCAGGCGGTCATCCTTCCACAAGTCGCTTATCCATTCGCGATTTTCCTTATGAGACAGAACATGCAGTCGATTCCGGATTCCCTGCTTGAAGCTGCGCGTGTCGATGGTGCCGGAGAGTTTCATATCTTCTTCCGCATCGTACTTCCCGTCATGCGTCCGGCGCTTGCCGCAGTCGCGATTTTCTTGTTCATGTTCCAGTGGAACAACTTCATTTGGCCACTCGTCGTCCTGCAGTCACAGGAAATGTACACGTTGCCGGTCGCTCTCTCCAGTCTTGTCGGGATGTCACGGATTGACTATGGACAGGTCATGATGGGAACGACGTTGTCTACCCTGCCGATCATGATTTTCTTCCTATTGCTGCAAAAGCAGTTCATTTCCGGAATTCTTGGCGGGTCTGTCAAAGAGTAGAAGGAGGCGCAGCCGTTGATCTTTATTAATGAAAAAACACAACAGTTTCATCTCACCAATGGACAAATCAGCTACATTTTCCACGTCATGAAAAACGGGCAGCTCGGTCATCTCTACTATGGAAAAGCTCTCCGTGACCGGGACTTCCGTCATTTGCAAGACTATGAAAATACCAATCCTTCGACGACACATCCGTTCGAAGGGGACCCTGGTTTTTCATTAGAAACGGTCAGGCAGGAAGCTCCGGTTTATGGAAAAGGAGACTTCCGTACGCCAGCACTCATTTTGGAAGAACAAGAGGGTGCAGCTGTCTCTGATTTTCAATATAAAAATCACCAGGTTATAAAAGGAAAGCCAAAACTAGAAGGTCTACCGGCGACTTTTGCGGAAGATTCAGAAGCAGAAACGCTCGTGATCACACTCGTAGACGACCAGGCGCAGGTGGAGTGGGAGCTCCTATACACGATCTTCCGTGATCTGCCTGTTCTCACAAGAAGTAACCGGGTCACAAATAACGGGGAACGTTCTGTTACGTTGAAGCATTCGATGTCTTCATCCATCGACCTCCCTGACGCGGATTATGAAATGATTCATCTTTCCGGCGCATGGGCCCGGGAACGTCACATCGAAACGAGAACACTCGCTCCCGGCATTTCGTCCATCGGAAGCGTGCGCGGGGCGAGCTCTCATCAGCACAACCCTTTTCTTGCTTTGAAAAGGGAAGAGACGACCGAAGACAGCGGGGAGGCGATTGCGATGCAGTTCGTCTACAGTGGGAATTTCCTCGCTCAGGCTGAAGTCGATCATTATGATGCGACACGCTTGTCGATGGGAATCCATCCCCAGGCTTTTCAATGGAAACTGGCACATAAGGAAAGCTTTCAAAACCCGGAAGTGATTCTGACATATACGGAAAACGGCCTGAACGAAATGAGTCAGACGTTTCATGACTTGCACCGCAAACATTTAATTGCACCAAGGTGGATGGAAAAAGAACGTCCGATTCTGATTAACAATTGGGAAGCGACGTATTTTGATTTCAATGAAGAAAAATTGGATCGTTTTACAGATGAAGCGAGGGATTTGGGAGTCGAATTGTTCGTCCTCGATGACGGCTGGTTCGGAAAACGCAATGATGATACCACTTCGCTTGGCGACTGGTTTGTTGACCGCAAGAAACTGCCGAACGGGATGGGGACGCTTGCGAAAACGGTGAAAGATAAAGGACTTCAGTTCGGACTCTGGTTTGAACCGGAAATGATCAGTCCTGAAAGTGAACTGATCAAACAGCATCCTGAATGGGCCGTTGGTCCACCGCACAGACATCAGACGCTCGAACGGAATCAAAAGGTGCTCGACTTCGCCAACCCTCAGGTGGTCGACTACTTGTTCGAACGCATGAGCTCTCTCATAGAAGAAACCGGACTCGACTACATCAAATGGGATATGAACCGCAACATCACAGAACCTTATTCCCAATATCTGTATGACCAGGTCAACTTTTTTCACCAGTACATCCTCGGCGTCTATGAGTTGTATGAGCGTTTGACGACGAAGTATCCGGATGTCTTGTTCGAATCCTGTGCGGGTGGAGGTGGACGGTTTGATGCCGGCCTGCTCTACTATGCTCCACAGGCATGGACGAGTGATGATACCGATGCTGTAGAACGGCTGAAGATTCAATACGGCACCTCCCTTGCGTATCCGTTATGCAGCATGGGATCGCACGTCTCCGCGGTACCCAACCACCAGACGTACCGGAACACGCCTTTGAAGTTCCGTGCTGATGTCGCCTATTTTGGCACGTTCGGGTATGAATTCGATCCCAGTCAGTTAACGGCGGAAGAAAAGGTCATCATAAGAGAACAAATCAAGCAGTTTCAATCACTCCGAGGTTTGATTCATTCCGGTACATTTCATCGCCTGACCAACCCATTCAAACATCAGGATACCTCCTGGATAGTCGTCTCAGAGGAAAAAGATCATGCGGTCGTCGGCTGGTACCGGGCTCACTATTTCCCGAATCCGAAGAACGACCAGGTCGTGAAACTACGTGGTCTGGATCCTGAGAAACGGTATGAAATAGAGGGAGCAGAGCGGACGTTTTATGGCGACGAACTCATGTATCACGGACTGCCGCTTGGTGTGGAGTTCAATGGGGCTAATCATGAAAAATCAGAGCGCAGCGGAGACCACCAGTCTCAGCTTTTCGTCATTAAAGAGAAAAAATGAAGAAGGAGGGAATCGAAATGGAAGATTTACTTTCCGTTTTTCACGAGAAATTCAACGGAGAACAGGATGCGCAAATGTTCTTTGCACCAGGCCGGGTGAATTTGATCGGGGAGCATACGGACTATAACGGAGGACATGTTTTTCCATGTGCGTTAAGTGTAGGAACGTATGTGGCTGCAAGAAAAAGAAACGATCAGAAGCTCCGGTTTTACTCTATGAATTTTCCGGACAAAGGAATTGTCGAATCTCATCTGGAAGGACTGGTATATGAGGTAGAGGATGACTGGGCCAATTATCCGAAAGGCGTCATGGACGTTTTCAGGAAAGCGGGCTATGACATCGATACAGGACTTGATCTTGCTTTCTATGGCAATATCCCGAATGGTGCCGGACTCTCGTCATCTGCATCCATTGAACTTGTCACAGGGGTCGTGCTGGATGAACTGTTCGATTTATCGATGGACCGTGTAAAGATGATTCAGCTTGCTCAACAGGCGGAAAACGAATTCGTCGGCGTCAACTGCGGCATTATGGATCAGTTTGCCATCGGCTTGGGGAAAAGTGATCACGCTATGCTTTTGAACTGTGACACCTTGGACTATCAGTACACACCTCTCCAGCTCAAAAACCATGCATTAATTATTGCGAATACGAATAAACGACGCGGTCTTGCTGATTCCAAGTATAACGAGCGTAGAGAGGAATGCGAACAAGCGCTGACACAGCTGAAACAAGTCGTTTCTATTCATAGTTTAGGAGATTTGAGTGTGGAAGATTTTGAAACACACCAATCGAGCATAGAAGATGCGACCGTCCGGAAGCGCGCAAAACATGCCGTTTATGAAAACGAACGCACGATCGAAGCGGTCCATCAATTGAATGCCGGTGATATTGAAGGGTTTGGAAAGTTGATGAATGCCTCCCACGTATCACTGAGAGATGATTACGAGGTGACAGGAAAAGAGCTGGATGCTCTCGTGGAAGCAGCCTGGAACAAAGGAGCTGTCGGATCGCGCATGACCGGAGCCGGATTTGGTGGGTGCACGATCAGCATCGTCAAACGAACGCACGTGGATGGCTTCATTGAAGCCGTTGGACGACGTTACCAGGAACAAACAGGATTGGAAGCTGATTTTTACGTCGTAGAAATTGGAGATGGAGCGAAACGTTTGGAGGGGGAGAGAATATGACCGTTCTCGTATGTGGAGGAGCAGGATACATCGGAAGTCACGCTGTCGCACAGCTTCTGGACAGGGGAGAGAGCGTCATCGTCGTCGATAATCTCCAGACAGGTCATCATCCCGCTGTACTGGATGGAGCGAAACTCTATGACGGAGACTTGCGGAATGAGAGTTTCCTGCACAACATCTTCCAGGAAAATGAGATCGACTCTGTGCTCCATTTTGCCGCCGACTCTCTGGTCGGGGAAAGTGTAGAGAAACCTCTTCAATATTATGATAACAACGTTGGAGGGGCGATATCTCTTTTGAAAGCGATGGCTGCCCATGACGTAAAACGGATTGTGTTTTCTTCAACAGCCGCTGTTTATGGAGAGCCTGAGCAGATTCCGATTCAGGAAAACGATCCAACACTTCCGACAAATCCTTACGGGGAGACGAAGCTCGCGATTGAAAAAATGTTGAAGTGGGCCGAAGAGGCGTACGGCATCCAGTACACCGTCCTCCGTTATTTCAATGTGGCCGGAGCAGACATCAAAGGGCGGATCGGGGAGGATCACCGTCCGGAAACGCATCTCATTCCGATTGTTTTACAAGTCGCCCTCGATAAAAGGGAGAAAATCATGATTTTCGGAGACGACTATCCGACCGCCGACGGCACATGTATCCGCGATTATATTCACGTCGAAGATTTGGTAGCTGCCCATCTGCAAGCAATCGATCGCTTGGAAAAAGGAGGCACAAGCGCCATCTACAACCTCGGCAACGGCCAGGGTTTCAGTGTGAAAGAAATCATCGACGCGGTCCGCAAAGTAACGGGACACCGCATTCCTGCCGAAGTCGCTCCGAAACGAGCGGGAGATCCGGCGCAGCTTGTCGCATCATCTGAAAAAGCGAGAAAAGAGCTCGGATGGTCTCCACAATATCCAGAGGTCGAAAAGATGATTGAATCCGCATGGAAGTGGTTTCAGGAACACCCAAATGGGTACGAAGATTAAAAGGGTGGTGAGGATATGACGATCTATCAAGACATTGAACATCTCATTCATTATGGACTCCATAAACGCATGATTTCGGTATGGGATGTGGATTATGTCCGCAACCGTTTATTTCATTTGTTCAAACTTGAAGGCGCTTTCGTAGAAGTGTCTCCTGAAGATGAGGACTACACCACTCCTGTCGTAATTTTACACCGCATGCTTTCCTATGCGGTTGAAAAAAAGATCATCGAAGAAGATACGATCACGGACCGGGACCTTTTTGATGCGAAAATTATGGATACCCTCGTCCCGCGCCCATCGGAGATCACACGAGATTTTTATTACAAGTTTGAAAGAGAAGGACCGCAGGCAGCTACGGATCATTTTTATCAACTATCGAAAGATTCCCACTACATCCGTACAGACCGTATCGCTAAAAACAAGCACTGGTTCAGCCCGACGGAATATGGAGATTTAGAGATTACGATCAATCTATCAAAACCGGAAAAAGACCCTAAAGCCATTGCAGCGGCGAAAACCAAAAAGCAAACCTCTTATCCAGCGTGTTTACTTTGTAAAGAGAATGTCGGCTACGCAGGCAGGCTCGATCATCCAGCAAGAGACAACCACCGCATCATCCCGGTCGATCTCGAAGGGGAGCACTGGTTCCTGCAGTATTCGCCGTATGTGTACTACAACGAGCATGCGATCGTTTTATCACGGGAACACCGGGCAATGAAGATCTCCAAAGAAGGCTTTGATCGCCTCCTCGATTTCACAGATCAGCTGCCTCACTATTTCGTCGGATCCAACGCTGATTTACCGATCGTCGGCGGGTCCATTTTGAGTCATGATCATTTCCAGGGTGGTCACCATGAATTTCCGATGGCAAAAGCACCAGTGGAAGAAATGTTTGTGATTCCTCGATTCAAAGATGTTGAGACAGGTATTGTTCGCTGGCCGATGTCCGTGATTCGGCTGAAAGGCGAGGATCGTGACCGTGTATCTGAACTCGGAGACATCATTTTACGATCGTGGCGGACGTATTCGGATGAAAAAGTAGAAGTTTTCTCAGAAACCGAGGGCGAACCTCATAACACAGTGACGCCGATCGCCCGTTATAGAAAGGGACACTATGAGCTTGACCTCGTCCTTAGGAATAACCGTACGAACGAAGCTCATCCGATGGGAATTTTCCACCCTCATGAAGAAGTCCATCATATTAAAAAAGAAAACATCGGTCTGATTGAAGTGATGGGGCTTGCCGTGCTACCAGGACGATTGGTTGATGAAATGGAGCAGTTGATCCGTTTTATAAAAGAAGGAAAATTAGATGCTGCGGTGAATGATGGATTGGTCGGAAAACATGTGCCGTGGGCGAAGCAGATCGAGTGGACCACAACATCAGAACAAGCCCTCTGGGAACAGATGCAGAAAGAAATCGGCAAACGATTTTCCACTGTTTTGGAACATGCAGGGGTGTTCAAACGTACAGAAGAAGGGAAGGAAGCATTCCAGCGTTTCATGAAACAATTAGGTTAAGGAGGCGGTGACCGATGGTCGATGTATGTACGTACCAGAAGACAAAATTCAAGAGTCTGGATGCCGTTGTATTGGAAAATGAGAGTGTAAGAGCGGTGATCCTCCCGGGATACGGAGGGAAAATGGTCAGTTTTTTTGATAAAGAAGCCGATTATGAATGGCTGTATCAGACCGATCGTCCAAATCTCGAAATTCCCACGTACGGAGCGGATTTTTCCAACTATGATTCCAGCGGTTTTGACGAGATGTTTCCTGGAATCGACAAGGGTCCTCACCCGACAGACTGGAAGGAGATTCCCGACCATGGAGAAGTATGGACGCTCCCGTGGGAATATAAAGCGACCCACGATGGGGTTTCGCTTGAGGTTCACAGTCCTGAATTTCCTTATGCTTTGAAAAAGAAAATCTGCCTGCACGGCCATGGTGTGACAATCAAGTATGAAGCGATCAACAAGAGTGATGAGCCGTTTCCGTTCATATGGACGCCGCATGCACTGCTCAATCTTAATGAACACACAGCCATCGAAGTACCTGAAGATTTGAATCAAGTAATGAATGTGGAAAAAGGATCACAGCATTTGGGTGACTGGGGAACGCCACACGCTTATCCTGAGACAAAGTCAGCGAAAACAGGAAACACGATTGACCTGAGTCAGCTCGAGCCTATGGAAGAGGGAACGGCAGAGAAATTTTATTTCACAGAGCCGCTTTCCAAAGGATGGTGCTCGCTCGTACAACCGGACGTAAACAGAAAATTGACGTATCGCTTTCCTGAAACGAAAGTGCCTTACCTTGGGGTCTGGAAAACGCGCGGCGGCTACCGGGGAGAGCATAATATTGCATTGGAACCTTGCACAGGCGTCTACGATGATGTGTATCTTGCTGAAAAAATCGGCAAAGTTTCCTACATCCCAGCACACGGCTCGTACACGTGGACGTTGAACATCGAGACAGGAGGCTTATAAATGACGTATTTAGGTGTCGATTACTATCCGGAACACTGGCCGGAAGAAATGATCGATGAAGATATTCAAGGCATCAAAGACATGGGCGCAAACATCGTCCGGATCGGAGAATTTGCATGGCATCTCATGGAGAAAGAGGAAGGAGCGTTCGACTTTTCCTACTTTGACCGTGTGATTGAAAAAGTGAAACAGCAGGGCCTCGATGTTATGTTCGGGACACCGACCGCGACATTTCCAGCCTGGCTCGCCCAAAAACACCCTTCGATTTTGTCTGAAAATGAAAACGGTAACACAAGAGTATTCGGCGGCCGCCGTCAGTACTGCTTCAACTCGGACAAGTACCGTCAGTACGCGGCAGGGATCACGGAAAAACTCGTCCAGCACTATAAAGACGAAGAAGCCATCGTCTCCTGGCAGATTGACAACGAATTCGGCCATGAAGGAAGCGACATGTGTTTCTGTCATCAGTGTCATTCCGCGTTTCATGAGTATTTGGAAAACAAATACGACAGTGTGGAGCAATTGAATGATGAATGGGGCACGATTTTCTGGGGACAGACGTACAATGACTTTTCAGAAATTCCGATTCCGAAACCGACGGTAACGACTCACAATCCGACATTGAAACTGGAGTGGGCGCGCTTCCGTTCTGCTTCCGTCAACGGATTCACTCACGAAATGACCGAGATTGTGAAGAAGCATAAGGGAAGCCATCAAACCGTTACGACCAACGTGTCCGGTGGATTTTTCGATAAATGGTTTGACCATGAAGAAAATGTGAAGCCGATGGACTTCGTTTCGTATGATAACTATCCGGTGTGGGGCGGACTCGAAAAACCGATCCCTCCAGAGGCCATTGCGATGACGCATGATTTCAATCGTGGCTTGCTCGATCAAAACTATTGGATCGTCGAAGAACTGATGGGAGCCCAGGGGCACGATGTCATCGGTTATCTGCCACGACCGAATCAGGCGAAGATGTGGTCGTATCAAGCATTCGCACACGGCTGTTCCAACCTGCTCTACTTCCGCTGGCGCGGCATGACGAAGGGCGCCGAACAGTTCTGTTACGGTGTCGTTGATCATGACAACGTCTACGGCCGCAAATATAAAGAGGTTCAATCCTTATTCAGCGAGATCAAAGAACATGAAGAGCTGTTGAATGCGGAAATCAAGTCTGATGTTGCGGTACTCTATGATTATGACAACATCTGGTCCTGGCGTTCACAAATCCAGAGCAAAGACTTCGACTTCAACGAAGAATTGCTGCGTTTGTACCGCCCGTTTTACCGGAAGAATACGAACATCGACGTCATCCCGGCAAGCCGTGATCTCAGTACATACAAAGTCGTACTGGTCCCAGTCATGCAGCTGATGGACGATGCGCTTGCCAGTCGTCTTCGTACCTTTGCAGAAGAAGGCGGCACGGTCATCTTTTCCTACCGTGCCGGACTGAAAGGCAAGGACAACAACATGCGAATAGGAGAAGTCCTGCCTGGACCTGTCCGCGACTTGATCGGTGCACGAGTAGAGGAAATCGAATCACTGACAGCCGCTCATCAGCTTGAATTGCAAGGGGAAGGTGCGTTTGCTGAGGTACCAGCGTCTATTTCTGTCTGGCGCGACCTCCTTGTACCAGAACAAGCACAGACCCTCTATTCGTATCAGGATCAGTTTTACAAAGACTATGCAGCCGTGACGAAGAACACGTTTGGAAAAGGAAGCGTCTACTACATCGGTGGAGGTTTGAGTGAAGAGGCTTTGGAGAAAATTGCTTCTGATGTGACGAGTGACCAGGGCATTCAAACAATCGAATCCGAGAGCGATGTGGAAGTGTA
Organism: Halobacillus litoralis; assembly: GCF_009856445.1. Taxonomy (GTDB): domain Bacteria; phylum Bacillota; class Bacilli; order Bacillales; family Halobacillaceae; genus Halobacillus; species Halobacillus litoralis. The sequence goes on from NZ_WMFA01000001.1 coordinate 611,053, forward strand.
TCGCCGTCATATCGGTGGAGATTACTATTTATTCTTGATGAATCACAGTGATAAGGAAAAGTCGTATGGTAAGGAGAAGCTGGGGCCATTTGAAAGTAGAATTGTGAAGGGATAAGGAAAGTGCAGGAGAAAGCTCCTGCACTTTTTTGTTTGTTTGATCTATTGTTGATTTGATTGATATATTCGAGATTTAATTGATAAATTAAAGATTTAATTGATATATCAAAAATTTAATTGATATAAGAGATTTTTGGTTGATAAAAGCCTCCCAAAAAATGGTGTACCAGGTCATCCATATTATGGATGACCTGGTACACCAAATAAAGGAAACTAAAACAGGAGTAATGCGACGATGGTGGAGATGATTAGTCCTAGGATGACGGGGATGAAGTTTTTCCGGACGAGTTCCATGACGGGGACGCCGCAGAATCCTGCGATCGCAATCAAGGACGACCAGGCGATGATGGTCCCGCCTCCTGTCCAGATGGATCCCATCTGTCCGATGGCAGCGAGGGTTGAAGCGTCAATCGTTCCGTTGGCGAGTGAGGCGGATAGCGCACCAGTAAGCGGAAGTCCTGAGAAACCTGAGCCGTCCAATCCTGTAATGATTCCGATGATCAAAATGCTAAAAGCGGTCAAAAAGGCGCTTTGTGGCAGATAATCCTGGCTCGATTGGACGAGGTCGAAAAGAAAGGATGGGGCCGCTTCAGCAGGCAGCACAAGAATATCTTTGGCAAAATCCCCACTGCCGAGAAAGAAGAAACCGGCAATCGGAATGACAGGTCCCATCGCTTTAAAGGCAAAAACGAATCCTTCGGTAATATGCTCACTCACATCATCGAGTGCTTTATGTTTTCCGAAGGCCACACTGGAAAGCAACAATAAAACGACAGCAACGCCTCCGATAAAAGCCGCTCCGCTTCCTCCTTCAAATCCACCCATCCGTCCCGAGCCAATCTTGGTCGAAACCATATAAATCATAACAGCCAGCATGGAGAGAGGAACGAGGATGGCAAAGACTTTACTCCAGAGATGAACACGTGAACTTGGCGTTCCTCCTGGTTCTTTGAGCCCCTGCATTTGAACAATTTCCTGCTCGTTATGAGGGTCATCCTTGGAGCGGAAACTTTTTCTATTGAAGAGATAAGCGAGACCGATCGCAACGATCCCTGTAACCACCGATAAAATCAAAGCCTGATCCATGACGCCCGCTGTATCGATCCCTGCCGATTTTGCGGATAATTCTGGTGCTACCTGGATGATATAGTCCGACGATAACGCCATCCCCTGGCCGGCAAGCGCCACTGTCATCGCCGCCACCATCGCAGGCAGGCCCGTACGGATGGCCGCAGGGACAAGAAGGGCGCAGATGAGCGGAACAGCAGGAGTCGGCCAGAAGAAAAGAGACACGACATAGGTGACTCCGACAAGAATAAAAAACGATACATGACTGTTGATCATCACTTTTTGAATCGGCTGGATCATGCGGGTATCCGCACCGAGATCTTTTAAGGAACGTAACAAGGCAACCATAAAAGTAATGATCAAGAAAATATTGAACAATTCTTTCGCAGCCACAAGGTTGGCATTGAAGACACCCACAAAGCCACTGATTAAATTCCCATTAAACATCCATGCGACCACAAAAGTACCAAGCAAAGTGGGGAGTACGACCCCTTTACGGAAAATCATCGTTAAGATGATGAGAAATGTGAACAGCCCATAAATCCAATGAGACATTGTCAATTCCATCAAAATGCCTCCTCTTTTTTATATAGGCTATTCACCAATACAGGGAGAGGTGAGAAAGGGGAATCTTCTCTATAAAAAAGGATAGCGTCCTAACGGTAGTGGATATCGCCACCCCACGAACATAAATGCACAAAAAAAGCCGTGGGATCCCCCACGGCTCTCATCCTATTTCTTTTCTTCCCCAGGTACTTCACAGCCATCTTCGTTACAAGCCGCTCCGCTCTCGCTTGATAAATCTTCAAATGCAGGCGTCTGTTCCTCTTCGGCAAAAGCTTTTTCAAGCCCCTGAACGAAGACCTCCGTCGGCTGTGCGCCAGAGACGGCATACTTCCGGTTGATGACGAAAAACGGTACACCCTGGACACCAATCTGCTGGGCTTCGGCTTCTTCACGGCGAACCGCTTCCGTATAATCGGATCCTTCAAGAACAGAAACCACCGCATCACGATCAAGTCCGACCTCAACGGCTAGCTCCGTGATCGTTTCATGATCCCCGACATCTTTGCCATCTGTCAGAACGGCTTTGAAAAAGCGTTCAGCAAAAGCTTTGCCTAATCCTTTTTCATTAGCCAATTGAGAGACACGATGGGCATCAAACGTGTTTGTCGGTACCACCGAATCAAAGTGGAAATCAAGGCCGACCATCTTCGCCTGCTCGGTCATGTTCTGCGTCATCTCACGCGCTTCTTCCATTGACCGGCCATATTTAGCCGCGAGTTTCTCATGCATGTTTCTTCCCGTGTTGCGCTCGGCATTCGGATCAAGTTCAAAGCTCTTATAAACGACATCCACTTGTTTGCCTGGAAAATGTTCCAGCGCTTCTTCTAGTCTGCGTTTTCCGATATAACAAAAAGGACAGACGAAATCTGACCAAATTTCTATTTTCATTGCGTTCACCTCTTCATTAGATTCTCCTCCATTTTACGATGCTGATCACCGGAATTCCATGATTCTGTTTGGAAGCTGTCCCACGTATATATGGGAAAAAGGAGGTTGGACTTTATGGGGATTACGTTGGTTAAAATTTCAACTGTCTATTTTGCCATCGGCATTGCAATTGGATATTACATGTCGAGTGCACACGACTATGCACTCACACCTGTGCACGTCCATATCAATGTGCTCGGGTGGACCGCCCTCACACTCGCGGGTATTTTATATCATCTCTTTCCCGACCTTGCGAAATCTTTATCTGGAAAAATTCATTTCTGGCTTCATAACATCGGTCTACCGATCATGATACTCGGCTTATTTTTAGTCGTCCTTTACGAAAATGACGTGTGGCTTCCCCTTGTCGCGACAGGCGCAACCATCACATCGCTCGGCATCTTCTTCTTCGTGTTCAATGTGTTGAAAAATTTGAAAGCAGCCTGACACCCAATCCCTCTCCGCTTCGATTATAGAAGCAGGGAGGGATTTTATGATTACAATAGAAACCTTGAAGCAGCGCAGTCTGGATAAAATGGGGAACGTCCAAACAATCGTACAAGAAAAGGTTTGGAAAATGATCGAGCAATCCTACACAGAGGGAATATTTGTACAAATTTCCTCCGGACATCGCACGCATGAAGAGCAGGCCCGCTTGTATGGACAGGGACGGCCGGACTATTATTGGAACGGGAAAAGATATGGCCACAGCGGGAACATCGTCACCTATGCCACACCTGGAAAAAGCAATCACCACAGCGGCCGCGCGGTCGATTTTTTCCTGGTCAGTTCAGATGGGAGAAAAGCACTCTGGACGGTGAATCAGGATTGGCGTAAAGTAGCGGATATTGCGAAGTCACTCGGTTTTCAGTGGGGTGGAGACTGGTCTAGCTTCAAGGATTATGCCCATCTCGAATGGCCGGAAAAATCCCAGGATGTCCGTGATCTTCAAACGAAGCTCCGCCGATTAGGTTACGAACCAGGCCCCATCGATGGCCTGTATGGGCCACGGACCAAACAAGCAGTTATAACTTTTCAACACCAGGAAGGGTTGGAAGTGGATGGGAGTGCCGGCCCGTTGACGAAAAACAGGCTCAACGCTCGTACCTATCCGGGAAATCCCATTTACTTCGGCGCTAAAGGGTCCGTGGTCAAACGGATCCAGCGGGCAGTCGGAATAGCAGACGACGGCCATTTCGGGCCATTAACTGAAGCGGCTGTATGTACATTCCAGCAACAGCACCGGCTTGAAGTTGATGGTGTTGTCGGACCACGGACGTGGCGGAAGATGTTTGGAAACCGGCATCCCTCATAGGATGCTGGTTTTTAATAGAATCGCACTGATGCATAAGAGGAAATTACATAAATCCTCGAAACTTGTCTAGTCATATCGTACCTGTTGACAAATTATGAGAATTTTATAATAATAAAAGTTGTAATATTCAGTTAAATCTAAATATTCACACAAAAATTTTTACCTTGTTATGTTAACGCTTACACAAAAGGAGGGTAGATTCGTTGCTGATTCCGATTATTCTTTCCGTTATAACCGTACTTTCTGTTGTTTTCGCACTGAAAAAGAAGCGGCCGTTCCTACTGGCTGTACCATTCATTGCGCTCTTCGGTGTCGCCCTTACTAAGATCATCATGGTGCCGATGCCGTTCTGGGAAACCGTACAGTTCATTTTTAACCTAAGAGGATAATGCAAAGGGAGGTGAATCGTTGTGAAAAAAATGGATCCACAGAAGGCGAAAGCGTATTTCCGTTTGCGTACGACTTTGATCATCATCTATCTCGCTATCGGGGCAATCGTATCTTTTGGAGTTGTTCTTTTTGCCGAAAGTCTTCAGTCCTTTACAGTGATGGGGATACCTCTTCCCTATTACATGGGAGCACAGGGAGCTATTATTACGTTTATTGCACTGCTTTTCTTTAATGCCATCATCAGTGACGTCGTCGATAAGAAATTCGGGCTGGTACCAAAAGAAGATTCCGATCAAAATCAAGTGGTTAACCAATAGGATAGGGGGAGAAATATGGACGCACAGTTTATAGTCTCCCTTGCTTTGATTGTCGCTACTTTTGCTCTGTACATAGGTATCGCTGTCTACAATAAAGCAAGGGCTACTTCAGATTTCTACGTTGCCGGCCGCGGGGTGCCGCCTGTTTACAATGGCATGGCCATTGGAGCAGATTGGATGAGTGCAGCTTCATTCATCGGACTCGCCGGTACGGTCATGATTCTTGGATACGATGGACTCGCATACATTATGGGATGGACAGGCGGATATTTGCTGCTTACGTTCCTTTTAGCACCACAGTTAAGAAAATATGGCCGGTACACCGTGCCGGAATTCATTGGAGACCGCTATCGCAGCAATACGGCCAGGTTAATTGCTGCTGTAGCAACCATCATTATAAGCTTCACCTACTCGGTCGGACAATTATCTGGGTCAGGGGTTGTTATTGGACGTCTGTTTGAAATAAACACGGTCACTGGGACGTTGATTGGCGTCGTGCTGATCGCCTTTTACTCAGCGATGGGTGGAATGAAAGGAATCACCTGGACACAGGTCGCCCAGTACTTGGTATTGATTATCGCGTATTTGATTCCGGTCATTTTCATGTCGCTGCAGCTGACGCAGAATCCTGTCCCTTGGATTTCATACGGGGACGTCATTTCGGAGATGCGTACGATCGATCAGGAGTTGGGCATTTCTGAATACATCATTCCATTTACAGAAGGATCGAAATGGCAGTTCATCGCTCTGATGTTCACACTGACAGCGGGAACAGCCGGTCTGCCACACGTCATCGTCCGATTCTATACGGTTGCGACGATGAAAGCTGCTCGCTGGAGTGGAGCCTGGGCTTTGCTATTCATCGGTTTACTCTATTTATCTGCTCCTGCGTACGCCGCTTTTTCCCGCTTCATCCTGATGACGGAAGTGGCAGGTTCGCAATTGAATAATCTTCCCGCATGGACACAAGCCTGGGTGGATACCGGACGGCTTTCCCTTGCGGACAATAATAGTGACGGGGTCCTTCAGTGGTCTGAACTTGTCATCAGTAATGATATCGTCGTTATGGCAACACCAGAGATCGCAAATCTTGGCATCTTCGTCATCGGTTTGATGGCTGCCGGTGCAATGGCGGCTGCCTTATCAACAGCCGGTGGATTGATGATCGCGATTTCCGCAGCCTTGTCCCACGACATTTATTACCGCTCCATCAATCCGAATGCGAGTGAGAAAAAACGTCTGGCTGTCGGACGCTGGTCGATCGTCCTTGCTACTGTCGCCGCAGGTTTGATTGCCTTGAATCCGCCAGGGGCCATCACGCAAATCGTCGCCTGGGCCTTTGCTTTAGCATCCGGCTCGTTCTTCCCGGCCCTGCTTCTCGGCGTATGGTGGAAGCGGGCCAATGGACCTGGGGTTATTGCCGGTTTGCTTGTCGGCCTTTCCGTGACCCTCGGATACATTTTTGCAGCGAAATACGGAGGGTTCACAATCCTTGGAATCATTGATACCGGTGCCGGCGTTTTCGGGGCATCAGCCGCTATCATAGCGAACGTCGTTGTCTCTCTCGCGACCGCACCACCATCCAAACAAACCCAGGACGAAGTTACAGATCTCCGTTATCCTGAACAAATCGAATACAAAGACGGAGAATACTGGCTCAAAGAAAACGTCAAATAAAAATGGAAAAAATAGGTGTACCAGGTCATCCAATATTTGGATGACCTGGTACACCATTTATTTACATCTTACATACGATGAAGTTTTTCGAAGTCGGTTTGCAGTTTGGCTGATACGGATTCGTAGACTTCAAAGAGGGCTTTATATTTTTGATGGTTCTCGGAATTCGGTTCATAATGTTCCTTCATAGGAATCGAATATTTAATCGATGCTAAGCTGTCCACGTGACCAAGACTGTACAAGGCTACCCAGGCCGCTCCCCAGGCGGAACTTTGATGGCTTACCGGAATATCGATGCGCTTGTTGAAAATGTCAGCAAGCATTTGGACCCATGTCTCTGACCTGGCAAATCCGCCGCTCGCATAAATTTTGTCATGCTTGTTGCCAAGACGCTCCAGGGCACTTCCAATATGTAAAATGGAAAACAGTACGCCTTCCATCGCGGCTCTCGTCATATGTTCCTTGCCGTGGGCAGGTGTCAGTCCAATGAAAGACCCTTTCGCTTCCGCGTTCCAGAACGGCGCGCGCTCCCCGTTTAGATAAGGAAGGAAAATCAAATTTCCCGCACCCGCTTCTAGTTCACTGGCTAGACGAGTCAACTCTTCAACTGAAACTTCTTCCTCACCGGAAAAGAGCCGCTGCACCCATTGCAGCACAAGGCCCCCGTTATTGGACGGTCCGCCGGTAATCCATAAATCATCGGTAAAGCTATAGGAGAACACCTCCTGTTGATCATCCAGAAGCGGTTCACTGGAAAATTGTCGGATCGCTCCACTTGTACCAATGGTGATGGCTGTCTCACCAGGCTGAATCGCGCCAATTCCAAGGTTCGCCAAAGGCCCATCACTTCCACCGATGACAAATGGCGTTCCTGCATCGAGACCAGCCTTTTCAGCGGCTTCTGCACTCATGCCTTTCATTGCATACGTAGGCTCCACAGGTTGGAAAAGCTGTTCACGACCAATGCCTGCAATAGTGAGCGTTTCTTCATCCCAAGTATGTTCAAGAATGTTGAAAAGCCCCGTGGCTGCAGCAATCGAATAATCGACCACTTTTTCCCCGAACCAGCGATACAATAAAAATTCTTTCACCGATACAAAGTAGTCGGCTTTCTGCCATGGTTCATAGTCGTTGTTTTTCATCCATAACAGTTTCGATAACGGAGACATTGGATGCAGCGGTGTACCTGTGCGCCTATACACATCGGGGTGGCTTTCCTTCAAGGTGTTCGCTTCCTCTGCACTGCGCGCGTCTGCCCAAATGATCGACGGGGAAAGAGGAGCCCCTTTTTCATCCATACAAATCAGGGAGTGCATAGCAGCAGAGATTCCGACCCCCAAAATCTCATGACGTTCAATGGTTTCTGTACTTAAGTCCAACGCTTCTAGTGCGGCCTGCTCCATTTGAAGCGGATCCTGTTCGGCGTGACCGACGACAGGGTGGGAGAGGGGGTAAGCCACTTCGTATTCAGCGGCTACCTCTCCATTTTTATGAAAAACGACGGATTTCGCGCTCGTCGTTCCAAGATCTAATCCAATCACATAACTCATCTTAAATTTCCTTTCTACACACGCTTTCTTGAGATCGCATCACGCATGCGCTGCGTAGCGGTCTGCGCTTGTTCCTTCATTTTTACACTATAATTGACAAAAAGAGAATCGATCAGCGAAAGTCCGGCGATTCTTGAAGCGAGCGCTTCTGAACGGAATTCCGTTTCTTCTGCGACGGTATACAAAGACAAATCGACCACTTTTGTCAGTGGAGATTTAGCGAAGTTCGTTATAGCGATAATCTTCACATGGTTCTCTTTCGCGACATCCACAATATCGAGAATATCCTGATTCGAACCGGTATGGGAAATAACGACCGCTACATCCGTTTCTCTCATTTGCGAAGCGGACATCAGCTGTAAGTGTGTATCCGGGTAAGCATACGCTTCCATTCCGGTCCTCATAAACTTGTGCTGAGCGTCCATGGCTAGGATATTGGATCCACCACTTCCGAAAAAGAACACCCGGTCGGCTTCGACCAAGTATTCCATCGCTTTTTTCAAAGAAAGCGGGTTCTGGACATCCCGGGATGTTTCGAGTGCCCGGATATTCGCTTGAAAAACTTTTTCAGTAATTTCAAAATCGGTATCTTCTTCAGATATCTTTTCATGGATATCCTGGATCGGATTGACGATTTCTGAGGCTAAAGCAATTTTCATGGCTTGGTAGCCTTTAAAACCTAAGCGCTTACAAAATCTGAAAACGGTTGCATCCGCGACCATAAGATCATCAGCGACCTGGTTAATGGTAGAGTGAACGATTTCTTCTGTATTTTCTAAAATGTAATCAGCGATCAGTTTTTCTTTTTCACTGAACTGCGTATAAGAAGAACGGATTCGACTGATGACGTGTTTCGTGGGAGCTTCAATCATAGGGATTCCTCCTTCGAATTTCCACTTTCTCTTATTGTATATGAAATTAATTTCAAAAGAAAGTTTGGGTTCGTTGAAATTTTTTTCTGAAAAACTATTGAACTAAAAAAGATTTATTGTATAATCGAAATTACAGAAAATAATTTTCACATTTTTCAACACGCTTTTTTTTAGAGGTTCTTTGAAAGCGCTTCTAATCAAGACGCAGAGGGAGATGTACATACGGAAACTATTTTCTATGGAATCGATTCCTGTTTCGTTGGCCCTTCATTGAAAGCGGTTACCGTTTTAGGAATAGTACGTAAGCTTTGTGAAAAAAATTTTACATATAAAAGGAGAGAGGTTGAACATGAAGAAATTATTTGGTTTATTGTCCATCGTTCTTTTGATTACGGTCCTTGCCGCTTGTGGTAACGGCGATGCAGAGTCCAGCAGTGGTGAAGGTGAAAGCGCTTCAGGCGACAGCGGCGAAACAAAAACGATTAAAGCGGGTATCGGTCTGAACAGTGACCACCCTCAGTACAAAGGTCTATTGAAGTTTAAGGAAATTGTGGAAGAGAAAACTGATGGCGCGATCAAAGTGGATACCTATCACAGTGGTCAGCTTGGTGACGACCGTTCCATGACAGAAGCGCTTCAGCTTGGTACACAGGAAGTGGTTGTTCCTTCTACAGCACCACTAGCGAACTTCGTACCAGAATTCAGCGTTTTCGACATTCCGTTCCTTTTCCCTAACGAACAAGTGGCGGACGAAGTGTTAGACGGTGAAGTTGGACAAGAATTGCTTGGGAAACTAGAAGAACAGAACCTTGTAGGCCTTGCTTATTGGGAAAATGGTTTCCGTGACCTTACAAACAGTGAGCGTGCGGTAGCATCTGTTGATGACTTCGATGGTTTGAAAATCCGTACAATGGAAAACGATCTGCACCTGGATGCTTTCAAAGCACTGGGAGCAAACCCTACACCTATGGCATTCACAGAATTATTCACAGCAATGCAGCAAGGTACAGTGGACGGTCAGGAAAACCCTTATGCAACAATCTATCTTCAAAAGTTCTATGAAGTTCAGGATCACGTATCCAACACGCACCACATCTACAGCCCATTCGTATTCTTGATGAGCAAATCTTTCTATGATGGATTGACTGAAGATCAGCAGAAGATTGTGAAAGATGCAGCAGTAGAAGCAGGTAAGCATGAGCGTAAGTTGAACCGTGAAGCGAACGAAAAGTATTTGAAACAGCTTCAAGAAGAAGGCATGGAGTACACAGAAATCTCAGATGAAGCTCGCCAGGAAATGGTCGATGCGGTAGCTCCTGTCATTGAAGATTACAAGAGTAAGATTGGTGAAGAAACGGTAGACAAAGTGTACAAAGCGATTGAAGACGCGCAAAAATAATAGAATGCAAAAGGGTACGCTGTAGCGGTTCTGCAGCGTATTCTTCTCCATTCAGGGTCAGTTGAGGTGAAGAAAATGAACATCATTCGAGCGATCGACCGAAGATTTGAAGAAGTATTGCTCGTCATTTTCTCGACCATCATGGTCAGTGTCATTTTCCTGCAAGTCGCGATGCGTGTGTCGGGAAATTCATTGTCCTGGTCAGAGGAACTCGGACGGTACTGCTTCATTTGGTTAGTGTATATCGGAATCAGTTACGGAGTGAAGAAGCAGCGCCACATCAAAGTGGACGTCATGCTGCTGTTACTTAAAGGAAAAGCGAAATTGATGCTCGCCATCATTGCGAATCTACTATTCTTAGTTTTCAGTTTGTATGTGGTCGTCAATGGATACAGCATCGCTTCCCAGTTGCTATCGTTCGGCCAACAGTCACCGGCCTTACATATACCGATGGGGCTTGTTTACATGGCGACACCAGTCGGATTTGCTTTGACAGCAATCCGTCTCGTACAAAACTTGATCGTTCAGATCAAAATGCTAATTGGTAAAAAAGAACTCGACGTCGACGATGAACGCGATCGTATGCAGCAGCAGGAAGGAGAGGATGAATCATGACAACAATCGTATTATTCGGGACATTCGCCCTCTTCCTATTGCTTAGTGTACCGATCGGGATCGCTCTCGGATTATCGACACTTGCGACCATCTTCTATACGGGCGCCATTCCGGTGCAGTTTTTAATGAAGGAACTCGTCACATCTGTCGATTCATTCCCATTGATGGCCGTTCCCTTTTTCATCCTAGCCGGTGAAATCATGGGGAAAGGCGGCATATCCGAGAGATTGTTCAACTTCGCAAACGCTCTTGTTGGTAACAAAACGGGTGGATTTGCGATGGCGACCATCGTCACATGTATGTTCTTTGCAGCGATTTCCGGTTCAGGACCAGCCACCGTTGCAGCCATTGGTGGCATTATGATTCCTGCCATGGTGAGACAAGGATATGACAAGAAATTCGCGACAGCTACGGTAGCTGCAGCGGGTTCCATTGGTGTCATCATCCCTCCAAGTATTCCAATGGTCATCTACGGTGTCGTTGGTGGAGCCTCCATCGGAGACATGTTCATCGCAGGAATTATCCCAGGATTTATCGTCGGTGGAGCACTTCTTGCTTGGGCGTACATTTATTCAAGACAACAAGGGTATAAAGGTCTGGCAGAAAAAACGTCCCTCGCAAACATCGGAAAAACACTCTGGGAAGCCAAATGGGCCCTTGTCATTCCTGTCATTATCTTAGGTGGGATTTACGGCGGAATTTTCACGCCGACAGAAGCAGCCGTTATTGCTGTCGTGTACGGTATGATCGCCGGCTTGTTCCTTTACGGTGAACTCAGCATCAAAGACATGCCGAAAATTTTCGCAGATTCAGCTTTGACGACGGCGACCGTCCTGATCATCGTTGGTTCCGCAACAGCTTTCGGCCGTCTACTTACGATCGAGCAGATCCCTACGCAAGTGGCCAACTTCATGTTGTCCATATCAGAAAATGAGATCATTCTGATTCTATTGATCACATTGCTTCTGCTTATCGTCGGGTGTTTCATGGATACACTGGCAGCGATCATCATTTTGACACCGATCCTGCTACCAATTGCCGTAAACCTTGGTTACGATCCGATCCACTTCGGAATCATCATGGTCGTGAACCTGGCGATCGGATTCATTACACCGCCACTCGGCGTCAACTTGTTCGTCGGATCCGGAATATCCGGGCTCTCCATCGAGCAGCTGTCCCGTGCGATCATCCCTTACTTTTTCGCGATGATCTTCTCGTTACTGATGATTACGTTTATTCCAGAATTATCTCTATGGTTGATCAGCTTCGCTGAATGATGAAAAAAGGACTGACCCTCCTTGTACGTCACCCGGAATCCCTTGCTTTTAGGCAAGGGGTTTTTCGGTTTTAAGCGTTACACCCCTCAGTTTAAAAGGAAAGGCGGTGCGGACGCCGTCTATTGGATGGCGGGACGCAGCCGAACGGTAAATGTGTTATGAGTGTATTTATTCAAGTCGTATTGCCGGTTATTCTCATTTTCGGAGCCGGCTTTACCATACAAAAAATCGCTAAATTAGATGTGAAATCTGTATCGACGATCGCTCTGTATGTGATGCTGCCCTGTTTAGTTTTCCAGACATTTTACGAAGCGGATTTGAACGGGGAATATTTGATGATGCTCGTCTTCTCCGGACTGTTGCTTTTCAGCATTCTTGGAATCAACAAGATTGTCAGTAAGGTGAAAAACTACGACCAGAGCATGGAGAGCGGGTTGATTTTATCAACAGCGTTCATGAATTCCGGGAACTACGGCGTACCGATCATTCTTTTTGCTTTCGGGGAAGAAGGATTTGTCTACTCCGTGTCCTTCATGGTTCTGCAGGCGATCATTATGAACTTTTTCGGCGTGTACTATGCGGCTAAAGGAACTTCCGGACTTAAAATGGCCCTGCTTTCTGTTTTGAAAATGCCACCGACGTATGCGGTACTTGTGGCACTTCCCATGAATCTTGGAGGAGTACCCGTCCCGGAGAATCTTATGAACAGCATCGACTTGCTGGCTGCCGCAACAGTTCCGATGGTAATGGTCGTACTTGGCATGCAGCTTGCCGGCATCCCATTGAGAAACCTGGAATGGCCGAAAGTTTCCTATGCCACGACCCTTCGTCTGATTGGTTCACCACTTATCGCCTTCGTTCTGACATTAGTGCTGCCGATGAGTGACATGATGGCTGCTGTGCTGATCGTTTCCGCGGCCATGCCTTCAGCAGCAACGACAACGATTTATGCCGTCCAGTTCAATTCGAAGCCGGACCTTGTTTCAAGCATTACTTTAGTGACGACGTTATTCAGTATCGTCACCATCCCTATACTATTGAACTTATTCATATAAAGGAGGAAGATTGAAATGAGCGAAAAAGTATCGAAAGATGTGAAGGTACACATGAAAGAAACACAAACAATCATGGAACTGTCCCAGATCATCCAAAGCTATGATTCAGAAATCATTCTGAAGAAAGTGGTCCAGGGAAGCGTACACGAAGCCAACCTGAAAAGCTTTCTCGGACTGATCAACTTAAGACTGCACGAAGGCGACGAAATCGAAGTCACCTGCATCGGCCCCGACGCCGCCCAAGCCCTCGAAGAAGTAGAAACCTTCCTTCAGCCTTAATTGGGATTTTATGTAAGACCTGGTCACCCATTATATGGGTGACCAGGTCTTTTTTTAGCAGGGCTTTTAAGCTTTGGAATCCAATCTATATCGCATCAAACTTTCCTCTATACACCAGTAAAAAAATGCCGGAATGGATGATAAAAATAGAAAAAGTATCGTCGGGTAAAACCTGGTGAATAAACCTTCTAGATTGTTTTCAAGCAGCGGAAAAAAGAATAGAAAAAGAGGTCCCACTACGAGATGGAAGAGTAGAGAAACGTTTCGTACGTTCTTTGATTTAATTCTTCCTTTTTTCCTAAGTGCATCACTTAACCCTTCACTAATGAGCGACCAGAACGGGGCGTAAACAAAAAATGCAAAAAGGAAATGGATGTTCGTAACCGCAGTCACCAACTCTACGACCTCCCATCCTAGGATGAAACTCGAAAAAAGGATGAATAAGAGAAAAATGAAATAAAAAATCATGCCCACCAAGAACTTTCTTAAATACATATTCTCAGTCATATACCTATGCACTTCCTTAGAAAAAGATATGATGTCGAATAATCATTATAAACTTAAGTTATCATAAATTGTGAGAGGATAGAGGTTCTGTGTGGGATTTTATGTAAGACCTGGTTACCCATTATTTGGATGACTAGGTCTTACTTTATTTTCCATTTGAACAAAAAACTCATACTGCTTCACGTCTTTGAAATAAGAAAGAATCGTAGAGGTGGAAACGAACTCGGAGTAATAAGGAGAGGGGGATAAGTAATGAGCGTAACTGCTCCATTTGTAATCTTCAGGCTGAAAGGTGATGAGTGCCCGGCAAGGGTTCAAGTGAATATAACGACTGACCTGGAGCACGGCATTCACATCATCCTCGAGCTTCGCTTTATAGGGTCCTTCAAAGAGATGACCAGCATAGCCGTATTTCTTGTTGAAATACATCGCGTATTGGGAGTGAAGATCCTTCATGAAAGTGCCTGGTGGGAGTTCAATGGTTTCGATAAGGAGGTGTACGTGGTTGGACATGAGGCAAAAAGAGTGAAGGTGGAACGGGTGGGAAAGCTTTGCTTCCTGTAAAAGGGTTAAATACTTATACCTGTCTTTCTCATCATAAAAAATATCTACTTTTCGGTTTCCTCTAGCCGTTATATGGTACCAGGCCTTCGGAAACCATCGACGCTTACGCATAACATCAATCCTTTCTCCTTCAATAATCACACCTCTCCTTTATTCGACAAAAGCGTCCAAACTCCTGCACCATTTCCAAATATTGTTGTACCACGTCTTACAGTTTCTGGTGTACCAGGTCATACAAATAATTCCAACAACACCGCCGACTATAGAAAAGCCTCCACACAAAAAAGATCCGCCTCTATAGACGGATCTTTTTTTTATGTGGAGCTTTGGTTTTTCTTATCTTTCCAGAACATATAAAGGTTCAGGCATAGAAACGCGACACTGAAGATGGCGCTGAAGGTCGACATTTCGACGACATTCGTGAACCATCCCAGAATTAAATAAATGAGAAAAAATCCGGCAAATCCGAGATAGAGCATCGTCTCTTCCTTTCCATAAAACGTCCCTGACATTATAACATTCTAAGGAACGTGGAGGAAAATCATGATTACTCCGGTGGGTACATGTGAAACCGATAGACGCTGAATTCATTGCCGGCTTCGATGCTGTAGGACTGGATGGGGAGGTGGGCAAATAGAGTGCCGTCGGTTTGTTCAATGGAGATGTCGAGTACAAGTTCTCGATCTTCTAACAGTGGCAGCGGAAAAGGGTTGACGATTTCAACCATCCATTCGTAAGCCAGACGCTCGAGGAATGCATGGGTGAACGTGGTTGGTGCATCATCGAGCCATATATTCGCAAGAGGGAACAAGGACCGGGACGTTTGTTCCAAAGAGGATTCCTCCGTTTTTATTGGGATAATTGTATCTTCCCTATTTACTACGTGGGTAAACAGTCGGCTGTTTTTCTCCTGATCTGTCTTCGGGCTCTTAGAATAGTAGAAGGGCTCTTTCCTATCAATGAAGAAATTTGATTCACGGTGTACCCGGTATAACATCTTTCAAAAACGGCTTGTTCTATAAGGGTGAGAGAGGAAAAGTGATAGATGTCAAGAAGAAGAAGAGGTTCGTGCAGCGGGTCTTTTTCGTGTGGGTTTTGTTGGATGGAGAAAAAGTGAATGGCTTCCCTGTTTTGATGGTTTCTTCTGTTCATCGTTTGGAAGTGTCTGTACAAGGATTGAATGAAAAACGTGGAGAACTTGCTGCGTTTGTAGTCATACTTTTCTACACAACGTACATAAATGAGGTAGCTCTCCTGCAGGCAGTCTTCGTAAGGCTCCGGGAGCTTCCAACGGCGGAGGCAGGAATGGATAAGGCGTTGATAAGCGGGGAAATCAAGAATATGATCTTTCATGACACACTCCTTTCTATGCATCTATTATCCTGTATTTCCTAACGAATGAAAAGAAAAATTCAATTTTCTTCTACATAAAATTGAAAAATTCGCAAAAACATGACACCAAAATCCCTTTTTCTATCGATTATAGTATGAAGGATTATTTAGGGAGGGTGTCTTATGGTTACCGATGATATGTTTGAAAAATTAGTAGCATAAAGTGAAGAGTTGATTCATTATCATATTCATAAGCTGAATATTAGAGATCGAAACGGCGATTTCTATGCCGAAGGTCTTTTCGCTCTGTGGAATGCCTACCGTACATATGACCCTGAGGCGGGAACCTTGCATTCATACATGCACTGGAAAGTCCGCAATGCGTTAATTGATAAAATCCGTAAAGATTCAAGAACCTATGAGCAGGAGGAGGGGATCGCCGAGCAGATGGTACAGGAGGGACGCGATCAATGGGAGGACAAAATTACCGACGAACTCCTATGGAACCAGGTAAAAGAGGCGCTCACACCGAATCAGTGGAAATGGGTCTATCACTATATCATTAGGGACCGGTCCATTTCACAGATTGCTCGTCTGGAAGGGGTAAGTCAGGATGCTGTGAAAAACTGGGGGAGACACGCAAGGAAGAAACTGAAGGAACTTGGTAAGACCATATAAAAAGCCTCGGAGGGGACCCCGAGACTGTGCGCTTATTTATTAATGGTTATATTTATTTTGCTCAATCCAAGCGCGCGTGCAGCTTTAATCATCTTAGCCGCCTCTTGCTCTGCATCCTGGATTTGCACGTCATTTCTGGAAATGCTCAACGTCGTCCCGCCAGACAACATCGTCGCTTCCTCTGATGTATGTTGATCCTCTTTAATCGATAAAAACGATTGTGGTTGTTCTTCCATCATTTCTTCCTGACGCATACGATTGACACGTCCGCGAATCTTACGACCGTGATACACGACGCTCGCATACGGGCATCCTGTCTCTGCAGCAATTTCTCGGTAGTTTTTATCTGTCTCGCCGATTAGACGTTTTACTTCGCTGAGGTCATAGTCGTATTGTTTACTCTTCTTCGCCATTTCGAATCCCCCTTTTGATTTTCTAATAATATTGTATACAAATTTTCTCCTTAATAATAGTCTGAGTTAGTAATTCTTTAAATCTTTTAAAATCATTTACAGTTGTTGTAAACTATTAAATATGCAAATGAAAAGATAATAGGAAAGTGTGACTGATTTTGTGTAAAAAAGTTATTTATGGTTTATTACCCCTGGGTGTAATGGGTTTAATTTTCTTCTTTTCTTCCCAGCCCTATGAACAACAGGACCTGCGTCCAACGATGAATCTTTATATGAATTTAGATTTTATCAAACCCGTGTTATCCCTCATCGAATTTACTTACTACGGGGAGACGATCAATATAGAAAGCCGTGGGGTTGATGGCATGCTGGAGTTTCTTATTCGTAAAGCAGCCCACCTGACCGTTTTTTTCTTCCTCATGATCACGACATTTCTCGCTTTCCATCACAACACGGGGTGGGGATTAAAAGGAAAATTGATCGTATCTTACATGATCACCGTCCTCTATGCTTGTTTGGATGAATATCACCAGTCGCTAACCCCCAACCGTACGCCTTATGCCGGGGATGTCGTTTTAGACAGCATTGGAGGCTTGGTGGGAGTTTTACTCATTCTCCTCTTTTATGTTAGAAAAAGCACGGAGAAACGTTGATCCTGGACTCCATATTTTATAGTAGCGCACCAAAGAGGTGCCGGATCGCGCCAAAGAGGTGCCGAATCGCGCCAAAGGGAGAGCGAATCGCGCCAAAGGGAAGCCGAATCGCGCCAAAGAGGGGCCGAGTCGCGCCAAAGGGAGAGCGAGTCGCACCAAAGAGGGGCCAAGTCGCGCCAAAGGCTTGCCCATTCACACCAAAACAAAAAGAGAACCAGCACTTCATGTACTGGTTCTCTTTGTCATTTTTCAGGGGTCAAAACCAATGTTTCTGCACCACTCAGGTTCACCTGAAGCGGTTCGACCTGGTAATCTTCAAGAGCTACTTCAAGTCGTTCTCGTTTATCTTCATCCCATTCATCAAAAAGGGCCACAGTGGTCGGTCCTGCCCCGCTGATGTAGTGGCCGAGCGAATGTTCTTTTTCCAGAATATCTTTAAAAGAAGAGAATCCAGGAATGAGAATCTGCCGGTAAGGCTGATGCCAGCGGTCGCTCTGCATCATTTTTCCGGCAAGCGCCCAATTTTTTGTAGCTAAGGCAGCGACGAGCACATTGGCGCTCCCGCTATTGTTCACCGCCTGTTTGTATTCTATTTCCACAGGCAGCAATCCACGTGCTTTTTCCGTTTCCAAATGATAGTCGGGAATGATGGCGAGCCAGGTCAAATCATCCATTCCTTCTGTAAAATGGACATAGTCCAAATGCTCCCCATCATAATTAGAAACCATAATACCGCCGAAAATCGCCGGTCCTACATTGTCAGGATGCCCCTCAATCTCGCAGGCGATTTTAAATTTTTCATAACGACTTAAGCCAAGGTCAAGGAGATGATCAGCCAGTTCAATCCCTCCAACTACTGCGGTTGATGAACTTCCAAGCCCTCGGGCGATTGGCACATCATTCTCAAGCTGCACATAGGTGGGGGGGAGGTCTTCATGCCCCATGGCTTCGGCTGTGAATAACGCCGTCTTGTAAATCAGATTGTTTTTACCCGAAGGGATATAAGGCTGGTCTTCTTCAGGAACGGAAAAAAACCATTCATCGGCCGGCTGGCAGTCAAGCGTCACATATTTCGATAGTGCAATACCGACGGAATCAAATCCCGGGCCGAGGTTCGCGGATGTCGCAGGCACTCGGATTTGAAACCGGCTCATGATTGAACACCTGTCACAGCAGAAGCGAAGATGTTGTAATCATTTTCGATGCGTGTCGGTTTGACTGGGCTCTGGTCCATGGCTGTCGTCGGATCCTTCAACCCGTTTCCTGTTAACACATGAACGATTTTAGAACCTTGTGGAATCGTACCGTCTTTCACTTTTTTAATCATACCTGCGATGGAAGCACAAGAGGCAGGCTCAGCGAACACGCCTTCTTTTTGCGCGAGATACTGATAGGCTTCAACGATTTCTTCATCTGTCACTTCATCAATCAGGCCATTCGATTCGGCACGCACGCTTAACGCTTTATCCCAGCTTGCCGGGTTCCCGATCCTGATCGCTGTCGCCAATGTTTCCGGATCTTCGATAACCTGATTGCGGACGATCGCGGCAGAACCGCTCGCCTCAAAGCCCATCATCTGGGGAAGTCCGGAACCATGTCGCTCGTTGTATTCTTTGAACCCTTTCCAATACGCCGTAATGTTTCCGGCATTACCGACAGGAATACTTAAGATATCGGGTGCAGTGCCAAGCGCATCACAAACTTCAAAGGCAGCCGTCTTCTGTCCCTCGATACGGTAAGGGTTCACGGAGTTTACGAGAGTGACCGGCTCATTCTCCGCCATTTTCCGTACCATACGAAGAGCGTCATCGAAGTTCCCTTTGATTGCAAAAATTTCCGCGCCGTACATAACCGCCTGCGCTAATTTCCCTTCCGCAATTTTTCCGTCAGGGATGACGACGATGCAACGAAGGCCTGCGCGTGCTGCAAACGCAGCTGCAGAAGCGGACGTGTTTCCTGTAGAAGCACAGATCACAGCCTCTGAACCTTCTTCAATCGCTTTTGCCATCGCCATCACCATGCCGCGGTCTTTGAAAGAGCCTGTCGGGTTCGCTCCTTCAATTTTGACATACCCCTCAATTCCAAGGTCCTGGGAGATGGATGGAATCGGAAGGAGAGGAGTATTCCCCTCATGCAACGTCAGTTTTGGTGTTTTTTCGGAAACGGGTAAAAACTCTCCATATTCATGAATCAATCCACGCCACATGTCAGTTTCCTCCTTCTACACGGAATATGCTGTCGATATTTCTTACAGAATCGAGCGACTCAATGTCCTGAATCGCTTTTTCAAAGTCTTCCTCGCTTACTTGATGAGTGACCATCATCAATTCACGTTCGCCTTCCTGATCAGTCGAACGCTGGGTGAATTGATCGAAAGAGAGGTCGTATTGGGCAAAAATGTTCGTCAGGTCGTTCAACATGCCTGCCTTGTCATCAACATGGAGACGAATATACTTCTTCGTCAGCTGATCTTTTTTCGCTTTCACTTGCTTAGGGAACTGCGGCTGCACATAGGCTGTACCTGTTGTCCCGAGGCGGATGTTTTTCAATACGGCGATCAAGTCGGCAACAACGGCTGTGGCTGTCGGAAGTTTACCGGCACCCGGTCCGTAAAACATCGTTTCGCCGACGGCATCTCCGTACACATAAACGGCATTAAATTCATCATTAACAGAAGAAAGCGGGTGTTGAATCGGAAGCAATGTCGGCTCGACACTGACCGAAACACCGTTGTGGTTATTTTCCGCAATCCCGATCAGCTTGATGCGATACCCCAGCTCTTCCGCGTAGGTAATATCATCAGAAGAAATGCCGCGTATTCCTTTAATATCAACATCTTCCAGACTGTAAGGCATAGAGAAACCTAAGATTGATAGAATCGTCATCTTTCTAGCCGCATCCAGACCGTCCACGTCAGCCGTCGGGTCGGCTTCTGCGAAACCAAGATCCTGTGCTTCCTTCAAGACGCTGTCAAAGTCCACCCCGTCCTGGGCCATCTTCGTCATAATATAGTTTGTCGTGCCGTTAACGATTCCCATCATCTTTGTAATACGATCGGAGGACAGGCCATCCATGATCGAGCGGATGATTGGAATACCACCGGCCACACTCGCTTCGTAGTACAAGTCACAGTTATGCTTCTGGCACGCTTCGAAAAGCTGCTCACCATGCTGGGCGACAAGATCCTTGTTCGCCGTGACGATGTGTTTTCCGTGTTCAATGGCTTCTAATAATATAGTAAGCGTGTGATCGATCCCACCCATCACCTCTACGATGACATCAATCTCCGGATCTCTCGTAATATCCTGGTACTGATCCGTCAACTGGGTTTCAGCCGGAACCTCGCGGGTTTTTGACATGTCACTGACAAGCACAGACTTAATCGTGACATTACACCCTGTCTTATGTTCAATGCGTTCTTTATGATCGCGGAGGATCTCAATCACTCCACTTCCGACCGTTCCAAGTCCTAGTAGTCCTACGGTAATGGCTTTATTCATCGTTCACACTCCTTGTCTACTTGAAATAAACATTATTCTTTGTATAAAGGACATTGTAACGGAAAGGAAATTGAAGCACAAGACCGAATTATCCGACGATTTAACCTTCCATATAATGTATGACCTGGTACACCAGAAAATGGAAGGTGTATTTTGAATATTCCTCCTATCTAAAAGAATCCACCGGCTGAATGGATAGATAAAGTCGTGATTCTTCAGTTAGTAGATGAACTTTTACAATAAATTAACAAAACTAGAAAAAATCATTTTGTAAGCTGTTTTCACAAAGAAAAGGGCGTTTTTATAAACCTTTTGAGTGGAAAATCGTTTTCTTCGAACTATTCATTGTAAAAAAATAGAAATGCAAACAAGCGAAAAATATAGGATATATTGACTAATAATGGAAGGTACATTATAACTAAATGGGACAGATGAGGAGGTGAAACAGTCAGTGACTATTCTTACACAACAGGGAATGCAAGGAGTGTTATTATTATCCAAGAATCTTGAAGTCTATGATGAATACGTAAGGAGACTTATGAAAGAATGGGGAATATATGGACGCGAAGATGAATTTATAAGAGAAGGAAGAGAAACCGTCTACCGCATCCATAAAGAGAAGAAAGAGACGATGGATATAGATATATGTATAGAGATAAGAAAAGATCTGCTAAAATTTTTTCCCTCAGATTAACTCATTATAAGGAACAAAAGAAAGAAGGCCGCTAGCTTCCACAGCGGCCTTCTTTCTTTTGGAAGTGATAGGATGACCAGGTCATACAAATATTCCCAACATACAGTCCGCAAGAGAACAGTATTAAAAGTGGAATTCATTTATTGGAAATAAAAGGTGTACCAGGTCATACAGATATTTCCATAATAGAAACATCCTACTTAAATGTTACAATATTAGATGAAGTTACATAGTTTATTTGCTTTCGGTGTAAAAAGGGAAGAAAAGTAAAAGATTTCTATCTAAATGCGCCGAAAAAACAGGATTTCCACCAAATAATGGCGAATGAAAAGAACTAGAGAAGAACGAGTTGGAATGTGAATGATAGACTTCTACTCATACAAAATGGCTTCCCTAAATCGCTAGAGAAAAATAATCACGAAGGAGTGTTGTGCATGTGGAAAAATGATTACAACCGTTGGAAAGAATTTACCGAACTTGATGCTGATCTTGCATCAAAGCTGGAAGAACTAACATCAGATGAACAATCTTTGGAAGATGCTTTCTACAAGAACCTGGAATTCGGGACAGGTGGAATGCGCGGAAAGCTCGGACCAGGAACAAACCGCATGAACATCTACACCGTGAGAAAAGCGGCCGAAGGCCTGGCCACCTATGTCAATGACCAGGGCTTGTCCAACAGGGGCGTAGCGATTGCTTATGACTCCCGTTATATGTCCAAGGAGTTCGCAGTAGAGACTGCTCGTGTCCTTGGCCACCACGGCATTCCTTCTTACGTATTCACGTCCCTAAGACCGACGCCGGAATTATCCTTTGCTGTCCGCCACTTGAACGCAGCAGCAGGCGTTGTCGTAACGGCGAGCCACAACCCTCCGGAATACAATGGTTTCAAAGCCTACAACGAAGACGGCGGTCAACTTCCTCCTGAGCAGGCGGAAATCATGATCGATTTTGTAAACAAAGTGGAAAACGAATTGAAGGTCGAAGCGGCTGATCAACAAGAGCTGGAAGAACAGGGACTGCTTCGCTGGATTGATGAGGAAGTCGATGAGGCTTATCTTGAAGCATTGAAAGGTGTTACAGTCCAGCCGGATATTCAAAAGGATCTATCCCTCGTGTTCACGCCACTGCACGGTACGGCTCGTGATCTTGTTGAAAAAGGGCTGCAGCAGAGTGGGTTCACGTCCATTCACATCGTTGAGGAACAAGCGAAGCCGGATCCTGAATTTTCTACCGTTGCCTCTCCGAACCCTGAGGAGCATCAGGCTTTTGAGATGGCGATTGATCAAGGAAAAGCTATTGGAGCTGACTTGCTGATGGCGACAGACCCGGATGCCGACCGCCTCGGAATTGCTGTCCCTAACGAGAAAGGGGAATATGTCGTCCTCACAGGGAACCAGACAGGTGCCCTTTTATTGGATTACATTCTTGGTCAATCCGAACAACTGCCAAAAAACGGACTTTTGATCAAAACGATCGTAACCTCTGAATTCGGCCGGGTCATCGCTAACTCCTACGGCATCCGTTCCCTCGACACGCTGACAGGCTTCAAGTTCATCGGGGAAAAAATCCGTGAATATGAACAAAGTGGAGAGCACACGTTCATGTTCGGTTATGAGGAAAGTTACGGGTATCTGGTTAAAGACTTTGCTCGTGACAAAGACGCTGTCCAGGCGGCTGTCCTTGCAGCAGAAGTTGGCGCACACTGGAAGAATCAAGGCAAAACGTTACTGGATGCCCTTGATGAGTTATATGAAAAACACGGCTACTTCCTTGAAGATCTTCAGTCCATGAAGCTGGAAGGAAAGTCAGGAACTGAACAAATCAAGGCAATTATGGACGACTTCCGTAACGCTGAAATTAAAGAAGCAGGTGGAAAGAAAGTCGTGGCTATTGAAGATTATGCAACGACCCTTCGTAAACATGTCCAGGACGGAACCGAAGAGGAAATCGACCTTCCGACGTCCAATGTCGTCAAGTTCATCCTTGAGGACGACTGCTGGTTCTGCCTGCGCCCGTCAGGTACAGAACCGAAAATCAAGTTTTATTACGGTGTAAAATCCGGTACAAGAAAAGAAAGTGAAGAGCTGCTGGCCGCTGTAAAAGCAACCGTTAACGAACGCTTGCATGCGCTTATCTAAATTGTTGAAACTCCATCCTGCGGGATGGAGTTTTTTATTATGGGTTTAAATGAAGTCGCCATTGTGCTCAGCTGGGTCGTTATCCATCCAGGAACAATCGCTCCGCAATAATACCTTTCAAAAAGCCGAACCCCAAAGCCCATTCCATATTAATCGCTTTCATTTTGTTGACAAATACGCGATAATAGAATAAAATACTGAAAATTCAGATTTAATGAAAAAGGGGTGGGCCCATGTTGAACATAAAAATGCTTAAGCCATACTATGTTAAAGAAGACAAACGCTTCATTCGAGTCGTTCTAGCCTACCAGTACTTTTCGCTACTCATTGATAACGAGTTGTATCAGTTCATCCCGATGGAATCAAGAGAAATTATAATCGACCGCAATCGTCAACGGGTGCATAACGTTTTCGATATATTCGTCTTCCAGCGGGGCAAGAAAATGGTTTATGTTTCTGTCTCCGATTTACTGCAACTGCCTGAGTTTATCTCGCACCTTCATTCGATTGTGTCGCCGTATTATGAAGAGGGGATCGAAATTAGTCAGCAATCATCTAAAGAAGTGAAGGAAATCATCCGTGAATTAGAAAAAGATAACCTTCGACGCCTCATCGACAAGGCGATCGATCAACATGATGAAGACGCCTTCCGTCTTCTCACTGAAAAATGGAATAACATGTACACATGAAAACACCCAGGTGTGAATTCAATCATGCCTGGGTATTTATTTCTATACTTTATTCGTCAAAAAAATACAACATCTTTATTCGGCTTATCAAAAACTATCTGAAAAATGTGAAATTTAAGTGATAATAGTTCAATTGAATTCTAGATTTATCCATTATAATAATACATATAACAAGGACAAAGTTCTACGAGCATTGATTGTACTGGCGAAGGCCATTCCTCAAGCTCTGCTCATCGAATTGACCATTAGGGGAGGTTGACCGGATGGAAACGCTGCCTAGAGAACGGAAGTTGGATGAAGAATGGGTGTTTTTATTGAAAGAAGCGAAAGCCATGGGGTTAAGTAAAGATGAGGTTAAAAACTTTTTAAAACAACAATCTAAATCAGCCAAAACGGTCTGACATCCTTTACTTGAAAGGGTGTTCTTTTTTTGCCATGATAGAGAAGTACTAAGCATAAAGAAGGGGCAGGAAGAGAGGTCCTTATGACAAAATATGAGTTAATGAACTTGTTGAAAGATTGTTCGATCACTATGAACATCCCTGTGTTAATGTTTAATGAAAGAAATAAGATGATCTACCATTATCCGGAACATTTTCAAAAGCCACCCAAAGCTCTTAGGAGTATACATAAAACCTATATCAATGAGTGTAGAAAGCATCCCTTTACCATGCAAGTGTACACAGATCATTATTATCAACATCTTCTCTTATACCCTTATGTAGATGAAAATAAAAAGAGCCTGGTGATTGGCATTGGTCCCTTTGTTCAACAGGAAGTAAGCCATAAACATGTAAGGATGAACCTTATTATGAACGATTTGGATGCTGGGTTGGAGGAACCATTTGTCGAGTATCTTGCTCAACTTCCGATGCTGAATCAATCACAGGTAAGCGCGCTTAAACGATTGATGAACCAACTATTACCGAAGCAGAGAAAAAAGGTGACGGGGAGTATGGAACAGGCGAAAATCCATAAGCAGTATCAGTCCTTCACCCAAACGCTATCTTCGTATCCTGAGACGATAGCAACCAAACAAAAATTCTTCGAGTTATTTAAAAATGGTCAAGATGAAGCCATCGAAGTTTACGAAAAGCTCCGAGAGAAAACATTAAACGGAAAAGACCTCCGCCATCATAAAAATCAAATGATTCGTTGGATTTCTGAACTAGGGCATGTATGCATGGAAAAAGGTGCCCAGCAGGATGAAGTGGATTCTCTAAGTGATTTTTATATCAATTTCTTAGAATCTCAGGGAACAGAAGAAGATCTGAAAGCCTTAGAAATGAACATCCTTAAATCGTTTTTGGAGCGGATACAGAAGAATGGTGAACGAAGGATGTATTCTCCCTTGGTGGAAAGAACGCAGAAATACATTTTCCAAAACTTAACCAAAGATTTGACCTTGAAAGGAATCGCTGAAGCTCTTAATGTTAATCCGAATTATCTCTCTGGAGTCTTTACAAAAGAAAAAGGGATTTCTATTACTCAGTTTATTAATCAACAACGGATAAAAGAGGCGAAAGAATTACTATGTATCACTCATCATTCCCTTATGGATATCAGTACGTTACTCGGATATAACAGTCAGAGCTATTTTACACGAGTGTTTAAAAGTATCGAAGGCATCGGGCCGAAAGAGTTTAGAAATAAATACAGAGTTTATGAGGAATAAAAAGACGGATCATCATTCGTCTTTTTTTTATGTTCGTTTGCTGCCAAGGAAGGGCAGCAAGCTCCAAGGATGGTTTCTTATTACTTAAACCCATTGTTTGAACGTTCTCATTAAAGAAAAGATGAGGCTTGAGTAACAGAGGTTTCATTAGAAAATATAAAGGTAAGGAAATATAACTGTTTCTTTTAATGAATAAAAGCATTATAATATTCTTAATAGAGAACAATTGTGGTATAGGAAACCAATTATTGGCCAGGAAAGCGAGGTAAAGCAATGACCCCTATCGGTGAGAAGATACGCATGCTAAGAATGGGGAAAAATCTATCAGTCAATGAGTTTGCAAAAAAGTCCGGGGTGTCGAAATCCTACATTAGCAATATTGAGCGCGGCGTCCAAGCCAATCCTTCGCTTATTGTGATGGGGAAACTGGCGAAAACTCTTGACGTTTCATTGGAAGAATTATTAACTCATAAGTATGCCCGTGTGGAAGATGATGAGGAAAAGGTGTGAAGTGAGTAGAGTGCGATTCCATTTTTATAAAAGAACCACCCAGTGGATGGATAAGAGAGGAGGAGGATGGTGAGAAATAAGATCATGTTCACAAGAGAAGCTGCTCGAAGGAACATTTATTCCATTCCTCTTCCACCTTTGCACGCTCAGTCTGATGAATGGCTGAATTTGAATGCCGTCGTATCTCACTATTCACAGCTACGTCTAAAACCCGGGTGGAACTTGCTGAGAAAAGAGGGTCATATATACGTAGAAAATCAGGAAAAAGAAATCGCAGGAGCGGAATGGACGGATGGAATTATAGGGGATGATTCACCGCTTTTTTATCTGCAGGCGGCTGTATGCGATCATCATCTCAATGAATACAGCATCCATAAAACATCAGTGATTGAAGAAGCAATCATAGATGACGCCTACGTGAGGGGCTTGGATCTACTTGGACAATGGGACTTCGGGGACATCAAAAGAAGTCTCAACCCCATCTTTTTCTATGACTCTCTGGATCATCCCGCTGTGATTTTCTTTACTTTTCACCGGGAAGGAAAGAGGTTCCT
This sequence comes from Halobacillus litoralis, assembly GCF_009856445.1. Lineage (GTDB taxonomy): Bacteria > Bacillota > Bacilli > Bacillales > Halobacillaceae > Halobacillus > Halobacillus litoralis. The sequence goes on from NZ_WMFA01000001.1 coordinate 638,388, forward strand.
GCAAAAGCATATTCATCGTTTCAGCAAACGCAGTTATAGACTTAAAGTTCTTCACAAGACATGGATGACAAATGAATAAGGAAAAACAGAACCTGACGAGCGTCTGATCCCGGCCCGTCAGGTTTTTCTTTGTGTATTATCGCTTCCTGTACAACTACCCACACGGGTGTTAGGAGTAAATCATATTATATTCTGACAAATTTTATTTTATTTTGTAGAAAAATAGTATAGTATAAGAGAAAGATTGAATTATTTAACATATTTCCCCGGAAATAATCATATTTTGAAACTTTTTTGATGCTGAAACGTCTAATAGGATAAGAGATACATAGATGTACAGCCAGAAAAAGTCGTTTAGTGACGAACATTTAAGTAAATAGAAGATATAAAGAATCAATTAGAAAAGGTGGGGAGCATGGATAATTTAAAGGATGTTTTGCAGAACATTATTCAAAAGACGGAAGACGCCGAACTGCTTACTTCAAGGGATGTTATCGATCATTTGATTGAACAACTTCAGCAATAGAAGAAAAGCATCGCCACATTGGACAAGGTGAGCGGTGTTTTTTGTGTGCACATGTACATAAGGGAACTCTTAACCTCCACCTATCTATGTTATAATTTTAACCGCCTAGAGGAAACTTAAGATGTAAGTGAGGATTAATATGAATATTTATATAGACATAATCATTGCAATCGTATTATCAATGGCTGTGAGTTTCATTCTTGTATTTCCAGTTATGAAACTTGCGGTGAAATGGAAGATGATGGATTACCCTGAAATGAGGAAGATCCACAAGGAAATTACTCCGCGGATGGGTGGTCTTGCCATCTTTGGAGGAGCTGCGGCTGGTATGCTTTATATTCGCCCGGACCTTCCTTATCTGGTCCCTATTTGTATTGGTGCATTCATTATCGTTCTGACGGGTCTTCTTGATGACCGCTATCAGATCCGGCCTTTATTTAAACTTTTGGGTCAAGTTTCGGCTGCAGGTGTTCTTATCTTTTCTGGCCTGAAGATTGATGTGCTGAGTATTCCGTTTATCGGAATGGTGTCCTTCAGTGATCCGATCAGTATCATTTTTACGTTCCTTTGGATTATTGGAATCACCAACGCTATTAATCTGATTGATGGATTGGATGGGCTCGCTGCAGGTGTTTCCACCATCTCATTAATTAGTATTGCCGTGATGGCACTGGCGATTGAGCCTCAAGTAGCCATTGTATATTTGTGCGTTGTTTTAATCGGAAGCAATATCGGTTTCTTATTCCACAACTTTCACCCTGCCTCTATTTATATGGGGGATACGGGTTCATTGTTTCTCGGTTACTCCATGGCCGTCATTTCGATGGTCGGATTGTTTAAAAATGTGACCTTATTCAGTTTTGTCATTCCAATCATTGTGTTAGCCATCCCTGTTTTTGATACGTTGTTCTCGATTGTGAGGAGACTGATCAATAAGCAGAAAATTATGATGCCGGACAATAAACACATCCATTATCAAATCTTGGAAGCAGGATTCAGTCATAGAGCTACGGTCTTGATCATCTATGCGTTCAGTGCCGTTTTCGGCCTGCTTGCGTTATTGTTCTCGCTGACATCGTTTGGGATCTCGTTGATTATTACCTTTGTCATTCTTTTCTTACTCCATCTGTTTGCGGAGATGACAGGAGTCGTATATCGAGGGAAACGTCCTGTGATCGGGCTGTTTTCTAAGACGCAAAGAGAGAAAGATCGAGATAAATCATAAAAAAAGAAGCTCGCTGACGCGGATTGTCAGCGAGCTTCTTTTTTAATAGGAGTCCACATCCCCCGGGGTGATGAACCATTGGTCGGCATCGTCCATCGAACTTAGAGAAGGATTGATTGCCTTTCCGACGAGTGGCATAGGACTATCTTTATGAATGAATCCGTCTTGTTTTAAAGTGCTGGCGGCAAGCGTGTGTGGCAACGCCCAGGATTGAATCACGTCTGTATCTTTTAATTCAGTCCGGGCCGCAGCTAAAAGGACCGGCCATAACTTTTCATCTTCAGCGAGCCAATCCACCAGCATACCATTTTCAAAGGAACCGGAAATTTGGTGCGTGACCACATAACCGACCAATCGGCGGTCTTCATAGATTCCCATCATTTTGTACTGGTGCTCGGGATGGTCAAAGTAACGGTAATTTAAATATGCGGCATCCCTGACAACCAAGCCTTGTTCGGCGTGCTTTGACCTCTCAGCTAACTGATCAAATTCTTGCTCGCAACGCTTCACTTCTTTCATTTCATACCCATCTGTATGATATTTCGATTTTTTAAACGATTGAAAGATCCGGTCCAAAGGTTTAAAGATGGAAAGAGGGGAGAACTTGGATGCGAGCAAATGGATCGGTCTCTGGATCAACATCCAGCGTGGCATGTCTGTCAGATGACTCGCCCCTGTGTATCGTAAAAATAGCTCCTTCGCTTTGGGAGCTGGGAATCCATATAAATAGTCAATTCCATCTTGCTTCGCTTCTACTAACAGCGCATCATTCAGCTTTTTATAAATTCCTTTTCCGCGCGCATCCGGGTCTACCATTGTATCCACACGAAGGCCTACCTTTTTCTTTTCACCGTTCAAGTAAGCATCTGTCACCCACAAGCTGATATGACCGAGGATTTGATTGTCTTCCTCGAATACAAGAATAAAGGGGCGCTCCTGTTTAGGATTCTCTATGAATTTCCATTTCCACACAGCCAATGGCCGTGGATGGTTGAATGTTTTCCTGAAAAGGGTCTGAATTTGGTCTTCGTCTCCCTTATGATAGCGTCGAACTGTCATCATGTGTCGTCCTTTCTTTGTTAAAGCATACTTCATAAGAGTATATCAAAAAAAATGATCACCCGCGCATGACCAATTCATTACAAGTTTTTGACTTTTCATTTAAGATTGAACGCAGGAATAGCGCACTTGAAATGAATCAGATATAATGAATGTTGGAGAGTATTGGCTTTCTTTGTCGACCATGTCATTAATTCGTTCAATGGTCCACGATGACAATACCCGCCCAATGCCTCCGGATATTCCTACATGAAGGGGAAATGAAGGCCTTCTCCTGTTCGAGTTATGTTTGCTTGTTTTACTTGAAATGACGTTTAAAGGAACAAGCAGGACGGGAAGAGGGAAAGGGATGAAAATTGTCGTGGTCTATCATAAATGGAACAAAACGTCATAAAGCTTCAATTTTAACGAATGATATAAAGAAAAGTACGAACGGAAAGATGTATAAATAAAACTTTTATGAAAATAGATGTCTACGAAGTTGTAGGTGGAAGAGAAAGGGAGTTATGTTGTATGAAAAAGTCACTTTGTGTGGTTGGATTAGGCTATATCGGTCTTCCGACTTCCGTCATGTTTGCCATTCACGGTCATAAAGTCCATGGAGTGGATGTCAATCAAAGAGCTGTGGAAATGATCAATGCGAAACAGCTTCATATAGAAGAGAACGGACTGCAGGAGCGCTTGGAGGAAGCGGTGGATGCCGGGAATTTCAAAGCATCTATGGAACCGACGGAAGCGGATGTTTTCGTCATTGCTGTTCCATCCCCGATCAAGGAAGATAAAACAGCCAACCTTGATTATGTCCGCAAAGCAACAGAAGCCATTGTTCCTTTTGTGAAAGAAGGGAACTTAGTTATTCTTGAATCCACAGTGCCTCCGCGTACCGTTGAAGACGTAATGCTTCCTGTACTTGAGAAAACCGGCCTTGAAATCGGGAAGCAGCTGTTCGTTTCGCATTCACCGGAGCGTGTCATTCCAGGGAAGGTCTTTCAGGAGCTCGTAGATAACGACCGGATCGTCGGCGGTATTAATGAAGAGTCCTCTCAAATGACCAAAGAGTTGTACGAGTCCTTTGTAAAAGGAAATATCCATTTGACGGATGCTACAACGGCTGAAATGGCGAAGGTGATTGAAAACACGTACCGCGATGTGAATATTGCTTTTGCCAATGAGCTTGCGATGATCAGCGACCGCATCGGAGTGAACTCCTGGGAAGCGATTAAGCTTGCCAATTATCACCCGCGTGTCAATATTCATACACCTGGACCTGGTGTAGGGGGACACTGTATTGCCGTTGATCCTTGGTTCCTTGCAGAGCTTCAGCCCGATCTTTCACAAATCATCCAACTGTCCCGCAATACGAACGATAACATGCCTGTCTACACAGCGGATCAAGTGGAGAAATTGATGAAAGATCAATTCATCCAGGGTCCGAAGGTGGCCCTTTTCGGACTGTCTTTCAAAGCGAACATTGATGATCATCGTGAGAGTCCTTCCTTGAAGGTGATTCTGGAACTGGTAGAGCGGGGAATCAGCTTTACAACCTATGATCCTCACATTAAAGAGAACATCGCATCCAATCAGACGCAGGATATGGAAGAAGCATTGGAAGGAGCCGACATTCTTGTAGTGTTGACGGATCATGATGAATTCAAAGCTCTCACCCCTGCCTCGATCAAGGAGAAAATGAGCAATCGCGTCGTGCTCGATACAAAAAATTGCCTGAATCTTGACCACTGGAAAGAAGCCGGGTTTGTGACGAAGCGTCTCGGCGATTCCAAGAATGTGTAAAAAGGTGACGATATGAAGGAACAGTTTTTAGGTGTGGATGTCAGTAGTCATTCATACGAACAGTTAAAGAAAAATGTCATAGATGACATCAATCATAAAAGACAGTCATTCATCGTAGCCATCAATCCGGAGAAGATTTTGAAAGCTCAGGAGGATGAGAGTTTAAAGAACCTCTTAAACAAAGCGACTTACCAGATTCCTGATGGTGTTGGGGTGCTTGTTGCTTCCCGCTTGAAAAAAGGGAACATTAAAGAACGCGTAACGGGGATTGATATGCTGTTGACGCTTTGTGAACAGGCGAAGGAGCATGATAAATCAGTTTTCCTTTACGGGGCGAAGCCTGGGATCGCAGAAGAAGCGAAAGACGAACTGGTTCGCAAATACCCAGGGTTGAAAATCGCCGGGGTATTGGACGGATATGAGAAAGATGAACAAAAAGTCATACAGACGATCAATGAATCACAGGCGGATATTCTATTCGTAGCCCTCGGCAGTCCAAAGCAGGAATATTGGATTGTGGATCATATGAATGAGTTGAATGTAAGCATCTTTCAGGGTGTGGGTGGATCATTTGATGTCATTTCAGGAAGAATCAAGAGAGCACCGGATTTCTTCCTGCGCTTTGGTTTGGAGTGGTTGTACAGGCTCATTGCTGAACCGTGGCGGATAAAAAGGCAGATTAAACTTCCTGCCTTCCTATTGAAAGTATGGCGAGATAAATAAAAAAGAGCAGCTGCAAAAGCAGCTGCTCTTTTTTGTGTAGACATTTACTAGTCACCCTTGCTTCCTCTCCACATCTTTAGACCTTATCCCTCCTACATCTAGTACAATCTTTCCAGGAAAGACCTGATACTTTTGTACGGAATAAAGGAAAAAGTGGAAAAGTTGGCAAAGCAACGGTTGTTAGTTACATTTGCGTTATATATAATTACATATTGTAATTAGAATGACTAATTTCGACATAATTATCCCAAATCATTTATAAATTGATAAAAATTTCCGGGTGTGTTCAACAATCTTCTTGAATCGTCCGATATTACATATAGGAAGAGATTCTTCTAATCTTTGAGATCGTTTGATAAGAATCTATGATGTTTCCATTGGGTGCTTGTTCAATTTCATCTATAACTATACCTGTCTATACTTATCCTACAATTACACTACCCGATTTAAAGTAAACTAAAACTTACATAAAACAACCCGAGAAGAACATCGATCGCATGCTTTAAAAAAGATGAGGTGATTAGCAAAAGAAAAATTAAAGGAAATGACTTTCCAGATTAATCGTTTTCAAGGAAAACTATGAAAATATAACCCTATTAGGAGGCTATTATGAAAAGACTGTATATGTTGCTGTTTTTTGCGCTTTTTACTCTTTTTGTTCTTTACCCGGCGGCGGAAGCGAGTGCGGAGAAGACTGTTGTTATTGACCCGGGGCACGGTGGAAGATTCTCAGGTACAACGGGTTATTCTGGAGGATCTACTGGTTATTATGAAAAGCACTTCAACTTGGAAGTCGGAAAAAAGCTATATGATGCTTTAGAAGCGAGAGGTTACAACGTACATATAACACGCACAAGTGACAGCCATTTCGCCTATGGTTTGCATGATGACCTGCAGGCAAGAGTGGATTTCGCGGATCAATCGGCAAATGGTGATCATGATAATGCGATATTTCTCTCTCTTCATTCAAATGCTCTACCATCAAACCCTTACATGAGAGGGTATGAAACCTATTACTTCGATATGAACAACATAAGCACGACCTACGCACCATCTCCAGAACAAATTGAATATGCACCGGAAAGTAAACGTCTGGCACAAACGATGCACCGGCATATTCTGGACGGAACGCCACTGGGAGAAGGTCGTGGTATGGTTCCAAGTAACCTATACGTAACAAGAAATGCTGTCATGCCGGCAGCTTTGTTGGAGTTTGGCTACATGTCGAACCCAACAGAAGAAAAGCTCATCAAAACGGATAGCTTTCAGGAAAAAGCAGTCCAATCCGTGACTGAAGCGGTCGATAGCTATTTCAGCGTCTATGAAGTATTCAACCACGAAGGTGAGAAAGTTAAACTGACAAGCGAAAAAGAAGAAGCGATCAGCCATGCGAAAAACATGGAGTACGCTTATGTTTTTGACAAGTATCAGCAAAAAGTCATCTATGAAAATACGAGTAAACGATATGGCGTCTACCATAAGACGGACCAATCGAAAGACCGTTTATTTATGTCTCGAGACGAAGCGGTCGCGTTTGCAAAGAATTCAAGTGATGTGAGAGTTGTAGATAACGAACAAGGAGAAGTGATCTGGTCGGATTACTTAGCCAAAGCTTATGAGGTCAAGCACTCTTCTCAAGGAGTATTGAAAGAGACCCACAGCTTAGAAGGAGCCCTGGATTACGCGGGGGATTGGAGAAATACAGCGGTTATCGATAAAGAAAACGATGAAGTCATTTGGAGTAATTATTTAAGTGAAGACTTCGAAGTCGTTCACTCAGAAAAAGGTGTGCTGAACACTTTCTATCGTGAGGAAAAAGCGATCGCCTATGCGAAAGAATGGAAGAATACGAAGGTCATAAACCGGACTACAGAAGAAGTTCTATGGGACAACAGCTCTAAAGACTATCAGTATATGTTCAACACAACGGAACTCGCCGGGAAAGATCGTATAAAGACGGCTATTGAAGTCTCTAAGAGCCTTTACCCGAATGGTTTTGATAAAGATGGAGAGCGGACCGTTGTTCTAGCGACTGCGTTTGAGTTTGCGGACGCCCTTTCTGCAGGGCCGCTGGCAGCTGAACTTGGCAATGCGCCTATCCTGTTAAATCGTGACGACCGTCTCGATCCTGCTGTCGTGGAAGAACTGAAACGACTGAACGCAAACAAAGTGGTCATTCTTGGTGGAACTAATGCCATCTCTGAAAAAGTTCAAGATGAATTAAACAATCTCTTTTCTGTCGAACGTATTTCAGGTAAGGATCGAATTCAGTCCAATTTAGAAATCAACAATCGTTTGTCTGATGTAGAGGGAGTATTTGTGGCCTCAAGTACAAGCTTCCCTGATGCACTTGAAGCATCTTCTGTAGCAGCAGCCAACGGATGGGCGATTGTTTTGACAGATCAGGAGAAAATCACGGAAGAAAGTCTACAGTTCCTTCATGGAAAAGAAGTAGCCATTCTTGGTGGAACGGCGGTTGTTTCTGAAGAAGTGGAAGAGACATTGATTGAACGTAACGGTGGAGATCGCGTGGTCCGCCTGTCCGGCATAAACCGTTACGAAACAGTAGCGGCAACGATTGACTACTTCAAGGATGATATGCGTTCTGGCACCATGCTTGTAGCTACTGGCCGTAATTATCCTGATGCTTTGACGGCATCCGCCATTTCAGCCCGCACGAAAGCACCACTTGTATTAGTAGGAAACGACTTGAACCCAGAGCTTCAAAAAACATTGAGCTGGTATGGAACTGAAAATGTTGTTCAAGATCTCCGCGTCATTGGAGGAGTCGTTGACAACGCTCAACGTGATGAAATCGCTGGTTACCTCAAATAAGAATGCATCCTGGATACAGCAAAGGAGAGGTGTCGATGAAGAAACTGTTAACCATCATGCTGTCCGTCGCTTTTATTTTAAGCGCCTGTGCAGCAGATGTGGATCCGGAAAGCTTGGAAAATGACCAGGCCGATCAGGGTACATCTGAAGCGTCTGCAGAGTCTGAAGAACAACCGGCAGAGGCTGAGAAAACCGAGGATCCTGAAAGCGTAGAAAATGAAAGCGAAAGTAAGGAACAAGAAGAAGAGAGCGCGGTTACTACAGAGCCAGAGGATGAGGAAGATAACACAGACTCCGGTGAAGAAGCAGCGAGCGAAGATCCAGCTGTGGAAGCAGAAGAACCAGAGGAAGACACGGTTGAAGCTTCAGCGAATGAAGGTGTTTCTGAAGAAGAAACAAAAGAGGAACAAACGTCAAACGTCGGTTTGAAAGCCTATATGCCTAAAAAGCCGATGACGAAGACATTTATGCAGAATGATGAATATGAAGCCGTTTATGAGATTGTAGATATCCAGGGTAATTATGTTCAGCAAGTCATCACATTCGGGGATATGGTCACACTTCAAGTGCTCCAGTGGACGGAAGGTACGGTATCGGTTGTTTATGAGGAGTTCAACCCAGAAGATACAGCAAGCATGCTGGATGGATTCAAGCCGGTAGAAACGGTAGATGTTCTCATCGATGTCACACAATCAAGCCAATCCGAAAGTTCATTTAAGCTCATTGATGACAAACAGACAACGTCAACACCAGTCCGTGACTTTGAGAACGTATTAGTTGTACAGAAGATAGAAAAAGCGGATTCATCTGGAGCCGAAGTCCGATCTACGTTCCACTATGCCCCGGACTATGGACTGATTAAAGAAAAGATTGAGGACAAAGGAGAGAATGGGTACACCATGAACTCCAAGTTGATTGATATTAAGTAAAATTGCAAAGGACGGTATGGATGTTAAAAAAATTTATTACTTCAACATCAGCGTTGTTAGCCACGAGTCTTTTGCTTCCTGCTGCGATCAGTGCAGAACAATCGGAGACATGGATCGTAGAGGAGAGCAATAAATCTATCCAGTTGAATGAAACGACGGAAGTAAATGTCGTCAGGAATGAACTGGAGACGTCGATCGAAATTGAACAAAATGGACAACCGGTAATAAAAGAAACGGAACAATTGGCAGAAGTTACTGATGTGCATTATGTCGGTGAAGAATCTCTCGTTGTTATCTATAGAGCCGGAGGGTCAGCCAGCAGCTTGTATTTTGATGTCTATCAAGTCAAGCAGGATGGAATAGAAAAAGTCTATGAGTCTCAAAACTATGATCGAGCAACGATCGATATCCAGGAGGACCAACTGGATATCTCCTATCCAGAATATGATGAGGATGACATCAGTACGGAGCCATCGGCCATGCTGAATGATGTTTTTACTATTGAAACTGGTGAGGTGACGAAGCAGGAAGCGCAGGAGAAGTTGACTGCGCAAAGTCTCATCACTACCCAAAGCACTACAGAAGTCGATGAAAAGTATGAGAACCCGAGCTATGCAGAGATCAATCGTATGCTCACGGAAGAAGCGAAGAACTTCGATATCCCTCCTGAAATCGTCAAAGCGATTGCCTTCCAGGAAAGCGGATGGCAGCAATATTGGGATACAGGACGTACACCTGTCGACCATTACGAAAACCAGTGTACCGAAGAGAAAACACGAGGCATGGCCTGGGATGGAACCAACCTGAAACTTGGCTATGATTGCATCGGTATCGGGATCATGCAGGTGTCTGATTACCGTTTCATCACGGATGACCAAGAACGTCAGGAAGAAATTACGAAATTAGCCACAGACATTCGTTACAATATCCGTGAAGGGTTAAAAATTCTTGAAACGAAGTGGAATTATGCCGATCATGATTTAATTCCAACCGTAAACAGTGGAGATCGAGAGGCGATTGAGAACTGGTACTTTGCCATTCTTGCTTATAATGGTCTATCTCAAAGGAACGACCCGATTGCGAACGGATATATTGCGTATCAAGAGAAAATATTCAACCGGATCAAGAGCTATGGATTGCTGAATCTGACACCTTTCCCGACACACAAGCTGAACCCTGATTCAGATGGTCTCCTTTCTTTTGGTGTAGAGAATGTAGACACAGATGGACCTGTGCACACATCCAAGCATTATTTTCGTCCAGGAGAGAAGGTCTATGTAACAGCCGGTAGTTTAAACCTGCGTCAATCTCCGAATGGTCTGGTTCTTACCGGATTGTCCCAGGGTGATGCATTAACCGTCACCGACGTTCCCGTAGGGTCAGACAGTAATACCCAACACTGGATGTGGTACCCGGTTGAAACCGCAGGTGGCGTGAAAGGGTATGTCGCTTCCAGCTACTTGTCCAAAAAACAGGAACCGAACGCGTACCGCCTGTCAGGCATCAATCGATACGAAACGAGTGCAGCTCTTTCAAACTTTGGGTGGCACTGGAACAACCCTGATGTGGCCGTCATCGGACGTGGGGATCTACCGATTGATTCATTAACAGGAAGCGTGCTTGCATCTTATCACGATGCCCCACTTCTTTTGACTCAGACAGATGAACTGCCTGAGACGGTGAACAAAGAATTGAAGCGGATGGACCCTTCGAAGATCTACCTGCTTGGAAGTGAGGCAGCCGTGTCCTCTACTGTCCAAACAGAGTTGGAGAATGAATACGGTGCAGGGAATGTTGTGCGTCTTTCAGGTCAAACTCGATTCGAGACAGCGTATGAAGTCGCTGATGAGTTGAGCAGCAATATCGATGTGGATGAAATTTTCATCACGACATCTGAAGAGACATCTCCAGATGCGTTGTCCATTGCATCCTACGCAGGGCAGGAGCATACACCGATCCTATTGACACTCCCATATCGACTGGAGGACAACATCGTGAAGTTCATTCAGGAACATGGAGTGGAGAAAGCGACGATTATCGGTGGAACAGGAGCTGTCCATCACAAAGTGGAAGAACAGCTGAAATCCGTAGTAAACCAAGTCGAACGTGTCTCCGGCGACGATCGCTACAGCACGAGTGTTCAAATTGCGGAACGTTACTTCAACAACCGCAGGATTGAAGATGTCTTTTTCGCAAGAGGTCAAGTGATCGTAGACGCCCTGGCAGCTTCTCCAATGGCAGCTTCCTATGAGTCCCCGATTATTTTGACAAGAACGGACAATGTACCATCAAGTGTTCGCAAGTATATGCAAGGACTGCCCATCAGTCCGAAACAATATTACCTAGGCGGAGATGCAGCTATTTCAGATGAAACAGCCTTTGAGCTCCTAAAAATCCGCTAACGAACCAAAAACGGCCTTCCTCACGAAGGCCGTTTTTTATTATCTCCTTATGTTTTGCTGTTCTAATAGATGATGTGGTAAATGATTGGGGATTCTTTCTTATTAAATTAAATGCCAGTCTTGTTAGCGAAATTAACAAGGAGAATATTGAATAGAAGGTTAAGAAAAGATCGGGCTGGGAATAGGGAGTGGGTGCAAGGTTGTGGTGGTTTTGTATGATAATGGAAAAGATATGACCGAACGATTACGATTCTATTAAGGTTATGGTAAAATCGAAAAGTATGGACTATAGTTATACATAGCATTCTACTCCAGTTGACATGCATTAAGAGAGGGTTAGAAATTGAAATCTAAATTAGGCTTAGCAAGCATACTATTTATCGGTGCGACCTTGATCCTGAAAGTGTCCGGACTTCTCCGTGACATGGTCATCGCCTATTACTTCGGTGACAGTTACATCGCCGATGCGTATTTGGCTGCCTTCATCATACCGAATATGCTGATTTTGTTCATGCAGAACGGTATGAAGAATGCGCTCGTGCCAAGTTACATCGATGCCAAGGACGAAAAGCGCGGCAAATCCCATTTGGGACAAGTGTTTAAAGGAACAGCTGGATTAGCCTTGGTCTTTTCCATTCTCGGAATGCTCCTTGCTCCACTCATGATCCGTCTGTTCTACCCTGATTTCAGTGAGCCGGCGACTGAAATCGCGACATGGGTAACCGTAATTTTCTTCTCCTGTATTGCTTTTGTGGGGATGAACTCCGTTTTAGAAGCTTTTTTCGATGCGGAAAACAGGTTTGCCTTGTCGATTGTCTCTCAGATTATCGTTATTTTAAGTTCCATTCTCGGAGCTTTCTTATTTGCCAATCAAATCGGAGCTTATTCGCTGGCCTTCGGGTACCTGGCCGGAACGATTTTTTCTTTGATCTTCAAGTCCTTCATTGTCATCCCGCAGAGGGCGCTGTCACTGAAACCAAAGATGGATTGGCCTGAGGTCAGGAAATTTTACTGGGTGTTCCTTCCCGTCGGACTGACGGTTGCGGTCGGCCAGGTGAACTTGATGGTAGGTTCGATATTCGCCAGTTACCAGGGCGAAGGGGCGGTCACGTACATCAACTATGCGAAGAACCTTGTGCATATGCCTCAAGGGATCTTTGGCGTGACGATTGCGACGATCATCTTCCCTATGTTATCCAAAGCGATTACGACTAACGATACAGGGCAGTTTAAAAAAGGGATTGAGAAAGGTCTCACGACGATGTACCTCGTTCTGCTGCCTGCCATTATCGGCATGATGCTTTTGATGCCGAATTTGATTGAGCTTTTCTATGAACGAGGAGCCTTTAACAATTCAGCGACAGCGGCTACTTCTCAGGTGGCATACTTTTACTTTGGTTCGGTATTGTTCTTCAGCTTGAATAACATCATTAACAAAGGTTTTTATACGATGAAAAAAGGTCACTTGATTCTGATGATCAGCCTCGGTTCGATTCTTTTGAACATCGTGTTCAACTTTATTTTCGCTGAGTGGCTCGGGTACTTAGGTATTCCGCTTGCTGCTTCTCTGATGGCTCTTTTCTATACAGGGGCCTGCCTGATTGTGTTTGTAAAACTTGTGGGTGGACTCGACTTTAAGTACATCACCATCGATTATGCCAAAATTACAGCAGCAGCACTTGTTATGAGCGGTGCGGTTCTCGGACTGCAGCAAGGAATTGGCAACCTGCCGAACCTTGTTCAGATCATCCTCGTAGCTATCGTTGGTGCAGCCGCTTTTGCAGGAACGGCTTTCCTATTAAAAGCCGATGCCTTTCTGTTCTTATTAAATCAAGTCCGAAGACGCAAAAAGAAAGGAGGAGCCTCATGAATAAAAAAGAGCTTCTCATGAACGCCGTACGCCCCGTCAATGCTCCGGTCACGAACGTGATTCTCGGCCGGCATTACAGTGGGGACATGGAAGCCGTGAAGAATGAAAAAGTGAACAATGTACTTGTCCTCGCTCCTCACATGGATGATGAGACTATCGGACCTGGAGGGACGCTTAGACAGCATGCGGAACAAGGAGCGAACATCCACTGCCTGTTCATCACTGATGGAGGAAGCAGTGTATCAGACCATAGTTCCGAAGAGTTGATGGCGCTAAGACGCGATGAAATCGACAAGGTCAAAGAAATCCTTGGTCTATCGAGTGTCACCTACATGAACCAGCCTGACGGACAGGTGAAGAGTACGAGAGAAAGCATCGAAATGTTGAAAGAAAAAATCAACGCGATCCAGCCAGATTTGATCTACTGTACTCCTTATATAGATGCGCATGTGGATCATACCGCAACAGCAAAACTGCTGAGCGATACGCTTCAAGAGATGGAAGACTTCCACGGGAAGGTCCGCATGTACGAAATCAACTGTGCGTTCCCACCCAGTGCGATCAATGTGCTTGTCGATACGTCGGCCCAACATGCGAAAAAAGTCGAAGCAACAGAGGTCTTTGACTCTCAAGCGATCGCTTTCGACGGTTTTCTCCGGTTGAATGAATATAAAGGAAAGCTGGCTGAACCGAAAGTCCAAACAGCGGAAGGTTTTGTCGAATGGGACCGCAATGGTTTCATCAACCATTGTGAAACATTGGAGAAAATGGAGTACAATTTCCCGCGCAGCTTCAAGCAGGTCAACAGGACCGATACATTATTATGGGCGATTTTTAAAAATTACGCCATGAAGAAAGATTTGTACAGAAAATCATAAAATTCCTTCAACATAGAAAAGAGGTGCACAGCATGCCAATTGATATAAAAAAACTTTATTTCGTTCCATTGACGTTATTGCTCCTTCTCGGAGGCGCCTATGTGGATGTGACGATTCTCGATCTAGTGATTATGCTGGCTTTTGCCGCCTATGCGATCTTTAAGCCGAAGAATTCATTAATCATTTTATTCATGTATTTCCCGATTCGTCCTTTCTTATTGGAATTCAACCCGACATTGAAAGGAATCGGCGACATCATTATTTTCGCTCTATTATTCCGGATTTTAATTATGTACCGGAAAGATTGGAAGAAGCTGTTCGACTTTTACTGGTTTGAATATGCCTTTTTCGCATTTTGCGCGGTTGGAGCCGTATCTGCCTTGATCACAGGCGTATCGCCAATCGCCATCATCTTCCAAATTCGTGGAATTCTTTTATTCTATCTTGTTTTCTATATTGTAAGAAGACTGCACATCACAAGGGAAGATATTCGTAAGTTCATCTTCACGACCTTGATTGTCGCTGTGATGGTCAGTATTCACGGAATCATTGAGAAACTTTCATTAAGAAGCTGGCTCCTTCCAGAGAGCTGGGAGAACATGCCGCTGTCTTCGAAAAACAGAATCCGTATCTACGGCATGATCGGCAACCCGAACGTTCTTTCTTATTACTTGAGTTTTGCCGTGGTTCTTATTCTTTATTTCCGTAAGATTTTCACAGGAAAATGGCGCACCTTCCTGTACGTGTGTATTGCGCTTATGTTCGGCGTGTGGTCTCTCACATACTCACGAGGCACGTGGATTGCCTTCGGTGTCGCTTTGCTCATTTACTTGCTGGCAACAAGGACATGGTACTTCCTGAAACCGATGATCCTCGCACTTGTAGCAGGGATTCTGCTGGTTGCCGTACCCGTAAGTGTCGGTACAGCGATGGTCGAAGATACGAACTTTGGCCAGGAAAGCAAGGAACGTCAGTCTCAGTATGATGATAGTGAAGGTAGTTTCCGTGATCGGATGGGATCGACGTTTGATAAAGAAACACGTGAACAAAGCAGTCAGTCCGGAAGGTTATGGATTGTAAGCAAAGGATTTGAAATCTTCCTTGATCACCCGATTATCGGAACCGGATTCGCCACGTTCGGTGATGGGGCGACGCTAAGCTTTGGTTCTCCGATCTATGATGAATACGGAATCGACAGAGAATTTTATTCCGACAACCAATATATCCAGGTCATCACTCAAACGGGAATCGTAGGTGTCATTCTGTTCGCGACCTTCCTATTGAACATGCTGTATCTGATTTGGAAACGCAAAAATGATACGCTGCTTGCTCCATTTTTACTTGCCGTCCTCATCGGAGCGTATGCAGCCGGAATGGTGTATAACATTTGGGAAGGCGATTCCTTTACGATCTTCTACTTCGCTATGCTGGGCTATCTGTTGAACATGAGATCCGAGCATGAACATGACATGTAAGGGGGAGGAAGATGAGTAAACGCGTGCTGGTCATAAGCAACATGTATCCAAGCAGGAGAACACCGACCTACGGCATTTTCGTAAAGAACCAGGTCGAGGCTTTAAGACAGAAAGGCCTTCACATCGATATCGCGATGAATAAAGACAACCGATCAGGCAAGCTGAACCTTTTAAGAAAATACGGTTTATGGTTTGTGAAGATCCTGTTCGCTCTCCTTACGAAAGGGAAGAAATATGACGTTGTTCATGCGCATTATATTTTTCCAAGCGGTCTTCCAGCCCTCTTTTTCAAAAAGTTGTTCGGAACCAAGCTGATTGTCACTTCCCACGGTGGTGACTTGGACCAAATGGCTAAAAAGGGCGGGCTGATCCGGAAAGCGACAGAAAAGATTCTTCATGAAGCAGACGCTGTGATTGTGGTCGGAGAAGCCTTGAAATCTGAAGTCACAGGTGAATTCGGTATCCCAGAAAAAAAAGTGTCGGTCATCAATATGGGAGTCGACCGTAGTGTCTTCCAACCGCGAAATGCCGATGAAGCGAAAAAAGAGTTGCAGCTTTCCACAGAAAAGAAGCACATTCTTTTCGTTGGGAACCACATTAAAGCCAAAGGTCTTCAGGAACTCTTACAAGCGTTTCAGGACTTGAATGTAGAGAAAGCCGAGCTTCATTTTATTGGCAGTGTGAAAGATGAAAGCTTCCTACATGAGTTGAAGCAGTCCATTCAGCCCGAGTATAAGGAAGCTGTGCATTTCCACGGGACGAAAGATCAAGAACAGCTGGCTACATGGGTAGCAGCGGCTGACGTTTTCGTCCTGCCTTCTCATATTGAAGGCTTTGGACTCGTCGCTCTCGAGGCGATGTCCTGTCATACACCCGTTGTTGGATCAGATGTGGGAGGCCTGTCCTACCTGCTTGATGATGGGAGAGGCGTCCTTGTTGAACCAAAAGACGCCGATTCATTAAGAGATGGCATTCAGCGTGTTCTCACAGAACCAGGTTTACGAGAAGCAATGATTGAAAAAGGGGAAGCGGCAGCGAAAGAGAATGATAGCCACGTCCTCCTTGAGCGCATTGTTACCCTTTATGAAAAGTGAAAAAGAGACGAAACCAAAGGAACACCTTCACAGTTGTAATGACTCCTGTGGAGGTGTTTTTTATACATCCGATGATGAAAAATTCAGATATTACCAAACTCTTAAATCTTCTCCTATGTTACGATAAATGGAGATAACGTTTTCATAGGTGGAGATGATGGTGAAAGTTTCCCTGCGTACAAAAATCATGGTGCTGATTTTATCATTGCTTGTTCTGGTCATCGGACTGCTGGCTGGCGTTTTTGCTTATATGGAAAAGAAGGATGTGGAAGACCAAATGGGTCAGCTCGCCCTTCAAGTCGCGAGTACGGTCTCGTTTATGCCTTCCATCAAGGAAGCGTTTGACACAGAGAACCCGTCTGAAGTCATTCAGCCGATTGCTTTGAGTGTGCAGGAAGAGTCCGGGGCTGAATTTGTCGTGATCGGAAATAAGGACAGCATCCGGTATGCCCATCCCGATGAGTGGAAAATCGGCCGGCGGATGGTCGGTGGTGACAATGAGCAGGCCCTGAAGAACGGCGAATATTACATATCGAAAGCAGAAGGGACACTTGGTCCTTCCTTAAGAGGTAAAGCCCCGATTATCGGGGAGAACGGGGATATTATAGGGATCGTTTCGGTAGGTTTCTTGTTAGAGGACGTCCGATCAATCGTGTGGAATAAGCTTGAGAACGTTTTTGGTGTCGCCGTCCTAGTATTAGTGGTCGGGGCTGTCGGAAGCCTTTTACTGGCGCGGAGTATAAGGAAAGATACACTTGGGCTGGAACCTTATGAGATTACCTCTTTTTATCAAACTCGTGAAGCCATTCTTTCTTCGATTAAAGAAGGGATCATATCTATTGATGCCGACGGCCGGGTGACGATGATCAACCAGTCGGCAATTGAGTTGTTAAACTTATCCGGCGGAGCAGAGGGGCAGTTCATTACGGATGTCTTTCCTAACACGCAAATGCTGAAGGTGTTGGAGACAGGAAAAGCCATCAGAGATGAAGAGATGATTCTGCTGGATAAGGTCGTGATCGTCAATCGAACGCCGATCATCCACGATGGGGAGGTCGCCGGGGTCGTTTCCAGCTTTCGTGATAAAACAGAAGTCAGGAACATGGTCCAGACGTTATCCGAAGTGAAAAGTCATTCGGAAAGTCTGCGCTCCCAGACGCATGAGCACGCCAACAAGATGTATGTGCTGCTCGGGCTTTTGCAGTTAGGGAAACAGGAAGAAGCGATGGGAATGATTGAAGAAGATTTCCAGATGTCCCAAAAGCATCAAGCTTTGATTTTCGACCGGATTCAAGATGAAACGGTCCAGGCCATTTTGACGGGGAAAATGAGTACGGCTTCTGAGCAGAAAGTGGACTTCATCATTCAGGAAGATTCAGAACTGCAAAGGGTTCCCGGACATATCACAAGGACGGAATTAATCACCATGTTAGGCAACATGATTGATAATGCTTTCGAAGCGGTGAGTGGCCAAAAGGAGAAGAAAGTCGAGTTTTTTGTGACGGATGTGGGACATGACATCGTTTTTGAAGTATCAGATAACGGACCGGGCATTCCTGAAGATGTGTACAAATCTTTATTCGTGCGAGGTTTCTCTACGAAAGAAGGAGATCATCGGGGATACGGTCTTCACAATGTGAGGGAGATTGTCGAGGGTCTCTCAGGCACAATGGAAGTGGACAATAGCGAGGGTGGCGGCGCTGTATTTTCGATCTTTTTACCGAAATACACAGGAGGTGGACCGGATGAAGGTCATGGTCAGTGAAGATGATTTCAGGGTGGCAGAACTGCATGCACAATTTCTACGAGTGGTGGATGGAGTCGAAGTTGTCGGGAAGGCTTTGAATGGCGAAGAGACTTTAAGGATGCTTGAAGAACAACAGCCGGATCTTCTTCTGTTAGATGTCTATATGCCAGATCAACTCGGTGTCGATCTCCTGCATGACATTCGTTCAATTGCGCCACAAACGGATGTCATCATGGTTACGGCGGCGAGAGAAAAAGAAATCGTGGAAAAAGCGCTGAAGTATGGAGTGTTCGACTATATCATTAAACCGATTACGATGGAGCGTTTCCAGGAGACGATTGAAAACTATCAGGAACGAAAAAAACAGATGGCTCAGATTGAAACCTTTGACCAGGCGGCTGTCGACCAGTTGATTAAATCCTCCAACGAAACAACTTCTACTGCTTCTCTGTCGGTACCTAAAGGCATCGACCCACTGACGCTTGAGAAAGTGGAACGGATGCTTTCAGATGCTGGGGAGCATGGATTGACGGCAGAACAGGCAAGCGGGCAGATGGGAGCATCAAAAACCACCGCACGCAGGTACATGGAGTATTTGATCAGCATAGGAAAAGGCAAGGCGGAGATGAACTACGGAAAAGTCGGCCGCCCGCAGAGAAAATACTATAAAAGATAAATGATAGAGCGCGGAGAAGACTCGTCGAAATGACGAGTCTTCTTTTGGTTTGAATGGAGGAAAGGATCAAATGTAAGAAACTGTAAGACCTGGTCACCCAATTCTTGGGTGACCAGGTCTTACAGTTTTATCCATTATAACGCTCATAAATTTTATTTGGTTAATTGATTTTATGCTTTTAATTTTGATTATTTTGAAAACGGTTACATTTTGGGTTCTATCTTATAAACTATCATCAAATAGCAAGAAGAGAGGGGATTCATACTTATGAAGAAGCATTTATGGATGATGGGTAGTTTATTGATTGTTTTGTTCTTAGCTGCTTGTGGCGGTGACTCTTCGGAAACGAGCGGGGATGGCGGCGATGGAGAATGGACGCCGGATAAAAATATTGAGATTGTCGCTCCTGCTGGTGCTGGCGGTGGCTGGGATACGACCGCTCGCTCTGTTGGAAAGATCCTTGAAGAAGAAGAGATCACGGAACAGAACGTCGGGGTTGTCAACAAAGAAGGGGGCGGTGGAGCTGTCGGCTGGTCCTACATCAACAGTACGAACAACCCGCACAACATTTTCGTTTCTTCACCACCATTGATCTTCGTCCCATTGAACGGACAGTCGGATCTGTCTCATGAAGACTTCACTCCACTTTCCAACATGATTGCGGACTATGCAGCTTTTGCTGTCGCCGATGATGCCAAGTGGCAGGATTTGAATGAGCTTTTTGAAGATATGAAGAATGATCCTTCCAGCGTAAGGGTCGTGGGAACGTCTTCTCCTGGTTCCATGGACCACATGCAGTTCGTGACGATCGCTAAAGAAGCGGGTGTCGATATTCAGAAGATCAAGTACGTTTCTGCTCAGGATGGCGGTGGGATGACACAAATCCTGAACGGAAGTGCAGATGTTTATTCTACTGGGATCGCTGAAACCGTCGAACAAGTGAAAGCAGGAAAAGTTCGTGTCCTCGGAATTACAGCAGAAGAACGCTTGGAAGGTGAAGTACTGGAAGACTTCCCGACAGCGAAAGAGCAGGGCATTGATGCGACATTCGTGAACTGGAGAGGATTCTTCGGACCTGGAGATATGACCGAAGGACAAGTCGCTTATTATGAGGAAAAACTGAAAGAAGTCAGTGATTCAGAAGCATTTGCGGAGATTCGTACCAATTATGGCTGGGATGAAATGTACATGGATAGTGAAGAGTACAGCCAGTTCCTTGATGAACAAAGGGATCAACTCGGAAGCTTGATGGAAGAGCTTGGTTTGAATCAATAATAGATAGGAAGGGTCTGTACGCAGACCCTTTTCTATTAGATCGAAGGTGATGTTTTTGCTGAAAACGTTGAACCAGAAAGTGAGTATCTTTTTGATTTTGTTCGCTGCTGGTTATCTTTATTTGAGCTATAACTTAAAGGAGTACCCTTATGTTCCGGTCGATTCGGATTTTGTTCCAAAAATCCTCGGCTATTTACTAATCATTCTGGCCGTCTTTTTATTCTTCGATAAATCATCAGAAACGAAAGAGGAAAAGGAAAAACGTCAGGTACCGAAAAAAGAAATGCTGGTTCTACTCGCGGTAGGTGGGATGATTTTTCTTTACATCTTCCTATTAGAAATCCTCGGTTTTGTTTTGAGTTCCATGTTATTTATTTTTGCCTGCTCCTGGTTCCTAGGGTATAGAAAACTCGTCACAACCATCCTCGTTGCGGTTTTATTTCCTTTAATCATGTACCTTTCGTTCAATTATTTACTACAAATCCGACTACCACAAGGAGTTTTACCATTTTAAAAGGAGGTGAGTCACCATGGGTGCAATGGATGGATTAATGCAAGGAATTCAGGTCGCATTTAGCTGGCAGGGGATTTTGTTCGTTCTGATCGGTGTTGTTGCCGGCACGCTTATCGGGATGATGCCGGGCCTTGGACCAATCAGTGCAATTGCGATCATGATTCCGATCACATATGGGATGGACCCCTCTGTCGCTTTAGTGATGATGGCGGGTGTCTATTACGGGGCGGTATTCGGTGGATCGACGTCTTCGATTCTCTTGAACGCACCAGGAATATCAGGCACGGTCGCTACATCCTTTGACGGCTATCCGATGGCGCAGCGGGGAGAAGCAGGGAAAGCATTGGCGATAGCTGCGATTTCCTCATTTGTCGGAGGAACGGTTTCCGTCGTTCTTCTGATGTTGTTCGCTCCCGCCTTATCTGCCGTCGCTGTTTCATTCGGTCCGCCTCAATATTTTGCCCTCATGTTTTTAGGTCTGACGGCCATCGCAAGTCTCTCAGATGGCTCAACGATCAAAGCTTTGATTACAGCTACCGTCGGTTTTATGGTGGCGACGATAGGAATCGACGGGCAGACGGGAACGAGCCGTTTTACGTTCAACAACCCAAACTTATTGGAAGGCATTGATTTTCTAGTCATCGCTCTCGGACTCTTTGCACTTGCTGAAATTTGTTTTCTCGTTAAAAAAAGAAAAGATCAATCGCTTCAAAATCAGGGGGACATCGGAAGCTTGAAGCTCAGCAAAGCTGATTTTAAAGAGATGCGCGGCCCGATGAGCAGACAGTCATTCCTCGGTTTCATTCTTGGTGTTCTACCAGGTGCAGGTGCGACAATTGCTTCTTTCATCGGTTATATTTCAGAAAAGAAAATCGCTAAAAATCCAAAAGAATTCGGAAAAGGATCGATCAAAGGATTATCGGCTCCAGAAACGGCCAACAATGCAGCGACTAGTGGTGCCTTCGTTCCATTACTCAGCCTTGGTATACCAGGGTCCGGAACGACAGCCGTCATGTTAGGAGCTTTTCTCGTTCTCGGAATTCAACCCGGGCCACTTCTGATGGCCGATCGTCCGGAAGTTTTCTGGGGGATCATCGCGAGTATGTATATCGGAAATATCTTTTTATTGATTCTGAATTTACCACTCATTCCATACATCGCAAAAATATTGAAGATCGCACGACCGATGCTCATCTCGCTAGTTGCCATTTTCAGTTTGATCGGTGTTTATGCCATCAGCTTCAGTACATTCGATTTATACTTATTGCTGATCTTTGGTTTTGTCGGTTATCTAATGAGATTATTCAGCTTTCCGGCAGCTCCGTTCATCTTAGCTTTCATCCTAGGTGGCATGATGGAACAGTCACTAAGACAGTCGCTGACGGCGGCCGGTGGAGACATGATGATTCTTATTTCTGATTCGGTATCCATCGGACTTTACATTGTAAGTATTCTATCGTTCGTTGTTCCAATCATTCGTAATCGAAAAAATTCGCAAGCGGATCAAACAGAAGAAGAGTCGAATGCTTCCTGAAAAGGAGTGTTCGGCTTTTTTCTTTTTATCGTAAAGATTGTCTCTAATAGTAGAGGAAAAACACTCTCTCATTCAGAGTGAAAACGGACTTATAAATGAAATATTTTATGAAAATTTTTTTCAATCTATTGCAAATCGGAGTGAAAACGCTCACACTAAGAGTATAGCCGACATACAAAGCGTCACGTTTCTCACATCGCTGAAATTAAGCCTGATGCGGACTGTGTGCCTCCTGTTGCCTCTTTAAAAACAGCCGAATTTTCAGTAAAATAATTTTCATGGCAAACCATACATATAAGACATGTTTCATAAATGTCATGGATGAGGTAAACAATAAAATAGTGTTCCTGGCGTAAGCCTGTTCACTTACATATTTGGTACTCATGCTTTATACTAATAAAAGCGCAAAAGTACAGGAGGTAACACGAATCATGGACCAATTCAACACGAAAAGTCATGGAATCGATACCGCAGAAATGATGGACGACATGACCTTTGTTTTATTCGGAGCAAGCGGCGATTTGGCGAAACGTAAAATCTATCCCGCTCTCTATAATTTATATATCGAGGGGAAAATGCCGAATTCCCTTTCCGTCGTAGGCCTTGGACGCAGACCGTATACGCAGGAAGATTTCCACAACATCATTAAAGAGTCTCTGGAATCTTTCTCACGGAGAGATGTAGACGAATCGAACCTGGACGAGTTCCTTGCTTCTTTCCGTTACTTCATTTTTGATGCGATGAAGGATGAATCGTATCAAGGGTTGAAAGCCTTTATTGAAGAAAGAGAAAGCGAGCTTTCCATTCCGGAAAATCGTCTGTTCTATCTTTCGGTTGCACCGAAGTTGATTGAGCCGATCGCGGCCTCTCTTCACGAAAATGGAATCACGGACACGAACGGCTGGAAGCGTCTGATCGTTGAAAAGCCATTCGGAAGTGACTTGCACTCAGCGCGTCATTTGAATGCAGAGCTGACGAAAGTGTTCCAGGAGGATGAGATTTTCCGTATCGACCACTACCTCGGAAAACCAATGGTGCAGAATCTTGAATCGTTGATTCGTCCGAACCCGATTTTGAAGGCCCTGTGGAATCATGAACAGATTGCGAACGTTCAGATTACAGCGAGTGAGACCGTCGGTGTTGGAACGAGAGCGGGTTATTATGATAAGGCTGGAGCCATTCGTGATATGGTGCAGAACCACTTGCTTCAGCTCGTGATGATGACTGCCCTTCATCACCCGGAAAAACTGACACCGAAACAGATTGAAGAAAAGAAAAAAGCGATTATGGAATCGCTGCGCCCTGTGGAGGAAAATGAAATCTCCCAGCATGTCGTGCGTGGACAATACGAAGCGGGTGAAATGAATGCTGAGCCGATTCCTGGTTACTTAGAAGAAGACGGTGTGGCGGAAAACTCGAATAACGACACGTACTTCGCTGCTCGTTTGTACATCGACAACGATTACTGGAAAGGCATTCCTTTTTACATCCGTACAGGGAAGCGCCTTGAGAAAAAATCGACACGGATCATCATCGAATTCAAAAACGATGTCGCAGATGATGAAGATGCAGCAGGTGCTGTTTCCAACCTGTTGATGATCGAAATCAATCCGAACGAAAGCGTTGGGCTTCGCATCAACTTGAAAGATGATTCCAATGAGAAGTTCGAACCAGCGTACATCAACTTTTCTAAAAACCTGGATGCCCAGCCAGAGGCTTATGAAAACCTATTGGAAGATGCCATGCAGGGGCACTCCACGTATTTCGCTCACTGGAGCGAGGTGGAGCTATCCTGGAAGTGGGTCCAGCCGATCTTGGAAGCATTCGAAAACGACGCTCTTCCTCTTCACGGCTATCAAGCAGGATCTGAAGGACCGGAAGCAGCTGAGAAGCTCTTGAACGAAGACGGCTATACATGGTGGTAAAAACTTTTTACAGATAGAATGGAAAGGATTTGATCGGAACATGGATAAGCAGCAGAATATTGGAGTCATCGGTTTAGGAGTTATGGGGGCGAATCTTGCCCTGAACATTCAAGATAACGGCTATACCGTGTCTGTTTATGATTACTGGACAGACCGTGTAGACGAACTGGTTGGAAATTATGAGAATACAGGAAATATTTCTGGTGTCTACAGTGCCGAAGAATTCGTCGCTTCCCTTGAAAAGCCACGCAAAATCCTGATGATGGTCAAAGCAGGCGACACAACAGACAAAGTCATCGAAAGCCTTGTCCCTCACTTGGAAGAAGGCGACATGCTGATCGACGGTGGTAACACGTACTATGAAGATACAGAACGCCGTGCCGCTTACTTAGAAGAAAAAGGTGTTCACTTCATCGGTACAGGATTCTCCGGCGGTGAAGAAGGGGCGCGTAAAGGACCTTCCATCATGCCAGGTGGACCTAGTGAAGCTTATGCAGAAGTGAAGCCGATCTTTGATGCGATCGCAGCGAACGTTGAAGGTACACCATGTGCTGCTTACATGGGCCGCGGCGGTGCCGGCCACTACGTGAAAATGGTACACAACGGCATCGAGTATGGTGATATGCAGTTGATCTGTGAAGCCTACTTCATCATGAAAAATGTTCTTGGCCTATCTGCACAAGAGCTTCACGAAGTATTCAAAGAGTGGAACGAAGGCGAACTCGACAGCTACCTGATTGAGATTACTGCCGACATCTTCACAAAAATGGATGAAGAAACAGGCAAGCCGCTTGTTGAAGTGATTCTTGATACAGCCGGTCAAAAAGGAACAGGAAAATGGACAAGTAAGAGTGCTCTTGATCTTGGTGTTCCTCTTCCAATCATCACAGAATCTGTGTTCTCACGTTTCATCTCTGCAATGAAAGAAGAGCGCGAGAAAGCGAGCCAATACCTGACTGGCCCGGAAGTTACTTTTGACGGAAACAAAGAAGAAGTGATCGAGTCTCTTCGTAAGGCGTTGTACATGAGTAAAATCTGTTCTTACGCGCAAGGTTTCGCGCAGATGCGTGCACAGTCCGAAGAAAAAGGCTGGGACCTTCAGTACGGCGACATCGCCATGAACTTCCGCGGCGGCTGCATCATCCGTGCCCAGTTCCTGCAGAAGATCAAAGACGCTTACGACAAAGACGAGAATCTGACGAACCTGCTTCTAGATCCTTATTTCCAGGATATCGCGGTTTCTTATCAAAAAGAGCTTCGTGAAACACTCGCTCTTGCGATTCAAAACGGGGTACCGGTACCTGCGTTCTCAAGCGCCCTAGCTTACTACGACAGCTACCGTACAGCCAAGCTTCCAGCAAACCTGCTGCAAGCACAGCGTGACTACTTCGGTGCGCACACATATCAGCGTGTCGATAAAGAAGGTACGTTCCATACCGATTGGATTAACGGTTAAAGATTATAAGAAAGAGCGCAAGCCTATAAAATGGCTTGCGCTCTTTTTAGTAGTACGCATAAGGAGAGTGACTACATAAGAGAATGAAGATCGTGCGAAAGAATATGTGTCTGAGGAAAGAACGGGAGCCAAGAGTGACTCGACGGTCTGGCTTAGACGATAAAAAAATCCATACCTATGGGGCATTATAAAGTGACCGCATCCAAAGGACTACAAATTCCAAAATGTGGTATATAGTACATAACAACGAAAGGAGATGGAAGTATGGATATTAAACAACCGGCAGGATTTTGGGCGCGCTTTGCTGCCCGGTTACTCGATGGCGTTATTTTAGGTGTGATTTTTACTCTGATTACTTATGTCATTTACGGAGAATTCTTAAGACAATCCAACCCTTTGGATACTCTGAGTACGGTATATTTTATTGTTCTTCCCATTGCATGGTACGGGTATACGGTAGGGAAGAAAGCGGCCGGAGTTCGTATCGTGAAGAAGGATGGTTCAGAGGTAGGGATCAAGCAGATGCTGTTGAGAGAGCTTATCGGGGCACTCGTTTATGCCATTACATTAGGAATTGCGCTTATCGTCAGTGCGTTCATGGTCGGTATTCGTGAGGATAAACGGGCGATTCACGATTTTATTGCGGGTACTTATGTGACGCATCAAGCTCCTGAGACATCTTCAAAACAGGTCATGGAAGGTGAGCACGCCTAAACTAAAAAATCGCAAACCCGGCGGGGCTTGCGATTTTTTACGTATTTTAAAACATCTTTATTCTTCAGATGCTTTTTTAAAAATGGCGGTCACAGACTTATTGCGGTTCATAGTGACGGAAGTGCTTGGGCTTGTTCCGGAGGCATCTCCGGCCCAACGAGCGAATATCCACCCCTCTGCTGGCACCGCGGTAACCGTAATCGTCTGACCAGCTTGTACCGTCTTGTTCGATACTTGTAAA
Organism: Halobacillus litoralis; assembly: GCF_009856445.1. Taxonomy (GTDB): domain Bacteria; phylum Bacillota; class Bacilli; order Bacillales; family Halobacillaceae; genus Halobacillus; species Halobacillus litoralis. Next base: position 665,277 of record NZ_WMFA01000001.1, read on the forward strand.
CTTCCTTCCCCCGTTTTTCCTACCGTTATAGAATATGTTTCCGGCTCTGGTTCTGGTTTAGGCTCAGGTTCAGGATCAGGTTCCGGCTCGGGATCTGGTTCAGGAGTCGGCTCAGGTTCTGGTTCGGGCTCTGGAGACGCTTTTTTCTCGAAGACCGCCCGTACCGAATAGTTGCTATTCATCCTTAGGGTGATGTTTCTTGAAGAGCCACTCACATCCCCTTTCCATCCTGCAAAAGTATAACCATCCGCAGGTGTGGCTGATAAGTTGACAAGGGTTCCTTCGTCGAAGCGGCTGCTGGATTTACTTTTTTGAACAGAGCCTTGTCCGCTTTTCTGGACGCTCAATCGATAGGTGGCAGCTTCAGAAGATGATTCTTCTTCCGTTTCCTCTTCTGTTGGTTCTTCATCCTCTTCATCTTTAACAAAAATCGCACGTAACGACTTTTCCTCATCCATCTTCAGTTCAATATCCTCTTGTGAACTCGTAACATCGCCTTCCCAGCCTTCAAACGTCCAGCCTGATTCCGGGCGTGCTCGTAGAGAAATCGTTTCGTTATGAGCGAAAGAGGTAGCAAGGGAATCTCGATAAACTTCCCCTTCTCCGGATATACTCAGACGGAGGTCGTGAGTACCGGATTCGAAGACGGCGGTTACGTTCAAGTGCCCGTCCATCGTATGCTGGACCGGGTTCTCACTTCCTTGAAGGTCACCTTCCCATCGGACGAACTCCCAGCCTTCTTCGCCAATCGCTTCTAATTGGATGTCCTCGCCTTCCTCATATTCCTCTTTATCAGGAGATATCTGGATGCGGCCTTCTCCCTCAACATTGGTCTGAACGTAAGACTCTCCATCTCCTTCGACAATGATCTCCCATTCTTGAGTAAAGTCCTCAAAGGAAAGGGTCAAGACATCTTTGCCGGCTTCAGTTGCTTCAAGAGTTACTTTTTGGTCATCGGTGAATTGTACGGCGACATTTCCTTCTTTCGTGGACCATTCGGGCTCAAAACTCATATCCTCTCCTGAAGCATCCTTACCCGTCACTTCAAGATTCAATGTTTCTCCAATGGCGAGCGGTTCCAAATCGCCGGGGGTGAGTTCCACTTCAGAAAGAAGCTGGTCGACGACTTCCATCGTCACGTTCTCTTCAATGGCTTTCCATTCCACTTTGACCGAAGTTTCTCCCAACTGTTCTCCGGTAAATAACACGGCAGGAGAATCCTCTAACTTGGAGAGGGTGCCTACTGCCTCATCTTCTATATCATAATCAGCTTGAAGAGGGACACGGTCACCTTCTTCGTTCTCCCACACCAGTGACAATTCTTGATCGAATTCCTTTTGTACTCGGCTTCTTTCCATATGTAAGTAAATCTTGTCCGTCAATTGCTGGAAAGCATCATTGATTCCTTCTGACCCCGCATAGGACTTTCCTTTTTCCAACGTTTCGTAGGAATTTTCTACATCTTCAATTTCTAAGAAAAGATCAGTTAAGAACAGGTAGAGAGAAGATTCCTCTGGATTTTGGTAGATTCCCTGCTGCAAAGTTTTGATCGCTTGCTCTGTCTGCTCAAGCGCTGCATGGGACTGCGCCAATTCTGTTATGGCTGCTGTGTGACCTGCGTCTTTTCGGAGCACTTGTTCATAGAGGGGTATGCTTTTTTTGTAGTCTTTCGCTTCATAGGCTTCTTTCGCCTCCGAGTATAAGCTATTCAGTGTGTTCGCTCCAACGGCTTTCATTGTAAAAAACGTCCCTGCTCCTATGATGACTAGAGCAAGCACAAATATAGCGATCGCTTTTTTATTCATGGACCACATCCCTTTCTCATCTTGATTATCATCCATCATTATACAACGTCCCGAGAATGATTTGGGTCGTAATCCATAATTTTCTGTTGAATTTTGTTGGTTACTCCTATTTTTGTAGTTCATTCGAATCAAAAAAACTTTATACTATTCATAGATTCCAAGATTATCCGATGTTTGAAAAAGGGGAGTATGGAACTGTTTTTTGTAAAGCAATTGAAAAAAATGTCATGTTTCCCCTTAACGAAAGAGAGCATTATGCTATAATGTGCTTATTGTGTAAATTTCGACAAAAATGGAGGTACACCTATGGAAGAAACGATTTCCTTGAAAGAAATTTTCGAGGTCCTTAAGAAACGAATCTGGATGATTATCAGTCTAGCTGTCGGGGCAGCTGCACTTAGTGCACTTATTACATTCTTTGTTCTTACCCCGTCCTATGAAGCATCCTCTCAGTTCATTGTTAATCAGTCCCAGGATCAGTCGCAGAATGCCGCTTATGATATCAACGATATCCGCACAAACGTGGAATTGATCAATACATATAACGTGATCATCAAGAGCCCACGCATTTTGACAGAAGTCTCTGATGAATTAGGGTTGAATATGACAGCCGGGCAGCTGGCTGACAAAATCCAAGTAGGCAATGAGCAGGAATCCCAGGTAGTGAATGTGACCGCTACCGATACGAATCCACAGCGCGCTGTAGACATTGCCAATACCGTTGTCAATGTATTCAAAGGGGAAGTTCCTCAGCTTATGAATGGGGTTGACAACATTAATATCTTAACAGAAGCTGAGTTAGGTCCTAATCCAGCACCTGTAAGTCCGAACACTGTACTTAATATTGCAATCGCCCTTGTTATCGGTACAATGATCGGTGTCGGTCTTGCCTTCCTATTGGAATACTTGGACAATACGATCAAGCAAGAAGAAGACATTGAAGAAACCCTTGGGCTTCCAGTTCTGGGTGTTGTCTCAACCATTTCTGAAAAAGATCTCCCGAATAAGAGTCCGGTACGAGGAAGAGCGAAAGTGTCAGAAATCAGAGGTGAATCCGTTGGTACGTAAGAAAAAGAACACCATGAATACAAAAGCCAGAAACTTGATTGCTGAAGACAATCCCAAATCACCGATTGCTGAGCAGTATCGAACAATCCGTACAAACTTACAATTCACATCGGTAGATAACGAGTTAGAAACCATGCTCGTGACTTCCGCCGGACCTTCTGAAGGTAAGTCCATGACAACGGCAAATACAGCTGCTGTATTTGCTCAACAACAGAAAAGAACGCTGCTGGTCGATGCAGACATGCGGAAACCGACGGTTCAGTACACGTTCCGTATTCAAAATATGCTGGGGCTGAGTAATTATCTAGCCGGAACACAGCGGGTGAAAGACCTCGTCAACACGACCCACGTGGATTACCTGGATGTCATTACGAGTGGTCCGGTCCCGCCGAACCCGTCGGAATTACTGGGCTCTCATAAGATAGAGCAGTTCATTAAAGAAGCGAAACAGCATTACGACATGATTATTTTTGATACACCACCGGTTCTAGCTGTAACAGATTCACAGGTGTTATCCAACTACGTCGATGGTGTCCTCCTTGTAGTGCGAAGCAAGCAGACCGAAAAAGAAGCGGCTGCGAAAGCCAAAGAAAAACTGGACCAGGCAAAAGCCAATGTACTTGGAGTCGTGTTGAACGACCAGGAGGTCACATCTTCAAGCAACTATTATTATTATTACGGTCAATAGAAAAAGAAGAGTCTTCGGACTCTTCTTTTTGATATTCAAAATAATTATCTAATTTGTTAAAAAAATGAAAACAAGCTGTAAAATTTAAAAAAACTAGTAAGCTAGTGTTTAAAAATGTGTCAGATATTGCTATAATTCAGCTTAGTATTAAAAAAACTGTCTGTAAAATAATAGAAAGGGGATAGGTCTTTTGATAGATATTCATAGTCATATCTTACCTGGTGTGGATGATGGGGCCCAAACAATTGAAGAAAGTATCCAAATGGCCGAAGCGGCGGTCGCTGACGGCATACGTACCATCATAGCTACCCCTCATCATAAAAATGGGGCTTACGATAACTATAAGAACGACATCCTCATCCAAGTCAATGAATTGAATCGAACGTTTCAGGAGCGGGGCATTGACCTCGAAGTTCTGCCTGGCCAGGAAACAAGAATCTATGGCGAGATGATTGAAGGCTTGCAACAGGAAGAAGTCTTATCATTAAATAAGGAAAGCAATTACGTCTTTATTGAATTTCCATCAGGCAGCGTCCCCCGTTATGCGAATCAACTATTCTTTGATTTGCAGGTATCCGGTTATTCGCCGATCATTGTTCATCCTGAGCGGAACAAGGCCATCATGGAGAATCCGGATCTACTGTATTCGTTCGTCAAACATGGAGCTTATGTCCAGCTGACAGCAGCTAGTGTATGCGGAAAGTTTGGAAAGAAAATTAAAAAGTTTTCGGAGCAGCTGCTGGAAGCGAACCTGGCACATCTGATTGCCAGTGATGCTCATAATACGGGTTCCCGGGGCTTCTGTATGACAGAAGCTTATAGTGAAATAAGGGGTACATTCGGTCTTGATTTTGTTTACCTCTTATCAGAGAATGCGGAAGATGTACTGGTTGGAAGAGCCTTGCAGGCAGAGCCACCGCATCATGTGAAAAAGAGGAAAATATTCGGTTTGTTCTAATAGGTATAAAGAGGTAATCATCAAAAACTGTGATTACCTCTTTATATGAATATATTAGTTTCTTCAAAAGAAAACGCTTTATTATATTTTTTTGCAAAAAATATAATAAATCTTCAAAATTCTACTATTTTTCCCTTTTAAGCATTCATAGATATTGGTACAATGTGGATTGTTACAAAAAAGTTACAAAACGCAAGTGATATTAAGGAGATGTATGAATGGAGGAAGAAAAGCAATTACCAAAGTCAGCAATCAAAACCATTCGATACATAAAGTATCAAGCACCCGAATGGAAAGTTACAGTATTGGAAAAGGAATTACATAAAGCCATTGATCAAAGAAAGAGGAGGAATCTAAGTGACCACCGCATATAAGAAACGGCTGTTTTTATTAGTTTTCGTTGATTCCGTCATCGTTTTCTTTTCTGTTTATATGTCCCACTTTTTTTTAAATCCTTACGTTGCTGTCTTTGACAATGTCATGATCGTACTTTCAGCTACATTACTCATCAGTCATCATCTATTTTCCAGTCTGACGGGTATGTATAAGAAGAAGTGGCGCTACGCAAGTACCGAAGAACTTATAGGGATTTTCGGTGTGGTGACCTTATCAATTATTGCTGCTGTGTTGATTCAAGCCATCGTATTCGGGAACGTTTATGAACGGGCTTTAACAATCACGTGGATGTTACATATATTGCTTATTGGTGGGGTGCGATTTGCGTGGCAGTATTATAGGAATTATGGCATGACACTGAAGCCTAAACTGAAAAAAGCAAAAATTAAAGTCAATGACCCAAGCCGCCAGCGGACATTAATTGTGGGTGCAGGAGCTGCTGGACGTATGCTTGCAAGACAAATGAAGGACTCCAAAGAATTCAAAGGTGACCTCGTCGGTTTTGTTGATGACGACTTTACTTTACACCATTTAACCGTCTCAGGACTTCCTGTGTTGGGCAGTACAAAAAACATAGAAGAATTAGCGGCTAAACATCAAGTTAATCATATCGTCATGGCGATGCCATCTGTCAAGCAAGAGGTTATTAAAGATTTAATTCAAATGTCGAAAAAAACCGTCAAAAATGTTCAAACCTTGCCGATGATTGAAGATATTGCACTAGGGAATGTATCAGTCAATCAAATCCGTGATGTCCAAATTGAAGACCTTCTCGGTCGCGAGCCTGTTGAACTCGATATCGATTCCATAGAATCTGAAATTAAAGGACGAACAGTCATGGTTACGGGGGCCGGTGGAAGTATAGGTTCAGAAATTTGCCGCCAGCTTGTTAAGTTCGGTCCAGAACGTCTTATTTTGCTTGGTCACGGAGAAAACAGCATTTATACGATCCATTTGGAATTAAAAAAGTTCGACATTGATACCGAACTTGTGACTGTCATTGCCGACGTTCAGGATCAAGAGCGCATTTTTCAAGTGATCCAAGACTATGCACCGTCCTACATTTACCACGCAGCCGCTCACAAGCATGTGCCATTAATGGAAGCGAATCCGAAAGAAGCTGTGAAGAACAACGTCATTGGAACGAAGAATGTTGCTGAAGCTGCCCACCATTCAGGGGTGAAAGCATTTGTGCTCGTTTCTACAGACAAAGCGGTCAACCCACCTAACGTGATGGGTTCCACAAAACGAATTGCAGAAATGGTTGTACAGAATCTTGGCAGAAAAAGCCAGACGAAGTTTGTTGCTGTCCGTTTTGGTAATGTGCTCGGAAGCCGTGGTAGTGTGATTCCACTGTTTAAGACGCAAATTGCTGCAGGTGGACCGGTTACCGTTACTCACCCAGATATGACGCGTTACTTTATGACGATTCCAGAAGCTTCGAGGCTGGTGCTCCAAGCAGGGGCTCTTGCTCGTGGTGGAGAGGTATTTGTGCTTGATATGGGTGAACCTGTAAGAATTGTCGATCTTGCGAAGAACTTGATTCATTTGTCAGGATTTACAGAAGAACAGATTCCCATTCATTTTAACGGCATTCGTCCAGGCGAGAAAATGTATGAAGAGTTACTAAGTGAAAATGAAGTGAATAAAGAGCCCGTCTTTCCTAAAATATTTATAGGAAAAACAGTACAATTTGATTATCAACTCGTACAACATATTGTTGACTATCATTCGGAAAGTAATGATGACGAATTGCGTGATTATGTTATTGATCTTGCAAATAATCGTTTGCCTCAGAAAATGAAAGAAATTCAATACGTTAACTAGATTATAGGGGGAACTCACATGAAAAAAGTGAAAAAAGCCATTATTCCAGCTGCAGGATTAGGAACCCGTTTTCTTCCTGCTACTAAAGCCATGCCGAAAGAAATGTTACCGATTGTTGATAAACCTACTATTCAGTACATAATAGAAGAGGCAATTGAATCTGGAATTGAAGATATTATTATAGTTACAGGAAAAGGGAAAAGAGCAATTGAAGATCATTTTGACAATAATTTTGAATTAGAAGATAACCTTCAAAAGAAAGAAAAGTTTGACTTACTAGAAAAAGTAAATGAAACCTCAAAAGTGGATATACATTATATTCGTCAAAAGGAACCTAAAGGTCTAGGACACGCCGTTTGGAGCGCTCGTAAATTTATCGGTAATGAACCGTTCGCTGTATTGCTTGGGGATGACATTGTAGAGTCTGATACCCCGTGTTTAAAGCAACTCATAGAACAGTATGAAGCTACAGGATCTTCTATTATAGGGGTACAGCAAGTCGAAGATAACCAGACCCACAGATATGGAATTATTGACCCCTCTGATAAAAATGAACGTCTTTATCAGGTTAATCGTTTTGTGGAAAAACCTAAGCAGGGTACAGCACCTTCAAATTTAGCAATTATGGGACGATATGTATTAAATCCTGAAATTTTCGGTTCGTTAGATCAACATAAAACTGGAGCTGGTGGAGAAATTCAATTAACAGATGCTATTCAAGAGTTAAATGAATTACAAAATGTGTATGCTTATGATTTTGCAGGTGATCGTTACGACGTTGGAGAAAAATATGGATTTGTAAAAACAACAATAGAATTCGCTTTGAAGAATGATGAGATTGGTGAAGACGTAGGAAAATTGTTAGAATCACTTGTTAAAAGAAAGATGACCATATGATTTATTCAAATTCAACTAAAAAAATAGGTAATTGTTAGTTGGAGCGAATATAGTGGGGAAAAGAGAGAGGAGGTTCTGTATTATAGATCGTATCCTATTATACAAAATGAGCCTTTCATAATAAGAAAATAATCTTATGTGCAAGTTCATTAGTAAGTCCAATGTTCAAGCGAATTCAAGTAGCATCTTCTCAGTTGGATGGTGCTTTTCAATTCAGTTACTTATTTATCAAAAATATGTAGTAACCCACAATAATATAAAAGAGAAATTAGGGGGAAAACATGTATTTAAAATTAAAGCGCTCAGTAGACATTATTTTGTCTGCAGTAAGTTTAATAGCTTTAACTCCTTTATTTATTGGTCTCATTTTCGCAATAAAGATAGATTCTAAGGGGCCGATTCTATTTAAACAGAAACGTATAGGAGTTCACACCTCACACTTTAACATGCTGAAATTTAGGACTATGAAAATTAATACACCCAAGGATACACCTACCCACCTTTTAGAGAACCCTGACCAGTATATTACTCGTATGGGGAAATTCTTGAGGAAAACAAGCTTAGATGAACTTCCACAGATTTGGAATATCTTCACGGGACAAATGAGTATCATTGGTCCTAGGCCTGCTTTATGGAATCAATATGATTTAATAAAGGAGCGAGAAAAATATGGTGCAAATGACATCCTCCCTGGCCTAACAGGATGGGCTCAAATTAATGGCAGAGATGAACTACCTATAGATGTTAAGGCAAAACTTGATGGAGAATATGTAAATAAGCTTGGCCTGTGGATGGATATAAATTGTTTCATAGGAACCATACTAAGTGTTATAAAGAGTGATGGAGTAGTAGAGGGGAAAAAAGTACCGAGTAACGAAGAAAAAAGGTCTCAGGAGTTTTTGTCTAAATGAAGAAAATACTTATAACAGGTTCAACTAGTTACATCGGTGAAAATGTAGTGAAGTGGTTAGCAAATAGTTCCGAAGTTTACGATACAGATACTATTAGTGTTAGGAATAAAGATTGGAATAAATTAGATTTCTCTAAATATGATGTTATCCTTCACTTAGCAGGCATTGCCCACGTTTCTACTGACCCTAGAATGAAAGAGAAATATTACAAAGTAAATCGTGATCTTACTATTAAATTGGCTGAAAAAGCTAAGAGTGAAGGTGTAAAACAATTTATCTTTATGAGTAGTATCATTGTTTATGGTGACAGCAGTAGTGTGGAGAAAGTTATTGACTTAAATACTGTCCCCAGCCCAAGTAACTTTTATGGAGATAGTAAGCTTCAAGCAGAAAATGGGATTAAACGACTGGAAAATGAATCTTTTAAAGTAGTTGTTATCAGACCCCCAATGATTTATGGAAAAGATTCAAAAGGAAATTACCCTAAATTAGCAAAAATAGCAAGAAAAACTCCTGTTTTTCCTAATATAATAAATCAAAGAAGTATGCTTCATATAGACAATCTTTGTGAACTTATTCGACTTATAATAGTTAATAATGAAAATGGTGTCTTTTTCCCTCAAAACGCTAAATATGTACAGGTTAGAAAAATGATATCTCAAATTGCTGAAGTACATGGAAATAAAATATGGTTTACTAAAGCGTTCAATCCATTTATTCGGCTCTTATGTCCTAGAGTGAAGTTGATAAATAAAGTATTCGGTAATCTTATATATGATAAGAACCTTAGCGAATATAAACAAAACTATAGAGTAAGGGACTTTAAACAATCAATCTCACTAACAGAAAGGGGGAATTAGAATGGAAGCAAAATACAGCGTTTTAATGTCAGTTTATTATAAAGAATCACCTCATTTTTTAAAGGAAAGTATTGAAAGTATGGTTCGACAAACACTTAAACCAGATGAAATTGTGATTGTAAAAGATGGTGAGCTAAATAAAGAATTAAATATAGTAATTGAAAACTTTTCCAGTAATCACCCTGGGTTATTTAATATTGTAGAACTAGATAATAACCTTGGTCTAGGCAAAGCGTTGGATATTGGGTTAGAAAACTGTAAGAATGAACTGATAGCTAGGATGGATTCAGATGATATTTCTTTACATGATAGATGTAAAGAACAAGTTAAAGTATTTCAAAATGACCCTGAACTTTGCATAATAGGTACCAATATAGATGAATTTTATGATGAGCCAACTAACGTCGTTTCGTCTAGAATTGTACCTACTAAGCATAAGGATATAAAGAGGTTTATAAAAAGAAGAAGCCCATTCAATCATCCTACCGTGATGTTTAAAAAGTCTAAGGTTCTGCAAAGTGGAGGTTATGGATTCCTAAGAAGAAAACAAGACCTCGATTTATTTTCGAGAATGCTTAATAGTGGATGTAAAGCTTCAAATATTAATAAATCGTTATTATTGTTTCGGTCTAATGAGAATAGCTTTAAACGACGGAAAAGTTGGGATAACTGTAAAAGCTATATAAAAGTCATATACACTATTTGGAAAAGAGGGCATTGTTCAACTCTAGATTTAATCATAGTAACTATAGGACAAATAGTGATGTTTTTAGCCCCTATGAAACTTTTGAAATGGATTTCCAACTCTTTCTTGCGGGAGAGACTTAACTAAAGTTTTAATATCTAATTGCAATAAAGGAGGTTAGTTCACATGAAAGTAAGCGTTGTTATCCCGACTCATAATAGAGCAAGTCTACTTACTAAAGCGGTAGAGAGTGTGTTAAAACAAAGCTATCAAAATTTAGAGGTTCTTGTAGTGTCCGATGGTTCTACTGACAACACGGATTCTCTTTTAGAAGAATATGAAAAAAAGGATAGCAGAATTAAATACATATCGTATCAACCGGCTAAAGGTGGGAACCATGCAAGGAACACAGGGATTAAAGCTGCCGAGGGAGATTATATTGCCTTTATAGATGATGATGATGAATGGGTTTATAATAAGATAGAGCTACAGGTTCAAGAATTCAATAAAGATTCAAGGTATGGGTTAGTTTATACCGGTGCTAAAATCTTATATGATGATAAAGGAATAAATTACATTTCAACTCCCCAAAAAACTGGAGACTTATCCGATGATATTCTTATTTCAAATTGTATTGGATCCACTTCGAGTGTAATGGTGAAAAAAAGTGTTTTAGAAGAAGTGGGAGGATTTGATGAGGAATTAAAAGCACAACAGGATTATGATTTATGGATAAGGGTTTGCCAAAACTTCATGGTAGGTGCTGTGTCGGAACCATTGCTTATATATCATAATTACGGAAACAATACACAAATATCTGATAGCCTTAAGAAATATGAGGAATCAATAGATTATATATCCTTAAAGTATAAGGAACTTTACAAAGATACAAGTGAAAAGATAAGAAGAGACCATAATCAAGCTAGTTATAAAATTCTTATTACTAAAGCGTTACGTAATAATGAACCAAAAAAAGCAAGAAAGTATCTTCTAGCACACTTTAGACAAAAGCCAAGTTTTTTTGCAATATCTTTTTTCGGCTTATCTTTTTTGAAGTTTGAAACTGTATTAAAATTAAGGTCGTTAAAAAATTTAGTTAAAATGTAAAAACTTATAGAATGAATATAAAAATTGGAAGTGGATGAAAACGTGTCATATAACTTAATTCAATATAATGATATAAAGTCAAAGAAAATTTCACATGAATTTAAAACGGAAAATAATACTCTTTTATTTATTGAAGGCTCTCCACTAACAACACATGTCAAAATATTTTTATATATAATAAAGAAGGGTAAACCTAATTCTGTTATATATCGTTATTTAAATGATTATCCCTCTTTATTTAAAACTTTCTTAAGAGCAATATCTGAAATAATGTCTGTATTCCTAATTAAAGTTTTTAATATAAACCTTATTTGGATATGTCATAATGTTGATAAGGAGTCGAAAGAAAATTATCCAATAATTACAAAGTTTAGAAGAGGCCTTTTCGCAAGAGTTTCAAGAAAGATATTGGTTACCGATAAATTATTAATAAAAACAGCAAGTAAGCAGTTTCCGAAGCATGCCAATAAGATTGATTATATTACATTTGGTCCTAATTTGCCTAATACTCAAAAAAAAAGTAACGATGATATTACTCTAAATATAAAGAATTTTATAGCAAGGATTAGAGAGGAAAGTTCTGAGAAAACACTAGTAGGATTATGTGTATCATCCCCAAATGAAAAAAATTTATCATATGAAGAAGCTATCGATTTGTTAACGAACACTAGTGAATCGAATTATAAGATAGTCTTGATATTCGTTGGTGAAATTAGTGAAAGTATGAGGGAAAGAGATGAGGAGAAATATAAATTATTAGAAAACCATCCAGATGTATTTCTAGTAAATAAAAAGATCCCCCTTAATGAAGAGGAGTTAGCTCCCTACATCGATTTTTACTGGCGTGTTTATAGTGATCAATCTGTACCCTTCACTGTTTACAATGCCGCTACTCTTAGGAAACCTGTTTTAACAAAGAACATTGGTTTTTTAGGACAAATGGTTCATGAGTACAGTTTAGGATATACAATATTCGACTACAATGATCTGAATGAATTGTATGCAAGTCTTACAGAATGGAATGACGATAATGCAAAAATCTTCTTAAAAAGAAATAACTGGGGGAAATCTGCAAAAAGGTTAAATGGAATTCTAAGAAATTTTTAGATGATAAAAGAATCTAAAATAAAGTAGTGATTTGAATGAAAAAAGAAATTAAAATTCATGAGACATTGAACCATGCTATGTTCTTCATATCAATTTTGTCACTATTAGTTTATTATATTGAAGAAAACAACATATTTCTGAATATCTCTATTTCAATGGGTATAGCTATACTAATTAGATACGTTTTTGTAAAGTATAATAATTTCACAGGATTGTTATTTATGTATAGTATTCTAATTTTGTATATATGTATTAGAATGTTGGTAATAAATGATATATCAATAAGTCTGATATATTCAACATTAATACTGATCTCACAATTAGGTTTAGCCTTTTTTGTAATTAGGGGAACTCATAGTGATAAGTTATTGCTGATTTTATTTTATATAGCTTCTTTATATTTATTGATTCAATACCAAAAGGGAGTTAATCCTTCAAATGTCATAATTTGGAGTGAGAATATAGTCAGTTTCATTATTTTCTCTCTGTCTATCTCCGTATATTTAGTAAGATACCTAAAAGGGAAGAAGTTCCTAGTTCATCCAGCCATTATAAGCACTATTGTAAGTTTTTGGACTACAGGGAGAGCTGGTATTATAGCATCGCTTTTACTTCTAATTACAATACTGATTTTTAAACTTAACTTTAAAATAAAGTATATCTCTTTAATAATCTGTGGCTCTATCCTTCTATTTTATACTGATACACTCTTAAAGAACATTGAGATTTTTAGAGTAAATCTTGCTACTAGGGGAGGGACAAGAGAGGGTTTTACGAACAATGTACGTTTGGAAATTTGGAAAGACTATTTTAATAAATTAGATGTAAAATCATTCTTTTTAGGATTTGATAGTAACAATATATCCTTTTTTGGATTTCATAATTTACATAATAGTTTTTTAGACGGTCTTTTTAATTTTGGTTTCTTTATGTTAATAGTATATTTGCTGATAATTGGATCTCTTATTAAATTAACAATTAGAAAAAAATATTTCATTGTAATTTTATTTTTAATATTCCTATTAAGAGGTATGACGGATACAGTAATATTTTCAGGTAGGTTTGATTATGTATATATTGCGATTTTATTATATTCTTATATCTTTTATCAAAGGTATGATTCACTGAAACAAATCTCACATAAGTTAAAGAAAGAGTCTAAGAGCAAAGCCATAATAGAGAGAGTTGATTTATATTGAAGCCAACTTTTTTTTCTGTAAATACAATTTTTCATTTGATGATTTGTAAACTATTCATTAAAAAACACAATATAAAAAAACCTATTATAATCTGTTTCTCAATCAATTCAATTATTGCTGAAATTATTGCTAAGGATTCAGATTTATATGATGTCCTTATTATTGAACGAAGCGAATTCCCAAGTAGTAAATTAGAAATTGGAAAAAAAAATAAAAGGCAGATACAAAAAGCAAAAAGATATTTTATGGAAAATGAGAGTGATCACTTATATATATTTAAAGATAATGATTTAATTAATCAAACTTTAATCAGATGCGCTACTCAAAAGGATATAAAGATTACGTTAATTGAAGAAGGTTTGGGGCTTTATAATTCACCAAGTAAACCAACCGTAAAAAAACATAGTTTATTAAAAAGGTTCTTGTTTTCATACCCAAAGCAGACATATAAAGATATAGGTATGAGCCCAAATATAAATGAGATACTAGCGAGTTCACCTGGATTCTTGCCCGAAGAAAAAAAGAAGAATAAAAGAATTAATGTGTTAAGTTTTAATGACTTGAATATTAGAGATTTAAATGAATTGTATCGGTATTTTAATGTCAGTGACATTGACTTTAATTTTCCAAATGATAATGGTTTGTACACAATACTTTATATGGGGCAACCCTTCTCAGAGTTTAATTATATTTCTATTGAAAGGGAAAATGCTAAGATAGAAGGCCTATTTGAAGCGTTGACTAAGTTTAAGAATTTACAGGTTATAATTAAACCTCACCCAAGCGAAGATATCAAAAAATATAAACGACTACTACGTAATAATAGAGTGCACTTAATTGAAGACTATTATTTACCAGCAGAACTTATTCCAGCTAAAGTAAATATTGACTTAGTGTTAACAGTTCACTCTTCATCTTGTTATTACATTAATCAGTGGTATGGGATAAATGCAATCTCGCTATATAAGGTGTTTTTCGATGTGTTTCCGGAAGAATCACTGAAAGAAAAATTAGAAAAAATGTATAATATGGATATGTTATATAATTTATCCGAAATAAAGAAATACATTGACTTAGAGTATATAAATTAAAAAATACTTAAAATAAGGAGATTTTAATATGAAAAAAGTTTTAGTTACAGGAGCAGATGGGTTTATAGGAAGTCATCTAACAGAGGAGTTAGTGAAACAAGGGCATGAAGTTAGGGCTTTTGCTTATTATAATTCATTTAATTCATGGGGGTGGTTGGACACCCTTTCCAAAGAAACAATAGACTGCGTAGATGTTTTTACGGGAGACATTCGCGATCCAAATGGTGTAAAAGAAGCAATGAAAGGAATAGATGAGGTATATCATTTAGCTGCATTAATAGCGATTCCTTTTAGCTATCACTCTCCTGATACTTATGTGGACACTAACATAAAAGGAACTTTAAATGTGTTACAAGCTGGAAGAGATTTGAATACTGAACGTTTATTAATGACTTCTACCTCCGAAGTATACGGAACAGCTCAGTATGTCCCAATTGATGAAAATCACCCTTATCAGGGTCAGTCACCTTATTCAGCAACAAAAATTGGGGCCGATCGATTAGCAGAATCCTTTTATCGTAGTTTTGATATGCCGATTTCAATTGTAAGGCCGTTTAATACATATGGTCCACGGCAGTCTGCTCGTGCTGTCATTCCTACTATTATTACTCAGTTATTAGCAGGTAAAACGGAAATTGAATTAGGGTCTTTGACACCTACAAGAGATTTCAACTTTGTTAAAGATACTGCAAATGGTTTTATTGATATTGCTAACACTAAAAAAACGATTGGTGAAGAAATAAATATTGCTACTCAAGATGAAATATCTATAGGACAATTAGCTGAAGAATTAATTCGTCAGATTAATCCTGAAGCTAGAATAATTTGTGATGAACAGCGCCTTCGCCCTGAGAATAGTGAAGTGAACAGGCTTCTAGGTTCAAATGGAAAAATAAAAGAATTGACAAATTGGGAACCTAGTTACTCTTTTGAGGAAGGTTTAGCTGAAACAATAGAATTCTTTAGACAAAATTTAGAAAAATATAAGACAGATATTTACAACATTTAGGAGGGGTAGAATGAGTGAAAGATTTATTCCCCTCTCTGTTCCTAGCCTCCGTGGAAATGAACTAAAATACGTTAGTCAGGCTATAGAAACAGAATGGGTATCATCAGCAGGATCTTATATACAGGAATTTGAAGAAAACACAATGAATTACGTAGGTGCTAGAGGAGCAGTGGCAGTTCAAAATGGATCATCTGGATTGCACATTGCTTTGAAGCTTATGGACGTATCAGATGGGGACGAAGTAATTGTCCCTACTCTAACATTTATTGCAGCGGTCAACCCAGTTAAATACTGTAATGCTGAGCCTGTTTTTATGGATTGTGATGATTCTTTAGGTATGGATCCATCCAAATTAAAGAAGTTTTTTGAAGAAGAGTGTGAAAACGTTAATGGCGCTTTAAGAAATAAAGTTACTCTAAAACCAATAAAAGCTATAGTGGTGGTACATGTCTTCGGAAATATGGCTGATATGGAAAGTATAATGGAAATTGCTGAGAAATATCAGGTTCCTGTTATTGAAGATGCTACAGAAGCAATTGGCACCTATTATACAGAGGGTATTTTTGAAGGTAGATATGCAGGGACCATAGGGAACATCGGTGTCTACTCATTCAATGGGAATAAAATAATGACAACTGGTGGCGGGGGGATGATTGTTTCACATGATACAAACCTGCTCGACCGTGCCCGTTATTTAACTACACAAGCAAAGAGTGATCCGCTTTACTATATACATGATGAAGTTGGTTACAATTATCGTATGACTAACTTGCAAGCGGCATTAGGTTTAGCGCAATTAGAACAATTAGAGAACTTTATAGCAACGAAATCTAAAAACTATAATATCTATAAACAAGAACTTAAAGAAATTAATGGGCTAGAGTTATTAAACTTCCGAAAGGGAACAAGACCGAATTATTGGTTTTATGGTATAGCGATAAAAGAATCATACGGGTTGCATCGCCATCAACTTATTGAATCCTTAGGTAATAAAAAAATTCAAGCACGTCCAATATGGGATTTAATCCATCAACAAAAACCATATCGAGATAACCAAGCTTACGAAATCGATCAAGCTAAAGTTTATTTAAACAAAATTGTAAATGTTCCATGTAGTTCAAATCTATCTAGTGAAGATGTTCACTATATTGTTGAATCACTTAAGAAGCAATAAAAGGGAGGTTACTTATATGGATGTAAAAGAGTTTTTAATAGATGAGAACGTAAGTATGCTCGATGCTATGGCATTATTAGATAAAGTAGCTAAAAAAGTTTTATTTGTGAAAAGAGAAGGTAGGTTAGTCGCTTCTCTTACAGATGGAGACATTCGGCGTTGGATCCTTAATAAGGGAGACTTAGATGCAAAAGTAAGTGAACTTGCAAATTATAACCCAAAGTATATATACGAAAAAGACAAAAAAAATGCCCACAATTTGATGCGGGAATTATCAATTGAGGCATTACCTATATTATCAAAAGAAGAAGAGCTCGTTTCAGTAGTGTTATGGAACGATGATGAAATAACTGTTAAGAAAGAGTTACCTGTCCCCGTAGTCATGATGGCAGGGGGGTTCGGCACTCGTCTATATCCGTATACTAGAATACTACCTAAACCTCTTATACCTATAGGTGACCTTCCAATTGCTGAGCATATAATTAGTAGGTTTCACAGTATGGGAAGTAAAGAATTTCATTTGATTGTTAATCACAAAAAAAATATGATTAAAGCTTATTTTAATGAAATAGATAGTGATTATAAAGTATATTATGCTGATGAAGATGAACCACTTGGTACTGGTGGGGGATTAAGTCTATTAAAAGGTAAAATAGATTCCACATTCGTGTTAACTAATTGTGACATATTAATTGAAGAAGATTACGAGAAAATTTACGAATACCATAAAAAAGAAAACAACTTAGTGACAATGGTTTGTTCATTAAAAAATGTTAAAATTCCATATGGTGTAATTGAAATTGGAGATCAAGGCGAAATTGAAGCTATGAAGGAAAAACCAGAATTTTCATTTTTCACTAATACAGGAATGTACATCGTTGAACCTAAAGTAATTGAAGAGCTTGAAGATAATCAGGAAATAGGCTTTCCAGATATTATTGAAAAATATCAAAAAGCTGGTGAAAAAGTAGGTGTATTTCCTATTAGTGAGAATTCGTGGCTCGATATGGGGCAACTAGATGAGATGGAAAAAATGCGTAAAAGGCTAGAAAGAAATGAAGCGTAAATTATTACTTATTGGTGGAGGTGGCCACTGTAAGTCAGTATTAGACAGTCTTTATGAACTAAATGAGTATGATAGTATTGGTATAATTGACAAAAAAGAAAATATTGGAAAATACATTTTATCTACTCCTATTATTGGTTCAGATACCGATTTGCACACCCTCCTTAACCAAGGTTATAAAGAAGCATTTATAACATTAGGTAGTATAGGAGATTCTAGTTTACGTGTTAAATTAACACACCTTGTAGAAGATATAGGGTTTAAACTTCCAAATATAATTGACCCTTCAGCTATTGTTAGTAACTATAGTAACTTGGCTGAGGGTATATTTGTTGGGAAAAGAACAATTTTAAATGCAGGCGTTAATATAGGAAAAGCTACTATACTAAATACTAACTCCACAGTTGAGCACGACTCTAATATAGGAGCTTATGTACATATTTCTCCAGGCGCAGTTGTATGTGGAGGAGTAACTGTCTCAGCAAATTCTCATATAGGTGCAAGTAGTGTTATTAAGCAAGGTATATCGATCGGTAAAAATACTACTATAGGTATGGGGAGTGTAGTATTGGAAGATATTGATTCCAATGTAATAGCATTTGGAAACCCATGTAAAGGAGTACAGCAAAAATGAGTGTATTTATTATAGCCGAAGCTGGAGTAAATCATAATGGTTGTCTCCAAACAGCTAAAAAGCTTGTGGATAAGGCTAAAGAATCTGGAGCAGATTGTATAAAATTTCAGACTTTTGTTTCCAAAAACCTAGCTTCTAAGAACGCCAAGAAAGCAAAGTATCAAAAAACATCTAATGCAGATGAAGAACAATTATCAATGTTGGAGAAATTGGAACTATCCTTTGAAGAGTTCTTAGAACTGTATGATTATTGTCATTCAAAAGAGATTAAGTTTCTCTCAACAGGTTTTGATTTTGATAGTATAGATTTTCTTGATAGCTTGGGGATGGATACTTGGAAAGTGCCGTCCGGAGAGTTGACTAATCTTCCATATCTAGAAAAAGTGTCCTCCTTAGGTAAACCTGTAATCCTCTCAACGGGTATGGCTACCATGAAGGACATCCAAGATGCGACTAAAGTATTACTTGATAATAATGTAAATGATCTTACAATTCTTCACTGTACTACAGAGTACCCAACTCCGTTTGAAGAAGTGAACTTACGAGCTATGTTAACGTTAAAGGAAACTTTTAATGTACCAGTAGGGTACTCAGATCACACTATGGGGATTGAAGTACCTATTGCGGCAGTATCACTTGGAGCGAAAGTCATTGAAAAGCATTTCACATTAGATCGTAATATGGAAGGTCCAGACCATAATGCAAGTTTAGAACCGGAAGAATTAAAAGCGATGGTTCAATCAATACGAAACATAGAAGTAGCTATGGGCACAGGTACCAAGGCTCCGTCCCCGTCAGAGATGAAAAATATGAGTGTTGCTAGAAAGAGTATTGTTGCTAAAAAGGCTATACAAAAGGGAGAATACTTCGATAATGATAACCTTACAGTTAAACGCCCTGGTAATGGAGTAAGCCCTATGAAATGGTATGAGATAATTGGGGAAGTAGCAAACAGAGATTATCAGGAAGATGAGATGATTGACCAGTGAAAAAAGTTTGTGTATTAACAGCCACCAGGGCAGAATATGGGCTTTTAAAACCTTTGATATCTCGAATTAGTAACGATTCATTCGTGAAAGAAAATATTGTAGTAACTGGAGCACATTTATCACCGGAATTTGGACTTACTTATAAAGACATTGAGTCGGATGGCTTCGATATTGATGAAAAAATTGAAATACTAGTTAGTGCTGATACTCCTTCATCCATCTCGAAATCAATGGGTTTAGCTATGATCAGTTTTGCGGACTACTTTGCAAGGTCAAAGCCTGATCTACTTATTGTATTAGGGGATCGATACGAAACCCTTGCGGTATGTACTGCGGCTATGAACGAAAGAATCCCTATTGCTCATTTATATGGAGGAGAGACTACTGAAGGTGCTGTTGATGAATCTGTCCGCCACGCTATTACTAAGTTAAGCTATTTACATTTTACAAGTACAGAAGAGTACCGTAACCGTGTTATTCAATTAGGAGAGCATCCTGAACGTGTTCATACTGTTGGTGGATTAGGCGTAGAGAACATATTGCAATCAAAGTTCCTATCTAAAGATGATCTAGCAGAGTCTATAAATTTTAAGCTTGATAAACCTTTTGCTATGGTTACGTTTCACCCAGTTACTCTAGAAGATAATCAAGCAGAAATTCAATTTCAAGAGCTTTTAAATGTATGTAAATTATATCCTCAGATGAAATTTATATTCACAAAGGCAAATGCTGATGCTCATGGAAGAATAATAAATCAAATGATTGATAAATATGTTCAAGATCATGACCATGCAGTTGCATTTACTTCTTTAGGGTTAAAACGTTATTTAAGTGGACTGAAATACGCTGCATGTGTTATAGGTAACTCGTCCAGCGGATTATTAGAAGCCCCTAGTTTCGGGATTCCAACTATTAACATAGGAGATCGTCAAAAGGGGAGAATACAAGCTGCTAGTGTCATAAATTGCTATCCTACTACCTCTGATATTAATAGAGCTATGGAACTAGCATTAAGCGAAGAATTCAAGGTCATTGCGGAGAAAACAATTAACCCTTATGGGGATGGAAATACGTCAATCAAAATCTTAGACGTAGTAAAAGAACAGTTAAAAGAAAGTGAAATTACACTAAAGAAAAAGTTTTACGACTATGGAGGTTAAGTGATGAGTTGCTTGGCAATCATTCCAGCAAGAAGTGGTTCAAAAGGGTTAGTAGATAAAAACGTTAAATTGTTGAATGGGAAGCCTCTTATTGCTTATACAATTGAAGCTGCTATTAATTCAAAGGTGTTTGACGAGGTTATGGTTTCAACTGATTCACCTAAATATGCAGAAACAGCAAAAAAATGGGGGGCCGATGTCCCTTTTCTAAGAGATGATAAATTTGCAAGTGACACGGCATCCTCATGGGATGCTGTTCGTGATGTTCTCAATCAATATTCTAAACAAGGGAAAATTTTTGATAAGGTTACTTTGCTTCAACCAACTTCCCCTTTGAGAGATGCAGAAGAAATCATAGGGGCTTTTAATCTAATGGAAAAGAAAGATGCAGAGACGGTGGTTTCGGTGTGTGAAGTAGACCATTCGCCTTTATTCACTAATACCTTACCGCCTAGTCTATCCCTGAACAATTTTGTTAAAAATGACTTATTCCAAGCAAGACGTCAAGAATTACCAAAACATTATCGTATAAATGGAGCTATTTATATTGTGCAGGTTAAAAATCTTTATAGTGGAAATTCACTATATAATGAGAAAAGCTTTGCATATTTGATGTCCAAAAAAAAGTCAATAGACATTGATGATGAATTAGATTTCAAATTTGCAAAATTGATTGTCGAACATACAAGATAAAGGAGCACTAGTGTATGCTCTATAAGTTTAAAAAAAATAAATTCCTTAAAAACTCAGTTTTATATACAGTTGGTTCAATGATGACACCTTTATTAGGGTTTATCATGTTGCCAGTCTATACAAATTATTTATCTCCATCAGAATATGGTGTTATGACCACAGTTCAAACACTCGTAGGTATGTTACAAGTTTTTCTATTATTATCGCTCCATGGAGCAGTTACTAGATTCTATTATGATTATTTAGAAGATCTTAAACAACAAAAAGAATATTTAGGGTCAATATTTCTATTTGTCGTTTTTTTTTCCACATTAGCTGCGTCAATACTATTGCTTTTTAATCAATTCATAGGAGCAATGCTATTTAATGAAATTCCTACCTATCCATTTTATTTTTATATGATAGGTTTATCTTGGTTAAGTGCATTATTCGCATTACCAATGGCTTTGATAAGAGCACAAGAAAAAGCTGGTTTTTTTGTAACAGTGAATATTGCTAAAGCTGTATTAATAATGTTGCTAAGTATTTACTTAATAGTTTTTAAAGGTTTAGGTGCAGAGAGTGCATTACTTTCTCAATTAATTGTAACGGCCCTAGTTGTATTATTTTTATTTATCAAACAAAGCCAATATTTGAAGATTTCTTTGAAAGTCAAACATATAAAGTATAGTCTGTTATTTAGTTTGCCTTTGTTACCCCATGTAGCTAGTGGGTGGATTATAAAATCATCGGACAGAATTATTTTAGAGAAGTTTGTAGCGCTTGAAGAACTTGGTGTCTATGCTCTTGCTGCACAAGTATCGATGGTTCTAGCTTTATTTTATCAAAGTGTAAATAACGCATTAGTTCCTCGGTACACAATGTTAAGAAAAGAAAATAAAGAAAAGGAAGCTGAAAAACTATTAAAGATCTTTCTTATTGTCATAATCTCTTTCGGTGTCCTCTCTATACCAATTGCGATGTTAGGAGCATATTTACTTTCTAGTGATGCGTATAATAGAGCGATTTGGTTAATTCCTTTTCTAATAATTGCTCAAATAATAAAAGGGCTATATTATGTGCCAGTAGCAGGATTATTTTATATAAAAGAAACTAAATCAATAGCAACCAGCAGTTCAGTAGCAGCTGTTATTAATTTAGTAATAAACTTTTTATTAATTCCTATCATTGGAATATACGGGGCTATCATATCAACAGTTACGGCCGAATTAATTCGAATTGCGCTTATATATAGAGCTAAAAGCACTTTGAAAATAGGTGCACAATATAGTTATGCAAATGAAGGATAAGCAATTTGAACAAAGTAACTTAACTTCTACCTAAAATTAGTTAAAATGAATAAAACTCTCAAAAGTCGGAATGGCGCCGCCTCATTAATTCGCGAGGAGGCAATAGAAAAATCGATTGATTATAATAGGAGGTAGATTAATGTTTAAAATAGCGGTAGCAGGAACAGGATATGTTGGTTTAGTCGCAGGTGTGTGCTTCGCCGAAATGGGACACCAGGTAACCTGTGTAGACATTGACGATAGTAAAGTAGACCTTATGAAATCCGGGGTCTCTCCAATCTATGAAGATGGATTAGAAGAGCTCATGAAAAAGAACTATGCAGAAGGGCGTATTGATTACACAACAGATTATGAAGATGCGTATAAGGATGCAGATGCTATCTTCCTTGGAGTCGGGACACCAGAGAAACCAGATGGTTCCGCGAACCTTTCATACATAGCTACAGTTGCTAGACAAATTGCTGAATCGGTAGAGAAAGATTGTTTGGTAGTAGTTAAATCTACTGTACCTGTAGGGACAAATGATAAAGTTGAACAATTTATTCAGGATTTCCTAGTAAATGATGTGAATGTGGAAGTAGCTTCTAACCCAGAATTCCTTGCTCAAGGATCTGCTGTCCGTGATACGCTTTATGCAGAGCGCATTATTCTTGGTACGGAAACTCAATGGGCTGAGAATATCCTTAAGGGAATTTATGAGCCTTTTAATCTTCCTGTAGTTTCAGTTAATAGAAGATCAGCGGAAATGATTAAATATGCTTCCAACGATTTTCTTGCCTTGAAGATTTCGTATATGAACGATATTGCAAATCTTTGTGAGCTCGTAGGAGCTGATGTTCAAGATGTAGCAAAAGGAATGAGCTACGATGAACGTATTGGATCTAAGTTCTTAAATGCAGGAATTGGTTTTGGAGGTTCTTGTTTCCCTAAAGATACCCAAGCTCTCGACTATTTAGCAAAACAAAACGGCTATGATTTGAAAACAGTCAAAGCAGCCATAGACGTAAACAAAAATCAGAAGACCGTATTGTATAAAAAAGCAAGTAATCGATTAATTACCTTTAGTGGATTGAAAGTGGCTGTTCTTGGACTTACGTTTAAACCAGGTACGGACGATTTGAGAGAGTCTCCTTCTCTGGACAATATTCCTTTGTTACTAGATCAGGGAGCAGATATTTATGCTTACGATCCAGTAGGTGCTGATAATTTTGCGAAACTTTACCCGGAAGGGCCTAATCGTCAAGGAACGATTACTTATGTGAATAATGTCGAGGATGCTCTAAAGGAAGCGAATGTTTGTTTCGTGTTCACAGAATGGGGAGAAGTGAAAGCACTAACACCTAAGCAATACAAAAACCTGATGAGGACGCCACTTGTCTATGATGGACGTAATGTTTACGATATCAAGGAAATGAAAGAGGCTAGAGTAGAATATCACTCAATCGGTAGGGAACAAGGAAAAGTTGAAGTAACAAGGGAGCCTGTTTATGAGCTACAAAACTCTTAATACGGAAAAAACATATTTGATTACTGGTGCAGCAGGTTTTGTCGGATATTACCTTGCAAAAAAGTTATTAGACCAAGGATGTTATGTTATTGGTATTGATAACGTTAATGATTATTATGATATTAACCTTAAACATACGCGTTTAGGGTTGCTTGAGCCGTATGAGAATTTCATTTTTATTAAAGGGGATATTTCTGACAAGGAAGAAGTAATACGTATTTTCGAAGAATATAAGCCCGAGATTGTCGTAAACCTCGCTGCCCAGGCTGGAGTTCGTTACTCAATAGAGAATCCAGACGCATATATCCAGAGCAATATGATTGGTTTCTATAATATATTAGAAGCTTGTCGTCATTATCCTGTTGATCATCTTGTGTATGCATCTTCAAGTTCAGTCTATGGGGCAAACAAGAAAGTACCATTTGAAGAGTCTGACTTTGTAGATCATCCAGTATCTCTCTATGCTTCAACCAAGAAATCGAATGAGTTAATGGCTCACACTTATAGCCACTTGTATGATATACCTGCGACAGGATTACGATTCTTCACGGTGTATGGACCAATGGGAAGACCAGATATGGCATACTTCGGTTTTACTGATAAGTACTTTGCTGGCGATGCAATCAAGATCTTCAATAATGGTGATTTTGAGAATGATTTGTATCGTGACTTCACTTATATTGACGACATAGTTATCGGGATTGAAAGACTGTTGAGTAATCAACCGGAAACAGAAGGGGCGCCTCACAGAGTTTTCAATATCGGCAATAACAGTCCTGAGAAACTCATGACGTTCATTGAATCGCTTGAAGCTGCCCTAACCGATGCACTTGGAAGAGAAGTAGAGTTTAATAAAGAGTATGAACCGATTAAACCAGGGGATGTTCCTGCAACGTATGCTTCTACAGATCAACTGCAAGAAGCAGTAGGTTTCAAACCTGAAACTTCTATCCAAGAAGGATTAAGGAAATTTGCTGATTGGTACGTTAAATATTATGATAAGAAATAATTAAAAAGCCTGTTCCGCTGACGTGCTGTAGGAGACGCAACTTTGTAATAAAAGTTGCGTCTCTTTTAACACGTTACATGTGCATGTGTGCATATATTGAATTTCCAATCTCCTTAAGTGTAGTATCACGCTCAACCGTCCGCTATACTTTAATACTCTAATTTGATAGATATTAGCCAATTACATAAAATTAAAAGCATTTTTTTAAGATTTGTTCCATTGTTAATTACTACCGTATTATATAGAGGCCTTAAAATTCTGTAGAATAAGTAATTTGAGATGACTAATTGAATCAGGAAATTCACTACATAATTTTTCATTACTGTTGATTATCATATAATTTGTTAAATCAAGCTTTAAGTTGCGTTATTGATGATTAAGGAATAATGATTTATTCAAAAAGGTCTTTTAAGTATATTTATTTCCTTCAATCCCCTCCTTGACATAAAGACAGATGTTTTCTTTAGTCTTTAATCATGTCCTCATTATTCTTAATCATCTGAGTGACCGCTTCCTTCGGATCGAAAAGTTTTTCTCCTTTCAAAAATTCCAAGTGTTCTTTATGGGTAGCCAAGGTTCTTTCAATCCCTTCTGGATCCTTGAAATGCACCATTTTCGGACGGATCAATTCATAGATGGTGCGTCCAATTTCCATTGTGAATGGATTTTCTGTTTCTTCTAAAATGGCATAGTGGAATTCTAAATCGATATCGACAAGCTCTTCCGGACTCAAATCTGGTGTCATCCTTTCCACTTGAGAGTGATAAACGGCTTCGATTTTCTCCAGATCTTTGTTTTCTTTCGTTATAACCATGTTCATCAGCAACATTTCAAAATGTTGGCGAAATTCGATGAGCTGCTCGAGGTTATGACTATGCATGATCAAACTGAAGATCAGCGGGTTCATCGTCAGCTTGGAAGAGTTATCCGTGATGAACATACCCTCCCCACGTTTAATTTGAATAACACCGATCGACTCAAGGATTTTGATTGCTTCCCGGACAGGTGTCCGGCTCACTCCTAATTGTTCAATAAGTTCCATTTCCGTCGGTAATTTATCTCCAGGTTTCAGCTTCCCTTCAATTAAATAGTCCTTAATCAAGGAAACAATCCCCATTGTCTTTGTTTGATTCGGGTGAATTCTGTTAAATGTAAGATTCAATAAAAACATCCTCACGTAAAAGTATTTTAATATTTCAGAATTTTTCACAGAAAGCCGTTTACATCGTTAAAATATTCAGATAATATACTATATATAATACATCATACATATGATGTACACGTCAATAGCTTTTATTTTTTCGGTCATGTATGGAAGACGATCTTCATTGAAGTTCAGGAGAAATTCAGGAAAGGAGGAGAAAGGTGATAGAAGTTTGTGAAGCACTGATTCAATAACTTCAAAAGATCGTGTCACTCAATTAGACAATTTTGGCTCAGCAAAGTAAATATTAGGCCTACTTGGAACCAAAGAACCCTGATTTAGTCGTTTTCCAGAATCAAGTGAGGAAGTTTTTGAAATCATCAAGATAGTCAACGATTTTCAAGTTCCGCTTGTTCCATTTGGATCGGGGACAAGCCTGGAAGGACATGTGACTCCTTATGATGGTGGAATCAGCCTTGATTTTTCATCGATGAACTAGCGTATCGAAGTTAGACCGGATGATTCCTGGTGTTACATGGTCGCAGCTGAATAAGAAGTTAAAGTCTTATGGTCTTTTCTTTTCTGTTAATCCAGGTGCGGACGCTACCCTTGGTGGAATGGCGGCTACGAATACAAGTGGAACGCCCGCTGTGAAGTATGGAGTGATGAAAGAACAGGTGACGAGCTTAGAGGTGGCGCTTCCGAATAGGAATATCTTCCATACGGGTACACAAGCCGCGAAGTCTTCTTCTGGGTATCACTTGAACAGTCTGTTTGAAGGGGCAGAAGGAACCGTCGGCTGCATCACCAAACTCACGCTTCATGTGTACGGAATTCCTGAAACGATCGTCGCTGGCCGGTATCTTTCAGTGATTTGAATCAAGCGATGGAGGACGTTATTCACTTGTTATAAGGTGGGTTTGAGCTTGCAAGGGTGCAGCTCGTTGACGAAGTATCGATCAAAAAAAGTGAACCAGTCGAATGATAAGAATTACAAGGAAGCGCCGACTTTATTCATCGAATTGAGTGTACAGCTTGACAATTCTTTTGCTGAAATAGTTATTAGCTGATGCAAATGGAATGGATATAGAGTTTCAAAAAGGTGTGAAAGGAAGAATTGAGTTGCGGGAAGCGCGTCATAACCTTGCTTATTCTTTCGTTCACGCACACCCCGGGTAGAAAATGATGGTCACTGATGTCTGTCTGCAGATCTCTCAGTTACCCCTTGGAATGCAACATTTACGCGAACAAATGAAGGCGCTTTCACTAGGTGGTGCTTTGACGTTATGTTGGGGATGGGAATTATCATGCGTTACTTATGATTGATCCTGACAATGTGGGAGAGAGATGGAAAGCGGATCTATTCAATGAAGCAATCGGCCAGCATGCCCTTCAAAGGGGAGGGGCATGTACGGGAGAACATGGCGTAGGAGTCGGGAAAATGAAATAGCAGCAAGTTGGAACATGGAGATTCAATTGAAGTGATGCGGCAAATTAAATTGGTGCTTGTTCCGAATCAAATCATGAACCCAAGAAGGATTTTCTACAGGTTATAGGGGTCTGAATAGGCATCGACCCTACGCATTTCGGCATCGTTATGATTGTCTATTTAGCGATCGAATTTATTACGTCTCCTGTTAGCGTCAACTTGTTCGTCGCTGAGAATATTGCAGGGACCAAATTTGAAAAGCTGGTCTGTATGGTCATTCCGTTCATCATTATTATAATGATCGATGTTCTCATCGTTTCCTTTTTACCATTCTTAAGCCTATGGTTTATTCAATAAAGACGAGGAGGGATTATGTGAAGACTTATCGATTAGCTGTACTGCCAGGAGACGGCATTGGTCCTGAAGTCGTGGACGAAGGGATGAAAGTCTTGGATGCTTTAACCAAAGCGGATTCGTCCTTTCAATTAGAGACCAGAACCTTCAACTGGAATTCTGAATATTACCTAGAGCATAACCGCATGATGCCGGAAGACGGTCTGTTGACTTTAAAAAAGTATGATGCCATCTTCTTTGGAGCCATCGGTGACCGTCGTGTTCCCGAACACATCCCCATCTGGGACTTGATCATGCCGATTCGGAAAAATTTTCATCAATATGTGAACCTCCGCCCGATCAAGCAATTGCCTGGAGTCCAGAGTCCCATTCAAGCGGATGGGCCCATAGACTTCTACGTTTTCAGAGAGAACGCGGAAGGGGAGTACTCCAACATCGGTGGCCGGTTGTATCAGGAAACTTCCGATGAACTGGCGATACAAAATACAGTGATTACGAAGAAAGGGGTTCAGCGCCTGGCTCGCTATGCGTTCGACTACGCGCAGAAGAACGATGTGAAAAGCATCGTGAACGCAACGAAGTCTAATGCCATCGTCCATTCAATGAGGTTGTGGGACGAATCGGTCAAAGAGATGGCCATGCATTACGAAGGGATAGCCGTAGAAGATGTCTACATTGACGCCTTGGTTGCCCATCTAGTCCAGCGTCCGGAATCCTTTGACGTCATCGTCGCTTCTAATTTATTCGGTGATATTCTAACAGACCTTGGAGCGGCGCTTGTCGGTGGATTAGGGTTATCCCCGTCCGCGAACTTAAATCCGGAAGGGGATTACCCATCCATGTTTGAGCCAATTCATGGTTCAGCTCCTGATATTACTGGAAAACAAATGGCGAACCCGATTGCACAAGTTTGGTCGGCAGCTTTGATGCTTGAACATCTAGGGAGAGAGGATCTTGCTTTGATCGTGATGACTGCTATTGAAAAAGTAATAGAAACTGGCAAATTCTTGACACCTGACATGGGAGGGAATGCGAAAACGTTTGAAACCGGCGAGGCCATTGTCAAACAAATCTACCATCAGATGTAGGAGGGGAATCGATGAATTTTCGAAATAAGAATGTTGTCGTGACAGGGGCCAATGGTGGAATGGGGCAAGTTATTACGAAGCGGTTTTTAGAAGAAGGAGCGAAAGTAGCGGCTCTTGATCTAAATGTCGATGAGGTGGAGAAGTGGCGAAACGAATACGGCGATCAATTGGAAGTCATTTCGGCTAACCTTACAGAGGAAATAGAAGTGAGGGAAGCTATCGAGAAAGCGACGGAATTTCTGGGGCCTATCTCCATATTAGTGAATACCTTGGGGATCGCTCAGCCTGCGACACCGATTGATGAAGTGGAAGTTGCCGACTGGGACCGTTTATTGGCAGTGAACACGACTTCTTTATTCCTTATAAACAAAGAAGTGGTAAAAGGAATGAAAGAGCAGCGTGCTGGTGGTGTGATCACCAATGTTGCTTCCATTGCTGCTGAGCGCCCGCGGCCGGGTTTGAATGCCTATGTTACATCAAAAGGAGGCGCGTTAGCTTTTACAAAAGCGCTCGCCATTGAAGTGGCCGAATATAAAATTCGCGTGAATGCCATCAACCCAGGTCCATCGGATACAAGTATGCTGGGGAAATTCAGTCCAGAAGGTGGAGATGTCGATCAGGTGAAAGAAGATACCTTTAAGAAAAGTGTTCCTCTAGGTGAGTTGGTGACACCTGAAGATATCGCAGAAGCCGCAATGTATTTAAGCTCTGACGGTGCACGGATGGTGACGGGAAGTGTCTTGAACGTTGACGGAGGAAGAGGCCTTTAATAAAGAGGGAGGGGTGAAGGGATGAAGCACATGTATGTTGGTGGTGAATGGATAGAGAGTGAGGATCAAAGAACGGTAGCCACGAAAGATCCAGCGACACAAGAAGTCATTGCAGAAGTACCAAGAGGCGGCAAAGAGGATGTTCATCGAGCTGTGCTGACCGCACGGAAGACCTTTGAATCGGACGAATGGCAGGACTTTGCCGCTGAAGAGCGCGGAAGGATTCTTTTTGACATGGCAGGGAGAATAAGAGAGGCGGCTGAAGAGTTGGCTCAACTGGAAACGAAGGATACAGGAAAGCCGATTTCTCAAGCTCAAGGAGATGTGGAAGCGGCCGCGCGTTATTTTGAATATTACGCAGGCATGGCTGACAAAATTTTTGGTGAAACCATCCCTGTCCAGGCGGATGTATTGGATTACACGGTGAGGGAACCGGTCGGAGTGACGGCCCATATCATCCCGTGGAACTATCCGATCCAGATCACTTCACGAAGTACGGCCGCTGCCATTGCGACAGGGAACACCGTTGTCGTTAAGCCGGCGGAGGATACGCCTCTGACAGCCCTTAAACTTGCAGAACTCTTTGATGAAACTTCTTTGCCTAAAGGGGTCTTCAATGTCGTTACGGGCTACGGAAAAGAAGCCGGGGATGCGTTGATTCATCATCCCGAAGTCAACCATATCACCTTCACCGGATCTGTCCAGACGGGAAGACTTGTCATGGAAGCAGGTTCAAAGAATATCGTTCCTGTCACGTTGGAACTTGGCGGCAAGTCCCCGAATATCGTTTTTGCTGATGCCAAGTTGGACGAGGCTGCGAAGTGGGTCGTCAAATCGATTGTTCAGAATGCCGGCCAGACGTGTTCGGCGGGTTCACGCCTTCTCATTGAAGAAGAGGTAAAAGAAGAATTTTTACAACGAATTCAGAAACAAATGGAGAGCTTAAGCCTGGGTAGAGGGTTGGACGATCCTGACTTGGGCCCTGTTTTGTCGCAGAAGCAATACGAGCGGATAGAAATGTTTTTGGACATTGCGAAGAAGGAAAACACATCGTTCTTAACAGGGGGCGAACTTGTCCATGTTGATGGATGTGAAAATGGTTATTTTCTTGCTCCGACAATTATTGATGGACTCGACCCCCATAGTGAAGTGGCGCAGGAAGAAATATTCGGACCAGTGCTCAGCGTGTTCACTTTTAAAGAAGAACAAGAAGCCATACAACTTGCCAATGATACTCCTTATGGATTGGTGACAGGTGTGTGGACAGAAAACATCGGACGCGCTCACCGTCTAGCCAGGAAAATAAGAGCCGGACAGGTATTCATCAATAACTATGGCGCTGGAGGAGGCATCCAGATGCCTTTTGGTGGATACAAGAAAAGTGGCTTTGGGAGAGAGAAAGGGCTTGAAGCGCTGAAAAACTATACGATTTTGAAAAATGTCGCGGTCAAGATGTAATCGCACTTTTCTTTGATCACCCTATGAATTAATGAAAACTTTTATCTTGAAGTTTTCCACTCTATAAAAAAAAGGAGATGGGGTCTTGGAAAAAGAAAGGAAGAAAAAACAGGATGACCGGTTCAGGATTGCCAACAGGGAAGCCCTGATTGGAGTCGCTCTTGCGGTGTTCAACTTCATCTGGTGGTTTGCGTTTGCTTATGGTCTCGGAGATCGAACACCGGAAGACTATTCATACGTCTTCGGGTTACCTTCCTGGTTCTTTTACAGTTGTGTGTTAGGATTCATCATCATGACTATACTCGTCATTTTTGTTGTGAAGGTCTGGTTTGTGGAAGTTCCTTTCGATGAAGAGGAAGGTGAACGAACATGAACACACCAGTCGTCATTTCACTCGCTATTTTCCTTGTTTTGATTTTTGCCATTGGCTTTTGGTCGAGTCGTTCTCTTAAGAATGCAACGGGAGATTCTTTCCTTCAGGAGTACTTCCTCGGAGGCAGGCAGCTCGGGGGATTTATCCTCGCCATGACGATGATCGCTACATATGGAAGTGCGAGCAGTTTCATCGGCGGTCCGGGTGTAGCCTATACTCAAGGCTTCGGCTGGGTGCTCCTTTCCATGTCTCAGGTAGCTACCGGTTACTTTGTACTAATGATTCTCGGTAAAAAGTTTGCCATCATGGCCCGTCGATATAAAGCGGTCACGCTCATCGATTATTTGAAAGGTCGCTACCAGAGTAAGTGGGTCGTATTGACCGCTGCTTTCAGCATTATTGTGTTCCTTTTTTCCGCTATGGCTGCCCAGTGGGTCGGTGGAGCGCGTCTGATTGAATCTTTGACTGGATTGAATTATACGACGGCCTTGTTTATCTTTGCCGTTTCCGTTCTCGTCTACGTCATCATCGGTGGGTTCAAAGCGGTCGCTCTTACCGATACGGTTCAGGGAGTAGTCATGTTCGGAGGCACACTTATCTTGCTGATTGCGACCATCATGGCAGGTGGGGGAATCGACAACATTATGGCAGATCTTACGGCAGAGAACCCGAACCTCGTTACTCCGTACGGTGCGGATGGTGGGTTAAGTCCGACTTATGTATCCTCCTTCTGGATTCTTGTGGGTGTCGCTGTCGTCGGTTTACCTCAAGTAACCGTTCGTGCCATGGCCTATAAAAACTCTCGTTCCATGCACCGTGCGCTCATTATCGGTACGATTGTTGTAGGTTTCATCATGTTGAACATGCATTTGATCGGTGTATTCGCACGTCCGATTCTTCCTGGTATTGAAGTGGGAGACAAAGTGATGCCTTTAATTGCTCAGGAAGTGCTGACGCCATGGCTTGCCGGCATTGTTTTAGCTGCTCCGATGGCCGCCATCATGTCCACTGTGGATTCCTTGCTGCTCCTTGTCAGCTCTGCTGTTGTGAAGGATGTGTATTTAAATTATATTAAGCCGGATGCTTCGCATACACGAGTGAAGCGGATGAGCTTTAGTGTTACAGCAATTCTCGGGATTTTAGTTTTTCTAATGGCCTTAAGTCCACCGGATTTACTCATTTGGCTGAACCTATTTGCCTTCGGTGGACTTGAAGCGACCTTTATTTGGCCAGTAGTTCTTGGACTTTATTGGGATGGTGGAAATAAATACGGGGCTTTGGCTTCGATGGTTGTCGGTATTGTTTCCTATATCATCGTCGACCAGTTTTTCCCGAGTATACTCGGCATGCATAACGTGGTCGTCCCAATTCTCCTTTCCTTTGTCGCCTTTGTCACCATTAGTTTATTGACCAAATCACTCATTCAAAATCAATCCATTTCTCATGACCAATTAGAGAGGAGCATGTAAATTATGTCCCATACACAAATCGAAACAAGGAAAATTCGTGACCGCAAACGCGTCATTTCTTTGACTCAAGAACTTGTTCGTATCCCGAGTGTTTACAGACCTGGAGTGGAGGGTGGTAATGAGGAAAAAGCGGCTCATTACGTTGCTGACTATCTAGGAAAACTTGGCATCGAAGTTCATGTGGAGGAAGTGGAGTCGGGGCGTCCGAATGTTATCGGTGTCATAGATTCTGGAAAGCCAGGACCAACGCTTTTGTTTGAAGGACATACGGATGTCGTGACGGAAGGAGACCATGGATCATGGACATACGATCCTTTTGGAGCCGAGATTGCCGGTAACCGGATGTACGGGAGAGGAACAAACGATACAAAAGGGAATCTTTCCTGCATGATTACTGCTGTCCAATCTCTTTTAGAAGATCAAGAGGTATGGTCCGGGAAGGTGATTTTATGTATCCCTTGTGATGAAGAAGGAATGATGATTGGCATCAAACACTTTATCAAGCAGGGGTGGGCAGATGACGTAGATGGAGCCATTATTTGTGAACCTGAAGAGAATCAGGTGTGCATCGCTCAGCGCGGAGCCATGAGAGTGGTTATGAATGCCTATGGAAAAATGGCACACGGAGCAATCTCATGGAGTGGCATCAACCCGAACTGGCGTATGGCGAAAATCATCGTCGAATTAGAAAAACTGGAGAAACGGGAGCAGGAGCGACTTGGAAAGCATTCAACCTTGGGATGGCCCAGTATCACCCCAACCATCTTACAATCTCCGGCCAAAGGGGATGCCCAGATCAATGTCATCCCAGAACAGTGCATGACCACACTGGATATACGGACCGTCCCTGGTCAGGACCATGAGGTATTGAAAGAAGAACTACAGCAAATACTTGATCGACTTGCCAAGGATGATCCTGATTTCAAAGCAGATTTTTCTGTTATTGAAGATCGTCCTTGGACCTCAACCGAGAAAGATGAACCTGTGGTAAAAGCCATTTCAGATGCGGTACGTACTGTTTTGGAAAAAGAACCGGTGTATAACGGCGTCCCAGGTGCAACAGATGGTACGTTTTTACATGTAGCTGGCGTGCCGATCGTAACAATTGGAGCAGGGGATCGTGAAGTACCACATCAGATTGATGAATATGTGGATCTCGATGAACTTGCAGAAACGACAGAAATCTATAGACAAGCCGCTTTGAATTTCTTGAACTCATAAAAAGTAGAGCCCTGGATCTAATGGTTCCAGGGCTCTACTTTTTTAACTCTCTTATGAGGTGGCTCGATGAAATGGTGAGTTTCCGAAAAATCTTGGACATGTTAAGAGAGACGTTTGAATCGGGAAGAGTGATCATCAGCCGTCAGCTGAATAGTTACTTATCCCTCGAGCTTTGTTAAAACCGTCTCTCCGTTCCATTAATAAAACATTTACCTTTCGAAATAATAAAAGCGAAGGGAGGGTTAATCATGGCACAAGGAAACAAAAAGCTTTCAAATAAAAATGCAAAAATTCATGACCGTAAAGAAGAGAAACAGCCAAGGGAAAAACGATAATTGCTATAGATTGACAAGCAATCGGTGAATTTCTTGTTTTAGAATGAGCATAATAACTTGTGCTCATTCTTTAAAGTAATAACTAATAGGATGGTTTGGAGGGTATGACCTAGGTTAGAGAGCCTAGACTTCTGGTGTTACGAACTTATTTGTTATCTTATTAAAAATGAGCATGGCAGGGAAAAACAGATTAGTGCTTAAACCACTCTAATAAAATAGTAACGTGGTGAAAGAAAGCGCTTTTTTGATTTCCTACGTTAAAACATCAAGTCTAGCCTTGAAGTAATTTATATAATGAACAATAACATAGTATGAAATAAGACTGCCGAGAAAGTCTCGACAGCCTTACTTTATCTAATTATAGAATAGGATTATGCTCCGGCCTTTGTTGATTGATGCCATTCACCATTTTCATCCTGCCACTTGATGATCATCGTACCACCTTGACCGGTCATGTAGAACGTCTTGTCCGGTTCAGCTACGACTTCCCCGGAAGTTCCACCGCCAGCCATTCTATACTCTACATAAACTTTGAAAGTATTGTTGTTTGTGATTCTCCAAACCCTGTCTCCCTCTTTGATGTCTAATTCAGGATGCTCGGACTTGAATTCTTCTGATTGCCCGTTTTGAATGTAAGTGAGCTTCAGATTTTCAACAACCAATTCTTCAGTGAATACATCGGGTTCTACATCTGTACCGAGACCATCCAGCTCCTCTTGAGAAAGTGGTTCAGAACCTTCTGTAGCTTCACTCACTTTATCAGAGACATCTTTAAGTTCCGCTACTTTACTGTTAGCCTTTTCCACTTCAGCAGTCAGGCGGTTGATTTCACTTTCATTGGCTGCATTTTGCTCGGCGAGTGCATTGTACTCTTTTTGTAATTGATCAAGCTCAGCTTTTGTCATTTCCAGGTCAGCATTTACAGCATCAAGTTGAGCTTGTTTAGCTTCCAGTTCAGCAATCTTATCTGCAAGGTCTGAACTAAGCTGTTCGTTATCAGCTTCCAATTGAGCAACCTCACCGCTCAGTTTTTCCACTTGTTTTTGCAAGAAGCTTTTTTCTGCTTCCAGATCATTGATTTTTGTTTTCGCATCGACGATCTTTCCGTTTGCATCTGTCAATTTTGCCGTTGCATCTGCTTTAATTAGTCCTATTTTATGAAGTAAACTGTCTTCATTTGCCTCATACTGGACGACCTTATTCTTGAGATCAACAAGTTGATCTTTGACGTTATCGACTGTTTCCCCACCTGTAAACATCACGCCGCCAGCGATGGCAGACGCTCCCACGACTCCTGCAATTGTTGCTTTTGCTGATAAAAAACCCATTTTACATTCCTCCGTTTTACTATTCATTTTTTTGATGTTAAGACCAACAAGCAAATTTTTCTATGTAGGTAGTTTGTTTCTCTTAGTGGAGGCGGAACACTCAACCTAGATTCAGGACTTTTTTTGCATGTTGTTCTTTCCAAAGATGATTATATTCTTTATAAAGAACAAAAGTAAATGTTTGAAAACCGGCAAAAAATCCAAAAATTAGTATTTAAGAACAACAATTCTATATATAGAACGTAATTGGTATAAATATCTCATTTTTTCAAATTTGTAAGTTTTGTAGGAAAAGGGTATTATATATTTTTTATATTTTAAATATCTCCGAACCATAGATCTTTTATTGGAATTTACAGGGGATGAAGGGAGCATATATTGATTTATATTGTATTTCCTGGAATTTAGGTGTCTACACAAACCAAGTGGGAAAGGCGCCCTGATTGTAAGTTCAACGGTTGAAAAGTATTGTCCTTATCTACGTTATTACTACAAGCAATAAATTAAAAAAAGTGCGTCATACCAGTGGGATCTCTGGTATGACGCACTTACTACTCGAACATATCCACGTACACCTATTACATAAATGTGAAGTTTAAAGTCTAGTATCTTTGTTTAACTGGATTTTTCCAACACCAAATTCTCTTGCTTCGTTCTAGCAGTCAGTACACTCACAATGCCCATGATCACAAAGGCTGCAGCTGCACTAAAGAACATCGCAATAAAGATATTTCCTATCAAGTTGAGTGAGGTGAAGGCGACATATAAGGAAGCACCCGTAACGACTGCGGCGATGCCACCATATTGATTCGCCCGGTTCCAGAAATACCCGAGGGTGATGGGTGCGATGATCCCGGATATAATTGCGGAAAAGCTGAATTGGATCAGGAAGGCCAGCGACTCTGGTCGTTCTAACGAGAAGTAGAGGGACAGGAGTCCGACGATAATCAGTGATCCTTTCGCGACTTTCAAAGATTTATTGTCCAGTTCTTGCGTAGACATTTTCCTTGAAGTAAGGAACGGTGCGACAACACGGTACAAGTCGTTCCCGATACTTGTCGTAATTCCTAAGTATAAGCTGTCCGTACTGGATAAGATCGCAGAGATGATTCCGACGATCATGATGGCCGCGATTACACTTGGGAAAGCCTCAATGACATAGGTTGGAATGGCCGCATCAGCACTTTGCAAGCTTGGGAAAAGGACACGGGCAGCGAGTCCACCGAGCACCATTAGAGTGGAAATGATACATAGCACCAACCCTGCTGACAATGTGAATGGAGCCAGGTCTTCCTCTTTTTCAATCGACAGCACTTTGTTCAACAGGTGTGGCATCAATACGAAACTGAATAGAAGGAACTGAACGGCCATGATGGCGAGCGCACTATTGTACGGACCACCGTCGGCAATGGCAGCGGTCAGGTTCGGGTCGATGCTATGCAGGCGATCAGTCAGCACACCGAAGACGTTCCAGCCTCCACCGATGGTCCAGAAAAAGGAGACAACGATGAAAATCGAGGTGATCGCCATCAGAACTCCTTGGATTCCGTCGGTAATGATTTGTGCGAAGGCTCCGCCTAGACCGATGTAAAGAATCGTGATGGCTACACCAATGATGATGCCCCAGAAATAGGGAATCCCGATGACGGTTTCAAAAATGGTGGCAAGCCCGACATTCTGCCCGACGATATAGTAGACGTTGAATAAGATCAGTAAAGAGACGATCGCTTGCAGGGCTTTCGAGTTATAACGCTTGCCAAGCCACTCTGGAAGGGTCGACACATGGCCGAATTTCTTACCGTAACGCCAAAACGTTTTGGCGAAGAGAAGAAGTCCTACCCAGGAGACGCCAAAGCAGCCAAGGGTGTACCAGAGCACAGCGGTTCCGTGTTCGTAGGCCAGTCCTGGGACCCCGATGAAAAGATTGGCACTGGCGTAAGAGGTGGCGAAACTTGCCCCGACAAGCCAGGGGCTCACTTTTCCCCGGGCCGTAGCAAAGCCGGCCATCGACTGGCTGTGCGCCCGCCCTTTTTCACCCACCCACGTTACAGCGGCAAAGTATACAGCTAATAAAAGGATGACGGTCCATAGTAATACACCGGAACTTGTAAGCATCGTTTATCGTTCTCCTTTCTTCGTCGTGTAAAAATTCTTCCATATGAATAGTCCGAGCAACCAGAATAAAGCGACAGCGATGAAATAAGTAAGGATCATATCGTTTCCTCCTTTTTTTTGAAGAATGGCAAAGGGTGTGGTCCGATTTCACTGATTTCCATTTCGACTTTCATGTTATAAGTTAAGTCTGTTTCGTCTATCAATACGTGCGTCAATAGAGAAGGTCCTTCTTCAAGAGCGACGACGCCGACCACATAGGGTGTATGTTCCTGCCACACGGGATGTCCCGCACGATGGATCACGCTCCATGTTTTCAGCCTTCCTTTACCGGAGGCTTTTTTCCATGTTAACGAATCATTAAAACAATGGGGACAGTGTTCGCGAGGGTAAAAGATCCATTGCTCACACTTGTCACATTGTTGAAGACTGAGATGACCGGCTTGGATGCTTTCCCAAAAAGGATGACTTATTGGTGTGATCGTCGGACCTGGTAAAGAAATGTTTGGTTGTTGGCTCATTGTTCTCCTCCTAACACAAGCGCCGTTGTTTCGCTTAATGTGGCTCCGTTCCCTGTCACGAGTGCTTTTTTAGCATCAGGGATTTGTCGGTTTCCAGCTTCGCCTCTCAATTGATGGACGGCTTCCACCACATGCGACATGCCGCCTGCCAAGTCTGCCTGGCCGAACCCTAACTGGCCGCCATGCGTGTTCAATGGATAATCACCGTCATGGCCAAAGCTGTGGTTTTTAACAAACTCTCCGAACTTTCCAGGCTTACAAAGACCCGCACTCTCAAGTGTTGTGGCAACGACACTTGTATAACAGTCATACAGGGAGAAAAGGTCGATGTCTTCCACGTCCGTCTCTGCTTGTTCAAGCGCTCTTGGGATCGAATAGGTAAATGGCAAGGTGTCTATACTTGGCGCCTGGCTGACCGCCCGGTGGGTGATCTTTTCTCCAGCTCCTTTCAGGTAGACCGCTTTATGCTTACCTTGTGCTGCTTTTTCCGCAGATGTAACGACGACGGCTGCTCCACCGGCTACAGGCATGACGATCTCAAGAAGGTGAAGCGGATCAGCGATCAAAGGAGAGGCGAGAATATCTTCGACTTCCACGGGTTTTCCATAGAAAATCGCATCCGGGTTCAACTGGGCATTTTTCCTGTGCCAGTAGGCGATCCTTGCAAAGTCTTCCTGGGTGGATCCGTGTTCTTCCATGTGCTGTCTTTTTAAGAGGGCATAGGAAGTATTCGCTCCAGAGGCACCGAAAGGCACATCAAACTCGCGGATCGGATTACGGTTCGGGGATCGTAATGTTTCGCCTTTTTCATTTTTGTTTGCTAGGACACAGACGACGGTTTCGCACATGCCTGCCTGAATGGCTGCGGCGGCTCTCCAGATCATCCCCGGTCCGGTCGCTCCGCCGAGATCAACCGTATTGGACATCGTGGGATCGATTCCTAGATACTCAGAAACCGTCGCCGGCACATGTTGGGGCGTCTCCCCGACTTGGGGTCCGACGAGCAGACCGTCGACGTCTTCCTTGGAGATGCCGGCATCCTGGATGGCGAGGCGGACGGATTCTGCAATCAAACTTAATGTGGTTTTTCCTTCTGAATAACGGACGGGCTTCAGCTCACCGATTCCGGTGATCGCTCCTTGAATTTGGCTGGCCATTACACGAACTCCTTTTCTGAAAGCTGACGAAATGCTTGTAAGCTGGATGGATTACGTAAGGACGCTTCGTTTTTCACTTCTTTTCCTAAAGCGGCTGTTTTCGCTGCTCCTTCGACTCTTTTTCCATTGATGGTATGAGGGATTTCCTCCACTTGATAAATCCGCTTCGGTACATGACGAGGAGAAGCTTTCGTGCGGATCTGTCGCCGTATTTCTTTTGCTAAGTCTTCCGTCAGTTGTTCCGTGACGATACAGAGGACAATTTCTTCATCATGGTCTTTTGGTGCTCCGAATACGACGCTGTCTTTGATTTCTTTGATATGATCGACGACACCGTATATTTCAGCCGTACCGATGCGGACACCACCTGGATTCAAGGTCGTATCGGCACGTCCATAAATGATGAATGATTGGTCGATGGTCTGTTCAGCCAAGTCCCCATGTGTCCAGATCCCTGGTCGTTTGGAAAAGTAGCTCTTCCGGTAACGTTCCTCTCCACCTTCGCCAAAGAATGTGAGCGGCATGCTAGGGAATGGTTTCGTACAAACAAGGTCGCCCTTTTCTTCGTAGACCGATGCTCCTCGCTCATCCAATACATCGACCGCCATACCTAACGCTTTGCATGCGATTTCGCCTTGCTTCAGAGGGTGAACCGGTGATCCCATGACAAAACAGCCGATGATTTCTGTTCCGCCGGAAATGGAAGCCAGAAACAGATCTTGTTTGATGGTTTGATAGATCCAGTTGTATTGCTCAGGCGCTAAGGGAGCCCCGCAGGAGAGCAGACTTTTCAAAGAGTCGAGTGAATGAGTGTTTTTCAGATCGACGCCTGCTTTCATCAATGTATCGAGGTATTTAGGACTTGTACCAAAATGGGTGATGCCGACTTCATCCGCAATGTCCCACAAATGGGTAAGGGAATCCTGTCTTACGGGAGAGCCGTCATACAATAGAATCGCCGCTTCACTGGCTAACCCTGAAACGAGCCATGGATACATCATCCAGGCGGTATTGGTGTACCAGAACAACACGTCACCTTGCTGGACATCGCAATGGAGCTGATGCTCTTTCACATGTTGCAGGAGTGTCCCGCCGACTGAGTGAACGATCGCTTTCGGCAGTCCCGTCGTTCCGGATGTATATAAAATATATAAAGGGTGGTTAAAAGGAACGGGTTCGAACGTGGGCTCTTCTGCTTCATTGTTACAAAGCTCGCTCCATGAAAGAGATTCGATCCCTTCAATATCCGTTTCCCCTCCGAACGTGACGAGTGCGGATAGTCCTTCCAGGTGTTCCGTCGTCTGCTTGATTTTGTCCTCGATTTGGAATGGCTTCTGCTTATATTGATAAGAGAGAGTAGCGATCAATACTTTCGGTTTCACCTGACCAATGCGGTCGACGATTCCTTTCGTTCCGAAGTCAGGGGAACAGGAGGTCCATGTCGCCCCCAGTGAAGTGGTCGCAATCAAGGCCACTAATCCCTGGATATCGTTCTTCGTGACCCCGGCGACACAATCGCCTTTTTGAACACCTAATTGTTTTAAACCTTCCTGGGCTTTGGCAACGGATTGTTTTAGCTCTTGTAAAGTGATGCTTCCTTGAACGCCTGTCTCATTCGCTTCATAGGCAGCGATCCGATCAAGAGAACCGCGCAGCAGGTTTTCAGCGAAATTCAACCGTGCTTCCGGAAACCATGTACTATCCGGCATCGACGGGCCAGGGACAAAAACACGGTCGCCTTTATCTCCGATAATTCCTGCATAATCCCAAACGGCTGACCAAAATACAGCCAGGTGAGAAACGGACCAACGGTGGAACCGTTCATACGGAAAGAGCGGCTGGCCGGTAGATTCGGCAAAAGCTTTGATATGCGACTGTTCTATTCTTTCGCTCGATGGCTCCCAAAGATACGGGGAACGCTGAGCTGTAATTGTTGTATTCATTGGATTTATCTCCTTTCGAGTTATGTATGAGGAACTTCAATCAACAGGGCCATTCCCTGTCCGCCACCGCCACAAAGGGACGCTATGCCTTTTCCACCGCCGCGCCGTTTCAGTTCATGGGCAAGGGTCAAAACGAGCCGGAATCCTGTCCCTCCGAGAGGATGACCAAGAGAAACCGCTCCACCGTTCACATTGACCCGGTCATAATCGATGCCAAGATCGCGGCAGCTGGCTATGACCACACTGGCAAAAGCCTCGTTGATTTCAAACAGATCAATATCGTCAGTAGTCAATTGGTGTCTATCTAATAGTTCCTGGATCGCTTGCGATGGTTTGGTTTGTAAGCTCGGATCCGGCCCGGCAATCTCTGACCAATCGATAATTTCTGCGAGCGGGTTCTGTCCAAGTGATTCTGCTTTCTCTTTCGTGGTAACGATCCCAACGCTCGCCCCGTCTGTCATTTGAGACGCATTGCCTGCCGTAATCGTGCCTTCGTTGGAAAAGGCGGTGGAGAGGTTGGCTAACTTTTCAACTGTCGTTCCTTTACGGATGCCTTCATCTTCCTCGAGTAATCCAGAAAAAGGTGCGAGTTCAGGTTGAAACCATCCTTTTTCCTGAGCAAGAGATGCTCGTTGTTGAGAAAGGGCGGCGTATTCATCCTGCTCCTCTCGACTAATTTCGAATGAGCGGTTTTTCTCATCGGTAAGAGCTCCCATCGATACATCCGTTAAGGCGCACCACAAACCATCGTTCAGTAAGGTGTCTTTCAGGATGGTATGGCCGAGTCCTGAAGAAGCTCTTACAGGAGCAGTATGAGGAGCGTTCGTCATCGAGTCGAAGCCACCGACGATGTATAACTCTCCTTCGTTCAGTTGCAGTCTTCGGGAGGCATCCGCGATTGTAGCGATTCCACCTAAACAGACATTGTTCAATGTGATGGCAGGTGTATGGATCTCCACCCCTGCTTTATAAGCGACTTGTCTGGCAGGATTTTGACCACCCCCAGCCTGGATGACTTGGGCAAGCAGCGCGCCATCTGCCTGTTTGGCTATTGGATTTCTCTTTATTAAAGCGTTTAACGCGTGAGATCCGAGTTCTGCTGCGGATTTCTTTTTCAAAGCCCCTTTCCATTTTCCGAACGGGGTACGAATGCCATCTAAAAGTACAGTACTCATCTATGTAGCCACTCCTTTTTGTGAAATAGAAAGAGCCCTCTTTACAAAAAAATAAGAAGAGGGCTCTTGGCTCTTCTTATCTTCCAGGATCATCTCCTGCAGGAATTAGCACCTTTTCAAGCGGCTGCTTGATGGTTGCCGGGCGTCAACGGGCCAGTCCCTCTGCCTCTCTGGATAAGAAATAAATATTCAGTTGGAAAATAGAAAACCTCTCTATCACTGATAGAGAGGTTAGAGATTATGTGAATCTCTTATCTTCCTGAGCGTTCACTCAGTAGGATTTGGCACCATGCTATATAAATAGCGGTTGCCGGGTTTCACAGGGCCAGTCCCTCCACCTCTCTGGATAAGATGTTCTTTCGTTATTTGGTTAAGTGCCATGTTAGCAAGGGAAAGGATCGGTGTCAATGAATTTTGTAGAAAAGTGTGAAAATTTATTTTATTTGAGTCCTTTAGATATAGTGATGAAGCACAGATATTTTTATGTGTGAAGAAGAAAAATCTAAAAATTTTAAAAACCTGTTGTAAAACGCTTTCACTTGATCTACAATACAACTAAATCGTTTTACTAAATCGGTTTAGTAAAAAGAAATGTGGAGATTATTTATGAAAAACGTAACCATCGCTGACGTAGCCAAACAAGCACAAGTTTCCAAGAGTACGGTTTCCCAATATTTGAATAAACGATATGACTATATGGGAGAAAAAACAAAACAGCGCGTTCAGGAAGCTATCGATGTCCTAGGCTACCAGCCGAACATCGTCGCGAGAAGCTTAAAACAAAAATCAACGAAAACCATTGGGGTGATTGTCGCTAATATTTTGCACAATTTCACCACCGAAGTCACACGAGCTATTGAAGATGTGTGTCATGAATCAG
Organism: Halobacillus litoralis; assembly: GCF_009856445.1. Taxonomy (GTDB): domain Bacteria; phylum Bacillota; class Bacilli; order Bacillales; family Halobacillaceae; genus Halobacillus; species Halobacillus litoralis. The sequence continues at coordinate 709,163 of NZ_WMFA01000001.1, forward strand.
ATTTTCATACCATCATTTGTAATGCGGATGATGATCCCCTTAAAGAGAAGCATTATATAGAAATGCTTCGAGCCAAGCAGGTGGATGGATTAATCATTTTCCCGACTGGGGATAACCGGGATCTATACCAAAAGATGATCGACAGTTCTTACCCTGTCGTTTTTCTTGACAGAGATGTAAAAGGAATGAACGTACCGGCTGTCATGCTGGATAATGAGAAAGCATCTGAACTGGCGGTTGACCACTTCATTGACAGAGGGCGGCGCAGAATCGCTATGATGACGACATCAATCCTAAATCATGTAACACCAAGGATGGAACGGATTCAAGGATATGAGCAGGCATTGAAGAAGCATGAAATCCCTATTGATGAGACTTTGATCATCAGCTCCGAAACCGAGGACCTTCAACAGGAACTCGATGATCTGCTGAGACTGGACACGCCCCCTGAAGCGATCCTTGCGGGGAACGATTTAGTTCTTATCGAAATTCTCAAATATGTGAAACAAAAGGGACTTAGGGTGCCGGAAGACCTCGCTATTATCGGAATTGATGATGTTTCATTTGCGAGTTTTTACACACCGACGCTAACAACGGTTGCTCAGCCGACTTTCCAAATGGGAAAGAAAGGGGCAGAACTTCTTCTGAAAAAAATTAAGGAAAATACGGACGATCAACCCAATCGATTTCAACCGACCTTGATGGTGCGGGACTCTGTTTAAGAGGTTTGAAGAAAGGAGGAAAAGAAATGAAAGACGTCATGACTATTGGAGATGCCATGATTACATTCGATCCAACGAAAACTGGACCACTCCGTAATGTCCACTCATTTGAACGTAAAGCGGGAGGTGCAGAACTAAACTTTGCCATTGGTTGTTCTCGTCTGGGTCTTGATACTGGCTGGATCAGCCGCCTTGGTAAAGATGAATTCGGCAAATACATACGAAACTTTGCCAGAGGAGAAGGGGTGGATGTTTCCACTGTCAAGCTGATTGAGGGCTATCCTACCTCTCTCAATTTTAAAGAAATACGGGAAGATGGGAGCGGGAGCACGTTTTATTATCGTTCTCAATCACCAACGAAGACACTGACTGAACAGACATTGGATGTGGAAGCGATTATGCGGACGAAGATCCTTCACATTACTGGTGTCTTCGCAGCGATCGACCCGGAGAAGAATTTGCGGTTATTAAAACGGGCGGTGACGATTGCTAAAGACCATGGCGCCCTCGTTTCCTTCGATCCGAACATCCGGCTTAAACTTTGGAATAAGGAGAAAGCACGCGAGTCTCTTACTCAGCTCCTCCCTTATGTCGACATCATGCTGACAGGTGTAGAAGAAGCGGAACTCCTTTTCGGAGTCAGCCAGCCGAATCGAATTGTAGAAGCATGTGAACGTTATGGAATCTCGACTGTCGCTATCAAACAAGGAGAGAAGGGGTCATTCGGATTTATGGATGGCCTATCAGTGACCATGCCATCGGCTCCCGTGAAGAAGGTCGTGGATACGGTTGGAGCAGGAGATGGGTTTGATGCAGGATTTATTTATGGGGTGCTGCAAGGATGGTCACTTGAAAGGATTTTACAATTCGCCAATACCATCGGGTCAATGGTCGTCAGCGTTTACGGGGATAATGAAGGGCTGCCGGAGCTTGAGGAAGTTCTTATCCAGCTTGGCGAAAAAGAACTGATTGAAAGGTAAGGTGAGAATCTTGAACCTTCAGCTGGCGTTAGATCGCATGACTAAAGAAGAGTGTTTCCAAGCCCTTGAAGATACAAAAGGCGCCATTGACTGGATTGAAATAGGCACCGGGGTCATCAAGGAATATGGGGTGTCGTTGATCAGAGAAATAAAGAAAGCGTTTCCGGATCAAACACTAGTTGCGGATATGAAAACATGTGATGCAGGAAAGCATGAAGCCGCCCAGGCCTTTGAAGCAGGAGCGGACATTACAACGGTGATGGCTTTTTCAGCTGATCAGACGATCAAGGATACATTGGAAGTTGCGCGTCGCTATGAGAGAAGAGTCATGATCGATCTGTTGGGAGTGCAGGAAGAACAGCGGATCAAAGAATTGTGCGCCTTAGGCGTCGACCTCGTAAGTCTTCATTTCGGGAAGGATATGCAGGCGTCAGGGGAAATTCAGAGTGACGACCTTTTCTCTCTGGTTCAGGGATCGCATGTGGAAGTGGCGGTTGCCGGAGGAATCAACCCGGGTACCCTGCCTTCTATCCTGAAGAATAACCCGGACACGCTGATTGTCGGGAGCGCGATAACCAAGCAGAACGATCGACGGAGCGCCGCACTACAAATGAAAGGAATGATGATGGACCATGAAGCAGACCATTCAAACCGTCAGCGATGAAATCAGCCATGTGCTTAAACAGGTGAATGTCAACGAGGCAGAAGCTTTATCGAATCAGCTGATCCAAGCAAAACGCATCTTTATAGCAGGAGAAGGACGTTCCGGATTGATGGGAAAAGCATTCGCTATGAGACTCATGCATGCGGATTTCCAGGTTTTTGTATTAGGTGAAACAATCACACCGAGCATCGAAGCGGAAGATTTGCTTGTTGTAATTTCCGGTTCAGGATCGACACAGTCGCTCAAACATTTTACAGAAAAGGCAAAAGAGGTCGGAGCGGTTGTCGCTGCGATCACGACAAACCCCTCCTCAACGATTGCTGAGTTGAGCGATCGGGTGCTCGCCGTACCTGCAGCGACTAAAAAGAGGCTGCCAGGAGAGCCGTCCACCATTCAGCCGCTTGGCAATCAGTTCGACCAATCCGTCCATCTCCTGTTGGATGCTGTCATCATCCATACATTAGATCAGAAAAATGGGTTGACGAATAACGAAATGGTTGAGCGTCATGCAAATTTAGAATAGGGGGAAGCCAATGAATAGATTAGCTCGCATTCAACAGGCACGCATCGTTCCGGTTATCCGGAAAGCAGATGAAGCCAATATTCTCTGTATCACTGAAGCACTCGTAGACGGAGGGATCAAGGCCATTGAAATCACCGCAGAAACACCAAAAGCAGCGGAACTCATCTCTAAAGCTTCTGAACAAGTTCAAGGGAGAGCGCTTATTGGAGCAGGAACCGTTCTTGATTCTCAAACCGCAAAACACATGATCGAAGCGGGCGCAGACTTCATCGTCGCTCCAACGCTCAATGTAGAAACGATTCAACTTTCCAATCGTTACGGAGTGCCATGCATCCCCGGGGTTTTTACACCAACGGAAATCCAGACAGCTCTTGATGCTGGAGCTCAAATGGTAAAACTGTTCCCAGCAGGCATTCTCGGACCTGATTATATTAAAAATGTTCACGGTCCCCTGCCACAGGCGTCCATCATGGCCACCGGTGGAATCCACTTGGATAATATGATGGACTATTTTAAAAAAGGGGCTGAGGTCGTAGGGATCGGCAGTCAGTTGGTCAAGCCGGAAGCTCTCAAAACCGAAGCCGATTACTCAGCTTTGCAGTCATTGGCAATGTCGTATGTCCAGAAAACAGAAAGAATCAATGAGAAACTTGCCGCGCATTTGTAAGCGGATTCAAATGAAGGAGGAACAGAACATGAAGAAGTCTCTATCACTTTTATTGTTTATGTTGTTTGCAGGGGTATTCGTACTGGCCGGTTGCAGCGGGGAAGAAGAGGCAAATGGAGAATCAGGGGATGGTAAATTAAAAATTGTTGCCGCACATAATCAAACGTCACCAGAAAACCCATATCAGATTGGTATGGAAGCCTTCAAAGAATCAGCAGAAAGCTCTGATGCTAACATTGAAGTCGAAGTCCATGCCGGAACACTGGGTACCAGCGAATCTGAACTTGTTGAAAAGCTGAAACTGGGAGCCGCTGACGTTGTACTTGTATCCCCAGGGTTCATGTCTGGTACGGGAATCAAACCCATCGACCTGTTCGCCCTTCCATACGTATTCGACAGCTATGACCACTGGGAAAGTGTCGTGGATGGTGAAGTCGGAGAAGAGATGGCGGAGATCGTCAAGGAAGAATCCAACAATGATTTCAAACTGCTTGGTTACTGGTCTGCTGGCGTCCGTCATTATTACGGGAAGAAACCATTGGAATCCATGGATGATTTGAAAGGTCTGAAATTCCGTACCCAAACGTCTGGCGCGGTCGCCAACTATTGGGAACAAACGGGAGCTGTACCGACATCTGTGGCCTGGGGTGAACTGTATCAAGGCCTCCAGCAGGGAGTTGTCGATGCTTCTGAAAACTCTTACCCATACTTCGTTCAAGAAAACCATCACAAAACCGATAACGGAAAATATGTAACCGAAACGGCTCACGATTACACTACTCGTTTCTTATTGATTAATGGGAAGAAGTTTGAGAACTATTCTGAGGAACAGAAACAAGCGATTCTTGAAGCCGCTGAAGCGTCTGTGGAAAAAGAACGCGAAGCTGTATATGCACAGGAAGAAGAGTACAAGCAGCAAGCGATTGAAGATGGAGCGGAAGTGAATGAAATTGACCGTCAGCCATTCATCGACCTTGCTGAACCGATTCTTCAAGAACGCGCGGAAGAAATCGGAGCAACGGATCTACTGGAAAAAATCAATGATATGAAATAAAGATAGAAGGATGCGGGCATCTCACGGATGCCCTTCCCTTATATCTTCTTTGAGAAGGAGGTAACCAACCAATGATTAAATGGCTAGAAAGAATCCAGCTGACCATCGGAGTCCTGTTCCTGCTCACTTTTTTTGTTACGATCGTGATTCAAGTCATCACCCGTATCTCAGGTGTCTCCGCTATTTGGACAGAGGAAGTCGCCACCTATTCCTTCATATGGTCGGTCTTCATGGGCGCAGCTGTCATGCTGAACCGCCGCGAACACTTTCAATTTGATTTCTTGTTGAAAAAGCTGAAAGGAAAGAGTAAAAACAGTCTCTTTCTCTTCAATGATCTCCTGTTGTTAGCCTTCAGCTTAGCTATCTTTTATTTCGGCATTCAAGCCGTACAGAATTTCTGGAGCTACACCTGGACTTCCCTCGAGCAAATGAAAATGGGTTACGTTTGGATCTCCATCCCTATTATGGGCGCGACCATGTCCATCTACACGATTGCCCACATTTTCCGTAATATCAAAAACTTCAATAGCGAGGAGGTCACCGAATGATTGGTCCACTGTTAGTCATCATGTTCGTCCTGCTTATGTTCATCGGCATTCCGATCGCATTTGTCATAGGAATCATCGCAATGGTTGGTATTATCAATGTTCCTTATATCCCGGAAGTCACCGTTCCTGTAAAAATGCTTAATGGACTGGATTCATTCGTCCTGCTGGCTGTTCCGTTATTCATCCTTGCCGCAAACCTGATGAATAGTGGGCAGATTTCGCAGAAACTGATCGACTTCGCCTTGTCGATGGTCGGCCACATCCGTGGTGGACTCGCTCATGCGAACATTCTCGTCTCGATGTTGTTCGCTGGTGTATCCGGGGCCTCTCAAGCAGATACAGCTGGGGTGGGGAAAATTTTGATCCCTAACATGAAAAAGCAGGGCTATGACACGGGTACGGCTGTCGGAGTAACCGCTGCTTCTTCAACGATTGGTGTCATCATCCCGCCAAGTATCCCGATGATCATCTATGCAGGACTGACCAATGTTTCCGTCGGAGCCCTGTTCCTCGTCGGTATTATTCCCGGCGTGCTGATCGGTTTAAGTATGATGGTGATTGTCTATATTCTCGCTTTGAAACGAGGCTACCCTGTCTATCAAAAAGCCTCCATGTCAAATTTCATTAAGAAGTTCCTGGATACTATTCCAGCTATGTTCACGCCGATCATCTTAATTGGTGGAATCATTACAGGCATCTTCACTGCGACTGAAGCTGCTGCCTTTGCCTCAATCTATACAGTCATTGTCGGTATGTTCTATTACAAAACACTGAAACTGAAGGACTTCCCAAAGATCCTTGTTGATACGTTGACATTGAGCTCCCTTTCCCTTTTCGCTCTAGCCGCTGCCAATGCCTTGGGCGAACTGATGAGTTACTACCAACTGTCTGTATGGGCGGAACAATTCTTTGCTAATAACATCAATAGCAAGTGGGTTTTCTTATTGATTATCATAGCCTTCTTCTTATTTGTAGGGACGTTCATGGATGCCATCCCGGCGATGATTTTATTCATTCCAGTCGTCCTGCCTGTAGCGATTACGTTTGACATCAGCCCAATTCTTCTTGGAATCATTACGATCATGACTCTTGCTGTCGGTCTCGTTACACCGCCTTACGGATTGTGTTTACTCCTGGCAGCGAAGATAGGAAAGCTGCCTATTGAACGCTCCTTTAAAGCGGTTATTCCCTACATCACCGTCGTTGTCGTTGTGTTGATCGTGGTAGCATTTATCCCAAGTGTTGCATTTTTCGTTCCAGAAATGATCAATCCAAACCTTTTTTAAGGAAATAGGTTCATAAAGTTATAGGAATTAGATGGTGAGATCAGAAAGGTATTTTCTGATCTCACCTGTTTCTTTTGTTGAACACAAATAAAAAAATCGGTTCCACTACTGACCCAGCAAGAAAAAGGCGTACTACGAATGAGTTCGAAGGGGCTACTGAAAAGTTCCCCACAGAAAAACACCCCTAAGTGATCGACTACTTAGGGGTGTTTAGCGTTAACTATTCAAATAACTCCAGAATCTCTTCCTCAACATTTTCACTGACAGCTGCCGTGCCGCCAAAAATAGTGAAGTAGAAGGTTTCGTTCTTAACAAAATAATCTTTCACCTCAGGGGAGAGGTAATTGGTAGGAGTCAACAATAACGGTTCACCATACGTATAAGTTGCTCCTGCAAGAGCGTCTGCAAAGTCCGCTCCAGTTGCGATATTCACAAACTGCGGTTCCAGTTCGAAATGCTCAGCGATAGCAATCGATGTGCTGTATCTGTTCTTCCCTGAAATTCGCTCAGGATCAGGAAGTTGAGAGAAAACCTTTTGATCGACAACCCCGGAACCTCCTACGACATAGGTGAAGTCGTAATCATTCATGGCCTGCTTCGTAGCTTCCGGAAGTTTACTTTTTTCTGTTAAAAGAATCGGCATCATGTTGCTCGCAGCTACAGGTGCAATGGAAAGGGCATCAGGGAAGTTTCTTCCGTATGCGACCACGGCTCCCTCACTAGGTGGAAGCACTTCAGCAATGGCCGTTGCGGTTTCATACCGGTCAGCTCCTGAAATTCTTTCGACATCCAATCCTAATTTCACAAGGGAGTTTTCAACATCTTTGGAAATAGCCCCTGTTCCACCAAGGATCGTGACATGCTTGGCACCTAACACATCAATCGTTGATTTCGTAATCTGCGGAAGAGCGTTTTTCCTCGTTAATAGAATCGGAGCATCATAGTAGAAAGCCAGTGGTGCACCTGCAAGCGCATCAGGGAAATCGGCTCCTGTTGCCAGGATGATATGATCGTTTGGATACCCACCACTTCGACGTACAGCGATCGCTGCTGCGGTATGATAGCGGTCTTCTCCGGCGATACGGTCAATGTATGGTTCCTCTTCAATAACAAAAGGACTCAACATATACGTTTCCCCATTATTCAAGTCAGCTAAATCAGAAACCTCAAGATAATAGACTCCCGGGTTCAAATAAAACCCACCCGCAAATCCATACTCGTCGCTATCTTTAAAATAGCTATCCATTTCTTCACCAGTGGAGTTATAAACATTTACATTCAGCTGCATGTTGGTTTCATCTACATCCATAGAGAAGAGAGAGACAGAGAGATCCACTTCTTCATCTCCATTGATTTCAATCTTGTAATAATCCTTATCACCCTTAGTGAATGTACCTACGGCGAGATCCTCCGTGGTTATATGATTGGCTTGAGCCATGGTGTTATTCGGTTCTTCTTCTTCAAAGGCACCCCAATCATTGTAACCGAGCAATTCTACTTCCTGTGCATTGGGAACCTGCTTCTGCTTCTTGAAATCTTCCAAACTCTTAAATGGTGTTTCGCTTGTTGCAAGGGCGGGAGTAGTGAATAAAGTAGACGTTAATAGAGCAGCAACTGTAAAACCAACAAATTTTTTCACTCGTTTCATTTTCCCCTTTACTTTTAACTTCATTAGGACTTAAGCAACAGTGCAACCGCTTACTATACTTCTCTCATCACCTTCCATTCGAGTTCACTAAAAGGATTATAAATCAGTCCTCGAAGTAAAGCTATCTATTTTTTATGACAAATATCGACTTCAAAAGCTTTATGATTTATAACCCCTTTTTTAATGTCCAAATAAAATGACCCCGGTCCATTACCGAGGTCATCAATGGGAGTCTAAGAACAAGTGATTCATAATCAATTGTCTATTCGATTTGCTTTCTTCGAATCTATGTGTTATTTGAAGTCCGGAAGACGTTGTAAGTATTAGTTACTGAAAGGTAATTCATCACCGTGCGGATTGGTGGCAGGAGGTGCCGGGTGATCGTTTTGGGCTTCCTCACTATTTCCCTTTCCATTCTGACTGTTATTATTCCCTGCATCTGCGGCCACAACGGAAGCGGAACCTCCCAATATTAAGAAAACTAAACCAAACATGATGACACATTTTTTCATTCTATAATCCCCCTCTTAGAATTCATAGTATTGGTCAATGATCGACGGCATTGGTATAGTCCAACGCTAATTTGTAATAGCTTGCTGCTTTTTTATAACCTCCCTTCGCCTCATAGTATTCTCCTAAAAATCTCGAATACCTTTCCACTTCCTGGATTTTTCGATATTTTTTTAGTGTCGGCATGAACTCTTTTTTGACATATTCCTCCCATTTCTTTTCCTCTGCCTTAAAAAAGGAATAGAAAAACCAGAACTCTTTGGTTAAGACATTGTCACTGGGGAGTTGTTCTGCAATCTTTGTATGACTGTCTAGTTCGTGCAGGCATTCCTCATTTTTCTTCTCCTGTATGTATACGAATAACAACAGCACGAGCGATTTGAAGTAACTGAGGCTGGTCTGTTCTTTATAGTACATGGCTTTCTTTAAATGGGTGATGGAAAGATCCCTTTCCTTTTTACGTAAATGCATGGTCGCTAAATTATGGTAGATGACCCCGAGGTGATCACGATCATCGATTTCTTCTGCTAATGTTTTCGCTTTTTCAAAGTTGGAGAGGGCCGAATGCACATCCCCGATGCTGCTGAAGCAGATCCCGATGTGGATGTGGATTTTCAAACACTGCCTGGGTTTATAGTTGTTTTGAAAAACCGTAAGGGCGGACTGCGCATAGGAAAAGCTTACAGTTTCTTTTTGATGCACGTATAAGGATAAGGCATACAGGAAATATAGATCGGCTTGTTCCAACTCACTAAGGTGGATGGAAGAATACTCGGCTAAACCTTTCTCAAAGTAGCCTTTAGCCTTATCTGGTTCGTTTACAACCCAATAGTAGTTTCCAAGATGTTTATAGTAAAAGAAGCGGTTTCTTGATGATAATGTCTCGAAGAAATCGTCTATGAATCTGAGGGAATGATCGACCTCGTCTATGAAGTCCAGAATGATGGCTGCTCGGATTTTTTTAATATGAAACTCTGCTTGGAGCTGGGTATGGGTGACGGGATGGATCAGTGGCTGTAATTCTTTATATATGCGTTCGCATTCATCTTTTTTATTATCTAACAGAGGCTCTTCCCATTGGTGGAGGAGCTTTTTTATTCTTCCTTCATCTGCCTGAATTTCCTCATAATCTACCCCTACTCTTTGCAACAGCAGGATAAGTGTTTCCTTTTCTACAGTGGTTTTATTGTTCTCGATCCTTGAAAGATAGGACGGGGAAACAATGGATTCGGCTGTTTCCTCCTGACTCATTCCCTTTTTCAATCGGTAGTATTTTAATATTTTTCCCATTTCCATAGTCATTCACTTCCTTCATTCATATTGCGCAAGATATAGAAAATGAAAGCACAAATCGTCAAAAAAATTCAGTGACATGCGAAATACAGGTTTTAACAGTTCAATGATACCATTGATTTAGAAATAAATGTTGAAAAATTAGGACAACTTGGAAGGGGGGATGGATGGAAAAGAATGGTGTTTGTCGTTTAGGGATAACCAGGCTATTTGAAGATTAATGAAGGAGGAGAATCATTATGAAAAAACAATTGATTGCAGGTACATTAGCGTTGGGGTTATTTACAGGAGGAACAACCGCTACATCAGCTCTGGCTAGTACAGATGATATCAAGTCCCAGTCTACCATTGACGTAGAGCAGGTAACAGAAGAGGGCGCTAATCCTGAAGCGATTCCAGCGGTAGTCGGAGCATACGCACTGAAAGGGGCAGCGGTTGCAGGTGGTGCCTTTGTCGCTGGTGTCACAGCTAAAGCTGGGGCAGATGCTTACGATTGGGCTAAAGCTCAATTGGGAGGAAGTTCAGTCCAGTCTTCTCATGAAAATTATGAAGACGTGAAGGTCGTCTTTGATCAATAATCATCCATACTTAGATGTTCACAAATAAAGCAAGCCATGCACCGCCCTCCTTGAGGGCGGGTTGCTTGGCCTTTTAAGAGGTGACCTTATGATAAAAAAAGTTCTCATTATCTTATCTCTTTTCCTGTTTGCGGGGCATTTGATGTTTACCGTCCTTTATCTCACGCCTTTTAACCCAGTCAAAGCAAAATACAGTTTCGCCATTAATGGTTACATGGAGCCGGTATTTTCACAAAACTGGCGGTTGTTTGCTCCGAACCCTGCCTCGACGAATAATAAATTCCTAGTGCGGGCTGAATTCAAGGGTGGAGAAAAGACCGACTGGCTTGATTTAACGACATTCATGATTGAAAAAAACCAGGATAATCGATTCACTCCATATAATCGTTTAGTAAGAATCCAAAGAGGCGCGTTTACTTCTCTCTACCAGACGGACGAAGTGACATTGAAAATCTCTGAAACGATCGAAGAGAAGAATTTAGACCGTGAAGATTACGAACACATGCTTGAGAATGAACGCACGAAGAAACAGGATGAATATGCCATGGACGCATTGAATCGATATGCACAGTCTTATGTCCGAAGCGTCTATCCGAATCGGGATATTAAGAAAACACAAATCATCATGCAGGAAACAAAGGCAAAGCCTTTCTCAAAAAAGGATAATGAAGATTATGAAAGAGAAGTGAACCTCCACAAATTCGAGTGGGAAAATTACACTGCCGTTTCGCCTGTCTTTGATTAATGACTTCAAGGAGGGAAGGTCCATGAATCTGTTATTTAATAAACTGACAAATAAAAAATACATGTTGATTGGAACAAGTATCCTGAGAATTTCGTTTGGATTATTAATCCTGTATATGTATCTGATTCATTATGCACAGAGGAGATTCCTATGGGGCCCGAATGGCATGCAGAGTCACGAAAATTTGCTGGACCAAATGACGCTTACAAGCAACTTTTCTTTGTACCAGGTTTCCAATTCCGCCGTTTATTTTGAAATCATCTTCCATTTAGGAATCCTATTTGCGCTTTTGTTTACAGTAGGCTTCATGAACCGGACGGTGTCTATACTGAATTTCATTTTCTTATGGTCTTTGCAGCATGCCAATGTGCTCATTCTGGACGGTGGAGATAACATCATGAGGATCGTTCTGTTGTATTTGATTTTTGCGCATACAGCAAGTTACTTTTCTATCGATTCCAAGCTCAAAGCAGGAAAATCATCGAAACCCAAACCCTTATCGAATGCGCTACATAACCTTGCCGTTCTCGCATCTATCCTCCAATTATGCTTGATGTATTTATCATCCGGCCTGCACAAGGTCATGGGGGAGATGTGGACGAATGGTACGGCACTCTACTATATCCTGCAAGTCGGAGAGTACACCCATCCATTGTTCCAATCAATCATCTCATCTTCTGACATTATTTTAATGATTGGTGCGTATAGTGCCATTATTATTCAACTGTCTTTTCCATTTTTGCTGCTCAATCGATACACAAAGTATTTGGCCATGTTCAATATCGTCGCATTACATGTAGGCATTGCTGTCGTTATGGGGCTCTTCACTTTTTCAGCTGCTATGATCACCATGCAGTTCCTCATGTTGAGTGATCGGGAATACGAAAAGGTCTTTGCTTATGTAGGGCGCACAGCAACTAAAGTCAGAGCGAAATTCCAGGGCGGGAAGGTGAAAAGTTATGAGACTAAACAAGTCCAGTAAGCGGCCGAAAGTCATAATTTTTTATGATTCCTATTGTCCGGTATGTTCGAAAAGCATGCGGATCCTCGCAAAGCTCGATACAGGAGATAAGTTCCAGTATGAAACGATTAGAGACAATCAAATCCTGGAGCGGTATCATATAAATAAAGAGGAAGCTGAAAAAAGGATGCACACCATCCGTCTCAAGGATCGAAAAATGGAAACAGGGATCTTCAGTGTTCTAAGAATTATGAAACAGATCCCTTTCTTCTGGGTTTTGGTCCCTTTTATCCAGCTTTCGATCTGGGCAGGAGCGGGGCCTGGGCTTTATGACTGGTTAGCTGACCGCAGGACGATTCTTCCGATTGGAGGTTGCGACGGAGACTCCTGTTCTATTCCAAAGCAGAAAAGTAGGTGAAGTGGTGAAAAAGGTTCATTATTCTTTTAAATACGAAAATCAAACATCAGACAATGTCCAGGTGTGGTTGGCCAATCCCCCTGAAACATATGCACAATCCCTCCTTTCTGAAGAGAAGCGGACACCTGAGCAGGAATTCAAGGATGATATCGGCAACCGGATCAGTTATTATGAGTTAGCCCCGGGTGAAGAGATCCACGCTTCTTATCATGTTGGGTTACAGGAAGGGGCAGCTGCAAGCTCCCCTTTGACGAATGAGGAAAAAGAAAGGTACACACGCTCAACAGCCATGATTCCTGTGAATGAGGATATGGAGAAAATGGCATGGGGTATCACGAAAAAATCCTCTGACGATAAAGAGAAAGCCTGGTTATTGTTCCAGCACATGATCAAGCATTATACATACAAATTCCCAGTCAAAGCCCGTGGGGTCGCTCATTTTCTTCAAGCGAAGAAAGGCGATTGTGGCGAGTACTCTTTCCTGTATGCTTCCCTTTGCCGCTCCTTAAACATTCCCTGCCGCGTAATGGTGGGTGCATTTGCGATGGGAAAACATCAGGCGCACGTTTGGAATGAGGTTTACTTGGAAGGGGAAGGGTGGATTCCTGTTGATACGAGTATGGCTTACACGGTACGTAAACAACTGTGGCGCTTTTTTTTCTCCTCCATTCGAACCTTACGCTGGCGCAAATACTTTGGGCAAACGGAAAACCAACGAATTGTTTTTTCCATTGATACTGAGCACGTACCGACACCTTTCTATCCAAAGGACGAGACGAAGGGGAGTCATCCATACGAAACATTCCCACTTGCTGGAGAATCGTTTGCGTGGGGGAAAAGCTCACTTCATGGCACCATTCCTTACTTCCAGCCGATGTATTTCTATTATCAAGCAGAAAAACCACACAAGTTGAAGCGTACAGAAGAAGCACTTGGTTCCTGGGAAGTGAAGGAAGCCGATAAACTAAAAGGACTGTTGGATCTTAGGAAAGTTTCTGGATACCTGTCCTTGTTTCTTGCTATTACCTTTTTATTCACCGGTTGGGAGATTGCCAGCATTCTATTTCCATTTCCAGCCTTCGCTTATTGTCTCAGCTTTTGGATGAGAAGGGAGCGGCCGCTGTTTTTCTCAGTTGCCTCTGGTTTTTTCGGCGTGATCAGTCTATTGGTAACCTTAGGTTTTCTGTCTGAGTTTATATGAACGGCCTCTGTAAAGATGAAAAGCAGCGCAACACCAAGGGTATTCCATTGGTGTTGCGCTGTTTTTATTGATGACCTCTCATCTGTTTCTGGGCTTGCTCGCGTGTCCAATGTATTTCATGTGGTTGCTCTATGTAAGAAAAGCAGGAAATTAATAGGGTTGTGTAGTATTAAATACATATAGGAATCTATATCTTTTAGTTCATGTCACGAGTCCTGTGTAAACCGTTTCAACGAGTGAGTATAAGAAATGGATGATTTAAATGAAGGGGGCATACACAAATGGCAGAAGTATCTTCAATGAAGCAGGCTGTAGATGTATTACTACAAAAAGGGCTATCCAAGCGGCAGATCTTGACTAATGTAGATAATAGCCATTTTCCGTTTGAGGATGAAGAAGTCGTGATGACCTTTATTGATTTGCAGATTGAGTGTTCCTCTGATGAAGAATTTAATAAGTTGGTCGCGTATTTATATGGGTTTAGTTCGAACCTATCCTAAGTTTGTCTATTTTATATACTTTAGTATATGGTGTGCCTGCCCACGGTCGGTCAGTGCAGGAAAGATAGCCTGGTAACAACGGTTAACGTTTGTTACCAGGCTTTTTTGATGGAATTTCAAGTCTCAGGATTACAGCGTTTTTTTGTACTCTCTAATAAATAGGAATCAAAAATCCAGAAAATAAGAGCACCAATGATTGAAAACACGATGAAAACTGGACTGATAAAAAATAGTACGACTAAACCTCCTAACAGGTGAAATAAAAGGGAATAACCCCGAGATCTTACAGAGGTTTTGCTTTGTGTTGTAACTAAAGATGTGAAGTAGTCACTTAGTAAAGACCATAGGGGAGCATAGATGAATATGGATGGGATACTGATTCCTAAAAAAACAATGACATAATCATGGACGCTCTGTGGACCATGAAATAAGAAGAACGCCATTACTAAATACACATGTATAGAGAAAAAAACAAATAAACTGCTAAGTAGTTTTCTAATTATAGTTTTTCGTAATATTTGAAAATCCATAGACTTCCCCTCATTTTTCTATTTGATGTTCTCATATTATCTCAACTGCGGTGGATGAAGGGAAGAAAGTTAGTCTTAGAGGTTGTAAATAATTCTTTCTCCTTGTAGTGGGTAAAGTATAAGGGAGTGAATGTCCGTAGGTGTACACACGCCAGACTACAAAACCTTTACGCGTGGTAAACTCAACCATCTCTCAGCTTATGTCCTTCTTTCCCGAGTACAATTGCCCGCATCCACACCTTTTCCATATCGATTCGTATTGTAGAAGGTAAACCAATACGATGGGAGAGAGTGATATGGGGGATTTAATTCCTTTTCGACGGACTGGAAATAAAAAGCTTGATGATGCTATTCTGAAATTCCAAATGCACGTAGAAAAAATGAAAAAAGCAAAATCAAAAGCAGAAATTAACTATCACTACAATGAAGCATTGCATGTTCTGAAAGAAGCACGAAATAAAAGAGAAGAGCGATGAGTGCAGGAAGTACAGTGAAAGAATGGTGCTTGTTGTAACGCCTTTGAATGTATAGAAACTGTTTACGTTTACTTTTGATATGTATCGAAGGAATAAGGCTTTCACATCCATGGAAGTCTTATTTTGATGATTGCTTTTTTAAATGAAAGCACCTGTTCCTTTTCTTAACTTTTGTTTTATAGAAAAACTAGCTTATCGCCCCTTTGCGTCGTAGCTCTTCTCTGGAGATAGGAGAAAGAATCCCTCTTCCATAAATTCATCGAGATGTTTCCTCTTAATTCTTCTTGTGAAAGTAGCAAGGCTTAAATGAGCCTGCTCACTTTTCTTTATTTCTTCTCATTGCTTTGTTTATATCCATGTATGCCGGAAGGAGGACTATAAAAGCAATAATCCATAAGACAAAACTCCATGGATTACTTTCCATTTTATAGTTTATAAACCATAAAATCACCAAAAACGACACAAAGGATAGAGGTGGGATGTACCATTTCAGCTTTTCCTTCATGGAACGTTTATCCATATTCACACATCCTAATAAGTTTTGGGTTGAATCATGTATAAACCTATACCCCCTCGCCTGCTTGGTTATCCACCAAATGCTGTGGTTTAAGGATTATCGTAGGATCCTTAAAAATAAAAAGATTAGGAGATTGATCATGAGTAATTTGCAGGAATAAACAAGAAAAGGTCTAATTATATAAGGTAGTGTTCTTTATTGGGTTTTGTTTGTGTTTGTTAAAGAACACAAAAAGGAGGGGACATGTTGGATCAAAGAGTTATGTGGAGGAATAAGGTAAAGTTATTTGCTATTCTGTCACTCGTTTTCATAATGTTAGCCCCGTCGTTCGCTTTTGCAGAAGAAAATGATCATTCCGTAAAAGATTGGAACTATGTCGCGCTTGGAGACTCGTTAGCTTTTGGTATTCAATCGGATAATACGGCAGGTTTAGGCTATGCTGATTTCGTTGCGGATGATTTAGAGAACGTTTATCGGCTAGCGTCGTTTACGAAAGAGTTCGCAGTGCCGGGTTTAACATCCGAAGGTTTATTGACACAGCTGCAAAACGATACAGAGACACAAGCTGCAGTTAGTAACGGAGACCTCATAACGTTGAGCGTAGGAGCCAATGACCTTCTCGAAGTGCTTAGGAATAACCCTGAGAATTTGCAGAATCCTGAATTTGTTAAAGATAAGCTTGAAGGCGTGAAAGATAATTATATTGGGATCATGGGTGCTATACATACCTTGAATCCTGAAGCCAAAGTTGTTGTGATGGGGTATTACAACCCTTTCTATGCTTACCCCGCAGAGCAGCAAACAGTTTTTGTACAGTTGATGAAATCTTTAAACCAGATCATTGAGAAGATTGCTAATCAGTCTGGGAGCAGTTATGTCCCGACATTCGATGCCATTGCTGAGAACTATTCAGAATACCTGCCGAATCCTGAGAACGTCCATCCGGGACAAGAAGGTTATAGGAGAATTGCGGAAGAGTTCTGGCAAACGATTAAACCGATCCTTCCGATCTCATCTGAACGGATTGCAGGCATGGACCGATACGAAACCGCAGTAAAAGTATCCGCTCATGGATGGGAGAGTGCCGAAACAGTCATCATCGCTGTTGGAGACAACTTCCCTGACGCGCTTGCAGGAGCGCCACTAGCCTATAAGTTGGATGCACCGATCTTACTAACAGGTTCTACGCTTCCTTCAACTGTGAAAGAAGAGATTCATAGATTAAATGCGAAAAAGGCAGTTATTCTGGGAGAAGAAGGGGCAGTAACCCCATATGTGGCGGACCAACTAAAAGGCATGGGTCTTAAAACAGAGAGGATAGGCGGAAAAGACCGCTTTGAGACAGCCGCCTACATTGCAGCGGTTTTAGATGGAGATCCGGCGAAAGCGGTTGTCGCAAACGGGTTGAATTTCCCGGATGCTCTATCCATGGCTTCACATGCTGCGGAGAAAGGTTATCCCATTTTATTAACCCGTCCAAACGAACTTCCTGAAGTTACAGAGACCGTTTTATCTGACTTCCATTCAAGTATAGTCGTTGGCGGAAGCAGCGTTGTGTCCGATGGAGTTCTTGATCAACTACCCGAGGCTGTTCGCTATAGTGGTAAGAACCGTTACGAGACTTCTTCGGAAGTTGCGACAACGTTAAACCCTGCAGACAAAGCATTTATCGCGACAGGGGCAGATTTTGCTGATGCTCTTACAGGATCCGTCCTTGCAGCGAAAACGAAGAGCACGTTCCTGCTGGTTCCTCCTACTAAAGTAGATGACTCTATTTCTGACGCAGCGGACATGTTGGGTGTGCGCCACTTCACATTATTAGGTGGTACAGGAGCCATTGATGAGTCTGTTTCAGAGGAATTGCTCGAACAAGTAAAATAAAGATACGGAGGGCGTGGAGAGTTACTTTTTTAAGCGTCCTTCAATGCGAGATTAATAGGTGAGCGTGGTATCCATGTTTGGATATCGCGCTCTTTTTTTAATGATCTAAACGACATCAGTCCGTGAAAGTTTTCTGTGTTTTTGTCGAATCTATTCCTTTATCACTGATCATCTATTAATATATGACAAAATAAACCAATTTGGCTAAAGGAGTTTTGCAATGAAAAAGAAAATTTCACTTATTATGATGGCATTCGTCTTTGGGTTGGTTCCATTCGTAGGGAGTGTATCGGCCGATCCAGTTACCTACCATCCTTCACTCGTACATAAGGACGGGGCCATGGCTTATGAACATATGCAGTACCTGGCTGATGAAATTGGCCCAAGAGTGGCGGGGACAGAAAATGAAAGAGAAGCGGCTCGATATATTCAAGGGCAGTTTGAACGGATGGGCTTAGAGTCAGACATTCAGGAGTTTAACTATTCTCGTTCGAAGGCTTCGTCTAATGTGGTCGCTTATAAAGAAGGAAAATCCACAAAACAGATCATTGTAGGCGCCCACTATGATTCCGTCTCTACTGGGGTTGGAGTGGATGATAACGCGTCAGGTGTAGGTGTCCTGTTGGAAACAGCTGAAGTGTTAAAGAACATAAAAACGCCGTATTCCATCGTATATATTGCTTTTGGTGCGGAAGAAGTGGGATTACAAGGATCTAATTATTACGCCGATCAGATGACGGAAAAAGAGATTGAGAATACGATTGGAATGATTAACTTGGACAGCCTGGCTGCGGGTGATCAAATGTATGTGTATGGCAATACCGGAGAAGATGGATTCATCCGTGATCAGGCTTTGGCTATAGCAGATAAGAAAAAATTAGACGTAGAAACCAACCCGGGTTTGAATCCTTATTACCCAGCGGGTACGACAGGGGATTGGAGCGATCATGCCCCATTTAAGGCGAAGGGCATTCCTTATGGGTACCTGGAAGCGACCAATTGGGAGATTGGAGATCTAGACGGTTATCAGCAGACTGTAAAACACGGGGAAATATGGCATACAGAGAAAGATACGCTGGCTTTTATTGAAGAGGAATTCCCTGGCCGCGTTCAGGAGCATTTGTCTACGTTCAGTACGTTGTTGACAGACTTACTTAAGTTTATGAACAAAACAAGCACGTCAAAGTAATCTGAATACACAATATAAAGAAGCAGAGGTAATTACCTCTGCTTCTTTATATTGGTTACGTTCTACTGTGCAATCTTCGGGCACTTTGTGAATGGACTTCGATCCGCATTAAAATATTGGGTGGCATGATGATATTCAGTGCCATCAGCATCTACAAATGTACCGTTAGAACCTGGCCCGATGTCTTCCCATGGGATTTCCTCGATGATTTTGCCATCCTCATCCACATAATAGGCAGAAATCTGGAAGGGTCCTGCGTGGTCTTCGTTGACCCATCCGTAATCCTGAGGTGAGGATGTCTCAATAACTCGATCTCTAGGAACTTCAAAAACGAATTCGTTGTTTTCGTTAATCGTTAGAGGCTCCGCACCCTCAACATTATAGCGGATAACCGCGCATCCACTAAAACCTTCAGGCACTAACCACTTCCAATCGACTCCCTCCTGAGTTCCTTCTCCCTCCCCCTCATTTAAGAAGAAAATGGATGACAAACCTAGTGAAGCTATCACTAAAAGGGTACCTAATATGTATTTTTTCATATATACACCTCTTCTGCTGGTCTTTTAGCAGTTTAACATTCATTAGGAGTTTATTGTTAAAACACAAGGAAATGATTAAAGCATCTATTATGTTTGCTTTGTTATGTATTTATAAAGAGGGGAATCTCCAAAAGAAATAGGTTCCAGTGACCCCCGTTTGAAATGAATACGCTAGAGGCTAATGAGGCCATACTAGCATATGAATCCAGATCAATGGATGCATATGCTTTTTTTGTTTTCTATTAAATATGTTTATTTGGGATGTGGAGAATAATGAAAAGTGTTTTCTGCTATTACAGGAAGTCTATGAACTTTGGAAACTCATGGACTCCAGTCCAGCGCATTGTCCACCAGGATAAAGTGTTGTTTGATTACTGTTCATCCAATAAATTAAATGTCCTCAAAAGGTTCAGTGATTTAGGGTACTTAGGTTCACCCTTTCAACGTCCTGAATTGCTGCAGATAAGAAAAATAATAGAAAAACCTAAAAGTAGAGCGGACGTACTTCTGTTTTATAGCATTGCTGGACTAAGGACAGAGATGAAATCGAACGCGGATCTGCTTTTAGAAGTGGTGGATGTCTTAGGGAAGGTACATTTTTATAAGGAAGAGTTGACGCTCGATCCCAAAAGGTTCGAACTTTACATGAAGGGTGCCGAAAACAGGGAGATAGATATTGGAGGGCAAGCTTCGACTCCTTCTACAGCTAAGAAGGAAGCGTAATGATTTATCACATTATTGTGGTCTAAAAGAAAGGACAACCTGGTCTAATTTAGTGAAAAAACAACCTGCCTTGAGACAGGTTGTTTCCATAAACAAATTAACTCGCTTTCGAGCGCGTGTAGTGGTGCTGATGAATATAATCATTAAAGTAATTATTTGTTTCACTCACAATCACTTTATAAAGAAGCAATAACGCAATTAAGTTCGGAATCATCATCAAGGCATTCGCCATATTCGCAAACGCCCATACAAGGTCAAGCTGCATAACGGCCCCCATAAAGGTTGCGGTAATGTAGATAAAACGATAGGGAACGATGTAGCGCAAACCTAATAGATATTCGAAACACTTTTCTCCGTACATGTACCAGCCGACAATTGTTGAAAAGCCGAAGAAGATGACGGAAAAGGCGACGATATATTCGCCTACGGTTCCTAACGCATGTCCGAATGCTGCACTTGTCAGCGCACCGCCGTCAAGGCCAGTTGCATGTTGGACACCTGAGATCGCTCCACCGGATGGATCCCAGAATCCTGTCATAATCAGGACAAGCCCGGTCATAGTACAAACGACGATCGTCACGATGAACGTACCTGTCATGGCTACGAGCGCTTGTTTTACTGGGTGATCGGTTTTAGCGTTTCCAGCAATCAATGCGGCTGTACCTAAACCAGCTTCGTTTGAGAAAATCCCTCGTGATACACCACTTCTGACGGCTTCCATCACGACAACACCGGCAAATCCACCAGCGGCGGAAACCGGGCTGAATGCGTATTGGAAGATCATTTCAAAAGCAGGGACGATCGCTTCGTAATTGGCGATGATGATGAATAGAGCACCACCAATATAAAGAAAAGCCATGATCGGAACAAAAAATCCGGCCACTGTACTGATCCTCTGGATGCCCCCGAAAATAATCAACCCCGTTAAGATCGCGAGCACAGCTCCTGTAAACCAACCATTAATATGGAAGCTTTCCGTCATAACATCTGAGATGGTATTGGACTGCACACTGTTTCCGATTCCTAAAGCAGCAAAGGCACCGAATAACGCGAAGGCGACCGCAAGCCACTTCCACTTCTTGCCGATCCCTCGTTCCACGTAATACATCGGGCCACCGGAATATTCTCCGTTTTCATTTTTCACTCGATATTTCATCGCAAGAAGGGCTTCGGAATATTTAGTAGCCATTCCTAACAAGCCGACGATCCACATCCAGAAAATCGCCCCGGGTCCACCAAGCGTCAAAGCTGTAGCGACACCTGCGATATTTCCGTTTCCGATTGTCGCTGATAGCGCTGTCATTAAAGTTTTGAAATTACTGATATCCCCCTGGGAATCCTGGGAGGTTTCGGTTTTATCCTCTTTCGTAAATGCGAGTTTAAAGGCATAAAACAGCTTACTGAACTGCAGCCCTTTTAACATAATGGTTAAAAACAACCCTGTCCCGAATAACAGGACCAAACTGGGAGTTCCCCATAGAACATCATTGATCTGGTTCAATATCTCTAGCATGATTACCCTCCTAATCCTGTTGCAACCGTCTATGTAGGGCGGTCTTTGATAATGTCCATGTTCTACCCTATCACGTTTTCAATCATAAACATTCGTTGAAACAACAAAATATAAGCGCTTACATTTGTGTGTAATGAACAAATGCAGGATTTTTCCGTTATAACACAAGTAGGGAGGGGGAAGGGGTTTAGTAGGAGGTGTGAAGATGTCTAACCAAAAGTCAGATAAACAGAAATACATCGATCTTCATTTAGGGAAACATGATGTCTTTTTAAGAAAACATACGATATTCTTTATACCATCAATGATGTGTTGCTTGGACTATGGTTCTTGATCGGTAGTATCTTCTTTTACTTTGAACATTTGAAAACCTGGGGTGTGACGCTCTTTGTCCTCGGAAGTATTCAATTGCTCATTCGTCCAACGATCCGGCTTGTTCATTATTTTCATATGAGGAAGGAATATGGAAAGCAGTATGAGAAAACCCATGGTTCATGAATATCCATGTGAGTCTTGACAGTGCTTTCATAAAGAAATAATGAAAGACGATAGAAAAGCGAAGCATCCATTTAAATCGGAGATGCTTCGCTTTTTTAAGGGCAATAAATGTGTTTAGTTTTTATTTGGAAATATACTCTTTCACCACTTCATAGACATACTCCTGGTTCGCTTCAGCTGTGTCAGGATTATACTCTCCACCATTCGTTTTATTATTCGATAACGTACGAATGCCTAGGTAAGGAACATCGTAGGCTTTGGCGATCTGCGCACCGGCTGCGCCTTCCATCTCCTCGACAGAAGTTCCGAAGTTTTCATGGAACCACTGGATGCGGTCGACTTCATTGTTCCAGACGTCGGCAGAACCAATCGTACCTTCGACGACTTTTCCTTCTTCATGCGTATCTTTGACGGCTTTGGCAGCTTTCAGCAGGTCTTTGTCTCCTTCAAAATAACGGATGTTTTCAGCATCAGGGTCTTCTCCGGCACTTCCTTCTGAAGCCATCAGATCCATAGGAATCCATTCTTTCGGAGCGATGCCTTCTCCATCTTCCAGATGTCCTGTTTTCATGGAACCGATGTTGACCGTTCTTTCTCCGAGGACGATATCAAATACATGCAAGTCAGGGTCGTGACCGCCGGATGTTCCCTGGTTGATGATGGCAGCTGGCTCAAACTTTTCTATAGCAATGGCCGTAGCGGCAGCTGTATTTTCCATGCCTTTTCCTGTTTTCATGACAATCACAGGATAATCATCGACTTTCCCTTTATAAAAAACGAAGTTCCCGGAAGTTTCTTCTTCTACATCCTCAAGCTTTGCTGCGAAGTTTTCGGCTTCAATAGGCATTGGGCCCTGGATGAGAATGGGCTGCTGTTCGTTTTCTTCAGCAGATGCTTCTCCCTCTGCTGAACTCTGGCATCCTGCCAGAAGAGAAAAGGTTAGAGTGATGAATAGTAAGATTGCGAAGTTGCGAATGTTTTTCATGAGTAGCTCTCCCTTGATGTAGTACTCAATCACAAGTTGTACATCGTTGATTCCAAATAAAAAAGCCTGGAAAGTAACGGGCTACCTTCCAGACTACAAAAAGTTAAAACAAGGGCGAACGGCATCACTAAAAAATGTTGCATTTCAGGTGCAGATGGACTTGCTTCAACTCGTAGTCCAGTTCTTTCAATGGGAACCAGGTAGAAACGCTCAGACCTTATTACTGAGAATATACGAGTACGGTATGTAATTGGTTGTGGTGTAACTATAACAAAGACGCTTTAAACATACAAGCAAAAAGCGAACATTAATTAAGAAAATACACTTAAATGTTCGATTTAAATAGTTTTTAGTAATTTTTATATATGTTTGGTAATGATTTACATGTTAATAAACGGACATTAGGAGTTTTGTAGAAGGGGATTTAAGAGTGCTGGACCCACTGGCATTTTTTGTCCTGACCTCCCATAACGATAGGAGGTCAGGTATGTTAAATAAAGTGAACACTTCATGGCCGTACCTTATATTCCAAACAAAGATAATACGAAGGTAGCGAGGCAGACGAAGGCCAATAACCACAAACTGTATTTCAATGTCATTTTGAATAAAGCGGACTCTTGTCCAGTCTGTTTAACAGCCGCTGTCGCAATGGCGATGGACTGCGGAGAAATGAGTTTGGCCATCACGCCGCCAGCGGTGTTCGCAGCAAGCAGGAGAGCTGGGTTCGCCATAATCTGGTTCGCTGTCACTACTTGCAAATGTCCGAACAAAGCATTGTTACTGACGACAGATCCTGTAATGAACACGCCCAGCCAGCCGAGGACCGGGCTGACAAGAGGAAATAAATCTCCGGTTTTTGCTAATGCGAGTCCAATAGAAGAGCTTAAGCCGGCAAAGTTGGATAGATTGGCAAATCCCATCACGAAGCAAATCGTCAGGATAGGAATCCATAGTTCTTGGATGGTCGTTCTTAGAGAATCCATTCCTTCCGGCAGTGTGATTGCGGAACTGAACCATCCGGTAAGCAGAACAGCAACCAATATCGCCGTTCCTGTTGCAGAGAGTAAATTTAATTGGAAGATGGCATCTAAGGGAACGATTTCAGGTGAAATCGGAGGTGCCTTCTGGATTTCCTCATGTAAAAAAGGAACGGGAATCATGAGTGTTGTTTTTGCCAGTAACCCGCCTTCACTGAATAAGGCTTTAAAGGCAGGAAGGCTCCAAACTGTAATGACAGCCGTTAAAATATAAAAAGGAGACCAGGCTTTAATGATCTCTTTGATACTGTAAGTTTCCGTCTGCTGGACAGCTGGAGCATTCTCTTCTCTGTGAATGTTTTTCGGCTGCCATTTCCGTAAGAACAAGGCGAGTCCAGCCATACTTGCAAGAGCGGCAAGAATGTTGGCAAGTTCAGGGCCGAGGAACAGGATGGTAAAAATCTGAACGCCTGTGTAAATTCCGCTCACGACGAAAAGGGCAGGTAAGGTTTCTTTGACACCTTTTCTTCCATTAAGAAGGAACACGAGTAAAAAAGGAATGATGAAAGAAATCAAAGGTAAAAGATAAGCAAGAGTGCGGGACAATTCCATCGTTTCGAGGTTCCCCATCTGTGCACCAACAATGACAGGAATACCTATGGCTCCGAATGCTCCTGAAGCTGCGTTTGCAATCAAACATAAAGCGGCGGCTTTCAAAGGTCGGAAACCTAACTCGACAAGGAGAGCGGCACTGATGGCAATAGGGACACCGAACCCGGCTGCACCTTCCAAAAAGGCATTAAAGCTGAATCCGATGAGCAAAAGCTGCAGGCGCTGGTCCTGAGAGATGTTGGCTA
Source organism: Halobacillus litoralis (assembly GCF_009856445.1). Taxonomy (GTDB): domain Bacteria; phylum Bacillota; class Bacilli; order Bacillales; family Halobacillaceae; genus Halobacillus; species Halobacillus litoralis. The sequence goes on from NZ_WMFA01000001.1 coordinate 734,146, forward strand.
TACTTGAACGGATGACCGTGAATTTTCCGGTGCGCACTGCGATTTTGTATAACCAAACGGCCATGATGACGATGTAACCGATGGGCCACAGCCCATTGGCGATTCCATGAAAAGAAGCAGCTATCGCGTTCCCAACCGGCATCTCAAAGAATAGTACAGAAGACAGGACGCTTAAGATAAGGGTGAGAAGGGCAGCGAGAATGCCCTTCATCTGGAAACGCGTCAAGGCTAAAAAGAAGAAAATAATCGGCAGCGCAGCGACCAAAGCGCTCAGCCATACGTTTGAAAATGGATCATATTGTTGTAACCACATCCGTTATCACTCTTTCTGTACAGTCTAGTAAGTAGGTTTCACTTCGAAATGATCGGCCAGGATATTCTGGAGTACATCCGCGCTGTATTCCAGCTGCGTTTGTTCTTTTTCACTTAAGTTGAGCTCCACGATATTACGGATGCCCTGGCGATTGATGATGGCTGGGACACCGATATAAACATCTTGAAGATTGTACTCCCCATTCAAGTGAGCACTGACGGTCATCACACTGTTTTCATTACGGAGGATGGCTTTCGTAATCCGTGTCAGACCCATAGCTATGCCATAATAAGTGGCACCTTTTTTCTCAATGATTTGATACGCGGCATCCCTTACATTTGTGAAAATGTCCTCAAGGTCATCCATAGTGTAAGGTTCGTGGCGCCGGACCAGTTCAAGTACCGGTACTCCACCGATCGTCGCTTGACTCCATACAGGGAGTTCTGTGTCTCCATGCTCTCCTATGATATTGGCATGAACGTTTGTCGGATTGACATCAAAATATTCACCTAACAAATAGCGGAACCTTCCGGAATCAAGGATCGTTCCACTTCCAATCACACGTTCTTTCGGAAGTCCACTGAACTTCCATGTTGCATAAGTAAGAATATCCACGGGGTTCGTTGCGACAAGGAAAATGCCGTTGAATCCACTCGCCATCACTTGATCCACAATCGTTTTAAAAATAGATAAGTTCTTTTTCACAAGGTCCAAACGAGTTTCGCCGGGCTTTTGGTTGTCGCCTGCACATAGACAAACAATATCTGCATCTTTACAATCTTCATAATTTCCGTACCAGGTTTTTGTTGGGTTTGGAGCAAATACTTTTCCGTGATTCAGGTCCATGGCATCTCCCATGGCTTTGTTTTCATCCAAATCGATAATGACGAATTCCTGCGTCACAGATTGGTTCAACATTGCAAAAGCATAACTGCTTCCCACAGCTCCAGCTCCAATTAAGGCCACACGGTTTACACGGTTTGTAGTCATTTGAATTCCTCCATACAATCGCATTATGTTTGTGAATCATTTCACATATTTATTGTGCAATATATCCGAAGTAGAAGCAATAGTTTTTGTGAAATATTTCACAAAAGAATATTTTACATAAGAAGTAAGCGATTTCTTGTTCAAAAATTGTACATAAATGGGTAGTGATTTAAAATGAGCGTACGTCTACCTGTATGTAAGGTATAAAAAACGAAGGGTAACGGTAATCCGTTTGCCCTTCGCTTATTCGTCCTAGTTATCATTCGATTTTTTTGAGTTTCTCACGATTGTTCAAAGTGAGTAGGGAAAGATATTCTGTGTGATAGGAAATGGTATGGTCCCCTTGAGACGGGGGGACTTTGTTCGGCCAAGTGGTCATCATTTATACTTCATTCCTATGATCATGATTGTTGGCGTAAACTTTGAGTGCTTCCACCAGCCCTTTACTTTCCGTTTCATCCAAGTCCATATAGATCCCATAATTAAACTTGGCAACTTTTTTCTTCCAAACGATGGTCCCAGGTAGGAGGAAATGCTGGCTATTCAGGTAGAAACTGATGGACAATTTGACCTCGTGTCCATCCTGGTGAGGAAGATCCAGGTTTGTGCTCAACTTCATTCCCTGGGGGCTGATATCTATGATGTGGGCTTCACCTTTTGATGTATGCACCTCTTTTCTTCCTATTCTATGTATGCGGAAGAAAGCCTCGATCGGTTTTTTGAACTCATAGCGGAAGTAATCTTTCCTTTTATATCTCATGCTCCTAACCTCCCTGGTTGTTCAGTTGAACCTTTGTATGTTCATCATACGTTCCCGTTACTGGAATGACAAGATATGGATGTATCATTAAAGGGATGAGAATCCGGGTATAGAAAAGAGGGAGATGACAGTGATTTAGAAGCAAAGCCGTTTATGAGATAATGAAAGGAAGCGGCGGTCTGTTAGGACCGTCTACTACAACCGATATAAAGGAGTTTTCTTAATGACAAAGTTTGTTGGATATGTAGGAACCTATACCAAACAGGATAGTAAAGGCGTCTATCAATTTACGCTGGATACGGATAACAAAGAATTGCAAGATGTGAAATTAGCGGCTGAGCTGGGCAACCCGACATACGTAACCGTGAGTGACGATCATAAGAAGCTATATGCGGTGACCAAAGAAGGAGAAAATGGCGGCGTGACGGCTTTTTCCATTCAAGAGGCAACGGGAGAGTTAACGAAATTAAACACGCAAACGGCTGCAGGATCTCCTCCATGTCATGTCAGTGTCGATCACGAGAACAACACAGTAGTAACAGCGAATTATCATACAACGAATATTGTCTCTTACTTAACAAAGGAAGATGGATCTCTGAATCCAGCAACTGCCTTAGTGGAACATGAGGGTACGGGCCCACATGAACGACAGGAGAAACCACACATGCATTACGCAGGTTTTACGCCTGATGGAAAATATGTGATCGCGATTGACCTTGGAAGTGACCGCGTCATCACATACGCCGCTGATCAAGGGGATTTAACTCAAGTCCAAGTGTTCAACACAGCTCCTGGAAGTGGACCTAGACATATCACGTTCCACCCGAATCAAAAATACGCTTATGTGATTACCGAGCTGAGTTCAGAAGTGCTTGTGCTTCATTATGACGAGAAAGATGGTAGCTTTACAGAACATCAGGCGATTAAAACGATTCCGGATGGCTTTAACGAAACCAATGACGGAAGTGCCATCCATATTTCTTCAGATGGACAATTCGTGTATGCCGGAAATCGCGGACATAACTCCATTGCTTCCTATAAAGTCGATCAAGACACGGGTCAGTTGACCTTTGTTGAATGGACGTCCACGGAAGGGAACTGGCCGCGTGACTTTGTGCTGGATCCTACGGAAGAATTCTTAATTGCTACGAATCAGAAATCAAACACGATGACATTGTTTGAAAGAGACAAAGAGACAGGGAAGCTTTCCCTCGTTCAATCGGATGTTCATGTTCCGGAACCTGTTTGTGTAAAGTTTATTTGAAATACTAAATCCGTCTTAGGAGAAAGTTATTTAGATGGATTCAGACACTAGATGAGAGCCTTGGCAGAATTAGCAGGGAGTCAGGTTTCGAGCAGAACCTGTTGGCTCCTGTTTTTCGGATAAGATGATCAAACCAACGCTTATTAGGATAATTAGAGAACAGCGCAGCATTCGCAGATGGGTGCTGCGCATTTTTTGGAATTTTTGTAGCGGGGTAATGCGTAGAGTAATTGTTTTAACTTCTAAGTATGGGAACAAATTTCAATGCTCTTTCCATTAAAAAGAAGGACGGGTGAAGGTGAATGAGCTTGCGCCAAAGAATATTTGTAATCGGTTGGATTGCTTTTGTATTGTACGCCATTTTTCTAGCTCCTGAAGGTAGTCACGGATACCTCCAACAATTAATGACCATGGATGATCCTGATCCTTTCCTATTGATGATTTTCAGCTTTCTTGGCATCTATCCACTCGTTTTCGTTTCTCTGCTTATTGGAGAAGATCGCAGCCGTCTACCGTTATGGCCATTTCTTTTGGGAATGTTCATGCTTGGTGCCTTTGCACTAATGCCCTATTTTTTCTTATCAAACGCAAGGAATATGAGAGAAGGAAGGGTTCCGGGCTGGTTGGTGAAAGTCTTTCATACTCGTTTTTTCATTTTTATTCTTATAATCGTTACTGTCGTTTTATTATGGTACGGAATCGTCTACGGGGATTTTATCTCCTATAGTCAGGCCTTCCAAATATCTAATTTTGTTCATGTAATGACCATTGATTTTATTGTATTAACTGGATTGTCTATTTTCGTCATCTACTGGAAAGAACATAGAAGAGGGAGAGCTAACCAGCGACACTGGATGGGGATCATTCCTATATTTGGAGCGCTTTTCTATTTGTTGCGGCTGAAAGAGGAGTCGTGAGTTTTATAATTTCTTAGAATTCAATGTTTGAGATATTAAACGGGTGGGTACTTATATCCTATATAATTATGAAACGTCATTTTTCAACAATTTTCCATAAAATCTTCTATGTTATGAAAGGAGAATGAAAATGAGAGAAGATATGCTGAGAGTGTTGGACCAAAGAGATTTTCTCGTTAAAGAAAACCAGAGGCTTCAGGAAGAGTTGGAAGCAGAGAGAAACAAGCTGCAGCAGTTGATGAAAGAACAAGAACATCAAGATAGAGAGCGCTCCCTTTCTACAATGGGTGCCTAAATGAATAAGTGTTATACGAACTCAAACGGTGATGATTGAATCTTCCTCGTTTGAGTTTTTGTTTATTTTCAGCCTGTGGCCCCCTCTTCAAGAGAATGCACTTAATTTCTTTTTCTAACTTCACATTTCGTTAAAAAAGAAGCAGTGAAACCACCACCGTCATCTTTTGTGTCCTATGAAAAAAGCCACATATGCGTGGCTTTTAAGCATCAATTTTCAGTTGTTGTCTTGCAAAATCACGATAGAGCCTATGCTTTTGGAATAACTCTTCATGAGTGCCGATTCCTGTCACTTTTCCTTTCTCTAAGAAAACAATTTGATCAGCATCGACAATGGTAGATAGACGATGAGCGATGACGAGTGTCGTCCGTCCTTTCATCAAGTTTTTCAACGCTTGTTGAACCACGATTTCTGATTGACTGTCGAGACTGGAAGTGGCTTCGTCCAGCATAAGAATTTCAGGATCCCTGAGAAGGGCGCGGGCAATTGCGATGCGCTGTCTTTGCCCACCTGATAATTTAATTCCTCGTTCGCCGACTTCTGTATCGTATCCGTGTGACAATGATTGAATAAACGTATTCGCATAAGCCATTTCTGCGGCGGCGTGTACTTTTTCTATAGGAATGTCCCCTTCCAAGCCGTAGGTTAAGTTGTCCATGATCGTACCTGCATAAAGGGGACTTTCCTGAGAAACGTATCCAATCATGGTGCGCCAGGATTTAAGATTATAGGTTGAAATCGGTTCTTTGCCATAAAGAATCGTCCCCTTAGAAGGGGAATAAAACTGTTCGATCAGAGAAAACATCGTTGTTTTCCCACTTCCACTAGGTCCGACGATCGCTGTTACGGCACCTTTTTTTGCTGTAAAGGATACATCTTCTAAAATAGGTTCTTCAGGCTGGTAGCCAAAAGAAATCCCCTGAACGGCGAGGTTGTGGTCAAAAGACTTCACCTCCGTTCCATCCTGCAAATCTTCACCGTCCAACGATAAAATCGATAGCACTTTTTCTGTCGCCCCTACTGTCTTTTGGAATTGGGTGGTGAATACGACAATTTGTGTGATTGGCATGATGATTTGGAACAAATATATGAAGAAAGCAGCGAGCTCTCCTGGTGTCATGGCTCCTGAAGTTACCCGGACACCACCGAAGCCGATGATTAGAACAAGGACAACAATGATGAGTGAAGAAACAAGGGGCGACATTAAAGACTGGATGACCCCTTCACGTAATCCTAAGGAATACAATTTCTTAATTCCTGATTTCCCTTTGTTCCATTCCCGATCTTCAGCATTGGAAGCTTTCACGAGGCGTATTTCTGAGATGACCCGGGTCAAATGAGCAGAAAATCCGGCGGTTTCCTTTTGAAGGTTCCGAGAGATATTAGCCATTTTCTTTCCAATGGGAATAAGAAAAAGGAGAGCTAACGGAATAATGGAAAACATGACGAGCGTCAACGGCCAATCCAAATAAAAAAGGATGATAATCGCCCCGACGACAGAAATGATCCCAGTAATGAAGCCGGTGAAATGCTCGGTAATCAGGTTTTTGATAACACCTGTATCGTTTGTCATACGACTGACGGCATCTCCAGTTTCATGTTCATCATAGTAGGAAACCGGAAGGACGAGGAGTTTCTGCCACAACTGCTCCCGCAATGAAGCAATGATATGCTGTCCGACTTTGGCAAGGAAATAGACAGACACACCTCCAGCTACGGCCTGGACAAAGAAAGCAATAACTATGCCTGCTATCACAGTTGTATTTAAATCGTTCAGATCAAAATTGTCGATTAACTGACTGGCAAGTAAAGGAATAGCAAGGCCTGCCACCGTTGTAAGTAAACTTAAGAATAATGCGATCGAGAAAATGAGCTTGGGCGGGTGGGTCGCCCGTATCAATTGTAGAAGCTGTTTCCATTTCGGCTGCATAGGTAGTCATCACCTTTGATTCATAGAGTACTTCTATTATATCGAATATTACCCTCCCGCTTACAATTTCTTGATTACGTTTTTTATCTTTTTTTATATGAATGTGGTAAGAGTACGGGAGTGGATTCCCCTCATTAGAGATCGACTGTTTGGTTTCTTCCTTCCTAAGTTGTGGAATGTAAATAACCATAACACCAACAACTAAAAGGAGACATGTTTATATGGATAGACAAACACGACTAGGGAAATCAGAGCTCTATGTTAATCCCATCGGTCTGGGAACCAATGCCGTCGGTGGTCACAATATTTACCCGAACCTTGATGAAGAAGCTGGAAAAGATGTCGTACGTACAGCCTTGAATCATGGAATGAACTTTCTGGATACAGCGTTTATCTATGGTCCTGAACGATCGGAAGAGCTGGTCGGAGAAGTGATGAAGGAATACAAGCGTGAAGATATTATTCTTGCTACAAAAGGTGCTCATCAGTTCAAAGGCGAAGATGTCGTCTTCAACAACTCCCCGGACTTTCTGAAAAAATCCGTAGAGGATAGCCTGCAGCGTCTCCGCACGGATTATATTGATTTGTTTTACATTCATTTTCCTGATGAATCCACACCAAAAGATGAAGCCGTAGGTGCCTTGAAAGAGTTGAAAGACGAAGGGAAAATTCGATCCATCGGTGTATCGAACTTTTCGGTCGATCAACTGAAAGAAGCGGATAAAGACGGATACGTAGATGTCATTCAGAGTGAATATAACCTGTTCAAACGTGAAGCGGAGAAGGAGATGCTTCCTTACACAGCTGAAAATGAGATCTCTTTCATTCCGTACTTTCCATTTGCCTCTGGTCTCCTCGCAGGAAAGTATAATGAAAACACGACCTTTGATGACTTCCGTGCGAAGAACCCTCTTTTCCAGGGGGAGAATTTTAAGCGGAATTTAGAAAAGGTGGAGCAGCTCAGACCGATAGCGGAAGAGAAAAATGTGGCAATCCCTCACATTGTTTTAGCGTGGTACTTGAACCAGCCCTCCATTGACGCCGTAATTCCTGGAGCTAAACGCACGGAACAGGTCGTAGATAATTTGAAGACGTTGGATGTTAAGTTATCAAAAGAGGAATGGATGAAGATTGACAAGGTGTTTTCGTGAATGTCTACCGTTAATGGATTCATCAATCAACGTTAAATATAGGCGTGGACATGGAAAAACCTCATTAGCATGAGTGTTTTTCTAGTCTGGGAGGTGGTCTACACGTTTGTTTATTTTATGGTCCCCTCCTCTTTGTTTTAAAGTACACAATTATAGGCTTTAGTCTTGTTCTCACAGTTTTCACTCAGCATTATCAAATAAATTCGAAAAAGATAAGGGAAGTTTAAAAAAAGTGCACCAGTTAATGGTGCATTTTTTCGTTCCTATTTGAAAATCACTTCTACTAGAAAATTTCACAATCCCAGGAGGAAAAGACAGGGAAAAAGGGAAGTGTGTAATACAATCTATTGTGTACAGGAGTGTGGCTATGAAGAAGAATGTTCGACCGACGGTACAAGAGATCTTTGATCACCTTCATCAAAATCCAGAGGTCAGCTGGAAGGAAACAAAAACAACAGATTATATTGCCTCTTTGCTGGAGAAAACAAATGCGAGAATCCGGCGATTCAATGATTGTACAGGCTTGATCGCTGATTTGGGCCAAGGAGCCCCGGTGATTGCTGTACGTGCGGATATAGATGCCCTTTGGCAGGAAGTGGATGGAACGTTTCAAGCGAATCACTCCTGCGGTCACGATGCCCATATGGCGATTGTCCTGGATGCTCTTTATAAATTAGAAGAGCGAAAAGATTCATGGAACGGGACGATTCGCTTCATCTTCCAACCGGCCGAAGAAAAGATTCAAGGTGCCTTAAAAATGGTGGAGGAAGGTGTCATCGAATCGGTGGAATATCTTTATGGCCTGCACCTCAGACTGATGCAGGAGCTTCGTACTGGTCAGTTCGCTCCAGGTATTCAGCATGGAGCGGTCCGGTTTTTAAAAGGGGAGATCAAGGGGGAAGATGCCCACGGGGCACGCCCGCACCTTAACAAAAATGCGATTGAGCTGGGGGCGGTATTTGTTCACATGATGAATGCCATTCATTTAGATCCCAAGATCCCTCATTCGGCAAAAATGACATCATTTCAGAGTGGTGGGAGCAGTGCGAATATCATTCCGGGCAACGCTGCTTTTTCGATCGATCTACGGGCACAGACGAACGAAGCGATGTCAGAGCTGTTTTCGAAAATTGAAGCCATTGCCGATTGTATATCCAAGCTGCATGGTTCTGGAATAAAAGTGAAGATCACTTCGGATGTCCCAGCAGCAGTTATGGATGAAGTATCTGTCAGGCACATGGAACATGCCATTAGAGAAGTGAAAGGTGAAGAGCATTTGAAACCTGTCATTGAAACGACAGGTGGAGATGACTTTCATTTCTATTCCATTATGCAGCCGGACCTTAAAGCGACAATGCTGGCTGTTGGCTGCGATTTGCAGCCGGGTTTGCATCATCCGGATATGACCTTTGATCGAAGTGTATTAGGAGAAGCCTCAGAAATTATCGTTGAGACTGTCTTGCAACACGGACGGAGTCATTAGCGGTGAAAGGAAGATCTACAATTTCTTACAAAAAACATGTGATCATCAATACGATCATTGCTTCTGTATTTCTCCTGTTATGCTATTTAATCGATCGGTTTTTTTATTCTATTGATGGATATGTTGGGCTAGTGCTCATTTTATATATTGGAAGTCTTACAGTAAGAAGATTTGAGGATAATTTTGCTAAAGAAAATAAGATGAATGACCCCGACAACCGTTGATCGGTATCGGGGTTCTTTTATATGAATTTTCATCTCTATCTGTTGGTGTATAAGGACCTGGGTCGCTTTCAAGCATTAAAAATGAAGAAGTTATTAATCTATAATTGTAAGCGATTACAAACTGTTTATCAAAGATTTACACAATTAACACAAATTGAACAAATTTTCCTATATAATGGAGGTTGTTGAGGAGTTTTGTAGAAATATAAACAATATTGGGAGGTTATCTCTTTTGAGAAAGAAAAACTTTGTACGTGGAGTCAGCTCTGTCGTGGTTGGTTCATTGGTTCTTGGGATGTATTCGGCCCCTGCTTTTCCAGTAAATGCAGAGTCAACATCTGCCGATTCCATGCTCATTTCTGAGTACATTGAAGGAAGCTCTAATAATAAAGCTTTGGAATTATACAATGGTACCGGGAGTTCATTAGACTTGTCCCAGTACTCTCTTGTTCAGTACAACAACGGAAGTACAGAACCTACTTACACGCTGCCTTTGGAAGGAACACTTGCAGATGGTGAGACATTCGTAGTGGCTAACCAAAATGCAGACCAGGCTATTCTGGATGCTGCAGATTTAAGCACAGGAGACAGAGTGGTCGGCTTTAATGGAAATGATGTCATTGTTCTGCAAAAAGGAGAACAAGTCATTGATTCGATTGGTAAGATAGGTACCGATGCGGATTTTGCTAAAGACGTGACCCTGACGAGAAAAGCTGATGACCTTGCAGGAGATACGAATCTTGAGGACGCGTTTAATCCAACAGACTCCTATATCAATCAAGGGAAAGATGTATTTTCCTATCTCGGTCAATTCCCGGACGAAGGCTCAGAAGAACCCCCTGCACCAGAAGACCCCGTTGAACTATCCAGTATATATGATGCCAGAAACTCCGATGAGGGTACGGATGTCAAAGTGAAGGGAATTGCGACTGCAACCTTTGTAGCTGGTGACAAAACGAACGTGTACATACAAGATGAAACAGGTGGCATTGTCGTTCGTACAGGCGAGAAAGTCGCAATCGGTGATGAACTTACAGCAGAGGGCCCTTTGGGTTCTTATTATGGTCTTGAACAAATTCAGACAGATAATATAGAAATTATAGAAGAAATGAAAGGTGTACCCGCAGCTCTCCAAGTAGAAGGAGCTGATTTCAGTAAGGAGTCAGGCGAAGAATTCGAAGGGGAATATGTTGAACTCACCGATGTGAAAATCGTTGGTGAAGGTGACGGCGGAGATTATTTAGCAGAGGAAAGCGGTAATGAATTTCTTATCTCTCAAAACGAGGGAAGTGTTGATTTTGAAGTAGGGAAGACCTATGAGTTGTTACGCGGAGTGGTCACCTACAGTTTTGATGAGTATCGTTTAATCCCACGCAATCAGAGTGACGTGATTGAAAAGATTTTCTCAGTTATAGCTTCTAAGGACTCCGGCAACATTCCTGAAGGATCCGACGTCACTCTCACCACGGCTCAACCTGATGCAACCATTCATTATACAACGGATGGATCGGAACCTACGAAGGAAAGTCAAGTTTACGATTCTCCTATCACCATCAATCAAGATATGACGATCAAAGCGGTCGTAGTCAAAGAGGGTGGAGAAACGAGTGAGGTATTTACTTACTCCTATGAAGTGCTGAAGGCTGTTGATTCATTGGAGATTCATGATATCCAAGGGTCTTCCCATACATCGCCATACGTCGATATGAATGTAGAAAATGTCACCGGGGTTGTCACAGCTCTGGATGGTACTTATGGCTATTATATTCAAGGGACAAACCCTGATGAAGATATCGCAACATCAGAGGGGATCTATGTTTATGATCGAAACTCTGGTGTGAGTGTCGGAGATGAAGTTTCGGTGAATGGTGAAGTTAAAGAGTGGCGTGAAGATGGATACGATGATGCGGATGATCTTCTAACCACACAAATCACAGCTTCTGATTCTACGATTCTATCATCTGACAATGCCTTACCAGACACAGTCGTTATCGTCGAAGATCGTATCCAGCCGAAAGTGAACATCGAGGACGATGGAATGGAAAGCTTTGACCCTGAGACGGACGGGCTGGATTTCTATGAAAGTCTTGAAGGCATGCGGATTGAGATGAAAGATGCTCACGTCACATCTCCTCCGAAGTATGAGGAAGTCGCTGTTTACGTAGATACCAATGAGGATCAGGCCATGACCGATGCCGGCGGCCTGTTGTTGACAGAAGAAGACGCGAACCCTGAGCGTGTGCTGCTGGATGTTGATGGATATGACGTCAATGTCAAAGTTGGAGATCAGCTTGATGGGTCTGTCACGGGTATCGTCAGCTATGACTACAGCAACTTCAAGGTCCGCACCACCGGCGATTTCCCTGCCATTATTGATGGTGGTACGGAAAGAGAAACGACTGACCTTGCCGTTGAAGAAGGAAAGTTGAATGTAGCTACGTACAACATGGAAAACTTCTCAGCAGAAACTTCTATGGACAAAGTTAATCGTATTGCTGAATCTATGGTGAACAACTTGAAGCAGCCGGATATCATCGGATTGGTAGAGGTTCAAGACAATAATGGTCCGACAGACGATGGCACCGTCAAGGCGGATGAGTCTTATAAGAAGCTCATTGCTGCGATTGAAGACCAGGGCGGACCAACTTATGAATTTGCAGAAATTGCCCCTTTGGATAAAACGGACGGAGGCCAGCCGGGAGGAAACATTCGTGTCGGGTTTATTTACAACCCTGAACGTGTGTCCATGGTCGATAAGCCTAGCGGTGATGCAACTACGGGTGTGGAAGTTTCAGCAGAAGGGCTTAACCTTAACCCAGGGCGTATCGATCCAACGAATGAAGCTTTCGATGATTCACGTAAATCGTTGGCTGCAGAATTTGAATTCAAAGGACAAAAGGTCCTTGTCGTAACCAACCACTTCAATTCCAAAGGCGGAGATGATGCACTCTTTGGTGCCAGTCACCCAATAGAACTGGGGAGTCAGGTCCAGCGCCTGAAACAAGCACAAGTCCTTAATGACTTTGTCGATGAATACGAAGAAAACGTGGATGGAGCGAACATCGTCGTCTTAGGGGACTTGAATGATTTTGAATTCTCTGATCCTCTCGAAACATTGAAAGGGGACGTTCTGACGAACATGACGGAAGAACTTCCGTTGGAAGAGCGTTATTCCTACAACTATCAAGGGAATTCTCAGGTTCTCGATCATATTTTGGTCAATAACTCTCTGGCCGAACAGACGAAGATTGATAGTGTCAATATCAATGCTGACTTCTCAGAAGCAGATGGACGTGCAAGTGACCACGACCCGATGCTTGCTCAAATTGAATTTGGAACAGATGTGGAACGTATTTCAGGAGTCAATCGTTATGAAACGGCCATCGAAGTTTCTAAGAAAGGCTGGGATCAGGCAGATACTGTGGTTATTGCCAGAGGAGACTCCTTCCCGGATGCTTTGGCTGGGGCCCCTCTTGCTTATAAACTTGATGCACCCATCCTATTGACGAAAACCAACACGCTTAAATCCGAGGTCAAAGCTGAGATTGATAGATTAGGAGCGAAACATGCCGTCATTCTTGGTGGCGATGGAGCGATCTCTAATTATGTCAGTTACCAATTAGAAGGAGAAGGCTTGTCTGTGGAACGTATTTCTGGAGAGGACCGTTATGAAACGGCGGCTAACATTGCTGCTCGCCTGGATGGATCACCAGAAAAAGCAATCATTGCGGATGGAAGAAACTATCCAGATGCGTTGTCCGGTGCTTCTTATGCAGCAGAGCATGGCTATCCTGTTTTATTGACGAAAACGAAAAAGCTGCCATCAGAAACAAAATTGGCTTTGTCTGACATTGATGAAACCGTAGTTCTTGGTGGAACAAATGCTGTCAGTGATAAAGTACTTGAAAATCTACCAAATCCAATGCGCTACAAAGGATCTGATCGTTACGGAACATCTGCAGAGATTGCAGCGGAATTAGTTGGCGATACGGACTCTGCTTTAGTTGCGACAGGACGGGATTTTGCGGATGCATTAACAGGATCTGTACTTGCAGCGAAATTGAAAGCGCCGATGCTTCTTGTGAAGCCGGATGATCTTCCAGATGAAATCGAAGCACTAATCCAGGAAAAGGATTACACAAACTTCCATGTTCTTGGTGGAACAAATGCCGTGAGTGATGAAGTGAAGAATGAGCTTGATGACAAATAAAAAACTGTGAAACTTTGAAAGGATGTATTTTAATGAAAATGGTAAAACCACTTGTAACTGTAGCTGCATCAGGGGCGATTGCTCTTGGTACTTTGGCTTTCCCTTCCGGGGAAGTCAAAGCAGCTGAAGGAGATTTTGATCTGACAATCATGCACAGCAATGATACACACGCTCACTTGGATCAGGTACCTAAAAAAGTTTCTTTGGTGGAACAATTGCGTGCAGATCGTGAAAATTCAGTATTGCTGGATGCAGGTGACGTATTTTCAGGCACGCTTTTCTATAATGAGTTCAAAGGTCTTGCGGACCTTCAATTCATGAACATGATGGAATATGATGCCATGGTTCCAGGAAACCACGAGTTTGATGATGGTACCGAGCCTTTGGCTGATTTTATTAACGATGCAGAGTTCCCAATTGTCAGTGCAAACATCGACTATAGCCAAGATGTGAACCTGAAGGATTTGTTCAAGAACGAAATAGGAATGCCTGGAGAAGGTGGCAACATCTATCCTGCTACTATTCTGGAAGTTGATGGGGAGAAAATCGGTGTATTTGGATTAACTACAGAAGAAACGGCTTTTCTTTCAAACCCGGGAGACGACATTGAATTCCAGGATTACTTACAAAAAGCGGAAGATACAGTGACGATGCTTGAAGGGGAAGGAGTCAATAAGGTTGTGGCTCTTACTCATATCGGTGTCACTTACGATCGGACATTGGCTGAATCAGTAGATGGCATTGATGTCGTTGTAGGAGCTCACAGTCATACTACAGTAGAAGAAACTGAGGTTTTCAATAATGGAGATGGTGATGAACCTACCCTTGTTGTACAGGCAGGAGAATACAACGAATACTTAGGAGATCTTCAAGTGACTTTCGATGATCAAGGTGTCTTACAAGAATGGGATGGCCAGCTGATTGACATCGAGGCTTCTGACGTAGAACCGAATGCAGAAGCGCAAGCATTGCTTGAAAAATATCAAGAGCCTCTTGAAGACCTTAAGAAGCAAGTGGTCGGTGAAACGACTGTGGCCCTAAATGGAGAGCGTAGTGATGTCCGCCAGGGAGAAACAAACCTTGGAAACTTAATTACGGATTCTATGCTTGCTAAAGCACAAAAAGCCGTTCCTGAAACAACGATTGCTATTCAGAATGGTGGAGGTATTCGTGCGTCCATTGATGAAGGTGAGATTACCATGGGCGAAGTATTGACAACCATGCCTTTTGGTAACCAGCTTGTCACTCTAGAATTGACGGGTGAGCAGCTTATGGCAGCTCTTGAAAATGGTGTGAGCGATTTGGAAAATATGGGCGGACGTTTTGCTCAGGTCTCTGGTTTGAAGTACACGTTTGACCGCAACCAGCCTGCAGGTGACCGCGTTGTGGAAGTTCAAACAAAGACAGACGATGGTTATAAAGCTTTGGATATGAACGGCACTTACACGGTCGCAACGAACGCCTTCATTGCTGATGGCGGAGACGGATACACATCCTTTGCTGAAGCGAAAGCTGACGGAAAGATGAAAGAGCTTTTCTTTGTTGACTATGAAGTTTTCAATGAATACCTTGAGGAACAGGGAACCGTTTCTCCAGAAGTAGAAGGACGTATAATCGATCAAGTAGCAGAAGAAACGAATGATGTGGAACGAATTCAGGGACAAGATCGTTATGAAACAGCTATTGAAATCTCTAAGAAAGGCTGGGATCAGGCGGATACTGTTGTCATCGCGAGAGGAGATCAGTTTGCAGATGCCCTTGCTGGTGCACCTTTAGCTTATAAAGAAGATGCGCCAATTCTCTTGACGAAGTCGAATAAACTGGATTCAAGAGTGAAAGAAGAAATTGAACGTCTTGGTGCTACAAATGCGATTATCCTAGGTGGAACGGGAGCAATTTCTTCCTATGTGAAGTATCAATTGGAAGGTTTAGACCTGGATGTGGAACGTATTTCTGGTAAGAACCGTTACTCCACAGCTGCAAGTATCGCGGCACGTCTTGGCGGTAATCCGGATAACGTAATTGTTGCCGATGGGCGTAATTATCCAGATGCTTTGGCTGTAGCTTCCTACGCGGCTAAAGAAGGATATCCGATTCTTCTTTCCCAAACGGATAAACTACCTGGAATTACAAAGACTGCTCTTGGTGGATTTGATCAGAGTATCGTGGTCGGTGGCACGAATGCCATTTCAGAAAATGTAGAATCTATGCTGCCTGAACCTACAAGGTATAAAGGCGCGACGCGTTACGAAACAGCTGCTGTGATTGCGAAAGATTTGATGGCAAGTGAAGAGAATGCTTTTGTTGCTACGGGAACAAACTTTGCTGATGCACTTGCAGGATCTGTTCTTGCAGCGAAGCACGATGCATCCATGCTTCTTGTAAAAGAAGACCAGCTTCCTCAAGTTACCAAAGATGTGATTGAAGAGATGGGCCTTAGTAACTTCCATGTACTTGGTGGAACAGGAGCCGTCAGTGAAGAGGTTGCGAAAGAGCTTGAATAAGAAGAGTGTAGAATGAAAGTAAACAGCCCCAGCTCATAGAGCTGGGGCTGTTTTTTTATTTAAATTAAAACGCAGGAGGTGGGTAAATAGCTCATAGCTCTAGATTATTCCAGGGTCAATTGCAATAATCGGGCGCCGACTTCCTCATTAACCGCTCCAAACCCACCCAGGATGGTGTAGGCCTTTGGCTGGTTTCGATGAATCAATGCTTCCATCTCTTCAGGGATTGCGTTTGTACGGACAAGGAGGATGGGTTGTTGACGAATGGCTGCAAGAACAGAACCCGTTAAGGCATCAGCAAAGGATTGACCGGTCACTACAAAAACCTCATTAGTATCCATATCTAATCCTTCAATGATTTCAACAGCCGTTGCATAACGGTTGTTACCAGAGAAACGGACGCCATTCGGTAAGTCCCGAAGGATTTGATCACTGACTACATTTTGTCCCCCGACCACAAACGGTTGATTCACATCTCTTGCAATGGAACGGATTTCTTCTGGTAAGGCCTTCTGTTTTGTTAGTAAAATTGGGTAGCCATTTTGAGCCGCATAAGGTGCGGAAGCAAGAGCGTCGGGGAAATTGTGTCCGTACGATACAAAAGCTTTATCAAACGACGATCGATCCTGAATGCGGAGAAGCTCTCTAGCTATTTCGGCTGAGGTTTGATACCGGTTCTCCCCCGATATCCTTGTCACCTGTAACCCCATCTGTTTTAGTTCTTTTTCTACATCTGTATGGATGGCTACAGTTCCTCCTAGAATATAGACTTCGTTTGCTCCTAGTCTTTCAATCTCGTTTTTCGTCTCATCTCCAAGTGTATGAGAACGTGTCAATAATATCGGAGCATTCATCTCATAGGCGAGAGGAGACCCTGAGAGGGCGTCAGGGAAGTCCTGACCCTGTGCGAGTACAATGGTATCTGTTCCATCTTTAAAGCCTTCTCTGGATATTTGAACCGCTGTTTCGTAGCGGTTTTCTCCATAGATTCTTTCAGGCTGATCCAACTTTTGTTTTACCTCGAGCACATAGGGATTTTTTGACCAGTTTGCATAATAATCACTTACACCAATGTAATAGTTTCCTCTTTCAGCGTAAAAGGAAAGTGTTTCTGGTTGACCTTCATAACGGCTGTCAATGGAGTAAAGTTCATAGATGACACCATTTACTTCCTGATATACGTTCATCACATGGTCGATATGGTTCCCGCGATGAGATAGGTTGAGGGAAAGCTCTCCTGGATATTCCATCGTAAAAGCATACAGATCATTGTCATTTGGAAAATTGAACTTTTCGTTATAAGTTCCTGCCGTAATATTCATTGCTCCATCCATCGACCATGTGGAAGTATCTCGTCCCATAACGGAAAGAGAAGTGGTCAGTGACTGATAACCATTGACCTGGCCAAAGCCCACATAGGGGTGGGACTCCTGCCCGTAGAGCTGTTCTGCACCATTTTGCAGGGCGAATTCTACCTGGCTTGGGTCCCATTCCGGGTATTTTGATTTGAGTAGTGCGGCAAGGCCACTTACAATTGGTGCAGAGAAGGAAGTTCCATCTCCACTCCCATAACCTCCAAAATGGTCTGTGCTTACAATATCCACACCTGGTGCTGCAACATCAATATGGGGACCATAATTACTGAAGGAGGCGGCAGTTGTTGAGCTTCTGGTCGTATCGGTTGCACCTACGGCAATCACCCATGGATAACCTGCAGGGAAGGAGAAGGCAGACGTCCCATCATTTCCTGATGCAGCAACTAGAACGATGCCTTCCTGATAGGCCTGCCATAGAACATCCTGGAGAAGAGGATCGGCCGTGTATCCCCCAAAGCTCATATTTATAACATCCACCTCTTCATCGATCGCATGTTGAACGCCACGTATAATGGCAGTTGTCGACATACCTCTTGTTGTGCCGGCTTTGATCGGTTCGACCTTTACTTTAGGAGAAACACCGATCACTCCTTTTGTGTTCGCATTTGCAGCAATAATTCCTGTTACGTGAGTACCATGCCCCACTTCATCGGACCGTACAGGCCCAGAATTGATGACATCTAATCCATCGGTTAAGCGTGAGGTCAAATCTTCGTGAGAGGCTGTAATCCCAGAGTCGATAACAGCTACTTTTACCTGACTTGCTCCTTGAGTGATTTCCCATGCTTTTTCCATATCGATTTTATTTAAGTAATTCTGCTGACTTTTATAATAGGGGTCCCCCGGGATGTAACTAGGTTGATAGATTAAATCAGGAGAGGCAGACTCCACTTCTGGCAGCTTATGAATAGAAGAAAGTTCATCATCATAATGAAGCGACTCAGGGACACGAACGGTCATCCATATTCCCGGGGCGAGCTTCTCTAAGACATCGTTGTCTATAATCTCGTATTTATGTAAGTTGAGAGTATCCCCACCATCTTTCTTTTTAATGACGATTTGTCTATCATTAATCTTGTTCAGCGGAATGGACTTTTTTGTTTGTGACGTAACTATCTTAGGCTTAAATTGTGACCTTACTTGATTTTCCTCTTGTTGAAAGCTTTTAATTTTCTTAGGTTCTTTTTCAGCCAAAACATAGAAAGGATCAAGGAATATAGAGAGACTGGAAAGGAAGAACATTGTGACAAGGATCTTTAAAAGATTTTTCATCGTTACGTCCTCTCTTCTATTGGGATTGGTCAGCCTATAAAGTATATTCCCCTGTATACATAAAATTCCAACCTATTTTTAGTAATTTAATATAATTGATTATCGGTTGAACATTTATATTAAAAGTATTTACCACCTGATAAGGGGTGGTCTTTCATGATCATGTCCCCACTATAGTTAGAGGTAGGGAGCCGCGGGATCTTAGAAGTTTGTAACAAAAGTAGATTCCTATATTTAAAATTGATGGAATTGCGTGTAAACTGTAAGAAAATGAGAGGGGGAAGAAACTTGGCAAAGTTCTGGAGTGTTTTATCTCTCCTTCTATTGCTTGGTGGAGTGATCTGGTGGGTAAATGCCTCTTATTTTAATCACCAACCGCGCACCAGTACAGAAACATCAGGGAGTGAGACCGTGGTATCTAAGGATCGTAAGCAAGAAGTTTATGCAACCCTTGAACGGAAGGGGACGGAATTACAATCCAACCATTTTGAATACACCATTCATAACGAGACGGCGGAGCCGGTCACTCTACCTTTTCGATCAGGTCAGAGATATGAGTACTATGTAAGGAACGGTAAAGGTGAACTGATCGAGACGTATTCAAAAGGAAAAATGTTTACACAGGAAGTAACGCAGAAGGTCATTGATCCTGGAGAAACGTACACAGAAAAAATAACACTTTTACCACTACCGCCAGGATTATATGTATTAGAAGTGGAGTCTGTATCGAAGTATAAGAACAAATTTAAAAAAATCGTTAAATTTGAAGTCGAAGGTCCAAAGAACGATAAAGGAGCAGAAACAACATGAAGTATTATCAGTACACAGCGATCCTGATGATCCTTATAGGATCTATTTTTTTCTCTCATGCTGAAACGGCACAAGCGGAGGCAAATGAAGTTAAAATTATCGTGAAACATAAAGATAAAGTTACAGCAGCATCAAAACCATCTTCTTTTCCTGTAGAAATTATTTCGACGCCAAAAGAAGAGGTCGCAAATAAAGTGGCTGCATTAAAAAATGACCCTGACATTGAATACATAGAAATGGATACGAAGGTTTACTCACAAGGAGAAATACCTAACGACAATTATTACGATAAACAAGAAGATACGCTAGAAGCTATCCATGCACCTGAAGGCTGGGGAGCATTCCAAGAGAAAAAGCTTGATGAAGACACAGTGGTAGCCGTTATTGATTCCGGGGTTCAATTGAATCACCCGGACCTGAAGGGACAACTGTTGGAAGGAGAAAACTTTGTAAACCCTGATCAGTCGCCTGAAGATCATTATGGCCATGGCACCCATGTGGCTGGTTTGATCAGTGCACTGACAAATAATGATGTAGGCGTGGCTTCCGTATCCCTCGGCAAAACGAAGATCCTTCCTGTGAAAATTATGGAAGAAAACGAAGGGAATGTATCAGATCTGATCGATGGCATTACCTATGCCGTTGAGCAGGGAGCGGATGTTATTAATTTGAGCCTTGGTACATATAACTATAAGTTTGCATTAGCTGATGCCATTCAATATGCACAGGATCAGGGAGTGCTCGTGGTGTCAGCTGCGGGGAATGATAATCGCAATGAAACCCTTTATCCTGCGGCCCTCGAAGGGGTTCTGGCTGTTGGGAGTATTAATCCGGAGACACAATCCAAGTCCTCCTTCTCTAATTACGGTTCAGGGATAGATGTAGTGACACCGGGCGATGGCATCTGGAGTACATATAAAGAAAATGGATACGAAGCTATGGATGGGACCAGCATGTCGACAGGCCATGTGAGTTCTCTTGCTGCTTTGTTGATGGAAAACTCTCCCTATTTAACAGGAAAACAAGTAGGGAAATTAATACAAACATCCTCTACAAAGCTTAGTGGCGAGTTTTTGTTAGGGAATGGAATGATTCATGCAGGCGATACTTTGAAAAATGTAAAACAGTATCAACGAATATCAGGTTCAACCTCCGTTGAAACTTCTGTGGAAGTTTCTCATGAAGGATGGGAGCGTTTAGAGGAAAAAGAGCTTACCATCAATGGACAAACTATCAAAGGGAAATTTGTGATCCTGGCCACAGCAAGAGATTTCCCTGACAGCTTAGCTGCGTCTCCGCTCGCTTCTTATTTGAACAGTCCTGTTCTGCTTGAATTGAAGAAGGACATTTCACCTTCGATATTAAAAGAACTGAAAAGATTAGATGCGTCTGATGTGCTTCTAATTGGAGGGACGAACGCTTTGTCGACAGAAGTGGAGTCTTCTTTGAAATCAAATGGGTACAACACTCACCGCATATCCGGGAAAGATCGCTACAAGACAGCTGTGGCTGTCAATCAGTTGATACCTTTTGATACCAATAAAGCTTTCATTGTTTCTGGACAAGAATTCCCTGATGCTCTCTCTGCTTCCGGATATAGTGCGATGAATGGATACCCTGTTCTTTATGTGCGCCATGACCGTATCCCGGGTGTCGTGAACGATTATATGAAAGCTGAAAATATCACGAAAAACTACATTGTAGGCGGGTCTGTTCCTGTTTCTGAAGACGTGGAAAATCAGCTGCCAGATGATAATCCTCTCAGGATAGCAGGAGATGACCGTTACGAAACAAACTATCAAATGCATCGTATCTTTGGAAATGACGATGCCAGGACTATTTATTTTGTAACGGGGCGTAACTTCCCGGATGCGATGGCAGCAGCTCCTCTTGCGGTTCAATCGGAAAGTCCTGTGATGATCACCCACGAAAATCAAAAAGTCATCACAAGCAAAAATATACAGCTCTTCGACTATAGGGAAGATTACCATATCGTAGGGGGAACGGTCCCTATTCCGGCTCCGTACGCATGGGAGATTGATGAGACTTTTTACCGGTGAAATACAGCCTGATTTCTAAGCCTGGTTTAAGGACAGGACTTAAGCATACTTTAAAAAAAATGCAAAACTAGGAGAAAGGTAGAAAGAGCTTGATAGATACAGGGCTTTCTACCTTTGTTTTGTTTAAAAACCTACGAACAGGATTTTCAGCCTATGTGTTTACAATTATCAAAATTGAGTGAATATTCATTGACGTATACACTTCTTTACATTACAATGAAAATTGTAATTTTTTGAAATTGTTTGTTAATAAAGGGAGGGGAGTATTAGGTAGATTTACACCGATTCACAGAAAAATTTGGGAGGTTATACACTTTGGTGTCAAACAAAAAGAATGCTAAGAAAAAAGCCTTAAGTGTTTTCGCCAGTGCAGCTATTGTAGCTTCTTCTTTCGCTGGAGTAACTACATACAATCCAGGAGCCGTGCAAGCAGAAACCAGTGAAGTGAAGACATTTAATACTCTATTAAACTATAAGGAAGTCGTTTCTCTTGCTAATAATGAAGAGAATGTACAGGAACTTGTCATTATTGGTAACGGGAAAGTTGACGCTACCAAGCAGCTTGAAAAGCTTGGAGTCAAAGTCAAACAAAACCATAGAAATTATGGTTACCTGGCTGATGTTCCTACAAATAAAATCTTTGATGTTGTAAAACTGGATGCTGTGCGTACGGTAGGAGATAATGCCGAGGTACAACTAGCACCAACTCCAGAAGACTCTGAGTCTAAAGGGAATAGTGATGTAAATAAAGAGGATAGCGTAAGCCCGGATCAGCTGGAAACTCACCCGGCTGCTGGCGTAGACGATTTTCACGGTAAATTTGATGGGGAAGGCACCACCGTTGCGATCATTGACTCTGGTCCAGACCCTGGGCATGAATCTTTTACAGATCTTCCTGAAGTAGAAGACGGAGAAGATGCTGAGGAAGTTTTCGCGGAAACGAGAAAATACGGAGATTCTAAGATTGTGAATGTTAGAGATTATACGGTCTCGAATTATCACCGCGCTGAAACAGGGGTATTTCCAGTAGAAGACCGCTATAAGAAATTTGTAGAAGGTGTGGAATACGATTATTTCTCCGAGGGTGATGTCGTTTTCATGCCTTTAGATGAAGACCAGAAAAATGACATGGGAATCACCGAAGAAGGTGATGTTTACTATGGCCAGACTCACTTCAATGCTTTGGCAGATTTGAATGGTGATGGGGAACACCCGGAAGAAGTAGATGGTGAAATCGAAGGGGATCCCGATAACTTTGGTGTGCTTCTTATTGGGGATGAGTTGTATATCGATACGGATATGGATGGAGACTTCTCTGATGAGACAGCTTACGAAAATGAGGAAGCTGGGACATTTGATGTCGATGTGACCGATGAGACGGTAGGAGCGAACTTCCGTGTCAATGACCTTGATTACCTTGAGGATCGGTTTGGAATCCGTACAGTCAACTTGTTCACTGATTTCAATGGCCATGGTTCACACGTAGCAGGTATTACGGCTGCGAATGGTCCGTTACGTGATAGTGAGACGGGAGCCGTAGCTGGAGAAGGTGTCGCACCTGAAGCTGATCTTGTTGGAATGCGTGTATTCGAGGAGTCAGGTGGAGCTTACACTTGGAGCATTCAGAAAGCCATGATCGATGCAGCTCTTCCTGAAGATATGGGCGGATTTGATGCAGACGTAGCCAACTTGAGTCTAGGTTCTCTACCAGACTTGAATATCGGTGAAGGAAGCTATGGAGAGCTTATGACTCTTCTTAGCGATGACTATGACATCGTCTTCGTTACATCTGCAGGTAACGATGGACCTGGTATAGATTCGGTTGGATCCCCTGGTGATGTAGGAAGCGTTATATCTGTCGGTGCCTATATCAACTCTGAAATGTGGGCCAAAGAGTACGGAGATTATCCGTATGGTAAGGATGCAGAAGGCAATCCTCTGCCTGGAGAAGGTCTATGGTACTTCTCATCTGTAGGTCCTAACGAAATAGGAGATCAGAAGCCGGACCTTGTAGCTCCAGGATCCGCATTTGCTGCTGAGCCTGTCCATCAGCATGGTGGTTTAGATTCAGCCTATGGGGTGAAGCAGGGAACGAGTATGTCTGCTCCATATGTCGCCGGTGCAGTAGCACTGTTGAAATCTGCGGCCTTGAAAGACCGCCTGCCATTTGATTATGAACTGGCTAAAGAAGCATTGGTCCAAACATCAAGAGAACTTGATGGTTATAACCGTGCTCAACAGGGAGCTGGACTGATCAATGTACCAGCAGCCTACGAATATATGCGCGAACATTTCGTCAATGAAGTTAAGGATGTTGACGTAACGGTCTACCATGGTGAGAAAGTAGCCGGTGGTCCTGGCCTATATGTTCGTAACAAGGACATTCCTGAAACGGTCGAAGTTCTTGTAGAGAATCCTTCTGATGAAGAGAAGAACTTAGAAATCACAGCGACTCACGATTGGTTCACACCGTCAGTTAGTGAACTTACACTAGGTGCGGGTGAACATGAATACATCACGGTCAGCTATGATGCGTCGAAATTGGAAACAGGGGTCAACGCAGGTAATCTGATCTTCAATGACCCATCCACTCATTATGTGGAAGCAAGAAGTGCTCAGACGATTATGACTGGGTATGAGTTCACAGAAGACAATAAACACCGCTTCCGTGCCAATGATGAAGTACAGTCTTCTCAAACCAAAGGCTATACATTTGATGTTGAGTCTGGCTTGAGTGAATTGCGTTTCTCTTTAAACGCGCTTACTGAAGGTGGAGATTATGAAGGCCGCGTCCGGATGATGATCTTTAATCCGAATGGTACACAAGTCAATGAGTACGTTGGATATGCCGGATATGGATCAGGTGGACTGGATGTAGAAGACTTCGTTGTTCCATCTCCTGAACCTGGTGTGTGGGAAGTTCACGTTTATGGAACAACCGCTCCAGAAGAAGGTAAAGAAGTCCATGAATACACCCTTGAAGCTGTAGCGCAGGATGTAGTGGCAAGTCCTGGACGTATTGACCTTGGTAAGGTGTCTACTTCTCAGGAATTCAACGAAGAGGTTACATTTACGAACTACTTGAAGGATTCTGCTGAGGTTAAATTCGAGACAGTCGGGTTCTCTGGACCTATTTCGAAAACTATCACAGGTGAAGTGACACAAAACCTTGCTGAAGCTGTAGATGATGGCGATTTAATTGATATCGAGATTGAGAACAATGTTTCCTTGAGTGTGGATGTTTCCCCAGAAACTCCTGCTGATTTGGATCTGTTCCTTTTAAATGAAGAAGGGGATATTGTTGCTTCAAGTGCAACAGGTTCAGATAGCGAAGCATTCTCTGTGACAGGTCTTCCAGATGGAAACTATCAGATCGCTGTTGATAATTTCGGTGATGGTTCAAGTACTGTAAATTACACGTTGAACATGACGGAAGAAAAAGTGTTGTCCTATGATACAACTGAGGAAACGAAGGGCTCTGTTTCTACTGATGCAGGCACGACGACTCTCGGTGTAGGGGAATCTGTAGATGTTCCAGTGTCTATTACGACACCGGATGAACCGATTAAAGGATATGCAGCATTGTATATGCTGGATGCGAATACAGATGAAGTACTGGATCTTGTACCAGTTACAACGGATGCCGATGTAGTAGATGTGCTATCTGGTGCGACCCGTACAGAAACAGCCATTGAAATTTCCAAAGACCTTTACCCTGATGGTGGAGCGGATACAGTTATCGTCACAACTGGATATGACTTCCCGGATGCATTGTCTGCTGGACCACTAGCGTCTGCAACCAATGCCCCAATCATCCCAGTTAATAGTAAAGGTACTTTAGATGAAAAAGCTCTTGAAGAAATTGAACGACTTGGAGCTAAGAATGTTTATGTATTAGGTGGAACAGGTGCTGTTGATAAGGAAGTATTCTCTCAATTGAATACCATCAGTATCGCTTCCGATAATATCGAGCGTTTGTCCGACGATACACGTTACGGAACAAACCTTAAGATTGTCAAAGAATTGCAAAGTGAATATGGCTTTGAAGGAAATGGCGTTTTCTTAGCCACAGGTAAGAACTATGCAGATGCGTTGAGTGCAGCTTCTATCGCTGGTGCCAACGGAATGCCGATTGTTCTTACAAATGGTGAAGAACTTTCTGAAGAAGCTCTTGAAATACTGGAAAATGAAGACGTTTATGTCGCTGGTGGTACGGGAGTCGTATCTGATGAAGTCTTAGCTCAGGCCGATGAAGTAGCCTTGTCTGTGGAAAGACTATCTGGTGCCAACCGTTACGGCACGCTTGTAGCCTTGCTCAAAGAGTTTGGTCACAGCACAGATCAACTTTATGCAGCGAGTGGAGCTAACTATCCAGATGCCTTAGCTGCTGCCCCACTGGTAACAGCAAATGACGGTCTACTTCTATTGGTAGATGACGAAAGACTTCCAAAAGAAGTAGATGCTTACCTTACGAAGTACGTGTACACGAATGATATTTCTTCTGTGACTGTACTTGGTGGCGACGGAGCTGTCAGCCCAGAAGTGAGAGAAGCTCTTCAGAAGAAAGTAACTGAATAATTAAGGTTGATAGTCACTCTCAGATTGTAAAAAACCTTTGAAAATAAGAGCGCAAGCCTACTTTAGGCTTGCGCTCTTACTATGTTAATCTTTCGGTAATGATTCATCTGTAAGCTTCTCTCCATGAGGCCCCACTATGGTAGATTGATAGTATTGCAGTTAATCTTTTGTTTAATAGTCCCTTCATGATTAGGGAGGCTAACATAAGGTATATCCAGCAAAAAAAAGTCATGGAAGAGATACCTCTTCCATGACTTTTTTAGTTCGAAGCTCTTATTTAAAGATCAACACTTTACCAACTGTACCATCTTCACTCTGACCAGTGACTCTGAACTTCAGTCCATACTCAGGAACATTTCGTCCCGCATCTACAAGACCTTTGTTCGAGTAATCTGCACTGTCATCAAAAAGTGGTGTGCGTTTCGTGTAATTATCTTTCATCGTTACACCTAAAAGGTTTGTATAATCTAAATACATTTTTTCGGTTTTATCAAGGCTGAATGCGGCATCATGTACTTGGAAACGAGTGGCTCCAATGCTGCCATCGCTCCACTTGTTTATATGCTGGTCTGCATCAACGACTCCTACAAAACCATCTCCTGGGTGGATACCTGTCCAGTTCTCAGAGTATTGCTTATCCACGTACCAGACGACAAGTCCATCATCGAATGTCATAAGGCTGTCCCCACGGCGGATGTTTGCTAAACCTTCATCGACCCCATTGTGACTTCTCCATTCAAGGAGGTAGTAGTGGTCGGAACGTTTAATTCCATCATTCTTTGTAAAACCATCGAGATTAAATTTAGCATCACCTTCTGCATCATCAAAGACAACTTCTTCTCCATCAACGACGATGGAAAGGTCGTCTGCGTAAAGGCCTGGGTTCGATACAGCACCATCTGTTACATATTCGATGGCTACTTCAACTTCTTGTCCTGCGTATGCAGAAAGATCGAAGGAAGCGTCAATCCAACCGTCTGAGCTTCCAGTGATTCCATTACCGAGGTTAGAGTCATAAGGATTAGTGTTCGTAGTAATATGACTTGCGACTGGCTCACCATTAACTGTTACGTATGCATAATCCCAGTCTTTTTCAATGTCATACCAAGCCTTGAAATTGAATTCAGCACTTGTTGCATCGGTCAAGTCGACTGTTTTGGTTAGGTAGTTGTGTAAATCATCAGCGCTTCCAGAGAAGTATTGATAATCACCACTAGCCGGTTCATTGATAACCGTTTCTTTCTCTGGCAAGTTGACCTTTACGACATCATTGTTCGTACCTTTTGTAATGGCTTCGTCTAAAAGGAACTCCATTCCATTCCCGTCAACATCTTCAACATCAATTTCTGAACCTGATAGCCAGTTTCCTTCTGTTCCTTCGTTATCTACTACTGCTGAAGCTTGTAGCATTTCTTTCATATAAGGACTGAATCCTGTAGGCATGGTACCAGGAATATCTCCAGCCCAGCTTCCGCTCGACATGATGGACCAGTAGCTGACTGGCTCACCAGCACCTGTATACTGAGTATCATACTCATCCGGAAGCCCAAGGTCATGTCCGAATTCGTGGGCCATGACTCCAACAGCACCATCTTCAGGCTCAATTGTGTAATCGTAGGCTGCCATCGATCCGCCCCAGTAGCCAACAGTGGCTTCTGTTCCGGAGATTGGTGTTACTCCTCCAAGATTCCAACGGTGAGACCAAATCGCATCAGAACCAAGAGATCCTCCACCAGCTTCTTCACCTACACCGGAGTGGATGACCATCAAGTGGTCGACTAATCCGTCAGGCTCTAAGTAGTCACCATCACCATCCAGGTCATAGCGGTCCCATTGGTCATAGTCAGCAATGTTTACGGTAGGGTCAGCTGCAGCAGCTTTAAGAGCTTCTTTAACTAGACCACGAGCATTAACATCACTACCATCTTCTGTCGGATAGTTCCCGCCATAGGCAGCAGCAGGTTTACTAGCTGTGTACCAGCCGGCAACATCACCTTCCACAGAATAACTTCCACCCGATTGTTGCTCATAATATTGTTTCATAGATACATAGGTTTCTCCGTCCGGACCTGTCCAGCCGCCTTCACCAAACAGCATATCCTGGTAATGTTCACGGGAGTAGGGATCTTCACCTTCATAATACATATCTGTCTCATCAGCAGTCATAGAATTATGAGGTTTATCAGGATAGTCGACCAGAAGAACTAGAACTTTGTCGGTACGCATTTCCCCATCATAAGCTTCTTCCTCGGCACCATCAGGAGTGTCCGCTTGTCCAAGTTTGTTTCCTTTTCCTTTCGTCAAGCTGTTATTATCCATAGCTTCTTTTAATTTTGCTTTGGTATCTGATTTTTCATTATCTAACTGGCCTTTCGCTTTTTCAGCTGAAGCCTGTTTAGAATCAAGGAACTTCTTCAAGCCTTTCTCTGCCTCGGCAGGTGAAGCATCTTTCGCGATTTTTCCACTTTCTTTCAACATCTCAATCAACCGCTCGTCATTGGCGATTGCTCCGTCAAATGGCATGCCCCCATGAGAATGTGAATGAGTTTTATGTACGTTCTCATGACCGGTCGTCGGCATTTCGAAAGCACTGGCGCTCATTGGACCCACAGCGAGTGCTAGAGCTAAAGCAGATGTTACAATCTTTGACGTTTTCTTCAATAAAATGACCCCTTCCTTTAGAAACCTTTTTTATCCTACATTTTCTAATTTATCAAAATAGAAGGAATAATCAATTCTTTCTACAAAATATTCAGAAAAATAAGTAAAATTAACTAAGTTAAATATTTTATATGTTTCTTTTCGACATTAGCATATCAAATTTATTTGAATTATTAGAAAAAATGTAAATAATTCAGTTGTTGATATTATAACTCTTCTAACAAACCTTTAACGATGTGGGAATATGTTGTGAAGTATATAACAGCAAAAAAAGGTCTAATAGCGAATAGCCTATAGACCTTTTTTGCTGTTGGGATTTTATATAATGTTCCACCTATGTTAGATATGACTAAATCTTTAAATCATGAGATTGTTCTCTGAATTCACCCGATAGTGAGCCTCAGGGTGGTGAAGAGAAGTTGTAAAACTTGCCCCATTTAAAAGAATGTTTCGAGCAAAATAAGATTCTGCTTGTGCGGCTAAGAAGTGCCTTCGGTTCCCGCGTCCGTAAAAAGTATTGTTGTAAATTCTAAAATTGTTCGTTCGGCTATAGACTTGTAGGTGTGATTGGTCGATGATGTTGTCATGGATAGCTAAACTGTTTCCGGCACTAATGATTAAGCCGTTTCTCGACGCAACGGTATTGTTCCGAAAAACATCTCCTTGCATCGTCTCCCATCCATCTTCCCAATCTACATCACAAGCGGGTGTCCTTCCATTTGAGTTTTCCCGAAAGGAGCACCCATCTACAAGCCATCCTTCGCCGCCGGTTAAAGCTAAACCCGTACTGAGATTATTTTCGAATTTACAATTTAGGAACTTACAATACCGGGGCATACCAACAGTTCTAATGAAAGCACATGCGTTGAAGTCTGTATCCATCGTACTTGGTTTGTTTTCTTGATATATAACTACACGAGCGAAGGACGCGTTCGATGGCTTAGTATAATTGAAAAATTGTAGGTTATAGGCATGTTGTTTGATGAAATTTTTATTAATATCATAAAAATAAATGGAATATAACCTTGAACGGAGATGAGGGTAGGAATAGTACCCTTGGTTATATCCGAGCATGTAATAATCCCCAAGTCCTCTTACATCCAGATAATCCTGATACCTCCATACCCCATTTGTTGAGTCATTATTGTTAAGGCCGTCTTCTCCAATGGATCCATCTTCCCAGTTCAATCCGACGCTAATGGAGCGGGTTTCTTTCTTCACTAAGTTGGTGCCGGTGATGACATTAAACCCGGGGGACTCATTAAAAGTGCAGTTTTTCCAAGTACATTTATACGACTCCTTAATTTCAAAGGTTAAACAACCTTCACTTGATTGTTCAATGGTTGTGCTTTTCGCTTCTCCAAAAAAATGTCCATTTTCAAACATGCATTGTTCGACATCCCCATCATAATAAAACATTGTATAACCAGAAGCAGTCTTTGTGCTGGGTTCAATGTATATCTTAGATTCGCTCCAATCTACAACCATACGCGATGGGGGAAGAATGGTACGGGCATCCGGGGTAATACTGTAATCCCCCTTTGGAAAAACGATTTTTTTAAATTCTTGGTCTATGGCGTAATCAAAGACCGCCTGAATGCCATTTGTCGTTTGTACTGGATTACTCCTGTCTGCATAGATTTGGAATTGCTGGATGTCAATCATGTACGTGTCTTCTTCACTTATGGTTTCTTCAGGTCCATCCTTTACGGTAACTTCAAAACTTGCTGAATATGCCTTTGAAGAATCGTATGCTGTAATCGTAGCTGTACCTGCCCCTCTTCCAGTCAGTACTCCATAAGGTACTGTGGCAACAGTTGCATCCGAGGTTTCCCAAATGATGTAGTTACTATCGTAAACATCAAAGGGTAAGGTCGTTGCCATTAGTGGAAACTCCTCCCCAACGTCAAGGGATTCAGTCTGACGGTTCAATGATATTCCATTTATACTCCTATTGGGTTGGGGAGGTTCAGCTGTATTTCCACCCACTTTGACATTGATATATTCGTAATAAGTTTCCCCATCATATTCAAGTTTAACTGTGACTTGAGTTTCTCCTGATGATATTCCTGTTAGAGTACCTGATTCACTAACTTTCACGAATCCTTCGTTTCCGCTTTCATAAGATAAGGTAACGTGTTCTTTATAATAGGCTGGATACGTTTGAACAGCAAGAGCCTGACTTTCTCCCACTTGTAGTAAAACATCAATCGGGAGGACTTGGAATCTTCTGAACGGTTCGGCGATTTTAATTGCGTGATCTTTTCTTAACATTTCTTCTTCAGTAAACGCACGATCGTACATTTCAAAACTTGAAAGGATTGTCATTGGAGTGTTTGCATTTAAATGGTTTCTTCTTAACAATAAATCTTCATTTTTAAGAGTGTTGACCCATTCAACAAAATCATTAGCTTTATAGATTTCAGACACATACCCATTTAGGTACATCTGTCCTTCACCATTTTCTTTTAACGTAACAATAAATACATTCTCTTCACCATCAAGAATGACATCCCTATAGCCATCCGTGAAGTTGCTATTCAGCTTTTTACCTGTATCATCCGCCATAGACAATGACTTCTCTGTACCTGTTCCATCGATATACTTAAAATAAGCGTAAATAATACCGTTCAGAAAGAACGAAACAACTTTTCCGGAGTTTGTTTTATAAAAGGCCCCGATAGGATTGTGAAGACTTACAACGAGAGTAAGGCCTCCATTATTTATATCAAACGGTAAGGAAGAGTCTGAAGTTGGGATGGTGACAAAACTATTTGAAGTAAGCATCACTCCTAAGTCATTAACGAATCCACTCTGTTCATCATGTGCTACGTTATTCAATGTTGCTGGTAACTGCATATATTCATCAAGAATGATATTATCTACAGATCCGTTGCGGTTTCTAAAATTATAATACAATAGCGAAGACTCAATAATAATGTTTGCTGATGCTGTAAAGCCTCCGTCTACAGTTGTTGCGGTAATCGTAACTTGCCCTTCCACTATTGCCTTTACTTCACCATCACTTGTGACAGTTGCAATGGTTGTATTACTTGAATTCCACTCTACCGCTTTGTTGTCTGCATTCTCAGGAAGGACAATTGCTTCAAGTTTAATCGTATTTCCCACTTGCAGGTAAAAATCTGTGGTTTTAAAACTTATTCCTATTACTGGAACTTCTTTAGGTGGGGGATTACCGATTGCATCGAGGATTCTTTGGTCCACTTCTTCTTTAGTATAGTACTCAAAATGGGCATGATTTTTGTCGGATTTTTGGTTTAGTACTTCTTGAAGGTTAATAATATCTTCAATTTCGTGCTGATGTAGTGGTTCACCAAACGGATTGAAATTTTCCTGGATGGAGTCACGGGATTCATCAGTAACAGGATAGTTGTATTGGTAAGTGAAAGATTCGGAAGCTGCCCCGTTCACATACTTTGTAACAATATTTTGAAAGTGAAAATACTGATCAGGGTCTGATGTGTACCTGACTTTTACTTCATTTTGGTTCATGATTGGATTAAATGTTATCGATCCTGTCTCATAATTGACGGAAAATTCATTTTCTCCTGGTTCAGTAAAGACTTCGGTAAGCCTTTTACCATCTATTACTTCAATGACTATAAGGGGGGAGTCACTTAAAGGTATTTCGCTAAGTTGGACAAGATTATTGCTAATGGTAAACGTTTCTTCAAGATTAATCGTCAAAATAATCCTCCTTATTTCATGGTGTAAAGAGGGGAGCACTTTTCCTCAATTGGGGTAGGAAGATGGAATTAAATTGGGTGATGTTCCCTTTTATATATACGGTGATGAAGAGTGAATATTCACATATACCGGAGAGAGGTTGGAGGATTTATTGAAATGCATTGAAACCGATTACTACCAGGGACAAAGTAGGATTGTACATATAAAAAATGGATAAATGATGTAAGGACATTATGTACTCAACTTCGTTTATTGAGAAGGATAATTATGAAAAAGATTGGAAACACCCCACACGTTAAAGGTTCTGGACGATACTGAAGCCATAAATGGTGGAGTATGAGGGGCAAGAGTTCTTTGGAATTTGTGGGAGGGAAGGACAAGTAGATAGACAAGTAGCTATTAAATTTGTCTCTTTATGCAAAGGAATGAAGAAGAGGAGTAGAATGACTGTGTAAAAACACAAAAACTATAAAAGAACTTAAGGTTTACGATCTCATCCAATGTTATAACCGAGTATTGTCGGTTCAAATACAATATGGAATAAGAAATGATTCATGCTTAGTGTAAGAAAAAATCGTTACTAAAAAATTTGTTCATAATACATATGATGTAGTAGACATTTAAGTTCAGGAATTTTATATATTTTCTTGGAGAATAAAGTCCGTGTTTCTGCGAATATTATGTTGACTTGTTCTTTATACAGAACTATAATGTGTAGTAACATAAGCTCAATATTTAAGGCATTTTTTTGGAGTATCGTTCGTTATATAGTACTTTCATTCTTAATAAGAAAAGGTGGGTCTCATGAGAAAGAAAACTATGATTTATGATGATCAAATGTCCAAAGATATCAACATCAAAGAGTATTTCGATGTATTGAGAGACCGCTTTTGGCTTATCTTTATCATTACTGTGTTGTCGACGGCTTTAGGATACGGGTACGGTCAGATGAATAGCATGTCCCTCTACCAAACGTCAACGAGAATTATCCTTGGAGCCGGTGAACAAGATATGGATATGAATACCTTGATGGTTATGATAAAAGATCCTCTTATAATGGGTGAAGTCCAGAATAATTTAGGATTGGAAGGATCTCCTGAAGCGTTAGCTAACCGGATACAAGTTTCCAGAATTGATGAATCTCAAGTCGTATTAATTTCAGTTACTGATACAGAAGCTGAACGTGCTGCGCAAATAGCGAACATGACAGCTAGTGTCTATAAAGAAAAAATTGTCGACATCTTGAATTATAAACAAGTTCAACTCCTATCAGAGGCAAGTGTTAATCCTGTTTCTATCAGCGGCAACCAAAATCGACCAATTTTCATTGCCTTTGTTTTTGGGCTAATTACCGGCATTGGTCTCGCATATTTATTGGACTCAATTGATGGAGCAGTTAAATCCAGGAGAGACATTGAAGATATCTTTGAACTCCCTGTTCTGGGTGAGATTTCTTATATGAATCGGCGGAATTCAGTAACAAAAAAAGTGAAAAAAGGTTCAGAAAATAGTGAGATCAGAGGTGAATCCATCGATGTTAAGCAAAATTAGGAACCTGTCAACTAAAAATAAGAAACCATTGGTAACGTACATGAATCCTAACTCTATAATATCCGAACAGTTCCGTACTATTCGGACAAATATACATTTTTTAACCGATCAGAATAAGCGTAAAGTGTTCTTAATAACTTCCCCCAATAAACAAGAAGGAACATCCACAGCGATTGCAAACTTAGCTGTTTCAATGGCCCAAAATCGAGAAAAAGTACTCTTAATAGACGCGAACTTAAGAAGCCCTACGTTACATCAAATATTTAAATCTTCTAATAATATTGGTCTAACTAACGTCATAAATGGAAGTTCAGAATTAAATGAAGCCATAGACCAAACTGGAATTGCTCAACTTCATTTATTGACAAGCGGAACCATTTCTCCTAACCCGTCAGATGTTCTTGGTGATTATCGGATGGAGGAATTACTTGAGAAAGTCGGAGGGATTTATGATCTTGTCCTAATTGACACGCCTTCTGTTTTAAAATCAACGGAAACAAGAATCTTGGCCAGCCTCTGTGATGGTGTTTTTATCCTTTTGAACCGTGGCAAGACGAAGATAGAGGAAGCGGAAGAATCAAAGAAAATCATGAATCTCGCTCATGCCAATGTATTAGGACTCTTATTGAATGATAATAAATAACGTATGATTTATCGTTCTTAATAAAGAATATTAATTCGTTAAAACGTGGTGATGTCTCCTTGCCATTATCAATGGAGGCACTCGGTCATGCTGTGGGTTGTGCGAGAAGCGTAACCTTAGACGCTAGTCGTCGATGGTGTGGCGTGAGGGCGGGTTGAATGCCCATTTTTAAAATTTTTAGGAGTAGGACGATTGGGTCCTATTCCTAAAAATTTTAAAACCCTTAAATATGATTGCGTACATCTAATGGATTTTAAAATAACGAAGGGAGTGAGTGTATGACCTATCGACAGAGGTTGTCTTTATTTATATTCATTGATTCTTGCATTATTCTAAGCTCAATTTTTATTGGTCAGTCATTGGTTGCTTCAGCTATAAATGTGCCAGTATATCCAACCTTAATAATGGTGTCGGCTATTATGACCAGTCATCTGTTCTATTCTTACCGTCTGAATCTTTATCGAAAAGCATGGGAATACGCCAGTATCGGAGAATTAATCCTTATTTTAAAAACTGTAACATATTCATCACTGACGACAGCTGGGATCCACTACTTCTTTTTTCAGACGATATATCCGAGGTTGATGATGGTTATTTGGATGATGAACCTCCTGGTCATTGGAGGTTCGCGGTTTGTTTGGAGAATATATCGCGACAATTATTTAAATCAATCAGAAATAAGTAAAAGGACATTGATAATAGGAGCAGGAGCTGCTGGAACTATGATAGCAAGGCAGCTTCAAAACAATCGTGATACGGACCTATTGCCTGTTGCTTTCATTGATGATAGTGCTAAGAAGCAGCGCTTAGATATTCTTGGTATTCCCGTTGTAGCAGGCACGAATGAAATTCAAAAGTATGTAAAAAAACTTGACATCGACAACATCATTATTGCTATTCCATCATTAAGTCGAAGAGGAATCCAAAACATTTCTAAAGAATGTGCTAAAACTGACGCCAAAACGCAAATTTTACCTATGTTAGAGGATTTGGTGACAGGAAAGGTCTCAGTCACACAGTTTCGAGATGTGAATGTGGAAGATTTATTAGGTCGCGATCCTGTTGATTTGGATATCAATCAAATTTCAGATTATGTCAATAATCAGGTGGTTCTTGTGACAGGAGCAGGTGGTTCAATTGGTTCCGAGATTTCCAGACAGATCGTTAAGTTTAAACCTAATCAGTTGATCTTGCTTGGGCATGGAGAAAATAGTATTCATGCCATTGAAATGGAACTTAAGGAAAACTACAAGGACCTAGGAATCGATATTCGAACGGAAATTGCCGATATTCAAGATGACCAAAGAATGATTGATATTTTTAATTTCTATCGTCCTGATGTCGTCTACCATGCTGCTGCACATAAACACGTACCTCTAATGGAACGTAATCCACAAGAAGCTGTAAAGAATAATATCATTGGTACTTTTAATTTGGCTAAAGCAGCTAGTTGGAGTAATACGGAAAGATTCGTCATGATTTCTTCAGATAAAGCGGTGAATCCAACAAGTGTGATGGGAGCAACTAAACGCTTGGCTGAAATTATCATTCAAAACATGAATAAAGTGAGTGAAACGAAGTTTGTTGCTGTGCGCTTTGGTAATGTGCTAGGAAGTAGAGGAAGTGTAATTCCTATTTTCACAAAACAAATTGAAAAAGGGGGACCAGTAAAAGTTACCCACCCTGACATGGTTCGTTTTTTCATGACTATCCCTGAGGCATCCAGTCTCGTTATACAAGCAGGTGCTCTGACCAAAGGTGGAGAAATTTTCGTGCTTGATATGGGTGAACCTGTAAAAATTGTCGACCTTGCTGAAAATTTAATTAAACTTTCAGGGCATAGCATTGACGAGATTGGTGTTGAATTTACAGGCATTCGTCCCGGAGAGAAATTATATGAAGAGCTTTTAAAAGATGAAGAAATCGAAAAGGAGCAAGTCTATCCAAAAATTCACTTGGGAAGAGCGGCGGATATAGTCATGGATGATATCGAGGAAATGATAGATAAATATCAGCACCTTGATAAAGACACGTTAAGAAAGCAGTTGTTGTTTTTAGCGAATAAAAAAGGGTTGTCCAGACCTGAATCTCCGGTATCTATTACAAGTTGATAAAGGTGGAAAAAATCATGTCAAACAAAGTTCTTTTTTGCGCTACTGTTGATTACCACTTTAAACTGTTTCACATCCCATATATGCAGTGGTTTAAGAAACAAGGATGGGAAGTTCATGTCGCAGCAAATGGAAATATGGAGCTCCCTTATGTAGATGTGAAGTATGATATCCCGATTCAGCGTTCTCCGTTCGCCCATAAAAACATAGAGGCATATAGAATATTAAGATATTTAATAAGGGAAAACCAGTACCAAATCGTTCACTGTCATACACCAATGGGGGGAACATTGGCACGGCTGGCAGCACGCTCTGCTAGAAAAAGAGGCACCAAAGTGATCTATACCGCTCACGGTTTTCATTTTTGCAAAGGAGCTCCCCTCCCTAATTGGTTATTGTATTATCCAATTGAAAGGAAGTTGGCTTCGTATACGGATTGCCTGATTACAATCAATCAGGAAGATTTTCAGTTGGCGAAGAAAAGATTTAAAACTAAACATATTGAACATGTAAATGGTGTCGGCGTGAATACGGATGAATTTAAACCGTTATCCATTAATGAGAAGACGAAAGCTAGAAAGTCATACGGTTATAAACCGGATGACTTTCTATTGTTTTATGCAGCAGAATTCAATAAAAATAAGAACCAAAAACTCTTAATAGAAGCACTTGCAAGAATCAATAATAGCGGACAGAACATTAAGCTTTTATTAGCAGGTAAAGGTAAGCTTCAAGATAAGTGTAAACAGCTAGCTGAAGAATTGGGAGTAAGGGAGAATGTTAGGTTTCTTGGCTATGTTAAGGATATTAAGAAAATTGTCTCGGTATGTGATGTAGCTGTAGGGTCAAGCTTACGGGAAGGTTTACCTGTCAATATTATGGAGGCAATGGCATGTGGCCTACCAGTAGTTGCTACATTTAACAGAGGGCATGCGGAATTGGTAGTGAATCATAGAAACGGTTATATTGTTCCTGTTCATGATATAGAGGGTTTCTCGAGACATCTCTTGGATATATACCAGTCTAGAGAGACCTATAAAGCAATGAGCAAGGAAAGTTTAAACAGGGTAAATAAATACTCGATTAATCAAGTAGAGAAATCCTTAAATAGAATTTATCTTAGCTACATGATGGAGGAGCAAAATGGTAGCAAAAGTAAGTATAATCGTGCCTATATATAATATGGAAAAATATATCCATCGGTGCTTAGATAGCATTTTAGTTCAATCTTTAAAAGACATAGAACTAGTTTTAGTCAATGATGGATCGACAGACACCTCGGAATTTATTTTAAATGAATATGAAGAAAGAGACGTGAGAGTAAAAGTACTTCATAAGAAAAATGGTGGTGTCTCTTCTGCTAGAAATGCCGGTATTGAAATTGCCACTGGCGAATTTGTAGGTTTTGTCGATCCCGATGATTGGATAGAAAGTACGATGTATAAAGAAATGTATGAGGCAGCTATGGAAGAACGAGCAGATGTAGTCATGTGCTCTTATGTAAGGGAGTTTGGGACTCATTCTAAAATAAAGGATTTCCATTTACCCAGGAAGGTTAGTTATGAGAAGGAAGAAGTGCATAAACACATTCAAAGAAAGCTGATCGGTCCTTTAGATAAAGAGTTAGCTCGACCAGAATTATTAGATGCTTGGGGGACCGTTTGGTCTAAATTGTATAAAAATGAAATATTACAAAAATATGCTGTGAGGTTTCAAGATCTGGATAAAATTGGTACAAATGAGGATTCCTTATTTAATATACAATTCCTAAAATATACGAGCAAATTCATTTTTTTAAATCAACCTTTCTACCATTACTGGCGGGAAAATGAAAATTCAATTACATCCACATATAAACCCGATTTACTGGAAAAATGGTTTTATTTATATCAATTAATGGCAGAAGGAACGAATGATGATTCTGTATATCAGACAGCATTAAAGAATAGGATTTGTCTTAATACATTGGGCCTGGGTTTAAATGTCATAGGGAAAGACAATCCACAATCCATAATGAAAAAAATTCTAACAATAAAAGATTCTTTAGAAGATTTTCGAATAAGGAATGCTTTTAAACATTTCGAATTAACACACTTCCCAATTGTATGGAAGCTTTTTTATTTTCTAGCAAAGAAACGTCATGCGACAGGGGTCTATTCCTTATTAATAGCCATCAATTTCCTAAGGAAGGTAAGGTGAAGGGAAAATTGTGAAGCCTATAAGAGTTCTCCAAGTAGCAACAATTATGAATCGTGGTGGTCTGGAGACCATGTTAATGAATTATTATCGACAAATGGATAGAAGTAAGATTCAATTTGATTTTATGGTTCATAGGGGAGAAGAGGGACATTATGATGAAGAAATTAGAAGTTTAGGTGGAAAGATCTATCGAATGCCACAAATAAAGCCAGGCAATTATAGAAAGTATTTCAAGCTTCTAGATCAGTTTTTTATTGATCATAAGGAATACAAAGTTATACATTCACACATTAATGAAAACAGTAGCTTTGTTTTAAGAGCTGCAAAGCGAGCATATATCCCTTGTAGAATTGCTCACAGTCACCTAAGTGATTTGTCTTTAGACTATAAATTCCCTTTCCGCATCTATGCTAAGACAGCAATGAAGAATCAACCGACGCACTACTTTGCTTGTTCAAATAAAGCGGGAGAATGGTTATTCGGAAAAAATGTATTGAAATCTGACAGGGTTCATGTATTAAATAATGCTGTAAACACAGAGGAATTTAGATTTGACCTTAAAAGGAGGACAAAAATAAGAAAAGAACTAGGACTCAAAGAAAATCAATTAGTTATTGGTCATATCGGAAGGTTTAATCCTCAAAAAAACCATGAGTACTTAATTGACATTTTCCAAGAAGTCCATCGTAGGAGACCGGATTCGGTATTAATCTTAGCTGGTGATGGTGTGTTAAGGCGAAGAATTGAAAGGAAAGTGGAGGAACTTGGATTAACACCATTTGTGAAATTCTTAGGAGTCAGGAAAGATGTACCGAACCTAATGCAAGGGTTTGACTTATTTCTATTTCCTTCTTTATACGAAGGGCTGCCCGTAGTTTTAGTTGAGGCACAAGCAGCCGGTTTGCCATGTGTAGTGGCAGACACAATCACGACAGAGGCGAAAATTACGGATACACTTTTATATGAGGGTTTGGAAAGTTCACCCTCTCTATGGGCTGAGAAAATATTAGATTTGGATGTACCCCGTGTCGATACAACCGAAGAACTCAGTTCTAAAGGGTATGATACGGAGTCCATGGCAGGCTGGCTGACAGACTATTATAAAAAATATTACGTGGCCAAGTGAGGAGGAAATTAATGAAGCCATTACTGACAATCTTCACTCCTACCTTTAATAGGGCGCATACTTTACATTTGTGTTTTCAAAGTCTTGAAAGGCAAACATGTAAAGACTTTATATGGTTGATTATTGACGATGGTTCTGATGATGATACACACGAATTAGTACAAGAGTGGATGAATTCCAGTACGATGAATATTAAATATCACTTCCAAGAGAACCAAGGGATGCATGGGGCTCATAATAAAGCCTATGAGTTGATCGAGACAGAGTTGAACGTTTGCATTGACTCGGATGACTACTTAGCAAATAACGCGGTGGAAAATATAATTAAATTTTGGAAAAATAATGGAGGAGTTCACTATGCAGGCCTCGTTGGACTCGATGCTGATCCAGAAGGACGAGTAATTGGGACGGGTTTTCCTCCTCATTTGAAAGAATCCACTCTTACTAATTTATACAGTAAACATAAAGTAAAAGGAGATAAAAAGCTAGTCTATCGTTCTGAGATCACAAAAGAGGTGCCTCCTTATCCTTTGTTTAAAGGAGAAAAATATTGTCCACTAAGTTATAAATATGTATTGATAGATAAAGCATACCCTTTGTTAATTATGGATGAAGTTATTTGCCATGTGGAATATAGGGAAGATGGATCAAGCTTAAATATGATTCATCAATATAGAAAGAATCCTCAAGGGTTTTCTTTCTTTAGAAAGGTAGCAATGGAATATGCACCTAGTCTGAAAGATCGGTTGAGAGAATCTATCCATTATGTATCAAGCAGTTTGATGGCAAAAAACCTTTCTTTCATAAAGCAATCTCCCTGTAAGGTCACGACTATGTTAATGACACCAGCTGGTTTTCTTTTGTATTTGTATATTCAAAATACAGACAAAGCAACTGTCATGAAAGCTAGGCGGTAATGGCTGGGGAGGAAGAAATATGTCCATTCTCTATATGAACTTAGGGTTAGTGTATATGCTCTCTATGTTTGCAAGAAAAGTCCAATCCTCTTCAATAAGGGTGTCTTATCTTGTACCAGCGAGGGTAGCAGTCTTTTTAGCAATTGTCGTCTTTGTTTGTGTCAGCGGTCTAAGGAAAAACATAGGTGATACTTTTTTCTATATGCACTCGTATGAGATAACCACATATACTTGGAGTCAAGTTCAAGCTCAAAGTGATATAGGTTTCGGCCTGTTGCAGATGTTTCTTAAAAATATTTCAGGTGATCCACAGTTGTTAGTGTTTACAACTGCACTAATAACAAATACATTAATTGTTTTAGTATTGTACAATTATTCCAAGTTATTTGAATTGAGTTTATATGTTTATATTACAGGTGGGTTATTTATTGTTTCTATGAATGGGATTAGGCAAGTTCTTGCTGCGGCAATAGCTTTCACAGCAATAAAGTACATTATGAATGGAAACATGAAACGATATATAGCTGTTGTGCTGGTAGCATCACTGTTCCATCAAAGTGCCCTCATATTAATTCCCATTTACTTTCTAGTTCGCTTTAAAGCTTGGTCTAAAGCTACAGTAGCTTTATTACTTCTTTCTGTTGTAATCGTAGTGGGGTTTGAGCAGTTCTCAAATCTATTATTCAATACTATCGAAGGGACACAGTATGAAGAATATAAAGATTTTCAAGAAGGAGGAGCTAATTTCTTACGAGTTGTCGTTTATGGCGCTCCTTTAATTGTGGCATTCTTTGGTAAAGATAAATTGAGAGAGATCTTTCCAAATAGTGATTACATGGTAAATTTAACTCTAGTTGGTTTAGTTTTTATGATTGTTTCAACTCAAAATTGGATTTTTGCTAGATTCTCTATTTATTTCACACTATATCAGTTAATTCTCATATCGTGGATTGTTAAGCTTTTTCGCCCAAGGGATGAAAAGCTTATTTATTTTGCGCTTATTGTTTTATATTTTGGTTATTTTTATTTTGAAAACGACTTAAACATGAATCTCCAATATGAAAGCGACTATCTTGTTTGGTAGTACGGTTAGGAGGATTATAAATGACTGTTCTTATTACAGGGGGGGCGGGCTACATTGGTAGTCACACCTGTGTGGAGTTGTTGAGGGCTGGTTATGAGATCGTAGTAGTTGATAATTTCTCTAATAGTTATCCAGAAGCACTGAGAAGAGTAAAAGAAATTACTGGGAAAAATTTTCACACGTACCCCATAGATTTATTGGACAA
Organism: Halobacillus litoralis; assembly: GCF_009856445.1. GTDB lineage: Bacteria > Bacillota > Bacilli > Bacillales > Halobacillaceae > Halobacillus > Halobacillus litoralis. The sequence goes on from NZ_WMFA01000001.1 coordinate 776,488, forward strand.
GGAAGGGCTGGAAAGCATCTTCTTAGAGCATAAAATATCCTCTGTCATTCATTTTGCTGGGTTAAAAGCTGTAGGCGAGTCCGTCTCGGAACCTCTTTGGTACTATAGGAACAACGTCATTGGAACAATCATTTTATGTGAAGTGATGAAGAAAAATGACGTGAAGAACCTAGTATTTAGTTCGTCAGCAACTGTATATGGTAAGCCAGATACTGTACCTATACCTGAGGATTCGTTATTAGAAACGACCAACCCTTATGGGAGAACAAAGCATATGATAGAAGATATTCTTATGGATGTTTATGTCGCAGATCCTGAATGGAGCATAGCTCGGTTAAGATACTTCAATCCAATAGGTGCTCACATAAGTGGGAAAATTGGAGAAGCACCTCAAGGAACACCGAATAATTTACTCCCTTATATTTCTCAAGTTGCTGTTGGGAAGTTAAATGAATTAAAGGTCTTTGGGAATGATTATGAAACCCAAGACGGGACAGGGGTGCGCGACTACATACATGTCGTGGACTTATCTATTGGTCATGTGAAAGCTTTAGAAAAGGTAGAGAGTGAAAGAGGGGTTCATACTTATAATTTAGGGACAGGTAGAGGATATAGCGTTCTAGAGATGGTTGAAGCGTTTGAAAAAGCCTCTGGTCAAGAAATTCCCTATACCGTTTTAGGAAGGCGTCCAGGTGATATTCCCGTATGCTTTGCAGATACGAGAAAAGCTTTTGAAGAACTTAGTTGGAGAGCAGAAAGAGGTATTAGTGAAATGTGTAAAGACGCATGGAGATGGCAATGGAAAAATCCAGAAGGCTATAATCCTATAGAATCAGATCACCAAAGTTCGTTGGAGAAAGAGTCTACGAAGTTTTTTGTTAAGCCACACCAAGAGAAGGTTCTTAAATAAATTGAAGTAGATGACCTAAACAAGTAAAGAGATGATAAAGAGACTTTCATATCATGTAAATAAAAGGGGTGAAAAATATGATGAAAAGGATATTAGATTTGCTCATTTCCTTGATATTAATTATCTTACTAGTTTTCATTTTCCTATTAGTTAGTTTAATAGTGAGAGTGAAAATGGGATCCCCTATCTTATTTAAACAAAAAAGAATTGGGCTGGATGGAATACCATTCGAACTCTATAAATTTCGAACGATGAATAATCGAAGAGATGATAGTGGAAATTTACTTTCCGACAAACAACGATTGACATCCACTGGTCTTTTCTTAAGAAGGTATTCTTTAGATGAAATTCCACAACTGCTAAATGTAATCAAGGGAGAGATGAGTATCGTCGGGCCAAGACCATTATTGCTGGAATATCTACCTTTATACAATGACGAACAAATATTGAGGAATCTTGTTAGACCAGGAATTACAGGATGGGCTCAAATCAATGGAAGGAATGCCATCAGCTGGGAAGAGAAATTTAAATTAGATGTTTGGTATGTGAATAATCAAACGCTTTTTCTTGATTTTAAAATTTTATTTATAACATTTTTCAAAGTAATAAAAAGAGAAGGTATTCATCAGGATAGCCATGCGACTATGGAAAAATTTAAAGGCACCCGGGGTGTGATGTGAGTGGACATCTTTTTGATTGGTGATGGCGGTCATAGTAAAGTTATTCAAGATATTATCCATGCCGAAGGTAAGCATAAAGTTATTGGGGTGTTCGATGATAAATATAAAAGTGAAGCCATAAGGAAGGGGGTATTAAGTGGCCCTGTCCATTCAGTATTTGAACGAATGCAAGAAAATGCAGGGTTTGTTCTAGCTATAGGGAATAATAGAATCCGTAAAAATCTGGTTGAACAATTACAAATCAATACCACGCGTTTTATCTCGGTGATTCATCCTACAGCTATCGTGAGTCCTTCAGCCACAATAGGTCGAGGAACTGTTGTTATGCCTAAAGTCGTGGTTAATGCAAATGCAATAGTTAGCGATCACTGCATTTTAAATACCGGGTCAACGGTAGAACACAATTGTTTTGTTAATCATTTTACACATGTTTCTCCATCGGCTACATTGACTGGTCAGGTGTACCTTGGAGAGGGTGTAGACATAGGAGCTGCGGCCACCATCATCCCAGGATTGAAAGTTGGAAGTTGGTCAATTATTGGAGCGGGAGCGACAGTAGTTGAAGATATTGATGCAAACCAGACGGCAGTGGGATGCCCTGCAAAAGTCATTTCAAAAGCTTCAGTAAATTAAAAGGATGTGTGTTAATGAGTCATTCTAAAATATATTTGTCGCCGCCACACATGACTGGAAATGAACAGAAGTATATCAATGAGGCATTCGATTCAAATTGGATTGCCCCTGTAGGGAGAAATATTGATTTATTTGAACAGGATATCGCTCATTATGTAGGAGCTAAGGGAGCTGTCGCTGTCAGTTCAGGAACAGCTGCGATTCACTTAGCTCTTTCTTTATTAGGGGTAAAAAAAGGAGATACAGTGTTCTGTTCAAGTTTAACGTTCGTGGCAAGTGCCAACCCTATCCTTTATCAAAGTGCTGATCCTGTTTTCATTGATTCAGAACCAGAATCTTGGAATATGTCCCCTCAAGCATTAAATCGAGCATTAGTAGAAGCAAAGAAAAAAGGCAAACTACCCAAAGCAATCATTGTCGTTCACCTTTATGGGCAGCCAGCAAAGATGGAGGAAATCATGGAGTTGAGTGAAGCTTATGATGTTCCGGTGGTCGAAGATGCAGCGGAAAGCTTAGGTTCTACCTATCAGAATCAAATGACCGGATCGTTTGGAAAATTTGGAGTTTTTTCTTTTAATGGGAATAAAATTATTACCACATCAGGTGGTGGAGCATTAGTATCAGACGATTTAGAAGCGTTGGACCGTGCTAGATTTTTAGCCACACAAGCTCGTGACCCGGCTATTTATTATCAACATAGTCAACTGGGGTTTAACTACCGTTTGAGTAATATCCTGGCTGGCATTGGCCGTGCGCAAATGGAGGTAATTGAAGACCGAGTCCAAAGCCGAAAAGAAGTTTTTGAATCCTACAAAAGAGCACTATCAGAATATGTTGACTTTCAATGTAATTACCAAAGTGAAAGGAATCTTTGTAGAGAAAATCGATGGTTAACAGCATTCACTTGTGTTGATAGTGTAGAACCGCTTGAAATCATAGAGCATTTAAGGGAGCAAAATATAGAAGCACGGCCCATTTGGAAACCTCTTCACCTCCAACCTTTGTTTGAAAAATGTATGTATTATACCCACTCTATTTCAGAAAACGTATCAGAAGAAATTTTCCGTTCTGGCTTGTGCCTTCCTTCTGGATCGAACTTATCTAAGGAAGACCAAGGGAAAATTATTGATATCTTACTTAAGAATCTAAGAAAAGAAAGTTTGATCGAAGAAATTGTATAGAAAATTGAGGTATGCCTTATGATTGGGGAAAACATACAGAACTTGCGAAAACAAAGAGGGATGTCCTTAACGGTATTAGCAGAATACGCAGATATATCCAAGTCTTATTTAAGCAATATTGAAAGGAATTTAAACAAAAATCCATCCGTGCACATGGTTGGTAAAATCGCTGACGTATTAGAAGTCAGCCCTTTAGAACTTCTTGGACTCGAACAAGAAAATGAGATTGAACCTGAATGGTTGGATTTTATACATGAATTAAAAAGAATTGGAGTGGATAAAGAAAGAATAAAAGAGTACAAGTTGTTAATTGATTTTATCAATTGGCAACACGAGGTCCAAAGGAGATCCTATCAAAAAATAGAGGTGGGCAATGAAGACTACAAAAAAGATTCCTAAGGTGATTCATTATTGCTGGTTTGGTGGTAAAGAGAAACCTTATATAGTGAAAGAGTGTATAGATAGTTGGCAAACGCACCTTTCTGAATACAAAATCATAGAGTGGAATGAAACAAATTTCGATGTCCATTCTAACCAGTATATTAAAGAGGCATATGAAGCTGAAAAGTTTGCATTTGTCAGTGATTATGTAAGACTCTATGCTCTTTACCATGTAGGTGGGATTTATTTAGATACGGATGTAATGGTCTATAAACCATTTGATGATCTGCTACTAGGTGAAGCTTTTTGGGGATTCGAACAAGAAGAATATATTGCGACCAGTACTTTTGGTGCAAGAAAGGGTCATCCATTTATTAAAGAATTCATGGAAGATTATCATCAGCGGTATTTTCTTAAAAGCAATGGGGAATTTGATGATGTCACGAACGTAGCAAAGGTTACAAAACTTCTGACAGATAGAGGCCTTGTTCGTAATGGTAAAAAACAATGTATTGAAGGAGTAGGAACTATTTATACCCAGGAATACTTTTCACCATATGACTATATCAATTGTAGAGAAATAAAAAGTAACGACACCTACGCGATGCACTTGTTTTATCAAAGTTGGTTGCCTAAATCCACTCGAATAAAGAAGAATATTAAGAAAACATTATCAAGAGTAATTGGTGGGGAGAATGTTTATAGGGTGAGGAAATTAATCCAAAAGAATTAAGGAGTCATCTTACCATGATAAAAAAAGTAATTTCTACATTAGTAAAGGATTCAAGAAGTCGTGGTGGATATTATGCACTATTAATGAATATTTCCCATGCTTGGGGGATTTTACGGGCTTTATTTTATAAGCTCATATATTTAAGAAATATACAGTCTACGATATTCTCTCTTCAATCTAACAGCAGACTCGAAGTTTATAACAAAGAAGCTAAAATAAAAATAGGTAAATTTGTATATGTAAGGAAAAACGCAAGTTTACGTGTAGACCTAAAGGGTGAGTTATCTATAGGAGACAAAGTATTCCTCAATGATAATTGTAATATTAATTGTGTAAATAAAATAACCATTGGCGAAAAAACAAAAATAGCTTCCGGTGTTTCAATCAATGATCATGATCATAACTTTAAAACGGAAGGTAATCATCTTTTGGTTGGTGAAGTGCATATTGGAAAGAATGTCTGGATTGGTTCGAATGTTGTTATTTTAAAGGATACTTTCATTGGAGATCATTCAGTTATAGCGGCTGGGAGTGTTGTTAAAGGTCATGTTCCAGAAAATACGGTTTTCATAAATAAAAGGGAAAATGAATATAAAAATATTCTTAAGCCAACGGGTATGCGTGATGCTTTATGAAAAAGAGTATATTGATTACTGTGTACAATATGGAAATAGGTGGGATTGAACGTAGTCTGATTAATTTATTGGAAAGTTTCGACTATAATCGCTTTGAAGTTGATTTATTGGTATTTGAACATACTGGGGAATTTATGGATCTAATTCCAGAACAGGTTCGTGTATTGCCTGAAATCAAGAGTTATTCCGTCTTTCGCAGACCGATAAAGGATTGTGTGAAAGAAGGTCATGTGATCACGTCATTTATTAGGGTAGTAAGTAAGTTTCAGGCTGGTATAAAGGCTAGAAGAATGAAGTTAATTGAGGGATCAGGATATATCCAAATGCAGCTTGCAATGAAGAATGCCGTTCATTTTCTGCCTAAACTAAAGGCGAAATATGATGTAGCTATTAGTTACGCTTGGCCTCATGAAATTGTGGCAGAAAGGGTTCCAGCTGACTTGAAAATTGCCTGGATCCATACAGATTACAGCAAGTTGGAAATTGACCATAGACTTGATTTATTACAGTGGGCTAAATTTGATCACATCATATCCATATCTGAAGATGTGACAAGAACTTTTATAGACCAATATCCCAGTTTAGAAAAAAGAGTTCACTTGATGGAGAATATTTCATCCCCATCCTTTATCATGAAAAGAGCTGAGGCCACCATAAATGAATGGGACTCAGGTAATTTTAGTATTCTATCAGTAGGAAGGTTATCATTCGTGAAAGGCTACGATCGAGCAGTAAAAGCCTTGAAAATACTTCACGACAGAGGTTACACAACAATTAAATGGTATGTTGTTGGCTATGGAGGTTATCGGAAAGAACTGGTGGACCTCATAAAAGAACATAACCTAGAAAATCATTTTGTTTTGTTAGATAAAAAAATAAATCCTTATCCTTATATGAAACTTTGCGATTTATACGTTCAACCATCCAGATACGAAGGTAAAGCAGTAACTGTTACAGAAGCCATGATTTTGCAAAAGCCTATCCTCCTTACAAATTATCCTACAGCCAACAGTCAAGTAATAGATGGTTACAATGGAATCATTTGCGGTCAAACTCCTGAGGAAATTGCAGATAGCATTCAACTTTTATTCGAAGATGATTATTTAAGAATAAGGTTAAAGAATAATATAGACCCGACCACTTATGGAAATACCAGCGAAGTTGAAAAGTTGTACGCAATTATAGAAGATAAATCTTCGTATCAAAATGATTTATTGATGATGAAAGGTTAAAATAAGGCAGGTGACAGAATGACTGTTAAGGTAAGTGTAGTAATCCCAGTTTATAATTCGGAAAATTATATTGAACGTTGTATCCAATCCCTGCTAAATCAACAACTTTATCATTGCGAATTTATTTTTATTAACGATGGGTCAACCGACAGAAGTAAACAAATAATAGATAGATATAAGAAACTGGATTCGAGAATATTATTGATTAACCAAAGCAATAAGGGGGTAAGTGCAGCAAGAAACGTAGGGTTATCCTTATGCAGAGGGGAGTATGTCGGGTTTGTAGACGCTGATGACGAAGTTAAAGATAGCATGTTTGAAACTCTATATAATAAAGCTGTTACTGGAGACATTGATTTACTAATATCAAATTTTGAAAGTGGGGAAGATTTAAGTAACCCAATGAAATGCGTGAAATATGCATTTCCTGAGTCCGTTCCGTTAAGTAAACATATGGTTGTGTCTTACTTATTGGAAAAAGAAGATTGCAACTCCGTATGTAACAAACTTTATAAACGAAGCCTTCTTAAAGAATACAATATTAAATTTCCAAGTCATCTTTCACATGGAGAAGATGGCTTTTTTAATTTAAATGTTTCCCTCTATTCTGTGGCTATTGAATATATCAACTTTTCTGGATACCTTTACAGAGATGTTCCAGGAAGTGCAACGAGAAACATGGTTCACAATGATTATTTCAAGAAAGCATTATCCATATATCACCATGCGGTCCCAGAGAAGTGTTTTCATATCATTAGTAAATCACAGGTGGAATTACTCCAATCGAAAAAGCTGATTAAAAGCGTGATTTCCTATACTTATCTCTATTATTCCTTCTTTAAGACTGATGGATTCAAAGAGAAGAATAAGTATGTATATCAAATGATTACCCATCCAGGGGTTAGAAAAGCAATAGCGAAAAGCTTTCCTTCCTATTTTAAAGAAGTCAGTAAATATGAAAAAGCATTACTAATAATGATTAAAATTAAATCGATAATAGGGATTTACGTATTAATGACCTATAGTCTAAAGAAAAACAATCAAATGTAGGAGGATGACTTATGAAATGTTTACTTTTTTTTCATGGAGGGAGTCGTAATCGCGGTTGTGAAGCAATCGTCAGGACGACAAAAGACATCATTAAAGATACGATTCATGATGCATCGGTTTATCTTGTATCGAAAGAACCTGAGACAGACAAAGTAATTGAGGGATTGGATGCTATATATGATGGATCCAATCGTTTGATAAATAAATATTCTTATAAATGGTTTATTTCTTCTTTTAAAGTGAAGTTAATGAATGATGAATCCTATGCCTATCAAAAAATTCATGGCAATATTATTAAGCATATCAAAGATGTCGATGTCTGCTTATCCATCGGGGGAGATAATTATTGCTATGGTGAACAACCAGGAATTTATGAAGTGGATAAAGTCATTAAATCTGAAGGGAAGAAACTTGTTCTTTGGGGATGTTCCATTGGTGAAGAGGACTTGTCAGAAGAAAAACTGCAAGATTTAGAGAGATTCGATTTGATCCTCGCAAGGGAATCTATCACTTATGATCTTTTAAGGAACCAAGGGTTGCAGAACGTAGAAATGTGCGCAGATCCTGCCTTTACGTTAAAGAAGAAAGAGTTACCGTTACCTGAAGGTTGGAAAATTGGTGATACGATTGGATTGAACTTCAGCCCCTTAGTATTAGAAAGGAATCAGGATTCTATGAGTTCGATTCATGAACTCGTTTCTCATATCTTAGGAACCACAGAAAGCACCATTGCACTTACTCCCCATGTAATCGCGAATGGAAACAATGATTATGAAGTGTTAAAAGAAATTTATCATACATTTCAAGATACAGGACGGGTGCTTTTGCTACCTGATAACTTAAATGCTATAGAATACAAAGGGTATATCTCCCGAATGAGATTTTTTATTGGGGCTAGAACACATGCAACTATTGCTGCCTATTCCAGTCTAGTTCCTACAATGGTACTAGGATATAGTGTGAAATCAAAGGGGATATCTAAAGACATCTTTGGAAATCAAGATTTTGTTATGGATATCAAAGATCTATCTAACTCAGTTAAATTAAACAATTCTTTCGATCAAATGGTAAAGCAGGAAGAATGGATAAAAAGTACACTTAATCAAAATATTCCAGAACTGAAAAAAATGTCATATCAAGCGGCAGAACATTTGAGAAATATGTTCGCCTTAGTTTAGGTGGGATAAAATGAAGAAACGTTTACTTTTTATTATGCCAAGTTTAGCTGCTGGTGGTGGAGAAAAAAGTCTAATCAATTTATTGTCCCGAATGGATTATGAAAAATATGAGATTGATTTATTTTTGTTTAATCATGACGGGATTTTTCTTGAGCTTTTGCCAGAAAAAGTTAACATTTTGCCAATCAACGATACATTGGAAAAATTCAGCCTTCCCTTGTTTCGATCGTTAAGTACTTTGAGTATAAATAGGAATTACTCTTTATTGTACAACAGATTCAAATATGCCTTGCAAAACAGAGGGTTTAAGAACACGTCAGTGAAAGAACAAATGAACTGGAGACATTTATCAGAATCCATTCCGGTTTTGGACAAAGAGTATGATGTGGCTATAGGTTTCTTAGAAAAAACTTCTACCTATTTTTGTGTGGATAAAGTAAAGGCAAAAAAGAAAATAGGGTGGATTCATATTGATTATGACCATTTAGGAATGGACCCCGAATTTGATAACGGTTATTTTGCAAGTTTAGATCATATCGTTACAGTCTCAGAAGAATGTGCTGCTATTTTAAAGAGAAGGTTTCCTACTCATGAAAATAAAATTGAAGTTATATATAATATTGTTTCTCCAAAGCTCATTACCAAGATGGCGGATATGGAAGAGGATGTATTAGAAAATGGACCATACAAAAAAATAAATATTTTGTCTGTGGGTAGGCTGCACCATCAAAAGGGATTTGATTTATCTATAAAGGCCTGCAGGCGATTGGTGGACAAAGGTTACCCAATTTGCTGGCATATAATTGGTGAAGGTGAAGAGAGAGGAAGATTAACAGATTTAATCCATGAAAATAATTTAGAGAATCACTTCAAGTTGTTAGGACTGAAATCAAATCCGTACCCTTATATGAAGCAAGCGGATATTTATGTTCAAACATCTATGTTTGAAGGGAAATCTATAGCAATTGATGAAGCGAAGATTTTAAATAAACCTATTGTAGTGACTGACTTCAGTACTGCCAGGGATCAAATTGAAAATGGTGTGACAGGAATAATCGTTGCCAAAAAACCTGAAGACATCGCAAGCGGACTAGAAAAACTTTTGACTAATGAAGAGTTGAAAAGCCGTTTACAGTATAATTTATCCTATGAAAACCTTGGTACTGAATCAGAGATTAATAAAATTTATGCCTTATGTGATTAGGTGATAAACATGAAAAGTAAACTATTATTTGTCATGCCATCCATGCATTGTGGTGGAGCAGAAAAGTCATTAATTTCATTGTTGGAAAGTCTGGATTACTCAAAGTATGATGTGGATTTACTATTATTTAAACGTGAAGGGGCCTTTTTAAGTAAGGTACCTAGCGAAATAAATATATTGGAAGCACCACAAGATTACACCTATTTTGATATGCCCATAAAAAGAGCGTTACAAAGTTTCTTGAAGGAGAACAAATTCCACCTTATATTTCCCAGAATCCATGCGGGTTACTTGTTTAAAACTGAGAAAAATCGTGCTAGATGTGACCAGAAAGTTTGGCCGCACTTATCGAAGGCTTTAGGTACATTGGATAAAGAGTATGATGCAGCTATTGGTTATTTAGAACGTTCACCTATTTATTTTATTATTGAAAAGGTGAATGCTCATAAGAAAATTGGGTGGATTCATACCCATTATACTAATTCTGGAATGGATAAAATGATTGATCATCCGTACTTCAAGGAATTAGACCACATTGTCACTGTTTCCGATGAGTGCAAGAATTCATTAGCTTTACAGTTTAATCCATTATTATCTAAGATAACTGTTATTAACAACATTGTTTCCCCGGATATTATAAAAAAGATGGCAAGCGAATCATTTAAAGATTTGCAAATTAATAAATCAACTCTAAATATAATAACTGTAGCAAGACTTTGTCATGTGAAGGGTATTGATTTAGCCATAGAAGCTTGTAAACGGTTAGTGGAAAAAGGGGTCAGTATCAAGTGGCACGTTATTGGTACAGGATCGATGGAGGAAAATGTAGAGTATGAAAAGATGGTAAAAGAATTGAATCTAGAGGACTCATTTGTCTTTTTAGGAATAAAAGAAAATCCGTATCCATACTTAAGAATGGCTGACATTTATGTTCAACCTTCAAGGTATGAAGGGAAATCTATTGCTATTGAGGAAGCTAAAATATTAGCAAAGCCTATCCTTATAACCAATTTTAACTCTTCCAGAGACCAAATTAAAAATGGTTATAATGGGATGGTGGTGGATGTGACAGGAAATGACATCGCTCAGGGGATATATAGATTGTTCAAAGATGAACAGTTAAGAGAAGAGTATATCAAGAATTTAAATAAAGAGAGTTTAGGTAACGAACGAGAAGTTGATAAATTATATCAAATATTAGCATGAGGGAAGGGCTTAAATATTTATTGAGCCTTTCTCTTTTTTTTACAGAAAGGAGTTTTATATGATTGCTCAATATGTAATGGCTTCATTTATATTATTGATTATCACAATTGTATTTATTGACATAATTCCAAAGTGTAGCGACTGGTATAAACGGATCCATATGGGGCGTTGTAAAACTCAATCACAGTGGAATCAATTAATCATTCGTAAGAGTCTTCAATGGATAGGAAAAACCCCAAAAATCAAAGTCACGGACAATACTAGATTGATTTTTTTGGATATGCTGAAAGGAAATTATTCAAAGGATACTATTCAATACTGGCAGGAGGCTTCTCTTTTATTAGGGGTCGGTGAGTATATAAAAAATAGCAATGATAAAATAGCGAAAAAGAGTGTGGAAGATTTCCTGAAGTATAAATTCGATGAACAGGGACAATGGAGGGAAAGGCCACACAATATTGATGCAGCTATTTTGGCATACGCCCTCATGAAGTTAGACTTTATTGATTTCAAACAATATAAGTCTGCCCTGGACTATACCGAAAACTTAATTAAACAGCACATTGGTGAAGATGGAACAGTGAAATATAGAAAGAATATGGAGCAGTACCGGTACGTGGATACGATAGGTTTTATTTGTCCTTTCCTCGTAAAGTATGGAGCAGAATTTAATAAATCTGAATGTATTGAACTTTCCATAAAACAGATTGAACATTACGAACAATATGGAATGCTTCATAAAACCATGATTCCGTTTCATGCCTATCACATAAAAAATAAGTTACCACTGGGTTTATGGGGCTGGGGAAGAGGAGCGGGTTGGTTTGCAATAGGTGTCATTGATACTTGGGCTGAATTACCAAACGGAAATGAATATAAATCGAGTTTAGAAAAAATTATCGTGAGGTTTGCTGATTCAATCTTACCTTATCAACAAAACAATGGAAGCTGGACATGGTCTTTATTGAGAAGTGAAGCCACATCAGACTCCTCGACAACCGCCACCTTTGCATGGTTTATGAAAAATGCTTCAAATATTAACGGGTCTTCCGAAGCTTATGTAAGTGCTTCGAATAAAGGCATGGAATATTTGAAGTTAGTGACCCGAAGAAATGGGGAGATCGACTTTTCTCAAGGGGATACAAAGGATTTGGGAGTCTATTCTACTCAATTTAATATCCTTCCTTTCACTCAAGGCTTTTGTGTTAGAACTTTGAATAAAGAAAAAGAGGTGAATATTCATGTTGAAAAAGCTATATAACTTTTCTGTCTCAAGGTTAAGAAAGGCTCTTCTTCAAGAACTCTGGTTGGAAGGTTATAAAAAATGGGGTTGAGGTAGGTAAGAATAGTCAGATAGGACCTGGGGTTGTCATAGACTACTCGCATTGTTGGTTGATAGAAATAGGCGACAATGTATCGATAACTAATCAGGTAATGTTATTAGCACACGATGCTAGTACGAAAAGGCTGAAAGATTTTGAGTATACAAAGGTAGGAAGTATAAAGATAGAAGATAATGCCTTTATTGGAGTGAGATCCTTAATTATGCCTGGGGTAACGATTGGAAAAAACTCCATTGTAGCTGGAGGAAGTGTAGTCACCAAATCCGTGCCTCCAAACACCATCGTCGGTGGAATCCAAGCAAAAAAAATCGGAACGCTTGCCCAATATGAAGCAGTTAGGAAGGAACATTTTATGAATACAAAGAAAATTTATGAAAAGACTATACCATTTCGGGGAATATTAATCATCATAAAAAAGATCAAATGTTTTATGAACTAATCAATGATATCGGTTATGTAAAACAAAATCTACTAATATTAGGAAAGGAGGAATGATTTTGAAAATTACAGTGTTCACCCCTACCTATAACCGAGCTTATATTTTAGGAAAGCTTTATCATTCATTAGTAATTCAGGCTTACAGAAACTTTGAATGGTTAATTATTGATGATGGTTCATCAGATCATACAGAGGAGTTAGTTGAAAACTGGAAGGAAGAAAATGAAATCACTATTAGGTATTATAAGGTGGATAATGGCGGAAAGCATAGAGCTATAAATAAAGCCACAGATTTAGCAAAGGGAGAATTATTTTTTATCGTAGATTCGGATGACACCCTTACTTCGAATGCTCTTCAAACTATTGTGGGTTGGGAAGAGAGCATCAGTGATAAAGAGGGATTTTGTGGTGTGTCAGGAAATAGAGGGAAAGAAATTAATAACTTAATTGGGGAGACATTTGATGGAGAGTTCGTTGATGCTACTTCCTTACAGAGAAATGATAAAAATATCAAGGGAGATAAAGCAGAGGTTTTTTATACGGGTATTCTTCGGAACTACAAATTCAAGGAATTTGAAGGGGAGAAGTTTTTAACCGAAGCTACTGTGTGGGAAAAGATGGCTCATGATGGCTATAAGATTAGATGGTTCAATGAAGTTATTTATCTTTGTAATTATTTAGAGGATGGATTAACTAGAAACCAAATAAAAATATTCTCAAGTAATCCTAAGGGAACAGCCTACTACATTCGGCAACAAATTAAGTTCTATAATTACAATTTAAAGGGAAGGTTAGCTAATTATAACCTTTATTATAGTTATGTGAAAGATACTTTAGGAATCAATAAAGCTGCAAAATTACTAGAAATTAAATCTCTTACATTACTATTAGCCGTTGGAATCTTTCAAACCAAAAATTATATTTGGACGAGGATAAAATGAGAATAAAACACTCACTTCTCAATATAGGGGCTGGACTAGGGAACCAACTTATTATCACACTATTGAGTTTTGTTTCCAGGACCGTTTTTATCACATACCTTGGGGTGGAATATTTAGGCTTAAATGGCTTATTCACTAGTATTTTAGCTATGCTCTCACTAGCAGAAGCGGGTATTGGTGCCAGTATTATGTATAGCTTATATAAACCAGTGGCTGAAGATGACAAAAATAAAATGAATGCCTTAATGAGGTTGTATCGTAATGCCTATCTAATTATAGCCGGAGTTGTACTGGTACTAGGCTTATCTTTATTACCTTTTCTTTCATTCATTGTTAGTGATACTAGTATAGATCATGTGCACATCATCTATCTTATTTTCCTATTAAATACAGTGGCTCCGTACCTTTACATGCACAAGAATTCATTTTTAAACGTTTGTCAAAAAGGCTATATAGTGACCGGAATTTATTCTGTATCTTCGATTTTAACAACAACATTGAAAATCGCTATTTTATATTACACTCAAAACTTTATTCTTTATTTACTCATTGAGAGTAGTATAACAATCATCACTAGCATTGTCTTAGCGTTAGTTGTTAATAAAATGTACCCATTTTTAAAAGATAAACCCGCAACAGATCTTGATCCTGAAACGAAAAAAGGGATTTTTAAGAATGTGAAAGCGATTGTTCTACAGAATATAGGTGCCTACCTCGTATTAGGGACTGATAATATTATTATTTCGTCATTTATAGGTCTTGCAGCTGTTGGCATTTACTCTAATTATAAAATGCTAATAGATATTAGCCGGACTTTTATAAACCAAATTTTCAACAATATCTATCATAGTGTGGGAAATTTAGTAGCCAATGAGAGCAAAGAAAAAATTTATTCGATTTACAAAGTGTACAGACTCATAAATTTCTGGATTTATTCTACATTCACAATAGCCATTTATATTATGCTGGAACCATTTATCACTCTTTGGATAGGGAGTGATTTTATTATGGATAAATCCGTTTTGCTTTTGCTAATGTTATTGTTTTACGAGAAAGGGATAAGAAATGCAATTACAACGGTAAAGACTACTTCAGGTATATTTCATCCGGATCGTTATGCTCCGCTAATTCAGGCCGCTATAAATTTGACGTTGTCTATTACATTCGTTCAATTTTGGGGTATTGCTGGTGTGTTTTTGGGAACCTTAATAAGTTCTCTAGTCGTTCCTTTTTGGACAACCCCTTATTTAGTTTATAAAAAGGTCTTCAAACTTAATATCCTCAAATATTATTTTGTATATGGACTGTATATTTTAATCGGTGTAGTAGCCTACTTTATAACAAGATATTCTACAAGTACTATTTTGGCTGATAGTTACTTTTCATTATTCCTGAAAGGTTTACTTTGTATTATTATACCGAGCCTAATTTACACGGTGATTTTTTGTAAGTCTGATGAGTTTAAGTATATATTTTCTATAAGTAAAAGGGTTTTCTATAAATTTAGAACAATTAAAGTTTCTCATACTACAAACCGTTTATGATAAAAACGTTCCTGAGATAAAATACTCAAATATCTACAAGTAGTACAAACGTATCATCATAAAATTATAGAATATCCTTGCAATGAGTAGTTAAATATAGTACGTTCTATATAAAGAACAACCGAGATAGGAAAACAGTAAATTTAAAGGGTATCTATATTTTTTATTTTATTGTTCTTTATTAAGAATATGAGTGGGGCGGGGTGATAACCATAAGTGCGATAGCAGGAATTTACCAACTGGATAGTTGTCATGATGAAGAAACATACTTTACTAATATGATGAATAGTTTTGAAAATTACCCGGCTGATGACATCGGTGTTTGGAGGAATACTAATGTTTTATTAGGTGTTCACGCGCAGTGGATCACACCTGAATCTATAAATGAACCTTTACCGTATTATGACTCCGAAAGGCAACTTACCATAACAGCTGATGCGATTATAGATAACCGGAAAGAGCTTTTTGACCAATTGCAAATAGCAAAGAAAAAGAGGGAATATATTCCAGACAGTCAGTTGATTCTGATGGCATATAGAAAATGGGGAGAAGAGTCCCCCAAATATTTAGTCGGTGAATTTGCTTATATGATATGGGATGAGAGAAATAATAAGTTATTTGGTGCTCGAGATTTTTCAGGAAGCCGCACTCTCTATTACTATAAAGACCATTCGATATTCTCCTTCTCTACAACTATACAATCTCTTCTAACCTTACCTTTGGTAGAGAAAAAATTAGATGAAAGATGGCTGGCTGAATATTTGGCCATACCAGGAATGAATGAGGCGGTGGATATGTCAATCACCCCATTTTATGAAATCTATCAACTTCCGCCATCTCATATGGTTTCAGTCTCAAAAAATAAAGTGAAAACAACTAGATATTGTACGATAACACCACGAAGAATCATTAATTATAAATCTGATCAAGATTATATAGAAGCATTCCAAAGTATATTTGGGAGGGCTGTAAACGATCGTTTAAGAACCCATAAAAATATTGGAGCTCACTTAAGTGGAGGATTAGATTCAGGGGCCGTGGCAAGTTTTGCCTCTCACTCTTTGAAAAAAAAGTCTAGTAAGTTGTACACCTTCAGTCATGTTCCGCCTAAGGACTTTGAAGATTGGACACCTACAAACAGAGTGGCAGATGAGAGGCCTTACATTCAATCGACTGTAAAACATCTTGGAAATGTATCTGATTACTACTTGGATTTTGGTAGTGTCTCACCCCTTGATGAAATAGACGAATGGTTAGACATCATGGAAATGCCTTACAAATTTTTCGGGACATCCAATTGGATTAAAGGGATATATGAAGAAGCTCATTCAAGAGATATAGGAATCTTATTAAACGGTGGAAGAGGTAATTTGAGCATTTCATGGGGGGCAACCATCAATTATTACGCATCATTATTAAGAAAAATAAAGTTATTTAAGTTACTTTCAGAGTTGGATGCTTACAGTAAAATTACACACGGAAATAGAATGCGGCTATTACCTTTATTAAGTCGGATGGCTTTTCCCACTATAAATAAGCTATTACATTCAGACCAGGTTTACAACTTTCCCGAGTTAATAAGTCCTGAATTAGCAAAAAGAACAAATGTCTATCACTCCTTAAATAAGCATGGTATCAAAACTACAAAAAGCAAATACAACCTGACAGATATTAAAGTCAGAAATCAGCACTTTAAGGAAATGTTCTCATGGAATGCAACTGGAACTCTGGGCACGAAACTTTCTCTTCGACATTCGCTTTGGAAAAGAGATCCTACAAATGACTTGCGGGTAATCGAATTCTGCTTATCTTTGCCTGAAGATCAGTATGTTAAAAATGGTATGGATAGAGCACTAATTAGAAACGGTACAAAAGAATACTTGCCAGATAAGGTTAGACTTAATAATCGTGTGAGGGGAGCACAAGGTGTGGAATTTATTCATCGAATGAAACCTTATTGGAATTCTTTCCTTGAAGAGGTAGAAACCATTTCAAGAGACTCACTTTCACCCTCCTTTTTTAATATTCTACAACTTGATGCATCCCTTCTATCTATTAGAAATCAAGGTCCAAATCCTGAATTAGCGTTAGACCCAGATTTCTGGATATTAATGAGAAGCATTATTTCATATCGGTTTATTAAAAAGTTCAATTGAAAGGAGGTGAATCGAATGAAAAAGGAATGGAGTACACCGGAATTGTCAACTTTGGATGTAGATCAAACAATGGCTAGTGGTGCATGGGGTGAATTTGATGAAGGCTATAATGAAAATTTACCTCATGATGGTCAGACTGGTTATCATCACGTCTCCTAAGCAAGTACTTAGAAAGAGTCTAAAATTCCTTGTTTAGGAATTTTAGACTCTAATATATTCCAAGGTTCATTCAGTGGTGAAGAGGTGGAGTATGAGAAAAAATTTTAAAGAAGGTTACCATGTTTTTGGGTTACATGTAATTAGTGAGATGTCATTACCTGAAGTTCCTCAAATAAACTTGTCTAATACTTATGCTGATGTAACTATTAGACAAGTAAACTTAGAAGATCAATGGAAAAAGGTCTCTGGCAAAGGCAAGTCCTTTTATATAGAAGAGAATTTATGTATGTTTAAAGTTACAGAAGTGTGTGTTTGCCTCATTAGAAATGGCAATGAAATATTATTCACTCCTCTTCCTGGTTCTGTTATAAGCCATGTTCGGTTGTATATTTTAGGAAGTTGCATGGGCATTATCCTCATGCAAAGAAGAATACTCCCCTTACATGGCAGCGCCATTTCCATCGACGGAAAAGCCTATGCCATCGTCGGAGATTCAGGAGCAGGAAAATCAACCTTAGCCTCAGCATTCCTAAAACGAGGTTACAAACTATTAAGCGATGACGTCATCCCCGTCTCATTTTCCGATGAAGGAGTTCCGATGGTGACACCAGCGTATCCGCAACAGAAACTATGGCAGGAAAGCATCGATCACTTTGGGTTGGAATCAAGGGAGTTCGAACCAATCATTGATCGTGAAACTAAATTCAAAGTTCCAGTCGGTGACCAATTCGAAGAACGTCAGTTACCTTTAGCGGGCATCATTGAATTAACAAAAACAGATGACGAACAGGTTCATATCGAACCAATACAGGATTTATATCGTTTCAGCACTTTATTCAAGCATACGTATCGGAATTTTATTATTCGACGTGCCGGGCTGATGGATTGGCATTTTAATACTTCAACAAAGATCTTGCCCCATGTGGATATGTTTCACATGAGGAGACCAGTTTCACAATTTACAGCCAATGAGTTAGTAGACAAGGTTCTTCAGGCCATTGGTAAGGAGGAATCTGTAGTATGAGTCAATCGGTAGCTTTAGTACAAATGGTTCAGCAGAAAGAAGGACATATTGTGAGTGATATGGATGGGGAGCGTGTGATGCTCAGTATTGAAAATGGGAAGTATTATAATTTAGGAGAGCTTGGCGGGGAGATATGGGACAAGATCGAAAACCCGAAGCCTGTAAGTGAATTGATTGATGAGTTGCTTGAGGTCTATGAAGTGGAACGGGATGTTTGTGAAGACCAGGTTCAAGCGTTTCTTAAGCACCTTCGTGATGAGAATTTAATAGAAGTGAAGAAATAGACTTCAGAAGAACAGTCTTGGAAAGGAATTAAGCTCATGAGGAAGTTGATGACTTTTTTGACCTTGAGTAGGGAATCAAAAAGATTGTTGTTGGAGTCTTTTTTTTATTTGGGTTGGGCGAGAATTCAAAAGCGCCGTCCTTTTTCTAATTTAGCTCCTTCGTTAGGGAAACATATGCAGGAAACAGGGATGGACGATGAATGTACAGATCGTAGCATAGTGGCGAAAGTTTCTCAGGCTATTCAAATCATGAATAAATACACGTTCTGGGAAAGTCGTTGCCTTGTTCAGGCTCTTGCTGCAAAGAAGATGCTTGAAAAACGAGAGGTTGAAAATACGCTTTACTTTGGGACGGCAAAAGAGGATAACGGTGAAATGGTTGCTCATGCCTGGTTGAGAAGCGGTCCTTATATTGTTACTGGAGCTAAAGGAATGGAGAGGTTTACTGTTGTCAGTACCTTTGCGTATCCTGTAGGAGGTGAGTTACATGAGCAGAGCTACAACCCTGCAATTAGCGAACGTACCTAAAGAGGTTCACTTGATACTTCAGTTGCTGAAGTCAGATAAACAACAAGATATTCATGCACTTTCAAGAAGTTCGTTTGAGGACATTGACTGGAATTTGTTTATTAAACAATCGTTACATCACCGTGTTTACCCATTGCTCTACTCCAAAGTGAAAATGGTCGAAAGCGGACGAATTCCCAAGTTTGTCAAAGAAAAACTTTGTTTTGAATATAAGCGTAATACCTTTCAAATGTTGCAATTGAGTGGAGAGATGGATTGGATGAGTCGTTTGTTCTCCTCTAATGAAATTCGGTTGCTTTTTTTGAAAGGACCCATGCTATCACATGAACTTTATGGCGATGTTTCATTGAGAACCTCGGGTGATTTGGATGTGATGATTTCGATTGAAGATCTGCAGAAAGCTGAACATCTACTAGCAAGTCACGGATATCAAAAAGATGATTACATCGAAACCGTATTAGAAGATTGGAAGTGGAGGCATCATCATGTGACTTACTATCATCCCCGGAAGAAAGTGAAAATCGAGCTGCATTGGCGTTTGAACCCCGGTCCGTGCAAAGAGCCAGGATTTGAGCACTTATGGAAGCGAAAAGAGGTTAGCTCAATTTCAAAAACCCCTATCTACATGCTGGGGAAAGAGGATTTATTTTTGTTCTTAGCTGCACATGGAGCGAGGCACGGATGGTCCAGGTTACGATGGTTGGTAGATGTAGACCGTTTGGTGGATCAGTCCATTGATTGGAAGACCCTTAAGCGATTATTGATTCACAATCACTTCCACCTCGCTGGAGCTCAAGCTCTTTACTTATCTTCTGTCCTTTTGGAAACGCCTGTTCCATTGGAAATGCCAGTTAATAAAAGGTCCCGTGTTTTGGCACAACAAGCGATATTCTATTTAGAGTCTATGATTAACCTCCACTCAGAGCCTTTGCCGCAGGAGGTTGCGGACTATCATAAACGTCATTTATTTTCTCTGATGTCATGGAATCAAAAGTTCTTTTTTATCCTGAGCTTTTTGTATCCTTATCCGGAGGATGCGGAGCTTTTGCCATTGCCTAAAAGACTTCACTTTTTATATTTTCCTCTACGCCCTTTTCTGTGGGGGTGGAGAAAGACTAGAAAGCACGCAATCACATAGGGGGACGCGAAGTTATGAAGCATGTCCTTTATTTTTTGAAAGAGATTAATAGTTATTCAGGAAAAGTCTTGTATATCAATTTGTTTGCCATGACCGTAATCGGGCTCCTGGAAGGGGTCGGAATCCTATTGCTAGTCCCTTTGATTAGCTTAAGTGGAATCGTGGATTTAGGAACTCAGGGTTTACCTTTCATGGAGGCTTTTCAATTCGTT
Organism: Halobacillus litoralis; assembly: GCF_009856445.1. Lineage (GTDB taxonomy): Bacteria > Bacillota > Bacilli > Bacillales > Halobacillaceae > Halobacillus > Halobacillus litoralis. The sequence continues at coordinate 797,278 of NZ_WMFA01000001.1, forward strand.
GAGCAAATTCCACCTGAAATCGGGCTTCCATCAATTCTTTTATTTTATGTAGGAATTGTTATTGCACAAAATTTACTTCAACGGAGGATTACAGTAAGAAATGCAGTCATTCATCAGGGATTTATGAGGCATTTACGAATGAATACGTACGATTCTCTCCTTCACGCGAAGTGGGAGTTTTATTTGAACAAGAGAAAGTCAGATTTAGTGAATATTATGACCGGGGAAATTGCCCGTGCAGCCAGTGGTACACAGTCTTTCTTACAGTTTGCAGCATCCTTAGTTTTTACTTTGATCCAGGTTGGTCTCGCTTTTGTTTTGTCTCCAAACATTACGACCTTCGTTATTATATGCGGATTTATTCTTATTCTTTTTAATCGGAAGTTCTTAAAGAGGTCGCTTGAATTAGGCAATCGCAGTTATAGTCTGAATCGAAGGTATCTTTCTGGGGTCACGGATCAGTTGAATGGAATGAAAGACTTAAAGAGCAATACACTGGAAGGATCCAGAGGCCATTGGCATGCCACGATTACAAAAGGGATGCAGGATGAGCAGGTTGAATACACAAAATTAAAAGCTACATCAAGGCTCTATTATAAAATTGCTTCGTCTATTCTGATTGCCGCTTTTATATTCATTGCCATTCAGTTATTCAATGCTCAAGCAGGTCAATTGATGCTGGTCATTGTAATCTTTTCCAGGTTGTGGCCGCGAGTGACAGGCATTCAAGCGTCTATGGAACAAATTGCAAAAGTCATACCTTCTTTAGAAGCTGTGAACAGTGTAAGGCATGAAAGTGAACTGGACCGTGAATTTATGGAAGAAAGTCAACGGAATGAGCCCTTGAAGGTTAATGAAGCCATCGAATGTCATAATCTTTCTTTTCAATATAAAAAGGAAAGTCGTTATGCTCTGAAGAATATTAATATTACTATTCCTTCTCAGCAGATGACGGCTATCGTTGGACGTTCCGGGGCAGGGAAGAGTACATTGATTGATATGTTGATGGGATTAAATTATCCAGACCAGGGAGAAGTTCTTATTGATGGTGATTCTATATCCGAAGAGAAGATTCGGTCTCTACGAAAAGCGATCAGTTATGTTCCTCAAGATCCTTTTCTTTTCAATGAGAGCATTCGTGACAATTTATTGTTGGTGGATCCTGAAGCGAATGAAGAAGCAATTTGGGAAGCCTTAGAATTTTCATCAGCAGCAGAATTTGTTCGAGAGCTCCCTCAAGGACTTGATACGCTTATTGGCGACCGAGGAATTAAGTTGTCTGGAGGAGAAAGACAGCGTTTAGTGTTAGCCCGCGCCATTTTGAGGAAACCTTCCATTCTCATCTTGGATGAAGCTACGAGTGCGTTGGATTCAGAAAATGAGAAAAAAATACAAGAAGCAATCGAGCAGTTGAAAGGTAGAATGACCATTATAGTCATTGCGCACCGGTTGTCGACGATTCGAAATGCGGATCAGGTTATCGTTTTGGAAGAAGGAGAAGTGGTTCAAAAAGGGGATTTTCATCAACTGGCTAAAGATAAGAAAAATGTCTTCAGTCATTTGTTGAACCACCAGATGAAAGTTGTTCATTAAAAAATTTTTTCATGTATGTTCTTTATTAAGAATTACAAGGAGGAAGAGAAATGAAAAAAGTGTATGAAGCACCGAAAGTTCTGGACCACCGCCCGATTAAATTTGAAACATCTCAAAGTTGGAACAAAGGACATGGTCCTGTATCCGGAGATAACGGCAACAGTAATGGCCAAAAATATCCCCATGATCCATATCAACCTAAAAAGCCACACAAGCATAAGTGAGTGATATTTATGGAGAGTATGCTTACTAAGGTTGGCGAACATACATTTGAATTCTATGGAGATATGGAGACGGTAGAAAAGCTATATGGGTCGTTCATCCATAAAGAATCACACATAAATGACATGGGTGTTCTTTTAGAGACTGGTTATGGTAAATCCTTTGATAGTTATGAAGTCACCCATTTCATGGAAAATGGTTGGAATTATCTTAAGCGGACAGATTTTCTCATAGAGTTCAGTCTAAAGTTAAAAACAGCCAAAATTCAATACTTCGATGAATTAGCTTTGAAGCACGCTTTTATGACATTATACAGCACATTTATAACAGAAATAGAATGGGGATTATTGGTTCATTCTTCGTGTATGGCAGAGGGGGAGGCGGCTCACCTATTTGCAGGGGAATCGGGAGCAGGCAAATCAACGGTTGCTCATTTGTCATCTCCTAGAGTCCTGCTTTCAGATGAAGCCGCAATTTTGAAAGTAGAGGAGACAGGAATCAAAGTATTTGATTCACCATTCAGAAGTGATCAACCATCGACTGGTCTGGGCAGATCTTTCCCATTAGCAAGTATTGACTTCTTGATTCAGGCTCAATCGAATCATAGGGAATCACTTAAAGAGAGAGAGTCCTTCTTGGGATTAATGGATAAAGTTTTTTCTTGGTATTCCGACCCAATTTATACAATAACGTTAATCAGACTTATCAAGTTAACTGTAAATCAGGTTCCTGCATATAACCTTTATTTTAAGAAAGATCCTACGTTTTGGGAGTTGATTTCATGAGACCTTTATTAAAACGAAAAAAACAGTATGAAGTAGTGGAAATGGACAAAGAGTGGATGGTTTTAGATTTAGAAGCTTACACCATCACGACTCTAAATGAAGTAGGGAGTTTTTGTTGGTCTATACTTCATGAGGATAAATCCTTAGAAGATATGGTTGAAATGGTTGCCGAAGAGTATCGAATGGAACCAAGAGATGTGGAACATGATGTAACTCTCTTTATAAACAAAATGAAGCACGTTGGATTGATTGAACATGTCTCTTGATTCTCCAACCCGTTTAGTTATTGCGGAGGTGCTTTTATCAAAAGGTGGGATCGATCTGCCTGCTACGGGTACTAGCATGTATCCCTTAATCCGTGAAGGTGATGTATGCCGTTTTGTACCCTTAGATTGTGAAAATCTTAAAAAAGGTGATATTCTGCTTTATCAATCGAACCATGGGCAGTTGACTGCTCATCGTTTGATTCATAAGGCGGGCGATGCCTATCTTTTTAAAGGAGATTCTAATCTTGGTAAGGATGATTGGGTGTATTCAGATCAGCTTTTAGGAAAAATGTTGTACATTTGTAAAAGCTATAAAGTTATTCACCTCAACGGATTATTAGGGAAAACATGGACTTGGTCTATCCTTACATTTCCTTCAGTTTCTAAAGTATTGAAAAGGTTCTTAGCATTGAAATCAAATTACATGATGAAGCGGTGAGTATGTTGAATATCACGGATTTGAAATCATACTTTTCATTATACGAAATCAAGCGGACGTTTTATTTATTAGCTCCTTATATTAAAAGGCATAAAGGTCCTTATCTTGGGTTATTTATTCTGATGTTCATAGATATTGCTCTTGTAATAGCCTTCGCCTGGTTCTTCGGGAATATCATAGACGCTGCGGTACAAAGTGATTTCAGTCGCCTTCAAACGATGGTTCTTGCAGGTATCGGAATCTCAGTAGTAAGTATGAGTGTGAATTTCATTGATACTTTATTTGAAACGAAGGCCTTGAATGCGGTGAAGAGAGATTTAAATGTGGACCTATACAGCCATGTTTTAAAAATGAATGGAAAAGACTTTTCTCATTATCATTCAGGTGAGTTGATGTCTCATTTTACGAATAACCTTCACCAGATTGACGGTGTCATAGGGAGAGGGTTAATCAATCTTGTTCGACTTCCCTTAATTGCCTGTGCCGCTCTTATTTATATTCTATATATTAATTGGATTCTTTCACTGCTCGTGCTTTTAGTAGTTCCTCTGGCCCTCATAGGAGGCGCTTTATTCGGGTTCTTATTAAAAAATAACAGCCGTAAAATCCATGAACTGATCGGTGGAATCACAAAAAGCTTAAACGAAACGTTTCAAGGAATGACGGTTATACGCTCATTTACTTTGGAGCATTTATTTATGAAGAATTATAAAAAGAAAAATGATGAGTTATACGACCTTGAAATGAAAGATGCTAAGTTACGAGGTTGGTTCTACACGGGAGGAGAAGCTGTAGGAACGATCACATTTTTAGTCAGTGTACTTGTAGGAGCTTTTTTTGTGACGGATCAAGTCTTAACGGTTGGTGCATTGCTAACATTCATCAATTTGGTGAACCATTTAGTTTATCCTTTGACAGGGCTTGCCGGCCGTGGGCTGGTTATCAACGCTCTGCATCAGCATTAGAACGAGTCTTTCACCTGCTTGATCGGGCACAAGAAACTCCAGGAACTGCCGAACCTTTAATAAATCATTCAACTCTTCCTCCTATTTCTTTTCATAACGTTGTCTTCAGTTATGATGGGAAGTCGAACGTGATTAAAGATATGAATCTAGATTTACCTACGGGAAAAATGACAGCGATTGTCGGACCAAGCGGAGCGGGGAAGTCTACATTGTTTCAGCTTCTTCAAGGTTTTTATAAACCGACTACAGGATCCATAATTTTTAATGGACAATCCATTAATCAGATGAATTTAGCAGCGAGGAGACAATTGATCGCCTATGTTCCCCAGGAATCCTTCTTATTTAGTGGGTCTCTAAAGGAGAATCTAATGTACGCCCGTCCAGCTATAACACATACGGAAATAATTCAGGCGGCTAAAGCTGCGAATATACATGATTTCATAGAATCGTTACCCCATGGGTACGACACAGAGATAGGTGAGCGGGGAGTTAAACTCTCTGGTGGACAAAAACAGAGAGTTGCCATTGCCAGAGCTTTTTTGAAAAATTCCCCTATTCTTCTTTTAGATGAAGCTACATCGTCATTAGATCACGAAACTGAGTTTTTGGTGAAAGAAGCTCTTGATCGTTTGATGGTAGGGAGAACTACTCTAGTCATTGCCCATCGATTGTCTACGATAAGACATGCTGTTCACATGGTGGTTATGGACAAAGGGGAAGTAATCCAGCAAGGAAATCATGAGCAATTGATTAATGAGGACGGGTTGTACCGGGATTTGTATGAGAAGCAGTTTTTCTTAAAAGAGGGCCATGCCTTGAAAGTTCATGCATAAGGAGGGATATGGGTGTGATTTACACATTCGTTAACCAACTTTATTCTAATTGCTCCTTTAGTGGGGTGGATTTTAGAATCTTAATTGAAGAGGTTGATAAGGATGGTGTATCTCCTCAAATCTATGCACTGTTGGTTGAACAGGGGAGGCTGGAAGAAACCCCTCATTTCTTTCAAGTGCGTTTGCTAGAGAAAGTAAAACATAATCGATATTCATCTGTGTTTATTAAATGTGAAACAGACAGGATTCTTACTGAGTGTGATAAACAGCAATATGAGGTCATTCCATTGAAGGGTATTTACTTTGCTGAAGACTATTATGGTGATTATTCCCACCGTACGACTAGTGATATTGACATTTTAATAAGAAAAGAACGACTGGATGATGTTATTCAATTAGTGAAAGATTTAGGATTCGTGGAAGAAGAAACCCATATTTCGGGTCATTTTCATCGCTCTTTCAGTAAACCTCTGCCCCATTCAGCTATTCCTTTGACGGTAGAGCTTCACTGGGAATTGATGAGACCTGATACTTCTTCTGTGGATACAGATTTTTTGTGGTCTCGATCTGTACCATTTAAAAGTTACGACAATATAAAAAAGCTATCTCCTACACACACTTTTTATTTTATGTGCCTCCATGCTTGGAGACACAATCTCGATTCAATAAAACATGACCTGGATGTTATTCAGACTATGAAACATATGCCTAGGAATCTAGCAGCGGTATTACAATTAGCCAAACGTCATCAAACCTATAAACGTCTAACCCGGACGTTAGCCATTTTATACGAACGCTATCCTATTCTTCGTGAAAGATATCCGTCTCCTCAGGTTAAAGCTCTTTGGTTTCATAAAATCGAGAAATTCAACTGGAGTAAAGCAATGATTTTTTTCGACTATCAAGTGTTAAGCTATGATTCGTTGAAACACCGAATAACAGAAACAGGAAGGTTGTTTTTCTCTCCTGAAAGCAGGAAATATGGTCAATTGAAACTCAAAAAAATAAAGAGTAGGTTGATTTACTTATATATAAGGCAGAAGCAGCAGGTACGCAATATGATTAAGGCCATTAAGTTATAGTTTCGGAGGGAATGACGGGTGAAAAGAATGATCATCTTATTTATGATAGCCACTATACTTTTAATCATTTTAGTCATTCCTTATACTATTTGGGATAACAAGAGGGTAAAAATAGTTAATGAAGCAATTGTTGTAAAAGAATTACCAGATGGACTTCATGATTTTAAAATATTACAGGTGTCTGACCTTCATGAAAAGTCGTTTGGTAAAAATCAAAAAAAATTAATAGATCAAATAAATTCCTTGGAGTATGATCTGATTCTATTTACTGGAGACATGATGGATGGTGTAAACAGTGAAAATACAGCACCATATTTTAGACTTATCGAAGGAGTTAAAAATAAGGAATATGCTTACTATGTTGCTGGTAATACAGACCCGTCCAATTATGATATAGATCAAGGGCAATTGGTTAAAAGTGATTTTATTGAGAAAATGGAAAAACGCGGGGTGAAACTCCTTGAGTCAATTGAAATCATTGAGCACAAAGGGGAACGACTGAACCTCCTTGATTTCGAACTTTCTATTCTGAAGCCTGAGAATGGGTTTGTTGTAGCAAATGGGAGAGTGAAGCCAAAGTATTCTCAAACAGAGCCTTATATCCAATACCATAATCAATTATTGCAAGAATTAACTCAAATGAATGATGAAGGGATTACAATAGCGCTCAATCACTATCCCGTGTCTGACCCACGAGTCGATCAGATTAATAAGACTTCTTATTATAGTTTTGGGAAATACGATCTAATTATTGCTGGCCACTATCATGGTGGACAAATCCGCTTACCTTTTTTGGGTGCGCTTTTTATTCCGGAACCTTTTTATAGAAATGGAGGGTTTATCCCTCCAAGAAATCGTGTGAAAGGACTTTGGGAATATAGAGGGACAAAACAATATGTAAGTGCGGGCTTAGGTAGTAGTGATGCTATAAATCTTCTGAACTTTCGTTTGTTTAACACTCCGGAAATCAATTTGATTACCTTGAAAAAAGGTTAGTAATCTTAGTTGGAAAATTATATAATAGGTTTAGATTGCTATAAAGATGGAGTGAAATGAAAGATGAGTCGTTCAAAAAAACACGAGAAGAAAAAAGGCCGATGGTGGAAAGTTTCCCTTGTATTATTAGTAATGTTATTAATTCCGGCAGGAGTATATAGTTACTCCCTTTACAGTGGGGCCAAAAACACGGTGGATTCAAAAATGCACAAAGAAGTCGCATCCATCGATCATGAACTGACAGAGAAAAAGCGTAAGGAAAAGGAACCACTTAACATTTTGCTGATGGGCGTCGATGAAAGAGCCGGAGATTCCGGGCGTTCTGATGCTTTAATGGTATTGTCTGTCGATCCAAATGACAATCGCAGCCAAATCATCAGCATTCCACGTGACACACGGACAGAGATGGTGGGCAATTCTTCTCATTCTGGAAAACAGGATAAAATCAATCATGCTTACGCCTTTGGTGGAGCAGATATGGCTATCCAAACGGTAGAGAACTTCCTGGAGATCAACCTGGACTATTATGTCCAAGTGAACATGGAAGGTTTGGAAGAAATGGTGGATGCCGTTGGTGGAATCACCATCCAAAACGATATCGAATGGTACGGGAAGAATAACTTCCATTATAAAAAAGGTGAATTGACCATGGATGGCGAAGAAGCTCTCGGCTATGTGCGTATGCGCTATGACGATCCTAAAGGTGACCTTGGTCGTAACGAACGTCAACGTAAAGTTATTCAAGGGATTGTTGATAAAGGGATGAATGTCGGATCCATCAATAAAATCGGTAACGTCATGGACGTACTTGGAAAGAATGTCTCCACAAATATGGACTTCAGTACGATGCAGGATTTAATGAAGAACTATAGTGGGGCGAGAGAAAATCTTTCTACCTACCAGATGACAGGTAGTGGGACCAAAATTAATGGAATCTATTATTTAGAAGTGCCTGATCAGGAAGTCCAGGAAGTTCGGGAAATGATTCTGGATTACAATTCATAAGTTTTAAAAGCTGCTCTTATAAGAGCGGCTTTTTTTCTTTGCTTAGATTTGGTAATAGAATAATGGCGAAATAAATATTACCCGGGAAATTATTGTCTATTTTTCATTAAGAAATGCAAAAGAATGGGGGGGGGTTCAATTAGAAAAGACCTGAAGCGTGACTGGGGAGTCCTTCACGCTTCAGGTCTTTAACTCTTAATGGCCTTGGCTTGCTAAGGCTAATTGATCACTTTACGGGCCGTTTCTTTCGTAGCTATAAACTTCAGGTCTGCATGGTTTTGAAGTAAGGTGACTGGATATCGGACATCTTCTTTCCCGCAGGTGGCTTGGTAAAAGGCTTCTTGCTGCCACGCTCCTCCATCACAATAAAGTCGGATTTTCCTTGCATTCATAATATCTTTCATTCCTAAGGTAATGGCCATCGGGGGGAATTCATCAAAACTTCCGCCATTGTTCCGAATACTATTCATCACCTGTGTTTCGGGAGCTAAGGATAGAATTCGAGTTTTGGAGTTTCTGAATTCTTCGATGGTCACTTGATGGAAGCGGGAGATGACAGGTTCATTAAAAGCGACATGCCCGTGCACCCCTACTCCTCCCAAACATAAATCAATGCCTCCAACCTGCTCCATTTGGATGCTTATATCATCGATATTGTACACATCAGGAAAATGACGCTGATCTTTCGGGGGCCTGAGAGAAGGATGGAGGCTTTCGTAAAATTCGTTCATGAACTTTTTGAAGCTGTATGCGTGATCTTCGTCAATGGGACGCCCCTGCCAATCCAGGTATTCATCCATGTTGAAGATATGAACGTTCTTCCAAGAAATTTCTTCGTCATTCGTGATGCGGGCTAGGATGGGGTACGGGCGAACAGGTCCTACGGGCAAAATCAGTCTGGTAAGTAAGTTTTGTCTATTACGCTCCTGGATAAAATCAGCCAAATAACGGGCGAAGTGATGGGCTGATTCTTCTGGACCTTCTGTCAAAGTGTAGGAAACGTCTCGTTTTTTCATCATTTCCCTCCAATTACAATTTTAGGATAGATTTCATATTCTCAGAAAAAATACGGTGCTGAGTCTTTTCGTCCAGATTAAGGAGCTGAAATAGCTTTTTATGGTCGTTATAAGAAGATTGCAAGTCATCGTAATGAACATCTGAACCGAACAAGATTTTTTCAAAAGCTCCCTCCCAATAGAATAGATCCTGAAAGAAAGAAGGAGATTTCCGGTTCCTCCAACCCATGGGTGATCCGGATAGGTCGACATAAGCATTGGGATGAAAGCGAGCCATCATAGCTGCCTCCTCGTGCCATGGCATTCCTAAATGAGCGATAAACATAATCAAGTTAGGGAAGGATCGCGCCACACGGTCTAACATCACCGGACGCATACGGGCAGATGAAACATCATCCTGCTGATCCACTTTCGTTTGCAGAATGAAGCCTGTATGGAAAAGGACAGGCATGCCCAGTTCTTCAATCTTCGCATAGATGGGATCATAGCGGGGGTCATCATAATTGTGCAAAGGCCGCGTCGTTTTAATTCCTCTAAAACCCTGGGTATATAAGCGTTCGACGTCTTCTACTGTCGACTCCCCTAAACGGATAACCCCAAATCCAATCACACGGTCAGGATACTCTTTCATCGCTTTCCTGACATCTTCATTTGTAGGTGAAAGGTCTCCAAGCCAGTTATCTGAGGGGAGACCGAGACCGCTTAAGCAGACACGCTCAATACCGATCTCATCCATCTGTTTTATTAAGCTCTCCATATAATTTGGGACGTTGAGAATGTGGTGGTGCATATCAATGACACTCATACTTTTCCTCCTTTAAGAAAGAGTGAAGTCATTTAAAAGAACTTCTTTTCCTGACCGAACCGACTTTTCAGCGGCAAAGGCAATCTTATGACTCCAATAGGCTTCCTCAAGAACCCCATCCAATGTTTTTTCTGATTTGATAAGACGTGCGAATTCTTTCATTTGTTCAACTTCACCTGGATGATCAAAACCTGTCTGGTCAATTCCTCCAAGGTCAAAGAGGGGAGGGTTTTCTATGTTCTCTGACATCAGTTTTTGCTGGTTAGGATAGTACGTAAATTGATTGTCTTTTTGAAGGACGCCCACTTCAAGATGGTGTTGCTCACAGGATAGGGAAACCCCTAAGTTTCCAAAGGTTCCATCCTCAAATTCCACAATGACCCAGCCGTTTTCGATCATTCCTTCAGTATGGTCTCCTTTAGCGAATACAGAACGAGGAGGGGACTTTATGAGATTGACCATAAGATCAAAATGGTGGATGTTTTTCTCTAAGAATGTACCACCGGACCGGGTTCGTTCCAGTCGCCAACTTTCACTCCCAGAACGAAAGGGAGGTCTGAACTCATGGCACCAAATGGATAGAAGGGTGCTTGTGTTCACATGTTTTTTTAAGCGAGTGAAACCAGGGTCATGTCTTAGTTCTGTTCCAATGATAAAAGTTTTCTCGTACGCCTTTATTTTTTTATATAGGTCTATGAATTGGTCATACCTAGCAACCATAGGCTTTTCTGCGAAAATAGCTACTTGGTTTTTCATCGCTGTAATAATATTTTTTGCGTGGAGGTCGTTAGGTGTAGCAATGACGACAGCATCGACCCTCTTATTCCTATACAGTTCTTCTTCGTTGTGAAAAAAATGAGCCTCCGGGTAGAGGTGTTCAACAAACGCCTTTGATTCTTTATCGACATAACCTACCACTGAAAATTCGTTGGTATGTTTCATGGCTTTAAGTAAGGATTTTGAACGATTCCCAGCACCGATCAATCCAATCGAAATGGTCATCTCCACAGCTCCTTATCCTTTTACTGATCCTGCTGTCATTCCAGCTATGAAGTATCTCTGCAGGAACACATAGGCAATTATCATGGGTGCTGAAGCAATCATGACACCCGTAAACAGCATCGGGAAGTTTGTCATATACTGCCCTTGGAATTCTAATAAAGCGAGCGGCAATGTTTTATATTCGTCTTTCGTGATGAACAGCAAAGGATATAACAAGTCATTCCAATGCATGACAAAAAGAAAGATGGCCGTTGCGGATATCGAAGGCAAAGATAACGGCAGGGCAATTCTACGGTACACCTGCCAATTGTTCGCTCCATCAATGGTACAGGCTTCAAATAATTCTTTCGGAATGGTTTTCATGAATCCGGTCAAAATGAACACCGCAACGGGTAAGGTCACGGATATATTGACGATCATTAACCCACTGAGCGTATTGGTTAAGTCCAACCGGTAAATCAATGAGTAGAGTGGAATCATATTTACTTGGGCTGGGACCATCATTCCTAGGGTGAATAAGCCGAAAAGTAATCCTCCCATCCACTTGTTCATTCTTGTAATGGCATAGGCAATTAAACTGGCAAAGAACAAGGTGAACGTTACGGATACAAGGGTCACGATGACACTGTTCTTGAAATATGTAGCCATCGCTGTTTCATTAAATATTTGTACATAGTTGGAGAAGTTGAATGATTCAGGCAGGCCTATGGGATTCTCATACATTTGCGATGTGGTTTTAAATGTAGAGAAGAAGACGGTCAACATGGGAATGATGATGATGGCTGCGTAAATGAAGAGCAGCACTCTTTTTCCTAATCGATCCATGAATTCTTTCCCTCCTTTTTACGTAGCTCTTGATCTTAAGACTCTCATTTGAACGATCGTGATAATCGCAATGACAATCATGAAAATGACAGATTCAGCGGATGCATATCCAAAGCGGTAGCTCCGAAAAGCCGTATTGTAAATTAGCGTGGCTAAAATTTCTGTCGAGTAGTTCGGGCCACCCCTTGTCATGGCAAAGATCAAATCGAAGGCCTTAAACGATTGAATTGTTGTATAAGCCACAACAATCGTAGCCGCAGGTGCCACCAGAGGCCAGGTGACTTTCTTGAACGTCTGCCATTTGTTTGCTCCTTCCATTTTGGCCACCTCATATAAATCTTTCGGAATCCCCTGCAGGCCAGCGACGAAGATAATCAGCATCTGCCCCGTATGGAACCAGACTTGAACAGCGGAAATGGAGTAAATAGCGATATCTTCATTGCCTATCCAATTCAATGCGAGTGAATCCAGGTTAATAGCCTGCATGACCGTGTTGATCAGTCCGAGGTTCGGGTCATACATATAGGACCAAATAAAAGCAACAGAAACGGAAGATAAAATCGTTGGAAAGAAGTAAAGCGCCCTTAAAAACACACTGCGTTTCGAGTTCTTCGTTAAAAACAGGGCGAAAACTAAAGAAAACAAGGTTTGAAAGATTACGACAAACAGCATGAATTCAATATTATTCACTAATGATTTACGAAAAATAGCATCAGCCGTGAAGATTTCCACGTAATTGCTGACTCCTACAAAATCGTACTCTGTAGATAATCCATCCCAGTTTGTGAAGGAATAGAAAAGAGCACTTATTGTAGGGTAAATAAAAAAGATCAAATACAAGATCAATCCTGGAACAACAAATAGGTAAATGGATTTTCCAGCTTTCATAAGTGCCTCCTTAGTCATAAATAGAAGAAGAAAGCGTCTGTTTTCATGAACCGCGCTTTCTTCCCCTATAAGGAATCTTGGTTATTTTACAAATTGATCGACCACTTTTTGTGCTTCAGCTGCAGCTTCTTCTGGGTCTGTTCCTCCGATGACGGATTGTATGGAAGCGATGACCGCTTTTTCAATATCCGCACTATTGATTAAGTAGCGAGGTTGGAAGCGTGTGTCTTTATCCATCCAATCGGCCGTGTTTTTCAATACTTCAGACTCATAATTCACATCGTTTACGGTTAGGTGCTGTCCCGTTTCGTTTGCATAAGTACTGGCATTCTCAGGCTGGCTTAAGAACTCAATGAATTTCTTCGCTTCGTCTTGTGTGTCAGAGTTCTTATTAACAGCCATCATGAATGTCGTGGTGTGAATCCCTTCATAGACGGCTTCATCTGCAGGAACCGTGATCGGTGCCAGAAGGCCAAGCTTCATGTCTGGGTTCTGTTCTTTAATACTAGCCATGGCATACGAACCACTTCCGAGCATCGCTGCTTTTTCTTGAGCCATTAGTGCGATCGCTCCGTCGTGTTTTGTTCCAAGGGAATCATCCTGGAAATACCCTTTGTCGGCTAGTTCCTTGAATTGACTTAGTGTTTTGACCCACCACTCGTCCGTCAATTTTGTTTCTCCATTTTCCAATTGTGTAAAGATATCTTCATCTGTTGCATTATTCATCATCATACTGTTCATTAATTGTCCTGGACCAATGTCTGCACCAGGGAAGGCCATTGGGGCGTATCCATTTTCCTTCAACGTTTCATTCATAGCTAAAAACTCTTCCCAACTCTCAGGGATTTCAATTCCCAACTCCTCGAATATCCCTTTGTTGTAGACGGGCTGGTTGAACACCAACTGATAAGGAACGGCCCACTGTTTCCCGTCTTTCTGACCAGCTTCCAGTAAACTCTCATTAAAATTGGATAGTAATTCTTCTCCAGATAGATCTGTCATCAATCCTGCTTTATCCATAATTTCGAATTGAGAACCTGGAAAGGATGTGAATACATCGCCGACTTCCCCATCTCGAATGAGTGTCTGTGCTGTGGATTGATATTGTTCGGATGGATAAATGGTCATATCCACTTTAATTCCTTCATTTTCCTTTTCAAACTTTTCAATGAGCTGATCGAAAACCTCTTTATCTTCCCCACGCCAATGAATGAAACTGATCGTTTTACTTCCATCAGCATTATCAGATTCACCAGAGCTTTCCGATGAACAAGCGCCTAGAACCATTGTCATTAGAATAAAAACGGCAAGCATTACATGCTTAACATTCACTAATTCGTCCCCCTTTTGTTTTACATACTAACGTTGCTACCTTAATTAATAACGTTACAACCTTTAATTCCGCACCTCCTCTATTGATAACGCTTTCATTGTCTAATATTATATGGACAGACCCTGAATATTTCAACACTTTTTAGAAAATTAAAAATTTTATATCAGGTATAAATATGATTAAATCGCTGTTTCATGCAGTTTCGTGGAAGGTAATTAAAATTTCCTCTTGCCAGATTGAATGCGCTTCCAGTACAATGAATAACAACAAAGATACCTACGTTTAATAAAAGGTAGATATCTTTAATGTGGAGGGATGATATGCTGGACCAATTGCAAAAGATGAATGTTTCTCTAAATATTCGACACGTGGAGGATAGTTCCTTTAAGAATTTCGGACGAATACTTGAAAGGTTTCCTGATGAAGATCTCATTCCATTGATTGAAGATCTTCCGGTTCCCGAGAGTGGGAATGTATATGTCCCTTCTGAACCTGCTTTGGAGTTAAAAGGTTTGAAAAGCACCATTCAGAAAAGGTACTACGGTGGGATGGATATTCAAATTGGCTACTGTAATGGGAACAATTCCAATTTAGGTGGACTGGAATATCATAAAGGCAGTGAAATTAATGTGGCTGCAACGGATATGGTCCTGCTTTTAGGGCATTTGAATGACATGGAGGAGAGTACTTTTTCTACAAATCATTTGAAAGCGTTTTATATTCCGAAAGGGTATGCGATCGAAATGTTCCAAACGACCCTTCACCTCGCTCCTTGTAAAGTGACCGGTGAAGGATTCAAATGTATCGTCATTTTACCTGAAGGTTCCAATACTCCATTAAAGGATGAAGAAAAAGGGGAAGACTCCTTACTTTTTATGAGAAATAAATGGCTGATTGCCCATGAAGAACATCAAAGGTTTGTCTCTCAAGGGGCACATGTCGGGATTAAAGGTCCCAATGTATTTGTACAATATTTGAACGATAAAGAAGGAGGAAGTCAATCATGAGTATTCTATATACACTGGTCACGTGTATCTTGTTTATGGGATTGGTCGGATGGGTGTCTTACCGGAAGGCGAAAGGGCAGGTCAATGATTCTGATGGGTATTTTCTGGCCGGTCGTGGATTAACAGGTGGGTTTATTGCTGGTAGTTTGCTGCTGACGAACTTATCTGCAGAACAATTGATTGGTCTAAATGGACAGGCTTATCGCACGAACTTGTCCAACATGGCTTGGGAAGTGACAGCACCAATTGCTGTCATCATTATGGCATTGATCCTGCTTCCTAAATACTTAGGTGGGGCATTTTCCACTCTTCCGGAATTTTTAAGTACACGATTTGATGATGGTGTCAGACGTTACATAGTGGTCCTGTTTATGCTCGGGTATGCGTTTGTCACCATACCATCCGTTCTTTATTCCGGCGCACTAGCGGTGCTGAAGCTCTTTGATGTTCCAGGTCTCTTAGGTATTTCTTTCGAATCATCGGTCTGGCTCGTTATCTGGGTGATTGGTATTATCGGTGCCATTTATGCGATTTTCGGCGGATTGAAAGCGGTTGCAGTATCTGATACGTTAAATGGAATTGGTTTGCTGTTGATTGGTTTAATGATTCCTGTGATCGGACTTTTCGTACTAGGGGACGGAAACTTCTTTCAAGGGTTCAAGACGATGGCTACTGATAATGCAGACAAGTTGAATGCGATTGGTGGAAAAGATGATTCTGTTCCATTTTCCGCTATATTCACGGGTATGATCTTCATGAACATGTTCTATTGGGGGACGAACCAGTACGTGATTCAGCGTGCCCTGGGAGCAAAGAACCTGGCGGAAGGTCAAAAAGGGGTCTTGTTCTCCGGTTTTTATAAGCTTGTTGTACCTATTCTCATGATGATTCCAGGAGTTATTGCTTTCCATCTATATGGGTCAGGGTTCCAAACGGTCGATTTGGCTTATCCAACCATGGTGACCAATTTGATGCCTACGATCTTCTCTGGATTGTTTTTAGCTGTTCTTCTGGGAGCGGTGTTCTCAAGCTTTAACTCACTTTTGAACTCAGCGGCAACGATGTTTGCTTTAGATGTGTACAAGCCTGGTTTTAAGCCCGATGCTTCTGATGAACAGTTGATTCGGGTAAGTAAATATTTCGGTACGATTTTGGCACTCGTTTCATTCTTTATTTCCCCGATGCTCATGAGTGCACCGGATGGCCTTTGGGACATCATTCGTAAGTTTACTGGATTCTTTAACATCCCAATCATCGCGATTGTGCTCGTAGGAATTGCATCCAAGTTTGTTCCGCCACTGGGCGCGAAGATTGCAGTGATTTTTCACGTCATTACGTACTACATGCTTGTATGGGGATTGAACCAGATGTTCGGCATTGAAATCACGATGAACTTCATCCATATTTCTGCCATCCTTTTTGTTATCGAAGTCGGTATTATGTTGGCAGTCGGATATATTCGCCCACTGTCCAAACCTTATTCGTTCAAGCATGCTCCAAAAGTGGACATGGTCCCGTGGAAGTATGCGATTCCGACAGCGATTATTTTGTTGAGTTTGATTGTATTTACTTACATCGTCTTCTCTCCAATCGGGCTTGCATATCCGGACGCGGTGGTTTCCCAGTCGTTCTGGATCGCTTCTGGTGTGTTGATTGGTTTAACTTCTGTAGCACTGGTCTTTGCTATGAAGAAATGGGAAAAGAAATATGACCGTGTCGTAGAAAAACAAATGAAAAAAGCGGCTAATCTATAATTTTCAAGGAGGATTTCATCTATGCAGACGAAACAAAAACAAGGGCTATCCATTCAATATCAGGGAAATACGTTCGAAGTTGTACTCGATGGACGTAAGATCCTTGAACATACACCGACGTCCCCGTGTTTATTTGTCGGTCAAGGAGAAGAAAAAATTGAGATGTACCGTGGAAATTATGAGATCGAAGATTATGTGGTGGAACGCTTCGGACTGAGAAGTTTTGAAGTTATTGAAGAAAGCGCACAGGGTTTCCGTATTGATTTTAAGCGGACTTCCATGGATTCTGAAACTCTATCTGTAGCCTTCAGCTATGAAAATCAAAATCTGAAACTGGATTTTTCAGGAGATCGAAAGGTCTTCAATCGTTTTTGGGTTCGTATCCCTGCTGATTCCACAGAAAAGGTGTACGGATGCGGGGAGCAGATGTCTCACCTGAATTTGCGGGGCAAGCATTTCCCACTTTGGACCTCTGAGCCAGGTGTTGGCCGGAACAAAAACACGTACACCACTTTTCTAGCAGACCTTCATGATAAGGCGGGGGGCGACTATTATCATACCAATTACCCTCAGCCAACATTCCTGTCCTCGAAGAAGTATTTCTGTCATGTCGATACCACTGCCTATGCCGACTTTGATTTTCGAAAAGATCATTATCATGAACTTCAAGTGTGGGAAGTCCCGTCGCAAATCATGTTTGAAACGGGAGCGAGCATCAAAGAGGTAGTGTCTCGACTGACTCATCATCTAGGGAGACAGCCGGAGCTTCCCGAATGGACGTATGATGGCATCTGGCTCGGTATGCAAGGCGGCACGGATGAGGTTCAAAAGAAAATCGATGCTGCGCGTGATAAAGGCATGAAGGTAGGGGCTGTCTGGGCTCAGGATTGGCAAGGGAAAAGAGTGACCTCTTTTGGCCGCCGTTTGAACTGGAACTGGCAGTGGGATGAGAATGAATATCCTGAACTGGACCAAAAATTGAAAGAATGGAAAGAACAAGGCATCCGTTTCTTAGGCTATATTAATCCATATTTGATTTTAGATGGAGCATTGTATAAAGAAGCTGCGGCGAATCATTATTTTGTCCTCAATCAACAAGAAGACGTTTATTTAGTTGACTTCGGTGAGTTTGACTGCGGAATTGTCGATCTTACAAATCCGGCAGCCTTTGAATGGTATAAGCGCGTCATTCAAAAGTACATGATTGATTTCGGTCTAGATGGCTGGATGGCTGATTTCGGAGAATACTTACCGACCGATGCCAAACTCCACAATGGTGAGCCGGCGATGCTTATGCACAATGCGTGGCCGATGCTGTGGGCAAAAGTGAATTTCGAAGCTGTTGATGAAGCTGGTAAAACAGATGACATAGTCTATTTCATGCGTGCAGGCTACACAGGAAGCCAAAAGTACTGCCGTTTGTTGTGGGCGGGAGATCAGAGCGTCAACTGGGATCTTGATGATGGGATCGCGTCTGTCATCCCTGCTGCACTGTCTGCGGGCCTTGTCGGAAATGGGCTTCACCACAGTGACATCGGTGGATACACGAGTTTGCATGGAAACAAGCGTTCCAAAGAATTGCTACTTCGCTGGGTAGAACTCGCTGCTTTCACGCCAGTAATGAGAAGTCATGAAGGAAATCGCCCGACCGATAGTCACCAGTATGATCATGATGAAGACACGATGAATGCATTTATTAGAATGACAGATGTCCATGTGACATTGACTCCTTATTTGAAAGATCTTGTGAAAGAAAATGCGGAAAAAGGGGTTCCGGTTCAAAGACCGTTGTTTATGGAATTTGAAGATGACGCACAGACGTATGACCTTCAATACCAATACATGTTGGGAGACGATGTGCTTGTTGCACCTGTCTACGAGGAAGCAGCGAGCCAGTGGAATGTTTATCTTCCGAATGAAACATGGGTTCACCTCTGGAGCGGTGAAGAATTTGTCGGCGGCCATGTAGAAGTTTCCGCTCCTATCGGTCAGCCTCCTGTTTTTTATAAAAAAGAATCCGCCTACTCCGATCTCTTTGAGAAGATTCGGGAAAAACATATGCCTATAAAATAAAAAGGTAATAACCTTTGTTAAAAGGTAGGTATGTATGGTATGATGTTTTCAAATGAAGAAAAAAGGTGGGACGGATCAATGAGTATGAAAGTATTGTATCTTCCAATTGGGAGAAAAACATTTGATTTAGAAGCAGGAGAAATCCAAAGGAAAAAGAGTTCGGAGATGTTGAACGAGTTAGGCATTGAAGTGATTGAACCTGAGGGCATCCTTACTTCACCAGATGACTTGAACGACTTTTTGAAAGCGATTGCTAAGGATGACATCGGCGTTTCCATTTATCAAAGTGTCACGTTCGCGGATGGTGAATTTGTTGAAACACTGATCAAGCAGGTGGAAGCGCCTGTCATGGTGTGGTCCATTCGTGAACCGAGCATTAACGGACGTTTGCGCTTAAACTCCTTAACGGGTGGGAACAGCACCAGCCACGTGTTGAAATGTGCGAAGCATCCTTATTCCTTCCTTTTCGGGAATCCGGAAGAGGCTCAAATTCGCGGGCGTTTAAAAAAATATTTAAAAGTTCAGCAGATGATTCAAGATTTAAAGCAATTCAAAATTGGCGTCATCGGGGAACACCCTCCTGGCTTCTTTTTCTCAGGAACAGACGAAGAGATGCTTCACAAGCAACTGGGGGTTGAAGTGAAAAGTGTGGACTTGATGAAAGCCTTCGAAGAGTCTAAGAAACTATCAGAAGGAGAATGGGAACATGCGATTGACCGAGCTCAGCAGCAGGTGATCGGTTTGAACAGAAATGATGAAACAGTCCAGCGCTTTGCTCAGTTCACGACTTATGTCGAGTCTGTCGTTAATAAAGAAAACCTTTCGGGACTTGCCATCCGTTGCTGGCCGGAGTTTTTCAATGAATTAGGAGCAGCCGCCTGTTCAACCCTTTCCCAATTTACCGAAGATGGGATCGTCTCTTCTTGTGAGTCGGATATCCATGGTTCTGTTTCCATGTTTATTTTGCAGCAGATGAGTGGAGGAAAAGCCCCTTACTTAGGAGATATGGTTCATGTGAATGAAGCTAGTAATTCAGTCGTCTTCTGGCATTGCGGTGCGGGTGCCTATTCTCTGGCTCACCCTGATCAGGGAGCGAAGCCTGGCGTCCACCCGAACCGTAAGCTCGGATTTACGATGGAATTCGGTCTTAAGCCAGGGCAGGTGACGATGTTCCGCGTCAGCTATACACCAGATGGGTATCGTCTGCTTGTTATGAGAGGAAACGCATTGGATACTCCGAAACGTTTCAACGGGACGTCTGTAGAAGTGGAACTTGAGACGGAGATCAATGACACGCTTTACAGTTTAATGGAAGAAGGGTTTGAGCCTCACTATGCTCTTGTTTATGAAGATGTCGTTGAAGAGCTTGTGGAACTTGGGCGTCAACTGGACCTTGAAACCATCGTTTATACGAAAGATTGATTGAAGGAGGACACCTGATGAAACATGTCGCAGTAGGGCAGGCAGGAGGACCGACAGCTGTCATCAACGCTACCCTGGCTGGTTTTGTTGAAAGTGTAAAAGAACAGTGTCAATTGACCTTCGTTGAAGGAGGTTATCAAGGTCTGGTAGAAGAGAACTTTCTTTACGGTGATTCGGAAGTCATTGATTGGATTCTTGAAAATCAGTCAGTGCCAGGGGCCTGCTTACAATCCGGGCGTTACCCTTTTAATGATCAGGCAATTGTTGAAGCGGTTCATTCCCTGAAGAAGCACCAAATCGATACCCTTGTATTTATCGGTGGGAATGGAACGATGGAAGCTTTATTAAAGGTGAAGAAAGAAGCCGAACGTCAGGGGTATTCTCTACAGGTACTCGGACTTCCAAAAACGGTGGATAATGATTTGGGAGGCACAGATCACGCTCCTGGTTTCGCAAGTGCAGCAAGATCGATTGCGCAGACGACGAAGGATTTGAGTCGTGATTTATATTCAATGAAAAATTTTGAGCAGGTCCGCATATTGGAAACGATGGGCAGGAATGCCGGGTGGTTAGCTGCCGCTGCAGGAGCCTGGAGAGAGTATGCGGAGGAAGGCCCCCATTATATAGCTCTTCCTGAACAGCCATTGAATAAGGAAACTTTGTTAACAACAGTCAAAGAAGCTTTGAGTTCCTATGGTTACGCGATCGTTGTGGTCAGTGAAGGGGTTCAGTGGGAACAAGGATCTCAAATTGAACTCAATCAAGTAGGCGGACGCTCCATTCTTGGGGGTATTTCCAAGGAAGTCAGTGAATTTATCAAGGAAGAATTAAATGTAAATACAAGGGCGGAACTGTTGGGGATGAATCAACGGGCGGACACATCGGCTTTATCCCCCATCGATACCTATGAAGCTTATCAAATTGGCAGAGAAGGTGGTCGATGGGTGATGGAAGGGTATGATGAAGTAATGGTCGCTGTTGGGCGAAAAGCATCAAACTATTATACAATGGAGATAAAACCTGTAAAACTTGAAAAAGTGATTGCTGAGGGAGAACGGCTGTTACCAGCTCAATTCATCACAGATCTAAAGGCTTATTACCAATGGTTGACTCCACTGTTAGGAGGTGACCGGCCTTCTTATCCTCCGCTTTCGAGAAGGAGAGTCGAATATAGTGAACACTAAAGTGAACCCCAACAAAGATTTAGCCCTTTACTTACAATTGAAAGAATTATTCATTGATCGTATCCATAATGGACAATGGGAAGCAGATAAATTGATTCCGACCGAGCAGGAACTTATGAAGGAATTCGACGTCAGCCGCACAACGATCCGTCAGGCCATTTCCATTCTCGTGCAGGAAGGATTGGTAGAAAAGAAACAAGGGCGCGGAACTATCGTGAAACCTAGAAAATTGAGCGGAAACTTAAGTCAATTGAAAGGGTTCGCTGAAGAGGTTCTGGAACGCGGGCAAGTTCCTCGAAGCAAGTTGATCCGGGCAGAGTTTAAATCCAATCTCCATCATGAAAAGTCCATGCTTGAGGTCAAAGACGATGAACCCATTTTGTTAATCGAACGGATTCGTTTAGCGGATGAAGTACCGGTGGCCCTTGAGCGTACATGCTGGCCGAAAGAGATCGGCGAAATCCTGATGAAGCACAATTTAGATGAAGCGCGTTACTACGAAATTCTTGAAAACTACAACATTTATTTGAATAGAGCCAGCGAAAAGATCGCCGCCATTAATGCAACCATTGATGAAGCAGATGCTCTCGGAATACGGGGAGGCGAAGCTCTTCTTGAAATGACGAGGCTGAGCTTCGGTGTCAATGAACGACCGATTGAATACACGAAAACGAAATACCGTAACGATCAATACCATTATAGTCTTGAACTTAAACGATAAAAGGAGAGGTCCTCTATGCCATTTGTGGATGGAAAAACATTGCTAACCCATGCTTATGAGAACAAGTACGGAGTCGGAGCCTTTAGTGCTCATAATGCGGAAACCATTTTAGCTATATTAGAAGCTGCGGAAGAAAAGCAAGCCCCTGTGATGATCCAGATTGGACAAAAGGTGATTCAAACGCTGGGCTTGCAGCCGATGAAAGATATGGTCGATTCTTTTTCGAAGGATTTCACAGTCCCTGTGTGTATCCATCTCGACCATAGCCGCCAGTATGAGCAGACAATGGCAGCCATTCAGTCCGGTTTTCAATCCGTGATGTTTGACGGTTCGGGATATTCGTTTGAAGAGAATACACGAATTACGAAACAGGTGGTCAATGCTGCCCGGGCACTTGGCATCGGCAGTGAAGGGGAAATCGGTAAAATTGGTGGAACCGAAGATGATATTACGGTAGACGAAAAAGATGCATTGATTACGACCACTGAGGAAGCAGTCGACTTTGTGAATGAAACGGATGTCGACTATTTAGCGGTATCCATAGGAACCGCCCATGGCATTTACAAACAGACACCAAACCTGCGTTTCGAAAGGTTGAAAGAAATCTCTGAAGCTGTGGCTCGACCAATCGTTCTGCATGGCGGTTCAGATGTGCCGGATAAACAAGTACAGGAAGCTATTAAACTGGGGATCTCCAAAATCAATGTAGACACAGAACTTCGCCAGGCCTATACGCAAGGCTTGCAGGATTATTTGGCTTCAAATCCAGAAGACATTGTTTTGGCTAATACCTTAGGTGCAGGTCGTGAGCGAATGAAGGAAAAAGTCAAAGAGAAGATTGATGTCTTCGGAAGTGCTGGACGGTCGGAAGCATTTAGCAATGACCAAAAGGTCGTAACGTTATAATATATAAGGAGGTTGTTGTAATGAATAAAGTAGCAACAGACTATTCTTTCGGTTTATTTATCAATGGCGAATGGAGCACAAAAGAAGACACCTCTCCTGTCTTGAACAAATACAATCAAGAAAAAATTGGTGAAACAGCCGTAACCAATGAATCTGATGTTAAGGAAGCTGTGGAAAGCGCCAAAGAAGCTTTTAAAGTGCCTTTCTCTTTATATGATCGTTATCAAGTTTTACTGAAAGTCGCTCAATTATTGAGAGACAACACCGAAGAGTTTGCAGCGGTGATTGCGCAGGAAGTCGGAAAACCGATTAATGAAGCAAGAGGAGAAGTAGGTCGTTCTGCTTTAACTTTAGAGAATTCAGCGGAGGAAGCAAAACGAATCCACGGCGAAGAAATCCCTGTCGAAGCAGCCCCGGGATCTGAAAATCGTAAAGCTTTCACACGGCGTTATCCTGTCGGTGTGGTTGCAGCCATTACGCCGTTCAATGTCCCGTTGAA
This sequence comes from Halobacillus litoralis, assembly GCF_009856445.1. Lineage (GTDB taxonomy): Bacteria > Bacillota > Bacilli > Bacillales > Halobacillaceae > Halobacillus > Halobacillus litoralis. Next base: position 820,899 of record NZ_WMFA01000001.1, read on the forward strand.
CCTTGTCTGCCACAAAGTTGGCCCAGCGCTTGCAGCTGGAAACAGTGTTGTTTTAAAACCCGCTGAGCAGACTCCGCTTACGGCTTTGTTACTGACGAAGCTGTTTGAAGAAGCAGGACTTCCAAAAGGGAGACTGAATGTACTTACTGGAGAAGGTCATGAGGTAGGGCCACTGCTGACATCCAATCCTGATGTGAATATGTTTACATTTACCGGGAGCCCGCAGGTCGGAGAACGGATTCGAAAAGAAGCAGGCCTACGTGATGTCGCGTTGGAGCTGGGCAACAATTCGGCAACGATTGTTCACAAAGATGCCGATGTGGAACAAGCGGCACAATTGGTCGCACAAAAAAGTTTTAACAATGCAGGGCAGGTATGTATTTCCGTCCAGCGCGTCTACGTTCACGATGCTGTGTATGACCAGTTTCTTGAAAAAGTAAGAGAAGCGACATCCCAAATCAAATTAGGAGACCCTATGGATCCTTCCACACAAATGGGACCAATGATTGCAGAAGAAGAAGCGGTTCGAGTGGAAGAATGGGTTAAAGAAGCGGTTGCAGAAGGGGCGGTTATTGAAACCGGAGGAAAGCGTGACGGTGTTTTCTACCAGCCTACCGTTCTTACAAACGTGAACGCAGAAATGAAAGTTTGCAAGCAGGAAGTATTTGGACCTGTCGTAGCGGTTGATTCCTATGCTGATGAAGATGAAGTCATTTCTTACGTCAATGACTCTGAGTATGGACTTCAAGCAGGGTTGTTCACCAACAGCCTGGCGTTTGCGATGAAAGCCATGGATCAGATCCATGTTGGCGGCTTGATCGTCAACGATACATCCGGTTATAGAGTCGATCATATGCCATATGGCGGTGTGAAGAAGAGTGGAACAGGAAAAGAAGGTCCACGCTATGCGATTGAGGAAATGACAGAAGAGAAAATTGTTGTATTCAACTTGTAACTAGGAAGGGAGTCCATACGGCTCCCTTTTCTTAATTTAACTTATAGGAGAAAGCATATGGAGTTTATCACGATTTTACTGCCAATTTTCTTAGTATTTGGTATTGGTTATGGAGCTCAGAAGATCTTTCAATTCGATACCTCTACGTTTTCAAAACTAGCTCTTTATATTCTCGTTCCTTTCCTTGTCTTCCAGACGTTTTACGAAGAAAAGATCACCTTTTCCTATGTTTATATTTCAATCTATATGCTGGGATTGTGCATCATTATCATTGGCATCGTTTCGATCCTTTCCAAGATACAGAACTATACCGAAAAGGAAAGATGCGGGATGGTCTTGTCCTGTGCTTTCACTAATAACGGAAACTACGGCACACCACTCGTATTGTTCTTATTCGGAACAGCAGGAATGGAAACAGCGATTGTCCTTATGGTATTACAACAGCTGCTGATGAGTACCTTAGGCGTTTACTATGCGGCTAAAGGGGGAGGAGACAAGGGAGATGGAATGAAAGCTGCCCTGCGCTCCGTCCGTCGGATGCCGATGGTTTATGGGGCTATAGCCGGGTTTCTTTTCCAAACGTTCGGCATATCTATCGGAGAGCTTAAAGGAGGCGTAGATTTAATTGCAAGTGCCGCGATTCCTTTGATCATGCTTACTCTTGGCATGCAACTCGCGAACATCAAGGTCAAGGGGTTCGAATATAAAAAAGTATCCATCGCCTTAATGATTAAACTGGTAGCTGCACCTGCCATCGCGGCCGCTATAGTGTGGGCGATGCCTGTCGATCCGTTGATGAAGCAAATTATGATCATTATGGCGGCCACACCTACAGCTGCAAATACGACGATGTATGCCATTCAGTTTCAAACCGAACCCCAAACCGTTACGAGTGCGACTTTAGCAACCACAGTGCTCAGTTTAGTTACGATTCCTATTGTAATTTTTTTAGCCACATAATGCTAGTACAGTCCATTTGAACCGAGGTGTCTTTTCTTCACCCTGGATTGAAAGTGGATCGGTCTTTGCAGAACATTTAAAGTAAGAATCCGATTGGTGTTGTCCATACTGTTTCTAAAGAGGTGATGGTATGGAGCATGATGAGGGGAACTTTTTCAAAGGATTATTCTGGGCTGGATTGCTGTCTCTGCCGATTTGGGGAATGATTGCTTTAGGAGTTTATTTCATTTGGTAAACTTCAACGGGCAAGCAGGGAAAAGTTAAAAAGGGAGACTTCCAATATGGAAGTCTCCCTTCTTGTTATACCAATATGAACCAAAGAAATGATGTGACAATAATAGCCGTTATTCCTTGTAATAGTGTGCCCATCGTTTGAGCCTTGTAGGCTTGCGTGATGGACATCCCACTGAATTCCTTAACGACCCAGAAATAGCTGTCGTTCACGTGGGAGACGACCATGGCACCGGCACCTACGGACATGACAACGAGTGCCAGCGGTACTGCTCCTTCGATTCCGATTTGCGGAAGAAGGGGAGCGATTAAGGTTGATGTGATGACGATCGCAGCAGTAGATGAACCTTGAGCACTTTTTAATGCAGCTGCGATAATGAATGGGATGAAGATAAATACCGCTCCGACTGCTACTTCATTTCCAGCAATCCCCTTAATAAGATCAGCGATACTTGTGGAGCTGATCACAGAACCGAAAGCGCCACCTGCTCCTGTAATCAACAGGATAGGAGCAGCTTCCTTAATTCCGATTCCGACCCATTGGGTAAGCGTTTCTTCATCATATTTTGGAAGAAGAGTGAAAGCGAATAAGACGCCGACGAGAAGAGCGACTACAGGTGAACCTAGGAATAGGAAAAATGAAAATAGCGGACCTTCCCATCCAGCGAAAGTGATGACAGAGCTGAATCCAATGAGAAGAATCGGAATTAAAATGGGAGCAAATGATTTAGTAGCTGAAGGCATATCACCAAAGCTGCTGACGACCTCGTCGTAATCATACAGCGCATCATCTTCACTTTGTTCAATGTGGATTTTAGTACCAGCTTTAACCGCCCAGATGTATCCAACCAGGATAGCTGGGATCGCGACGATGATACCGAATAAAATGACCGTTCCTAGATAATTCTGCGCACCGATATTCCCTGCCGCTGCGATAGGTCCAGGTGTCGGTGGGACTAAAGTGTGCGTGGCGAACAGACCTGTTGACAAAGCGATCGCCATGGATGCAACGGTCACCTTTGTTTTATTTGCAAGCGCTTTCTTTAAAGAGGATAAAATAACATAGCCTGAATCACAGAATACCGGGATACTGACAATACTGCCGATGGCGCTCATGGCAAGCTGTGGTCTTTTTTCCCCGACGATTCGTAAGACGACTTCAGCCATACGTAAGGCAGCGCCTGATTTTTCTAAAATGACACCGATGATTGTACCAAATACAATGACGAGTCCGATTCCTCCCATCAATCCTCCGAAACCGCCATTGACGGCCTCTACGACATCTCCAAGTGGCATACCGGATAATATTCCGATAGCGAAAGCAGAAATCAAAAGAGAAAGGAAAGGGTGGAGGTTGAATTTCGCTGTGGCTACAATGACAAATAAAACACCAAGTAAAATAATAAGTACAAGTCCGAAACCTTCCATATACTTCTCACTCCTTTTTATTGTTTGTTGATCAACCTTGCGATTTGTCTTGTTGTCTCAAATAAATATTCTTCTGCGTTCTTCAGGCAGTCCTCTAGTGAGGAAGGACCTGGAGTTATGGAAAAACAACTCGTAAACCTTTCATTTAATGCTCCGTAGTCATTGCCTAAACTTCCTGAAATGAGCAGGACAGGCGTATGGTTTTCTTTTGCAAGTTCAGCTACATAACCGGGTGCTTTCCCATAAAGAGTCTGTTCATCGCTTTGACCTTCGCCAGTGATGACGTAATCAGCCCCGCGGATGGTCTCTTGGAGCTGGATGGCTTCACCGACTAACTTTGCGCCAGATTCAAGTTGCGCACCAATGGTGAGAAAAGCAAAACCAAGACCACCGGCTGCACCAGCACCGGGCGTGTTCATGATGTTTTTATCAAGCACCTCTTCCACGAGTTTTCCATAGTGGTCTAGAGATTGGTCATAAGTATAGACCTGCTGCTCGGTCGCTCCTTTTTGTGGGCCATAGACATGACTGGCTCCTCGATTTCCCGTCAGTGGATTGTCTACATCAGAAGCAACACGAATCTTAATATTCTTCAGGCGGGAGTCTAATCCGGACAATTCTACTTTTTTCACAGTATGTAGATCTTTCCCGTGAATGCCCGTTATCTGACCGCTTTCATCATAGGTTTTCATCCCCAGGGCCTGTAACATTCCGAGACCACCGTCATTCGTAGAGCTCCCCCCGATAGCGACAATCAAGTCCGTGCATCCTTCATCCAACGCATGCGTGATTGCCTGGCCGATCCCATAGCTCGTTGTGTAATCGGGATTACGTTTTTCTGTCGGGACGAGTGGTAAGCCGGCAATTTCTGCTCCCTCGATGACCGCTCGATCATTGTCCAGTTTTACATACCAGCTTTCCCTCTCTTCTCCTAAAGGTCCTTTGCATGAAAATTGAACTTTTTCGTGCCGCACAGAAGTGGAAAATACGTTTAAGGTACCTTCTCCGCCATCTGCCATTGGCTTCTTGATGGTTTCTATATTTGGATTTACCGAATGAAAAGCCTTTTCCATGATTTCGGCGACTTGAATGGAAGACAAACTTCCTTTGTACGAATCAGGGGCAAAAACGACCTTCATCATTCACCCTCCTTTACTATATTTGCTTACTTTCTATTCAACAGGAAATAAGAAACCATAACAATTGATGGGATCTACAAAATATCAGAAAATTGTAAACGTATTCTTGTGCAAATGCACAAATCATCGGTTGATTAAAATCGCTTGTAAGATCATCGCATCTTTGAAACACCGTGCATCCAACCCTACTTTTTTATGAACTTGATCCAGACGGTAATGGAGTGTGTTTCTGTGGATATGCAATTCATCAGCAGTCCGGTTCATTTTTAAGTCGTTTTTGAAAAAAGAATCAAGTGTTTCTAAATAAGGTGCTTCTAATCGGTTCAAACGATTGGCGAAAGGTTCCGTGATCTCTATGTACGTCTCTTTTGTAATGCTTGAAAGTAGCCGTTCAACCTTAAACGCTCCGCTGTAAATCATCTCTCCAGCTTTTCCTGCAATCTCTATCGACTGTGATGCTTGTTGGAAAGATGTATAAATACCTTTGGCACTGTACCCTGGTTCACCAACAGCGGCGGGTCCTTCTGTTTGGAAGGGTGGAATATGCTCTTGGAATGGAAGAGGCATGACCACTGAATTTTCCTGAAAAGGGAGGATGAAAAGAGGACGTAATTGTAGCTGTTCTGCCTGTCTTCGGAGTCTCTCTGTAAAATCAAAAGGTGAGGTTGTCTGGAAAACGAGCACCTGCCATGCTTTTTTAAGGTCTGCGCGTAAAGAATAGCGGGCTTCTTTTTCCAGCTCTTCCATATCTTCATCTGAAATGAGCCGATGAAACCAGTGGTTCCATTGTCTTTCCTGATAGAAACTCTGTTTCTGGATATAGAGTTGTTCGAGCGCAATCTCGACCGATCCTTGGGTCATTCCAGCCGCTTGGTACACTTGATCTGGATCTCCTGTCAAACCCACGACACCTGCAAGTTCTCCTCTATGAAAAATAGGCAGATTAACCCCAGGTTTTGTATTGGAATATTGGGATGAGATGTCTTTGGTTATTTGCTGGGCTTCCAGCGTTTCTATCACTCTTTGTGCTCCACCATGGACTTGATTGATGCGGGCGTGGTCTGTGCTGGCCACAATTTTTCCAGTCGGATCCATTAGGTTGATGGCTACATCGATGTATTTAGAGAGGCGATGGATGATTTCCTGTCCCAGGTGATCAGTAAGTTCCATGTTGGATCACTCCTTTTTTTATCATTCTATCAGATTGGACATGGGGAGATTCCCTAAAGGGAGATGAGAAGTTATTCCATAGAGTTTAGAATAAAGGATAAGGAAGTTTTATAGAGGGAATTCTGCGCTATAAAGAAGAGGGGGAGGAAACATGAAAAAATTACTGCTTACTGGGTTTGAACCTTTTTTGAATTATTCATTGAACCCGACCGAGGAAATTGCCCGTGCATTAGATGGAGAGACGATCAACAATTATACAATTGTCGCCAAAGTCTTACCCGTCGACTATAACAAATCCGGCGATCAATTGGTGTCCTTGATTGAAGAAGTTCGACCCGATTCTGTTCTTTCACTTGGTCTTGCTGCAGGAAGGTACAAAGTGACACCGGAGAGAATTGCGATCAACTGTAATGAAAGTAAGGAAGAAGATAATGAAGGGAATCAGCCTGAAGGAGATTTGATTGATGCGGAAGGCGCGGATGGATTGTTTTCTTCTTTGCCTATTCGAACCTTCGTTGAGGTGTTGAATGAGAAGGAATATCCTGCTGAAGTCTCTAACACTGCCGGTACGTACTTATGTAATCATGTGATGTACAGAGGGCTGAATCATTTTAAGAAAAAGAATATGGAAATTCCTTCAGGATTCATTCACTTGCCGGCCTCTCATGACTTAGCTGTCCAGCATGGGAATTTACCGAGTTGGTCGCAGGAGGATTTAACGAGTGCTGTAAAGGAAATCATTCTTTCCTTATAAGTCCTGAGAAGAAAAAAGCGAAGAGCCTAAGTTGGCTTTTCGCTTTTTTCGCTCTATTTCCAATAAATGTATAACTTAGTGTGGTGATAACTGGAATGTAAGAAGTGCTCAAACATACTTCCTTGGAACGCGTCTGCCGATTTGGCAGGTGATTTCGTAGTGGATGGTGTTGAGCTGATCGGCGATTTCCTGAAGAGGGATGTGACCTTCTGTCCGCTCTCCGAAGAACGTGAATTCCGTCTCTTCGCCCGTTTCTCCGACTGCTGTGATATCCACCATGGTTTGGTCCATACACACTTTCCCTACGATCGGCGCTCTCTTCCCTTGGACGACCACATTCCCTTTATTTGAAAGGGCGCGGGGGAGGCCGTCTCCATATCCGATGGGGACTGTGGCTACTTGTATTGGTTCCGCTGGTTCGTATGATCTTCCATAACTGATAGGTTCGCCGGGATGGACGGTTTTCACCATGACAGGTTTTGTTTTTAAACGCATCACTTGGTGAAGTGAAATCGATTCCCGCATATAATCAGCTGGATAAAGTCCGTACAAGCTTACCCCCACCCGCACCATATCCATGTGCATATGCGGAAAGTTGATGGTGGCCGCACTGTTGCAGCAGTGCTTGGTTGGAATCATCCCGTGAGCCTTTTCCACCGCTTCTACAACAGATAAAAAATGATCAAATTGTTGCTCTGTATAGTCAGGGTCTTCATTATCTGCGTCAGAGAAGTGAGTGAAGATCCCTTCTACATGGACAAATGGCGAGACATTTTGCTCTAAGAGCTGGATGATATCTTCAGCTTTTTTGAGACCAATCCGATGCATCCCGCTATCGACTTTGATATGAATATTTGTAGACCGCTGACGCTGCTCGGCTTCTTGGTTGATTTTTTCCAAGACTGCTTCTGTAAATACGGTCAATGTAAGGTCATGATCAATGGCATCCGGGACGGCTTCTTTAGGCGTGTAGCCAAAAACAAGGATCGGGAGTGTGATTCCTGCTTTTCGCAATTCCAGGGCTTCTTCAATAATGGCAACACCTAACCGATCCGCTCCAGCTTCAATCATAACTTCTGCACATTCCAAAAGCCCATGGCCGTAAGCATCCGCTTTGACGACTGCCATCAATTCACAGTTTTTATCGATATGGTTTTTAAAAGCATGCACATTATTTCTGAGTGCTTGCAGGGAAACTTCTGCCCATGTCGGACGATAGTTGGTCATGATGATTCTCTCCTTTCTATGAAAAAAGCTCCCCCATCAATGTGGAGGAGCCTGTTGTTTTATACCCGTGCCAAAGACTGAAGAGCTTCTTGTACAGGCTTGTAATCATAGCCTAGATCACGAGCAACGGCTTCATAAGTCAAGTGGCCGTTGGCTGTGTTCACACCTGCTTCAATCGCTTTATTCTCTTCGACTGCTTTGTTGACCCCTTTGGAAGCGATTTGCAAAGCGTAAGGAATCGTTACGTTTGTAAGAGCGATCGTAGATGTACGTGGAACAGCTCCTGGGATGTTTGCGACCGCATAATGAAGGACGCCGTGTTTTTCGTAAATCGGATCATCGTGTGTCGTAATGTGGTCGACCGTTTCGAAGTTTCCACCCTGGTCGATGGCGACGTCAACGATGACAGAGCCGTCTTTCATTTCTTTGACCATGTCCTCGGTTACTAATTTCGGTGCTTTTGCTCCCGGAATCAGAACAGCTCCGATGACAAGATCTGCTTCTTTGACCGCTTCCGCAATGTTGAATGGATTGGACATCATGGTTTGGATGTCTTTGCCGAACTGATCATCCAGCTCGCGAAGGCGGTTAGGATTCAAGTCCAGTACGGTTACATGTGCACCAAGGCCGATGGCAATTTTCGCTGCGTTCGTACCAACGATACCTCCGCCAATGATGACGACTTTACCGCGGGAAACGCCAGGGACGCCGCTCAACAGGATTCCTTTTCCACCGAAGGATTTCTCAAGGTATTGAGCTCCGACTTGTGTTGCCATACGTCCGGCTACTTCACTCATTGGAGTAAGAAGAGGGAGTTTGTTATCAACAGCCACTGTCTCATAAGCAATGGATGTGACTTCGTTTTCAACTAATGCTTTTGTCAGTTCAGGTTCCGCTGCAAGGTGAAGGTATGTGAACAGAATAAGACCTTTACGGAAGTATCCATATTCAGATGGTAGTGGTTCTTTTACTTTCATCACCATTTCTGAATTCGACCAAATATCGGAAGCGGTTTCAACAATCTCAGCACCTGCATCACGATATTCTTCGTCGGTAAAATTACTTCCTGTACCGGCTTGAGTTTCGATGCGGATCGTGTGTCCGGCTTTCATGAGATTGATGACACCTGAAGGCGTAATCGCTACGCGGTTTTCATTATTTTTAATTTCTTTTGGAATTCCGATAATCATGGGGAACGTCCACCTTTCAAATTGAATGTAAACAAAGTATAGCCCGCCTGCGGATATTTTTGTTTAGGTGAAAGTGAAAAAATAAACAGGAGGATTTGTGTAAAATCACAAATCCTCCTGTTCGTTCTCATAAATCAGCAAATCCAGGTAGAGCATTGTCTTCTGGTTCATATCTTTGAAGTCGACGTTGCCGATCTCTTTAATCCGCTTCAGTCGATAATTCAATGTATTGGTATGAATGTGCATATGAGCGGCTGCCTGGTGGACGTTACTGTTTTTCTCAAGAAAAACCTTCAATGTTTCAAGCAGCATAGAGTTGTTCCGTTCATCGTAAGCTTTGATCTTGGTCAAGGCAGCGTTTTTGTAGTTTTCCCGTTTTTGTAGGACCGACAGTTCATTAAGGAATTGATAGACCCCAAGATCCTGGTAGTTGTCGACGTTCTCAAGCCCTGCGGAATACTGTTCTTTTAATTCAAGGACTTTTAAGGCCTGCTTATAACTGTCGCTGATTAATGTCGGGGAGTCATAGATTAGACCGAAAGCCCCTTTTAAATCCTCAAAATCAAGACGTTCCTTCATCTTTTGTGTGAATTCACGAATGAACGCCTGATTCATTTCATTCGCATCTTCCTTATTATCTGTACGGACAAGAAGAATGAGCTGCTGGTCATCGAAAATCCGGTTTACAATCCGGGTTTGATGAAGGGTTTCGGTTAAGTAATAGGCGTGGCGTTCCACGGCCTGACTCATTTCTTCGGTGAATTCGAACACAGCTACACAAAGCTGCCCCTGCAGATTCATATGAAACTTCTTCGCCAGTCGTTTGATTTCCGCCTGATTTTGTAGAGAGCCTGTCAGCAGCTGCCAGAAAAACTCTTTCCGGTTTTCTTCGGTCTTTTTCTTTTTCGCCTGTTGTCTCAATAAATGATGGCTGACCCACTGGGCGGCTTCTTTCATCTCATCCAAATGCTCAGCAGTTACGGATAGATCGTTCGTCTGAGCCCAGATAAAACCGAGGATTTCGTTGTTCTTGCGGACAGAGACAGCTAACCTGTGACCGAGTCCAATGGAATCAATCGTTTTGACAATGAGCGGCTGATCGCTTTCGAAAAGCTTGGCCATGATGCCTTGTTTCCATAACCCGTTGATGACATGTTCGGGCACTTTCCGTCTCATGATGGTTGCCGTTCTTGCTTCATCCACGTTTTTCTCATGTTTGCTGTAAGAGACGATACGGTGGTTGGCATCCTCAATGGTCACCGGACATCCTAAGGTTTCCGCGATGCTGTCAGCAAGCCCCTCGGGGGAATCGATGTAATCTTTATATGAATAGTTCATGTGTGATGAATGGTTCATAGCGGTACTCCTTATGGTGTGAATACCTTTATATTATCATTGATTCTCTTAGAGAAACATCCATTTTCCTATTGAAGTATTTGTTAAATTGAACGAATATAGATGAGGGGATTTGTGGATTTTGCCCAATCATGGAAAGCGCATTCATGATAAACTGGGCCTATCCCTTTGGTGTGTAAGCGTTTTATCATGCCGGGAAGGAACGAGACATCTTAGATTAAAGGAGGATTTTCCGTGAAAAAAGTACTTAAAATTGCAAGCGCTTTTATAGGGATCATCGTTGGTGCGGGCTTTGCCTCCGGCCAGGAGATTCTTCAATACTTTACGAGTTTCGGCTATTTAGGAACGATCGGAACCATCATATCGACCGCATTGTTCGCCTATATGGGGATGATGCTTGTGAAGCTTGGAACGAGAACGCAGGCGACTTCACATAAGGGAGCGGTCTATAAAGTCAGTGGAAACAAATGGCTTGGACTGATTGTGGATTATGTCATTATTCTGACGTTGTTTGGTGTTGGTGTCGTGATGATTGCTGGAGCTGGTTCGATTCCAAGTCAGCAATTCGGTCTGCCTCCGGTCCTCGGAGTCATTCTCATGAGTGTGATCGTGGTGGCGACAATAATGATGAATGTGGACAAAGTCGTCAATGTCATTGGCAGTATTACACCGTTTTTAATCATTACTGTTTTAATTATATCCGGCTACAGCTTGTTTACGATGGACCAGCCCTTCAGTGATTTGAACGCTGTTGCCGTTGATCAGCCATCCGCTTTATCCAACTGGTTCCTTTCCGCCATCAATTACGTTTCCTTTAACGTGGCGGTAGGGGCGTCGATGTCCTTGCTGATGGGAGGAAATGAGAAAGATGAACGGACGTCCGCACTCGGCGGGCTCCTTGGAGGATTAGGGCTCGGAATTATGATCGTCATCAGCCATCTGGCCATTTTCTCAAAAGTCGATACTGTTGCTTCGTATGACATGCCGCTTCTTGCGCTTGTCGATGGTCTGTCTCCGGTATTAGGAACGTTTTATTCGATTGTTTTGTTCGGTATGGTCTTCAATACAGCCGTCAGCATGTTCTTCTCCTTTGCTGCCCGTTACACGAAAGTTGGGACAAGCCAGCATAAGAAATTCGTTCTCATTACAGGAGTCGTCGCTTTCGGGCTCAGCTTCGTAGGATTTACAGAACTTGTCGCATTTTTCTACCCACTGATCGGCTATATGGGACTGTTCCTAATCCTTGCACTGGTCACAGCACCATTCCGACTGAAAAAAGAACACAAAAATGCAGAACGCCTGTCCGCATAAACCAAAAGACCACCTTTGAGAGGTGGTCTTTTTTCCATTATCTGTATGACCTGGTACAACAAATAATGGAAGTGCACGGCGGTTATGCGTTATGGTTATATGAGAAGGTTTTCATAAGGGAGTGGATGAGATGAGTAATCAGGAATGGTGGAAAAAGAGTGTCGTCTATCAAATTTATCCGAAGAGCTTTAATGATACAAATGGGGATGGAATAGGGGATATCCCTGGGATTATAGAGAAGTTGGATTACTTGAAGGAGCTTGGTGTGGACGTTCTTTGGCTGTCCCCCATTTATGATTCTCCACAAGCAGATAATGGCTATGATATTCGGAACTACCGGGAAGTGGATAGTCTTTTTGGAAAGATGGAAGACTTGGAACGACTGTTGGAAGAGGTTCATAAGAGAGACTTGAAGCTGGTCATGGACCTCGTCGTTAATCACACTTCTGATGAACACCCATGGTTTGTGGAGTCTTCGAAAAGCAAGGACAATCCGTATCGTGATTATTACATATGGAAAGATGGCAAAGAAAACGGAGAGCCACCGACAAACTGGGGCTCTGTTTTCAGTGGCCCGGCTTGGACTTATGATGAAAGGACAGGTCAATATTACTTGCACATTTTTGCGAAGAAGCAGCCTGATTTAAACTGGGAAAACCCGAAGCTTCGAGAAGATGTGTACGATATGATGAAGTTTTGGCTAGATAAGGGGATGGATGGGTTCCGGATGGATGTCATCAACTTTATCTCTAAAGATCCTGACTATCCAGATGGAGACAATGGGGATGGCAGTCCTTATTTTATGAACGGCCCTCGTGTTCACGAATTTTTGCAGGAGATGAATCAGGAAGTTCTATCAAACTATGATGTGATGACCGTCGGGGAAATGCCAGGGGCTTCTCCGGAAGATGCCAAGCGATACACAGATCCAGAGAATGAAGAGTTGAACATGATTTTCACATTTGAGCACATGGATTTGGATTCGAACGGGGATAAGTGGAACTGGACGAATCTGAACCTCGTAGACTTGAAGGAGAACTTTGAAAAATGGCAGACGGCGCTCCATGGTGTGGGTTGGAACAGTTTATACTGGAACAATCATGACCAGCCGCGTATTGTTTCCCGGTTCGGTGATGATGGAGAGTACCGAGAGAAGTCGGCGAAAATGCTCGCGATCTGCCTGCACATGATGCAGGGGACGCCTTATATTTACCAGGGTGAAGAGCTGGGGATGACGAACGTCCACTTTGAAACGCTCGAAGAATACAAGGATATTGAACTACTGAATATGTATAAAGAGAAAAAGGAACAAGGATGGTCTCATGAAGATCTTATGAAAGCCATCTACGTAAAAGGGCGTGACAATGCCCGTACGCCGATTCAGTGGAACGATAAGGAAAATGGCGGATTTACGGACGGAACCCCATGGATACAAGTGAATCCGAATTATAAAGAAATTAATGCGGAGCGCGCGTTGGAAGATAGAAACTCTGTATTCTATTTCTATCAACAGTTGATCCGCTTGAGAAAAGAAATCAATATTATCACCGATGGTCGTTTTGAACTAGTGATGAGAGAAGATCCAAATGTTTTTGCCTATAAGCGTGTAAGTGATGAAGGATGTCTTCTTATCGTCTGTAACTTTTCGGAAGAAGAAGTGGCGTTAGAAGAGGAAATTGTAAAAGAGATAGAAGGAAAGCCTGTCGTGATTACAAATGAAACAGAATCATCGAATCGCGGAAGATTAGCTCCTTATGAAGGAACAGTATATAAACTATAATGGAAATAATAACCACACCAGGTCATCCAGATATTGGATGACCTTTTTTAGAATGCTTGACTATTAGAAAGCTTTTTGAAATATAATTACAATATTTTAAAACATATGTTGACATAAAAATTCATAAATTTTATAATAGAGCCAACAAAGATTTGGAGGATGTCCATGAACTATGTGATTGGAATAGATGGAGGCGGGACGAAAACGACGTGCCTGTTCCTTGAAGCAAATCAATGTACATACCCGGAACAACCAAAAGTCATCCAGGGGCCAGGGACCAACCCTCATCAGATTGGTTTTGAGGAAGCGGGTCACCGCTTAACGGCTCTTATCAAAAAAGGATTACAAACATTCAACGTAGATTCTGCACAGATCATAGGCATTGGCTTCGGACTGGCTGGTATTGGAAGACCAGAGGACGAAGAGCAAATGAGGGGGATTGTGCGGAATATTTTTTGGAATCTATCATTATCTGAAAATTTAAACTCATTTATTGGATCTGATAGCTTAGCCGCTTTGAAAGGGGCACTTTCCCTGACAGACAAGTCTGGGATTCTCGTCATCTCAGGGACGGGGTCGAATGCTATTGGAGTAAACCTTGAAGGGGAAATTCATAAATGTGGCGGTTGGGGCCATTTAATTGGTGATGAAGGAAGTGGATATTATCTATCTTTGAAAGCGTTATCATCAGTGGCGAAAGCAGCCGATGGACGTGGAGAGGAAACGCTCCTCACTCCTTTTATCTTAGAGAAATTAAATCTACATAAGCCTGAAGATCTTGTCCGTCACATCTATGGCAGGACTCATGAGAAACAAGAAATAGCGAAGCTTGCGACATGCGTGATCGAAGCGTCGGAACGACAGGATGAAGTCGCAGTGAAAATATTGAAAGAAGCTGCAGATCAGCTCGTTTCACACGTGGAAAGTATCGCTTGTCACGGCTTTGGAAAAGATGCAGTGATTACAGCGGCAGGGTCTATTTTCAAGCATTCTAAAATTCTGAAACAGCATTTCATCCAAGAAATCGAAACGAAAGAGTTAGGCGTATATAAAGAGCCCTATGCTCCACCTGAGTTTGGAGCAGCTCTGTTAGCAATTCCGGATAATTAATAAAAGGTGGTGCCAAAAGTGACGAATTCCTTGACGTTCCTAACAACAGAGAAACGAAATGAACGAACGAAAAACATGGATGAAATGACGACTGCTGAAATACTGAAAGTCATGAATGAAGAGGATCACAAAGTCGCAGAAGCCGTCAAACAGGTTTTGCCGGCGATTACGAAAGCTGTCGATCATATTTCCACTTCTTTGAAAAAGGGTGGCCGACTTTTTTATGTAGGAGCAGGGACAAGCGGAAGGCTCGGCATTCTGGATGCGTCCGAATGTCCACCGACCTTCCTTGTGGATCCCGACCTTGTTCAAGCGGTCATGGCTGGGGGCGGCAACGCCTTTACAAAGGCGAAAGAGAATTCGGAAGATGATGCCGCTCAAGGGGAAGCCGATCTGAAAGCAAAAACACTCACTTCAAACGATGTCGTGGTCGGAATTACGGCCAGTGGCCGGACGCCTTACCCGATTGGTGCGCTCAAACATGCAGGTTCCATTGGTGCTTATACGATTTCTCTATCCTGCAACAATCATTCCGAAATCAGTGATTATGCCGAGTGCCCGATCGAGGTGGTTGTCGGGCCGGAAGTTTTGACAGGTTCGACGCGCTTGAAAGCAGCGACCGCCCACAAAATGGTGTTGAACATGATGAGTACGACTGTCATGGTCAAACTCGGGAAGGTTTATGAGAATTTGATGGTGGACGTCCATGCAAGCAATCACAAGCTGCGGGAACGCGCGAAGAGCATTTTGATGGAGTGTACCTCAGCGACTTACGAGGAAGCTGAGGAAACGTTGGAAAAAGCAAAGCTGCAAGTGAAGCCGGCGATTGTCATGCTGAAGCGAAATGTTTCTTATGAACAAGCAGTGAAAATGCTTCAGGAGAATGAGGGGAATTTACGCAAGGCCATGAATGAATCTTAATGATTTGAAGACCATCTTGCATGGTTTCAAATAAATTTTTCAATCAAAAAGGGGGAGCTTATGTTGAGCATGTGGCGGAAAACATCTGCTTGGTTGATGATGGCGGTTTTGTTCGCTTTCTTGTTGTTGGTTGGTTGTGCACCAGGAGCGGGGACGGAAGAAACAGACAGCGAGGGCACAGAAGAAGAGTCTAGTTCTGAAGGGTCTTCAGAGTCTGGTGAATCCGGTGAAGTTTCGGGAGAGCTTGAAATTCAGTACTTTGTCGGTGGTTATGGTGATTCCTGGTGGAAAGAAGTCATTGCTGATTTCCAGGAAGAATATCCGGATGTCTCAATCACTGAACACGCGGGGCCTAATATTAATGAAGAAATGCGTTCACGCTGGGTATCCGATGATCCACCTGATGTCGTTTACATTGATGGTGCAGGTTCCAGTGAAACCCAGATGGTTGAAGATGGTCAGCTTATGAACTTGTCGGAATGGTTAAGCGGCGTTGAGCTTGAGGATGGCTCCGCTTTAGGTGAAAGTTTCATTGTTGATCCTGCTAAGTACGATGGAGAAATTTACAGCTTACCACTTGTCTTCGATACATGGGGCACATGGTATGACAATGCCTGGTTCGAAGAAAACAATTGGGATGTACCGAAAGACTTCCCTAGTTTCATGGATACGATGAGTCAGATTAAGGAAGATGAAGGCATTGAACCTTTCGTTACGACAGGACAATATCCATATTACTTCCTTCGCGGAATGCTTTACCCTGCCTTTGGTGCAGCCGGTGGAGACGAGTTACTTAATGATGTGATTACAGGTGCAGAGGGTGCCTGGACGAGTGAACCTGTCCTTAATGTCATGAAAAAAGTGGAACAGATGCAGCAAGAAGGTATGATTGATTCCGGTTTTGGTGCGTTGAATCATACGCAGTCCCAAATGAACTTCCTGCTTCATGACAATGCGTTCATTCCAGTTGGTTTCTGGCTGCCGAATGAAATGGCGAATGATACGCCGGAAGACTTCGAATATGGATTCATTCCTTCTCCTATGCAGGATGAAGGCGAACCTGCGGCGATTGTTCCAGACCTTCGTCCATTAGCGATTGCTGAAAAAGCAGAAAACCCGGAAGCAGCGAAAGCTTTTGTGGAGTTCGTGTTCACAAAAGAATATGCGAAGAGTTTTTCTGAACATACGGGAGCCATCATGAACTTGCAAGGGGTGGATCTTGCTTCAAGTGAGGAAGTGCCTTCTTTCTTGATTGATGCCAACGAGATGATCAATGACCCTGAACAGGTCCAGATCTATCAAAAGCCTCACCCGATGAGTTCAGAGCTTGAGACGCCGATCAGCAACTCGCTCGTTTCTCTGATGCTCGGTAACATTACAGCCGAAGAGTTCGTCGAGGAAGCTGAACAAGCGGCAGCGGAATACCGCAGCAGTTTGGAGTAAAGGACAAGTGGAATGTGGAGGCGGACGTCTTCACATTCCATTTTTCTTAAAGGCATAAGCCAATCAACCGCGGGAAAACCATCCTGCTGTTGCTTGACTTATGCTTGTCAAACATATTCAAACTAGAAAAAGAGGTGGTTGTAAATGGTCCAGTCCAAACGACAGCGGAACTTGTTCCTTGCCTTTTGTCTTGTTCCGACATTCATTTTGTTTGCCGTGTTCACGTTGTACCCCTTGTTCAATGGTCTTTATTATTCCTTTTTCAAATGGTCAGGGGCATCTTCACTCGCCGAGTTCGTAGGTTTTGATAATTACCGCCGGTTATTCAGCGATGATATTATCCCGAGAACCATCTGGCACGATTACTTTCTTGTCATTACAAAAGTGTTCGGCATCATGATTCTGTCGACCTTTTTTGCGGTAGCCTTAACGCAAATGAAAATCAAAGAAGCTCCCTTTTACCGGATTGTCTTCTTCTTTCCGAATATCATGTCCGTCGTCGTCATCGGGATTTTGTGGATGTTCATCTATAATCCAAGTCTCGGGCTTGTGAACTCAGGTCTTGAACTGATTGGTCTTGAAAGCTGGACGCAGCCGTGGCTTGGGAGTGAAGACTGGGCTTTACCAAGCTTAGTGCTTCCCTCGGTATGGGCAGGGATCGGATTGTTTATGCTCATGCTGATGGGCGGGATTTCGAACATTTCGAAGAGTTATTATGAAGCAGCTGAAATCGACGGGGCCACCGAGTGGCAGCAGTTTTGGAAGGTGACCTTACCGCTGATCTGGCCGCAAATCAAGATATCTATTTTGTACATTATTATTACGACGTTGAATGGGTCCTTCATTATCGTCCAGGTCATGACCAAAGGTGGACCGAATAATTCCACACACGTGATGGGTTCCTACTTATATGAACAGGCCTTCGTTAAATACAACTTCGGATACGGGGCAACGATTGGGGTTATGATTTTAATTCTGTCTCTCGTGACCGTACTGATTATGCAATTCCTGATGAGAAGAGAGAAAGTGGAGTATTAAAAGACAGGAGGGGAATAGAGTGCAAAAAGGGAGTATTTTTTCAAGAACGATCGTACGTATCCCACTGATCATCTGGTCTCTGGCCGTCTTATATCCAATTTTCTGGATGGTGCTTGGGGCATTCAAGTCCAATGCGGAAATCTACGCCAATCCATGGGGGCTGCCGGAATCCTTTAGTTTCAGTAACTTCGTCGATGCGTGGAGCAACTACAACATCGATGCAAGTGTATTCAACAGTTTTATCGTCACCGGTCTTGGCGCGACACTGACGCTTGCGATGGCGATTCCGACGTCTTATGCGTTAGAGCGGATGCGTTTCCGCGGAAACCGTCTGTTGTTCACGCTTTATATTTCCGCGATGATGATTCCGATGGTCCTTGGCTGGATTCCGTTGTTTTTCCTATTGATGCAATTGAATCTCCTGGATAACATCTTCGGACTCAGTATCGTGTATGCGGTCAGCCAGTTACCGTTCAGCATTTTCGTTTTGACGAGTTTCATGGCAACGATTCCAAAATCATTGGAAGAAGCGGCAGCGATTGATGGGATGTCGCCGTATGGCATCCTGTGGAAAATCATTACGCCACTTTCGACAACTGGGATTATTACCGTTACGATTATGAATATGATCCAGTTTTGGAATGAGTATTTTATGGCGCTCATCTTCCTGCAAACAGAGGAAAACTATACGCTTGCTCTCGCAATTGATTATATTAGTAATGAAACACAGTACACGAATGCATGGGGGACGCTGTTTGCGAGCCTTGTCATTGCGATCGTTCCTGTCATCGTGTTGTATGCGATTTTCCAACGCCGTATCGTTAAAGGAATGACTGAAGGAGCCATTAAAGGATAAGTGTGGTGAAACAAATGAAGAATTCTCTAACCGGCGGACTTGTCATTCTTAATGAAATGAAAGATAAGTTACCGCCTTCTGAAAAAAAGATTGCCGAATTTATACTGGATCAGCCTCATGAAGCGATCCACTGTACAGCGACACAGCTCGGTGAACTGAGCTCGACGAGCAGTGCCGCTGTCATTCGCTTATGCAAGTCTCTTGGTCTGAAAGGTTTGCAGGAATTGAAATTGAGGATCTCCGGTGATTTACAAAAGAAACCGGAGGCGCGGTACCGCGATATCCAACCGGGAGAGCCTTCCGATTCAATCGTAGAAAAAATAACAAGCAACAGTCTGCAGGCGATTCGCGAAACGACGGAAATGGTCGACTACCGGACGCTGTCGGAAGCGGTGAAGCTGTTAAATGAAGCAGGATCGATCCACTTTTTCGGTGTGGGTGCGTCCGGGATTATTGCTCAGGACGCTCAACAGAAATTTTTACGGATGAACAAACCGACCTCTGCTTTTACTGATATGCATAATGCGGCGATGAACATTGCCAACGTCACAGAAAATGATGTGGTCTTCGGCATCTCTTTTTCCGGTGAAACCTATGAAACAGCAAAAATCATGGAGATTGCAAAGAAAAAGGGAGCGCGGACCATCAGTTTAACCCGTTATGGACAGTCTCCCGTTACAGAACATGCCGATGTTTCGCTGTACATTTCTGCCTCAAGGGAGATTCCTGCTCCGTTCCGAAGTGGAGCGACATCTTCCCGTCTTGCCCAGTTACATATGATCGACATTTTGTTCGTCAATGTCGTCACCGAACAGTGGGACAAGGCTTCTGAGTACTTTCATGAAATTACCGACGTGATGGATTTGTTGAAAGGGAAGAAAACAAAGGGATAAGGAGGAATCATCGTATGGAAAAGTGGTTGGAAGAGCTGCAGTCTTTGCTTCCGGAAGGACACGTATTAACATCCTTGGCCGACCGTCACAGTTACAGTTTTGATGCTTCTTTTGGGGAACACCTGCCGGATGCTGTGGTGCAGGTGAAAGAAAAACAGGAAGTTGCTGATGTTTTGAAGCTTGCCAATCGTTATAAAGTACCGGTTCATCCGCGCGGTTCGGGCACCTGCCTGAGCGGCGGTCCCCTTCCCGTTCACGGCGGGATTGTTTTGGATATGTCTCAATATCCAGCAGTCATCAACCTTAGTCCGCGCGACTTGACGGTAAAAGTGACACCGAGTGTCTTGACCGGAAACATCAATAAAGCGGCCGAACAACACGGGCTGATGTATGCCCCGGATCCTAGCAGTGCCCATGTGGCTACGATCGGAGGTAACCTTGCCGAGAACTCCGGCGGCCCCCGCGGGTTGAAGTATGGAGTAACCAAGGACCACGTACTCGGGTTGGAAGTCGTGACGCCTGAAGGTGAAATCATTAAGACGGGTGGTCAGACGATTAAGAATGTCACAGGCATTGATCTGACGAAGCTGATTGTCGGATCGGAAGGAACGCTAGGCGTCATCGTCGGAGCTACGTTGAAGCTGATGCCGAAGCCGCCCGCTGTGCAAACGATCATGGTCGCTTTTGACGAAGTGCGAAAAGCAGGGGAAGCCATCTCCCAGACGCTGACTTCAGGAATTTTACCAGCGAAAATGGAATTTATGGATCAAGCGTGTATCGTCGCCGTCGAAAACTTTCAGCCGGTCGGTCTGCCTGTCGATGCCGCTGCTGTCATCATCATTGAACTCGATGGACATCCGGAAACGCTGCGTGTGGAGCGGGGTCTGATCGAGGAGATTATGGAAGATATGGGCGCTAAGGAAATCATCATTCCGAAAAGTGATGAGGAAGCGGCTAAGCTCTGGCATGCGCGCAAGCAAGTGTCACCTGCGATTGCGAAGATTAAGCCGACGAAAGTCTCCGAAGACGCGACCGTTCCAAGAAGCAAAATCCCGGACTTTATGGACCGGTTAGAACTCATCAAAGAGAAGTACGGCCTCGACGTCGTCGCTTTTGGTCATGCGGGAGACGGCAATCTGCACCCGAATATTTTGTGTGACAAGCGGAATGTGGAAGAGATGAAGCTTGTTGAAAAAGCGGTGGAGGACATGTTCCAGGCGGCCCTTGATCTCGGTGGCACGCTATCCGGTGAGCACGGGATCGGTACGATGAAGGCCCCGTTCATGGAGCTTGAACTCGGAGAAGTCGGACTGGATATGATGAAGCGCATCAAAGACAGCTGGGACCCAAACGGCATCTTGAACCCGGGCAAAGTTTTTCCTGAAAAAGGACAGAAGTTGGTGCTGCACCATGACTAGTTCACTGAAGGAACGATTGAACTATGACAAAACGTTCGACTGTGTCCAGTGCGGCTACTGTCTTCCGGCCTGTCCAACGTATGAAACGATGGAAAAAGAGACCCATTCGCCGAGAGGGCGGATCAATCTCGTGAGGATGGTGGCGGAAGGGAAAGCTTCTGTTGAGGATTTAAAGGAGCCAATTGAGAAGTGTCTTGGCTGCATGGCGTGTACGACGGTGTGTCCAACGAACGTCCAGTATGGAGAAATCTTTGAAGGAGCGAAACGGGTGATTGATGAAGAGAGGCCGCGCGGGATCGTGGAGGATTTCTTGTTCCAGTCATTCTTTCCTTCTTCGAAGTGGATGAATACGTTGGGAAATGCCACTTGGCTTTATCAGAAGAGCGGTTTGCAGAAGGTATCCCAACGCTTTGGTTTGACGAAAAGAGCGCCGCTTCATATTCACGAATTCGAAGCGGCTTTACCGAACATGCCTGCGCCGAGTAATCGCCGTCGGGAGCGAGTGGATCGTTACGTGCGTAAGCGGCCGGCTGTGGCGAAGATCGGATTTTTTAAAGGATGCGTAATGGACAGCGTCTTTTTTGAAACGAATCAAAATAC
The DNA here is from genome assembly GCF_009856445.1 of Halobacillus litoralis. GTDB lineage: Bacteria > Bacillota > Bacilli > Bacillales > Halobacillaceae > Halobacillus > Halobacillus litoralis. The sequence continues at coordinate 842,679 of NZ_WMFA01000001.1, forward strand.
CGTCGAGCTTTTGCTTCGGAGTGGAGCGGAAGTTGTTTTTCCAGAAGCCCAGACGTGCTGTGGGGCTCTTCACGCGCATACAGGCAAAGTGGATCAGTCGGTGGAACTTGCGAAGCAGAATATTGAAGCTTTTGAAGAAGAAGGCTTTGATTATATCGTGAACAATGCCGGTGGCTGTGGTGCACGGTTGGTCGAGTATGCGCATTTGTTTGAAGAGGGAACAGAGTGGTACGAGCGTGCGGAACGGTTTGTTGAACGAGTGCGTGATATTTCTGAAGTGCTGGTTGAGATGGACGGGCTTGTTTTTGAAAAAGAATTGTCGAGGACTGTTACCTATCAACCTTCCTGTCATTTACGCAACGTACAGAAGGTGACGAGTGAACCGCTGGATCTAATTCGCCGCATTCCTGGGGTGGAATTGCGCGAGTTGGATCGGCCGGAGTTTTGCTGCGGATCGGCTGGGGTTTATAATATCACAAACTATGAAGATGCAATGGATATTCTGGACGTGAAAATGCAGGATGTGTGTGGTACCGGTGCTGGTGGTGTGGTGACATCCAATCCTGGTTGTCAGCTTCAGATGAAGCTTGGGGTAGAGCGTGAAGGATTGGGTATGGAAGCTGTGCATTTGGTAGATTTACTGATGGAGGCTGATCCTGGGCCGAAGTGGTAAGGCGATCTCGTGATGAGGTCGTCTTTTTTGTTTGGTTATCGGTTGGTTTGGCTATTTTATCAGTGGCTTTGGAGGATTTATCGGCGGGTTTTAGTGTTTTATCGGTGACTTTAGAGCATTTATCAGTCGGTTATGCTTATTTATCAGTATCTTAAAAAATAGACTCTAGACTTTTTGGTACCTTCATACCTCAAACACACTTTTTTGAGTATCCTTTGAGCGACTGTCGGGGATTCAATGAAAAGAAAATCTCTTATGCTTTTATTTGTAATCTTAGGGCCGTACAACAAACAGTAATCTCGTAAAGCAGGGTGATGAGCTTCCTTATCCTTTTGCCCGCACCAAGAGCATATCCATTTACCATAATTCCAAACCATCCCTAAACGGTTACAATTCGTACAGAATACGCCATTTCTAATCTCTAAATTTTTAATAGAAAAGTCTTTCATATAATCATAATTGCGGGGTGAATCGGATTCTAAGATTTCTTTACTGATCCTATCAGTTAGAGAAGCCGAAAGTCTTTCACCTGTATGATTATTTTGAATAACTTCCACCTTTTCCGGAAGAGCTTCCGTACGGATAACAATATCGAGAGAAGGGTCATCTGTGTTTATCGAAGTTCCAGGATGACTGTTGGCCACGAGGCAGTAAATAGGTATGTCGGGAAAACTTTTTAAATGAAGCCATTGCTGCAACTGTCTTCGATGCCTCCTCACTTGAAGGACAGGATCAGAAAATGTTTGTGGTCCTTCATCCCATGTTCTGGAGAGGAAGTTGAACCTTTGGTTATAAAACAACTCTCCTCCAATGTTCTTCGCTTCAACAATCAATATCCATTGACTCGTTAAAATCAGGCAATCGATTTGAAAGTAATGGGTGCCGTCATAGAGACGCAGGTGATGGAAGATGTGGTAGTGTTCGGGGATATAGGTGAGAGGGAAGTTGAGGGCGAGTTCTCCTTTGTGACCGGAGAGGCGGGTTTTGAGGTGTTCTTTGACTTTTGGCACTTGGGCGTGGGTTTCAGGGAGCCGCCGTTCTATGGCTTGCAGTTGTTCGATGTCTCGGGGAAATGTTCGCTGCTTAATGATCATGGCATTCGTCCTTTTTATTTTTAATCATACGATAAAAGGTGTTCACTAGCCTAGCAAATATTTCAACTCCTAAGACCTTCGTATGCTAGAATGAATGCAACAAAACAAATGAGGGATGAGCATTGAGTAAACCACATATTTTAGTCGTTGAAGATGAAACAAAAATCGCTCGTGTACTAGAGTTGGAACTCGAATTTGAAGGTTATCAAGTGACGAAAGCTCATGATGGTATGGAAGGATTACGTCTTTATCGCGAACAAGAATGGGACTTGCTTCTTCTTGATATTATGCTTCCTGGCTTAAGCGGCACGGATCTCCTCAAAAGGATCCGTTCTGGTGATGGGGATACCCCGGTCATTATGCTGACAGCGAAGGATGCTGTGAGTGATAAGGTGACAGGGCTGGATCTTGGGGCGAATGATTATGTAACGAAGCCTTTTGAGATTGAGGAGCTGCTTGCAAGGATACGAGCAGCTTTACGGACAAAGTCTGACCAACAAGTCATGAGCATGGAAGATTTGACCGTGAACGTAGGTACTCATGAAGTGCACCGGGGTGGACATTCCATAGAGTTGACGGCCAAGGAGTTCTCGCTTCTTGTCTATTTAATGAAAAATAAGCGGCAAGTGCTGAACCGTGAACAGCTCTTAGAAGGGGTATGGGGGTTTGACTATTACGGAGATACGAATATCGTTGATGTGTATATCCGTTATTTGCGAAACAAACTGGATAAAGGATACGAGACGAAGCTGATTCATACCGTCAGAGGAGTCGGCTACGTCTTGAAGGATCCACGATGAAGCTTGGGAATCGGATTCAAGTTTACACCACAGGTCTGTTTATTCTTCTTCTAGTGCTGATCAGTGCAGCCGTTTATTTCTCTTTCAGTAAAATTGTTTACGATAGTGATGTGGACCAAACCAGAATGGAAGCAGAGCGGATTGTGACGGGCGTTAATGAGCGTTCTGATGCCCTGTCCACAGACGTTCTGAGAGCGTATGTTCCTGCCAATGGCATGATCCGGCTGGTCCTTCCTGATGGAACTTCGGAGGTCAGCTTGACGGGAGGGAGCCAGGAGAACCTCATTGAACAAGCGTATCCATATGAAGCAGGGGAAAAAACGGAGGTTCGTAGGTACGAAGGTGTTCCTTATGCTTTTGTATCTATCCCGATCATATGGACGAATGGTGAGGTCGTCTCTTTTCAGTTGACGAGAAGTTTGGAGGCGACGGCACAGAATTTAAATATTCTTAGAATTGTGCTTATGAGCGTCGCTCTTCTTGCGATGATCCCATTTTTCCTGTCTTCCAGACTTTTAAGCCGGTTAATTGTTCATCCGATCCGCTCATTGATTCAGACGATGCAGCAAATCAGAGGCAGTGGCCAGTTTAAACATATTCCTTATGAAAGGGAGTCTAAAGATGAGTTAGCTCAAATGGCCCATACGTTCAACAAGATGATGGTGCAGCTCGAAGAAAACTATCAGAAGCAGGAGCAGTTTGTTTCCAATGCTTCTCATGAGTTGAAGACTCCTTTAACGGTCATTGAGTCTTATGCAAGCCTTTTAAAGAGAAGAGGCACACAGGATGAGGAACTTTTTCAAGAATCTGTGGAAGCCATTCATTCAGAGGCGAAGCGAATGCGTGGACTTACGGAACAGCTGCTTCTCCTTGCAAGAAAAGAGGAACACTGGGATGTTCAGTTTGAGTCCGTTGACTTGCCTTATCTACTACAGACCTCCGTCTCTTCTTTTGAAAAAGCTTATCAGCGAAAAGTTGATCTTTTCTGCCCGCAAGGAATTTATATAACCACCGATGAACAGAAATTGAAGCAGCTGCTTTATATTTTTATGGATAATGCTCGAAAGTACAGTGTAGATCCGATCGAGGTGAACGTAGAGAGTAAAGACGATCACGTGGTTATCCTTGTCATTGACAGGGGAATGGGGATGTCGCAAAAAGATCTTGAAAAAGTCTTTGATCGCTTTTACCAAGTGGAGGAATCGAGGACCGAAGGATATGGATTAGGTCTTTCGCTGGCTGAAGAGTTGGCTCATGTTCTCAAGGCTGACATTCAACTTTCCAGTGAGAAAGGGAAAGGGACCACGGCCACGATTCTTATGCCACTCTCAGAGGGTTCTCATTTTTAGAGAGTAGGATGATACGAAGGAGGGAGTTTTATGGCTAACCGTTTTAAGGTGTTGATTTCCATAGGTTTGCTCACTCTCTTGATTATCCTCGGTTGGCAGTGGGTTCACCAGAGCTTAAGTGCTGAGCCATTATCAGAGTCAGATGTTCGTGAAAAAATACAAACCCAATACAATGGTGAAATTACGGATGTCACTTCGATGGAAGATCATTACTTGGCAACGATAGCATTGGACGAAGGTGTTTATGAAGTGGTTGTTATAAAAACGGATGGCCGGATTTCTGAAATTAGGCCGCTTGAAAGTTTCAAAGACAACGATTCACCTTCACCACCGGAAGATAAGTCTGAGAGCGCGCAAACCGAGCCGATTACTGAAGAAAAGGCAAAGGCTGTGGCCCTGAATGAAATTGAGGGGGAAGTGGATGATATCGATTTTGAATCAGAAGAAGATTCAGCCTTTTACCTCGTAGAAGTTGAGCGATCGGGTGGAGCGGAAGCCACGGTCCAAGTCCATGCCCTTACAGGTGAAATCATGTCCGTCACATGGGACGATTGACTTCTCATCAAATTCTCATTTTCCTCTTTCTTTGTTCTCATCTCTGGTGGATATAGTCATAGTAGAACAACAAAGAGGAGGAAATAAAATGAAGAAAAAATGGTTGATCGGCGGTATTGCGAGTATTGTTGTATTGGGCGGCGGAGCTTTCGGTGTGAGTGCTGTCTCCGGAGATGATCAGTTTTCTGAAAGTGAAGTAGAGATTTCCCAAAAAGAAGCAGAAACTACCGCTAAAAAAGAAGTAGATGGTTTGACGATTGATAAAGTAGAAAAAGATAAAGAAGACGGTGTATCCGTCTATGAGTTTGAAGGCCAGACAGAAGATGGCAAAGAGGCAGAAGTGGAAGTGGACGCAAACACAGGAGAAGTCTTACAAGTAGAGCGTGGCGATGACGATTCCAATGAAACGTCAGCTGAAGATATGAAAGTTACAGAAGAAGAAGCTGAGAAAGCTGCTAAAGAGGAAGCTTCGGGCAGTGAAATGAAAAATATGGAAATCGAAGATGGGCACTACGAGTTTGAATTTCAAGATGATTCCTTTGAATACGAAATCACGGTTGATGGTCAAACAGGGGAAGTCACCGATTCTCAAAAAGAAAAGTTGAAATAAACAATAAAAAGCTCCGCCAACAGATGGTGGAGCTTTTCTTATGAAAACTTTTATAGAATGAAGAAAAAGATTAACGACTTTCCACTAATTGAAAACCGATCGTAGAAAGAGCTGTCTTTAAATTAGAAACCGTTTTAGGTTTGTGTGGGGACAGTACATTCGTTTCTATTTCTTTATGAGCAACTTCCGGAGTAATCCCTGTTAAAATCGTATTGATCCCCATTACTTGCAAGGCGTGAATGAGCTTAGGCAGCATTTCGGAGAAAAATTGATCGCGCACTACTAAACCGGATAGATCTAATACAAAATGATCAATATCCTGCTCTTTTCCGTATAAAAGGACGTCCCGCATCAGTTTGTCCGCACGTTCTTCATCCACGATCCCCTGGATAGGGACGACGGATACACCTTCTGTGATTGGTATGATCGGCACATTCATTAATCTCATGTTGTAGTGGGTTTGATCAAGGTCAATCATATGAGAAAGTACAGCTGCAATCGTTTGTAGAAATTCTATGTCTTCATCGGTGAATTGTTTTTCTTCTTTGTCCATCACACAGAGGGTTCCGAACACATTCCCTCGTAAATCTTTTAATGTGACACCGAGGTACCCTTTAACTTCCAGTTGGGCTGAGGCTTTCATTTCGTTAGTGAGTGGGTCGTCCATTAAGTTGGTTGTTCTAAGTACATGGTTTTGATCATTTATAATGAGGCGGCAGTGGCTTTCCTCGTAGTCAATAGTAAACCCTTCAGGGACGATTTCCTCTTTCTTATTTAAGGAACTCAGTACGGTCATCGCGTTCTTACCTCTCATCGTTACATAAGCGGTCTGGACATTTAACCTTTGGGTCACCACATCAAACATTTTCTGAGCGGCTGACTTTAAAGAATAATATCCTTCTGAGTCCATGAGATGTTCTTCAGACATGAAAAACCTTCCTTTTCACAAAATTAGGAGCTTTACCCTATTATACCCTATTTCCCTTTGAATCTGAGGTTAATCCTATTTTTTAAGAAAAATGAGTCATAATCGCGAGTTAATTGGTGAAAAACAATGAAATTTTGAGCAATCGATAGGAAAGTTGAATAGAATAGCAGATTTCAGCTGAAAAGACCTTCAAAAGAATTATTCAGAAAATTTGCAAGAGTAGTAAAATTTGAGATAATAGAGGCCATAGAATAAAAGGGGGAAAATGGATGAAAGCGAAATGGTACTTATTCATTATGGTCATGTCTTTAACTCTGTTTCTTGCTGCCTGTGGCAGTGATAGTGAGACAGGCTCATCAGGAGACTCCGGTGATTCAGGTGGAGAAACTTACACGGTGGCAACGGATAATAACTTTGTCCCATTTGAGTTTATGAACGAAGAAACGGGAGAAATGGAAGGCTTTGATATTGATTTGATCAAGGCGATTGCTGATGAAGCAGGATTCAATATTGAGATCGAATCGATGAAGTTTGACGGTGTTGTTGCTGGTATGCAGTCCGGCCGCTATGACATCGGAATTGCTGGTATGACAATTACGGATGAGCGTAAAGAAACCATCGATTTTTCTGATCCTTATTATGATGCTGGTCTGATGCTTGCGGTCAGCGCAGATAATGATGAAATTGAATCCGAAGATGATCTTGCAGGTAAGAAAGTGGGGACTCGTTCTGGTACGACAAGTGAAACGTATATCAGAGAAAACCACCCGGATGCCGAATTGATTACTTTCCCTGGAATCGTTGAAGCTTATATGGACCTTGAGTCTGGTCGTTTGGATGCGGTGATGTATGACGTTCCTAACGTCCAGTACTATGTAGCCAATGATTCTGAAGGATTAAAAACAGCGGGAGACATTTTGCAGGGGGAGCAGTATGGTATTGCTTTTCCTAAGGATTCTGAACTTTTAAGTGATGTGAACGAAGCGTTAAAGACATTGATTGATAATGGTACGTACGATGATATCTACGAAGAATGGTTCGGTGAGCGTAAATACGGCACAGAATCTTCCGAGTAATAAAGCAGCTGATCATAAAAGCGTAGCAAGTGATTGGCTTGTTACGCTTTTTGAATTGAATACTTGGCATGAACCCACACACCATTCATAATACAAGGAGCGAATACATATATGGAGTTCATTACAGAATCGCACTATTTTCGTGTCATGCCTTTTTTGCTTGAAGGATTGGTATGGACACTACTCATCACCTTTGTTGGATTGATTTTTGGATTTGTGCTCGGGGCGGTCTTTGGCTTTGCGCGACTGTCGAAAAACAAGATCATATACGGACTTGCAACGGTCTATGTAGAAGCGGTCCGCGGTACCCCGATTCTTGCTCAAATTTTGTTTATCTATTTTGGTCTGTCCGACCTGACCGGAATCAACATTGATAAAATTACGGCCTCCATCATAGCGATTGCCATTAATGCCGGTGCTTACATAGCGGAAATCGTAAGGGGAGCGGTTTACTCGATTGATAAAGGACAGGAAGAGGCTGGGCGCTCCATCGGTCTCACACGTAATCAGACGATGCGGTACATTATCTGGCCACAGGCGTTCAGAAGGATGATTCCGCCGCTTGGAAACCAATTTGTCATCAGCTTGAAGGATACCTCGCTTTTCTCCGTCATTGCTGTAGGGGAATTGCTTTATATGGGACAACAGTATTACGGAATGACGTTCCAGGCCTTCCAGGCACTGACGATGGTTTGTGTGATGTACTTGATCATCACGGTACCGACAGCGGTGTACTTGAGACGAGTTGAAAGGAGACTGGATGTGTAATGATTACCGTCAAAGATTTGCATAAATCATTCGGTTCCAACGAAGTGTTGAAAGGAATCAATGCAGAAATCAAAGAAAAAGAAGTGGTCTGTGTGATCGGGCCCTCAGGTTCCGGTAAAAGTACTTTTTTACGGTGTTTGAACCTGCTTGAGGAAGTCACCTCCGGAGAGGTCATCATTCAGGGAGACAATTTGACTGACCCTAAAATCAATATCAATGATGTCCGCTCCCGTGTCGGAATGGTGTTCCAGCACTTTAACCTTTTCCCGCACAAAACCGTGCTTGATAACATTACGATCGGTCCAATCAAAGTGAAGAAAATGAAGAAAGCAGAAGCTGAAAAAGTGGCCCGCCCGCTTCTTGAGAAAGTCGGCCTGAGTGACAAAGCGGACGCTTACCCGGAAAGCCTTTCCGGCGGTCAGAAACAACGTGTAGCCATCGCTCGTTCGCTAGCGATGGAACCAAGCATCATGTTGTTTGATGAGCCCACCTCCGCGCTAGACCCTGAACTTGTCGGGGACGTGCTTGCGGTTATGAAGGAATTAGCGCAGGAAGGGATGACGATGGTGGTCGTCACCCACGAGATGGGATTTGCCCGCGAAGTCGGCGACCGGGTTCTGTTTATGGATGAAGGGATCATCATGGAAGAGGATGTACCTGATAATATTTTCGGGAATCCACAAAATCCTAGAACACAGGAGTTCTTAAGTAAAGTATTATAGAGAAAATCCGCAGACATTGAAGTCTGCGGATTTTTTAATTAGAAAAGGAAGTAAGAAGAGACGAAGTACGTCACTACGATAAGGAGAGAAGGAGCGGCATAGCGCGTGAAGCTCTCCACATTTTTCCTTACCATCATGAAGATCGTCAGCACCATCATGCCAATGAATAAAAGGGCAATCGGGAGGTTGCTGCCTGATGTCGCATTCAGGATCGGGCCTTTTTGATAGAAAAGGTCTGTGATGGCAAGAAGCTGCAGGTTAAACAAGTTACTCCCTAAAATCGAGCCTACCGCCATATCGTAATTTCCCATCTTGAATGCCACAAGAACGGTGACGAGTTCAGGCAGAGAGGTGGAAGCAGCAATCAAGAAGCTTCCAACAAAGCTTGAGCTCATTCCCGTTTGCTGGGCCAGTTGATCCCCGGATATCGAAAGCGCACTTCCGGCAGCGAAAACGACAATAGCGCTGATGGCAAAACCGATGCTTGCCCCTTTTAAGGAAACCGTTTTGCCAGTGGCTGCTGCTTCGTCCATCTCTTCTGCTTCATCATTTTCGAAAAATCGGACGGTCAGGATATACAAGCCGACGAGAATGAACATTTCGATTCCTATATTAAAAAGCGAGAGTGTTGAACCCATCAATAGCGAGAAAACAACAACCAGCGTAAAGATAATCCCTGCAATGGCAGAAGGGAGGTGATGCTTTGGCACGATGCTGTTGAACATTTTCTGTTTGCGATACATAAGATCAACCGCTGCCAGAATCAATACATTAAATACGTTACTACCAAGCATATTCCCTACGGCAATGTCCGGGTTGTCGATATATACGGCCGTTAAACTCGTAGTCAATTCCGGTAAGGATGTAGCCCCCGCTATAAGGAAGGTTCCCACAACAGCTCCGCTCAATTTCGATTTTTGACTGATGACATCTCCATAACGGTTCAGCTGTACGGCAGCGAGTACGACCACAACGGCTGAGATGGCGAAAATTAAAAAGTTCATTGTATTCCTCCTTGATTTTGAGCCAATAAAAAAAGACCTTGGCCCTAGTTTCGTTCAGGCCAAGGTCTTGCGTACTATGGTCATAGTTTGGTGAACCGAGTGTCTGCACACTGAAATGACGATTCACCAACCGCATTATACGGTCGCTACTCCCCTTGTTACTATTAATATAGCTAATTCCTGTGAAAACGTCAATAAAATAGTCTCTTACCTATGACAATGATCTTCAACTATATGGCAGGTTTCTTGAAGACTCATTTTCGAGACGTTTGTTGAGTGGATGGGGGGCTGCGGGGAATGACTCGCTTTCCGCGGGAGCGCGGTGAGCCTCCTCGGACTGCGTCCTGTGGGGTCTCACCAAGCACTTTTTTCCCGCAGGAGTCTCGCCATTCCCCTTCGCCCCTTAACCAAGTATGGCTCTCGAAACCACTACTTTAAAATCAGCTTGTATGGATATGAGAAGTGAATGATTTAAACTCTACCTCGTTGACGTTTAGCATACGCAAATGCTTTATAGAACGCACTATATGGCCGAATAGGGGAGAAGGTTTGGAACCTTATTTATGAATACAGGTGTTCGAATTATCCACTTCCCTCAACCATTCAAGCTGACCCTTTCAGAAGTGGTTTCGAGACACTTATAAGGTCAAGGGGCGGAGGGAAACGGTGAGACTCCTATGGGACGTGTGGGACAGGTGAGACCCCGGAAGGCGTAGCCTGAGGAGGCTCACCGCCCGCCCCATGGAAAGCGAACCTTTTCCCGGAGCCCATAGAATCACACAAACATCTCGAAACTGAGTCTTCAACTAAAGGGAGCTATTGTAAAACAAAAAAGCGGCCGGGGGCCGCTTTTTTTTAGATTAATAGTTTACAGCATCATAAGAGTTGATGACACCGTGTTCGAAGTAGTAGCCTGTACCAGAAATAGGATCAGCTGTTTGTTCGATAGCTGCACGGATGTTGCTGTTGGATCGTCCTTGAGCCGCAAGCAATCCAGCTAGTCCGGCTACGTGAGGGGAAGCCATGGATGTACCGGACATGTAGGCATATCCTCTGTTAGGTACAGTGGAAGCGATGTTGACACCAGGAGCTGTCACATCGACCCATGTTCCATAGTTTGAGAAGGAAGCCTTGTTGTTATTGCTATTTACTGCACCAACAGCGATGACGTTGTCATAGGATGCAGGTTCGAAAGTTGTGGATACGCCATCGTTACCTGCAGCGGCGATGACTACTGATCCTTTGTTCCAGGCGTAGTTTACGGCATCTTCAAGTGTTTGCGTGTCACAGTTACAACCAAGAGAGAGGTTGATGACTTCAGCACCTACATCAGCAGAGTAGCGGATGGCATCAGCGATATCATAAAGGGATCCATTACCACTTGCATCAAGGGCACGAACGGCAAGGATTTTCGTGTTTGGTGCCATACCTGCAACACCTGAACCGTTATTCGTTTCTGCAGCTGCCGTTCCTGCCACGTGTGTTCCGTGGTTGTTCAAGTCCATTGGATCATAATCGTTATCAACGAAATCATAGCCTTTAATCGTTTTTCCATCAAGGTCCGGGTGATTGTAGTCGACACCGGAATCGATGATGGCAATTTCCTGGCTGCTGCTTCCGCGGGTAATATCCCATGCAGCTTCTGTGTCTGTATTCTGCGGACCATACTGGTATCCACGATAGTAAGTATCATTTGGCGTCCATGTTGCTTCGAAAACGTAGTTGGGTTCTGCATATTCCACGTTTGGGTTTTTGCTCAGTGCTTTTGCTACAGCTTCTACGTTTCCGACTTTAAGTACTTTTACTTTGGAATCTACAAAAGAGCGCTCTGCTGTCACTTCTTTTGCTCCGAACGTCTTCATTTGTTGCTTGTTCAAAGACTTCCCATTTTTAAACTTAACCACAATTTCTCCTTTTACGAACTCCCCTTTGTCTTCCTGTACGTTGATTTTATTCAATGACTCCGGCTGGGAATCAGCGAATACCTGCCCTGTTGTTGGCAGGAAGGCCAGTGTAGCGGCCAGTGATAATGTTGCTAGTTTTTTGAACTTCAAATGTATTCCTCCTTAAAAGTTTATATTCTAATAATTCTGTCATTTTTGCTGTTTTCCTTCAAAATGCGGGTTGGGATAGTTGCTATGATTTGAGGCTTGTTAAGGAGGTTTTACGAACGGATATTCCCAAGTCCTTGTGTTGAAAAGGTATTTAGACCTTCTTTAATGGATAAAAATGGGCATTCGAATGGAATAAGAGGATATTTACCATTAATCCAACTAATACTCCTGCCTCATTTCTTCTATATATAGTAAGAAAAAGAATGGGCGTACGTACCTCATTCATATTTATTATTTTCAGAAAAATCTGTATATCGCATTGAATTCGGAATAGAAAGTAATATATAATACATTTAAATGTAAACGCATACATATTTTTGTAGATTGAGGAGGGTTTTTGTGAGTGGGATTTGGTTAGCTGTTGTTGGAGGTCTCGTCTTTTTTCTAGGTTATCGGTATTATTCAAAATTCATTGCCGAAAAGATCTATCGTCTCGATCCGAATTATGTCACACCCGCCCATCAGTATAAGGACGGTGTCGATTTTGTCCCAACGAATAAGTTTGTATTATGGGGACACCATTTCACTTCTGTCGCAGGAGCGGCTCCGATTGTCGGACCAGCGATTGCTGTCTACTGGGGCTGGCTGCCGGCTGTGCTTTGGGTATTGCTGGGAACGGTATTTGCTGCTGGAGTTCATGACTTCGGAACACTTGTATTGTCAGTGAGAAATAAAGGACAATCCATCGGAACGCTCGCCAGTAAGTTGATCGGTCAAAAAGCGAAAGTCTTGTTTTTATTTATCATTTTACTTCTTGTTTTAATGGTAAACGCGGTCTTTGCCTGGGTCATTGCGAATCTATTCATTTCATTCCCTGCGAGTGTATTATCTGTTTTCATTCAAATTCCTCTGGCTGTTTGGATCGGCTACAGTGTGTATAAAAAGCAGGGCAATATGCTGCTTCCTTCCATTGTGGCGCTTGCGGTCATGTACTTAGCAGCCATTGTTGCGAGCTATGTGCCTGCCCTGCAAATCGACCTTGTCCGTTATTTTGGCGGCGAAGGTGCATCGACATTATTTGGTTTGAATGCAACGTCCATGGCTTTCTTCGTATGGATTGTCGTGCTGATGGTGTACGTGTATATCGCGTCCACTTTGCCGGTTTGGAAGCTGTTGCAGCCGAGAGACTATATCAACTCGCATCAGCTAATTGTTGGACTTGGTCTTCTATACTTGGGACTGCTTTTCACAAACCCTGAAATTACGGCACCTGTGACGAACGCTTCGGCGGATACGTCCTGGTTCCCGTTACTTTTCATTACGATTGCCTGTGGAGCGATCTCCGGTTTTCACGGTCTTGTGTCGTCAGGAACGTCTTCTAAACAATTGAATAAGGAAACAGACGCGCGTTTTGTCGGTTATTTAGGGTCAGTCGGTGAAGGGGCTTTGGCGCTGGTTGCGATTATCGCTGTTGTCACCTTTTTCCCTACAGCCGGTGAATTTTCAGCGACGTACAGTGGGTTTACTGCGGCGAGTGGTGCGGGACTGGGCGTCTTTATCCAGGGCGCAGGCCAGCTTGCTTCCGGACTTGGTATTCCGGCATCTGTCGCAGCAACGATTGTTTCCGTCATCGTCGTCAGTTTTGCCGCAACGACCTTAGACTCTTCTGTTCGTTTAATGCGTTATATCATCGCGGAACTTGGTACGGAATATAAAGTCACGCCTCTTACGAAAACCCATGTGGCAACAACAGTCGCTGTGGTTTCCAGTGCGGCTTTGACGTTAATTCCTCAGGGCCCTAAAGGGTTCGGTTCTGGTGGATACTTGCTTTGGCCTTTATTCGGGACGTCAAACCAGCTTCTGGCAGGAATCAGTTTGCTGCTCGTTTCCATTTGGCTGAAACGTCAAGGACGAAACTATCTGCCAACGATCATTCCGATGGTATTCCTCATGTTTATGACGTTGTGGGCCATGATTGATCAGGTGGTGACCGAGTGGGCCCCATGGAATGAAGGAAGTGACTGGATGCTGTTTACTTTCGGTGCCATCATTCTTGTCTTTACCTTCTGGATTCTCATTACAGCGTTTTCTGCCATAGCAGGGAATCGTGACGATTCTATTGAGAAAAGTGCGTAATCATAAAAGGAAGCCGGCATTTGTCGGCTTTCTTTTTCCTTGAAAGGAGCATCAACATCATGAAAGAAATCATGATCATTCGTCCTGAAAAAGAAATTGGTATGGGATGCTGCGGAGGGATATGCAGCGATGACGATGGTTTCATTAACATGAAGGATGAGTTTAAACACCACGACCCGGACCGGGAAAAGTTAGGGGAGTGGTATAGAGAGAACCAGAGCGAAGGGGTGCATGTGGATTATGTAGATCCAAGGAATCTCCTGGCCATTCTTGTTTATTTTATGAAACACGTAAAACGGGGACATGTATCCATTTGGAGTGCGTTACGGTCGATCTTTTTTCGAATGCGATACAACAGCTTGTTCATTAATGGAGAATGGATCGAAAATAAGGAGGGAGAGGCATGGAGAAAAAGTTTTCGTTAAAGCGGTTATTTGAGTTTTATGATGAAGTGTTAAGCCTCCCTCATAAACAGGAAATTGCCAGGGAACTGAGGGATGAGGATGATCTCTTCTTACTCCTTGTGTACTCAGATATGCTAGGGATCCCTAATCCAGCTTTTTATTATACGTTAGAGTTATACCCGCACATCATTGAAAAGTTCCACGACTGGCATTTGCGTATGGGGATGGAAAAGTCTCCGCTCGATGGCATTCGTTGTTGTTAGGAGGAAGTAGAATGGAAGGATTGCATAAGAACAAAGTGATTTTTGTAGGAGGAAAAGGGGGAGTAGGGAAGTCAACCTCCTCCGCTGCACTGGCTGTGGCATTTGCGAAAGAAGGTTATCGCACCCTTGTGGTATCTACAGATCCTGCCCATAACCTTGGGGATATCTTTCATGAGAAAGTCAATCATGAGAAGACACCCTTAATAGAAAACCTCTGGGGGATTGAAATCGATCCCGCTCGGGAGTCCAAACAATATATTAAAGGTGTGAAGGACAATTTGGAAGGGCTTGTGAAATCAAAAATGGTAGAAGAGGTTCACAGGCAGATCGATATGGCGAGTGCATCACCGGGGGCGGATGAAGCCGCGCTGTTTGACCGCCTCATATCTATTATTCTTGAAGAATCCGTGCATTTTGACAAGATTGTATTTGATACAGCTCCAACAGGGCATACGATCCGTCTATTGACGCTGCCAGAGCTCATGAGTGTATGGATTGATGGAATGCTTGAACGTAGGAAAAAGATTAACGACAACTACACGCAGTTGTTGAATGATGGCGATCCGGTCGATGACCCGATTTACGATGTGCTGCAGCGAAGGAAGGAGAAATTTGCTGCCGTAAGGAAAGTGATCCTCGATCCTGCTCAAACGGGATTTGTATTTGTCTTGATTCCAGAGCGGCTTCCGATCCTTGAGACCGAACAGGCGATTCGTAAATTGAAACAGCACGACTTGATGGTTCAAACACTCATCATCAATAAAGTGCTGCCCGATTACGCAGACGGGGAATTTCTTGCAAAGAGGCGAAAACAGGAAGGGACCTATCTTGAGGAGATTAGAGATAAATTCAAAGAGCAGCAGTTAATTCAAATCCCACTATTTGAAGAAGACGTCTCCGATATGAACAAACTAAAAACCTTCTCAAACAACCTGAGTGAAGGAGTAAAGGCACCGAGATGAACTGAACTTCCATTTTATGTATGACCTGGTACACCAATTATATCCATTTATATGAATTAAGAAATAAGAAAGCGCACAGTCAGCTTGTATTGGCCTGACTGTGCGCTTTTTCATTTGGTGTGACAAAAGATTTTTTCAGCCATACTCTCGATTTCCACCTTCGCAGCATAAGGACACCGCGCAACCATTCATCGACGATGAACCCGACCCAAATTCCAATCAGTCCGTAAGAAAAGTGGAGGCCGAAAATCCAGGCAATCGTCACCTGAATGCCCCACATGGATAAAATACCGACGATGACAGGGAAGCGCACGTCGCCGGCAGCTCTTAGGGAGTTGATGACAACGAGGTTGAAGGCTCGTCCAGGCTCCAGCAGAACAGTCAGCAGCAGTAAGGTTCCGCCTGTAGCCAAAATGGTTCTGTCTTCAGTAAAGAGCCCAAGCAAAAAGTCACTGGAAAAATAGAAGACCACCGCAACGGATAGAGAGATGACAATGGCTAACTGCAAGCTCCGAATACATTGCCGGTAAGCTTTCTCCGTCTCTTTAGCTCCGATATGATGGCCGATCAGTATCTGCGTTCCCTGCCCGATGGCAATGGAGCATAAAAAAATGAACATCATCAGGTTTTGAGCATAGACTTTCGTCGTAATCGCAGTCGCTCCCATTTGGGCAACAAAATAGGTGATGACCATCTGACTGGCATTGTAGGAAAGCTGTTCACCGGCGGACGGGACACCGATATGAAGCAGGTTCTTTATATGTGCTTTTTCATAGTGATAAAGAGATCGCCATGGCAGGTCACCGGATACACGCTTAATGAGAAGTAATAGGAGAACGAGAAAGCCGAATGCTCTCGAAATCGCCGTTACATAGGCGACACCCTCTACTCCAAATACGGGAAGACCGAACGGGCCGAAAATGACAAAGTAGTTGCCGATGACATTTAAGATATTCATGCCAATCGTGACATACATGGGGTCTTTCGTGTGGCCATAACTTCTTAAAAGGGCTCCAATCGTCATCAGCATCGCCTGGACAAAAATAAGTCCGCCAACAATGTTCATGTATTCAGTGGCGTCTCCCATCAAAGAGGGAGGCAAATCCATCACATTCAAAATCTGTTCACTGAATAAAAACAGGCCGAAGCTCAGAAAAAGAGAAAACCATAAGTTGACACTGAGGGAAGTGACGGATATACTCCCTGCTTCTTTCTTTTGTTCAGCACCAAGATTTTGTGCCACTAAGATGGCGGCCCCCGTCGCGACGAATCCGAACATGACAATGACGACAGATAGGATTTGGTTGGAAACTCCGACAGCCGCAACAGCATCGTCGGAGTACTGACTGAGCATGAGTGTATCCGCGTTGCCCATTAACATATGAAGCAAAACTTCAATGAAGATCGGCCATGTGAGAGCGAACAGCGTCATTTTTTTAGTTTGAGTCATGAATAGACTCCTCTACATTACTTTTTCTCTACAATTAAATAACCGTACGGACTTACCATGGCTTTTTCAGCAGTTACCGTTGTCTGCTGGTCCTGGTCTACGACTCTGGATGATGAAGACTCTATCGAAATGGAATCGGTTGTAGGGTTGATCAGGAACAATAAGGACTGCTCATCTGAATGCTTTTCGTAAGCCAGGAGATTCTTTCCGTAATCGACAAAAGAAAAGCGCCCGTCATTTCCAAAGGCAGGCTCGGATTTTCGAAGCCTGATCAACTTCTGAATAAAGGCAAACAACTCCTCATCCTGATCCTCTTCATCCCAGATCATACATTTACGACAGCCAGGATCTTCGCCGCCCGTCATGCCGATTTCATCTCCATAATAGATGCATGGAGTTCCTTCATAAGAGAGCTGGAAAAGATACATCAATTGAGCCGCTTGTTTATCTCCATCGGCATAGGTCAGGACTCTAGGGGTGTCGTGGCTGTCCAGCAGGTTGAACGCGACTTCGTTGACCGATACAGGATACATATGCTGCACATGGGACAACACATTCTTGAATTGCTCCATTCCTATTTTCTTCTTGGCAAAAAAGTCGATGACGGCGTTGGTGAACGGGTAGTTCATGACGGCATCGAACTGATCTCCCTGAAGCCATGGCATGGAGTCGTGCCATATTTCCCCAAGAATATAAGCATCCGCTTTTGCTTCCTTGACGGTTTGACGGAACTCTCTCCAAAAGGCATGATCCACTTCATTCGCAACATCAAGCCGCCATCCATCAATATCAAACTCTTCAATCCAATAGCGAGCGACTTTCAGGAGGTAATCTTTGACTTCAGGGTTCTCCGTATTGAGCTTCGGCATGCTTGATACATAAGCGAACGTATCGTAATTCGGGAGCGGCTCTGTGACGACTTTGTCTTCTCTTAAATGGAACCAGTCGGCATACTCGGAATCGATCCCATTTTTCAAGACGTCCTGAAAGGGTTCAAAGTAATAACCGCTGTGATTGAAGACAGCGTCCAGCATGACCCGGATGCCGCGTTTGTGACACTCTTTCACGAGCTCACGGAAGGTTTCTTTATCACCGAATTGGGGGTCGATCTCCATATAATCGATCGTGTCATATTTATGGTTGGAATGAGCTTTGAATATCGGAGTGAAATAAATGCCGTTGATACCGAGCTTCTCCAGATGATCCAGGTGATCGATCACTCCTTGGAAATCTCCACCGAAAAAGTTTGTTGGGGTTGGTTTTGTGCTCCCCCATGCTAAGGTCCCTTCAGGATCCAGAGAGGAATCTCCGTTAGCAAACCGTTCGGAGAAAATTTGATACCATATCGTATCCTTCACCCATGAAGGCGCTTGAAAGACGTCGATGCTGTTCAGGAACGGGAAGCAGAAGTGGTAGGCTGTATCGTCTAATGGAACGTCATCATAAAAGCCTTTTTCAGTAAAGACGGTTTGCTCTTTTCCATCTTCTAGTAAAAAGGAGTAGCGGAGTCTGCGATAGGGAGGCTCTAACGTTACAAACCAATAGTCAAAAAGTTCATCAGAACCGGACTTTTCCATCGGTTTCTGTTCGGCCTGCCAGTGTCCATCCGCCCAGTTGTACGGGTCTCCGTGAATGAGTTGGACAGACTCCACATCTTCTTTCTTCGTTCGTAAACGTATGTGGATGGTCTTCTCATCATAAGCGTATGCATAGTTATTCTTCGGTCTGTGATAGACAGCTTCTTTGAACATGTTTTTACATCCTTTCTGAACAATCGTTTGCACTTAAATATGCGTTTCTATTAAATAAAACTATAGAAGAAATAGAGGGAAGTCAATGAAAATGTGAAAGCGTTAACTTACTATTATAGATAGTGAAACATATTTTTAATATTTTATAAGAAAACGCTTGCAAATCTATTTCTAGTTTGTATAATTAGAATCAAGATGTGTGCAATCGGTTTCACTGTGGTTGCGTAACATATCCATTAGGAAACTATTAGGGGGAGTTAAGTATGAAAAAGTGGTTGAGCTTATTGTTTATCGCTTTTCTTACGGTTGCGATGCTGGCTGCGTGTGCGCCGGATCGTGAAGAAGAAGCGAGTGGAGGGGAATCTGGCAGTGATGATACATCTTCTGAATCCTCAGAAGACGGCATGCCTGAAAAACCTGAAAAGCTGGTCGTTTGGGAAGATAAAGAAAAAGGTGTCGGTCTTGAGCCTGCGATTGCTAGTTTCGAAGAGGAACATGGCATTGAAGTAGAATTCAAAGAGTTGGATATGGCGACAAAAATGGGTGAACAGCTTCGTCTTGATGGACCAGCTGGGACAGGCCCAGACGTATTGACACTGCCACATGATCAGATCGGTCAAATGGCTATTGAAGGACTACTTTCTCCGATTGAAGTGGACAGTTCTGTGACAGATCTTTACACAGAAGCTTCCATTCAGGCACAAACATACGACGGAAGCCTTTACGGACTTCCAAAATCTACAGAAACTCCGGTTTTCATTTATAACAAAGAACATATGACAGAAGTACCTGAAAACTTTGATGAACTATTCGAGTTCTCGAAAGAATTCAATAATGGTGACCAATACGGTTTCTTAGCACTATGGGATAACTTCTACTTCGGAAACTCCATCCTGGCTGGTTACGGCGGATATGTATTCGGTGAAGAAGGTGGAGCTTTGAATCCTCAAGACCTTGGTTTGAGTAACGAAGGCGCTGTTGAAGGTGCCCAGTACATCCAAAAATGGTATGAGGAAGTCTTCCCATCCGGAATCATTGGTGAAAGTGGCGGTTCTGCGAAAGACGGTCTTTTCCAAGAAGGTAACGTGGCTGCCATGATGGACGGCCCTTGGGCGTACCAGGCATTGAACGAAGCGGGAATCGACTATGGTGTGGCTCCACTACCTAAGCTTCCGAATGGGGAATATCCACAAACATTTGTAGGTGTGAAAGGTTGGCACTTGTCTGCGGCTTCTGAAAATAAAGAGTGGGCGACAAAGTTGATCGAGTGGATCACAAACGAAGAAAACGCGAAAATCCGTTATGAAGAAACCAATGAAATTCCTCCAGTCAAATCATTGATTGAGGATCCAATCATTGCAGATAACGAAAAAGCACGTGCGGTTGCTGTTCAATCTGAGCGCGCGGTTCCAATGCCGAACATTCCACAAATGGGAGAAGTTTGGGAGCCGATGGCACAAGCCTTGCAAGTTGTAGCGACGGGTAAAGCTCAGCCGGAAGATGCGTTGACAGAAGCACAGGAAACCATCAAAACACAAATTGAGTTGAATCACTCAGGTAACTAAGATCGGGCAGAGCCATACCCGTCTGTCGGGTATGGCTTTTCCTTATTAAGTGCTGGATAGTTAGAAAGGAGATTGAACATGGGGGAACGTCAACCGAAGTCCAACTATGAGGGAAACCATCGTCCATCGAAGAAAAATAAGAAACAAGATCCTCATGGGATGACCAACCATCGTAAGATTGCTTTAGCGCTCTCGATCATTCCTGGTTTTGGACAGTTCTATAACAAACAGTGGCTGAAAGGTTCTGCTTTTTTCATTTTAATGGCCTCTTTTTTCATAGCCTTTTCCGACTTGTTACAGTTCGGATTTTGGGGTTTATTTACGCTTGGAACCGATCCCAATTACGATCATTCCATCGTGTTGCTTGTAGAAGGAATATTAACTCTGATCGTGACGATCTTGGGATTAGGCGTCTATGCCTTTAACTTAAGAGATGCTTTTAAAGTGGGAAAACAAAGAGACCTGAACGAAGCACCAAACTCTGTCAGGCAGCAGTATCAAAATCTGATAGGTGGAGGATTCCCTTACCTGATGATGACACCAGGATTCCTACTGCTTGTCTTCGTCGTTATTTTTCCGATCTTATTCGTTGTTTTATTATCATTTACAAACTACGACTTGTATCACTCACCGCCTGCAAACCTTGTTGACTGGGTCGGTTTCCAGAACTTTATTGAGATCTTCAATATCCCAATCTGGCGGGATACGTTCTTCAGTGTACTGGCCTGGACGGTTATTTGGACGTTTGGAGCTACCACACTGCAAATCGCCCTCGGCATTTTCCTAGCTGTATTGATGAACCAGAAGGGAATTATCCTTCAAAAAACGATCCGTACCATTTTCATTTTACCTTGGGCGGTACCGGCGTTCGTTTCCATTCTTGTTTTTGCCGGAATGTTCAACGAAACGTTCGGAACCATCAACCGCGATATCCTGGCTGCCTTTGGTCTTGGGGATATTCCATGGCTGACAAACCCGACGTATACAAAAATCGCTTTGATCATGATCCAGACGTGGCTTGGGTTCCCATTCATTTTTGCAATGGTGACCGGTGTGCTTCAGTCGATTCCTAATGAATTGTATGAAGCGGCGGATGTCGATGGCGCTTCGATTTTCCAGAAGTTCAGAGGTATTACACTTCCGCTGGTTCTGTATGCAACTGCACCAATTATGATCACGCAGTACACATTCAACTTCAACAATTTTAATGTCATCTTCCTCTTCAATGGAGGCGGTCCAGCTGTTCCTAACCAGAACGCGGGAGGAACAGATATCTTGATTTCCTGGATCTACAACTTGACGATGACCTCTGCCCAGTACGGAAAAGCAGCAGCGATTACGATGATCCTGTCCTTGATCGTCATTACCGTAGCCTTGTGGCAGTTCAGAAGAACGAAATCATTCCAAGAAGAGGATATGATGTAATATGAAAAATAATAAACGCGTGTTACAGCTGACATTTTCGTACATTGTGATTTTGGCCATGATCACGATCATCCTATACCCGATTCTATGGATTGTCGGATCTTCCTTTAACCCGGGGAACAGTTTATCAGGTTCCTCGATCATTCCTGAAAATGCTACTTTGAAACACTATAAAGAGTTATTCGACCCGGCCCAGAGTGACTATCTGATTTGGTATTGGAACACGATTAAAATCTGTGTTCTGACCATGCTCTTCTCTGTCGCGCTCGTGTGTATGACGGCGTATTCTTTTTCAAGGTTCCGTTTTGTAGGACGTAAAAATGGTTTGATGACCTTCTTGATTCTGCAAATGATCCCGAACTTTGCTGCCTTGATCGCCATTTATGCACTAGCGAACTTGACGGGTCTGCTCGATACCCACCTTGCGTTGATTCTCGTTTACACAGGTGGAGCGATTCCGATGAATACGTATTTGATGAAAGGGTATTTGGATACTATTCCGAAAGAGCTGGACGAGTCCGCTCGTATGGACGGTGCAGGAAACTTCCGTATTTTCTGGCAGATTGTTATGCCTCTCGCCAAGCCGATGATTGCGGTTATCTGCCTGTTTACCTTCATTACACCGTTCACAGACTTTATCCTTGCCCGCATCCTGCTGCGTTCGGAAGATAAATTCACACTTGCGGTAGGACTTTATGAAATGATTGCCGATCAGTTCGGAAATGAATTTACATTGTTCGCTGCCGGTTCTGTATTGATTGCGGTACCGATTTCTTTGCTGTTCTTATCCTTGCAGAAATATTTTGTTACTGGATTGACAGCAGGGGGTACGAAGGGATAACCTTGAAGACATATGTATGGAAGGAGAAGCGGAGCAGCCCTCCGGTTCTCCTTTTTTAATAAAAGATCGATGAAAGCGTGCTCATGATACAATGATCATAGTATGGAAATAGAAGGTGAAAGTTATGGCGGTAACCATTAAAGAAGTGGCCAAAGCGGCAGGGGTAGCTCCTTCCACCGTGTCCCGTGTGATTGCAGACCATCCCAGAATCAGCCCGGCTACGAAAAAGCGAGTAAAGAAAGCCATGAAAGAGATGGGGTATCATCCGAATGCCAATGCGAGGAACCTGGCGAACCGTTCGACACAATCGCTCGGTGTTGTCATGCCCTCCAGTGCAGACAAAGCGCTCCAAAACCCATTCTTCCCTGAGGTTTTGCGGGGAATCAGTGCGGTTGCTCATGAACTTGATTACTCTATGCTTTTATGTACAGGAGAAACCGATGAAGAAATGCTTGAGGCTGTCAAACGCATGGTGTACAGCAACCGGACAGATGGCATCATCCTTCTTTATTCACAGGTGGACGACCCGATTATGGAATTCTTGCTGGAACAGAATTTTCCTTTTGTCATCGTCGGTAAACCTGCGACACGTGTGGATGAAATTACACATGTGGATAATGATAATATCCGGGCCGGCAAAGAAATCACCAATCACCTGATTGATATTGGACACGAATGCATTGCGTTCATCGGCGGTTCCGAGGATCGTATTGTAACCATTGATCGTATGCGCGGGTATGAGTTGGCGCTGCAAGAAGCTGAATTGCCATACTTGGATGAGTACCGGATTCATACAGAATTCTTAAAGTCCGGCGGTCGACAGGCGGTGCATGAATTGTTCACCCTTCCGAAACCACCGACTGGCATTGTGATCGCCGATGATCTCATGAGTATCGGTGTGGTGAACATGCTGGAGGAATTCGGGAAACGTGTACCTGACGACATCTCGATCGTTAGTTTCAACAATGTGTACTTATCGGAGATCACCCGCCCTCCACTGACCACTGTGGATATTCACATTCATGGACTCGGCAGTCAGGCGGCCAAATGTCTGATTGAAAAAGTAAAAAACAAAGAGGAACCGGCGAAACGGATCATCGTCCCGTTCGATATCAAATATCGCTCTTCCACCAAAGAAATCAAACCACAGCTCGAAGGCTAACCTTCCTGCTGTGATTTTTTTGTGTCAGGAGTGTGAGGATGTGTAAGAAAATGTAAGACCTGGTCACCCATTTTATGGGTGACCAGGTCTTACATTTTTTAACATGTGACTGAGAGTCACATCCGTCTTCCTATTAATAGAAAGATCTAAAATGGGAGACTGACTTTCAGGTTTTCTCCTTACTATTAAAAAAGATGAAATGTTTAGGGCGTTTCTTTCGTCTTGTATGTAAAAGGTTAGCATGAAGGGAGAAATGATCATGATTAAAGTGGAGAGGTTGTCTCATTCGTTCTTTGTAGGAAAAAAGAATAATAGACAGGAAGTATCGGTATTAAGAGATATCAATCTTGAAGTAAGAGAGGGTGAGATTGTATCGGTTGTAGGCCGCAGTGGTTCAGGTAAATCGACATTATTGAACTTGATGAGTGGTTATATTAAACCGACGGAGGGCGATATTTTTATAGCTGATGAGAGGGTGACAGAATACAAGGAGTCTGAGTGGGCAGAGTTTCGATCCGATCACCTGGGGTTCATTTTTCAAAGTTTTCAACTGATTCCGAGTATGACCGCCTATCAAAATATCGAACTTCCGCTGGTTATGAAAGGTGTTTCTGAAAAGGAGCGGGAGAAACGAGTGCATGAAATGCTCATCAAAGTCGGACTGGACGAATATCAGGAGCACTACCCCTCAGAACTATCCGGCGGGCAGCAGCAGCGTGTATCCGTTGCCAGAGCGCTCATTGTCCAACCACCGATCATTCTAGCGGATGAACCGACGGGGAGCCTGGATCAGGAAACAGAGAAGGAGCTGCTTGATTTTATTCAAAAATTGAACAAAGAAGAGAACATCACCTTTGTCATCATTACTCACGATGAAGAAGTGGCGCAGATAGCTGATCGGACGATCCGTCTCGAGGATGGGCGTTTAGCTGCAGATCGAGAGGTGGCGTTTCGATGAAGTGGAAAGACCGGTTCAATTTTATAAGACAGAACATGAAGAAGAATAAATCGCGCGTATTTATGACGATTCTTGCTACAGCGATCGGATGTGCCTTTCTTATCGTCCTTGCATCTGTTGGATTCGGCGCCCAACGGTTCATTGTTAACGACCTTATGCAGGACCGGGCCATCACGGAAGTAACGGTTTATGGAAAACAGTCAGCGGATGAAGGGGAGAGTCCTGAAATCACTAAGGAGGACCTTGAAACTTTTCAATCGATGGAAAACGTCAAAGCTGTCTCTCACAAAATTCAGCTGAGGACAGAAGCAGATATTCTTTATGATGCCTACGCAGGCGGTTCAACAGTTAGTGTTGTAGATTTCCAATCAGAAAAAGAAGCCGGGTTGAACTTATCCTCCGGCCGAATGCCGCAGGAAGAGAATGAA
The DNA here is from genome assembly GCF_009856445.1 of Halobacillus litoralis. Lineage (GTDB taxonomy): Bacteria > Bacillota > Bacilli > Bacillales > Halobacillaceae > Halobacillus > Halobacillus litoralis. The sequence continues at coordinate 867,657 of NZ_WMFA01000001.1, forward strand.
GTGCTGATCGGATACCACCTGGATCAACTTTTATATAAAAAGAGTGAGGAAGAAGCCGAGGACCAGATCTTTAATCAAAATGGTCTTGTCAAAGAAGAGTACAGGATGGATGAGGAATTACTAAATAAAACGATTGAAATTGAAGTGGAACAATACAAGGATGATGAATGGGTGACCGAAACCTTTGCTGTGGAAGTGGTGGGGATCATGGAAGAACCTGCGAGGGATTGGCAGGTGAGTAACGATGTCTACATTTCTGAAGCTGTGTTGGGTGATATTGAAGCTTTTACAGGAACGGCTTATGGTGCTGCCATCCACCCCGATATGAAAACAGACGAGGTGGCAACCTTACAGTCCGAGGGCCAAGACAGGGTGTATAGTGATGTCCAGGTCATAGCAGGGAACATGGAACAGGTGGAGCAGCTCTCCCAGAACTTGAAAGATGAAGGCTACCATATTTACTCCGTGACGGAAGAACTCGATCAGATCAATGTTGTATTTGCTGTTGTCAAAGTCGGGTTGATCGTCGTAGGTACAATCGCTTTATTGATTGCCTCGATTGGCATTTACAATACGATGTCCATGGCAGTTACAGAAAGAACGCAGGATATCGGCATCATGAAAGCTATCGGTGGCCATCCTAAAATGATACGCAGCATCTTCCTGATGGAAAGTGGCTATATTGGGTTAATGGGGGCGTTTGTTGGAGTTGTCATTGCCTATCTAGTAAGCGTAGGAATTAACATGCTGCTTCCTTTCGTTATTCAACAAGTTTTCGACCAGACGATTGAAGAAGCCATCCAATTGTCTTACATCCCTCCTTACTTAGCGCTCATATGTGTAGCCCTCAGTATCGGTGTAGCCATGCTCTCCGGGCTCAAACCAGCCAAAAAAGCCACGCGCATCGATGTACTAAGCGCATTAAGAAGAGATGTTTAAGTTGGGGATATATATCCAAATACTGTAAGACCAGGTCATCCAAATACTGGATGACCTGGTCTGTATATAATTTCCTCCTTCTTTTTTCCTTGATTTTTTGCATGTTGGCTCAATCTTCGGTACTCTAGTAGAGTTGAACGTTTAAGAGTTAAGAGAGGGATATTTATGAGTAAGGTAAAAAGAAACGACCCATGTCCATGTGGAAGTGGGAAGAAATATAAGAAATGCTGTATGAATAAAACAGAGGAAGGTGTGGGATCCACAAGCCTTCATGAAGAGCTGAAAAGCCACTATAGTCACTTTATGGCCTATGTGAACCGTAACTATCCAAATGTTACGCCTAACGAAGAGCGTGAAACACAGGAGGAAGAAGTAGAAGCGGCTTTCCGTATGGTTCAAGGTGTATTCATGGAAAAGCAGGAAGATGGCACAACGCTTTACGACGAATTCTTTGAAAAGAAACAAGACAAAATCGTCCGTCCAGCGACCCTGGCATCAATGGAAGCGTGGAAATCACCACTCGCTAGTGTTTTCCATATCCAGGAGGTTCAGAACGACCAAACCGTCACGGTTGAAGACGTGTGGAGCGGTCTAAGATATGAAGTGAAGCGTGACGGTATTCCATTGAAGGAAGAAAATTATTCTCACATGCCGTATGCGATTGGAGTTGTTCTGAAATGGGGACCGATCTACAATTTCGTCCCGCTTGCGATCCCAAACTATGAGGAATCCTATCAAACTTTCAAGCAGGCAGTAGAGGAAAAATCCCAGCAGGCTGGATATGAATCGATTCATGCTTACATGCAGGCAACTCTTATTGAACAGTTGAGAACCTGGATGTATATGAATGTTGCTGAAGAATCCTCAGAAGAACAAGGGTCACTTGAAAAAGAAACGCAAGGAACCGGGGAAGATGAAGTGCTCGACCTTGTCGACGATAACCTTAAAACCGAACCAACTTTCGAGAGACTCCGTGAAGCTTGGCTCTCTTATAAACAGTCGGAAGATCCGACATTCCGTAAACCGGAAGTGGTTTCTGCTGCGCTGGAACACATTTATCGTACTTCTGAAGAGTTCCGTACAGAGCCTGAGAAGGTGACGAAGAAAGCCGTAGCGACGAAATATGATGTTAGCCCGAGCAGTATGAGTAAACGAATTACTCAGTTGAAGGATTATATCGAAGGTTAATCATTTAAAGACTTAGAGCTTAGTGCTCTAAGTCTTTCTTTTGTAGGGGTAGGGATAAAAGTCTGAAAGTTACTGATAAAATACTGAAACCCACTGATAAAAGTCCAGAAGTCACCGATAAATTATAAAATCACTAAACCTGCCAATAAATCCTCGAAAGCTGCTAATATCCTTCCACCAAAGTTCCATTTCCTCCATTGGAATAAAAAGCCTGAACTCAGCAAACACTCTTCCTATATAAAAGAGGAGGAAAGAGTATGGATAAACAGGAACAAGGACCAGGAGGAGCGGAGGATCAGCGCTTTTCTGAAGATGAGAATGAAAAGACCCTAACGACAAGACAGGGCCATCCTGTCCGCACCAACCAAAATTTGCGTACGGTCGGCAATCGCGGGCCGGCGACACTTGAGAACTATGATTTTATAGAAAAGATTTCACACTTTGACCGTGAACGGGTTCCTGAACGTGTGGTCCACGCACGTGGTACCGGGGCGCACGGGTATTTTGAGACATATGGAAAAGTAGGAGAGGAACCAGTGGAAAAATATACGCGGGCGAAGGTGTTTTCTGGTGCCGGAAAACAAACCCCTGTCCTCGTGCGTTTTTCCACTGTGACGCATTCAGCTGGGTCTCCGGAGACATTGCGTGACCCGCGCGGGTTTGCGGTGAAATTTTATACAGAAGACGGGAATTGGGATCTGGTTGGAAACAACTTGAAGGTGTTCTTCATCCGTGATGCGATGAAGTTTCCTGATTTGATTCACTCCTTCAAGCCGGACCCTGTCACAAACATCCAGGATAGTGAGCGGATCTTTGACTTCATCAGTCAGACACCTGAGGCGATGCATATGGTGACATTCCTTTTCTCCCCGTGGGGAATTCCGGCAAATTACCGGCAGATGCAAGGATCTGGCGTCAATACGTATCGCTGGGTGAATGAAGAAGGGAAAGCGGTGCTCGTCAAATACCACTGGGAGCCTTTAAAGCACGGAATCAAAAATTTGACGCAGGAAGAGGCGAACGAAATCCAGGGTGAAAATTTCAATCATGCCACACAGGATTTGTATGAAGCGATTGAAAGTGGTGACTACCCAGAGTGGGAGCTTTGTGTTCAAATCATGGAGGATCATGAGCATCCGGAACTCGATTTTGATCCACTTGATGATACGAAAATTTGGCCCGAAGATCAGTTTCCATTTTTGAAAGTAGGAAAAATGGTGCTTAATAAAAATCCGGACAACCACTTCAACGAAATCGAGCAGGCAGCCTTCGGGACAGGGGTGCTTGTGGACGGGCTCGACTTTTCCGATGACAAAATGCTTCAAGGGCGTACGTTCTCTTATTCCGATACACAGCGTTACCGGGTTGGTGCGAACTATCAGCAGCTGCCGGTAAACGCACCGAAAAAACATGTGGCGACCAACTACGAAGGCGGCAGCATGTCTTACTTTACAGACCGCCCGAAAGACGCGAATCCACATGTGAACTATGAACCTTCGACTTTGAATGGTTTGGAAGAAGCCACACCGAAAACGAAACCGCATCAGCCTTATACAGAAGGTAAGTTGAAGAAAGAGCCGATCGATCGAGAAAACAATTTCAAGCAAGCCGGCGAGCGCTACCGTCTTTTCAAAGACTGGGAGCGGGACGATTTAATCATGAACCTCGTTACTTCCCTGAAACCCTGTCACCCTCACATCCAGAAGAAAATGATTTCTCTTTTCTCCCAATGTGATGAGGATTATGGCAAACGAGTAGCGGAAGGACTCGGCATGAATGCAGGGGACATGAACGAAGAAATAGCCAGTGAAATCATTCCGACTAAAGGAAAGCTTCCGAAAAGGGGAGGCTCTCCGATTGGAAGTGCAGGAGCTGCGGATGCCGTAGATCAAGCGCAGGATAAAGGACACGAAGCGGATCCGTATTGATAGTGTAAGCTTGACTCGAATAAGAGTCAGGCTTTTCTTTTTTTCTCCCCCCATGCATAAGGTAAGTAGGGGAGGGATGATAATGAAGCGCAGCCGTTCACCTATGATCTTCATCTTTGTTTTGATTGTGGTTCTTATCCTTGCGGTTGTCCTCACCATTTTCTTCATGACTCGACCGGGTCAGCGTGCAGAAAGTACCATCGAGCGATTTTATGTGCATGAACAACAAGGGAAGTTTTCCGAATCGTGGGAACTTTTTCATTCTCAAATGAAAGAGAAGTTTACAAAAGGGGCTTACATACAAGATCGTGCACACGTGTTTATGAACCACTTCGGTGTGGAGAGTTTTGAATTTGTGATAGGAGATTTGAAGAAGCTCGATCAATGGACGATGGAAAAAGGATCGAAACCTCTTTCGCCCGTTTACCAAACGACTGTGATTCAAACGTACAAAGGAAAGTACGGCCTTTTCCGCCTTCATCAGGATATTTATGTGGCAGAAGAAAAAGGGGAGTGGAAGATCCTATGGGATTATCATAAATAACAAAAAGCTTCCTACTTAAGAGTAGGAAGCTTTTTTGTCAGGCGGCTTCGTTCATGGCTTGCATCCGTTCCACCGTCACTTGAAATTCATTTTGGGGGTCAAAAATAAAGATGTATTCTCCATCTGTCTCTGGTGTGAAACGGAGGTTATCGCCTTCCAGCCATTCACCGTCACGGACAAATTTATATTCCACGGTTTCTCCTGCCGTCAATTCAATCGGTTGGCTCTTCCAAAAAGCATCTTTTTCATCGAAGATCAGCATGTTGGCATCACTGGACCAGTCGAACGGAGCAGATCCACGCACCACGACTTTGTTGTATTTCTTTTCTTCCGATGGAGCTTCATAACGCAGTTTCCCTTTGACATCATAAATCGCAACAGAACCCGCTTCGCTCGTCATTTCAAGTTCGCCTTTGTGACTCTTCAGCTTTTCCTTGTCAAGAAGGGAAGTGAGCTGTACTTTGTTTGGTGTCTGCTGGTTGTAAAGGTCAATGATATCCAGGTTGCGGCCCTCTTCGCCCAGGTTCATGACGACAAGAACCTTATCCTTTGGCACGGATCGTTCAAAGACGAGGACGTCATCATCCGAGTAAATGATGTTAAAATCGCCGTGCGTTAAGGCTGGCTGGTCATTCCTTGCATCAATCAACGTTTTGTAATGAGAGAGAATCTCCTCGTTCTGCTCTTCTACCTCCCAAATCATCATTTCACGGTAGTAGCGGTCTTTCCACTCGTCTACAAGGTTATGGTCACCACTCTGAGACAAGCCGACCTCATCACCATAGTAAATGATCGGTGCGCCAGGTAACGTAAACTGTAACGCTGCTGCGTTCATCAACGTTTCTTCGTTTCCATCAGCTTCAAACAAAAAGCGCGGCATGTCATGGCTGTCTAAAAAGGTAGCCGCAACGAATTCATCGCCATAAGTTCTGAAGGTCTCCTCAAGAGAGGAGGCTAGTGCGTTTACCGAACCATCCTGAATGAAGGCATTCGTAATCGCTGAATGTGTTTCAAAATCGATCGCTCCATCCAATTTCCCTTTGTAGGAAGAGATGGTATCAAGGTTGTCCCACACTTCTCCGAAGATGAACGCATCGTCATCAAGTGATTTTACTTGATGACGGAAATCAACCCAGAAGCTTTGACTTGGACCTTTGGCATAATCCAGGCGGAAGCCGTCGACGCCGATTTCATTCATCCAGAACGGAACGACTTCATCAAGCATATAGGCGCGCGTTTCCGGATTGTCGTTGTTTAACTCAGGAAGCTCTTGAATGCCATAAAACGTATCATATTCATTCGGATAATCCGTAAATGTGTACCAATCATAGTAAGGACTGTCCGGCCCTTTTTCTAATGCATCCTGGAAAAAGTCGTGCTGGTCGGATGTGTGGTTAGGCACCAGGTCATAAACGACTTTCATATCACGTTTGTGGGCTTCCTCGACTAGTTCCTTCATCAACTGGTTGCTGCCGAAACGAGGGTCGATGTTCATGAAGTCTGTCGGGTGATACCCGTGAGAATAGGGACCTTCATAGATCGGTGAAATCCATAGAGTATTCACACCAAGATCCTCGATGTAATCAATCTTTTCAAGCACTCCTTGAAGATCGCCGCCCATCCAGCCTTTCAACTGTTCATCATAGGGCTGTTCAGGGTTTACAGATGTATTGTTCTCTGAACTGCCATCACGGAAACGATCGACAAACACCTGATAAATGACCGCTTCTTTCGCCCACTCTGGAGATTCATACGTATCTACATAATAAGCGAACTCTGTGGCATCTTCAGAACTCAACACATTGTTATCGGCAAATTGAGAACCTTCACTGTTGGAGTTCCAAACATCGAGTTTATATTTCACGCGTGTTTCTTTTTTCTGAGAGGGAATAACCCCTTCCATGATGGATGTTTTCAGTCCATCGGCATTTTCAGTTGTATCTGTCACCTGTAAAGGAACGGTTTGTCCATTTGCAGCTTCTCCTCGTTTTCCATCAGGAGTAGTGCCATCTGTCGTGTAATAAATAGCTCCTTTGTCGATCGGGCCAAAGTGCTGCACTTCGACTTTCACCGTTACATCATCACGATGATTGGGAACGTATGGGGTATGGTTATAGTCGTGAGTGACTGATTGAGCGACAGGGACTTTCTTCCACTGGGAAACCGAATCTTCTTTGGTACCGCCGGATGTGGATAATGTCACTGTCCGTGGTTCTTCAATATCTTCCTTGTAAGATTCTCCTGCAAGGCTGTAAAAATAGGAAACTTCTTCGCCTGCTTGTCCTACAATCTTAGTTGTGTACGTATTTTCAGAGGTTTTCGTCATAGGTGCGGCTGTATAATGGAAATCATTTTTGCTTGAAGCGACTGTCGGCGTCACCCATTCCGGCGTTCCTTCAGGGACGGTGAGTACAAGTTCTACACTTGCTTCATAAGTATCAGCGAGGCGGATGTCCACTTTGCGTTCGGCTTCCGGGTGAAAAGCGAAAATGTACGCAGCATCTTGAGGGGCTGTGTACGTCAAGTTTGCACCAGGCATCCAATTTCCGTCATAAACAAACTTGAACTCTGTCACTTTTCCTCCTTCCAAAGAAATGGGCTGACTGAGCCAGACTCCTTCTTCGGCATTGTAAGTAAGGGGGTTGTTATTCGAACTCCAATCTAAGGTTTCCGCGCTACCACGCAATACAACATCATTATACGTTTTCGCATCTGCATAGGTTGATGCAACCGGTTGCGCATATGACAAAAATAAAAGCGTGATACCGATCAGCCAAATCCAACGTTTTTGAATCAAATGAATCCCGTCCTTTCAAATTTATAAGTGAAACCGCTTTCATAATATAGGAAGCAACTTGGATTGTCTATAGTGCAATAGAATTAAATGTCAGAAAACAAAGAAAAGTTCCATTCACTCGAAGAGTAAACGGAACCAGTAGACACTCATTTTTACATATTCGCCGAACGTTATTCTTTTTTCATTTTCTGTCATTCCATCAGAAGGATCAAAAAAATTTGAAGCGAAGGAGTAGTCAAGCTTTATTTGGCTGTTGTAAATATCGTCAAATGTCATTTTCGTCCGCCGGGAATGGAAATCGCTCGTGACTACAAGGGCAGATTCGAAACCTTCTTCTTCCATAATTTCTTTTGATCGTGTGGCATTTTCATATGTACTGGTGGCAGAAGGTTCTTCGTAAATGGCGCTTTGAGGTATGCCTCGTTCCATGGCTTTCTCAGGCGTGGTGCTGTCCTCTGTCGAATTGGTCAAAATCATATGACTCGTCAATCCTTCGTTATAGAGTTCAGCCGCATGGTCGAGACGCTCTTCACCTCCGCTTAAAACGATAATCGCATCGTACTTTTTAGAGGGTTCCAGGGAATCTTCTGCCATTAAAAACTCTGGACCTAAGAGAAGGGGGGTTATCACTGCTGCCGAAAGGAATAGAATAAATACTAAGAAGGATAGAAGCATAATCTTTTTTGCTTTAGTAATATGAGACGCCATAAAAAACCCCCAAATTTTGGATACCTTTGCTATCTAGTATATATCTCCTGAGAAATTTAATAAACCCACTTTTGTTTTACTTGTATAATCTTGTCGAATTTAGTAACATATATTGTAAAAGTTTTGTTTGAATTGTTTGTTAATTTATTGTAAGGTTATTCAAAATACGAGGAAGAGAAAGGGTAGAGAGATATGGTACAACCTGATGATCGCATTGCCACTCCAGGGCAAATCGTAACTTTTGAGAGAAATGACATCATTTTCAAGGGCAAAGTCATTCCGAGTCAATGTCAACAATCCGTAATCGTAGATTTGACCATTATGGACAACTTAGATGAGATCGATTTCGAATACGACAGAACGGTTGTGGCTCATACCAATTATCGTATTATTGAAGAATGAATGTAAAGCCTCTTTCTACTGCGAAAGGGGCTTTTTACTTTCTACCTAGTCCGATATGCTGTTTTCGGTGACTCTTTTTTCTTATACCATGAAAGAAAAAGAAAAGGTATACAGGATCAGGGTGGGTATTTTAGAAAGGGTGCATTTACGTGGGATTGACTAAAATTATTTTAGACCATCTGGAGTTTTCCATTAAGGCACGTTATAGTGTTAGAATAGATAAAACCATTGTTGTAGAGCCATTGATTCGAATTACAGAAGATACATTTAACCGGTTTTTTTATGACAAACCTGTCATTGATTGTATCTCCATACATAATCCAGACTCCCCATCTCTTTTAACTTATGAAGGCCCCTATAAGTTTGAAAGGATGAATGGTCTGCTAATCTTTACACTCTGTTCATATTGAAATTGATAAAAAAGCTTAAACAATGATAAAACACCAGCTCCCGTGTCACATGGAAGCTGGTGTTTTCTTAATTAGATTCCTGAGTGTCTTGTTTAGATGCAGAAGAAGAATAGGAGCTCTCCTCCGATGGTTCTTCGTTAATTTTTAAAGCTGTTCTTATTTTATTCGACAGTTCACTGACACTTCCGTCATAAGGGACGAAGTAAAAGAGTCCGTCTTCCAAGCGTGTATTTTGTCCTTCAAGTGTAAACGTCTCTGTTGAAGGATCTTTCGATGAAAAAGCTTTTTGGAGTGCGAAAGCTTCTTTCACGGAAAGGTTGGTTTGAACGTTGCTGCTGACCGCATCCGCTAATTCATCGGCTTTGAAAATATTTCCTGGAGAGAGAGCTTCCTCAATACTTGCTTTTATAAATTGACGCTGTCTTTCATCTCTTGGATATTCAATGGCAACGTCTCTTTTTCTCATTCTTACAAAGGCAAGAGCTTCTTCTCCATCCATTTTCGTTTCGCCTTCTGTGAATTCAATTCTTTTATCGTGTTGTAAGTGGCTTCGTTCCCAGAAACCTTGTTTGACGTCTACGGTTACTCCGCCTAACACATCTACGATTTCAGCGAAACCTTCAAAGTTGACCGAAGCGTATTTATCAATGGGGATGTCTAAATAATCCTCCACCGTTTCAATCGTCAATTTTTCAGCACCATACCCACTAATTTCACCGATCGTGTAGGCAGCGTTAATTTTATGACTTCCTCCATATTTTTCCCCGACTTTACTGGCAGGGATGTCCACTTTTAAGTCCCTGGGAATACTGGTCATCGTCATATCCTGCGTTTCCGGGTCGATGGTCAGCACAATTTGAGTATCCGCTCTACCTGCTTGCCCATCAGAAGAATAATCTTCAACGCCGAGCAAAAGTATGGAAATCGGTTCATCTCCAATATCCACCGCTTCCTCCCGTAAATCAGATTTATTTCCTCGGTCCAGATCTTCATATGAAGCTGTATATACTTGCGACACATAGTAGAAAATTCCGCCTATGGTCATTGCGAACAAAAGAAAAAGCGTCAGTGCGATGCGTCGTTTCTGTTTCTTTTTGCGTCTGCGAACGCGAATGATACGTTTTGCCAATGTATGTCACCTCTATTTTAACCTCTCAGCTTTTCATTCTACCACATTTGAAAACAATCGAAGGACCCCGTTCTTTTGTTGTGGAAAATGTAAAACGATTGACATAAACGTATCATGTATCACTCTCGTAAGGATCGGTTATATTTCTTCTTTTTCGAGAATCAGATAATTCATTTCTTTACGATCAATATGGCGGTACCGCTTATAGTTGAAAAGGTAAAAAACCAAACCGATGAGAATCCAAAAAGCCAAAGCAATGTAGGATTCTCTCCCGAGCGAAGCAGGGGACCAAGGGATTAAGAGGAGAGCTAAGAAACACAAAGAGCTGAGCATCCCGATCAGTGATAAAAGTTTTCTTAAGGGATCGATGGTTGCTCTTTTCTGAGAGGTGGACGAATTCTCCTTCCAGTGAAAGAACTTATAAGCGGTAGCGGTGCAGAAGAAGTAAGCAATGGCTACGCCTGTAGAAGACATATCGACAACCCATAGCAAAGCTTCCCGACCGAACCACGGAGCGATCAGGCAGACGCCCATCGTAAATAGAATTCCGACATACGGTGTTTTGTATTTAGGGTGGAGTTTCCTGAATATATCTGGAAGAATGCGAGCCCTGCCCATCGCAAACGTTAATCGACTTGCCGAGATATAAAAGCCATTCAAGCCTGTGAAAATGCCCATACAAACAGATAGAGCGATGAGCCAAACACCGATTCTCCCCATGTAACTTTGAATGGCATCCCCCGTTCCCCACACCGATTGCGTTCGTTCAATCTGCTGCAACAACTCCTGCCAGGGCATAGTGCTTGCAGTAATCAGAATCATAGCGCTATATGCCAAGCCTGCTGCTAAAAGAGACCAAATAATCAAGCGGAAGGCTTTTTTTGGAGCAAAATCGAACTCTTCAGCGGCTTGGGGGATGTTGTCAAAGCCGACATATGCGAATGGTGCAATGGCTAATATGGTGACGATCGATGCGATGGCTGATTTTTCAGGTGAAAAAGGAGGTATGGTATGGGTAAGGCTTGGCCCTTCTGCCCATAAGGCTCCCAGCGCTAATAATACAATCCCGAAAATTAAAATGATGCTGAACACAAATTGTGTTTGTCCTGAAAAACTCGCCCCTCGAACGTTTAATAAAGCGATGACAATTAAGGCGGCGCTTGCAATCGCTACTTGAATAATGGAAACATCATACCCGGCAACGTTATACATATTTCCTATTTTGATAAAAGAAGGGAATAAAAACTTAGCAAGTAATGCCAGGGCGGAGGCGTTTAAAGCAACAATGCAGATGTAACCTAACGTAAGGAACCAGCCGGCAACAAATGCATACATTCGTCCAAAACCGATATAGGCATAGGCGAATTCACCGCCTGTAACGGGGAACTTTTCAATCAAGAACCCGTAACTGACGCCAATGATCATCATCAATACAGCTCCAAGCGATAAACCTATAACGACACCCAAAGGGCCTGCTTGAGCAATCCAATCGGTGGGAAGGACAAAAGCTCCCCAACCAATAGCCGAACCGAACGCAATCGCCCATACCCAGTGAGGCTTTAATGACTTTTCTAATTTTTTTCTTTCTCTTTCCGCCATATCCTTCTCCTCCCTCCATCTTTTTACATTTAAAGGTTTCACCTTATTAAAAAAAGGCTAATAAAAAGTAATCAAATCGTTACATGAAATTGGCTGTTCATGTGATATAATTTTTCAGGGTTAATATGGTGCTTTTCCATAAGAACTATGCATGGGAAAATGGTATTTAATATCAGCTGTTATTTCATTCGGAGAGGATATAATAAACCTGAGGAGGGTCTTTATGGAGTATAAGGCCTTGCTATTTTGCTTGATCGTTGCGGTCATCATCACACCGTTAGTCAAGAAATTAGCAATTAAAATCGGTGCAACGGATCAACCGAACCACCGTAAAGTACACAAAATTATCATGCCACGCCTTGGTGGGCTGGCGATTTATATAAGCTTTGCTCTCGGTATTTTATTTTTCTTTCCCGAAAGTAACTACACCTGGCCTGTTCTTATAGGCGCTACTGTCATTATCATCACCGGGGTACTCGATGATCTTACGGAGCTATCAGCGAAACTTAAACTTTTTGGCCAGTTACTGGCCGCTGTCATTGTTGTTATGGGTGGAGTTCAGGTTGATTTCATCAATTTACCTTTTGGTGGTCAGCTCGACTTAGGGTATTTAAGCATACCGATTACAATTTTGTGGATCATTGCTATTACGAATGCCATCAACCTTATTGATGGACTGGATGGATTGGCCGCAGGCGTTTCGGCGATTGCTTTGTTAACGATTTCCGGTATGGCGATTACAATGGGGAATGTATTCGTTGTTTTCGCAGGATTAATGATGTTAGGAAGTACCCTTGGTTTTCTGGTGTATAACTTCTATCCTGCTAAGATCTTCATGGGTGATACAGGGGCCTTGTTTTTAGGGTTCATGATTAGTGTGCTTGCCCTGCTTGGTTTTAAAAACGTCACGTTATTTTCTTTCGTCATTCCGATCATTATTCTTGGTGTTCCTATATCGGACACGTTATTTGCGATTGTCCGCCGAGTGATTCAAAGGAAACCTTTATCTGCTCCTGATAAATCTCACCTGCATCATTGCTTGATTAATCTTGGCTACAGTCATCCTGAAGCGGTTCTCATGATTTATGCTGTTAGTGCCTTGTTTAGTTTAGCAGCGGTGATTTTCTCACAAGCCACCATCTTCGGAGCTATATCGGTTATTGCACTACTTGCGGTTATGATTGAGTTAATCGTTGAGATAACCGGACTTGTAGGGAAAGAGTACAGACCTTTATTGAATATGATTAACGGCACAAAGTCGAAGCAATAAAAAAAAAGCTGCTCCAGATTTGGAGCAGCTTTTTACATGGAATTTTCTTCTTCATTTTCACTGGCTATTGGATTCTGCAATTCAAGATGATTCTTCAGTTCATCAGACGTAGCTGTTAAATCGTCCTTCGCGAGCTGATAGTACCATCCATGGCCTGTGAAACCACCTTCACCTTCCAGTTGCATTTTGTCAAAGGTGAAATTCTCTTTTTGAAGGAAATAATCTTTAAACTGAATCATTTCACTAAAGGTTAAGTTGGTTTTCATGTTCGCACTTACGGACGATAAAATCTCATCCATATTATTCAGCCCTTTAGCAGAGACGGTCTCCCTGAAAATCTGTTGGATAATTTCCATCTGTCGCTCCCCGCGAGCCAAGTCGCTGTCATACTTTCTCGTTCTGGCTAAAGCGAGGGCTTCTTCACCGTTAATTAGCTGTTTTCCTTCCGTTAATTCAATGGCTCCTGCCTGATCAGAACTATTTTGTTCCTGCATGTCAAAAGGGACATCATAAGTAATTCCGCCGATCGAATCAACAATTTCAACGAATGAGTTAAAATTCAGCCGTACATAATAATCAACGGGCACATCCAACATCCGTTCGACCGTTTCTACCGTTCCATCGATTCCGCCGAAAGCATGGGCGTGAGCAATTTTATCTTCATAACCAACTTCAGGGATATACGTGAGAGAATCTCTAGGAATGTTCAGCATCTTAATGGATTTATCATCCTCATTGAAAGTGGCGAGGACCAATGCATCAGATCTTGAAGGTGAACTTTCGCGTTTGTCACTGTCATCGATTCCTACAAATAAGACAGAGGTGTGATCTTTAGCTGGGGTCACTTCTTTTGTTCGTTTGTCTGATTTCTCACCACGGTCAAGTCCTTGGTGGGAATTTAGGGCTGTTTGTTTCACTTGGTCCGTCAAGTAGGCGGCATAACCGGTTGCCGCTCCAACACCAACGAGAAAAACAAACAGGAAGGACCAGATGAAGACATATCTTTTCCGGCGCTTCATATCCATAAGCTCCTTTACTCAGGTGTGACATCAAATTCTACATAGGAAGCGTCTCCTTGTTCGATGGATGCCTGACCACTTGTCAGATTAGTCATCCAGTCTTCACATTCCTTTTCCAGTCCGCTTTCTACATATACTATTAATTCCACATTTTCTAGGTAATTAATCCTTTCTAATGTGTAATCTGAGTTCCTTACTTCATTTTCCACTTTACCGAGAAGATGATAATCAATGGTGACCTTCATTTCCTTCATGAGCTGCCGCCTGACGACCCCTGTTGTGTTGATCGCTTCGGAAGCGGTTGATCCATAAGCACGAATGAGCCCTCCAGCGCCAAGTTTAATCCCGCCGAAATAACGAGTCACAACGACAGCTGTGTCTTTCAGCCCTCTTTTCTTCAACACTTCAAGAATGGGAACGCCGGCCGTGCCGCTTGGCTCTCCATCATCGTTCGCCTTTTGTATAAGGTCCTGCTCACCAATCATATAGGCCGAGCAGTTATGGGTGGCATCATGGTGTTTCTTTTTGATCTGCGAAATAAAGGCCTGCGCTTCCTCTTCGGTTTCACAGCGTTTGACATAACCAATGAAACGCGATTTCTGGATTGTCACTTCTTCTGAACCTTCTGGTTTTACGGTATAATAGCTTTCTAACATCGTCTCAAAAACCTCCTGAGGTTTAATTATATCGATGGGGAAAAAAATCGGCAAATGGTTCGACTATTGTTCATTATTATACATTTTTACTGAGAATCACCCCCATAAATGGACATAGGTCTTACGAATGAGTATGTGAATATTGATGGAGGGACTTATGATGAGTTTTAAAAAAACTGGGGACATCGCCCTTGACCATATCATCAATGAGATGGTTGAGACCGTCACGAATAGCAAAGATGAAATCTTTCAAATTGGTGAAGAGTCCCGAAGTGAATTTGAAAAACTGAACAAAGAACTGACAGAAACGAAGAAACAAGTGTTGTCTCATATCGATGAAGGGGACAAGCTTGAACAAAGAGTCCGTTTTTCACGGACGCGCTTATCAGAAGTCAGTAAGCACTTCCAGAAGTATTCAGAGGAAGAAATTCGAAAAGTTTATGAACAAACCCACGAACTGCAAATGGATTTGTCCATGAAGCGTGAAAAGGAAAAACAACTCCGCGAACGGCGGGACGATATAGAGATCCGTCTCCGTAACTTAGAAGAAACGATTGGCCGTGCGGAAGCGCTCAGTGGGAAAATTTCGGTCGTGCTTAATTATTTGACCGAAGATTTCAAGCATGTCAGTGATGCTCTTGAAGATGCGAAGGAAAAGCAGGAGTTCGGCTTGCAGATCATTGAGGCTCAGGAAGAAGAGCGGCGTCGTTTGTCCAGGGAAATCCATGATGGCCCTGCGCAAATGCTCGCAAATGTCATGTTACGTTCCGACCTTGTCGGCCGGACTTATCGCGAGCGTGGGATTGAGGAAGCCATGGAAGAGGTTAAAAGCGTACGATCTTTAGTACGGTCTGCGCTATATGAGGTCCGGAGAATCATCTATGATCTTCGACCGATGGCGTTGGATGACCTTGGGCTTATCCCTACATTGAAGAAGTATTTGGCCACCATTGAGGACTACAACAAAAATGTCCAGTTTTCTTTTGCCTCCTTTGGAGAAGAGAAACGTCTGGAGACCAAGTATGAAGTAGCTCTCTTCCGCCTAGTTCAAGAAGCCGTGCAAAATGCATTGAAGCATGCAGAGCCATCTGAAATCAAAGTGAAAGTTGAAATGAAGTCAAACGCAGCTCTGATCATCGTGAAGGATGATGGGAAAGGTTTTGACACCACGAAGAAAAAAGAGAAATCTTTCGGCTTGGTCGGAATGAGGGAACGCGTCGACATGCTCGATGGCGAGCTCAATATCGATTCAAGTATTGGAGAAGGGACGATTGTCACGATTCATTTACCAATAAATTGATAATTTTTCGAAAAACTATGTAAATGGACGTGAATCGTTTATAATAGGGAATAGGATTAGGGTAGATTCAATCTTCTAAAAAATAGACAAAAACAAAGATAGAGAGAGATAAAGAATAGGTTAGGGGAACCAAAAACCATTCTATGTGTGAGAAACAGGAGGAAATGACCATGACGACCAGAATAGTCCTAATTGATGATCATAAATTATTCCGTGAAGGCGTAAAAAGAATTTTAGATTTTGAAACGAGCTTCGAAGTTGTAGCCGAAGGTGATGATGGGGATACAGCGGTGAACCTTATTGAAGAGCACATGCCTGATGTTGTTCTGATGGATATCAACATGCCAAGCATGAACGGGGTTGAAGCGACAGCTGAAATTACGAAACGCTATCCCGAAATGAAAGTGATCATTCTGTCGATTCACGATGATGAGAACTATGTGACACACGCACTGAAGACAGGGGCGCAAGGTTACCTTCTCAAAGAGATGGATTCTGATGCATTGATCGATGCCATCAAAGTTGTAGGTGCTGGAGGTTCTTACCTGCATCCGAAAGTCACACACAACCTAGTCGCTGAATATCGTCGTCTGGCAGATAGCAAAGGCGGCAGTGCTTATCGAACGATCGAATATCGTAAGCCATTGCACCTTCTCACACGCCGTGAATGTGAAGTGCTGCAACTGTTGGCGGACGGAAACAGCAACCGTGGCGTAGCGGAAGCTCTCTATATCAGTGAGAAAACCGTTAAAAACCACGTAAGTAACATTCTGCAGAAAATGAACGTCAACGACCGTACGCAGGCTGTCGTCACAGCCATTAAAAACGGCTGGGTCGAAGTTATCTAAATAAAAGAATATACAAAATTGTTAGGGCTGTTTTTTTAAGGTGCAGAAATGTATACCTGAAAAAACAGTCCTTTTTGATGTGTAGATTTGGCTTTTAATTGGGGGTTGATTAGAGGTTATTTGGAATTATTTGGTGTACCAGGTCATCCAGATTCTGGATGACCTGGTACACCAAATATAGACATACGGATGACTGTTTTCGTATTAGTTGGTGCATTGTGGGTGGGGTTCATGTAAAATAGATAGAGAGAACATCGGAAATTATTTTACATATATTCATAGAAAAGACTAAGCATACAAGGAGTTGGATCGGATGAAAACAGCCGTAATTACAGACAGCACAGCTTACCTTCCGAGAGATGTACGTAAAGCCAACCACATACATATGGTTCCGTTGAACGTGATTTTTGGTCATGAATCCTATCAGGAAGAAGTAGATATCAACGCAGATGACTTTTACGATATGGTGAAAGAAGGAGGAGAACTCCCGAAAACTTCTCAGCCTTCGATCGGGATCATGACACAGAAACTTGAGGAGCTTTCTCAAGACTATGATGCGGTCATCTCTATTCACTTATCCAGCGGCATCAGTGGCACGTACCAAGCGATGGTCACCGCAGGCGAAATGGTCGAAGAGATCGATGTTCACGTGTTTGATTCAGAAATCAGCTGTCACATGCAAGGCTTTTATGCACTGGAAGCTGCTGAATTGGCAGACAACGGGGCAACGCCTGATCAAATTATCCATCGATTAAATGAAATGAAGCAATCAATGAGCGCTTACTTCATGGTCGATGATCTCAGTCACCTGCAGAGAGGCGGCCGCCTGAATGGAGCCCAGGCCTTTGTAGGCAGCCTTCTCCAAGTAAAGCCTGTTCTCCATTTTGTGGATACTAAAATCGTGCCGTTTGAAAAAATCCGTACACGGAAAAAAGCGATTAAGAAGATTGTTTCCCTTTTTGAAGAAAAGGTAGAAGAAGGCGGAACGTACAAAGCCTGCCTGATTCATGCCAATCGACCGGAAGAGGCGGCAGAGTTGAAAAAAGAATTGGAAGAAAAACATGATAACGTCGAAGTCGTCCTCAGTTACTTCGGTCCCGTCATCGGCACGCACCTTGGTGAAGGCGCGATGGGCCTTGGATGGTACCGTCAATCCTAATAAATAGAGCCTGTTTGTGAGACTCAAACAGGCTCTATTTTCTATAGGATGGTGGTTAAATGTTCAAAGCGGTTAAGAAATATCTTCAAAAAGACTTCTCCTGGATTCCTCCTGAAAATCCCACCCACAGCTTCTCTTCTCTCTCCGGAAAACTCCTTCTTCGTCACGAAATCCCTTATGAAGATGAAAAAGTAGATCACTTAGTAGCGCAATCGATCCTTACAAAAGTAACAAGCATTGAGACTTGTCCTTGGGGTTATCGCTGCAGGCGTTGCGGAAACACGAAATCCTACCTTTTTGCGAAAATGCCTCATGCGACATGTGGTCAAACTTGTGTGTACTGCCGCTCCTGTATTCAAATGGGAAGAGTGATAGACTGTGAACCTTTATACTATGGAAGTTCTGGTTATGAATGGTCCGTCCATGAACACCCCTGCCAGTGGGATGGGGAATTGACGCGACATCAACAAAAAGCGGCAGATGAACTGGTGGCACTTGTCCGAACAGGATTCGGAGAAAAACTAGTATGGGCGGTTTGTGGAGCCGGAAAGACAGAGATTCTCTTTCCTGCTTTGGCGGAAGCGCTGGAAAAGGGGAAGCGCATTTGTCTGGCTACACCTAGAACCGATGTTGTCCGAGAGCTGCTCCCTCGCTTAAAAAAGTCATTTCCTGATGTGAACATCCACGCTCTATACGGCGATAGTCCGGATAAAGCTGGTGATGCCCCTTTTATTATCGCTACTACACATCAGTTGCTCCGCTTTGCTCATGCGTTTGATGTTATGATCATCGATGAAGTCGATGCTTTCCCTTTTCATAATGATCCATCTCTCCATTATGCCAGTGAACGAGCGTCCAAACCGCACGCTTCTATCATCTATTTAACGGCCACACCAAGAAAGGAGCAGAAGCGAAGGATTCGTTCCAAAGACCTTCCTGTCGTATTCATCCCTCAACGTTTCCACGGCCATCCTCTTCCTGTTCCCCAACTTAAACTTACTCCTACACTTCACCGTTATTTACAAAAAGGTGAGCTTCCACCAAAGGTTCTCCAGCAAATCGTTCATCAGCAACAGACACCGAGACAACTGCTTCTCTTTCTTCCTTCGATCAAAATGGCTGAACAAATAGCTGAACACTTAAAGGAACGGAACTATGAGGTGCGATCGGTTCATGCGGAGGACAGTCAGCGGGCAGAGAAGATCCAGGCGTTCCGGAAAAAAGAATACCGTGTACTCATTACAACGACGATTTTGGAGAGGGGAGTGACGTTTCCGTCTGTTGATGTTTATGTCATTGACGCAGGGCACGTGGTTTTCGATGAAGCCGCGCTCGTTCAGATTTCAGGAAGAGCAGGAAGAAGTCCGGACGATCCTAAAGGAAATGTGATTTTTTATCATATTGGGAAAACGGATGAAATGCTGGATGCTGTGGAGTCGATTCGTTATATGAATAAACTGGGGCGGAAGCTATGAGGTGTCTCATCTGTCATGCTGAAACCATCCCTGCTGTTACGTGGGGCACGTTCTGGAAGCCCCCTGTTCAGAAAAAGATATGCCGGGATTGTGAGGAACAAATGGATAAAATAACGGCTCCTTCATGCCCTCGATGTCATCGTCCAGGGCATGAGGGAGTGTGTCACGACTGTGAAAAATGGGAGAAAACAAATCCTGGTTTATTAGAACGAAATGTTGCAGCTTTCCCATACAATGATTTCAATAAAGACCTTGTGGCACGCTGGAAATACAGGGGAGACTATGCGGTTTTGGGTGCTTTTAAGGAAGATCTGCAAAATGCGTGGTTAGCTTCTGGATTTAAAGGGAGACAGGTATTGAATGTGCCCCTTAGTCGCAAGCGTCTCGATGAGCGTGGTTTCAATCAATCAGAAGCGATTATCCAGTCGTTGGAGCAAGAGCCTTTATCTATATTTGAACGGTCCCACAGTGAGAAGCAGTCCAAAAGAGGCCGGAGGGACCGCATGCAAGCCGTAAACCCCTTCCGGCTTCTGCATCCAATTACAGACCCTGCAGTTATTGTTGATGATATTTACACGACAGGGAGAACGGTCCGGCATATGGCTTCGTTATTGAAAAAACATGGATGTCCATCCGTATCATCTTTTACTATTTTTCGCTGAATGGGCTATAGGACTTTTGAATCTCTCCATCTGTGCCGATATAATAGATAAATAGAGAACATGGAGGACGATGAAGATGGGGGAATTAGCGAATTGCTCACGTTGTAATGGGCTTTTTTTGAAAGGATCGAGCAACGTTTGTCCTGAGTGTAAGAAGCAGGAAGAAAAGGACTTTCAAACCGTCTACGCTTTTCTGAGAAGAAAACAAAACCGGACAGCAACGGTAGATGAAATTGAGGCAGGGACAGGGGTTTCTGAACGGCAGATCCGTAAGTTTGTCAAAGAGAAGCGGCTTCACCCCGCCCATTTTCCAAATGTAAACTATCCTTGTGAAAAGTGCGGAGCGTCCATTCGAGAAGACCGTTTATGTGCTGCCTGTAAAGAATCGATCCAAAAAGGACTCGATGTACAAGAACGTAATGAATCTTTGGAAGCTAGAAAAGAAGAGAAGGAACGGGAAAAAGCAAACAGGACTTATTATTCATGGTGAAATGAATCATAAGCATGATTTATATCTTCATGACTGTTGTCGATATAAATAGTAATAGACAGTCGGATAGAAATGAGGTGACAGAATTGAAAATTAATGGCCCGAATCATACGAATTTAAATCCATATCAAAAGCAGATGAACAAGCAGGCAGAAATCGGACAGAAGAAGCAAGCGACCGACAAAATCGAAATTTCTGAAACTGCCAAACAGATGCAGGAATCCGGGAAGAACGATTCTGTACGTGAAAAACTGGTTGAACAAGTGAAAGCAGATGTACAGCAGGGAAATTACCAGGTGGACGCCAAGGCGACCGCTAAAAAGATGCTTGATTTTTGGTCGAAGTAATTATAGAGGAGAATCATCATGACGATCGATCCGGTCATCAATCATATGAAACAGCTTCAGCAGTTGCATGAAAGCCTTTTGTCTTTGTCGCAAAAGAAAACAGAGGCACTGAAAACGAACGATGTCACTGGTATTCAACAGCTGCTGATTCAGGAGAAGAAGCATGTTCAGGCGATTGAAAAAATCGAAAAACAAAGAGAACGGTCAGTAGCTCAGTGGGCTTCGGAAGAGGGGCTTGCTACACATAGACAGACCGTATCCGAACTTATTGAAATCCTTAATGGAGAAGAAAGAGAGAGGCTTCAGAACGTTTATGAAGCTCTCATCCTCGTTTTAGCTGATTTGAAGCAACAGGAAAAGTTGAACACAGAACTGACACAGCAATCTCTGCAGTTCATCAACATGTCGCTCGACCTTCTCCAACCCTCCCTTCAGTCTGTGAATTATGGAGGAAAAGAAATAAAAGATGGGAGCACAGCTAAACGTTCCATCTTTGATTCAAAAGCATAAAGCAGAGGAGTAACCATCATGGGATCAACGTTTCACGGATTGGAAGTAGCAAAGCGCGGGCTTTTCACTCAACAATCCGCTTTATATACGACAGGACATAATATTGCTAATGCGAATACAGAAGGATATACGAGGCAGCGTGTCAATTTTGAACAGACAGGGCCCTTTCCACCGGCTTCGCGAAACCGCCCGGAGATTCCTGGTCAGGTCGGAAGTGGTGTAGAAGCAGGATCAATCGAACGTGTAAGAGTCGGGTTCCTTGATCAGCAGTATCGTGGTGAAAGCAGCAAGTCCGGCTATTATGATACTCGCTCTGGTGCATTAGGAAGGTTGGAAAATGTAATGAACGAACCTTCTGAAGATGGCCTCGCGAAGACGATGGACCGTTTTTGGCAATCTTTACAAGACTTGTCCGTTAATCCGGAAGACTCTGGTGCGCGCTCTGTTGTGCGTCAACGTGGGCAAGCTGTAGCGGAAACATTCAACTACCTTTCAAACACGATTCAATCGATGCAGAAAGATGTTAAAACAGAGATTGGTGTCACAGAAAAAGAAATCAATTCATTGGCGAACCAAATCAATAACATTAATCAGCAAATCGCTGAAGTGGAACCACACGGCATGGTTCCGAACGATTTGTATGATGAACGTGATCGATTGGTCGATCAATTATCCCAACATGTGAATATCGAAGTGAAATACGAGGATACACCTTCTTCCGCTGAGCCACTGGCTATGGGGAAGGCGAGTATCTCAATTGTGGGTAACAATGGGCAGCCTCTAAGTCCACCCGCCAAACTTGTAGATGGAGCTGCGAATGAAGTGAACCCTCTAAAAGTCAATTATGACGAAGATGAAGTTCATGCCGGTAGTATCCAGGTCGGTGGTAGTGCTTCCTATACTATAGAAGACTTCTCATCCCAAGGTAAATTGAAAGGCTTGCTTGATTCCGGAGGCTACATGCAAGGCAACGAGGAAAAAGGGAGCTATTCGCAAATGCTTTCGGACCTAGATAAGATGGCGACAGGATTTGCGCGCGAGTTTAACACTGTCCATACTCAAGGAAGATCTTTAAATAGTATTGAAAACGGGGATGAGGTTCCTAACTTTTTCAATATTGATATGGAAGCAGAAGGAGTCATTGAAGGTGTAGCGGGTACTATTGGTCTGACTGACGAAATTAAAGCGGATGGAGACAATATTGCCGCAGCTGTAACAGATAAAGCTGGTGACGGAGGGAATGCTTCGAAATTAGCAGATGTCCAAAGTGAACCGAATGCAGTATTTGGTGAAGAAACTTCTATGGACAGCTTTTATGAATCGATGATTGGTACGATGGCTGTTGAGACACAGGAAGCAGAACGGATGTCAAGAAACGCAGGTACACTTAAAAGCTCTGTAGATGAACAAAGGCAGTCCGTCAGTTCTGTGTCATTGGATGAAGAAATGTCGAACATGATCAAGTTCCAACATGCGTATAATGCAGCGGCGAGAAACATTACTGTCGTCGATGAAATGCTTGACCGTGTCAT
The DNA here is from genome assembly GCF_009856445.1 of Halobacillus litoralis. Taxonomy (GTDB): domain Bacteria; phylum Bacillota; class Bacilli; order Bacillales; family Halobacillaceae; genus Halobacillus; species Halobacillus litoralis. Next base: position 890,569 of record NZ_WMFA01000001.1, read on the forward strand.
CAACCAAATGGGACGAGTAGGAAGGTAGGTGAATGACTGATGCGTGTAACTCAAAGTATGCTTTCGAATAATATGCTGCGAAACTTGAGCGATAGTTATAGGAACATGGGGAATTATCAGGAGCAATTATCGACAGGGAAGAAAATTTCCCGTCCTTCCCAGGATCCCGTGGTAGCTATGAAAGGGATCAACTATCGCCAGCAAGTAACCGAAGTGGAGCAATTCCAGCGTAATATCGGTGAAGTCCATAATTGGATGGACAATAGTGATGCAGCTCTTGATAAAGCTACACAGGCAATGCAGCGAGTTCGTGAACTGACCGTTCAGGCGAGCAATGATACATACGATGAAGGCCAACGTGAGAATATTGCTAAGGAAATTCGTCAGCTGAAGGAACATATCGGATCAATCGCTAATACGAAAGTGAATGATAAATATATTTTCAATGGATCGAATACAACGGAAGCTCCTTTTGATATGGAAGATTTAGAAGGTTCTGTACCACCTGGGAACGATCCGGTCAATATCGAGGTTTCATCTGGCGTTAAGCTTCAGACGAATATTACCCCTGGGAATGTGTTCAATCAAAAACTTTTTGAAGACCTCGAGAATTTCGCATCTGCACTTGAAGGGGATACAACCCAGGGAGAGCTCGGGGATTTCATTGAATCATTCGACGGTCATATCGGAAATATCGTTAACGAACGTGCCGATTTGGGGGCCCGCATGAACCGTGTGGAATTGATTGAGGATCGTTTGGAATCACAAAAAGTAAGTGCGACAAGAATGATGTCCGACAACGAGGATGCAGATATTGAAAAAGTAATCACGGATTTAAAAACACAGGAAAGTGTCCATAGAGCGGCGATGGGCGTCGGGGCCCGAATCATCCAGCCCACGTTGATGGATTTTCTAAGATAAGGCTGTCTCGATTTGAGACAGTCTTGTTTTTTGAATAAGCCTTTCATTGCAAGGCACCTTCATGAGGAGGGACAAGGATGAATATTCCTAAGCTTCAGATGCAGTCCACTCCAGGACGGATTGGGCTGAGGATTAATAAGCCAGAGCAAACGATCAAGCAGCATCAAGTAGAACAATCGATTCAACAACCAAAAGCGGATATGAAAATTGAACAAAAGCCTGGGAAGCTAACGATAGACCAGACAAAAGCCTGGCATAACCTTGACTTAAAAAATGTATTGGTACGTACAGAAGAACTTGTCGGGATTGCGAGAGACCTATGGATGGAAGGTCTTGCCCGTGTCTCCCGTGAAGGTGATGAGCTCATGCGCATCGAAAATGGAGGAAATCCCATTGCTACCCAGGCGAAGCGGAATTCAGTGTTTGATTTTACCTTTTCACCAGGGGGCCGTCCCACATATGAACTCATTCAAATGAACTATCAACCAGGAAAAGCAAAAATTGATATCCAACGTCGTGAACCAATGATCGAAAATAAGATACGCGAGCCTGAACACCACTACCGTCCCGGCAATGTTAATGTAAGTATGGAACAGATGCCAGACTTGAAGATAGATTGGAAGGTGTAATCATGATGATTGAAACGAAATACTTTGGTGAGATTGAGATCGAGAAGAAGGATTGTATTGAATTCCCTGCGGGTTTACCAGGGTTTGAAAGCTATCATACTTTTGTTCTTTTACCTGTGGATGAGCTAGGTACATATTTTGCGTTACAGTCTGTGGAAGAAGCAGGTCTGTCGCTCGTTGTTACAAACCCTTATCATTTTTATAAAGACTATGAATTTGATATCAATGAAGAAAAGTTGGAAATTAAACGTCCAGAAGATGTCGCGGTATATAATGTGGTGACATTGCGAGACCCATTTGATGCGTCGACGTTGAATTTACAGGCACCCATAGTTATGAACACGGCTGTAGGGAAAGCCAAGCAGTTGATTCTAAATCAACCAGAATACAACACGAAGCATCCGTTGATTCCTTCCGGGAAAGGTGGTGAGTCTCATGCTCGTCCTTAATCGCAAAGAAGGAGAAACTGTTAGAGTAGGAGATGATATCACCATTACCGTCGTCGGTGTCGAAGGTGGACAGGTGAAACTGGGGATAGAAGCCCCTAAAAATGTGGGGATTCATCGCCAGGAAGTTTATGTGGCGATTGAAAAAGAGAATGAGGAAGCAGCTAATGTGTCTGGAGATTTGTTGAATCTATTAAAAAATGCAAAAAAAGATTAAAAAGAATGGGAAGTCGGTCGATATAAGTAATGTAAAACATTACATAAGTCGGCCGACTTTTTGTTTTGTAACTAGAGGATCGCACAAGGATGTGGGATTACTTATTTCAAGGAGGAATTTTTTAAATGAGAATTAATCACAATATCGCGGCGCTTAATACGCACCGTCAACTAAATCAAGCGAACCAAGCAAACCAAAATTCAATGGAGAAACTTTCTTCAGGTCTTCGTATTAATAATGCTTCTGATGATGCTGCAGGTTTAGCTATTTCTGAGAAAATGCGTGGCCAAATTCGTGGACTTGAACAAGCACAAACGAATGCTCAAGATGGGATTTCCTTGATTCAAACGGCTGAAGGTGCTTTAAATGAAACTCACAGTATGCTACAACGCATGAGGGAACTTACAGTACAGGCTAATAATGGTACAAACACTCAGGATGATAGAGAAAAAATTCAAGATGAGATTAGTAACCTACAAACGGAAGTTACTAAAACAGCTGAAAGAACTCAGTTTAATAAGCAAGATTTGTTAAAAGGTACATTTGGTGCTAAAGTTGAAAATGAAGGTACTAATATAAGTGATTTTAAAGTGAGTTATGATGGAGCAGCAGCTGCCACTGATTATACTATTACTACAGAAGCAGGTTCCGGTGCTCATGGTATTACAATTAGTAGTACTAGCTTAGGTGTATCTCAAACTATTGATGCAACTGATATCGCTTCCCTATCAGAAGGAGATACTTTTAATTTTGATAAGATTGGAATAAAACTAGAGGCTAAAGTTGATGGTGATTATGCATCAATTTCTGCTTCTAATGGTTTTGAAGTGAGTGCTGGCGGTGTCGATTTACAGGTGGGTGCTAACGGGGGGCAGCAAATGAGCCTTACTATTAATGATATGCAGGCATCTGCTCTTGGAAGTGCATCTCATAAAATAGATGCTATTGATGTTGGGGCTGCAGATTGGGATTCAGCACAGTTTGATACAGATTTAGCTGCAATTGATGATGCCATCACACAGGTTTCTGAGGAAAGAAGTAAAATGGGTGCTTGGCAAAATCGTTTAGACCACACTATCAATAATTTAAGCGCATCGTCTGAAAACCTTACTGCTGCGGAATCTCGTATCCGTGACGTTGATTATGCTTTAGCTGCATAAGCTAAGCGCAGTCGTCCTGGCTGGTAACGGCTAGCGATAATAATCGGGTGAATTGCTGGAAACCCCTTAGAACTTTTCTTGCCAAAACGTAGTTGGAAACGACAAGCGTGAAGGTTGAAAAAAAGAAGAGATTGGGCAATCAGCAGCCAAGCTCCTGTCTTGAAAAAGTGGAGAAGGTTCAACGACTAGGATAGACCACCGTTTAAGGTGATGAAATCCGTAGGTGAAACAATGGTCATCAGCATTGTGAATCCGAAGTGCCCGACCCCTTTCTGTAAAAGGGTGAAGATATAGTCTGGTCATTTATGAAAGTAAATGTTCGCACGATGGCGAAGGAAATGATGAACCAAACGAAACAAAGTATTCTTTCTCAAGCTTCACAAGCTATGCTTGCAAAAGCGAATCAACAACCACAAGGAGTTCTTCAACTTCTACGTTAATAAAGATAAAAAGGCCCTCATTTCTGAGGGTCTTTTTTTATGTCTAGATTTATTAGCTTAATGAGCTAAGAATATCAATGAGACCTGATGTTCTGTATGTGCTATTGTCCCCCCCCATATTAAACTGGGTCCATAATAAGAGGTAAATTGTATTATTACGTTTAATTATTGTCACCTCTAACCGATATAAAAAGAAACTACATAGCGTTAGGGAGTTGTTGAAGGTGGATGTAAGAAATCTTATTACCCAATCACAACTTCTGCAGAGAAATAACTTACAACCTGGTGTCCGTTCAACTGTTCAGAAGAATGAATTAAAAAAGACTGAGAGAATGAATGAATACTTTAAAGAAGACACGACCGATAAGCAAAAAGAAAAACTGAAACAGGCTACAGAAGATATGAATGAGTTTTTCAAAGCTGTAAATACCTCGTTGCTATTTCAGTTTCATGATAAATTAGAAGAATACTATGTAACCATCGTAGATAGTGATACAGAAGAAATTGTGAAAGAAATTCCTCCAAAGAAGATGCTGGATATGTATGCATCGATTGCGGAACGACTTGGATTTATTGTTGATGAAAAAATATAAGCAGGTGATAGAATGAGTGATATGCGCATTGGTGGTCTTGCTTCAGGTATGAATACGGATCAGATTATTAAAGATTTGATGAATGCTGAGAAGCAACCTCTAAATAAAATGGAGCAGGATCGTGAATGGCTTACATATAAAAGAGACGCTTACCGTGATGTAAATAAACAACTTGCAGAGTTGGATAAGATTGCTTTTGACATGAAACTAGAGCGTTCTTATAACTCAAAAGATGTCAGCTCTTCAGGTGCAGCTGTATCTGCGACGGCGCTGTCTAGTTCTGATGAAGGCAGCTACAAGATGGAAGTTTTAGAACTTGCAGAGGCTGCTTATAATTATAGTCAAAATGGCATTAGTAACGGTGAGTTCGATCCGGATGATACTCTGGCTAATCAGAAAGATAATCTAATTAATGGAATAACTCTTGATGATACTTTTTCCCTTACCACGTATGGTGAGGGAGGAGAAGAAACAACCGTCTCTTTCAATGTTACTGGTAATAAATCTCTTAATGACATTCTGGGTGAGATTAACGACTCTGAACTAGGTGTCCGTGCTTTCTATGATAAAGGAGCAGATAAAGTGATGCTCGAACGTACGGAAACAGGGGATTTTAATACAGATGAAAGTAAATTTCTCGGAGCGGAGATTGGCTTCAATGGAACATCAGCGTCTTTCTTAGCTGATACACTCGATATAAAAAATGGTAAGAATGATGGAACAGGCTGGGTACTGAATGAAAAGGGTGGGACGGATGCCCGTTTCACTTACAACAATTCTTTCGAGATGACCTCCCATACCAATGACTATTCCCTGAACGGTATGAACTTTACGTTTAATGAAGTCGGCACTTCCACTGTCACTGTCTCAAACAATGTTGATGATTCCTTTGAAAAAGTGATGAAGTTCGTAGAAAAATATAATGAAGTAATTGAAGATTTGAATGGAAAAACGGAAGAGAAACGGTACCGTGACTTCCAACCATTGACTGCGGAACAGAAAAAGGATATGGAAGAAGAAGAAATTGAGCTTTGGGAAGAAAAGTCTAAAAGTGGTATGCTCAAAGGCGATTCAGTAGTCAGTGGTGTCCTGAGCAGCATGCGTCAAAATTGGTACACTCCAGTTGAGAATGATGGGGAATATAGCATGGCCTCTCAGATAGGAATTACCACCACATCCAATTACCGTGAGGGCGGAAAGCTAGAAGTCGATGAGGATCAATTGCGTCAAGCATTGAGAGACAATCCTAATTCTGTAGCCAAACTTTTTTCGGGGTCAGACGCCAATCCTGGCATTGCCCGTCGCCTTGAGACCTCTATAGAAAACGCGACCAAATCCATAGAGCGAAAAGCTGGCAAGCCAACTAGTTTAGATAACAACTTCCTGTTAGGGAGGCAGATTGAAAGTATTAATGATGAAATGGATTCCTTTCAGGATCGCTTGAATGCTATTGAGAATCGATACTGGCGTGAATTTGGGGCCATGGAAAAAGCTATACAAAAAATGAATTCGCAATCCGCTTTTATTATGCAGAACTTCAGCGGTGGAATGTAACAATAAAAGGAGTGCTGGCTAGATGTCTATTCAAGCCTATCAAAATAACTCAGTAGAAACAGCTTCCCCTGGGGAACTCACTTTAATGCTTTATAATGGATGTATAAAGTTCATTAGAATCGCTCGAAAAGCAATGGAGAATAATGAAATTGAGAAGAAAAATACAAATATCCAAAAATCACAAAAGATCATTCAAGAGCTTATGATTACGATGGACCAGCAATATACAGTGACGCAGGAAATTTTGCCACTGTATGATTATATGAACCGTCGTTTGGTGGAAGCGAACACGAAGAATGATGTCGGGATTTTGGACGAAGTCGAGGGACTTGTGGTAGAGTTTCGCGACACTTGGAAGCAGGTCATTTTAGAGTCGAGAAAAACGCAATTTGGTCAAGGTGGAAATGCCTAATGGGTGTATGGACTGAGTTTGCCTCCATTACAGCGAACCTGGATGAGGTCGTCCATCAACCGGTGCATGAGATGAACCGAACAGCTGTTATAGAGGAAGTGGAGACTCTTTTGAATAAGCGGGGAGTCCTCCTTGAACAATTATCAGAACCTTCTCAAGAAGAGAAGCAACTGGTAAGTGAAGTGCAAAAACGCGATTTAAAAATCAATCAACAGCTCGAGTGCCTCTTTGACGGATTGAAGCGGGACATACGTAATGCAAAAAAACAAAAGTCCAGCAAACAGCGCTACGTCAATCCCTATCAAAGTGTTTCCGGCTATGACGGTATGTATTTAGACCATAAAAAATAGAATAGGTGATTTTTTGTCAGAACTAACAGCAGAACAACATGAAATGCTGGAGCGGTATGATGAGCTGTTAAGTACCATCAGTGAAGGGTTCAAATATTTAGAGGACCATATGAAAACAGAAGAGACTCCAATGGCACAGCAAGTGTTTCAGGACGTGCTCCTTAGCTTGGAACAAATCAGCCGTTCACATGATCAAATGGAGGTCTTTTTTAAAGGGAACGAGGAGCTTCAGGCTTTAGTTATTGATTTTCACGGAATCGTTAATCATCTGCAAGGGTGGTTCGAGCATGACACGGCACAAGAAAAACATCATTTGTTAGTGGAGCATGTGGTCCCAGCATTTGAAAGCTGGCGGACGCGTATGGAAGCATTTGTGAAACCCTATACGGCTCATTAAAAGAAGTATCCATGACGGATGCTTCTTTTTTATGGTAGATTTTGAGATAAATCTCCTATATAATCCCACAGTGGATGGGTGAATGAATCGATGATAGGTTTACCCTCCGTCTTTACATAAGAAAGGGGTACGAATAGATGTGGAAAGTGACAGGGATGGCCGCGACCTTATTGTTATCGGCTGGTGTACTTATGAATCCTGTAGGAGAAATTTCGGCAGAGGTGGACGATGATTCTAAGCGTTCTATACATAATGATCGTGTATCTTTACAGGCGAGTAACATGGAAGATCTTGAGGAGGAAGAGCCCAATGACTCTATCGATGCAGCAAATTCATTGGCACAGAATAGGTGGGCGCGGGGATATTTGACTGATGAAGATGAAGACTATTTCACATTCGAAATAGAAGGGGATCATCGAATAGAATTCCAGTTAATGTTATATTCTATGGTGGATGGTGCTTATAACACAGAGATGGATTTAGACGCGGAATTGTATGATGCCAATGGAAAGGTAGTCGCTGGCTACTCAGAATATAACAGTGAATATGGATATAATGGTGCATTCTTTTTAGATCCAGGAATCTATTATGTGAAAGTTATTGACGAAGCCAATGTGGATAATGGGATTCCTTATACGTTAGCTTCCGATGTGGCTGATAAATATCCAAGAATCAATCGTTATTGGGGAGTAGACCGCTATTGGACGGCTGCGAATATTGCGAGACAGGATAGCAGTCGGGTCCCTTCTGAAAATGTCGTTCTGGCAACCGGACAGGACTTCCCTGATGCACTGGCAGGTGCTCCACTTGCGGAACACCTGGATGCTCCAATTTTGTTAACGCGAAAAGAACGATTGCCGGATATAACAGAACAGGTTTTATCGACATTGGATGCTGAACATGTCACCATCCTTGGAGGCACAGGAGCGATTTCCGGAGACGTAGAAGATTATATCAAGGATGAACTGAACCTTGATGTTGAACGGATTTCTGGAAAGAATCGTTACGAAACGTCGGTAGCCATTGCTGAACATCTCCCTCCATCCGATGAAGCAGTCGTTGCTTATGGTGGGAATTTTCCAGATGCTCTATCGATCGCTCCTGCAGCGGCCGGAAAAGCGATGCCGATTCTTTTAACGAAGAAAGAAAGCATACCAGCTGCGACAGAGAACGTTCTCGACAATTACAACCAGACGTATGTCGTTGGCGGGACAGGTGTCGTTAGTGATCAGGTGTACCGTCAGCTTCCAGATGCGGATCGTATATCAGGGAAAGATCGCTATGCCACTTCCTTAGCCGTTGCGAAGTACTTTGATATGGAGACACAGTCCGTAAGTCTTGCCACAGGCTCGAACTTCGCAGATGCGTTAGCCGGGTCTGTACATGCAGTGAAAGAGCCATTGCTGCTGACACCAAAAAGTAAGCTGGATGAAGAAGTGAAGCAGTATTTTATCGATCATCAAACAACCTACTTCCAAATCTTTGGCGGGGAAGCTGCCGTTGGTGAGGGTGTAGAAGAAGATATTTGGTCCATATATGAATAAAGTTGAAGGAGCCTATTCTACATAGGCTCCTTTTTTATCTAGTAAAATGACAAAATAATAACCAGATAAAGGCTGTATTCTTATACAAAGGTACATCTTCCAACAATTACTGACACAAATTAGACAAAATATTTCGAAAGTTTATGCAGGAAAGGGTGTGGGTATGATAGAATATATATCACATAAGGATGAAAGGAGGACACTTCTAATGCTACAATACAACATTCGTGGTGAAAACTTGGAAGTGACGGATTCTATTAAAGAATATGTGGAGAAAAAGGTGAGCAAGCTCGAACGCTACTTTGATACTCCGCCGTCTTCCGAGGTACACGTTAATTTAAGTGTCTATAATGATGAGCAGACAATCGAGGTCACAATTCCGATGAAGAATCTACTTCTTCGCGCTGAGGAACACAACACAGATCTATACGCTGCCATCGACCTTGTGGTAGATAAATTGGAACGACAAATTCGCAAGCATAAAACGAAAGTGAATCGTAAGTTCCGACAAGAGGGTGCTCCGAAACACGTCTTTGCCGAGCTGGAACGCGAGGCGCAGCAATACCAAACACAAACGATTGATGATGAATTTGATGTTGAAATTGTAAAAACAAAGCGTTTTGATTTGAAACCGATGGATAGTGAAGAAGCAGCATTGCAGATGGATATGCTTGGTCACAACTTCTTCGTCTTTACAAACGCAAATACAGATGAAACGAACATTGTTTATAAACGTCGTGATGGCCGTTATGGTTTGATCGAAACTTGATAGCTTCATAGAGTAAACGCCTCTGCTTCAGCAGGGGCGTTTTTTTGTTTTTACAAGTATATGGGTTAAAAAAAAGATATTTCTCTAGAGAGAATCAATTTTTTCTCATTATTTGGAACATAAAATGGAGTTTTGTGCGTTCGCTCATTCTCAGGAAAAGTAGTATAAAGGATACAACAGGAGGTGAAGGCATGAATGGCAAGGAGTTTGAGTACATTTATAAGCGCTTGAACCAGCAGGAAGAAACGATCGCTCAGCTTGTGGAGATCATCGGTGCGACTAATCGCCGCATTACGGATCTGGACCGCAGGCAGCTCGGCGTTGAACACCAGATCATCCGCGAACGTCCCCTCTCTTTTACTCCCTCTACATAAATCTTTCATCGGTGTCTCTCGTCCTATGTAGTTGATTGTCAGGCCGCTTCTCTTAGTGTTATGATAATAGAGGATTAAACTATTCAACCGAAGTTCGGAAATCAACAGAGGAGCGGTTGCGATGCTTGGTACTTTAAAGAAGATCTTTGGCGATGGGAATACACGTCAATTGAAGCGATTGGAGAAAATCGCCGATGACATCGAAGCGATGGAATCGCAAATCGAAAAAATGTCTGATGATGAGTTAAAAAATAAGACAGAAGAATTTAAAGAACGCTATCAAAATGGCGAAGATCTAGATAATATGCTGGTTGAAGCTTTCGCGGTTGTACGTGAAGCTTCTAAACGTGTGCTTGAAATGCGCCCGTTCCGTGTACAGCTCTTGGGTGCGATTGCCCTTCACGAAGGTAACATTGCAGAGATGAAAACCGGTGAAGGTAAAACACTGGCGTCTACGATGCCGGCATACTTGAACGCGATTACTGGTAAAGGCGTGCACATCATCACGGTCAACGATTATTTGGCGAGCCGTGATGCGACAGAGATGGGCGAACTTTTCCAATTCCTTGGACTGACTGTGGGCTTGAACTCGAACGGCATGTCGAAGGATGAAAAGCGTGAAGCGTACCTGGCGGATATTACGTATGGTACGAACAACGAGTTCGGATTTGACTACCTACGTGACAACATGGTGCTTTACAAGGAGCAGATGGTTCAGCGTCCGCTTCACTTCGCCATCATTGACGAGGTCGACTCGATCCTGATTGACGAAGCGCGTACACCGTTGATCATCAGTGGTTCTGCTTCTAAATCCGCAGATCTTTATCAGGGAGCAAACTCTTTTGTTCGTTTGCTTGCGAATGAAGAAGATTATACCTATGACGAAAAAACAAAGAACGTTCAGCTGACAGAAGAAGGAATCAACAAAGCCGAGCGCTTTTTCAAAATTGAAAACTTGTTCGACCTTTCTAACGTATCCTTGATTCACCACATTAACCAGGCGCTCAAGGCGCATACGTCGATGCAGAAGGATACCGATTATGTTGTCGATGAGGGCGAAGTGGTCATCGTCGACCAGTTCACCGGGCGTTTGATGAAAGGCCGCCGTTATAGTGACGGACTGCACCAGGCCATTGAAGCGAAAGAAGGACTCGAGATTCAGAACGAGAGCCAGACGTTGGCTTCTATTACGTTCCAGAACCTTTTCCGTATGTATGAAAAGCTTTCCGGTATGACCGGTACAGCGAAGACCGAGGAAGAGGAATTCCTGAACATCTACAACATGCGTGTTATCGTGATTCCGACGAACCGTGACATCATTCGTGATGACAAGGCCGATCTTGTTTACAAGACGATGGACGGGAAGTTCAAAGCGGTGGTTGAGGATATTAAGGAACGCCATGAAAATGGTCAGCCGGTGCTTGTCGGTACAGTAGCGGTTGAAACGTCCGAAATCATTTCCCGTTACTTGACGAAAGCAGGAGTTCCGCATAACGTCTTGAACGCGAAAAACCACTTCCGTGAAGCGGAAATCATAGAAAACGCTGGTCAGAAGGGCGCCGTAACGATCGCGACGAACATGGCCGGTCGTGGTACGGACATCAAGCTTGGAGATGGTGTGAGAGAAGCTGGAGGGCTGGCGGTTATCGGTACAGAACGTCACGAATCCCGCCGAATCGATAACCAGCTTCGTGGTCGTTCCGGTCGTCAAGGAGACCCGGGAATGTCCCAGTTCTACCTGGCGACAGATGACGAACTGATGCGCCGTTTCGCTTCTGACAATATTCGCAGCATGATGGATCGTCTTGGAATGGACGATTCTCAGCCGATTGAAAGTAAGATGATCTCCCGTGCAGTCGAATCCGCACAGAAACGTGTGGAAGGAAACAACTTCGATGCGCGTAAGACGATTCTTTCTTATGATGATGTCCTTCGTCAGCAGCGTGAAGTCATCTACAAGCAGCGTTATGATGTACTCACTTCCGAAAACTTACGTGATATCATTGAACAAATGATTCAGCGTACTGTTTCCCAAACGGTGGCGACTCACACAAGTGAGGAAGAAGAGGAAAACTGGGAGCTTGAAAGCCTTGTAGAATACCTGCGTGCGAACTTGCTGCATGAAGGTGATGTAACGGTGGATGACTTGAAAGGAAAAGATCCTCAGGAAATGGAGGAGCTTATCCTTGAAAAAGTGAAACAGCGTTATGACGAGAAAGAAGAAGAATTGACGCCAGATCAGATGCGTGAGTTCGAAAAAGTCATTCTGCTGCGTACGGTAGACCAGAAGTGGATGGATCACATCGATCAGATGGACCAGCTGCGTCAGGGAATCCACCTGCGCGCTTACGGTCAAAACGATCCGCTTCGTGAATATAATTTCGAAGGCTTCCGTATGTTTGAACAGATGGTTGCCAATATTGATGAAGAAGTTTCCCGCTATGTCATGAAGGCTCAGATCCGCAACAACCTGCAGCGTCAGGAAGTTGCTCAAGGGGCACAGGCCGTCTCCGGCGGCAGTGAAAGTAAAGAGCCGAAGAAAAAATCCCCGGTCGTGAAGAAGGATCATATCCGTCGTAACGACCCATGTCCTTGTGGAAGCGGGAAGAAATATAAAAATTGTCACGGAAAATAAGAGGTTGAGGCACTCTCTTTCTAGAGGGTGTCTTCCCTTGTTTTAAGAATCATATAGGAGTGATGGATATGGATATGGCAGAAATCCGCCATGCATTGGATAATACAGCTAAGCGATTAGCGGACTTCAGGGGGTCTCTTTGACGTCGATCAAAGAAAAACCCGGATTGCAGAACTAGAAGAACAAATGACAGAACCAGGCTTCTGGGACGACCAGAACACGGCGCAGAAAGTCATTGATGAAGTGAACGGACTGAAGGGTCTTGTCCACACACTTGAAGACCATGAAGAAACGCATGAGAATCTGGAAGTTTCTTATGAGCTTGTCAAAGAAGAAGATGATGAAGAATTGCGCGAGGACCTCGAACAGGAAGTCCAGCAGCTGAAGAAAGACCTTGACCAATTCGAACTGAACATTCTTTTGAGTGAGCCCTACGATAAGAACAACGCGATTCTTGAGCTTCACCCGGGTGCGGGTGGTACGGAGTCCCAGGACTGGGCAAGCATGCTTCTTCGTATGTACACACGCTGGGCAGAGAAGAAAGGTTTTTCTGTTTCCACGATGGACTATCTCCCTGGGGATGAAGCAGGCGTGAAGAGTGTGACCCTTCTGATCAAAGGGCACAATGCGTACGGATATTTGAAAGCGGAAAAAGGCGTACACCGTCTTGTCCGAATTTCTCCTTTCGATTCCTCCGGCCGTCGTCACACGTCCTTCGTGTCTTGTGAAGTGATGCCTGAGTTCAACGATGAAATCGAAATTGATGTCCGTACAGAAGATTTGAAGATCGATACGTACCGTTCCAGTGGTGCCGGTGGACAGCACGTCAACACGACAGACTCTGCCGTTCGTATCACGCACCTGCCTACAAATACAGTCGTGACGTGTCAATCGGAACGTTCGCAAATCAAAAACCGTGACCAAGCGATGAAGATGTTGAAGGCGAAGCTTTATCAGCTTGAGATCGAGCGCCAACAGCAGCAGCTTGATGATATCCGCGGCGAACAAAAAGAAATCGGTTGGGGAAGCCAAATCCGTTCCTACGTGTTCCACCCTTATTCCATGGTCAAAGACCATCGTACGAATGAAGAGGTCGGAAACACGCAAGGCGTCATGGATGGTGACCTTGATAAATTCATCAACTCTTACCTCCGTTCTAAAATGGATGCTTAATATGGAAGACGCTCACAATAGTGAGCGTCTTTTTTCTGTTCACCTATGACTATTTTTGCTACTATGAAGTTATCTTACATACGAAGGAGCGAATAAAGAATGAAGGTGAAAAAAGCAATCATTCCTGCAGCTGGACTCGGCACACGTTTTTTACCCGCAACAAAGGCGATGCCGAAAGAGATGCTTCCGGTCGTCGATAAGCCGACGATTCAATATATCGTAGAAGAAGCGATCCAGTCAGGTATTGAGGATATTATCATCGTAACAGGAAAAGGGAAGCGTGCGATTGAGGATCACTTCGATCATGCGTTTGAACTTGAGGATAATCTTTATAAAAAAGGAAAGCTTGATCTCCTTGAGGAAGTTCAGCAATCGGCTGAAGTTGACATTCATTATATTCGCCAGAAAGAACCGAAAGGGCTGGGACATGCCGTCTGGTGTGCCCGCAAGTTTATCGGAGACGAACCGTTTGCCGTCCTGCTTGGAGACGACATCGTCCGTTCGGATGAACCTTGCCTGAAGCAGTTGATCGACCAGTATGAAGAAACGCAATCATCAGTCATCGGTGTCAAACAAGTGCCGGAAGATGAAACCGATCGCTACGGGATCATTGCGCCTGAAAAACAAGAGGGCCGACGCTATCAAGTGAAGCACTTTGTTGAAAAGCCGGCTGTCGGTGAAGCGCCGTCAAACTTGGCAATCATCGGCCGTTATGTGTTCGCGCCTGAAATCATGGATCTGCTTGCCACTCAGGAAGAGGGAAGAGGTGGAGAGATCCAGTTAACCGATGCCATTGAGCGTTTGAACCTTGATCAGCCTGTGTACGGGTATGAGTTTGAAGGTGAGCGGTATGATGTCGGGGACCAGCTTGGTTTTATAAAAACGACCCTCGCCATTGCAATGGAAAGGGACAACATGCGCGACGATGTTCTTGCCTTACTAGCAGAGATTATGGAAAAACAGGAATCGATGAATTCATAAAAGCAGGCGGCGGGTCTTGAGGCCCGTCGCTTTTTGTATAGAAGGGGAGAGGAAGCAAAAACTAACAGGAATACGACATCTTGCTCCTTTACCGTGTTAACACGTTATTCTGCTCTCATTTACAGGAGGATGCCCTAGTGTTATACTCCTTACGGTTTATGGAGAACGATACATAGGGAGAGTCGAACAGCATGATGATGATGGCAAAAAAATATCGTCGGGAGCCGATGCCACCGGCACTTAGACAAGCACTCGATTACGGGTTAGTTATTCTTGGATCATTTTTTGTAGCGTTAGCCTTCAATTTATTTTTATTACCGAACAACATCGCCTCTGGAGGAGTAGCAGGCGTCAGTACGATTACGAAAGGTGTATTCGGCTGGGAACCGGGTGTCGTCCAGTGGGTGTTGAATATCCCTCTTTTCATTATGGGCGTTGTCATCTTAGGAAAGAACTTTGGTCTGAAGTCGTTCGTCGGGACCGTTACCCTGCCGCTCTTCGTCTTAATGACGAGCGAGATGGCGCCGGCAACACCCAATCCTTTACTTGGCGCGATTTTCGGTGGAATGGGCGTTGGACTAGGACTTGGCATCGTTTTCCGAGGACGGGCCTCAACAGGCGGGATCGACTTAGCTGCTCAAGTCCTGCACAAATTCACACATTTACCGCTGGGCATCAGTGTCGCTTTACTGGACGGGATGATTGTCCTGACATCGGCAATTGTCTTCTCACTGGAAGAAGGTTTGTATGCACTCATAGGGTTATTCGCAACCAGTCGGACCATCGACTTTGTCCAAGTGGGACTGAATACTTCGAAGAACGTGATGATCATTACGGAGGATGTCGATGAAGTGCGTTCGGCTATTTTTGAACAAATCGATCGCGGTGTTACTGTACTAAGTGGAGCTGGCGGCTACACAGACCGGGAACGCCGGGTCGTCATGTGTGTCGTCCAGCAGAATGAATTCATCAAATTGACACAAACCGTAAAAACGGTTGACCCGGGGGCATTTGTCGTTGCCATGAATGCCACTGAAGTACTTGGAGAGGGTTTCAAAACCTCCTGACTCGGTTATAATATCTCTATATCTCATCAAAATACGAGAGGGGATACTGGAATGAAAAAACTATTATCTGCCTTAATTTTAGGGCTGATCCTCGTCTTAAGTGCCTGTGGGGGCGGCGGAGACGAAGGAACGTCAGATGAAAGTGCGAACGATGAAACGACAGAAGAACAAACTGGTGAAGAATCCGGTGAAGGTACAGATGAAGGAACGGCAGACAGTGGTGACGGCGAGACGGTCGACACAGCAGCTGCAGAAAAAGTGTACGAAAGCAACTGTGCCACCTGCCACGGTGGTGAGCTTGGCGGTGGAATGGGACCAGCCTTGACTGAAGTAGGTACCAAGTATTCAGCGGATGAAATCGTAGACATCATTAAAAATGGTAAAGGCGGCATGCCTGCTCAAGGGCAAGTATCTGATGACGATGCGCAGCTTGTAGCAAGCTGGCTTGCGACAATGAAATAAGATTCTGGTGAAAAAGTCTGGTCATCCACCAGACTTTTTTTGTACGCTTTTAACTAAGTCTGCTGCAGCAAAAAATTTCATTATAAAAAATAGCTCTATAGGCGAATCACTGTCTTATGAAAAACAAATGTAATAATTTCATGTCTAAATAAATCGAAAATTAATGTTATAATAAATGTGTTTGTAGACAAGAGAGAAGACAACTGACTTAACATTATGAGAGATACAGGTGATTTAACATGATTCATATGCAAGGAGTATATAAAACATATCCGAATGGAGTCACAGCGTTGAACGGACTGGATATCCGTATCGACCAGGGAGAATTCGTCTATGTCGTAGGTCCAAGTGGTGCCGGTAAATCAACATTTACGAAGCTGATCTACAGGGAAGAAAAGCCAACGACAGGAACAGTTCTTGTGAACGACATGGACACCTCCACAATGAAACAGCGCCGCATTCCGGCATTGCGCCGGCAAATTGGTGTCGTGTATCAGGATTTCCGTCTGTTGCCGACACTTACGGTTTATGAGAACGTTGCTTTTGCGCTTGAAGTGATTGAAGAAAATCCACAAAACATCCGTCGCCGTGTCATGGACGTGCTCGATCAGGTGCGTTTGAAAAACAAAGCACGCTTCCTTCCGGATGAACTTTCTGGAGGAGAGCAGCAGCGTGTATCCATTGCCCGTGCGATCGTGAACCATCCGAAAGTGCTGATCGCTGATGAGCCGACCGGTAACCTGGACCCGGAGACATCCTGGGAGATCATGCACATCCTTGAAGAAATCAATGAAGCAGGGACAACTGTATTGATGGCGACCCACAGCCAGGAAATTGTGAACACGATTCGTAAGCGTGTCATTGCCATTGAGGACGGGATGGTCGTTCGTGACCAGAGCAACGGAGAATATGGCTACGAAATGTAAAGGCATAGAGACTGTCTCAGTTTGGAGACGGTCTTTTTCTTTTGTTTTTTGGGAAGTGTGGCACCTGCTTCCTTCTTTTTAGTGCCAGGCACTAGAAAGGTGATTGTGGTGCCAGGCACCAAAAAGTGATAGAAGGTGACAGGCACCAAACAAAGCCTATTCCAAACCTGGCACCGAACGATGAATCACCGATAACAGGTACCCCACTTTTAAATTATGTAGCTGAAAACACACACGAATTTCTATGATTCTCGTTTCTGGTTTAATTACTGGTAGATAGATAGGTGGGGATGTCCTATAATGAAATGGACATGCTATCGTTATTTTTGGCATATGTTAACTCAGAGAACAATCCTTGATTTACGTTGAAGGCGCTTTTTTGCTAGTATAGAGGGAACATGAAATCCACAATAGAAGGGTGAATGCGATGAATATAAAACCGCGCTACGTTGCGCTGTTGATGGCGCTAGCGGTCCTATTTGGAGCGGCAGGCTCGTATATAGGAATAGAATACTTCGCTGACGGCACGAACGAACAGGCACAATCTGAACAGTATGCAGATAAAGATGCGGAGAACTTCGGGAGTTTGTCCAAAGAGGAACAAAAGGCATTCATACAAAATATGTCCGGGAACGCCGATTTGAAAAAGGTGGAACAGGCATTTAGTACAATTCAGGAAAATTATGTAGAAGAAGTAGATAAAAACACCCTTGTTGAAGGGGCGATTCAGGGGATGCTCGATACGCTCGAGGATCCATACAGCGTGTATATGGATCCAGAAACGATGGAGCAGTTCAACCAGACGATCGAATCCTCTTTCCAGGGGATTGGTGCAGAAGTGAGCATGGTCAATGATAAGGTGACAATTGTCGCACCTATCAAAGGGTCACCCGCTGAAGAGGCCGGCTTGAAGCCGAACGATCAGATCTTGAAAGTGGATGGCGACAGTGTGGAAGGCCTTGACCTTTATGAAGCGGTTCTGAAGATCCGCGGGGAAAAAGGGTCAGAAGTGACGCTGCAAATTGACCGTCCAGGAGTCAGTGAACCATTGAACATCGACATCACCCGTGATGATATTCCATTAGAAACCGTGTACACCGATACGAAGGAGATCAATGGCAAAAAAGCCGGTATTATTGAAATCACTTCCTTCTCTGAGAAAACTTCGGATGAATTCCATGAAGCTTTAGAGAAGCTTGAAAAGGATGACATGGACGGGCTGGTCATTGATGTGCGTGGAAATCCTGGAGGCTTGTTCACGGACGTTCAGGAAATTTTGAAAGAGTTCATTCCGAAAGATAAGCCGATTGTTCAGGTGGAAGACCGTAAAGGTGAGAAAACGCGTTATTTCTCTGAAAACGAGGAGAAAAAGCCGTACCCCATTACCGTCTTAATGGACGAAGGCAGTGCATCCGCTTCGGAGATTTTAGCTGCGACGATGCAGGAAGCGGGCGGTTATGATCTTGTCGGAACGAAGAGTTTCGGTAAGGGTACCGTTCAGCAGGCGTTACCGATGGGCGATGGCAGTACCATCAAACTGACCTTGTTTAAGTGGTTGACGCCTGATGGCAATTGGATTCATGAAAAAGGGATCGAACCGACAGTGAAAGTAAAACAACCGGAATACTTTTACACGAATCCCGTAGAAGTGGAAGAATCCCTTCAATACAATGACAATGATGAAAAAGTGAAAAACATCCAAATTATGCTGAAAGGTCTAGGGCATGATCCGGGCCGCACAGATGGATACTACAGCAAAGATACAGAAGCTGCTGTCCAGGCCTTCCAGGAAGAAGCGGGACTTGAAGCGACCGGTGTTGTTGATGAGAAGACCGGCGGCAAGCTTGAAGAAGCGATTATAAAAGAAGTGCGGGACGAGAAAAACGACAAACAAATGCAGAGAGCGGTCGAGGTCTTGTTTCAATAGGCAGGAATTTGCCGCTGGATGACGAATTATATCCGTAGTCTGTGACTGCGGATTTTTTCGTTATTGGGTAGAGACAACAGAGTGCGGCACGACTGAAAGGAGAATCATGTTGGACGTTTGGTTGATGGAATTTGCAAAAGGGATGGGGATGATGGTCACTCTCCCATTTTTATACATAGCACTAGCGATGATTTTCATCGTATCCGGAAAACGAGTCAAAGAGGAACGAGCGGCTTTTGGCACACGAATCTTTGACCGCTTTACCGAATGGAAAGGAACGTGGGGAACGGCCCTCATAAGCGGCTTGGTTTTATCCGTGTTGGCGGTTGGTGGAGGTGTGGTATTCAGTTACCCGTTGCTTCTTCTCATAGCCGGGATTCTGCTCCTTGTCAGTTTAACTGGACGATTGAGCTGGTACTCGTCTGCTTATACGCTGGGGTTAAGTTACCTGGTCTTACTTGTCATCCCCTATCTCCCTGAATCTGTGCGTAGTTACGAATGGATCGGTGTTCTCCAGGAAACGCCTCTTCACACATTGGCGGTTTTAATGGCCGTCCTTTTATTAACCGAATCGATCCTGATGCTGCGTACAACAGCCTCTCTTACGTATCCCGAACGGTTGAAAGGGACGCGTGGAATGTGGATTGGCCAGCACAGGTCAAGAAGGATGACGATCGTTCCGTTTCTCGCGTTGTTTCCAGGGGGCATGATTGAACCTTTTGCCCCGTGGTGGCCGCTTGTTTCATTTGGTGGAGAAACGTATGGGTTGATTCTTATTCCATTTGTTATGGGATGGGAATGGAAAGCTCGCGGGCAGTCTCCTGTGGTCGCGGCAAAAACGATGGGGCGGCATGTTTTCTTACTCTCGCTCCTCGTGCTTGGACTAGCTATTGGAAGCTTTTTCATAGGTGTGCTGTCCCTTGCAGCTGTAATGATCGGCTTGATTGGCCGTGAATTTATATTCGTGTTGCACCGTATGCGCGAAGAGAGAACCCCGTTCTTTTCTTCTACGAAAAAGGGCATTCGTATTCTGGGTGTCATACCGAGGAGTCCTGCTGATCAGATGGGACTCACACCTGGGGAAGTCATCGAACGAGTGAATGCAATCCCTGTAAGGACAGAAAATCAATTTTATGAAGCCCTGCAAAATTCAGGGGCGTTTACAAAAATGGAAGTACGCGATGAATGGGGAGAAAACCGCTACGTGCAGCGTGCGATGTATGAAGGTGAACACTATGAACTTGGACTTGTGTTTGTGGAACCTGCCACCCATGAAGCATCTTTGGGCATTTTCTAAATAATTGGAATCGGAACGGTTATCTGGGCCTCGAAGATAACCGTTCTATTTTTAAAGGGGGAGTTTCGGTGCAGACGTTACATATTTTGAATGGAGAAGAAATGGAAAAGGCTTTTCAACGCAAGGGACTTGTAGAAGGTGACCCAATGATTCCTTTCAATGAAGCGATGTGTGCGGGTGAGACCTGTGAAACCATATTCTCAGACCGATTTATAAAAACAAGGGCTTTGACTCATGGCGTTTCTGAAAGTGACTACAGACGGATCACTGTAGAAAAACTGGAGGCTGTGTTCCATGAAGGACGAGATCATCTTCAGTTATGGTTTGATGAAGATATGTTCTGCCAGATCAATCTTCTTACTCTCCTGGCCTGGCTTGATCAAATCGGTTATGAAGGAAAAGTCGAACTTCGTATAGTCACTCAGCAGTTCGATCCTCTCGCCACCTATACTCTTCATGTAAATGGATATCTATCAATGTATAAACAGGTCCTTATAAACCGGTCGACTCCGGCTGAAGTTTCTCTTCCCCCGCTTAGCAAGGGCATCGAATTGTACTTGAAATACAAGGGCAGAGATAATGAGCTTGTCAGATTCATCGAACATCATCCTGATTTATCCGAGGATAAGCTTGTAGATCGGATGATTGAAACTTTTGAGGAATTTGGACTGGGAGACGTCCAGTACATGCAGTTGATCCGAAATGTAAGAGCTTCTGAGCGGTGAAGGAGCCTCTTTTTGATTGAAGGAAGATGTTCTCATTTACTGGTGACGTGCATACAATTTCCACAGTTCAGTGATGAAAATGATTCTCAAATTCATTGACAGAGTGGAAACGAGCCCATAAACTAGATAGTAGATAAAATATAGAATTCGTGATTTTTCGTGTAGCTCCAACAGCGATAGATTTCGTGAGACATAAAGGAGAGGTCAGATTATGGATACCCTGTTGGCGAATAATTTAACTTTAGGCTATGGAGATTCCATCATCATAGATTCATTAGATATTACGATCCCGAAAGGCAAAGTCACTGTACTCATCGGTGGAAACGGTTGCGGCAAGTCCACATTGCTTCGTTCGATGGCTCGTTTATTGCGTCCAAAATCAGGAGAAGTCGTACTGGATAGCGCAGATATTTCCAAAATGCGTACGAAAGATGTGGCGAAAAAGATGGCCATTCTTCCGCAAAGTCCGACAACTCCTGAAGGTCTCAGCGTCTATCAGCTTGTAAAGCAAGGCCGTTATCCTTATCAAGGGTTCGCCAAACGCTGGTCGGACGAAGATGAGAAAGCTGTCACGCGTGCGCTTGAAGATACAAACTTGATGGAGTTGAAAGACAGAACGGTTGATTCTCTATCCGGCGGTCAGCGTCAACGTGCGTGGATCGCGATGACTCTTGCTCAGGATACAGATATTCTTCTATTGGATGAACCGACGACTTATTTAGATATGACGCACCAGATTGATATTCTTGATTTGCTCTTTGATTTGAATCAGGACAATGGACGTACAGTAGTTATGGTGCTTCATGATATTAACCTGGCCTGCCGTTATGCCGATCATATCATCGCCGTGAAAGATAAAACGGTCTTCGCACAAGGAAAGCCTGAGGATGTTGTAACTTGCGACATGATGCAGCATGTATTCGAAATGCTATGTGATGTAAGAGAGGATCCTCTTTTCGGTACACCGATGTGCATTCCCCATGGCAAAGGGCGCTGTTTGATCAAACAAGCGCAGGCGGAAGCTCAGGCTCAACAAAAACAAACGGTATAACTATCAAAAGCAATGTGCGCTGCACATTGCTTTTTTTCTTATCTGGAAAGGATTTCTGACTTTTTTGGTAGAAAGATACATAGAGAAGCAGGAACCTAACATGATAACATGGTATACATGTGTAAATACGATTTTATGATTGAGGGGATAATCCATGGAACGGGTGAAAGATTGGATGGATCAGGGGATCATAGCAGGGATTGCTGACCGCATTCCCCATGAACACTTGTTGCATATGCTTATGGATGGAATATCCGACTATATCTTTTTTATGGAAGTCGTCGGTGAGAGACGGTTTAAATATGTATATATGAATGATTCTGCGAAAAACCATTCCCCGATTAAAGGTGCGGGATGGGAAGGTAAATACATAGAAGACCTCCTAGGTGAGGAACAAGCCGAAGATTTAATTGAGGCCTATGAAGCGGTCGTCAGAAAAAAAGAGCCGCTGACTTACGAAGATGAAATTCTGGTCAATGGAAAACTGTTCAGAGGGCATTCTGTGCTGACGCCGACCATGGACGAGTCGGGAGAAGTGACGCACATTGTGTCGATCACGAGAAACATTACAGATGTGATTGAAAAAGAGCGCGACCTCAGCCGGATCAATGCCATGTATCGTTCCTTAATGAAGGATACGACAGATGCGATTTTAATTGTCGATACGGCGGGAAATATTTTGGAAGCGAACCATGCATTAGAAGAACTGTACGGATATACGAAAGAAGAGATGCAAACCTCTTCTTTTCCTTTTATACCCTCGAACAGGAGAGAAGAAGCGCAGGAACTTGTTCGTAAAGGGAAGGAAAGAGCGATCGCCCGGTACGAAACGGTCCGTCAAAGAAAAGACGGGACACTCGTGGATGTTTCCATCAGCATTTCTCCGATTCAGAACGAGGACGGGGAGGCGATCGGACTCAGTTCCATTGTAAGAGACATTTCCAAAGATAAGGCCGCTCAGCGGAAGCTGGAAGCGAGCAGATCGCGCTATCGATCGTTGTTCAAACATAACCCGCAGCCTATTATGACGCTTACATTCCAGGGGCTGATTAAAAAAGCAAACCGTGCCACATTGAGCCTTTTGAAAACAAAGGAGGAAACTCTGGCGCAAACGTCTATTATCGAATGGGTGCCAGAAGAGCAGCGAAGTTGGTTGAGAAAGCAGTTGTTAGAATCCTTTTTCCATAAAGGAACCCGGTTTGAAACGAGTTTTTGGATGGATGGTGAAGAACGTATTCTAAGAGTCTCTCTCGTTCCGATTATTAACGAGGGGCAGAAAGAAGGAATTTACGCCATTCTTGAGGACCGGACGGAACAAGAGAGGGCCGATGAAGCTTTAAGGCAGAGTGAGGAAAAGTTCCGTCTGATAGCGGATCATTCCAATGATTTAATCTCGGTTTTCTCACCGATGGGAGAACTGGTTTACGCGTCTCCATCACAAGAGAAATTCTTAGGCAGGGCCCCGAATGAAATGACTTCAACAGAACTGCAGCAGCAGCTCGAGCCTGCTGATTTAACTAACCTTACTCATGCCTTTAAATGGAGTGAGAAGAGCAAAGAAGCGTTTACGGTTTCCCTGACATTGAAAAGTCAGAATGGAGAGCCTGTCTGGTTTGAATGCAGGGGGACGCCGGTAGTCAGTGAACAGAATCATGTCAGCCATTTCGTCATTGTGGCGCGGGATATTTCCGAGCAGAAAAATTATGAGGAGAAACTTGAGCGTTTTGCTTTTTACGACTATTTAACAGGTTTGCCGAACCGGCGACTTTTTGAAGACCGGGTCGAGCAGGCCATTGCAAAAGCAGAACGGTCGGGAGAGTCATTCGCCCTCCTTTATTTAGATGGGGACGGGTTCAAGTGCATCAACGATGAATTCGGCCATGAAATCGGAGACGAATTTTTGTGCCGTGTCGGCCAGCGGATGAAAGAGTGCATCCGGTCGGGAGATTCGGTCGGACGAATCGGCGGCGATGAATTTGCGATTCTACTGGAAGACATGGCGGATCGTGATCAAATGTATGAAGTCTCTATGAGAGCTCTCGAGAAATTGAGAGAACCGTATATGGTTAAAGGAGAGGAAATCCGTTCCTCTTTCTCCATAGGCGTTGCCTGTTATCCAGAAGGCGGACAAACCTTGGATGACCTTTTCCGGTCAGCAGACAAGGCTCTTTATAAAGGGAAGCGGGACGGAAAAAATCAGGTGCGTTTATATGAGAATCATCGATAAAAAGCGGAGCCCCTTGAGGCTCCGTCTTTTTTATTCTGGAATTTCATTAAGGTTGTTAATGGTGTGCGTTGGGTTGATTCCTAGTTCCGGCCATTTTTGCTGCTTTCGGTTCACCCAGGCCGTATGGAAGCCGTAGGACGCTGCTCCCGTAATGTCCCATGGATTACTTGAAAAGAAAAGGATCTCTTCTTTTTCAAATCCCAGCTGTTCGTGGGCGTAGCTGTAGGCATTCGGGTGAGGCTTGAACACTTCAATATCATCAGCGCTGAGTAAATCAAAGTCGTCTTTCAACTGGTTGTTCTCTAAGAGAGGCTCTAACATCGAACGTGTCCCGTTAGAGAAAATGGTAAAGGCTTTCTCTTGATGATTTTGCTTCAAAGAAGGGACCTCATCGTAAGGCTGAAGTTGTTCATATTCGTGCATCAGATCTTCCACGACATCGGGTTTCACATCCACATTACTATAAGCGAGGGCATCTAAAAGCGCCCACCTGGTAATGTCGGTGAATGGCTTGTATCCTTGGATCAACTGCCGGACGAGGAAATAGTGCACCTGCCGGCTGCGCCACTCTTCACTCACCTTGGGACCTTGGTCAGGGAAAAATTGATGGATCTTTTTCATGACGCTATGAACGTCAAACAACGTTCCATACGCATCGAAAACATAGGCTTTATAAGTCATAGGTTCAGACTCCTTTCCATGGATTAGATTCCCCCTGGTGAATCAGGGTAAACAAGAAGTTAGGGGAGGGAGAAGAATGAATACACTGCACCATGGCTACTGGACATTTTTTGCAACAAGAAAACAAAGGTACACCGGTTGGTTTATTTTCGGGAGCCTATCACCGGATATCGTGTATTATGTCATGTTCCTTTATTTAAGTGTAAGAAGACAGGCCTGGCAGGTGATGGACGACGCCGATCCGATGCGGTCTTTATTTGGTTTAGTTCATGATTTGTTTGAGCATCCGGTCGTTTTTATTTTGCGTCATGCTGGGCATTCGTTGTTTATATGGGGAATCTTTTTTGTACTTGTTTTAATTTGGAAAGGAAGAAGTCTCTCGGTGTGGACCGCTTTTTCTTATGGGTGGCTTGGGCATGTGATCCTTGATATTCTTACCCACCATGATGATGCGGTTCCTATGTTTTATCCGATTAGCAGCTATACGTTTAAAAGCCCTGTTTCCTACTGGGATGATGATCATTATGCGAACGTTTTTTCAATGGTCAATACCATGCTGATTGCGGTTTCTCTCCTCTATTTGCTCTTTAGTAAAATCAGGAAGAAACGCCGTTCACAAAAAGTTCATGACTCATGACGGCGCTTTCCTTTCTCTATCATCTAAAATTCATGATATGATTTACTTAGGAAACAAACAATATTCATAAACACCATGATCATAGATAGAGAAAGGGTAAGACGATGAAGAAATTTTCAATTCTAACAACATTCGTTACGTTTCTCGCGTTGATCCTCGGAAACCTGGTCGTTGCGACAGATTCAGGGGACTCGTGTGGGACGACGTGGCCGGTCTGTAATGGAAAGATCTTTCCTGATATTACGGACTATCACGTCATTATAGAGTATTCACACCGTTTGATGGTCCCATTGCTTATCATGCTAACCGGCCTCAACGCTGTTGGTGCGATCTATAAATACCGCAAAAATAAATCTGTATTTATTTTAGCTATTCTAAGTTTGGCACTGCTTATATTTCAGTCTATCGTAGGTGGTTTAAACGTCCTTCTTGGCACACCACCTGGGTTTACGACGTTTGATGTTACTTTCAGTCAGCTGCTGTTAATCGTTCTAGTTTTGTTGAGTTACAGTCTGCATGAAAAGAAGATCGAGCTGAACCGGACGAGCTGGGCATCGGTATCCATGAGTTACCGCGCTTTCTTGATCGGCTATATCGCCTATATTGCTCAAGTCATTCTCGGAGCATTCTTTAAGCACAGTCGTGCAAGTAACGTCATGATGGACATTCCAGCGATGGAGTACTTGATCACAAGTGAATCTGTGGCGAATGCCGTGTATTCCTTACACTGGGTGGCTACCTTTGTGGTCATTGTCGCAGCGATTTGGTTCGTCATTTATGCATCAAGGTTCAAATACCATATCGCGTTATCCTGGGCCTATTTGATCTCACTTCTGCTGAATGCAGTGGTAGGATTTA
Source organism: Halobacillus litoralis (assembly GCF_009856445.1). Taxonomy (GTDB): domain Bacteria; phylum Bacillota; class Bacilli; order Bacillales; family Halobacillaceae; genus Halobacillus; species Halobacillus litoralis. The sequence continues at coordinate 917,022 of NZ_WMFA01000001.1, forward strand.
TTATTGTCGTTACAGGAAACGTCGTCCTCGCTTCATCCATGCACATGCTCATTTCCACAGTGACAATGGTCATCGGAGCGTGCATCCTCGGAGGATACTGGTTCAAACTGCAAAAGAAATCAATGAAAGCATAAAAGGAAGCTGCCGTGTAAGGCAGCTTTCTTTTTTGAGTTTGTATGGAAATTTCTGTATGACCTGGTCTGGAACTTTGTTCCAGACCAGGTCATACAGAAAATACCAATTGAAAAATAAGCAAAAGAAAAAGAGCCGTTTGGGAACGGCTCTTTATTGGAAGAGTTGTTTGATTTCTTCTTCGCTCAGGGAAGTCAGCATGGATTCGCCCGGTTGGATAATTTGGTCAACGAGATCGCGTTTCTTTTGTTGAAGTTGATAAATACGCTCTTCGATTGTCCCTTCGGATATCATTCGGATGACCTGCACGACTTTTTCCTGGCCGATACGGTGTGCACGGCCGGCCGCCTGTTCTTCGATGGCCGGGTTCCACCAGAGGTCGTAGAGGATGACGGTGTCTGCGCCTGTGAGGTTCAGACCGGTTCCTCCCGCTTTCAGGGAGATGAAAAACGCATCTTTTTCCCCTTCGTTGAAAGCTTCGACCATCTCCATTCGTTTTTCTGATTTGGTGCTGCCATCTAAGTAGAAGGCCTGTAAGCCATCTTTGGCCAGTTCATCGTGCATCTTGGTCAGCATGCTTGAAAACTGAGAGAAGATCAGCAGTCGGTGCCCACTTTCTTTCAGCTCACGCGTCAGTTCTTTCAACTGTTCAAGCTTTCCGGACTGTCCTTCGTAGTTCTCAAGGAACAGACCGGGGTGACAGCAAATTTGACGCAGTCTCGTAAGCCCAGCAAGAATTTCAAGCTTGCCTCGCTGGATTCCCTTCGTTGCAATCGTCTCCTGGATGTCGTTTTGAATCCGCTCCAAGTACGCTAGGTACACTTCTTTCTGTTCCCGTGTCAGCTCTGAATATTGGACCGTATCAATCTTATCTGGCAGCTCATCGAGCACTTCTGTTTTCATCCGGCGTAAGATGAAAGGTCGCGTCATCAGAGAGATTTTTTCCGGCTTCAACTGCAAAAACTTTTTCTTACTGGTGAAAAATCCTGGCATGATTGTACGGAACAGTGACCAGAGTTCCTGCAGCGAATTCTCAATAGGTGTGCCACTTAAGGCGAAACGGTGTCTCGATTTAATTGATCGAACGGCTACAGCTGTTTTCGTCGTTTCATTTTTAATCGCCTGGGATTCATCAAGGACCATCGCGTGAAACTTTTGCTCTTCATAGGAAGTGATGTCCTGCCTGAGCAATGGATAAGAGGTAATCCAAACATCCTTAGCTGCCGCTTCGTTCAGCGCTTCCTGCCTCGCTGAAGGATCTCCGGTCAAAATCTGCACTGACAATTGCGGAGCAAATTTCTCGAGTTCCTTTTTCCAGTTGTACACAAGAGAGGCAGGAGCAATGATGATGGCTGGGTCAGTCATCTTCCCTTTCAACTTTTCATCCAGCAGGAAAGTAATCGTTTGAATGGTTTTCCCTAACCCCATATCATCCGCGAGTACCCCGCCTAAGCCGTAATGGCTGAGCATCTTCATCCAGCGGAAGCCGGTCAATTGGTAGGGGCGTAAGTCAGCCTGCAGACCTTCCGGTGGATCAATTTCAAAGGATTGAGGTGATTTCAGCCGATCGACAAGCTCTTGGAAAAGCTGATTTCTTTCTGCTTCACTTGGATTCAGCGCATCTTCCACCTGCAAGCTTCGTGCTGTTGAGACTTGAAAATGGTTGTCTTCTAAATCTTTCGTGCTTAAGTCAAGATCATCGACGAGTTTTTGAAAACGATCGAAGGATTCACTGGTTAAAGCCATGAGCGCACCATCAGACAGGCGGTAATACTTTTTCCGTTCAATGACGGCTTTAAGTGCTTCTGTAACATCGTCATCACTAATGCCCTCGATAGTAAAATTGATATCGAGCCAATTGCCGTCGCTCTCCAGTTCAACCGACGTCTGCAGTTCAAGGGGGCGATCTTCTACAAGAGAACGGACCGAAGACGACAAGTAAACGTCACTATGTTCTTTCAGCTTTGGTAAGTAGTGATAAAGGAATTGATCAAGCTTGTCTTCGTCCTCTATATAGACCATTTCTCCATCAAATTTGAACTCGGCAAGTTCAATGATCTGCATGATTTCCTGCTCTGTCTGTCGATCCCGTCTGACAATGGTTTGATTGCTCAATGGCTGTTCATTGAAGGGATCGATGGTCAAGTCACCATATTGAAAGTTCACATCAAGCGTGAGTGTCCACTGTTGAAAATCCAAATAGGTTTTAGCAACGAGCGACTCCTGCACAATTTTTTCCTGAGCGGAGCGATCAAGCTGGACATCTGCTATGGTTTCAAGTTCAGGAAGGACATACGATACAATCCCTTCCATATCATGATGGCTTACGGTGTGGCTGCCATTGGAATTGTAAGGAAGGATGGTGTAAAGCGTTTGAATAACTTCCTCCTGCTTAGCATCGACGGGATAAAAAGTTCCTTGCTTATAAAGAAGGTGGTAATCCGACAGGTAATCGTAATCTTTCAAATGGTTCATGTGCATATGAAAGTGGCCTCGTTCTTCAGAAACGTAAAAAGAAAGGTCAGGGAACTCCTCTTCGAAACGGATGATTCCCACGTTTTCCCCGCGTTCCATGACCTCTGTCTGCTGCTTTTCTAAAAGAGGGAGCAGTTGGTCAGCAAGTGTGGGAGAAATTTTTAATACTTTTGGTTCGGCCGAATTCCACTGCTGCTCATAAAATTGCTCTTGTTCGTAGGCAAGCTGTAAAAGCCTTAAAATTTCTTTGTCATCAGCAGAAAAGGAGTGTTCTGCCGGGTCGTACGTGAACTTCTTAGTAATGCGGTACGCTTGATTTTTGCGGATATGATCAAGCAGCTCGCGAATATTTTTAATCACATAGGGATAGTTTTCCCCGAGCTTCATTTCCAAGCCGAGACTCTTAGAACCGAGAATGGATTGAAGGTGAAGGTAATATTGGATTTGAAGAGGCTTCTTCAAATCCTCCCCGCCACGATTTTCCTGACGCTGTCTGAACGCTTCGAACAAGCTGACCGCAAACATCCGGTCCTGGTTCGTCAAACCGGACTGCGATTTCCGCCCCTTTTCTGCTAGTTTCGGTGCCAGATCCTCTAATGTCTTTTCCCGGATGGCAATCAGGACGGCAGCAATATGTTTGCAGGTATAATAGGTGGAATAAGCCGCACATTCGCACGTCGCTTCCACATCTTCGTCCTCAAAAAAGAAGACACGCACTTCATAGTCGTGTGTACCTGCAACGACCGCCCGCCATGAACGGATCGCGCTATTATGAGAAAGGCCGTACACTTTCCCCCGGTCGAAATATTGCTTTCCGCGTGTGTAAAAAGTCTGACCAGTGATTTTCTTTATATCGTTCGGTTGTAATAAGTAACTCTGCATAACTGGCATCCTTACTATCGTTTTTTTCCTATTATAACAGGTTTCAACACCCAAAGAGAATGAGAGGGTTTAGGAAGAAGTGGAAGGCTGGGTTATCCATAATCTGGATGACCTGGTACACCAATATTTGGAAGGTGTTCGTATTTGTGATTGATTTTACAGGTGGGTTATGCTAACTTTCAAAGTATAATCAAAAAATTCGACGAAGGCGCTTGAGTGTGTGAGCGCTTTTTTTATGGAGTGAATCTGCCAATGTAAAACGTATATCCTACCCAGCCTAATGTATTGAAATTCTTAATAAACGGAGGATATCACGATGAGTCAAATACAAGATGAAATGAAAAAGCGCCGTACGTTTGCTATTATCTCCCACCCGGACGCCGGTAAAACAACGATGACGGAGAAAATGCTGTTATTCGGAAACTTGATCCGCTCTGCAGGTACGGTCAAAGGGAAAAAGTCTGGTAAGTTTGCCACATCCGACTGGATGGAAATTGAAAAACAGCGTGGAATTTCTGTCACGTCCAGTGTGATGAACTTCCCTTACAAAGATTACCAAGTAAATATTTTAGATACACCCGGACACGAAGACTTCAGTGAAGACACGTACCGCACATTGACGGCTGTCGACAGTGTTGTCATGGTTATTGATGGCACAAAAGGGATTGAGGCGCAGACGCTCAAGCTCTTTAAAGTTTGTAAAATGCGCGGCATCCCGATCTTCACTTTTATCAACAAAATGGACCGCGAAGGCCGTGAGCCGTTGGAATTGATGGAAGAAATTGAAGAAACCCTAAACATCGAAACGTATCCAATGACCTGGCCGGCAGGTATGGGCAAGCGCTTCTTAGGCGTTTTCGACCGTGAAAATGAACAATTTGTTCATTACACAGGGAACGAGGCAGAAGAATATATTCCTTACAGCGAACTTGACCAGCACCCTGAGTTGACGGAGAATGCCACGTTCCAGGAATCGGAAGAGGAAATGGAAATGGTCGCTGAAGCTGGAGATACCTTCGATATGGAAAAAGTGATGCGCGGCGATCAGACGCCTGTCTTCTTCGGAAGTGCTCTTGCTCCATTCGGGGTGGAAACTTTCTTCAATTCATTCATTGATATGGCCCCTGAACCGGCACCAAGAAAATCGACAGAAGGTATTGTTTCTCCAGATCATGAAGAATTCTCTGGTTTCATCTTTAAAATTCAGGCGAACATGAATCCGCAGCACCGCGACCGGATTGCTTTTGTTAGAATATGCTCCGGAAAGTTTGAGCGTGGGATGAACGTGACGCTCTCCCGTACAGGAAAAACGTTCAAGCTTGCTCAATCCCAGCAATTTGTGGCTTCTTCCCGTGGAACCGTAGAGGAAGGGTATGCCGGGGATATTATCGGAATCTATGATCCGAACGTCTACCGAATCGGAGATACGATCGTAACTGGTAAATCCAACTTCGAGTACGATGAGCTTCCACAATTCCCACCTGAACTATTTAAGAAAGTAACGGCGAAGAACGTCATGAAATCCAAGCAGTTCAGAAAAGGGTTGGAACAGCTTGTGCAAGAGGGCGCCATCCAGTTGTTCAAACGCTATCGTTTCGAAGACTATATCATCGGAGCGGTTGGTGAGCTTCAATACGAAGTCTTTGAATACCGTATGAAGAACGAGTACAACGTAGACATTGAGTTGACACCTCTAGGTGAGCGTATTCCTCGCTGGCTGCAGGAAGACCAGGTCGATGAATCGCTGTTTGATGAACGAAACATGCTTGCAGAAGATCGCGAAGGCAACCCGCTTGTCCTCTTTAAAAACGACTTCTCTCTACGTTGGTTCAAAGATAAAAATCCAGATATCGAACTGACCGACCTGTTCGAAGTGAACGAATACAACCAAACGTTGAATTCCTAATAAGCGAAGCACTTTGCGTAAAAGCAAAGTGCTTCTTTTTATTATTGAAATGGGATAAACTGGATGACCTGGTGTGGAATATAATTCCACACCAGGTCATCCATTAATTGTCAGCGCCGACTTGGATGCGAATGTTTGTTCGTTCGATGTTAGAATGGTAAACTGTTGTGGTAAACTAAAAAGTACGAGTATAGACAATGAACGGAGGTTTTCGTCGTGGAGGAGAAGTTTGAATTAGTTTCACAGTATTCACCTCAAGGGGATCAACCGCGAGCGATTGAAGAACTTGTTCAAGGAATTGAACGAGGAGATAAGCATCAGACATTGCTCGGGGCCACAGGTACAGGTAAGACATTTACGATGTCCAATGTCATTGAGCGGGTGAATAAACCGACACTGATCATCGCCCATAACAAAACGCTTGCTGGACAGTTATATAGTGAGTTCAAAGAGTTTTTCCCGAACAATGCTGTCGAGTATTTCGTCAGTTACTATGACTATTATCAGCCGGAAGCTTATGTGCCTTCGTCAGATACGTTTATCGAAAAAGATGCGAGCATCAATGATGAGATTGATAAATTACGTCACTCAGCGACCTCTGCTCTTTTTGAGCGGAACGATGTCATCATCGTTGCTAGTGTTTCTTGTATCTATGGTCTCGGTTCTCCCGACGAATACCGCAGTCAGGTGCTATCTATAAGATCGGGAATGGAAAAAGACCGTGACGAGTTATTAAGAAATCTTGTAGATATCCAGTATGCAAGGAATGATATCGATTTTCAGCGCGGTACATTCCGGGTTCGTGGGGATTCAGTTGAAATCATCCCCGCCTCGAGAGAAGAACATGCCATGCGTGTAGAATTTTTCGGAGACGAAATCGACCGCATCCGCGAAGTCGATGTTTTGACTGGAGAAGTGATCGGTGATCGGGACCACGTCGCGATATTCCCGGCATCACACTTCGTCACCCGTGAAGAAAAATTGAAAAAAGCGATTAAAAATATAGAAAAAGAATTGGAATTCCGTCTGAAGGAATTGCGTGATCAAGATAAATTACTGGAAGCCCAGCGCCTTGAACAACGGACGAATTATGATCTCGAAATGATGAATGAAATGGGCTTCTGTTCCGGAATCGAAAACTATTCGAGACACCTGACATTCAGAGAAGAAGGGGCCACACCTTATACCCTGCTTGATTATTTTCCTGATGATTTCCTCATGATGGTGGATGAGTCACACGTTACTCTTCCTCAGGTAAGGGGGATGTACAACGGGGACCGAGCACGGAAACAAGTACTGGTGGACCATGGTTTCCGACTGCCTTCAGCCATGGATAACCGGCCGCTCATGTTTCCTGAATTCGAAAAACATATCAATCAGATTGCTTATGTTTCTGCGACCCCGGGTCCTTATGAAATCGAGCATACACCGAAAATGATTGAACAAATCATTCGACCGACCGGACTGCTGGATCCTGAAATTGACGTCCGTCCGATTCATGGTCAGATTGATGACCTTGTCGGGGAAATCAATAAACGAAAAGATAAGAATGAACGCGTCCTCGTGACGACATTAACGAAGAAAATGTCTGAGGATCTGACCGCTTACCTTAAAGACTTAGGGATTAAGGTTGCTTATTTACACTCGGAAATCAAGACACTGGAACGCATTGAAATCATACGTGACCTCAGGGTCGGTAAATACGATGTTATTGTAGGAATTAACCTGCTTCGTGAAGGGCTGGACATTCCGGAAGTTTCCCTCGTCACCATCCTGGATGCGGACAAAGAAGGATTCCTACGTTCCGATCGCTCCCTTATCCAGACGATTGGTCGAGCGGCACGTAATGAAAACGGTCGAGTGATTATGTATGCGGATAAGATGACAAAATCCATGCAGTTTGCGATTGATGAAACTTACCGACGCCGTGAAAAACAAATCGCTTATAACGAAGAGCATGGTGTCACACCAAAAACGATCAAGAAGGAAGTGCGTGACGTCATTAAAGCGACGAACGTTGCCGAAGACGAAGCTGGATATGATACAGGTAAGAAGCCTTCAGAAATGACGAAGAAAGAACGTCTGGAAATGATCGACAATTTGGAAACCGAAATGAAACAAGCCGCACGCGACCTCGATTTCGAACGGGCAGCCGAACTGCGTGATGTGCTGTTGGAATTAAAAGCGGAGGGATGAGAAGAGTATGGTCAGCAAACATATCAGTATTAGAGGAGCACGTGCTCACAACTTGAAAAATATCGATATCGACATCCCGAAAAACAAACTGGTCGTCATGACCGGTTTGTCCGGTTCGGGGAAGTCTTCTTTGGCCTTCGATACGATTTATGCGGAAGGACAAAGACGGTACGTTGAATCATTAAGTGCCTATGCCCGACAATTTTTAGGCCAAATGGACAAGCCCGATGTGGATTCCATCGAAGGCTTGTCCCCGGCAATCTCGATCGATCAAAAAACAACGAGTCGAAACCCCCGTTCAACCGTAGGTACGGTAACAGAAATCTATGACTACCTGCGCTTGTTGTTCGCACGTATAGGTCGTCCGACCTGTCCGAAGCATGGCGTGGAAATCAGTTCACAAACGGTTCAGCAGATGGTTGACCGGGTGATGGAGTATCCAGAAAGGACGAAACTCCAAATCCTTGCCCCTGTGGTTTCTGGTAGGAAAGGTGAACACGCCAAAGTCTTTGAGCAGCTCCAGAAGGAAGGTTATATCCGCCTTCGTGTCAATGGGGAAATGCGCGAAATTTCCGAGGAAATAAATCTCGAAAAAAATAAAAAGCACTCGATTGAGGTCGTCATCGACCGAATCGTCGTGAAAGATGGTGTGGAAGGCCGACTATCTGACTCTATTGAAACAGCGCTTAAACTTGGCGGCGGCCATACCATTGTGGATGTAATCGGAGAAGAAGAGCTGATGTTCAGTGAACACCATGCTTGTCCAATCTGTGGGTTCTCTGTCAGTGAATTAGAGCCAAGAATGTTTTCATTCAACAGCCCTTATGGAGCTTGTAACCGGTGTGACGGTTTAGGAACACAGCTTGAAGTGGACATTGACCTGGTTATCCCGGATTGGGGCCGCTCTTTGAATGAGCATGCGATTGCTGCATGGGAGCCACAAAGTTCTCAATACTATCCACAGCTTCTGAAAAGTGTTTCCGATCATTACGGCATTGATATGGATAAACCATTCCGTGACCTGCCGGAAGAACATAAAGAAAAAGTACTTTATGGCAGCGGGGAAGATAAAATCTACTTCCGCTATGAAAATGACTTCGGAAAAGTACGTGAGAACGATATTTTCTTCGAGGGTGTCATTCCGAACATTGCTCGTCGATGCCGTGAAACGAGCTCGGATTACATCCGTGAACAGATGGAAAAATACATGGCTCAAAAGCCGTGTCCAAAATGTAAAGGAAATCGTCTGAATGAAGAAGCGCTCGCGGTCTTAATCGATGGAAAGCATATCGGGATCACGACTGATTATTCTGTGACTGAAGCGAAAGAGTTCTTCGAAGCTCTTGAGTTGACGGAGAAAGAAGAAACGATTGCCCGGATGATCCTGAAAGAAATCTGTGAACGCCTCAGCTTCCTCGCGAATGTGGGGCTTGATTATTTAACCCTTTCTCGGTCGGCAGGGACCCTATCCGGTGGTGAGGCTCAGCGTATTCGTCTGGCCACTCAAATCGGTTCAGCCCTTACCGGCGTTTTATATGTACTCGATGAGCCTTCCATCGGTCTTCACCAGCGGGACAATGACCGATTAATCAATACACTGAAGCGGATGCGCGATCTTGATAATACGTTGATTGTCGTCGAGCATGATGAAGATACGATGCTGGCAGCGGATTATTTGATTGACATCGGCCCGGGAGCCGGGGCTCACGGGGGAGATATAGTCACTCAGGGAACTCCTAAACAGGTGATGAAAAGTCGTAAATCTTTGACAGGTCAATATCTTTCAGGCAAAAAGTTCATTCCTCTTCCAGCGGAACGCCGGAAGGCCGATGACCGCTTCCTGCGAATTAAAGGAGCCGAAGAGAACAACCTTAAAAAAGTGGATGCAGAAATCCCGCTTGGAGTGTTCACTGCCGTAACAGGAGTTTCCGGTTCCGGTAAAAGTACACTTATTAACGAGATCTTGTACAAGTCCCTTTCTATGAAGCTTCACAATGGCAAGCAAAAACCAGGAAAGCATCAGACGATTGAAGGTATGGAACATCTGGATAAAGTGATTGATATCGATCAATCTCCGATCGGCCGTACTCCACGTTCCAACCCGGCTACTTATACGGGTGTGTTTGATGATATCCGTGACGTATTCGCGCAAACGAACGAAGCGAAAATCAGAGGATATAAAAAAGGCCGGTTCAGTTTCAACGTAAAAGGTGGGCGATGTGAAGCCTGCCGTGGGGATGGAATCATCAAGATTGAAATGCACTTCCTCCCAGACGTTTATGTCCCTTGTGAAGTTTGTGATGGGAAAAGATATAACCGTGAAACCCTGGAAGTGAAGTATAAGGGCAAGAGCATTGCCGATGTTTTGGGAATGACGATTGAAGAAGCGCTTGATTTCTTTGCTAACATTCCTAAGATCAAACGCAAGCTGCAAACGGTCGCTGATGTAGGCCTGGAATATATCAAACTCGGCCAGCCCGCCACTACTTTGTCGGGAGGAGAGGCCCAGCGTGTGAAGCTCGCAAGTGAACTTCACCGCCGCTCGAATGGAAAGTCCTTTTACATTTTGGACGAGCCGACAACCGGACTGCATGTCGATGACATATCAAGGTTATTGAAGGTGTTGCAACGACTTGTAGACAATGGGGATTCGGTCTTGATCATTGAGCATAATCTTGATGTCATTAAAGAAGCCGATCATATCATTGACCTCGGACCAGAAGGTGGAGAAAACGGAGGACGCATTATTGCAAGCGGCACTCCGGAACATGTATCAGAGCAGGAGATTTCTTACACGGGACGCTATTTAAAACCGGTTCTTGAACGCGACAGAGCGCGGATGGATAAGAAAATGAACGCGCGTGAAACCGTAGGGAACAAGTAGATGTTTTGACGCTTGTCTCTAAATTGAGTATCGTTAAACAAGAATCGTTTGACGGGAGGAATACGAGTGGATGCCATTCAACAAAAAGTTGTTCAAGAAAAAATTGACCAACTAGCGAATAAAGAAGTTTATGTACACTTAGAAACGACAAACGGGGCTTATGCAAGTCACTTCGATGAAAATGCCTACAACGTAGGAGCTTTCATCCGAAACGCACAAGTCACTTATCAACACGGAAAAATTGTCAGCACGGGAGGGTCCTACCGCGTAGGTCTCAAACTTGACCTGGGCTGGGTTTATGCCGAAGGTTTGACAGATTTCGAAGTGGATGAGAAGGATCGCCTGCTCATGGCCGGTCATGACCGTGAAGGCCGTTTAATGGTTGCTCTTGAAATCAGCGAGACCCCTTTTTCACATGAGGCGGATCCTGATGAGTAATGAAAAAGTGGTGGTCATCTTCCCGCATCCGGATGATGAATCGTTCGGAGCCTCCGGAACGATATCTAAGTTCCGTGACGAAGGCGTACCGGTAACTTACCTGTGCGGTACGCTTGGGGAGATGGGCCGAAACATGGGGAATCCTGTATTCGCTAATCGTGAGACGCTCTCTTCTTTTCGGAAAAAGGAGTTGGCTGAAGCAGCGAAACAGTTGGATATAGATGTTGAAATGCTTGGCTATAGGGATAAAACATTGGAATTTGAGCCTAGGCAGCAAGTGGCTGAGCATTTGCAGGAACGTATCGAATCATTAGGAGCTACCATTGTTATTACGCATTATCCTGGATATGCTGTTCATCCGGATCATGATGCGCTCGGAGCAGCAGTGATTGAGGCTGTTACAAACATTTCGGAGGAGAAACGTCCGCAAGTGTGGATGCATGCGATTTCCAATGATGCCGAACAAGATTTAGGAAAGCCGGAGATCATCACAGATGTACGCCCTTACTGGGAAAGGAAATTGGCGGCTATCAAAGCCCACCTCTCTCAGGCTGATGGGATGATGAGCTTGATTGAAAATAATGATCAGACTGCTGAGCAATTAGAGCGGTTGAAAACAGAACGATTTTACAAGTATAACTTCCAATGAGACCGGACACCTGAGAAACGAACCAAGTTTTCTCAGGTGTTTTTTAGTTTTTGAACCCTTTCAATAGGGAAAAACGTAAGAGATAAAAAGGAGCTGATCTTATGAACGAAGAACGTATGAAAATTCTACAAATGATTGAAAAAGGCACTATTTCCGCAGAAGAAGGTGCGAAATTATTAGAAGCTGTAGAAGAACCTTCTTCGAAGGAATCAGAGCAGCGCGAGAAATCTTCGAAGTATGGAATTAGAAATTTCCTGGATGACGCCATGGAGAAAATTAAAAATGCAGACTTCGATTTAACTTTTGGAGAATACGTTGAATTCAGTGATGATACGGTTCTTCCTAATGAGACTTTTCATGATGCCGACCTTTCTATATCCAACGGCTCTTTAAAAGTCCATACCTGGGACCAGGAAGATGTGAAAGCTTCTTATCAAGTCAAAGTCTATCAAGTGGAAACAGAGGAAGAGGCGAGGAAAAGATTTCATGATGAAACCCAGGTGGAGATTAAAAATGGTCTCCTTCGCATAGCCAGCCCTTCGAAAAAGATAAAAATGAATGTAGATTTATACATTCCGAATAAAAAATATGAATTTATCAAATCACAATTAACGAATGGTCATTTGGATTTTGAGAATATCAAGAGTGATCACTTCCAGATGAAAACGTCAAATGGAGCCGTCCAAGCGAAGCAGCTCTCTGGAATGACATGTAAAATACAGACCGGCAACGGAGAGGTCCACCTGCAGGAAGGCACTTTTGATGAGTGCGAAACAGATACGATCAATGGAGCCATTACACTTTCAGGAGATATTGGAAAAGCGGATGCTTCTTCAGTCAGCAGCGCTATAACGGTCGATCACAAAGGTACGAAAGCGCACACAGGCTTTTACAAAACAACAACTGGCAGAATACAAGTATCTCTACCAACAGAAAAGAAAGTGGATGGCGTCCTGAGAACGAAATTCGGTCAAATTAAATGTGAGTTGGATAATTATAAAATTTTGAAAGACCGAAATGATGTTGCCAACAAAATGTTGGAATTCGAAGCGTACGAACAATTCGAAGAAGCATATCATATAGAAGCGGAGACGAAGACAGGGGCAGTTACTGTACAATCTCCTGTGAAACTTTGAAAAATGAACGACACATGAAAGGCAGGATGAAACTATGAAGAATTGGTTGATCCATATTGTCGTCAACGCCATCGCCATTATTGCGGTTGGAGCACTCTTTGATTCCGTAATCATTGACGGGGTGGGAGGCGCATTGCTGGCGGCATTCATTTTATCGATACTCAATGCTATCGTGAGGCCGGTCTTAGTGATCCTCACTTTACCGATTACAATTTTATCGCTCGGTCTATTCCTGTTCATCATCAACGCCATTACCTTGTGGCTGACCGATGCTTTCCTGGGCAGTACTTTTGAAATTGACGGCTTCGGTATGACCATCATCGCCGCTATAATCATATCTCTGATCAACCTTGTGTTGAACAGCTTAATCAAGGATATGAAAAAATAACCCCCCCTTTACCGTATGAGTTTTCTCATACGGTATTTTTATTGCATCCCTTACCTCACAAACGGTCCCGATTGAGGAAGACTCAGGTTCGAGATGTTCGTGTGATTCTAGGGGCTCCGGGAAAAGATTCGTCTTGCTCCATCGTCCAGACACTCGCGTCATAAGCAGAACAGCAAAGGAATGAAAAACTCATTCCTTTGCTGTTCTGCTTATGCCAGTCGTGTCTACCAGGACGATTCCGCATTTGAAAGCTTTCCATGGGGCGGGCGGTGAGCCTCCTCAGGCTATGCCTTCCGGGGTCTCACCTGTCCCACACATCCTTTTGGTTATCCGGTTCCAGCGCCTAGTGAGACTTCCCTCGCTTCTGTACGATAAGTCAACATCGAATCGGTACGCTCGCCGTGTTTCCTTTATCTCCGCCAGCTCAGTCCAGTCTATACGCCGCTGATCAAGGCACCTCCACACTAAAGGATAGGAGTCTCACCGTTTCCCTCCGCCCCTTTACCTTATAAGTGTCTCGAAACCTTACTAAAGGGGCAGCTTAAATGGTAGCGGGAAATGGGTGATTAGAACACTTGTATTAATAAGTAAGGTTTCAATTCTTATCCCCTAGGCGCGGATATAGTGCGTTGTATCAAACATATGCGTATGCTAAACGTCAAGGGGGTAGAGTTTATATCATTCACTTCTCATAACCATACAAGATGATTTTTTAAATAGTGGTTTCGAGACTCTGATATAGCAAAGGGGCGGAGGGGAATGGCGAGACTCCTGCGGGAAAAGAGTGCTAGGTGAGACCCCGCAAGGCGTAAGCCTGAGGAGGCTCATCGCGCTCCCGCGGAAAGCGAGTTATTCCCCGCAGCCCCATCCACTCAACAAAAGTCTCGATACCACAATTCTGCCAGATAGTTGAATAACTCCGCTATGATAAGGGAGGAGCACTTAAGGGAAATACTGCTAAAAAACCTCCCTATCCAAGATTTATTGAAAACATGCTACAATAGGGGACAGTGATTGATGAAAGAGGAGGTTGATGGACAATGAGCAAGGTCCGTACACAAGATTTGTTAGAACAATTTGCACTTGAACTCGTTGCCGGTGCTGACGGCGTCCACCGTGAAATACATATGAGTGATATTTCTCGTCCTGGCGTAGAAATGACAGGGTATTTCAAGTTTTATCCGAAAGATCGCCTGCAGCTGCTCGGTAAGACAGAACTCTCTTACTTTAATGAACTGGCAAAAGAACAAAGAAGAGAGCGAGCGGAAAAGCTTTGTACAGATGTGACACCTGGAATTGTTATTACCCGGGGAATGGATATCCCTGATGAACTTAGTGAAGCAGCCAATGAGGCGGGCGTTCCACTCATGTTGTCCCCATATAAAACGACGAGAGTGATTAGTCGGCTGACGAATTATTTGGAATCCAAGTTTGCTCCGTTTACGGCCATCCATGGTGTGCTTGTCGACATTTACGGAATTGGTGTGTTGATCACCGGTCAAAGTGGTGTCGGTAAAAGTGAGACAGCCCTAGAGCTTGTGAAGCGCGGGCATCGTCTTGTGGCTGATGATAGTGTGGAGATTCGACAAGAGGATTATGATACATTAATCGGAAACAGCCCTCCGCTGATTGAGCACCTGTTGGAAATTCGTGGACTGGGCATTATCAATGTGATGACATTGTTCGGTGCGGGTGCTGTTCGAAGCTATAAACGGATCACACTCGTCATCAACCTTGAATTGTGGGAAAAGAACAAACAATACGACCGTCTTGGTTTGGAAGAAGAAACGATGAAGATCATGGATGTTCAAGTTCCGAAAGCAACGATTCCTGTTCGTCCTGGTCGTAACCTTGCCGTCATTATTGAAGTGGCTGCGATGAACTTCCGTTTGAAACGCATGGGCGTCAATGCTGCTGAAGAATTTTCAGAGCGTCTGACAAAAGTCATCGATCAAGACCAAACGCAAGAATAAAGGAGGGAACCGCTGATGACATGTACACCTGAACCGTTGAACCCGGTCTTCCTCCAATTAGGTCCGCTTTCGATTTACTGGTATGGCTTGATTATTGCCACAGGAGCTTTTCTGGGGCTTTGGATTGCTACACGAGAGACAGAACGTCTCGGTTTGAAAAAAGACTATATGGTCGATATCGTTGTATTTGCAATTCCGGCAGC
The DNA here is from genome assembly GCF_009856445.1 of Halobacillus litoralis. Lineage (GTDB taxonomy): Bacteria > Bacillota > Bacilli > Bacillales > Halobacillaceae > Halobacillus > Halobacillus litoralis. Next base: position 932,284 of record NZ_WMFA01000001.1, read on the forward strand.
CATCGTGTGTGCCAGGATTTATTATGTCATTTTCGAATGGGATCGTTACGTTGGTGGACCATGGTGGAAAGTTTTTGCCGTGTGGGAAGGCGGAATCGCCATTCACGGGGCACTGATTGGTTCCGTGCTGACTGCCTATATTTATACGAAAATTAAAGGATTGTCCTTCTGGATGATGGCGGATATAGCTGCGCCGAGTATTATTCTCGGACAGGCGATTGGACGCTGGGGAAACTTTATGAACCAGGAAGCCCACGGCGGCCCGGTATCCGAATCATTTTATAATAACTTTATGCAGTATTTGCCCGGGTTCATCAACCAGCAAATGTGCATCGATGGTACAGTCTATCATCCGACATTCTTATATGAATCTGTGTGGAACATCATCGGATTTGTTTTGCTGTTAGTGTTGCGCCACAAATTTAATCCACGTCGTGGAGAAGTGTTCTTAAGTTATGTCATCTGGTATTCTGTCGGACGTTTCTTTGTTGAGGGCATGAGAACAGACAGCCTTTATCTATTCGGTGAGATTCGTACAGCACAATTTATCTCCATCGTGCTTGTCATTGGTGCGGTTATTGCGATTATTTACCGGAGAAAGAATGGCATGGCGAATAAATATTATAACGGAAAGAAAGTAAAATAAGGGAGCAGGTAGCATGAAAGGGATTCTAAAGCGTGGAAGTAAAAAGGGACTGGAGTTGACGTGGACGCTCGGAAAAGTCATTTTTCCCGTAACGTTAATTGTCACAATCCTTCAGTATACGCCGGTTCTCCCTTGGGTTATGGAAAAGTTGGAACCTTTGATGGGGTGGCTTGGACTTTCCGGTGAAGCTGCTGTTCCTCTTGTTTTAGGTAACTTTCTAAATCTTTACGCGGGCATTGCGGCCATCATCTCTTTTCAGTTTACGGTAAAAGAAGTGTTCATCCTTGCCGTGATGCTTTCCTTTTCCCATAACTTATTGATTGAATCGACGGTGGCTAAAAGGGTAGGCGTGAGCTGGTGGTTTGTAGCTGGCGTCCGCTTAAGTCTCGCTTTGGTTTCCGCCGCCATCATTAATGTTTTTTGGAAAGGCGGAGGAGAAACGGCGAAATATGGATTTGCTCCCGAGAAGACAGTCGATCCGAATGGATGGTCAGAGATTATTTTCCAAGGCGTACAGACCGCCTTCATGGGAATTGTGCAGCTGGCGTTGATTGTCATTCCATTAATGATTTTCATGCAGTATTTACGTGAAAGAGGCTGGCTTGACCGCTTTTCAGGCTGGGTCGCTCCTGCGACTAGATTTCTTGGGATGGAACGCAACACATCGATGACCCTGGTTGCAGGACTGACGATTGGGCTCGCTTACGGTGCCGGCTTAATGATTCAGGCTGTGGAAGAGGACGGCGTTTCAAAAAAAGATATGTACTTAGCCATTCTCTTTCTTGTTTCCTGTCACGCGGTCGTTGAGGATACACTGATTTTCATTCCGCTCGGTATTCCTGTATGGCCGCTGCTTTTGATCCGTCTATTGACGGCGATTGTGTTAACCGCTGCCGTCGGCTTCGTTTGGAACAGACTACAACAGAAAAGAAAGGACCCATCCAATGAGCATACGTACCATTCTCTTTGATTTAGATGGAACATTGATTGATACCAACGAATTGATCATCGCTTCCTTTACCCATACGATTGAACAATATTCTGATCGTTCTTATGACCGTGAAGAAATTCTCGACTTTATCGGCCCGCCTTTACGGGAGAGCCTGCACAAAGTGAACCCTGACAAAGTGGAAGAAATGGTCGAGACCTATCGCAAACATAACATTGAAAACCATAATCGTTACGTGAAAGCCTACGAGGGCGTTGTGGAAACGATTGAGACGCTGAAGGATCAAGGTTACAAATTAGGTATTGTGACAACCAAAATGAGGAATACCGTTCATATGGGACTTGAACTGACAAACTTGGACGGATTATTCGAAACAATCATTACATTGGATGATGTGACGAATGCGAAACCTCATCCGGAGCCGATTGTGAAGGCTTTAAACCAATTGGATTCGCAGGCATCGGAAGCGATGATGGTCGGAGACAATACGCATGATATTGAAGCAGGGCAGAATGCCGGAACGAAAACGGCCGGGGTCGCCTGGACGGTTAAAGGTAGAAAAGTACTCGATGACTTGAATCCTGATTACATGCTTGATAATATGCGCGATCTATTAAAAATCACAGGAGGATGACTCTATGAGGAAAACGGAACGCTATCCAGTCAAAGGAGCCAATTCACTTTGGCACATTTATAAGACGGTCCCGTTTTTCAAAGTGGTCAAAAACTTCATCATTATACAAATGGCCCGGTACACCCCTTTTCTTTCTATGAAAAATTGGTTGTACCGGACTTTTCTCCATATGAAGGTCGGAGATCAAACGGCTTTTGCCTTGATGGTTATGGTCGATATTATGTTTCCTGAAAAAATTATGATCGGGCGGAATTCGGTCATTGGTTACAACACCACAATTCTTGCTCATGAATATTTGATTGAAGAGTACCGCCTCGGTAATGTTGTGATCGGGGATGAAGTTTTGATTGGAGCGAATACGACGATTCTTCCTGGTGTCACCATCGGCGACCGCGCCGTTGTTTCTGCTGGTACGCTGGTGCATAAAGATGTGCCCGCAGGTGCTTTCGTCGGAGGAAACCCGATGCAGCTCATCTATACGAAAGAACAGATGGAAGAACGGACACAGAACGGGGGAGAAAAATGACGTTGACACAGTCGGTTCTGCCTGCAGTAAAGAAAATCAAAGAATTTGAAGCTTTGTTGGAGAGTGAAACCGATTATATCATCCTTTTGGAAAGCCGGTTGGGTCTTTTACGAAAACTTGTCAAAATCGGGCAGAAAGCTGGAAAAAAAGTTTTTGTGCATGTAGACTTGATTCAAGGTTTGAAAGCGGATGATTATGGCATGGAATACATAGGGCAGGAAGTGAAGCCGGATGGGGTCATTTCTACGAGAGCTCATGTCATTCAGCAGGCAAAAAAGTATCATCTTATTTCTGTGCAGCGGTTGTTTTTAATAGACAGTCAGGCGATTGAACATAATGTGAAGATCATCCGTAAAACGGCTCCCGATTTTGTTGAAGTTTTACCAGGGGTCTTACCGGGAATGATAAAAGAGATCAAGGAGCATATCGGCATTCCTGTCATTGCAGGAGGCTTGATTCGTTCTATGGAAGAAGTGGATCAAGCGCTTGCTTCGGGTGCTTCTGCAGTCTCTACTTCACGTTCTGAATTATGGCGTTTTAACAGCGAGAATACATAACACCTTTCGTGAAGAGGCTGACGATCCACACAATAATTAGATCATACTAATGTTGTGTGGTTTTTTGTACGTCAATCGTGGTACACAGAAAGGAGATCACAGCATGACTGAATTCATGGGCGAGCTGATAGGCACCATGATCCTCATCATTTTCGGGGGAGGCGTCATCGCAGGTGCAAATTTAAAAGCAACAAAAGCAGAAGGAAACTGGGTGCTGATTACCATCGCCTGGGGACTTGCTGTAGCTATGGGTGTTTACGCTGTAGGGAGAGTAACAGGGGCTCATATTAACCCTGCCGTTACACTTGGACTGGCAACGGTCGGAGATTTCCCCTGGAGCAAAGTCCCGATGTATATTACCGCCCAGATGGCGGGTGCATTTATGGGAGCTGTCATTGTCTTCTTTCACTACCTTCCTCACTGGAAGGATACAGAAGATCAGTTGGCGATCAAGTCGATTTTTTGTACAGACCCTGCCATCCGCAGCCCGATTTCAAACCTTGTCAGTGAGATCATTGGAACATTCGTATTAGTGATGGGCATCTTGTTTATTGGAGCCAATGATTTCACACAGGGGTTAAATCCTCTTATTGTTGGTTTGCTGATTGTAGCCATCGGGATGTCTCTCGGTGCGACAACAGGGTATGCAATCAATCCAGCCCGTGATTTGGGTCCTCGACTGGCTCATGCTATCTTACCGATTCCAGGAAAAGGGGGATCGGATTGGGGATATTCCTGGATCCCTGTTCTTGGTCCAATCATCGGTGGTGTGTATGGCGGATTGTTTTATCAGGCCATATTCCAAGCAAATGCGAACGGCTGGTTCTGGGTTGGCACCATTATCATTTTACTTATTTTACTTTCCTCCATGCGTGTGGAGCTGAAAAAAGTGCATCAATCTGAAGAAGGAGTGGAATCATGAAACAGTACATTTTATCAATCGATCAGGGTACAACAAGTTCAAGAGCGATTTTGTTCAATCACGAAGGACAGATCGTAGAAACCGCTCAAAAAGAATTTGAACAGCATTTTCCAAAGCCGGGCTGGGTAGAGCATGATGCAAACGAAATTTGGACATCTGTCCTAGCTTGTATTGCGGATGTTCTAAGAAAATCCGATATCGAAGCGAGTCAGGTTGCCGGTATTGGTATCACAAACCAACGTGAAACTACAGTCGTTTGGGACAAAAACACGGGCAAACCGATTTATAAAGCGATTGTCTGGCAGTCTCGTCAAACGCAAAGCATCTGTAATGAGTTGAAAAAACAAGGATTGGAAGAAACATTCCGGGACAAAACAGGTCTCCTGCTTGATCCATACTTTGCCGGAACGAAGGTGAAATGGATTTTAGACAATGTTGACGGAGCGAGAGAAAAAGCCGAAAACGGTGACCTCATGTTTGGAACGATTGATACGTGGCTTGTTTACAAGCTTTCTGGACAAAAAACGCATGTGACTGACTATTCCAATGCTTCTCGTACATTGATGTACAACATCCACGACTTGAAATGGGATGATGAACTCCTTGACATCTTAGGTGTACCGAAGAGCATGCTGCCGGAAGTGAAACCTTCCTCAGAGGTCTATGCGAATACTGTAGATTATCATTTTTATGGGAAAGAAGTTCCAATTGCCGGGATCGCCGGAGATCAACAGGCGGCTCTATTCGGACAAGCATGTTTCGATAAAGGGATGGGTAAGAACACCTACGGAACTGGTGGATTCATGTTGTTGAATACCGGAGAAGAAGCAGTCAAATCCGAAAATGGTCTGTTAACAACGATTGCCTGGGGGCTAGATGGAAAAGTAGAATACGCGCTGGAAGGAAGCATTTTCGTTTCCGGGTCAGCCATTCAATGGCTTCGTGACGGCTTAAAAATGGTAGAATCCTCCCCGCAGAGTGAAGAGATTGCTGGTCAGGTGAAATCCACGGACGGCGTTTATGTTGTTCCTGCCTTTGTTGGTCTTGGTACGCCTTATTGGGACAGCGAAGCACGAGGAGCTGTCTTCGGTATTACACGTGGCACGACGAAAGCACACTTTGTACGAGCAACGCTTGAATCTCTTGCGTATCAGACGAAGGATGTCGTGGATGCGATGGTTGAAGATTCAGGCATTGAAGTGAAAAAACTTCGAGTTGACGGAGGGGCAGTTAAAAACAACCTGTTAATGCAGTTCCAAAGTGATCTGCTTGATGTGACGGTCGAGCGTCCAGAGGTTAATGAAACGACAGCTCTTGGTGCGGCTTACCTTGCCGGTCTTGCTGTAGGGTTCTGGGAGGACCGCAAAGATATTGCCAACCAATGGAAAGTAGAAAGAGAGTTCGAGCCGAGTATGAATGAAGAGAAAAGTAAGAAACTATACAAAGGCTGGCAAAAAGCTGTGGAAGCAACAAGGGTGTTCAAACAAGAAGAATAATTCCTTGAAAACATCTCCCTCTCTGATATAATGAAGCTATAAGTTAATGATAACGGTCGGAGATACGGAGAGACCACGAAGCTTTATGCAATCCGCATAAGTGTTTTCGTGGTCTCTTTTTTTTATGTTTTGAATGGGCACTCGATGAGCAATCCGACACATATTCTTTGCTGAAAAAGGGAATACCCGTATCAGACCATGAATTTGAAGACAACGGAAGAAGGAGAGATAGTATGCAATCATTTTCTAGTTACGAAAGACAAGATCAGTTTAACCGTTTAACTCAGGAAGAATGGGATGTCCTCGTTATAGGTGGAGGAATCACAGGTTCTGGAATCGCTCTCGATGCTGCGAGCCGTGGCATGAAAACAGCAGTCGTCGAAATGCAGGATTATGCAGCGGGTACGTCCAGTCGTTCCACAAAATTGGTGCACGGCGGTTTAAGATACTTAAAACAGTTCGAAGTGAAAATGGTCGCCGAGGTAGGGAAAGAAAGAGAAATCGTTTATGAAAATGGCCCCCATGTGACGACACCTGAATGGATGATGCTACCATTCCATGAAGGCGGAAACTTTGGACCGTTTTCTACAAATGTCGGACTTCGCGTATATGACTACCTTGCCGGCGTGAAAAAATCGGAGCGTCGAACGATGATGAGCGCAGAAGAAGCCCTTGAACGTGAACCACTTGTGAAAAAAGAAGGATTGAAAGGCGCAGGGTACTATGTAGAATATAAAACCGATGACGCGCGTCTTACACTTGAAGTGATGAAAAAAGCCGTAGAGTTCGGTGCATGTTCTACGAACTACGCAAGGGTCGTAGACTTCATTTACGATGACAATGGATCTATGGTTGGAGCGAAAGTAGAAGATACCGTTTCAGGTGAGCAGTATCATGTCAAAGCGAAAAAAATCATCAATGCAGGTGGGCCGTGGGTCGATGAATTGCGTGAAATCGATGGCTCTAAAAAAGGGAAAACCCTGCAGCTCACGAAAGGCGTCCACCTCGTTTTCGATCAATCGGTCTTTCCTTTAAGACAGGCGATCTATTTTGATAGTCCGGACGGTCGCATGATCTTCGCCATTCCACGTGACGGCAAAACTTATGTCGGTACGACAGATACGACGTATGATCAGGAAATCGCTCATCCCACAATGACGGAAGATGATCGTGATTATATTCTTGATGCGATGAAGACGATGTTCCCAACAGTTGATGTCACAGCAGACGATGTAGAATCAAGCTGGGCAGGACTGCGTCCACTGGTCCACGAAGAAGGGAAAGATCCGTCTGAGATTTCTCGGAAAGACGAAATCTTCGTTTCAGACTCTGGGTTGATTTCCATGGCTGGTGGAAAACTTACAGGATATCGTAAAATGGCACAAACGGCCGTCGATCTTGTTCGTGATCAATTGATGGAAGAGCAGGGCATTCGTTATTCAGACTCTGAAACGAAAAACATGCCGATCTCTGGTGGCGATGTCGGAGGTTCCAAAGGGTTCAAGAAATATAAAGAAGAGCGCGTTCAAATCGGTGAATCTCTGGGAGTGACGAAAGAAGACGCAGAAAAATTGATCCAGCTCTATGGTTCAAATGTCGACAAAGTCTTCAACAACTTCAAGGACCGTAAAGAAGAAGCAGCACAGGAAGGGGTGGACCCCGTGGTCTTTGCCCAGCTCGTGTATGCATTAGAAGACGAAATGACGTACAAGCCTGTGGATTTCTTTATTCGCCGAACAGCAGCCTTATTCTTTAACATTCAATGGGTACGTGATCATAAAACATCCGTCATCAATTATATGGCGAAAGCCTTGAATTACAGTGAACAGCAAAAGCAAGAATACACGGAAGAGCTTGATCAATTATTAGAAGAAGCTGTCACACCTATTGAATACGTATAAATCATAAAGACTTCTCCTCCACGGAGGAGTCTTTTTTTTACATATTTTTGTAACTTTCATCGTTCTCATCCGTACTTATAATAAAGCTTCTTTTTTTAAGGAGGATCTAAGATGTCGCTTGTTCAGAACATGATTTACCAAGATGCAAGAAGGCAACTACGGACTGGGACCCTTCTTTCATTCATATCCATGGTTTTTATCCTTGGGATGGTCACCGTTAATCCGAGTAGTTTTATTATTTCTGTGGTTTATGCAGCGATTTTTGCCATCACGGGAGCTGCGCTTTTAAAAGGCGGTTATGCCGATCTTCAAAAATCCAAAACCGTATTGGATTTTGAATCGGATCGTACACAGGACTTATTAACAAGAGTACCCGCGCGTATGTATATGGGGCAAAAAGCACTCAAATCCTTCCAAGCTGGATTATTTGATATGGAAGGTGAAAGTTACGGTGAAATCCAAGAAAAGATCCAATGGAAACATAAAATTTTAACGATGTTTACAGCCATGTTTTCCTATGACCAGTTAAGACCAGCTGTGTACACATTTAAAAATCAGCGTGGTCAATCGCTCTACCAGATAGAAAAGAAGGGTGGTTTTCAGTGGAGAGGATATATCCAACGCAAAGATGGAGGGTATGTCGCTTATACGAAGCAAACAAAAAATAAAGGGACAGGCCAGCGCATCACTCGTTATATAGAAATGGACCAATGCCGCTGGAGTGCAGAAGGCGATGACTTCATCGGACATTATAAAATCAAGGATCATGAAGGAAGAGTATGGGCTGTCATTAAAAGAGGGGCCATCCCCCGCGAAGCGGCCGAGCGTTTCGAAAAGATGCCTGGTTACTTGGTCGAATGGAACATCCGCGACAACATCCCAGCTTCTCTCCTCGCCTTCCTGTTCCTCCTCCAATCTAAAGAAAGATAATCATTTGCCTTACTAAAGAATATGGCAAGATTGTTGAAGACTCAGCTTCGAGACTTTCCAGGGTTCGTTGCCCGGGTTGAGCGTCAGGGGTGGCTGGGAAGCTACTCGCTTTCCTGTGGGGGAGTGGCGAGCTTCCTCGGGCTACGCCCTGCGGGATCTCGCCGATCTCCTTTCTCCCACGGGAGTCTCGCAGCTTCCCAACCACCCCATTCGATGAAGGGGATAGCGAACCCTTATACCAAGTTGGAAGGTCTCCCACTTTCCTGTTTGTTGTAGGCAGAAAACGCTATGTATCAAGCTTTCATGGTTCAAGTACCTCGACTTGGGAGTATTATCCTTATACTCTCTTCACACAGAATAGCTGATTATAAAAGAAGTGGTTTCGAGAACCTTCTATGGTAAAGGGGCGGAGGGGAATGGCGAGACTCCTGCGGGATAAAAGTGCTTGGTGAGACCCCACAGGACGCAGTCCGAGGAGGCTCACCGCGCTCCCGCGGAAAGCGAGCTATTCCCTGTAGCCCCATCCACCCAACAAAAGACTCGAAACTGAGTCTTCCACTAAAGGGAGCTATACTTTATGAAAGCACCTTCTGAGTAAGGTGCTTTTTCTATTGGTAATTTCCAAATTTTTATAGTTGAACTTAACGTTAACGTTAATGGTATAGTGGAATTGTTAGAATTTTCATTCAATGAGAGGGGATCGAATGGAAGGACGTTTATCTATCCAGCAAGTGGCCGACAAATATGATGTGACTCAGCGGACCATCCGATACTATGAAGAGCTTGGTCTGATCAAACCTTCCCGCAGCTCGGGAGGGCACCGTTCTTTTTCTCCGAAGGATTTAACACGTCTTGGGCTTGTTTTTCGTGGGAAAAAGTATGGTTTCCAGCTTGAAGAAATCAAAGAAATGATTCATCTTTTCGACCAGGATCCTTCCGGGGTCCGTCAGCTTGAACGGACGCTTACCTATGGAAAAGAAAAAATGCAGGAGGTGGACGATCGGATCCGGGAGTTGGAACAGTTAAAAGCGGAAATGGGACAGTGGCTCGACAAATTCGAAGTAGAATTAAAGGAACGGAGAGGAGATCCTGTATGAATCTTTCTGAATTATTAGCTTACCAGTCTCGTAAGTATCCGGAAAAAGAAGGGATTGTCACACCTGAAGAACGTTTGACATATCAGGAGTGGAACAGTCAGGTCAATCAGTGTGCCAGAGGTTTGATGAGGTTAGGAATTCAGGCGGGTGACAAGGTCATCATCCATATGCCGAATACTAAAGAGTTTGTCATCAGTTACTTTGCGATCCACCGACTGGGGGCTATTGTCGTTCCTATTAATGCACGTTTGGTACAGGGAGAAATTACTTATATATACGATCACAGTGATGCAGTCGCTTTGCTCACTCATGATTTGCTCATCGATCAGGTGAGAGGACTTGCTGATGAAAGACAGGGAACATTTATCAAAACTGGAGAGGCTGACGGAGCCTGGCACTCGTTTTCGGATATGCTTGTAAAAGAAGAGCCACTGGAAATGGTAAATGAAGCCCATGAAGATGAAGAAGCTTCGATTTTATATACCTCAGGGACAACAGGGCAGCCGAAGGGGGTTGTCTTTACCCATAAAAATATTTTGACGGTCTCTTCAATGATGGCCGTAGAACTGGAAATGAAACCATCGAGCCGTTTGCTTCATATGATGCCCTTCAGTCATTCCGCACCATTGCATCTCTTTTTAGCAGGGGGGACGTTTGTCGGTGCCACACACATCATCGCTCCTACTTTTACTCCGGACTTATTACTTGAGCTTGTTTCGACTGAACGGGCGTCACACTTTTTCGGAGCACCTGTTGCTTATTTAATGACAGCCAAGCATCCAAAAGTGAGGGAAACGGATTTGAGCTGGGTAAAATATTGGACTTATGGCGGCGCACCTTTGTCTAAAAAAGAAGTGGAGTTTGTGAGAGAGCAGTTTGAAACGGACAGTCTTTGCTGTTTGTATGGCTTAACGGAAGCAGGGCCTAGCGGAACGTTGCTGCTTCCACAGGAGCATGATGAAAAAGCGGGCAGTGTCGGGAAACGTGCGGCCCTTCATTGTGAAATGTGTCTAGTAGATGAAGATGGCTATGAAGTAGAATACGGCCGGGTGGGCGAAATCGCTCTTAAAGGTGAAGGAATTATGAAAGGCTACTATAAAGATGAGGAAAAAACGGCCGCAACCTTCCGTGACGGATGGCTCCTTACAGGGGATATGGGTGAAAAGGATGAAGACGGCTACTTGTGGGTCATTGACCGTAAAAAGGATATGATCATCTCGGGTGGGGTCAATGTTTATCCGCGTGAAGTAGAAGAGCTCTTGTTGCAGCATCCACACATTGAGGATGTGGCTGTCGTAGGCGTCCCTCATCCTGACTGGGGCGAGACGGTCAAAGCGCACATTGTTCAAAACGGGCAAATGACAGATGTGGAAAATGAATGCCGACGCTTTTTGGAGGTTCAATTGGCGGATTACAAGATTCCTAAGCTCTATGAGGAAATGGAAGAGCTTCCGAGGAACGCGACGGGTAAATTATTGAAACATCGATTGCGAGAACAGGCGCGTCAAGCCTAAGGGGGTTGTGAAATGAACTTTTACGAAAGAGACGAGAACCTCCAGGATCTCCTGAAGGAAACGTGGGATGAACCTTTTTATCAGTGGGCTGATGAGCGACTCCGGTTTTTCGGTGAGAAGTGTGCCCAGGAGATTGATGAACGGGCGGTTCACACTGATCGTGAGGGTCAGCCGAAATTGATCAAATATGACAAGATGGGCAACGATATTTCAGAAGTATGGTTAAATGAAGGGTACAAAAAAACTATAGAAGAAACGTATGGGGAAGGAATCGTTGGTTATCTTCATAAGGATATTCCTGAGCTTGGAAAAAAAGGTGACTACATGTATTCGTACGCGCAAGGTTACCTTCTCTCTCAGGCAGAACCTGGTTTTTACTGTCCAGTGACGTTGACGATGGCTACCGCTTATTTGATCGATCATTACGCAGATGAACAGTTGAAAGCCACATATTTACCGCACGTGCTATCAACGGGAGAGGTTGAATTGTATGAAGGTGCGACTTTTCTAACGGAGCGCCAGGGTGGGTCAGATGTGGGTGCTAACGAAGTGAAAGCCATTAAAGAAGGCGGGCATTACAGGATCCATGGGGAAAAATATTTTGCCAGCAACGCGGGAGCCTGCGGGGTGGCTATGATTCTTGCGCGGACAGAAGGCGCACCATCCGGGACGAGAGGTCTCAGTCTTTTTCTTGTTCCCTGGAGGAATGAAAATGGAGAATTGAATGGTATTCAGATCCGAAGACTGAAAGATAAACTAGGTGTCCGTGCTGTACCGTCCGCTGAAGTTGAATTTACCGGTGCGAAAGCATTTATGGTCGGAGAAGCGGAGCGGGGATTCTATTATATGATGGAAGCCTTGAACCTTTCCCGCGTTTGTAATGCAATCGCTTCTATTGGTATTATGCGTCGTTCTTTAACAGAAGCGCAGGATTACGCCAGTAAGAGAAATGCATTCGGGCACTCGCTGATTGAATATCCGATGGTGAAAGATACTCTCGTTTCTATGACGGTTAAGCAGGAAGTGGAAACGAGAGCGGTTTTCGATTTAATCCAATCCTTTGAAAAAGTGGCTCGTGCGCCTGAAGATGCAAGAATAGAAGAACATATCCTGAACCGTGTCCGCATTGCGATCATGAAAAAAGAAACAGCTGAACAGGCGGTGGATTTTACACATGAAGCGATTGAGATGCATGGAGGTAATGGATACATTGAAGACTTTGTTACGCCTCGTCTTTTGCGTGATGCTCAAGTATTGACAGTATGGGAAGGAACAGCGAATATTCTCGGCCTGGAAGTCTTAAAACTTTTCAATAAATACCAGGGACACGAGTTGTTTGTCCAACATATTCAAGAACGCTTGGACAAAGTTGCCCATAAGGGGAAAGAGTATACGCTGGTGAAGGAGTCGATTCTGAATTTTATCGCTTATGTAGACGAGGTATTAAAACAGCCGGGGGAAGTACAAACCTATTACAGCAAATCTCTTGCCGGAAAAATGGCTTTGCTTTATGAATCCGTCATTGCTCTTGAGATGATGGAAAAGGGAGCAAGGTTTGAAAGGGTTGGGAAACTCTTCATACACCAACAGATGCAGAAAGAGTCACCGAATGCAGAACCACTTGCTCTTCGTTACGCTGATGAAATCCTCCATTTGAATAAAGCTTTCTCCTGAATGAACAGACGCACAGTTTTGTGCGTCTGTTTTATTATGGTTCAGGTGTATAACGTCCTTTACATGAAAAACCGCGAACTCTACCAGCAAGGCCCCGTATTTATGAAACGGTTTCTGCTATGATAAGAAGGGGAACAAAGCTAAGGAGTTTCTTCATTGACGCTCTATCTTTATCATGTTAGCATATTAGCAAGCTAAAGGATTTGGGGAAAGGATGAATACCATTGGTTAAACGCCTGATGTTTGAAAAGCCATTGGGAATGCGGGACACGCTTCCCTTTTTTTATAACCAAAAATCGAAAGCGCGCCAACAATTATCGAATGCCATTCTTTCGTTCGGATATTCGTTCATGGATACTCCGATCATGGAATATCACGAAACGGTAGGAAAAGTAAGTGCAACACTTGATCAGCAATTGTTCAAGCTTTTGGATCAACAGGGACACACACTTGTATTGAGACCGGACATGACTGCACCGATCGCAAGGGTGGCAGCGTCTCAACTGAAAGATGCTGAGTTTCCGCTTCGTCTGGCTTATGAAGGCCCGGTATTCCGTGCCCAACAGACCGAAGGAGGGAAACCGGCTCAATTTGAGCAGGTCGGAACGGAATTGATTGGGGACCACTCCTCTTATGGAGACGCAGAAGTCATCGCTCTCCTCGTTGAATCTTTAAAGCAGACTGGACTCGATGATTTTGTGATTACAGTCGGTCACATTGGCTATGTGAAAGCCTTTTTCACAGATTTACTTGGCGATGATGAGGATACGATTGAATACCTTTTAAATTACTTATATCGAAAGAATTACGTCGGGTACAGGGAAGCGGTAAAAGAGCTTTCTGTTTCGAAAGATAAAAAAGAGGCCCTTCTTCAGCTCCTCGCTCTGAAAGGCGGCGAAGAAATCTTTGAGAGCAGTCGTTCACTTGCTCGGAATCAAGCCTGCATGCAGGCTGTAAATGAACTGAAGCAGTTGTATCGTCTGCTACAGCAGTACGAGGTCGAAAAATACATTCACTTTGATTTAAATTTAATCAGTCACATGGACTATTACACGGGAATTTTGTTTGAAGGCTATGCGCCGAACCTTGGGGCCCTTCTTTGTAACGGAGGCCGCTATGACACCTTACTTCCTTCTTTCCAGCTCAGTGCCTCGGCAACTGGATTTGCCGTCCATCTGGAACGTCTGGTAGAAGCATTGAACGAGCAGGAGTCAGGTGACGGGCGTATAGGTGTCATCGTTGACGATGATAGTTACGGACAAGGGTTGAAGGAAGCGAAGCGCTACCGTGAGGATGGTCAGGCGGTTCTTTTACAACACGTGGACCAAATCCCGGATTTGCAGGCTTTTAAAGCGGAATTATCAGAAACGATCGATTTCACGAAAGGCGGAGGTGAGCGTGATGAGTAAGCCGTTGACCATTGCCATGCCGAAGGGCCGTATATACGAAGAAGCGGCGGAACTGATGAAAAGAGCGGGCTATGAGCTGGAAGCGGACATGGATGAGTCAAGAAAGTTAATCCTGGAATTTCCTGAACAGAACATCCGCGTCATGATGGCCAAACCGATGGATGTCGTCACTTATGTAGAGTATGGAGCGGCGGATATCGGGATCGCCGGGAAAGACGTTCTGCTTGAACAGGATCGGGATGTTTATGAAGTGCTTGATTTGAAAATCAGCCCCTGCTATGTAGCTGTAGCTGGACTGCCTGACCAGCCATTGAGCCGGATTGCACCAAAGATCGCCACGAAATATCCGAAAGTCGCTTCTGATTATTTCCGTGAGCAGGGCGAACAGATTGAAATCATTCCATTGAATGGATCCATTGAACTTGCGCCTTTGATCGGATTGGCAGACCGTATTGTCGACATCGTCTCGACAGGACGTACGTTGAAAGAAAACGGGCTGGTGGAGTATGAGAAGATTACAGAGATTACGTCGCGTTTGATCGTGAACCCGGTCAGTTACCGATTGAAGAGTAACGAAATTGAGGAAATGGTAAGCAAACTAAGTGAAGTGATGGAAGGGGAGCGCTGATGAAGATCATAAACAAGTCTGATTTACAGTCATTGAAGCGTTCCGTCGACCAAGGAACAGAGGAACAGCGAAAATCTGTTCAGGAGATTATTGCACAGGTGAAGAGCCGGGGAGACGAAGCGGTCAAAGAATACACCGAGCGTTTTGACAGGACCACTATGGAAACGTTCAAAGTTACAAAAGAAGAGTTTGAACAAGCGTATGCCTCTCTCGATGGGGAGTTTGTCCAAATTCTGCAGGAGGCCGCGGACAACATCCGTGCTTTTCACGAAAAGCAGAAGACCGCTTCCTGGTTTGATAGTTCGGAAGACGGGACCATCTTAGGACAAAAAATCACCCCGATTGATGCCGCAGGGGTTTACGTGCCGGGCGGAACGGCCGCTTACCCTTCTTCTGTTTTTATGAATGTGATTCCGGCACAAGTGGCAGGTGTAGAGCGGGTCGTCATGGTGACTCCTCCAGGGGAGGATGGAAAAGTACCTGACGGGGTCCTTCTTGCTGCCCAGATCCTGGGCGTGGAAGATGTGTTCAAAGTAGGGGGAGCGCAGGCCATTGCCGCTCTTGCTTATGGTACAGAAACGATTCCCTCTGTGGATAAAATAACAGGTCCTGGAAATGTTTTCGTTGCGCTTGCAAAGCGTGAAGTGTTCGGGGATGTCGATATTGATATGATCGCCGGACCAAGTGAGATTGCCATTCTTGCTGATGAAACCGCCCGTGCGGAAGAAATCGCTGCCGATCTTCTTTCTCAGGCAGAGCACGACGCCCGTTCTTCAAGCGTCCTTGTGACAACAAGTGAGCGTCTTGCGAAGGCAGTGGAAAAAGAAGTGCAGGTACAGCTGGATTCCCTGCCTCGTGCTGATATCGCTAGAAAGAGCGTGGAAGACTATGGAATGATTGTGCTGTGTGATACTTGGGCAGAAGTAATTAGCACCATCAATGAAATAGCGCCCGAACACCTGGAAATTGTGACGGAAGATCCTTTTCAGGAACTGGGGAAAATCAAGCACGCGGGAGCGATTTTTCTAGGGCCTTACAGCAGTGAGCCTGTCGGGGACTATTTTGCAGGACCTAATCATGTACTGCCTACGAATGGAACAGCGCGTTTTTCAAGTCCTCTCAATGTCGATGACTTCGTAAAAAAATCGAGCGTCATTTCATACAGCAGACAGGCTCTTGAAACGAACGTCGACAAAATTGCCCGGTTCGCCCGGCTGGAAGGGTTGGAAGCCCACGCACGCGCAGTAGAGACACGTAAGGAGCGATGGAAATGACAGAAACGAGAGCAGCTAGAATTGAACGAAAAACGAGAGAAACAGATATTCAGCTTGAACTTGGAATTGATGGAGGAGGAAAAGCGGACTTGGATGTTCAGGTGCCTTTTCTTTCTCACATGCTGGAATTGTTCACAAAACACGGTCTCTTTGATTTATCCGTTGTCGGTCGAGGCGATGTGGAAGTAGATGATCATCACTTAACGGAAGATATCGGGATTTGTCTTGGACAGGCGTTACGAGAAGCGGTCGGCGATAAATATGGCATGAAACGTTACGGCTCCATGACTCTGCCGATGGACGAGACGCTTGTCACGGTAGCCGTAGATTTGAGTGACCGTCCTCACCTGGAATGGCGGGCAGAGCTTCCCAAGGATCGTGTCGGCACCTTTGATACGGAAAATGTTCATGAATTCTTCTGGAAACTTGCAGTAGAAGCTCGGATGAACTTACATATCGTCTTACATCATGGGCAGAACACCCATCACATTATTGAGGCGATGTTCAAAGCCTTTGCACGTGCTTTGGATGAAGCGACTCAAATCGATCCACGCGTCAAAGGAGTTCCGAGTACGAAAGGAAGTTTATAATGATAGGCATCATCGATTATGGAATGGGCAATTTATTCAGTGTTTCAAAAGCGCTTGAACGACTCGGCGTGGATTACAAAATCGGGGACCGCCCCCAGTCGTTGGGAGAATGTGATGGGTACATCCTCCCTGGTGTAGGCGCATTTCCGGATGCCATGAGAGCACTTCAGGAGCATGGATTCATAGATTTTATAAAAGATAAAGTGGCCGAGGGGACACCGGTCTACGGCATATGTCTCGGCATGCAGCTGCTGTTCGAGAGTAGTGAAGAAGGTGGACTTACGGAAGGGTTAGGATTGTTCCCAGGCACCATTTCCCGTTTTCCAGGAATGGATGACCAAGGACGTTCTTATAAAGTTCCGCATATGGGCTGGAACGAACTTGAGATCCATCAGCCGGACAAGCCTTTGATGACAGACGTAAAGGAAGACCATGTTTACTTCGTTCACTCTTTTGTTGTGAAGACGAACAATCCTTCTATTTTATATGCGACCTCTGATTATCATATGGAAGTGCCTGCAATCATTGGAAAAGGCAACCTTGTAGCGAGTCAGTTCCACCCGGAAAAAAGCGGGAGAGCCGGCATGCAGCTATTAGAGAACTTTTGTAAAGTAATGTGTAAACAGTGAGGAGTTTTAACGATGAGCTTTACGATCTATCCTGCAATTGATATGCGTGACGGAAAGTGTGTGCGTCTTGAGCAAGGTGACTTTGATAAAGAAACCGTTTATGGGGAGAACCCTTTTGAAGTGGCAAAGGAATTTGTAGACGCAGGGGCCTCATGGATCCATATGGTGGATCTTGATGGTGCGAAACAAGGTTCCAAGCAAAATGCGGAGCATGTGCTGCGAGTGGCGAAGGAACTGGGCTGTCGTGTGCAGATTGGCGGAGGAATTCGATCAGAAGAAGATGTCCGCTTTTACTTGGACGCAGGTGTCGACCGTGTCATCATCGGTTCTCTTGCTGTCCGCGATGTGGAAACAACCAAACAGCTTCTATCCAAGTATGGGGAACGGATTGCCATTGGATTGGATGCGCGTGACGGTTTTGTTTCGACAGCTGGATGGCTGGAACAATCGGAAGTGAAGGCGGTGGATTTAGGGAAAGACCTGGCTTCTGCTGGAGCGAAAACGTTCATATATACAGATATTGCGAAAGATGGCATGCTTTCAGGTCCGAATACGAAGGAAATCGTCCGCCTGGCTGAAGAAACAGGTGTGGACGTGATTGCATCTGGAGGCATTAAAGGTTTGGATGACCTTAACGAACTGAAAGAGTATAAGGATCGAAATGTGATTGGTTCGATTGTTGGGAAAGCTTTATACACGAACCAGTTCACCTTAAAAGAAGCCCTCAATGTGGAGGTGGACTGAATGCTGTCAAAACGAATCATTCCCTGCCTGGATGTAAAGGAAGGCCGTGTGGTAAAAGGCATACAGTTTGTTGATATCCGTGACGCCGGCGACCCTGTTGAACTTGCGAAAGTGTATGACGAACAAGGGGCAGATGAGCTTGTGTTTCTCGATATCTCCGCCAGTCACGAGGGAAAGAAAACGATGATCGATGTCGTCCGTTCTGTTGCTTCTGAACTTGCAATTCCCTTTACAGTTGGGGGCGGCATAAGGACACTTGAAGACATCAAGGAAACTCTCCGAAATGGAGCAGATAAAGTATCCTTGAATTCTTCCGCTGTGAAAAGGCCGGCTCTGATTACGGAAGGAGCGGATTACTTCGGAAGTCAGTGCATCGTGGTGGCCATAGATGCCAAGTATGATGAAGAGACAGCGAACTGGCGCGTTTATACGCATGGGGGGCGCACACCCACCGATTGGCTTGTAACGGACTGGGCAAAAGAAGCCGTGAAGCTCGGAGCAGGAGAGATTCTGCTGACCTCCATGAATAAAGATGGCGAAAAATCCGGTTTTGACCTTCCTTTATTAAAAGCCGTGCAGGAAGTTGTGAATGTTCCTGTCATCGCTTCCGGAGGGGCAGGATCGAGTGATCATTTTTATGACGTATTTACGGAAGCTGATGCAGATGCTGCGCTTGCTGCATCGATTTTCCACTATAAAGAAACGTCTGTGCAAAACGTGAAAGCGTATTTGAAGGAAAAGGGAGTGCCTGTGCGATGAATATCGATGAAATTCAATTTGATGAACAAGGTCTGGTTCCGGCGATTGTGCAAGATGCCAAGTCGAAAGCTGTACTGACCTTAGCCTACATGAATGAAGAATCTTTGAAAAAAACATTGGAGATCGGTGAAACGGTATTTTACAGCCGTTCCCGTCAGGAATTGTGGCACAAAGGGGAAACTTCCGGAAATACACAGGAAGTAAGAAGCATTCATTACGATTGTGATCAGGATGCTTTGCTTGTTCAAGTGGTACCATCGGGGCCAGCTTGTCACAAAGGGAATTACAGCTGCTTCTCAGAAGAGCTCACAGATTCGGAAACGAAGCTGAAAGAAAATCGTTATCACATTCTGGACGAACTTCAAACTGTTCTGGCTGATCGAAAAGCGACCCTTCCTGAAGGATCTTACACATCCACTCTGTTTCAGGAAGGTGTCGACCGGATTGCTAAAAAAATCGGTGAAGAAGCAGGGGAAGTCATCATTGCTGCAAAAAATGATGATCCGGAAGAAATCGCTCTGGAATCTGCTGATCTATTGTTCCACCTCTTATTAATTCTTACGGATCGTCAAGTTCCGTTGGATGATGTTCTCGCTGTTCTTGAAAAACGCCATTCCTAAACGGATTACATTTTTCTCCTATTTCTCTGTAAACATTTATGTTATACTGCATAATTAGTGAGATTTGAAACGGAAACAGGGGGACAGTCATGACGACTACACTTAAAGGAACTACAGCACAACAGGATACGAACATCATCCCATTTGTACCTACAGGTTCATTTTATTTTTCTCATGGGATTCAGGCTTTTCAAAAGCGTCGTTTCAGTGCTGCTGTCAAGTGGCTGAAAAAGGCGGTTGAAGCTTCTCCCGAGGAACCATTGTATCCATGCCAACTTTCTGTTGTTTACACAGAAGTTGGCTCTTATCATGCCGCCAATCAGGTACTGACTGAGGTATTGGCTGAACACGGAAAAGAATACGTTGATTGTTACTATCTGATGGCAAATAATTACGCACACCTCGGTCTTCTTAATGATGCCAAAAAATATGTAGACACCTATTTAGAACAACCCGGAGACGGCGAATTTGAAGAAGCGGCTAAGCAATTGAGGGATATGCTGGATTCTTTAGAGGAAGAAGATGAAGACGATGATTGGGCGTTTGAGGATGAAGATGAGCTCATCATCTATCAGGAAACCGCCTTTTACCATTTAGAGCACGAAGAATGGGGTCAGGCTCTAAGTGTTCTTGATGAAATGATGGAGCTCTTCCCGGAATTTAAAATCGCCAAACACCGATACGCCTACGCGTTATTCATGAACGGAAACCGTGACGAAGCGATTCAATTTGAAAAAGAGACCCTGGAGAAGGAACCAGCGAACATCCACTGTGACGTGAATTTGGCTGCCTTTTATTTGAAACAGGGCATGAAGGAAGAAGCGGATTTTCACATTGAACGGCTCCGTAATGTATTTCCCATGCATGAACAGCAAAAACTAGCCGTAGCTGAGACTCTAGCGAGAGCTGGCTATTATAAAGAAGCGGTCGAACGGTTCAAGTCGCTTCGCGATAAGCAGGTCACTCGACGCAGAGTGTATTACAAATGGTACAGCATCTCTGTTTATCATACAGGTAACCCATCTAAAGCCTTGCAGCTTTGGGAACAGGGATGCAAACAGTTCCAGAAGATGGGAAAAGAAGGCGGACCCTGGGAACAGGAATAGGTGAACATGCATTTCTTTTCTCTGTAAGCACATTAATGGACGGTTTTCGTATGATTTACTATGATATGTACAGGAAATGCAACTGAGATTATTCGGATTCATAAGGAGTGAAGATTGATGAGTGAAGATCGCATTTATGATGTCATCATTGCCGGGGCAGGTCCTGCTGGTATGACAGCAGCTGTTTACACTTCCCGTGCCAACTTGGATACGCTTATGATTGAGCGTGGAATTCCGGGTGGTCAGATGGCTAATACGGAAGATGTTGAAAACTATCCGGGCTTTGAAAGTATTCTTGGACCAGACTTATCCAACAAGATGTTCGATCACGCGAAGAAATTCGGTGCAGAATATGCGTACGGCGACATCAAAGAGGTCGTAGATGGCAAGGAATACAAGACAGTCAAAGCTGGTAATAAAGAATATAAAGCACGTGCTGTCATCGTAACGACAGGTGCTCAATATAAAGAACTTGGTGTACAGGGTGAAAAAGAACTCGGAGGCCGCGGAGTTTCCTATTGCGCGGTTTGTGATGGCGCATTCTTCCGTGATAAAGAACTGGTTGTTGT
Source organism: Halobacillus litoralis (assembly GCF_009856445.1). Lineage (GTDB taxonomy): Bacteria > Bacillota > Bacilli > Bacillales > Halobacillaceae > Halobacillus > Halobacillus litoralis. The sequence goes on from NZ_WMFA01000001.1 coordinate 953,458, forward strand.
AGGCGGAGGAGATTCTGCAGTAGAAGAAGGGGTCTACCTTACACGCTTTGCAAGCAAAGTGACAATCGTTCACCGTCGTGATGAATTACGCGCCCAGAAGATTCTTCAGGATCGCGCATTTGATAACGACAAGATCGACTTCATCTGGGATACCGTTGTCAAAACCATCAATGAAAAAGATGGCAAAGTAGGAAGCGTCACGCTTCACAATAAAAAAACAGATGAAGAATATGATTTCGATACCAATGGTACGTTCATTTATATCGGTATGATTCCATTGTCCACACCTTTCGAAAGCCTGGGCATTACAAATGAACAAGGATATATCGAAACAGATGAAAACATGGAAACGAAAGTACCTGGTGTATTCGCTGCCGGGGATATCCGTGAAAAAGAATTGCGTCAAATTGTGACAGCAACTGGTGATGGAAGTATCGCCGCACAATCAGCCCAGCACTATATTGAAAATCTTTTAGAGGAATTAAAGGTCGTCAATTAAAAAGAAACACCATCTTAACTCGGGTGTAATACCTATGAAATATTTTCCTGTTACGATGGGAATGATTAATTGACCCCCTTTTAATAGATTAATCTCTATGAGGCACAGGTGCTCGTCATCTGTGTCTTTTTTTGTTTTGGTCTGTTATCGGTATGTTTAATAGAAGGACTTTAATGGGTTGATTTCGAGAAGGAATGGGAAAGGTGTGGCGGGGTATGACTCGCCTTCCCGCCGCAAGCATCCGTTCCCACATAAAATTTGAAACCGGATCTTCCGGGGCGACCTGTTCAGATTCATGATAAGTATAAGGAAATAGTTTTCAATTCAGGCTGTGGAACATAATATTGTAGCAACCTGTGTATTCATTGTATAATGGGTGGAGATGCCCTCTAGAAAGAAATTGAGGTGACCATAACGATGCAGCGTGTAGCGAATTGTATTTTGAAAGTTGATGGTTCCGTATTGATGTTAAAAAAACCACGCAGAGGCTGGTATGTTGCCCCTGGCGGAAAGATGGAAGCCGGAGAGAATATTAAAGATTCTGTCGTCCGTGAGTTTAAAGAGGAAACGGGTCTTTCCATCGAAAACCCAGAGCTTCGTGGTTCCTTTACATTCGTCATGCGGGAAGAGGAGAAAACCGCTCAGGAATGGATGATGTTTACATTTTACAGTACGAGCTATTCTGGAGATCTGCTTGATGAAAGTGAAGAGGGTGAACTGGAGTGGGTTCCGGTTAGTGAAGTTCTTCAAAAGCCGATGGCAGAGGGAGATCGGAGAATTTTCAAGCACATCTTAAGCAGTGAAGAGCAAGTATATGGAACATTTGTATATACGACGGACTTCCGCTTGATCGATGAAGATTTGGATCCGTCACGACCTGACTAATGGGGAGCGATGAAAGATGCCAGTAAATGCCAACGATACTCAGTTAGTAATCATCACAGGAATGTCAGGAGCAGGAAAAACCGTAGCTGTTCAGAGTTTTGAAGATCTCGGTTTTTTTTGTGTCGATAACTTACCACCGGCCCTGCTTCCGAAATTTCTTGAACTGATGAAAGATTCCAGCAACAATATCCAAAATGTAGCACTAGTGATGGATTTGCGTGGGCGGGAATTCTTTGATGCGCTTTTTGATTCTCTTGACCGTCTTGGAAAAGAAGAATGGCTGCAGGAACACATTCTATTCCTTGATTCAGAAGATCAGGCGCTTGTTTCCCGCTATAAAGAAACACGAAGATCTCACCCACTTGCAAAAGAAGGGTTGCCCCTTGAAGGTATTCGTAGAGAGAGAAAAATGCTGGATGAGCTGAGAGGCCGTTCGCAGACGATTATTGATACGACATCGTTGAAACCGAAAGAACTGAGAGAGCGGATCATTGAAAAGTACCGTCAACAGGAACAACAGGTGTTCTCCATTCAGATGGTATCCTTCGGTTTCAAGTATGGCGTTCCGATTGATGCAGACTTAATGTTTGATGTGCGTTTCCTGCCGAACCCGCACTATGTTGAACATATGCGGCCGTTGACAGGGTTGAATACAGAAGTCTCCTCCTATGTTTTTAAATGGACAGATACACAGAAGTTTCTTGAAAAACTGAAGGACCTGCTGCATTTCATGCTTCCTCAGTATAAACGAGAAGGAAAAAGTCAGCTTGTCATTGCTATCGGTTGTACAGGCGGTCAACACCGCTCTGTAGCTCTTGCTGAGCATTTATCGGAATACTTCTCTACAGACTTCGTGACCCATGTCACGCATAGAGACATTGATAAAAGAAAGGGTTTGTAACGGATGGATCATAAGACCAAGCCGCGTGTCGTCGTTGTAGGTGGCGGGACCGGAATGCCTGTGCTGTTGCGCGGATTAAAAAATTTACCGATTGACCTCTCAGCCATTGTCACGGTTGCTGATGACGGTGGAAGTTCCGGCCGCCTGCGGGACGAGATGGCCATCCCCGCCCCGGGGGATATCCGGAATGTCGTTGCTGCCCTATCTGATGCTGAACCTATGCTCCTGGAGCTTTTTCAACACCGGTTTGCAGCAGGGAATGGCCTGTCCGGTCATTCTATGGGGAATCTTCTGCTGGCTGCGATGGCATCCATGACGGGGGACTTTTATAAAGGGATTAAGGAAATCTCCAGAGTCCTGAATGTGCGTGGTCATATTTATCCGATTGCCAATCATTCCATGAACCTCCATGCGGAGATGGAGGATGGAACGGTCGTTACCGGTGAGTCAAGTATTCCAAAACAGAACAAGAAAATAAAAAGGGTGTATGTAAGTCCTACGCCGATTCAGCCTTTGCCAGAAGCCGTAGAGGCCATTAAGTCTGCAGATTTAATAGTGATTTCACCCGGAAGTCTGTACACCAGCATATTGCCGAATATCATCATTCCGGAAATCGGTCAGGCATTGAAAGAAACGAAAGCGACGGTCACTTATATATGCAACGTGATGACACAGGAGGGGGAGACTTCCGGTTACACGGCTGCTGATCATATACAGGCCTTATTTGATCATATTGGAGAGGGTGTGTTACAGTCAGTGATTGTGCATAATCAACCCATTGATCAAGGGGTAAGGGCTGCGTATGCAGAAGAAAATGCAGAACCCGTCGTTTACGATATTGAAAGAATTAAATCCATGGGATTGAAAGTCATAGAAGAAGATATCATCGACCATAGCAAGCCTATGTTACGTCATGACACAGATAAATTAGCAAAGTTACTGCACTCTATGCTTTAGGTGTTGCTTGGTAGGTAGAAGGGGGTGTACATCATGTCATTTGCATCAGAGATCAAAAAAGAATTAACGAACGTAGAAGCAGATACCTGCTGCATGGAATCAGAACTGGCTGCCCTTGTGCGCATGAACGGAACCTTTTCCCTTTCCAATCGTGAATATATTCTGGATGTACAAACAGAGAATGCAGCGATTGCCAGAAGGATCTACACGTTAATCAAAAAGCTTTATCCCTACCCGGTAGAACTCCTTGTCCGGAAAAAAATGAGGTTAAAAAAGAACAATGTTTATATTGTGAGGATGACGGAGAAAGCGAAAGTCGTTCTTGAAGATCTTGAAATTCTGAAAGGTCCTCTATCCATTAATCCAGATATCCCTCAAAAGTATTTGAACGATACGTGTTGTAAAAGGGCTTATTTACGAGGGGCATTTCTTGCAGGCGGTTCCGTCAATAACCCGGAAACCTCTTCCTATCATCTTGAGGTTTACTCTTCGGATGAGGAACACAACGAGGCGTTGTGTAAGCTTATGAATAGTTTCGGGTTGCACGCAAGGACACTCAGCCGTAAAAAAGGATTCATCACTTATTTGAAAGAAGCGGATAAAATTACGGAGCTCATTAGCAATATTGGAGCACACCAGGCGCTTTTCAAGTTTGAGGATGTAAGGATCGTCCGGGATATGAGGAACTCTGTCAATCGTCTCGTCAACTGTGAGACGGCGAATTTGAATAAAACGATCGGGGCCGCTTTCCGCCAAGTGGAGAACATAAAATTCATTAAACGGACAGTAGGTTTAGAAGCGCTGCCAGATAAATTGCAGGAGATTGCATCCTTAAGATTGCAGCACCAGGAAGTTTCCTTGAAAGAGCTTGGTGAGTATGTTTCCGGCGGGTCGATAAGTAAATCCGGCATCAATCACCGGCTGCGTAAAATCGATGAGTTCGCCGAAAAAGTTAGAAAAGGCGAAGTGACAGAAAACACAAGAAATTAATGTTTCCTTAACAAATTCATGCTATAATGAAATACAATTATAAACGCTTTCGAAAAGAGAGCGTTCTTTTTTCTAAGTATTGAATCCGCTTACAAAGAAGTTGAAATATAGAATGAGAGGAGAATGACAGGTGATTGAAAGGACGATCGTAATTGAGTTAGAGACAGGTTTACAGGCAAGGCCGGCGGCACAATTCGTACAAGAAGCGAACAAATTTACCGCAGACGTTTTTATTGAAAAAGGTGAAAAACGGGTGAATGCCAAAAGTATAATGGGGTTAATGAGTCTTGCTGTCGGAACTGATGAAGAAATCAAATTGATTGCAGATGGTTCTGATGAGGAAGAAGCGATGCAGGTGCTGACAGACTTCGTAAAGAATGAGTAATCTGTATTTATGTGAAAAAATGAACGTTCTCCAGTGAGGGAACGTTCTCATACAGAACAAAAAAATCCGCTGTGGATTCCACAGCGGATTTTGTGTTTTATTATTGTTCGTTTTTCTCCATGACTTTGTCAATCAAGCCATAGTCTACAGCTTCATGGGCAGACATGAAGTTATCACGATCTGTGTCGCGTTCGATGACTTCCATCGGTTGTCCCGTACGCTCAGCAAGAATCTTATTCAGCTTCTCACGCATTTTGATGATACGCTTAGCGTGGATTTCGATGTCAGAAGCCTGACCTTGTGTTCCTCCAAGTGGTTGGTGAATCATGACTTCACTGTTAGGTAGTGCATAACGTTTGCCAGGCTCACCGGCGTTCAGCAAGAATGCACCCATTGACGCGGCCATACCTGTGCAGATTGTAGATACGTTCGGTTTGATGAACTGCATCGTATCATAAATTGCCATACCTGCTGTGATCGATCCACCAGGGGAGTTGATGTATAGGGAAATATCTTTGTCTGGGTCGTCAGCAGCAAGGAAAAGCAGCTGTGCAACAACAGAGTTTGAGATGTTATCATCAATCGGGCTTCCCAGCATGATGATGCGGTCTTTAAGTAAGCGGGAGTAAATATCATAAGCACGTTCTCCGCGGTTTGTTTGTTCAATAACTGTAGGGACTAAATTCATTTGAAATTCCTCCTTAACATCAAATTAATAATGATGGAATACATTCATCATACCTATAAGGTCAATAAAGGTCAAACAAAAACAATCGACCTTTTATTCTTTATTTCAGCAAGGGTTGCTGCGCCTTTTAAGTATGAAAAACGGTTATTATTATTCGTTCTATGTGATGTGTTCCAATTCCTTCTACCATCATACCCTAAATTTACCTATATAAACGTCCATACATACATTTTAGCGATATGACAGGACTGTGGAAAACTCTATTTCGAGATGTTTGTAGGATTTCAGGGACTGCGGGAAAAGGTTCGCTTTCCGAGGCGATTGGTGAGTCTCCTCGGGCTAACGTTCTGGGGGGCACATCTACCTTGCGCTTCCCGTGGACGCCTTGAACCGTTCACGCAAATGTCAGGTAACTAAGCCTTCCAAAATAGGAAGCTTTTCTTGAAGATCAAAAAATGGGTTGCGTTTTTTGTTGATTCTACTTATAATATTAAATGCATGTCGCTTTTGCGCCCGTAGCTCAGTTGGATAGAGCGGTAGATTCCGGTTCTACGTCAGTCGGGGGTTCGAATCCTCTCGGGCGCGCTAAACTAGATGGACCTTCCTCAGATGTAAGGAAGGTCCTTTTTTTACAAGAAATTCATTATATTAGTATAGTGATGTTGTCGAATCACTAACAGTTACATTAATGTTATTTAAATATTATTTGAACAGAAATCTCACAGAAATTATACGAACGTTTATTTGGGTATATTATCGCAATGTAGTTTATTTCGGGGTTTTTCTATGTTACTATTGAAGAAATAAAGTCAGACTTTTCGCTTTATTTAGAAGAGGGGTATTTATGACAAACCTAATCCGTTACAAAATGTTGTCGACTGAAGAGGTTTCTGAAGACAGGCGGATTCACGTGTTCGACATGCAGGAACAGCAAAAGTTATCCTTCAACTATAAGTTATTGAAACGGACACCCGAAAGTTATGTAGGCGAAGAGTTAGCACATTTCTTGGATAAACGGAAGTTGAAAATCGATAATGGTTTTTATGATAAAAAAGGACACGCTTCCTAACAGCGTGTCCTTTTTTGTGAATAAGCAATAGTGAGGGATGGATGGGGCAGGTTTCCTTTGGTATGATGAAGAGGAAGTTCAGGGAGGCCTGTATATGTCTGAAGTTATTTTATACGTTAAAGAAAACTGCGGGTTATGTGAGGAAGTTAAGGGTCTTTTGTCTCTCTTTGACGTCGCAGTGGTATTGGTGGATATTGGTACTGACCCTGTCCTGCTGGATAAGTATATGCTTGAGGTGCCGGTATTGAAAATTGGTGAGGAAGAGCTGGATTATCGGAATATTGATTACTTCGAACTAATGAAGCGTTTACAATGAAAAACGTCTAGGTTTTCACTTGCACGAGGACTACCCCACTGTTAATATAAAACTGAAATAAGATATTTTTTTGCTCCGAGCGGGACATAATATGACTAGCTGGGACGTAATACATCCCGGTTGGTACCATTTCAAAGAAGGGGCTTTTTCCATGAGAGCGTTCATCGACTTACAAAAAAAATTATTCCCGGATGTCCTGGACGTTATACAGCGCCGTTATCAGCTGTTGTATTATATCCAGATCATGCAGCCTGTGGGCCGAAGAGCGTTAGCTGAAAGTGTTGAGCTGGCTGAACGCACGGTTCGAAGTGAAGTGGACTTTCTGAATAAACAAGGAGCTGTAGAGATTACCTCACGAGGTATGCATTTAAGTTATGAGGGACAGAACATTCTTGAGCAGTTAGCCGAATTTATTAAAGAGGTCTCTGGGATAAAGGTTTTAGAACAACAATTAAAGGATAAATTAAATTTAGACTATGTCGTTGTTGTTCCGGGTGATAGTGATGAGCTTAATTGGGTAAAACAAGAGATGGGAAAAGCATGTGTCCAATATTTGAAAGAACATATGTCGCCGGATCAGGTGATTGCCATTACCGGCGGAACAACGATGGCATCCGTCGCACAAGTGATGACGCCGCTGTCTGGAGCTGATCAATGCTTATACGTGCCTGCACGTGGAGGTTTAGGTGAAAGAGTTGAAAACCAGGCCAACACGATCTGCGCGGAAATGGCGAAAAAAGCCAGGGGTGACTATCGTCTTTTATATGTACCCGATCCTCTCAGTGAGGAATCGTATCAGACGATAAAAGAAGAACCTTCAATTAAAGAAGTGTTGGATATCATCCGTAACGCTGAAATCGTTATTCACGGTGTCGGGGATGCACTCACGATGGCAGAACGAAGAAAGACTTCTCCTGAACAGTTGGAATTAATCAAAAAGCACAACGCTGTAGGCGAGGCTTTTGGTTATTATTTCAATGTTGAGGGTGAGATCGTTCACAAAGTTCGTACGGTAGGTCTGCAGTTAGAAGATCTTAAGCGTGCGAAACATGTCATTGCTGTTGCTGGAGGTCGCTCGAAAGCGCAAGCCATCTCATCTTATTTCCAACCGGGCCAGAGTAATGTCCTGATCACTGATGAAGGTGCAGCCCAAGAGTTAATAAGGGGTTTATCCCTTTAAATAAATATGATTTCAATCATCCTAAGGAGGAATTTTGCATGACAGTAAGAATTGGTATTAACGGATTTGGACGTATTGGACGTAATGTTTTCCGTGCTGCTTTGAACAACAATGAAGTTGAGGTAGTAGCGGTTAACGATTTGACAGATGCAAACATGCTGGCACACTTGCTTCAATACGATACAGTACATGGCAAGCTTGATCAAGAAGTGACAACAAACGGTGACAACCTGATTGTCGGCGGTAAAGAAGTTAAAGTACTTTCTGAAAAAGATCCAGCTCAACTTGGTTGGGGAGATCTTGGCGTAGATATCGTGATCGAATCTACAGGTCGCTTCACTCAGCGTGACGATGCTAAGAAACACTTGGATGCAGGTGCTAAGAAAGTAGTCATCTCTGCTCCAGCGAAACAAGAAGACCTTACAGTCGTTATGGGTGTAAACGAAGATCAGTATGACAAAGATTCTCACCACGTTATCTCAAACGCGTCTTGCACAACGAACTGCCTTGCTCCATACGCAAAAGTTCTTGACGAGAAATTCGGTCTTAAGCGCGGTATGATGACAACTGTTCACTCTTACACGAACGACCAGCAGATCCTTGATCTTCCACACAAAGATTACCGTCGTGCTCGTGCAGCTGCTGAAAACATCATCCCAACAACAACTGGTGCGGCACAAGCTGTTGCAAAAGTACTTCCACACCTTGATGGTAAGCTTAGCGGTATGGCTATGCGTGTACCAACGTCTAACGTATCCATCGTAGACTTGGTTGCTGAGCTTGATAAAGACGTAACTGCAGAAGAAGTGAACGAAGCACTTCGCGCAGAAGCTGAAGGAAACCTTAAAGGAATCCTTGGATACAGTGACGAGCCACTTGTTTCTACAGACTACAATGGCAACACTCACTCTTCTATCATTGATGGTCTTTCTACACTTATCCTTGAAAACAACATGGTTAAAATCGTTTCTTGGTATGACAACGAAACTGGTTACTCCAACCGTTGTGTAGACTTGGCTGTATACCTTAAGAACCAAGGCTTGTAATATCTGAGCCGTTTTAGAAAATACTATGAAAAAGCTGGAAAGGAGGAGGTCTCAGGTCCTCCTCCTTTATCCATGTTTTTTCGCATCCTGCTTATCGGCGTTTCTGCAACATGATTCTGTGGAAACGTACATAAGGGCAGGCGATGAACCTGACCACAAACCAAGGAGGTTGTCATTCTATGAATAAGAAAACAATCCGCGATGTTGAAGTGAACGGGAAAACCGTTTTCTGTCGTGTTGACTTCAACGTACCGATGAGTGAGGGAGAGGTCACAGACGACACTCGAATCAAAGCTGCCCTCCCAACAATCAAGCACCTGACTGGAAACGGTGCGAAAGTCATTCTTGCCAGTCACCTTGGACGTCCTAAAGGGGAAGTTGTCGAAGATCTTCGTCTTGATCCTGTAGCCAACCGTCTAAGTGATGTTCTTGGACAAACGGTTACAAAAACGGATGAAGTACACGGAGCTGAAGTGAACAAAGCCATCTCTGAAATGGAAAACGGCGATGTTCTTCTAATTGAAAACGTGCGCTTCCATCCTGGTGAAGAAAAGAATGATGCGGAACTAGCCAAAGCATTTGCAGACATGGCTGACCTCTACGTAAACGATGCTTTCGGTGCTGCCCACCGTGCGCATGCTTCCACAGCAGGTATTGCAGAGTATATTCCTGCTGTTGCTGGTTTCCTGATGGAAAAAGAAATCAATGTTCTAGGTAAAGCCCTGTCTAATCCAGAGCGTCCATTCACAGCCATCATTGGTGGTGCGAAAGTGAAAGATAAGATCGGTGTCATCGACAACTTGATCGATAAAGTCGATAACTTGATTATCGGTGGAGGTCTTGCTTACACATTCGTAAAAGCCCAAGGTCATGAGATCGGTAAATCGCTGCTGGAAGAAGATAAAATTGATCTAGCTAAAGAATATATGAAAAAAGCAGAAGAGAAAGGCGTAAACTTCCTTATGCCAGATGATGTCGTCGTTGCTGATGATTTCTCTGATTCTGCTAACAAAGAAGAAGTAGGAATCGATAGCATCCCAGCTGACTGGGAAGCGCTGGATATCGGTCCGAAGACGAGAGAAAAATATGCAGAAGTGATTAAAGATTCTAAATTGGTCATCTGGAACGGACCAATGGGCGTCTTTGAAATCGAATCTTTTGCTAACGGTACAAAAGCCGTAGCGAATGCTCTTTCTGAAACAAAGGGTTACACGGTCATCGGTGGAGGAGACTCTGCAGCAGCCGTAGAAAAATTCGGATATGCCAATGATATGGACCACGTTTCCACTGGTGGCGGTGCTTCCTTGGAATTCATGGAAGGTAAAGATCTTCCAGGGGTATCCTTGTTGAACGATAAATAAAAAGGAGAGGTGAAACCATATGCGTAAAAAAGTAATCGCTGGTAACTGGAAAATGAATAAAAACCACCGTGAAGCGGAAGATTTTATTCAAACAGCTAAGAACGAAGTTCCTTCCTCTGAGCAGGTAGAGTCGGTTGTTTGTGCTCCATTTCCTTTTCTACAAAAACTCGTAGAGGAAACAGAAGGTACAAGTCTTAAAATCGGTGCTCAAAACATGCACTTTGAAGAAAATGGTGCGTTTACAGGTGAAGTAAGCCCGGTCATGCTGAAAGAGCTTGGCGTATCTTACGTCGTACTTGGTCACTCCGAACGTCGTGAAATTTTCAAGGAAACCGATGAAGAGGTGAACAAGAAAGTTCATGCTGCATTTAACCATGGCTTGACACCGATCATTTGTGTAGGGGAATCTCTTGAACAACGGGAAGCGAACGAAACGATGAACGTTGTAGAGACACAAGTGAAAAAAGCATTGGACGGTCTGACAAATGATCAATGTGCAGAGACAATCATTGCTTATGAGCCGATCTGGGCGATTGGCACAGGTCGTACAGCGACATCTGAACAAGCCAATGAAGTTTGTACTCACATCCGTAAAGTTGTCAGTGAATACGTAAGTGCAGATGCAGCAGAAGCTGTCCGCATTCAATACGGAGGCAGCGTGAAGCCTGCAAACGTTGATGAACTCCTATCCCAGTCCGACATTGATGGTGCTCTAGTAGGAGGAGCCAGCCTTGAAGCTGATTCTTTCCTAAAACTAGTGGAGGCAGGTAAGAATGAGTAATAAAAACCTGGCTGCCTTAATCATCCTTGACGGCTACGCTCTTCGTGATGAAGAGAAAGGTAATGCTGTCAAACAAGCGAACACGCCGAACTTTGATCGTTACTGGAACCAATTTCCGCATTCTCAATTAATGGCATGCGGGGAAGCTGTCGGACTGCCGGAAGGTCAAATGGGGAACTCAGAAGTTGGGCACTTGAACATCGGCGCAGGCCGTGTCGTTTACCAAAGTCTGACGAGAATTAACCTTTCCATTCGTGAAGGGGACTTCTTTGAGAATGAAGTGCTGCTAAACGCAGTTCGTGAGGCGAAGACTAAAGATAAAGCTCTTCACATTTTCGGCCTGTTATCTGATGGCGGGATTCATAGTCATATCGACCATATGATCGCTACCTTGAAGCTGGCGAAAGAAGAAGGAATCGAAAAAGTTCTCATTCACGCTTTCCTGGATGGACGTGATGTTGGTCAGCAATCAGCTAAGACCTATATCAAACAGACTCAGGAAGCGATTGAAGAAGTCGGCATAGGGCAAATCGCTACTCTCTCCGGACGTTACTATGCGATGGATCGTGACAATCGCTGGGAACGTGTGAAGAAAGCTTATGATGCCATCGCTTATGGTGAGGGCCCGACGTACAAGGATCCAATTAAAGCCATCGACGATTCTTATGAGCAGGAAGTGTACGATGAGTTTGTTGAGCCTGTCGTTTTAACAGATGAGGACAACAACCCGATTGGATCAGTGGAAGATGAAGATAGCATCATTTTCTTCAATTTCCGTCCGGACCGTGCGATCCAACTCTCCCGTACATTCGCAAACGATGACTTTGATGGTTATGAGCGCGGAGAGAACGCACCGAAGAATCTACACTTTGTAGGGATGACGCAATACAGCGATCAGGTGCGAAGCAAGATTGCTTTCCCTCCGAACGACTTGAAAAATACCGTTGGAGAAGTCCTTGCTGACAATGATATGAAGCAGCTGCGCATCGCCGAAACGGAGAAGTATCCACACGTGACCTTCTTCATGAGTGGTGGTCGTGAGAAAGAATTCGAAGGGGAAGAGCGCATCCTCATCGATTCTCCTAAAGTTGCGACATATGATCAGAAGCCAGAGATGAGTGCGTATGAAGTTACAGATGCTCTTCTTGAGGCGATTGACTCCGAGAAACACAATGCTATCATTCTAAACTTCGCCAATCCTGATATGGTTGGACACTCAGGAATGCTTGAGCCGACGATTAAAGCGATTGAAGCCGTAGATGAATGCCTAGGTAAAATTGTAGATAAGATCCACGAAAAAGGTGGACATGCCATCATTACAGCTGACCATGGGAACTCTGATGAGGTGACGACCTTGGATGGAGACGCTATGACAGCTCATACGACAAACCCTGTACCTGTCATCGTGACAAAAGATGGGGCAGAACTCCGTGATGGTGGAATTCTTGGTGATCTATCACCAACATTGTTAGAACTCTTGAACGTTGAACAACCTGAAGAAATGACAGGTAAATCACTAATTAAAAAATAAGGGAGAGATATTCATGCCTTACATTACTGACGTATATGCACGTGAAGTCCTTGACTCTCGTGGTAACCCAACTGTTGAAGTAGAAGTTTATACAGAATCCGGAGCTTTCGGTACAGCTCTTGTTCCAAGTGGTGCTTCTACTGGTGAATACGAAGCCGTAGAACTTCGTGATGGTGACAAAGAACGTTACCTTGGCAAAGGCGTACAAAACGCTGTAGATAACGTAAACGAAAAGATTGCTCCAAACCTTCTGGGTATGGACGTAACGCAACAAGTAATCATCGACCAAATGATGAGAGAACTTGATGGTACAGAAAACAAAGGTAACCTAGGTGCAAACGCTATTCTTGGCGTATCCATGGCTGTAGCACACGCTGCTGCAGACGTTGTTGGTCTTCCACTTTACAAATATCTTGGTGGCTTCACAGCAGCTACGCTTCCAACACCGATGATGAACATCCTTAACGGTGGAGAGCACGCAGATAACAACGTAGATATTCAGGAATTCATGATTATGCCAGTTGGTGCGCCAACATTCAAAGAAGCTCTACGTATGGGTGCGGAAATTTTCCACTCTCTGAAAAAAGTTCTTGGCAGCAAAGGCTACAACACTGGTGTAGGTGATGAAGGTGGCTTCGCTCCAGACTTAGGTTCTAACGAAGAAGCTCTATCTACAATCATCGAAGCAATCGAAGCTGCTGGCTACAAGCCTGACGCTGAAGTGAAGCTTGCAATGGACGTTGCCTCTTCTGAAATTTATGAAGACGGTAAGTACAACCTGAAAGGTGAAGGTGTGGTACGTACGTCTGAAGAAATGGTTGACTGGTACGAAGAGCTTGTAAACAAGTATCCAATCGTTTCTATTGAAGATGGTCTTGATGAAAACGACTGGGAAGGTACGAAACTTCTTACAGACCGTATCGGAGACCGTGTACAGCTTGTCGGTGACGACTTGTTCGTAACAAACACAGAGAAGTTAGGTCGCGCGATTGAAGAAGGCGTGGGTAACTCCATCTTGATCAAAGTGAACCAAATCGGTACACTGACTGAAACATTTGAAGCAATCGAAATGGCGAAGCGCGCCGGTTATACTGCTGTCATCTCTCACCGTTCTGGTGAAACAGAAGATGCAACAATCGCAGACATCGCTGTTGCTACAAATGCAGGTCAAATTAAAACAGGTGCTCCTTCCCGTACAGACCGTGTTGCGAAGTACAACCAGCTTCTTCGTATTGAAGACCAGCTGCTTGGAACAGCGACATACGCTGGCGAGAAAGCATTCTACAACTTGAATAAATAAGTTCTAAAATGAGCCTCTCTGATGATTCAGAGAGGCTTTTTTCTATGATATGATGGAACATATATTCAGGGAGTAGGAGAACCAGGAGATATGAAACGATTCGTTCAAATCATTTTGTTATTGATGATCAGTTATGCCTTATACACGGGCTATTCTGTGTGGACCTATGGGGATGAAAAAGTATCAGAAGCGGATGCAGCTATCGTTCTCGGGGCCGCACAATGGAATGGAAAGCCAAGCCCTGTCTTTGAGGGGCGTTTGAAGCAGGGGATTGAATTATATAAAGAAGGACACGTCGAATACCTGATACTTACGGGTGGTAAAAGTGAACAAGCCGCCTCCTCCGAAGCAGAAGTAGGGAAAGGATATGCGATGGAGCATGGAGTAAATGAAGAAGATATTCTGTTTGAGGACCAATCACTCATCACAGAAGATAACTTGAGTAACGCGAAAGAAGTCAGTGATGAAAAAGGAATTCGGTCCTTTTTCATCGTCAGTGACCAGTTTCATTTAAAAAGGGCTGTAGCTATGGCCAAGCACCTGGGTATGAAGGTTGAAGGTGTGCCCACGCAGTATTCGGCTTATAAAAGCATGGAAACGAAAGTTCCTTTTTTCTTGCGTGAATGGGGCTATTGGATGGTGCAGCCTGTAACTAAGTTGATTATGTTGTGAGGTGTACCTGATGGAATTGTTGGAAGCGATGAGAAGCCGACGTTCGGTTCATGAGTATAAAGAGGAGAAAGTGGATAAGGGAGTACTGGAGCGTATCTTCGCTGAATCCGCATGGGCACCTAACCACCGGATGAAAGAACCATGGCAGATACGATTGTACCAGGATAATGGGAAGATAGGGTATGCTCAGGCTGTTATGGAAAGCTATCAAAGGCAGGGGTTCTTTGATGGTTATGAGGAAGACAAGACGAATCGACTTCAGGAAGGAATTCGCGATTTTTTAATGAATATCCCACATCATGCCTTGATCTATATGGAAAAGGATGAGGATGTGCGTAAATATGAAGAAGATTATGCTGCTGTATGTGCCTATATACAAAATGTGCAGCTACTAGCGTGGGAAGCGGGAGTTGGTGTTCTTTGGACCACGAGCCCATACTTACACGATGTTCAATTTTCTGAAGCTATAGGGCTCGATAACCAGCACTTTAAATTGGTATCTGTACTGCAGATGGGCTATCCAAAACGAATTCCGAAGCCTAAAATGCGAACACCTATTCACCATAAACTCGATTTATATGATGGAAATGAAAAAAGCTGACGCTCTTGTTAAGCGTCAGCTTTTTTATGTTCATCTTTATGACGTTTGTCGTCTGGTAAGGGGTCAACGGTGTGCTCGTAATCGTATCCTTTAGAGACAGCCATGCCGAACATGGCGGCAATCCCCAGAACAATTGCGATACATACAATCATGATCACAGTAAATGTCATGGAAACACATCTCTTTCTCGTTTATAACTAGAACCGGATGTAGACCGGCACACACCTATTGTCCCACACTCATTCAACAAATACTACTTCGTTTGTGTTTTTTCTTTGACAAATGCGACAACTTCTTCTGCTGTACCCATAGAAAGGATTTCTTCTTTATAAGAAGTCCATTCCTTCCTGGATAGTTCTCTGATCTGTGTACGGGCAGGAAGAATAGATGTTGCACTCATACTGAATTCATCCAAACCAAGTCCGAGTAGGAGAGGGATAGCAATTTCATCGCCAGCCATTTCCCCACACATGCCAGCCCATTTACCTTCGGCGTGAGCGGCTTCAATCACATTATTGACCAGGTTCAGAATCGCTGGGTTGTAAGGCTGGTACAAGTATGACACGCGCTCGTTCATACGGTCAGCGGCCATTGTATATTGAATCAGGTCATTGGTACCGATACTGAAGAAATCGACTTCTTTAGCGAACTGACGGGCAATTACTGCTGTTGCAGGAATTTCAACCATCATTCCGACTTCGATATCATCTGAAACATCCTGACCTTCTTCCTTAAGGTTTGCGCGCTCTTCATCAAGAATTGCCTTCGCTTGACGGAATTCTTCCAATGTAGCGATCATTGGGAACATGATCTTCAAGTTTCCGTGGACGCTGGCACGCAGCAATGCACGAAGCTGAACGCGGAAAATATCGTCGCGCTCCAGGCAAAGGCGGATGGCACGGTATCCAAGGAATGGGTTCATTTCTTCAGGAAGATCCAAGTAGTCAAGCTCTTTGTCTCCACCGATATCCAGTGTACGTACGACGACAGGCTTGTCTCCCATTTGCTTCAGTACTGAAGAGTATGCATCAAACTGCTCTTCCTCTGTTGGCAGCTGGCTTTTGCCCATATAAAGGAACTCTGTACGGTAAAGGCCGACACCTTCGCCGCCGTTGTTCAAGACACCTTCAACGTCGTCAGGGGTTCCGATATTAGCAACAAGCTCTACGTGGTCGCCTTCAGAAGTAACAGTGGCTTCATCCTTAAGCTTCGCCCACTCTTGTTTCTGTTTCTCGAAATCGTCCTGCTTCTGCTTATACTCCGCAATCTGATCGTCACTTGGATCAATGATGACATCCCCACTGATTCCGTCGACAATAATCATGGTATCCTTTCCAGCTTGGGAAGTGATATTTTTCGTTCCAACAACGGCTGGAATTTCAAGAGAACGAGCCATGATCGCTGAGTGAGAAGTACGGCCCCCGATATCTGTCGTGAAGCCTTTTACGTATTGTTTGTTCAATTGCGCGGTATCCGAAGGTGTTAAATCGTCTGCGACGATGACCACTTCTTCGTTAATCAACGCAGGGTCCGGGAATGTTACACCTAAAAGGTGTGCCATTACACGCTTGGTAACATCATTGATGTCTGCTGCTCGTTCACGCATGTATTCATTATCCATGCCTTTGAACATGTCGATGAACATGTTGGCCGTCTCAGAAAGAGCGGCTTCTGCGTTAACATTCTCGCTTTTGATTTTATCTTCAATCGGTTGAATCAATTCTGGGTCGCTTAAGACCAATAGGTGGGCAGAAAAGATTTCCGCGTGTTCGTCACCTAAAGATTTTCTTGTATGTTCTTTAATTTTCTCAAGCTCTGATTTTGAAATATCCAGAGCCTCATGCAGGCGCTTGACTTCTTGTTCCGGCTGTTCAATATCTTTCTTATTGAAAGAAAGATCCGGAGCTTCCAAGCGGTAAACTTTTGCAATAGCAATTCCGCTGGAAGCTGCAATACCTTGAAGCTGTGTCATGCTGTTATTCCCCCAAGCCTTCGTTCTTCATTGTTGTTTCCATATGGTCAATCGCTTCCTGTTCGTCACTGCCTTCCGCTGTAATTTTAACTTCAGCGTTTGCAGGGATCCCAAGGCTCATGATTCCCATGATGGATTTAAGATTTACGGATTTTTCTTTGTAATGTAGGTTGATATCAGACTCGTACTTTCCTGCATTTTGTACAAGTACTGTTGCTGGACGAGCGTGAACACCGTCAGACGATGTAATTTTAAAAGATTTCTCTACCATTATAATTCCTCCTTAAACATGCTATTGTTTATGACTTACCCTAACTTTATTATTTTAAGCCTTTTGGATGTCTTTTTTCAAGAATCCTACAACAATTGCTGCAAGAATTGTACCGGCAATGATTGCCACTAGATAAAGGAGGATCTGCATGAACCCACCTTCTACGAGCGGGGCAACGATAATACCGCCGTGCGGGGCGCGCAGACCGATCCCGAACAACATCGTCAGCATACCTGTCAAAGCACTGCCTGCGACCATTGAAGGAATCACACGGGCCGGGTCAGCTGCTGCGAATGGGATGGCTCCTTCGGTGATGAAGAAAGCTCCAAGTGGATAAGCGGCTTTCCCTGTTTCGCGCTCCTGTTTCGTGAATTTGTTTTTGAAAAGGGTCGTAGCTAAGCCCATCGCAAGAGGTGGAACCATGCCACCAGCCATCGCTGCTGCTATAAATGTATAGTTCCCTGCATCGAGGGCTGCAATTCCGAATGTGTAGGCCGCTTTGTTCACGGGGCCTCCCATATCGACTGCCATCATACCTCCGACAATGAGACCAAGAAGAGCGAGGTTCGATCCACTCATATTTTCAAGAAATCCGAATAACGCTGTATAAACGCTTGTCAGCGTAGGGTTGATCAGTAACATTATCATACCAGTAGCAAAGATCGTGATAACAGGATAGAAGAGTACGGTCTTCATCCCATCCAATATAGCAGGTAAACCTTCCAGCCACTTTTTAACAAGGAGTGTCAAATAACCGGCTAAGAAACCTGCAATCAATCCGCCAAGGAAACCAGAACCGTTCGTTGCATTTTCATTGGCCGTTTGCGTGATAGCGATCAATCCACCGACCATTCCCGGTGCAAAACCAGGTCGATCCGCAATACTGGAAGCAATAAAACCGGCAAGGACTGGCACAAGCAGGAAGAAAGCATTTCCGCCACCTATGATATTCAACATTTCTGCGAAGCGGTTGTATTCCTCATTTGATGGATCTGCAGAATTGATTCCCCAGAAGAAGGAAAGGGCAATTAAAATTCCTCCTCCAACAACGAAAGGCAGCATGTTTGATACACCATTCATCAGATGTTTGTAAAAACCTGTGCGCTGTCCTTTATCCTGAGAACCTTCTTTTTTCTCTCCAGTACCTTGGTAGATAGGCGCATCTTTCCTGGTTGCTTTTTCAATCAATTCTTTCGGTTCATGAATGGCCTTAGCGACGGGTACCTCAATGACCGGCTTTCCTTGGAAAGGTTCCATTTCAACTTTTGTATCCGCGGCAACGATAATCGCATCAGCCTCAGCAATATCCTCACTTGTCAGGCGGTTTTTGACTCCGCTGGAACCATTGGTCTGAACTTTGATGTTCACACCCATTTCTTTCGCTGTAGCTTTAAGTTTGTCGGCTGCCATATACGTATGAGCAATACCGGTCGGGCACGCAGTAACCGCAAGGATTTTACCTGTGTTTGTTTCTTCTGTTTCTTCCTCATCGTCTTCTTCGGCTTCTTTGGCATTGATCGCTTCAATCACGTCAGCTTCTGTCTTCGCTTCTTCCAGCTGCTGGCGGAAGTTGTTATCCATTAAAAAGGAAGAAAGACGGGAAAGTGTTTCTAAATGTGTATTGTTAGCGCCTTCAGAAGCGGCAATCATAAAAAATAGATTCGTCGGCTGACCGTCCAGGGATTCATAATCTAATCCATCCTGTGACCTTCCGAAAGCAATGGCAGGATCCTTTACGGCAGAAGTTTTTGCGTGCGGGATGGCGATTCCGTCCCCAATTCCTGTGGTACTCTGCTGTTCACGTGCTTCAATGGCTTGCTTGAAATCATCGCGATCATTCAGCTTACCGGCATGGTCCAATTGCCCAACAAGCTCATCAATCGCCTCTGGCTTGGAAGAGGCAGACATATTCAATACGATGGTTTCTTTCGTCAGTAAATCTGTAATTTTCATGGTGATTCACTCCCCTTAGTTTATATTGGAAACGTGTATTTCTGTCAGTAAACGTTCAACATCTTCTTTTTGACAAAGGTCATCCTGAAAAGCGGTGGCACTTCCTGATGCCACTCCATAACGGAAAGCTTCCTGGATGGATTCCTCATTTTCCAGAGCGGCTAGAAAACCAGAGACTACGGAATCTCCTGCTCCGACTGAGTTTTTCACGTGACCTCGAGGAACATTGGCAAACATTTCGTGTTCTCTGCCTACATATACAGCGCCTTTACCGCCCATAGATACAATGACGTGTTCAACACCTTGATCAATCAACCGCTTTCCGTAGTGAGCTGCTAATTCTTTTGTATCAATCTCCACATTGAAAAGTTCGCCCAGCTCATGATGGTTTGGCTTCAGTAGGAAGAGCGGGTGACCGAGCAATTGTTCCAATGCTTTGCCGGATGTGTCAGCCACGACTTTTGATCCATTTTCAGCGCAGATGGCCGCCATGGTTATATAAAAGTCGGACGGCAGGGAAGAAGGTAGACTTCCAGCAAGAACAAGGGTGTCACTGGTAGAAAGGTTTCTCACTTGTTCCAACAGCTCTTCTTGTAATGGTTTTGATATTTCAGCTCCAGGCCCGTTGATCTCTGTTTCCATGTCACTTTTCAGCTTGACGTTCACTCTTGTCGTTTGAGACGTTTCAATAAAAGCGTGATCAACTGCTTCCCTGTCTAAAAACTGCTGGACATAAGCACCTGTGAAGCCACCAATATATCCAAGTGCTTTTGTTTTAACACCAAGCCGGCCCATAACACGGGAAACGTTGATGCCTTTTCCTCCTGGGTAATAGAAGGTTTCCCTGGCTCGGTTCAAAGCTCCTGCCTCAAACGCATCGACGTTCATGATGTAGTCGATGGAAGGGTTTAATGTACACGTGTAAATCATGTTGTCACAACCTTTATATTCGTTTTCTTACGGTATTCTTCGATGGATGCTCCGTTAAAATCGGTAATGATTTCTGCTTCTGAAAGATCAGAGAATTTCATGAAAGCGACTTTCTCAAATTTAGAATGGTCAGCAAGTACAAAACGATTCTTTGATAAATTCAAGGTCATCTCTTTAATTGCCGCTTCTTCAGGGTCGGGGGTGGTGTATCCATCTTTGAGGGTTACTCCGTTTGCTCCCATGAAACACTGGTCGAAGCGGTATTGTTGAAGGTTTTGAATCGCACCTGAACCGACGACGGCGCCTGTCTGGTGTTTAACAAGACCACCGAGGACATAGGTTTTAATTTGATGATTATTCAGCGCGTCTAAGTGACTTAATCCGTTCGTTACAACAATGATGTTTTTCTCTTTCAAGAAGGGAATCATCTCATAAGTAGTGGAACCAGCATCAATGAAAATGCAATCCCCCTCCTGGACGAGCGAGGCTGCGTATTGAGCAATGGCTTGTTTTTCACTGTGAAATTTTGTGACTTTTTCCACCATAGTCGGCTCTTCACTTGCAGAGCTACTTAATGAAGCTCCGCCATGCACCCGCCTTAAGAGTCCTTGGTCTTCCAACTGATCTAAATCACGACGGATGGTTGATTCTGACGCCCCTGTTACTTCAACTAGACGTTTGATTTTTGATGTATGATCGTTTTTGACTGTTTTTATTATAAGTTGATGGCGTTCTGGTGTAAGCATGTTCCTACACTCCCTGCTTGTTATCTATATTTATAATAAAAGAAAACCCTTACAAAAATCAACCATAAACTTTCAAAAACGTTCAAAAACAATCAAAACTGTTCAAGGAAGAGTGGAGAGCAGGTTCAGCTTTTTGTACCTCACGATGAAAAAGCGTTACGTGCCTAAGTGGTTGCCCACCCAAAATACTGTCCTCTGTTTCAATAGACATCTTTAGTTTTATATAATCGATATTCTCTTTCTTATAGCTTTTCCTATACGCGTGTCCATACTTTTAATGAATCTAGAATAAGCTTGCTGATGTAAGGCTTTTATGCTACATTTAAACTAGTTATCTGTACGTTTTTAGGAGGTGTGGGCACATCATGGAAACACTTGCAATTACTTTATTAACCATTAACACGATAGCAATGATCGTCCTTGTACTATTGCAATCCGGAAAGAGTGCCGGTCTTTCAGGAGCGATTTCTGGCGGAGCGGAACAATTATTTGGGAAGCAGAAAGCACGAGGAATTGACGCAGTGTTGCACAAAGCAACGGTAGTAACAGGCGTGCTTTTCTTTGTATTAGCTTTCTTAACTGCATATATCCTCGGTTAATTAACAAAAACTGCGCTTCATGAACACGAAGCGCAGTTTTTTTATGTTCTCCTTTTCAAGTTTAATCCTTCACAATAGCTCCCTTTTCTTGAAGACTCAGTTTCGAGACTTTTGTTGAGTGGATCGGGCTGCGGGGAATGACTCGCTTTCCGCGGGAGCGCGGTGAGCCTCCTCGGACTACGTCCTGTGGGAAGTGCGTGGTAGATGAGACCCCACAGAGCGTTAGCTCGAGGAGGCTCATCACTCGCCCACGGAAAGCGAACCTTTTCCCGGAGCCCCTAAATCCACACAAACATCTCGAAATCGAGTCTTCCACAATCCTGCCATATAGCTGAATAACAGCGGGAAAAGCTTGTTGAGGTTCAAAATGTGCCAGGGGAACTTAATTTTGGTAAAATAGAATACATTGCCCTTTAGAATGAAATCTTAAAAACAGGACATAGATGAAGTAAGGAGAGAATGACATGAAAATTAAACAACCTCAGCCATTCACGTTTGAGGAAGGAGAACGTGCGGTATTATTACTACATGGATTTACTGGCCATTCTGCTGATGTGCGGATGCTTGGCCGGTTTTTGCAAAAGCACGGCTATACCTCACATGCTCCCATTTATGCAGGGCATGGTAAAGAGCTTGAAGCATTGATCGAAGCAAGACCCGAGGACTGGTGGGCGGATGTCCAGGACGCCTTGAACCATTTGCGCGGACTCGGCTATAAGAAAATTGCTGTCGCGGGATTATCCCTTGGAGGTGTACTTGGCCTGAAGCTTGCTTATTCAGAGCCTATCAAAGGAATCATTACCATGTGCTCGCCGATGTTCTTTGATAATGAGAAGCAATTGACCCAAGGGTTCGAATTCAAAGCGAGACAGTATAAGCAACTCGAAGGAAAAGATAAAGAAACCATTGATCGTGAAGTACAGGAACTTCTTAATGACTCGGAAGAGATGTTCAAGCAGTTAGGCGGGTTCATTACGGAAGTTCATGATGAAGTCGATCAAATCTACACACCTACTTTTGTTGTACAAGCAGAAAATGATGAAATGATTAACACAGAAAGTGCAAACTATATTTATGAACAAGTAGAAGCCGATCAAAAAGATATTAAATGGTACAAAAACTCTGGTCATGTGATCACGATGGATAAGGAAAAAGAGCAGCTGCACGAAGATATCCTCGCTTTCCTGGAGTCTCTGGACTGGTCATGATACCGGAGTCTTGTCCTTCATTTAAAAGGAGGTAAGACAATTGAGTATAGAGTTAAAACAACAAATCTTAGACTTTTTCAAAGAAACAGCATCAAAACCACTATCTGTACAAGAGCTTGAAGAGACATTGGAACTTGGGAGTTCTGATGAATTCAAGGACCTCATGAAGGTACTGAATGAACTTGAGGAAGAGGGAGAGCTTGTGCGGACGCGCAAAAACCGCTTCGGTCTTCCAGAGAAGATGAATCTAATTCGCGGACGTATTCAAATGCATGCGAAAGGGTTCGCTTTTCTGATCCCTGATGAAGAGGATAAGGATGATGTGTACATTCACCATTCCGACCTTCATTCGGCCATGAACAATGATAAAGTCCTTGTTCGCATTGAGAAACGGAAAGAGGATGGGACGCGGCCGGAAGGTACGGTCATCCGTATACTGGAAAGAGCTACGACACGTGTTGTTGGAACATATGAATCCAGCCGCAATTTCGGTTTTGTTATTGCCGATGATAAGCGGATTCCTAATGATATCTTCATTCCGAAGAGTCAGAACAATGGCGCCATCGATGGACACAAAGTTATCGTGAATATTACGAAGTTCCCTGAAGACCGTATGAGCGCTGAAGGGGAAATCGTAGAAATCCTTGGACATAAAAATGATCCTGGCATTGATATCATCTCCATCATTTATAAGCATGGGATCAAAGTGGACTTTCCTGAGGAAGTGTTGCAGCAAGCGGCAGACACGCCGGATGAAATCCACCCGGATGAAATCAAGAACCGCCGCGATCTGCGTGATGAAATGATTGTGACAATCGATGGAGCGGATGCTAAAGACCTTGATGATGCTGTCATGGTCAAGAAGCTTGAAAACGGAAACTACAAGCTGGGTGTTTCCATTGCCGACGTCACCTATTATGTAAAAGAAGGTTCGCCTATTGATCAGGAAGCGAGAGAACGCGCGACGAGTGTGTATCTGGTGGATCGAGTTATCCCTATGATTCCACACCGTTTATCCAACGGGATCTGTTCCTTGAATCCGCAAGTGGATCGTCTTACATTGACATGTGAAATGGAAATCAACCGTAGCGGAGAAGTCGTGAACCACGAAATTTTCCAAAGTGTAATCAAGACCAATGAACGAATGACTTATAAAGATGTGAACAGCATTTTACAGGACGAAGATCTTGAATTGATGAAAAAATATGAAGAGCTTGTGCCGATGTTCAAAGACATGGAGAAGCTTGCGAGTATTTTGAGAGGAAAAAGAATGGGACGCGGGGCCATTGATTTTGACTTTAAAGAAGCCGGCGTTGTCGTTGACGAGGAAGGAAAAGCTGTCGACGTCCGCCTGCGTGAGCGTTCTGTGGCAGAGCGTTTGATTGAAGAATTCATGCTGGCTGCAAACGAAACTGTAGCAGAACACTTCCATTGGATGGATGTTCCGTTCATTCACCGTATTCACCAGGATCCGGATGAAGATAAGCTGCAGAACTTCTTTGAGTTCGTTGCTAATATGGGATATTCCGTCAAAGGAACAGCTGACAATGTTCATCCACAGGCTTTGCAGAAGGTGTTAGAAGAAGTGAAGGGTACACAGGAAGATATGATTATCTCGAAGCTGATGCTGCGCTCCATGCAGCAGGCGAAGTATGATCCTCAAGGTCTAGGTCACTTCGGTTTGGCAACGGATTTCTATACCCACTTTACTTCTCCGATCCGCCGATACCCTGACTTGATCGTCCACCGTCTGATCCGGACTTACCTGGTCGAAGAAAAACTGGATTATAAGACACGGAAACATTGGAAAGATCAAATGCCGGAAATTGCCCGCCATTCTTCTGAGATGGAACGTGCGGCTGTGGATGCGGAACGAGAAACGGATGACCTGAAAAAGGCAGAATTCATGCAGGATAAGATCGGAGAAGAATATGAGGGTGTCATCAGCTCTGTGACCAGTTTCGGAATGTTCGTGGAACTTCCGAACACGGTAGAAGGCCTGGTGCACGTCAGTACATTGACCGACGATTATTATCATTATCATGAAAAACAGTATGCCATGATCGGGGAACGCACAGGGAATGTTTATCGAATCGGTGATGAAGTAACCATCAAGGTGACCAATGTCAATATTGAAGAGCGCGTCGTTGATTTTGAAATTGATGGCATGAAACCGAGAAAAGAACGGAAACGTCCAGAGCGTCCGAAACAGATTAAATCTAAGGGTCCTGACCGGAAAAAAGAGAAGAAGAAAAACAAACAAAAAGGGAACAAACCTTTTTACAGGAACAAAGGTGTTCCTAAAAAAGGAAGCAAAAAGAAGAAATAAGAAAAACGCGCGAAATCATTTCGCGCGTTTTTTAGTGGCGTTTTATGCACTGATCGTACTTTGAACAGTGGCTACATCCTGTGCATTTAAATAGCGTGCGGAATTGGTAAGGTCCAAATCTACGAAACGGGACCACTGTGACAATTCATCTTCTTCTACGAGGTGGTTGTTCATGATGCTGCCTTTGTTTTCAGAGCAAATGTGATAAGAAACAAAAAGTTTACCCTGCATCAATTCGCGGTCATGGGAGACAGAAACAATCGTCCACTGATCTTTGTCTGTTTTCTCCCAATCAGAAGCGAGAGCATCCTCTGTTGTTAAAGAATAAAAAGCAGGTTCATTATGATCAAAGAAAACAATTTTTCCTTTTCCATCTTTTACAATATATCCAGAATTCTTCCATGTATGACGTTCCAAAGCATGACCTTCATCTAACAGCTGTACGGCTTGCATAAAGTTCATAGTCTTTAATCCTTTCTTGCGTTAAAATTTTTCCTTAGAGGATTCTAAATACTATGAAGGAGCTTGTCAATATATGCGGGAGTATTTTCATAATTGTGGCTTTTTCCAAGAGCCATAAAGGATCCAAGGTTCCTGGACATCATAGGCGGTCAGTTCAGGAATGTTCTTAAATCCCTGGTCTGAAAAATCGATCCAGCAGCCGACATTATCCGAATTGTTCTTCCAATGATCAAGAATGGTTTCAAAAAAACCTGGTTGATTGTAATGATCGTCCCAGAAGTACTTAACATGGGAATAATCGTATTTTTTTGTATCGTTTTTAATAATGACGAACCGACTTTGGTCATCATTTTCAAAAAAGGAACAAGCCTGTAAATAATCATCGGTAAAAAGAGCTTCGTCAAAAGGAAATGGATAGTAGCATTCGTATGGGAATGTTTCTAAGGCGTTTTCTTGCAAACTGTTCAGCAGGCTGCGCTTCCTTTTTAGAGTGTGAACAGGCTTCCATACAGCTCCTGGCGTGTGGCCTGTCAACAAGTCAGGGCGTTTTAAAGTGAGGTAGTGGATGATTGGTCCTTGGTTGATTTCGAGTTTTTCAAGGACGCGCCTTGCTGGTAAATTGCCAAGGTGTGTATTCGCCCCGATCCAGCTGACTCTTGGGTCTTTATTCAATTGATCTACGACAGGTTTTAGCAGTTCTGTGGCGTGCCCTTTCATATGAAAGCGGCGGTCACTTCGAAGCCTGCCAAGCATAGCGAATTTGTCCTGACCAAAGAGGCTGTAACCGCCGACAGCGAGCATGTGTCCATGCTGAAAAAGCCCGAAGAGCTCGTGACTGTCAGACGTGACGAGTCGATCGAAAATCCGTACCACATAGTCGTCTTCAATGCCTGTCTCCATTTCTTTGAGAGCCGTGTAGTCTTCTATTGTTAAGGGTTTTACATTCATGACTTGTTCCATACGTTGTATCTCCTTTATCAAGCATATGCAACTTTATATTCTCACACGCTGACAGAAAAAGTCTATTCAGAAAGGTCAAAATTCATCCGTAAGCTATCAATTGGAAATGACTAAGAGATTTGGTACAATGAAGGGACGCAACAGAGGAGGAAAAGGTATGCCAAGAGGACATGGAAAAACGTTAGCTCAAAATAAAAAAGCCCGTCACGATTTTGCCATTGAAGAAACGTTTGAAGCAGGAATCGTTTTACAGGGCACAGAAATCAAATCGATCCGTAATGGCCGTTTGAACTTGAAAGACAGCTTTGCCCGCATCAATAAAGGTGAAGTGTATCTGCACAACATGCACATTTCTCCATACGAGCAGGGGAATATTTACAACCATGAACCCACTCGGGCACGTAAGCTGTTGCTGCACCGAAAGGAAATCAATCAACTGATCGGCCAAACACAACAGAAAGGCTATTCTTTAGTTCCATTGAAGGTCTATATAAAGAATGGTGTGGCTAAAGTGCTGGTTGGAGTTGGTCGAGGCAAGAAGAAATATGATAAGCGGGAAGATCTGAAACGTAAACAGCAGAAGCGTGAAATCGACCGTGCGATCAAGGACAGTCTTCGATGACGCCTACCCCTTGAAAAATATTATATTTCTGCTATAATAATATTTGTCGTCAACACGACATGGATAAACAGCTTGACTGTTATCCCTTAATCCTAACGGGGACGTTACGGATTCGACGGGGATAGGTCGAGCTCGGGTTGCGAGTCGAGCGACGCCTCGTAAAACCGTCATTTGCCTAAATATAACTGGCGAATCTAACGAAAACCTAGCTGTAGCTGCGTAAGTAGTCTATAGCTGATCCTTCCTGGTATCGCCCATGTGCTAGATGAAGGGTCTCAAACTAAAGTGGGCTACGCGTTTTTCCACCGCCTGAGGAAAAACGAAGAGAACAATCAGGCTAGCTCCTCGGAAGCCTGTTGGTAGGCTGAAGAGGCAGTGAAATATAATATATCAACTACGCCCGTAGAAGCCCGAGTGCCGATATCTCCGGACGTGGGTTCGACTCCCACCGTCTCCACCAATACATATATTGGTGGTTTTTTTATGCTTCATTTTCCCCACAGGGGTTTTTCGCGCCCTCTTCACCTCTCATTCATAATAGACTCCTTAAGAAAAAGGGATTCCTTAGCAATGAATTTTTTGTATTTATAAGAGAGTAGATTTGATAAAATAGTTATAAGTAAACCTTTAGCCTAACGCTTGAATCATCAAAAGTCGTCTAAGGTTGAGGAGCTTTTTTCATAAAATGAAAGCGATTTCTTTTTTATGGTGAAGCTATCTATTCATTATTTTCTATGAAGGAGAGAATGTAAATGGCAGAAAAAATTCTAGTGCCGATTGATGGTTCGGATTTTTCGATTAGAGCTTTACAACATGCAATGGAGATAGCAAAAGCAATGGGGGCTGAGATTATTCTCTTAAATGTTCAATATAATTATAATTCCCCTAATATTAATCGGTTTGTAAGCAGAGAAGAAGTGCGTCAATACCAGCAGGAAAACGCTAAAGAAGTAATTGATGAAGCCTTAAAAGCATTCGGTAATTCTGAGATTCCCGTACACACAAAAATGAGAATTGGTTCACCCGACTTTGAAATTGCTAAAGAAGCAAAAGAATCAAATGTCTATAGTATCGTTATGGGGTCTCGAGGATTAGGTGCAATCAAAAGTAAGATTGTGGGCAGTGTTAGTTTTAATGTTTTGCATGTAGCTACCTGTCCAGTCACAATGGTTAAATAATTCAAAACAGGAAGAAGACAAGCAAATGTCCATAAAAAAAGAAGACCTGGCCCCCTTGATGTTGGGACTAGGTCTTACATTAATTCCTATCTTTATTTTTATATGGCGTTAGTTCTTGAGAGGCTTCTGTTCGTAAATTTCCATTCGGTACCGATGCTTCGCCTTCTGGGTCATCATCACTTTCCAAGGTTCTAACGACAGATTGATGGAAAAAGTATTCAAATATGGCTAAAGAAACAGTGGAAAGAATGGAGGCCGTGAACACGTCCAGGCTTGTGGAAATGGCGCCAGTCATAAAGTAAATGAAAATGAAAATGAACACAAGATCAAATAATGTCGTTGTGATGTTTTTTGCGCGGTCAAGAACGATACGATCCCCGGTGGCATAACCCACCAGACTTAGGACAAAGCTGATCAGAAAAACATCTCCAAACGAAACCTTAAATCCTCCACCTAAAATGAGGAAAAGGATGACAAATGTCATGATGAATTTCATTGCGAATAGTTTTACATGTTCCAAATGCACACCTCCTTGGTCCTATCCTTTCTCACTCCATCGTCCATCATTCCTATTTAAATGAAAAGCTCTTTCATGTAAGCTTTTGACCCTGCTTCAGAACACTTTCTATCGTCGTTCAATAGGCAAGGTCATACATCGAATTCCGCCTCCGCCCGCTTCTAATTCATCAACATCCACTTCAATCAGCCGTTTCTTTTTCAATTGTTCATTGTGGAAAATCTTTTTATGGGCTTTCGTGCTGATTAATAACGTTTCAGGATTCAAATTCAAAAAGTTGATATCAGCCACGGTATGTTTCACTTCATCGGTCCAAATGATTTCAAACCCATGACGGTGAAGGAATTCGTGCATCATGACATAGGAGGATCCGTTTGCAGATAAAACCTCGACAGGAAAATAGCGCATATAACTTTTGGCCAAAGCTAGTCCATATCCTGCAATATTGAAGTTCATATCAAGGTGCATCGTATCTCCACGACGGGGAAGGTCGATGATCCCCACTTCAGAAAAACCGAGAGGGATTAATTTCTCTTTTAATGCCTTTGCGCTCTCGTAGCTTGACCGCATTCCTACATTGATAAAGACCGCATCCTTGTTTAAAACGAAAACATCCCCGTTCTCAAGTGCATTTACTGTATCATTTTGGTGGATGGAGAAATGTCTTTCATCAAACCACTGCTCAAAAACTTTATGGGCATGAATGTACTCAGGCCTTCTCATGGTAGTACCAGCTTCCCCGGGAATTACCTGATTCCCGAACACGCAAGCGAGGTCACGGACAAAAACGCGGTTAATCAATTGTTCATGGAACGCCCGTTCCTCACTCTTAAGAAAAGTGGAATAATCAATGACTTGCACACCTTCGTTACTCATGGCGTCCACCATTTTGTTAAAACAATGTCTGGTTTTATCGCTGTCAGCTGTCTTCTCCCAACGAAGATCTGTTGCCGTTTGTTTATCAGGGACATGGAGGACGGAAGGTTTACAAACGACGACACTTTTAAGTTCGTCGAATTCATTCCAGCAATGAGGGGTCAATGAGATCATGAATATCACGCTCCTTTTTTCATCTCTTGATACTTTCTCCTCATCACGAAAAAACATTCTTGCTCTCCCGCACATAATCCTGACGATTCATTTCAAACTAATTGCAGGAGGAGGGGTGGGAATGACGGACGTACATAAAAAAGGAAAGCTATCCTGGTGGCAGCTCTCATTCATTGGAATTGGGTGCATTATTGGAACAGGCTTCTTTCTAGGATCGAGCATTGCTATCGAAAAAGCAGGACCTGCTGTGCTGTTAGCTTATTTATTGGCGGGGATTGGGACTTATATTGTTTTCCGTTCGCTCGCAGCTATGACGGCGAACCATCCTGAAAAAGGGTCATTTCGTACTTATGCCAAACAAGCCTTTGGACCATGGGCTGGATTTAGTAACGGCTGGGTTTACTGGTCCTCGGAAATGTTAATCATGGGGAGCCAGCTGACAGCCCTCGCCATATTTGCGCAGTTCTGGTTTTCTAAGGTCCCACTGTGGATGCTGGCTTGTGTTTTTGCCGTTCTTGGTCTCTTAGTGCTTTGGCTAGGTGTGAGACAAGTAGAGCGGATGGAGAATGTTTTCGGACTGATAAAAATTTCTGCGATCATCATGTTCATTATCATTGCGATCCTCGCTATGACTGGAAATATCGGTGGAGGAACACCGAGGCCTTTGACAAGTCCGCTGGCTTCTTTTTTTGATGGCGATTGGTCTGGTCTTTGGGTCGCTCTGCTCTATGCGTTTTATGCATTTGGAGGGATAGAAGTCATGGGGTTGATGTCTAATGAATTGAAAGATCCAAAAGATGCACCCAAATCAGGGACACTGATGTTGATGGTCCTCACCGTGGTTTACGTGACCGCCTTTTATTTTGTGATTAAGCTCACTTCATGGAAGAACATATCTACAGACGAAAGTCCTTTCCTCACAGCCTTAACGGAATATTCTCTTCCATGGGTGCCACATGTTTTCAACAGCGTTTTAATTATTGCCGGATTCTCCACGATGGTCGCTTCCCTTTATGCTGTGACGACGATGTTGATGACGTTGAGTGAGGAAGGGGACGCACCAGGGGTATTTGCAGAAAAAGAAGAGGGGAAAGTCTCAAAGCCTGCGTTTCTTCTGACGATTGTCGTCGTCATTCTTTCTATTTTACTTGCCGTATTCCTTCCTGATCGTATTTTTGAATATGTAACGACTGCAGCAGGGTTGATGCTCTTATACAACTGGGTATTTATCCTATTGTCTTACCGGAAATTGATGGTGAAAGGGAAAAAGGGAGTGACGCTCGTATTCTTCGGTATCGGCCTGATCGGTGCTGCCATTACGGGAACATGGATGGACGCCATGACACGAATCGGATTTTTAGTAAGCCTTTCATTCTTGGTCCTCATCGCAATAGCTACATGGGTGAAGCAAAAGAAAACACCCCATTCAGGGGCGTAAACTTTTCCACTTTTTTTTCAAAGCTGTAAAAGGACATTGGGGCAAAGTCGACTCATCGTCTTTTAAGAAGTACTGCTTCCACTCATGGTTATCTTTTTGTCCATACCACTTTAAGGCAGGGTGTGAAGGGACGCCGTCATACTCGACCAGGCGCTTCCGAATCACCTTTTTAATTTTTCTCCCAAACGGAGTAGAGTCATTGATTTCCTCAAAAACCCAACGGGGTTGGAAAGCGAGGAGCAGACAAGGAAAGCGGCGGCTGTTTCTTATTTCATGAACAGGTGTTGCACAGAAAGCGAAGTAAGGTTCCCCATTGAAACAAAATTCCCAAGCAGGGTCTTCAGGGTCTCGCGGGATGTCTTCAGGCCAGGGGGCAGGATCTTTTTTGTGTATTTCATTGAGTATGGTCCAGAAAAGCTCTTCATATCCATCGATGGTTGTTTGTTCATCCAACAAGGCTCGGGTATCACAAAAGATGACAAGAGAAGCATAATTCCCTGTGTCTCTTGAAACTTCCCCATAATCTTTTAATAAACGAGCCAACTGATCAGTACTATTATCTGTACGTGGATCGTCCAAGAATCCGAAACGCAGCATATTTTTCATGAACCCTTGTATGCCGGGTACACACGGATAAGGGGTTTCCCGCTGATTCATCATGCTCGAAAATTGTTCGTAAACTTCATACTGCCAAAGGTTCAAATCGATCACGTGGTTCTCTATATCTTCTTTGGTGTACAACATAAGAAATCTCCCTCCTAGGATACATCCATATCCTATTGGAGAGAGCATATATAGGTGACTGTCTATCCAACAAACATCTTGATTGCCTGATATCCAAAATAAAGCCCAAAGCCAATCAGCATAAGTCCTGAAAGTACAGAAACGCCTCGGAGCAATCTTGATGTCATCCATCTTCTAGCACCTGAAGCGGCTCCAGCCATTGTCAGGTCCCACAACATGATTCCAATAAAAATTCCCCCGCTGTAAACAAGAAGTTGAGCTTGTTCATATTGAGAAGAGATTTGAGCTAAAATGGAACCATAAATACCGATCCAGAAAAGAATATTCAAAGGATTGGATAACGCCATAAGAAACCCTGTCCGAAAAGCTTTCTTTTTTGTGGAAGAAAGGGAACGATCCGTTTCTTCTGTATGGGAGGCAGTCATACTTTCTATGCCTGTATAAATCAGTACGAAAGCACCGAAAGACCAAAGGAACGTTTTTACTAAAGGCAGTTCTACGTATTGAGCAAGTCCAAAGTAAATCAGGAGCATAAATAAGGCATCTGCACACATCGCTCCTACTCCCACAAGCCAGGCATGCCAAAAACCATACCGAATCCCCTTGTCAAACTGGGCAGCATTGATGGGACCAATGGGAGCAGATAATGATAGGCCGAGAAGAATATAACTGAAAAGCAAGATGAGCTGCCTCCTTTATAGGTGCATGTCCCTATACTATATTAAAACGTTGCTCCTTGTATTAATAAAATCCTAAATTCCCTAATTCCACTATAGCTCCCTATACTTGAAGACTCAGTTTCGAGACTTCTGTTGGGTGGATGGGGCTGCGGGGAATAGCTCGCTTTCCGCGGGAGCGCGGTGAGCCTCCTCGGACTGCGTCCTGTGGGGTCTCACCAAGCACTTTTTTCCCGCAGGAGTCTCGCCATTCCCCTCCGCCCCTTTACCGTGGAAGGTTCTCGAAACCACTTCCTGAATAATCAGCTATTCAGGGTGAGGAGAGCATAAAGATAATACTCCCAAGTCGAGGTACTTGAAACCTGAAAGCTTGATACACAGCGTTTTCTGCCTACAACAATCAGGATAGTGGGAGACCTTCTAACTTGGTATAAGGGTTCGTTTTCCCCCTTCGTCGAATGGGGTGGTTGGGAAGCTGCGAGACTCCCGTGGGAGAAGGAGATAGGCGAGATCCTGCAGGACGCAGTCCGAGGAAGCTCGGCGCTCCCCCACAGGAAAGCGAGTAGCTTCCCAGCCACCCCTGACGCTCAACCCGGGCAACGAACCCTGGAAAGTCTCGAAACTGAGTCTTCCACAATCCTGCCATAAAGTTTAAGGTTGAATCGTATACGTATTAAACAAGGACGCCTGCTGAGAAGCGGGCGTCCTTGTTTGTTTAGTGCGGCATATTTCCTTGTGGAGCAGTTGTATAGCTTTGCAGCATTTGGTTCATGTCTTGTTGTTGCAACTGAGGAACCTGGTAGTACCCATGCTTATTCTGATAAAGGAAAATCTCATAACTCATCTCGATGAAGTTCGGAACACTGTCTGCAACCACTCGGCGCAAGACAGGGTTCGTCATTTCCAGAGCAGTCATGGACAATAAAGTTGCAAGTGTCTTTGTTTGTCCGAGCATATAAGCAGAAAGCCCTTTATCCGCAAGTTCATTGACGGACTGGTTCGGTTTCTTTGGTTGGCCGGGTTTGATGCCGTATACGACTTCGTTACTTTGCTGCATTTTGTATTGTTGTGTTTCTTGAGCAGGATCCTGCCCTGTACTGAAACTCTGAACAATAGTATTGTACATTTGGGTCACAAACGCATGTTGGCGCTGCTGAATGCTTTGAAGCTCTGGGTCCTGGATATGCTGGGCATACATTTGGTACTGATCAAGCATATTGATTAAACTTGCGATGACTTCATGAGCATCAAATAACTCATGACCGCCGTGGTTTTTATTCACCATGTTTTGAGGCATTTGCTGACCTTGCTGGTTTTGATTTTGTCCTTGATTGGGATTCATATCTTTTCCTCCTCCTTTTTCATCCTTTAAGTTTTCCTTATTTTCTTGTTTCATGTACAGGGAAAGAAAACCACATCCCACATGGTAAAAAAACAGAAGAAAAAGAAGACAGGCAGATAAAAGTACTAGGATGTCGATATGAAGGTAGCTGATGACTCCAACCAGATGGTTAACTTGTTTAAAAGCAGATGAGGAATTTCAAAGGTATGGTTTGAATATGGGATTTTCATAAGTGGGGAAAGTTGGCTGGCATTCTGGAAGACCGGGTATTATAGGCATTTTTAAAGACCCGAATGGTATGCGATGATTATTCAACAAAAATGTGACAATATGGAAACGGTTTCTTTTTACTTATGGACAACTTCGTAGAAAATGATAAAATGAAGTCATCCTGAAGTAGAGGGAGATTGTCTGTAATGAAGCCGTTAATGAGAAAAGTATTTGTTGTACTTATATCTGTCATGACTTTAGGCCTTTACGTTCCACCGATGCAGATCGACACAGATGCTGCTGATAAAAAAGAGCTGTCGGCTGATCGGCATGTGCAAGAAACACCTCATTCCACAAAAACAGAAGAATTACACATAGCACCTCCATCATCTGCAGCACCTTTGACCACTGATGATTGGATTGAAACCATAACGGAGCAAGCGAAAACACAGACGCTTACAAAGATGGGGCCACGAATTATTGAAAAAGTAGATGAAGACATGACTACAACGATTTTACCTAAGATCGAAGAGGTAATGGGAGAGATTCTTACATCTGCTGATGAAAACGAAGTTCCTTATTATGAAATTACTGAAGATCCGTCCCCTGGATACGGTGAAAGAATTTTTAATATCCATAACAAGCATACAGACGAAGAAGTTGCCCGTTTTCATGTCCGCAGGGATAAGCGGCCGGGTGAAGGATACTGGTTCAACTTCCATTATCATTTGCAGGAGGACAACTTCATGAAACACCATGAACTTGGCGAGATATATTGGGAAAAAAACACACCACCGAAGTGGATGTCCTAACAAAGAAAGCGACCTTATAACAGGTCGCTTTTATTTTTGCATAAAATCCCGGCCTGTCCAACAGCTGTTCATCTGAATCCCTTCATTTTCAGCGTAATCATCGCCCCATTGACACATTCCATAAAGAACCGGCTGGAGATTGCGTCCGTAATCCGTAGTAGAATAAACCACTTTTGGAGGAACTTCTTCAAAAACCGTCCGCTTTACAAGTCCATGTCCCTTTGCCACCGATTAAATCGATCACTAAATTAATGGCACACTGGTATTCCGATTGCAGCTGTTTCATTGTGTGTCCCTCATTTCTATCCAATGATAGGTTACCCTTTAGTAACTCAGTTACTGAAAAGTGCCTTCTTGTTTCTATCTGTGCCTCTCGTTAGTATATAGTATATCGTTTCACTAATTGAAGGAAACTGTTTAATAAGGAGATGAAGACGGATGAAAGCACTGCTTTTACATGATAAAAATAAATGGAAAGAAATGAAAGTAGAGGAAGTAGAGAGACCTCACCCCCAAAAAGGAGAAGTTCTAATTGAAGTACATGCGGCAGGATTGAACCCTGTTGATTATAAGACCGCAACGAATGGCAACCCGAATTGGACGTATCCTCATATTCTGGGACTGGATGGTGCAGGAACAGTTGTAGAGCTCGGGGAGGATGTGACCGAGTGGGAAAAAGGGGATCGAGTAGTCTACCATGGTGATCTATTGAAAAGTGGGGCTTATGCTCAATATGCAGTAACGACGGCCCATACGATTTCGCGAATCCCTGATAAAATCACCTTCGAAGAGGCGGCGGCCCTCCCGACAGCTGGCTATACCGCTTATCAAGCCATTCATCGTAAGCTTCCGCTCGATCAAGTGGACACCATTCTAATTCATGCAGGAGCAGGAGGAGTCGGAGGCTTCGTTATTCAACTTGCAAAAGCGGCAGGAAAGACGGTCATAACCACAGCTTCTGCTCATAACCATGATCATGTCCGTCAGTTAGGCGCAGACTTCGTTATTGATTACCGTAATGAAGATGTACATCAAAGGGTCAAGGAAATCACGGAAGGTAAAGGGGTGGACGCAGTCGTGGATGCAGTAAGCCGTGATAATGCGACAGCATCACTCGACTACCTTGCCTTTATGGGTCATTTGGTATATATCGCTGGTGCACCTGATTTCACTAAAATAAAACCCTTTACTACCGTTGTGTCGTATCACGAAATAGCCCTTGCAGCGGCCCATAGAGCGGATATAGAATCCCAAAAAGACCTTGGTGTTATCGGAGACGAAATACTCGAAATGATGGCTGATGGTAAACTTTCTTCCCTACTGGAAGAGACCATCTCATTAGAGGAAGTTCCGCAGGCCCTTGAGCGTCTGTCTGAACGTCATGTGAAAGGTAAAATCGTAGCGAAAATAAAATCATAAAGAAGGAGTTTTTTATTATGTACCCATACCCAAGAAGTTTTTCACACATCGGTTTGTCAGTTCCAAATTTAGAAAAAGCGATTGAGTTTTATACAGAATTATTCGGGTGGTATGTCATTATGGAACCGTCAGATGTCCATAACGATGATACACCAGTCGGTCAGATGTGCCGGGACGTTTTCGGCAATGATTGGGACACATTCAGAATTGCTCACCTATCCACCGGAGATAAGATAGGGATTGAACTTTTTGAATTCCCGCATCAGGAAGAGCCGGAAAACAACTTTGAATATTGGAAGACAGGCATATTCCATTTCTGTATTCA
Source organism: Halobacillus litoralis (assembly GCF_009856445.1). Classification (GTDB taxonomy): domain Bacteria; phylum Bacillota; class Bacilli; order Bacillales; family Halobacillaceae; genus Halobacillus; species Halobacillus litoralis. Next base: position 990,384 of record NZ_WMFA01000001.1, read on the forward strand.
AGACCCGAATATCGAAGAAGTTGTCGAGAAAGTAAAGGCTAAGGGTGGGAAACAACGCATGCCTATTCGCGAATATTACCCTGGTGAGAAACCATATAAGATGGTTTACGTAGAAGATCCTTTTGGTAATGTTTTCGAAATTTACACCCACAGTTACGAATTGACCTATTCCAGTGGGGCTTACTGAGAAACAAAAATATTGGCGAGATAATAGAAAGAGCCTGCGCTTAGCGCAGGCTCTTTTTTAGTCTTTGTCATCACCGATGATTCGTACTTCTCTTTCCAAATCGACGCCGAATTTTTCTTTCACTGTTTTTTGAACATGTTCAATCAAAGAGATGTAATCAGAAGTTGTTGCATTATCTTTATTGACGATAAACCCAGCATGCTTTTTAGAAACTTCGGCACCACCGATATTGGTTCCTTGAAGATCGCTGTCCTGTATCAGCTTACCGGCAAAATATCCAGGTGGTCGTTTAAAGACACTTCCACATGAAGGGTATTCCAGTGGTTGTTTAGATTCACGCTTGTACGTCAAGTCATCCATCACTTCTCTAATTTCCTCATACTTAGCAGGCTTCAGATGGAAGGTGGCTTCTACGACGATATCTCCATTAGCTGAAATGTTACTGGTTCGATAATCAAGATCAAGTTCAGCAGCGAGCCGCTTTACAAGGTTTCCATGTTTATCTACCACATAGGCATAATCAAGCACATCTTTGATTTCTCCACCATAAGCTCCTGCATTCATGTATAAAGCACCGCCGACAGTTCCGGGGATTCCACAGGCGAACTCTAATCCGGATAAATGCTTATCAAGAGCATAACGGGAGGTATCAATGATACGGGCACCACTTTGGGCGACCACTGTGTTGCCTTCAGAATAGATGGTATCCAGATGTTTTAAGTTGATGACGATTCCACGTATACCACCGTCTTTAATAATTAAGTTTGATCCATTGCCAAGCAGAGTGAAAGGAATGTTGTCTTCATTCGAAAGCTTAACGACATTTTGGATTTCTTCGTAGGATGTTGGAGTAATGAAAAAATCGGCTTTTCCTCCAAGCTTTGTGTACAAGTGGTCTTTCAACATTTCATCCACTTTAACATTTTCCTCTTTCACGACTTCCAACAATTTATTATAGATCTTTTGCTTCTTATCCATAAACACCAGTCCTATTTTAAGTTGATTATAATCTGATTGGACCTCAATCAGTTTTTCCAGCGACCTCTTTCATACAATTTATGAAATAACGGGGGAAAAGTTTCATTTTGACCTTATACAATCACGCTTCCTATTCTATCACAAATCGAAGATGTCATTGTGGGTGATTTTGCCTCAGGCCTTTATGGGGAGGACTGGAAAGAATATTCAAAGCCATGACAGCAGAAAATAACAGCTATAGGGAGGTGTTAGATGTGGCGCTGGATGTAAAATGTGAAGTCCGAAACTGTGTTCATAACAATGACGGGATTTCCTGCGGAGCAGATGAAATTTTCGTAGTCAGTCATAAAGGTAAAAAAGCGAGCAACAGCGAAGAAACGGATTGTAAAACATTTGAACCTGCAAATGTATAAGGTCCCCCCTATATATATGGGTCTGCTTTTCAGCAGGCCTTTTTTTCATTTTTTTCTCTTAATGAAAGCGTTTTAATTGTAAGGAATGTTTATTATATTCAGAAAAATCATTGCTATGCTTCTTAGTTGTTAGTATCATCATGGTAAGTTATTTCATTTACAAAATGATTCGGCCATTTATAAAAGGAGTGTTAGGGATGGAGAAAACGAAAAAAGATTTAAGAATAAGAAGTAAAGACATCAGTGAAGGCGTCAATCGAGTCCCGAACCGCTCGATGTTGAGAGCTGTTGGATTTACAGATGAAGATTTCCAAAAACCTATGATTGGAATTGCGAGTACATGGAGTGAGGTTACCCCTTGTAATGTACATATCGATAAGCTAGCACAAGAAGCGAAAAATGGAGCCGGTGAAAATGGCGGAGCTCCTATGATTTTCAATACAATTACAGTAGCTGACGGAATTGCGATGGGCCACGAGGGGATGTTTTATTCCCTTCCAAGCCGTGAAGTGATTGCAGACTCCATTGAAACCGTCACAAATGCGGAAAGACTGGATGGTCTGGTCGCCATCGGCGGCTGCGACAAAACGACACCTGGCTGCTTAATATCTATTGGACGTTTGAACATTCCTTCGGTGTACGTATATGGAGGAACGATTCAACCAGGAAAGCTTGATGGAGAGGATATTGATATTGTTTCGTCTTTTGAAGCTGTAGGAAAGTACCATGAAGGACAGATCGACGACGAACAGCTGCACAGAGTTGAATGTCATGCATGTCCTGGAGCAGGTGCTTGTGGTGGAATGTATACTGCTAACACAATGGCTTCTGCTGTGGAAGCTTTAGGGATGAGTATTCCTGGTTCTTCCTCTACACCAGCGATTAATGATTACAAAGAAACGGAATGTAAACAAGCGGGTGAGCTCGTCATCGAGTTGCTGGAAAAAGAGATCTATCCTCGCGATATCATGACAAAAGAAGCATTTGAAAATGCCATCACCGTAGTAATGGCTCTTGGTGGATCTACGAATGCATTCCTTCACCTCCTTGCCATGGCCCATTCTGCTGGAGTGGATTTGACTCTGGATGACTTTGAGCGCATCAGACAGGAAGTCCCTCATATTGCAGATATGAAGCCTAGTGGTAAATATGTCATGCAGGACTTGTATGAAAGCGGCGGTGTTCCAGCTGTTATGAAATTACTTCTTGAAGAAGGTTTATTGCATGGGGACTGCCTGACCGTTACCGGGAAAACGGTCGCTGAAAACTTGGCAGAAGTTCCTTCTCTAAAAGAAGGTCAGAAGGTCATTGTTCCGTTTGACCAGCCCATCAAAGAAAAAGGGCCACTCGTCGTTCTGAAAGGAAACCTGGCGCCAGAAGGTGCCGTTGCTAAAATGTCCGGACAGAAAATCAGCCGTTTTGAAGGACCTGCACGTGTGTACAATAGTGAAGATGAAGCGACGGAAGCGATTGTCAACGATGAGATTAAAGAAGGAGACGTTCTGGTCATACGAAATGTCGGTCCAAAAGGAGGACCTGGCATGCCGGAAATGCTTTCGATTACAGCTATGATTGTAGGAAAAGGACTGGGTGGAAAGGTTGCTCTACTTACAGATGGTCGTTTCTCAGGTGGATCCCACGGATTCGTAATCGGCCACGTTGCTCCTGAAGCAGTCGTTGGAGGTCCCATCGGACTGCTGAAAGAAGGGGACACCATCACGATCGACAGTGATACGCAGCAAATTAATTTTGAAGTTAGTGATGAAGAATATGAGCGTAGAAAAAGCGAGTGGAAACGCCCTGAGCTTAAGCATAAACGAGGCGTACTGGCGAAGTATGCGAGACTCGTATCTTCCTCATCCAAAGGTGCCGTTACCGACTTGGATCTTGATGAATAAAAATAAATTCCACTAAAGCCCGGACTACATTCCGGGCTTTTCTATGTAGTCCCAACAATATTTCACAAAAGCTCCCTTTAGTGGAAGACTCAGTTTCGAGACTTTTGTTGAGTTACGGGGGCTGCGGGGAATAGCTCGCTTTCCGCGGGAGCGCGGTGCGCCTCCTCGGACTGCGTCCTGTGGGGTCTCACCAAGCACTTTTTTCCCGCAGGAGTCTCGCCATTCTCCCTTTATCACTATAGATTCAGGATCTGTGAAAGACACTCATACTGGGCAAAGGGGTTCGTTTCTCACTTTTATCGTATGGGGTGGCTGGGAAGCTGCGAGACTCCCGTGGGAGAAAGGAGATCGGCGACATCCCGCAGGGCGTAGCCCGAGGAAGCTCGGCACTCCCCCACAGAAAAGCGAGTAGCTTCCCAGCCACCCTTGACTCCAAATATGGCAAACGAAGCCCCCAAACATCTCGAAACTGAGTCTTCCACAATCTTGCCATTATGTGTAATAAGTATTGTATTAAAGGATATGGTTACCTTTTTATAGAAAAAGAAGGAGGGAGGTTGGTTGGAAATGACAAAGGTAGCATTGATTAGACATGGAAGTACACGGTGGAATAAAGAAAAAAGAGCGCAGGGAAGTTCTGATATTCCATTAGATGAAGAAGGTAAGGCAGATGCTCTGAAATTAGCTGAGCGCTTACATAAAGAAACATGGGATATTCTTTATTCAAGTCCTTTGAAGAGGGCAAAGCAGACAGCGAAAATCATTAGTGAAAAAGTAGGATTGGCTATCCAATTTGATACACGAATAGAAGAAGCCAGTGGTGGCCAGATCGAAGGAACGACAGAACCAGAAAGAATTGAAAAATGGGGAGAGGATTGGCGGTCTTTGGACTTGGGTATTGAAACGCCTCACAGTGTTGTTTCCAGGGGGAAGGCGTTTATGGATGATGTTTTAAAGAAACATGCAGGGAAGAAAGTAATCGTAGTTAGTCACGGTGCTCTAATTAGTCACCTATTAAGGGAACTGGATAGTCAAAATGTAAGAGATGAACATATGAAAAATACTTCTTTATCAGAAGTTCATCTTAGAGAGGAACAATGGTTTTGTGATCGTTTTAATTGTACGATCCATTTGGATTGAGAGAAGCGGCTCAGGGATGAGCCGCTTTATTTATTGCTCTTTTGTGTAGTTCAGATCCCAGGTTATTCCATAAGGGTCTTTCACTTTGGCATACGTAGCACCCCAAAAGGTATCCTGAAGTTCCATCAAGACGTTTCCATCATTTTTTAAACGGTCATAATACGTTTGAATTTCATCAGTACTTTCACATTCTAATACGAGGGCGATATTGCTCCCGGTCTTAACATTTTGATCTGTGAATGAGTCTGAAACCATAAAGAACAAAGCATCTTTTTTGAATTGTGCATGCATGACTCGCTGGTCCATTTCCTCAGGGGTTTCAAAATCTGCCTCGCCAAAGGTTTGTAAATTGATAACCTCACCATGAAAAATTTGTTTGTAATAGTCCAGGGCTTCTCCTGCGTTACCGTTGAACGTGAAATAAGGGGTAGCTTGATGCTTCATAGCCGTGAAACACTCCTTTTGGAAATTTTTTGATCCACCATCATTATAAGCTGTTGGGAGAAATAAAACAAGAACATTTGTTCGTCATTTCTTCAAGGTGCGATTCCAGGCACTCATTTTGTCCAAGGCAAGCAAATCCTCTTTAATTTCTCCAGGTTTGACGGCATTTCCTATTACATAATCTTCAAATGACATCCCTACAAAATCGAAGATATGGCCGAACTGTTGAATTAGTGGCAGGCCCGTGACATAAGGGTTGCTTCCACCTGTAGTAATGACATAGGCTCTCTTTCCTTTTACCTGATTCTTAAAATCAAATCGATCATCACGCATATATTGGGACCAGCGGTCGAAGAACAACTTCATATGAGAAGTCATTCCAAACCAATAGATAGGAGTGACAAAAATGATAAGATCATGTGTTAAGAAATCAGACAGTACAGTTTCATAATCGTCATCGACACGGCGAAACCCGCCTTCTGTATGCCGCCTGTCAGAGATAGGGTTAATTTTATAATCACTTAGACGTATTTGTTTATGTTCAATTCCTTCAAGGGCCTGGTTGACGAGGTATTCAGAATTACCGTTCTCTCTTGAACTCCCTAAGATCGTCAATATTTTCATTGTATCCGCCTCCTTTACTTCTTCAAAAAGTATATCATTGAACATCTCATCATTGTTATCTATACTTATCGATACTAACTATTGTAAAAAATGATAGAGGTGTACGTATGGACATATCCTATTTTTACACATTTAAAGAAGTGGCCAAGTGGGGGAGTTATACCCGTACGGGGGAAGAACTCGGTTATGCTCAGTCCAGTGTGACAACACAAATCAAAAAGCTTGAAGATTACTATGGGGTGAGACTTGTTGAACGTGCTGGACAGACGATGCGTTTAACTCAGTCTGGCGAACAGCTTTTACATTATGTTGACCAGGTCATTGATTTACTTGAAGAAGCGGAAAGTAAGGTTTCGAAAAATGTACAAATGCGGGGAACTGTTAGGATTGGAGCAGTTGAATCCTTGGCTGCTTATTTTATATCCAAGTCTTTGAAAGCTTTTAAAGAGCAGAATCCTGACCTTCGAATCCAGTTGGAATCCGGACTCTGTCCCAATCTTAAAGAAGGTGTGCTAGAAAGCCATTATGATCTCGCTGTTGTTCTCGATGAAGAAGTGAAGCACCCTCTTCTGGAAACTTTACTTTTACGAAAGGAAAAAATGGTCATTGTTGCTGCTAATGAACACCCGCTTGTTGGCCAGGAGCAGATTAATATACGGCGGATAGAGGATGAAACGCTCATTCTTACAGAGAAAGATTGTTCATATAGGAATATGTTGGAGGGGATATTAAAGAAAAGAGCAGTCGAACCCCGCTCAGTGATTTCATTTACAAGTCTTGAAGCGATCAAACAATGTGTCATTGACGAGCTGGGAATAGCGATGCTCCCGGAAATGACGGTAGCAGGGGAGCTTGAGAATGGGAGTCTTCGTGCTTTGGACTTTGACCATCAAGGCTTAGCATTATACATTCAAATTATTCATCATCAAAAGAAGTGGCTGTCTCCATCGCTGGAAAAGTTTATCCAATTACTTTATGAGCGAAGATGAAAACGGCGTAAACTGTATTGGAACAGTACGGTTAGGATTTGTAAGGGATAGAATGAAATGGAAAATAAAAAAGGCGCTAAACCCTTTAACAGCGCCTTTTTAGTATCCAACATCCGCCTAAATTTAAAAAACTTTCAGAAAATGGTTGCAATTCCCCTTCCTCCACAGTAAACTGTACCATAACAGATAAACAAAATGAATTCTGTTATAACAAAGGAGGAGCTAGTATGAAAAAACAACAAAACGTCCCTTGCCCGCAGTGTGGTTCACAAATCGAAGGTCATACTTACAATTACATGATGGAATGTGATCGTTGCCTTTCCAAAAAAGATGAATAAATTTTGTGGTAACTGTTATATAACAAATTTATTTGTTGGTAGTTAGTATACAACAGAGGGTGGCGATTCAATGGAAACAAAATTGTCTGGAATACAAATTCATGGAACAATGCACGAAGGATTTGCAGAGATTCTAACAGATGAAGCTTTATCGTTCATTGTTGAATTACATGAAGAATTTAATGATAGAAGAAAACAGTTGCTTTCAGATCGAATAATGACGCAGAAGAAACTGGATCAAGGAGAGCGGCCGGATTTCCTGAAAGAGACGGAGCACATCAGAAATACTGATTGGACGATATCCCCTATACCTGACGATCTTAAGGATCGTCGGGTAGAAATTACAGGCCCAGTAGATCGGAAGATGGTCATCAATGGTCTCAATTCCGGAGCGAAGGTATTCATGGCTGATTTTGAGGATGCGAACGCTCCGACATGGCTGAACACTATTCATGGCCAGATTAACTTGAGGGATGCTGTGAGAAGGAACATTCGATTTGAGAATTCAAACGGAAAGGTCTACAAGTTAAATGAAAAGACGGCTGTCCTTAAAGTACGACCTCGTGGATGGCATTTAGAAGAAAAACACATGACTTACAATCAGGAGCGGCTTTCAGGCAGTCTTGTGGACTTTGGGCTCTATTTTTTCCATAATGCTAAAAAGCTTATAGAAAATGGTTCGGGACCTTATTTTTACTTACCAAAGCTTGAAAACCATCGAGAGGCGAAGCTGTGGAACGATGTATTTGTCTTTGCTCAAGATTATTTGGATATTCCACAAGGAACGGTGAAAGCGACAGTCTTAATAGAAACGATTTTAGCCGCCTTTGAGATGGATGAAATCCTTTATGAATTAAGAAATCACTCGGCTGGATTGAATTGTGGCCGTTGGGATTATATCTTCAGCTACTTGAAAAAATTCCGTCATGATGAACGTTTTTTATTGCCTGACCGGGCGGATGTGACGATGACTGTCCCATTTATGAGAGCTTATTCGCGGTTAACCATTCAAACCTGTCATAAACGAAAGGCTCATGCCATGGGAGGAATGGCAGCCCAAATACCTGTAAAAAACGATAAAGAGAAAAACGACGCTGCTTTTGAAAAGGTCCGTGCAGATAAGGAGGGTGAAGTGAAAGATGGCCACGACGGGACGTGGGTCGCCCACCCGGGCATGGTAGAGACAGCCATGGAGATTTTTAACAAACATATGCCTGACGAGAATCAGATACAAAGAGATCAAACGTCTGTCTCCTATCGTGCAGAGCAATTGCTTGAAGTACCTGATGGATCAATTACAGAGCAGGGGTTAAGAACAAATATAAACGTAGGGATCCAGTATATCGCCTCTTGGCTGGATGGAAGAGGAGCAGCACCTATTCATCATTTGATGGAGGATGCAGCTACAGCGGAAATCTCGAGAGCGCAAGTTTGGCAATGGATCAGACACCCAAAAGGAATATTAAAAGATGGTCGGGAGATTACGATGGAGCTTTACGCATCATTGAAAGAAGAAGAGCTCGAAGCGATTCGCTGGGAAGTTGGAGAAAGTGTTTTCGAAAACGGTTCCTATATGGAGGCCGCACAATTATTCGATCGATTGATCCGTAACGATGATTTTACTGAATTTTTAACATTAGAAGCCTATAACCATATATCTTAAGGGGGATTTCACATGAATGAGCGTGTAGAAAAGTTGCATCACCAGTGGCAGGATGAGAGTCGATGGAGCGGAGTGCAAAGACCATATGAAGCCGAAGAAGTCATTCGGTTAAGAGGGTCCATGGATATTCAGCATACCTTAGCGGAGAAAGGTGCCGAAAAACTGTGGAAGTTAATGAACGAGGAAGATTATGTCCACGCGCTGGGTGCTTTGACAGGAAACCAGGCGATGCAGCAGGTGAAAGCAGGATTAAAAGCCATCTATTTGAGTGGATGGCAAGTGGCTGCTGATGCCAACCTCTCAGGACATATGTATCCTGATCAAAGCTTATATCCGGCAAATAGCGTACCTCAAGTGGTGAAAAGGATTAATCAAGCCTTGCAAAGAGCGGATCAAATTCATCATATGGAAGGAAAAGAGGACATTGACTGGTTTGCGCCTATAGTTGCAGACGCTGAAGCAGGCTTTGGCGGGCAGCTGAATGTGTTCGAGTTGATGAAAGGAATGATTGAAGCGGGTGCTGCAGCCGTTCACTTTGAAGATCAACTTTCTTCAGAGAAAAAATGTGGTCACCTAGGAGGAAAAGTCCTTTTGCCGACACAGACGGCGGTTAGAAATTTGATTTCCGCAAGGTTTGCTGCGGATGTGATGGGCACTCCAACGATTATCATAGCAAGAACCGATGCGAATGCAGCCGATCTTATCACGAGTGATGTGGACCCATACGACGCGCCATTCATTACTGGAGAGAGAACAGCTGAAGGTTTCTTCAAAACAAGGTCTGGATTGGATCAGGCGATTGCACGTGGCTTGGCTTATGCGCCATATGCTGATCTTGTTTGGTGTGAAACATCAGAACCTAACCTGGATGAAGCTCGTCGTTTTGCGGAAGCCATTCATGAGCAATATCCTGGAAAGCTCCTGGCTTACAACTGCTCTCCTTCTTTCAACTGGAAAAAGAAGTTGGATGATGAGACCATTGCAAATTTCCAGCGGGAGCTTGGGGAAATGGGCTACAAGTTCCAATTCGTTACATTGGCAGGGTTCCATGCCTTGAATCACGGCATGTTCGAACTTGCTCGTCAATATAAAGATCGTGGGATGGAAGCTTATTCGGAACTTCAGCAGGCAGAGTTCGCAAGTGAAATTCACGGGTATTCAGCAACACGACATCAGCGTGAGGTTGGAACAGGATATTTTGATGAAGTCGCTCAAGTAATTTCAGGTGGAACATCATCAACCACGGCATTGAAAGGTTCCACAGAAACTGAACAATTCAATTCTGAAACCGCCAGCCCTTCATAAAAAAAGCGTGCATGCTAGGGAGAAACGTCTGGAGTGTGACTCTCCGGGGGTTTCTTTTTTTGTCCATAAATCACAATTCTCCACCAAATTAATATGGTATGATATCAGTTATTTTCAGTGATTGTGAAAATCAGGAGTGATATCATGCCGGTGATTTCAGGAAAAGAATATAAAAAACGAATGGATGCAATGAATGCGGAAGTCTGGGTGGGTGGAAATAAAGTGACGGGCAATATTTCTGAACATCCCGCTTTCAAAGGGGCTATCCGCAGTCAGGCAGAACTCTACGATCTTCAATATGATAATCAAAAGGATATGACTTTTTCCTCTGAAACGACAGGAAACCGATTAGGGTTGTCTTACTTAATTCCAAAAACGAAGGGTGATTTGGAAAGAAGGAGGAAAATGATTCAACGGTGGGCCCTTCACTCAGGAGGTGTAATGGGAAGAAGCCCGGATTATATGAACACGGTGCTTGCTGCTTTCGCTGCATCTATAGATGTATTGGATGGAGAAGAGAATTGTCATCCGGAGCGGCTTCTTCAATTTTATGAATATGCTCGAGAGAAGGATCTGTCGTTCACCCATACTTTTGTTAACCCTCAAAGCAACCGGTCGAAATTAGCGTTCCTGGAAGAGGATGTCACCAATGCTCGGATCATGGACCGGACCGATCAAGGCCTGATCATTAAAGGAGCCAAACTTCTGGCAACGCAAGGAGGAATAACGGATGAGATCATTGTCTTTTCCGCTCCTGGTGCTCAGGATAATGCACACGCCTACTGCTTTTCTATCCCCAGCAACACGAAAGGATTAAAGTTTGTATGCAGAGAGTCCTTTGCTAATCAAGGGTCATCTTATGATTATCCTTTATCGTCACGTTTCGAAGAGATGGATACCATCGTCATTTTTGATGATGTTCTCGTACCATGGGACCGTGTTTTCATACACGATAATATAAGGGCAGCTACCCGTATGTATGTGCAGGGGAAATTTGTTCCTTTTACCTTACATCAAATTGTTTCACGGCAAATTATAAAAACGGAATTTCTTTTAGGAATCGCTCAAGGAATTGTTGATACCATCCAAATTGGGGATTACCAACATGTTCAAAGTAAAGTTGTGGAAATAGTCAAAGGGTTAGAAGTCATGAAGGCACTTGTCATCAAATCAGAACAAGAAGCGGCCGTTGATGCTTCAGGAATTATGGTTCCTGCAAAACAATCGTTATATGTGGCTGTTAATCAATTTCAAGAATCGTATCCAAGGTTTGCTGAGATCCTTCAGGTTCTTGGAGCCAGCGGCATGATGTCCATTCCACAAAAAGCGGATTTTGAAGGAGAAGTCGGAGAACAGCTTAATCATTATCTGCAAGGGGTCGAAGTGAAAGGAGAAGACCGTGTCTCCCTTTTTCGGTTAGCCTGGGATTTGACGATGAGCAGTTTTGGTTCGAGGCAAACCTTGTATGAACGATTCTTCTTCGGTGATCCTGTACGGCTTTCGCAAACCATTTATCAACTTTATGATGACACCAAAGCACTAGAAACCATCCAACCTTTCTTAACAAAAAAAGCTGACAAATAAATGTCAGCTTTTTATCGTTTAGCATTCGCTTTTTTTGCTTTTTGTTCTAACTGAGAGCGAGGTTGCTGATCTGCCACATCTTCAGAAAGTCCCTGTGGGTTTACTGTGTTGCCGGCATTTCGTTTGAATGCATTGCTTTTCTTACTCATAAGCACACCTCCTAACGCTTATTTTGCAGTAAAGCCCGGTTTTTATCCATGTTTTCAACAGGCAAAAGCTTACAACGAATGGGCTGATCAAACATGCAAAGGCTAAGCGAAAAGGAGGATTCAGGTATGAAGAAAAATCAAATGAAACGTAATCGTAATCAAAATAGCGACGACTTCAGTTCCGAGGGCTTATCCATTACCCAGGAGCAAGTATCCGACACGCTCACAGAGGGTACGTACGATGCTAAAATTGATGAAGTGGATGAAAATGGTCAGTTGATCAGCCATAAGGGTGAAGGTATTAAAAAAGGAAAGAAGCGTGACTGATGATGGCCCGAAGAAATAAACTGCTTGTTCCAGAAGCAAGGGCAGGACTCGATCAGCTGAAAGCCGATCTCCTACACTCATCCTCTCCAGAACAAACGAAATATGAAGTAGCAGAGGAACAAGGAATACCTTTGAAAAAAGGTGACAATGGTGATTTATCTACGAGGGATGCAGGTAAAATCGGAGGACAGATTGGCGGCCGTATGGTAAAAGAATTGATTCGCAGAGCTCAACAACAAATGGAACAAGATCAAAAGTAAGAGGCGCCGAACAGCGCCTCTTTTTTCACACTCGTTATTATCTATTGGCTAATAGGTGTTTTGGATGCATCATCATTAATTGATCAAGTTCTTTTTTATGGGTTAGGAATGCAGATTTATTTTTATTTATAAGAGACTGGTCAATCTGGTATTGATGCACAAGAATCGCTAATTCCATGTCCATTTCTGTATAAAGGGAACGGTCTTCATATTTTTCATCGATAAAAGGAATGGACATGTAAAAAGGATCGGCATCATTTTTTTTAACCGCGATATACCAGCCTGCATGGTCTACATAAAAGGGATCCTCCAGGATGTGAAGGTGATCGCCTTGGTTGAATTCAATAATTTCGTGGCACGTGCATTCTTGATTGCCTTTTTCGTAAGTGAACGTTTGTAGAACGGTTAAGGTATTCTCCATAGCCATTCTCCTTTCAAGGTGATAAAACAATAATAATTGATAATGATTATCAATGTCAAACAAAAATACGCTTCTTTTTCTGAAATTTTGGTATAATGATATAAATAAAATGGCTTTTTCATAGAGGAGAATCTTTATGGGGAATATCAAAGATTTGGTTGGAAAAGTGCAGTTTGACGGGGACCGTGTCATCGGTGTTCCCCCAGAGTTCCTGTGGATTGGTCAGGGAAGAAGTGCCGTGGTCTACCGGTTGAAAGGAACAGACTTAGCGATAAAAATTTTTTATCCTGGTTACGAAGAGCTGGCACACATTGAAGGGGAAGTATACGAGAAGCTGAATAACCATGAGTTTTTTCCAGCTTTTTATGAAAAAGGAGAAGGGTATTTGACCATGCAGTACGTGGAAGGAATCACTTTTTATGACTGCCTCGTCAATGGAGTGGCTATCACAGAAGAGATGGTCCAACGTGTAGATGAGGCGCTGGAATTTGCCTGCCGCTTAGGCTTTAACCCATCTGATACCCATTTGAAGAACATCCTTCTCACTACTGACGGTGAAGTGAAAGTAATTGATGTGGTCCGTTTCACGCAGGAGTTTGATTGTCCGCATTGGCGTGACTTAAAAAAAGCTTATGAGACTTTTTACCAGCGCCGCTATGTACCGAAAAAATTCCCGAGATTTTTTATAGAGTTCATCATCCGTTTGTACCGCAAACGGTTGTTGCCGATTTAGAAGGGTCTGTTGTTTGATCATCCATTTTTCTGGGAAAACCCTGAACTAGAAAGGTGGAATGTAATCATGACCCAACATCGTTTAAGTGATGTAGAAGTCGGTAAAAATTACAAGGCAAAAGAGTTAGACAGTTTTGTATCCACAACTGATGTACTTGTTCTTTCCAACAATGATTCACAACTGTTCACAGAACCTGAAAGGGAGTATAAAGTTGTCGATGCATTTGAAGGTTTTTTTGAACATTCCTCTGAAGACGGAGAGAAGTATTTCCGTGAAAAGAAAGCCTATGTGGTAGAAAAGGTATAGAAAAAAGGCGTCCAGGATGGGCGCCTTTTTTATGTTGGAAAATCAGTATCTTAGTTTCATGAGGATTTCCTTGATTTCCTTATCGGCCATAAGTACTTTCTCGTATTTCTTCGTAATTTCAGTCAAGGCGACATCATGATAGAAGAATTCCGTAAAGAATTTTACTAATGGTTTGGACAAGGTATGAATGCCTTGAAACGCATCCCCCTCCACGCCCGCAAATAAAATTTCCTCGTGGTCAATGATCATGAGCTTGTGCCTTTCAAGGGCATCGTGTTTTTCATCAGGAAGAAGGACATGGGCATGCAGCTTTCCTGAATCCAGTTCACCGACAGAAAGAAGCTCTACTTTGATGCCTTCTTTCTTTTTTTCTTCCAGGAGAGGGAGAAAGGAAGCTAATTCATCGCTCCATCCGGTAACGAGTATTTCCTTCTTTGCGGTTTGAATCCGTTCTTTTAATAAAGCTTTGATGGAAGCATCATTCTGAATGGTCCATACCCGTTCATCCGAATCGTGAAGTTTAAAGTTCGTATTTCTAATTTCGTCGATGTTGGCTTGAAATTCAGTGGTCAGCTTCTCGATCGTCGTTTCCAGTGAGAGGGCCGTGTAGAGTTTTTTCCTTTCTTGAAATGAAGTGAGAATCAACCCTTTTTCTACAAGGCGCTGAAGGACTTCATAGATCTTCGATTTAGGGACTTGCGAGTATTTGACGATGGATGTAGCATCCATCGGTTCCTCACTTGCTGTAAGGACTTCAAAAACTTGGCTTTCATACTGAGTAAATCCGAATTTCTGTAACATCATGTACCTCGCTTTTTGTGAACGATTTTAGGTTAGTTGTAAAATAACCTTATTCAATATAACGGCAGGATTGTTGAAAACTCAGTTTCGAGAAGTTTGTTGAGTGGATGGGGCTATGGAAAGCGAACCTTTTGCCGTAGCCCCTAGAATCACACGAACATCTCGAAACTGAGTCTTCAAGAAATGGGAGCTATGGTGTAATGGAATCATTTTATTGATGCTTTAGATTTAGAATACATGGAGGAATGAAAAACGTAAACATTTCCTCTTGTTTTATCCCTTTCTATTAGGTTACCATTATAGTGGTAACCTAATAGAAAGGGTCATGCAATTATGAATAAAAAAGTATATTTGTTAGCACTTGTTGCGTTTGTTGTCGGAACCGTAGAATTGATTATCGGTGGGATTTTAGACCTTGTGGCTGATGATCTTGGTATTACCCTTGGTCAAGCAGGACTGCTGATCACTATTTTTTCTCTGGTATTTGGGGTGGCGTCGCCGATTTTACTTACGGCTACCGCTCGGTTTGACCGGAAAAAATTAATGCTGATCACACTGGTTATTTTCTTTTTTGGAAACATGCTTGCCTACTTGAGTCCGAATTATGCCACAATCATGCTAGCTAGGGTTTTAACTGCAGCGAGCGGATCGTTGCTTGTGGTTCTCGCTGTGACGATTGCTTCTGCCATTGTGACTAAAGAGTATAGAGGGAGAGCGATAGGTACCATCTTTATGGGCATCAGTGGTTCTCTTGTACTTGGAGTTCCCATTGGACTGACGATAGGCAATAGCTTTGGCTGGAGAGCTCCTTTTCTACTGATTAGTGTACTTAGTATGCTCTCCTTTGTAGCTGTATGGTTTTCTCTGGGGAATATTGCTCCAAAACCCGTTATTTCTTTGAAAGAGCAATTACGGACGTTGAAAGATAAAAAAATCTTTTCTGCACAGCTGACCTCGTTCTTATTTTTGACCGGACATCTTGCCTTGTATGCTTACCTGACTCCATTTCTTAAATCGGAAATGGGGATGAACGGGACCTGGGTGAGTATCGTTTACTTCATCTTCGGTGTTGCTGCGGTGATGGGGGGAGGAGTCGGAGGTTTCTTATCAGACAAATTCGGATCTGAAAGAAGCATTCTAGGCATTATCCTCGTCTTTGCGGTCGCTATTTTCACCATTCCACATGTTACCTTCTCCCTTCCCTTATTCTTAATGGTGATGGTGATTTGGAGTGCATTGAGCTGGGCAGTAACACCTGCACAACAAAACTATCTGATTTCCTCTGCGCCTGAAACGTCAGATATTCAGCAAAGCCTGAACAATTCTGCGTTACATTTCGGAATTGCTTTTGGTTCTTCCATCGGTGGAATTGTCATTGAGCAGAGTTCCGTTATTCATAACGCTACAGTTGGAGGATTCTTCGTGCTTGTCGCACTGGCCACCGCCTATTTTTCCATTACACGTGGGCGGCAAACGTATGAACAGGAAGCCATGCAGCAATAATAACAATAATACAAAATCCCGCCGGACACGGTGGGATTTTTGTTTATCCGAGTTTCATTTCCTTTGTGGTAACTTTTTGTAAAAAGTGTGTGAACCTCATAAATGTGTTGATTAGAAAGAACAAAAGGATTCTGATGGTTTATCTGAAGAATATTTTTGGGCGAATAGAAAAATACTATCATTGTTCCAACTAAAAAGGAGGGGAATGACATGGGTAGAGACGAACACCGTAAGAACAAAGGGAAACAAAAGCGTAAGTTACCTCAAACTCCTAAAAATCAGAAGAACATTGATGTAGAGTTCTCTGAAGAATTAGCGGATCGTGAAGATAAAATCGCTCAAGAAAGAGCGGAAGCTGCAGACCGCCGAGCTCACAAAAAACAATAATTGGTAAAAATAGCCACACCAGGTCATCCATAATTTGGAAGACCTGGTGTGGAATATTCATGCATAAATACATTTTGTACAGTTTAAAATGTTTGAACTAAAATTACTACATGGTATAATTCTGAGTTGTGCTTATAACAGGAATCACATAGTTGAATGTATAAATACTTAGAGGAGGTCATTTGGTTATGAAACAATGGCGTAAATGGTTACCAGCTGTATTTCTTGGAATTCTGTTGACATTAGCTGCTTGTGGCGGAGAATCCGGTGAAGATGCATCGAATGGTGACGAAGGAGAAAATGCTGAAACATCTGAAGAAAAAGGAACAGTAAGAATTGGTATGAACAATTGGGCGGAGAACGTTGCCGTATCGAATATGTGGAAACTTGTACTTGAAGAGAAAGGATACACTGTTGAGCTGGAGCAAGTAGAAAAAGGTTTCCTTTATGAAGCCTTATCCAGTGGAGATCTTGATATCGGTATGGAAATCTGGCTCCCGAACACAGACAAGGCGTTTTACGAAAAATATAAAGAAGATATCGACTGGCGCGAAACATGGTATGAAGGTACAAAATTAGGCCTGGCTGTACCCAGTTATATGGAAGATGTTAATTCCATTGAAGATTTGAAAGGTTCCGATGCATTTCCTGACAAACAGATCGTAGGGATTGATGCAGGCGCAAGTATTATGTCTTTAACAGAAGACGCGATTAACGAATATGATTTGGATTATACGCTGGCAGCATCTTCAGAGCCGACGATGATCACAGAGTTGAAGAGTTCTCTTGAGAGTGAAGAACCAATCGTTGCGACTCTATGGAAGCCACATTGGGTATTCTCTGAAATGGACCTGAAGTTCCTTGAAGATCCTAAAAACGTTTATGGGGATTCCGAAAATATCTCTTATGCTGCCCGTAAAGGGTTGGAAGAGGATCAGCCTCAAGTGGTCAAGTGGTTTGACAACTTTATGTTGAATGATGATGAACTGGGCAGTCTCATGGCCAGCATCAATGAAGCTGGCGATGCCCAGGAAGGTGCGCAGAAGTGGATTGATGAGCACCAGGACGTTATCGATGAATGGACAAAAGAATAATACACCAAAGCCCCGCTCCTCTAAGAGTGGGGCTTTTTTAGCTACCCAGATTGATCAGCGACTCATGAATCAGCCTCGCAACACAATCCTCGAGTTGGAAAAGACAGAGGAAAAGGGAATCATCTGAATTGAAAGAATTATCTAACACAATTTGGTATAATGGGTAACTGAAGTTTTAGTACAAAGGAGCCCTTTACATAATGAGTATAGAGAAAATAAGAAAAGCGAAGGAAACGATAGGCCGGGTGATCCTCGGTAAAGATGAGGTTCTGGAACTATTGTTTGTCTCTATTATTGCAGATGGACACGCACTTCTCGAAAGTGTACCTGGATCTGGGAAAACGAAGTTAGCTAAAAGTTTCGCTAAAGTGATGGATGGGCGATTTTCAAGGATCCAATTCACGCCGGATGTCCTCCCGAGTGATGTCACAGGCATCAAATTTTTCAATCCTAAAACACAAGAATTCGAACTGCGAGAAGGTCCGGTAATGACGAATGTTCTACTCGCAGATGAGATTAACCGAGCGACTCCGAAGACTCAGTCCAGTTTGCTTGAGGTCATGGAGGAAAAGCAGACGACGGTGGATGGAGAAACGTTAAAAATTGCCCCACCACTTTTTGTTATTGCCACTCAGAACCCTGTGGAAGGAAACCATGGGACTTTTCCTCTCCCAGAGGCCCAATTGGATCGATTTTTATTCAAAATTGATATGGGATACCCGGCGCAGCAAGAAGAAAAAAACATATTAAGAACCTATCAAAAAGATGAACCGTTCGAAACACTCACGCCGCAAATCACCTTAGGAGAAATTTTACAACTCCGTGAACAAGCAAAAGATATCTCTATTGCTGAAGATACTCTGAATTACCTTTTGGATCTTGTACGTTTGACACGTGAAAATGAGAATATTGATTTAGGGGTCAGTACGAGGGGAGCTCTCGCTTTCATGAGAGCGAGTCAGGCCCGGGCGTTACTGTTAGGGAATCATTTTGTCCGCCCCGAAGATGTGAAATTCTTGGCCCCTTATGTATTAGAGCACCGTGTTGTTCTCTCCATGGAGGGAGCTATCCGAAAAACTAAAAGCCAGGTGGTCCGGGAAGTGATCCAGGAGGTCCCTGTTCCGGTAGAAGAAGGTTCGGTCCAGTGATTGATTGGGAAAAGCGACTAGGATTGGGAAGACGGTTTTATGATGGTGTCTGGGCAGCGGTAATCCTCACCGGATTGGTGGGCTTCATCATCAATCAGCCGATTTTTTATTTCCCTACAGGGCTTCTCATTATATTTATACTTGGGAGTAAGATCTTCGACCGTTACAGTGGTTCGAATTTTGAGCTGCACAACGTTAAACATTCCGTTCGGTTGTTTCCGGGAGATGAGGCAGAATGGGAGATCCATGTGAACAATTATTCAAAGATTCCTATGTTAAACGGAACGTTGTCCTTTGAAACAGGAAAAATGGTAAGTAGTAGAGGGGGAAGGATGAATGAATTGAATCATACCTATTCTTATAAATTACCCTTTTCCTTAATGAGTGGTGGAGAGTCCATCATTCAGATTCCAATGAGAGCTGAAACACGCGGGGTCACTAAGGCAAGGAATATCTCGTTCCGATTTCCCCACTTACTGAATTTCACTCCTATCAAAATGTGGTATAAAAAAACGCATCGCACCGAGTTTATCGTTTATCCATCACCGGAAGTTGTCCACGGTGTCAACGAATATATTCATCCTTCTATTGGGGAACAACGTGCAAATTTTTCTCCCTATGAAGATGTTCTTACCCCTGTTGGAACACGTGATTATGAACAAGGAGATCCCTTTCATAAAATTCACTGGAAAGCGAGTGCGAAAACACAAACTTTGAAGACGAAAGTTTTGGAGCGTCAGGTGGATGCGAGTTGGACGATCATCGTCAACGTAGTTGAACAAACGAGACTGGGCAATGAACACTTGTCTACCCGCCTTGAGTCATTATTATCCTACGCGTGCTACTTGTGCTATACAGCTACAGAGCGAGGTTACCCCTATGAAATGTTTATTAACATGCGCAAACCTCAAAGGCATCCTTATTTTTATCAAGAAAAAGGGGAGGGCAACGTTCATTTACGTCAATCCCTGGAAATGTTGGCACGGATTGATAAAGAACAACGGCTCCTGCCCATGGACCAATTTTTCCATTGGTTCGGGCCGCGTGGCTTAAGTAGTAAAGTTGTTCTCATAGTGGGAGAAATCCCCGATGGAGCCATAGATCAGTTAAAAGACTGGAAATCTAAAGGCACTGAAGTACTTCAAGTACAGATGCATGGATCGTCGGCCTATTTACGCCCTGCATTACAAGGAAGGGGGCTTGAATATGGTAGAAGGTAAAAGGAATATCATTTTTGTATATCAGACTTTTGGGGAATCCATGCTTTTCTTCGTGCTACTTTTTCCTTTGATTCAGTGGACGTCTGTATCTCTCTCCTATATTCTTTATTGCATCTATGTGATCGTTAGCATCGTTCTGTTTTTTCTTATTAGAAAGTGGACGCCAGGCTTTTCCCCTTATCTTATTAGTATAACTGCAATTGTAGCCATTGCTTATTTGGGGGGAGCAAGTTTATTACTAGGTTTCATTGTCGGATCATTTCTAGCTTGGAGGTATTACCGTCACGAAACTGATCCTGGTTTGAATCATGAACTCTCATTAATTTTGTACACGTCGATTCTTACTTTTATTATGATTTTTTTCTTCCGGTCCTGGGACCTTGTCTACGCGTTGATTACCTTATATGTTGTCACGTGGGTAGGGTATGCTTTTTCCCACTATTACAACGTAGACAAAAGGGAGAGAAAAGGAGCGGGGAAAAGTCTCTTTGTCCTCTTCCTCTCATTAATCTCCGGTACCTCCGTTGTACTGCTTCTTTTTCCCTTTCTACGATCATGGATGGGAGCGCTTTGGAGTGGAATCTCGTACACCTTTCTTGTAGGGGTCAACGGGATTTTGACACTCCTTGCCAAAATAGGTCTTGATGTTTCCAAGATAGAGCCTAGGGAGGAAGGTTCTCTGCCGGAAATCGAGACTTCTTCTCAAGAAAGGCAGGAAGACCTCCAGCGAATGAATGACAGCAACCAAGAAACGATTCAAAAAGTAGCTGGTGCTATTGAAACAGGATCCATTGTCCTGATTGTTGTTGCCCTTCTAATAGCCATTGTCATCTTTTTCTTCTTAAGAAAAAGGGCGGCTATGGATATGGAAACGAGCTCTGATGCTCTCAACTATCAGTATTATGCGCATAAGGAAGGAGATAAAAAGAAAACTTTCTCTTCCTTTCCTTTTCATAGATCCCGGACAGAAGGATGGGTAAGAAAGCAGTTTCGCATATTTGAACATTTTGCTGAACGAAATGGATATGGCAGATATTCAAA
The DNA here is from genome assembly GCF_009856445.1 of Halobacillus litoralis. Lineage (GTDB taxonomy): Bacteria > Bacillota > Bacilli > Bacillales > Halobacillaceae > Halobacillus > Halobacillus litoralis. Next base: position 1,011,337 of record NZ_WMFA01000001.1, read on the forward strand.
CGAATCCCTGGAGGACTGGTTTCATAGAATTGGGCTTGAGATAGAGTCTACGGTTCTTTATCAAAAAGTGCGGTATGGCGGTCAATCGTTAACGGGCGATGAAAAAGAGCAATTTGAGCTTGAGTTGAAAGAACTAAGACAAAAAATCATTGAGAAAAAGCAATGACCTTCAGGAAATGAGTTTAAGCACTTCTTTTTCAGGAAACATACAGTATAGATTCGATTTACAATTCTTGAAAGGAGTCGCTGTTTTATGGACTTAAATAAAGAAATAAAGAAACTAGAGGCAGTACATTTAGAAAAACCACAAAAAGTATTTACGATGTATCTAAACACCGACCCTTCCGACCCTGATCAACAAGGGGGAGAATGGAAGATCCATTTGAAAAACGGTTTGAATAATTTTGAATCCTATCTTCAGAAGGATGGAGATTCTGACGAAAAGAGAAACTATTGGGCAGTAAAAGAAAAAGTTGAGCAATTCATAGAAGAAAATGAACAAAACTTTGCTAAAAGTGTTGTTTTATTCGCTACCGGTGATGAAACGGTATGGTTTGCTGAACGTTTCCAAATGCCTGTAAAAACAGAATTTTACTGGGAAGAAACCCCTGTCCTGGATCAACTGAAAGAGATGCAGAACAAGTTTCCTAAAACAGGAATCGTTCTAACCCAGAAAAACCAAATCAAATTGATTGATGCACAACTTGGGTCGTTGAATGATACACAATTGTTTGAACTTGATCTGGATACGGAAGATTGGAGACAGCACCAAGGTCCACACCGTGCTCAGCCTTCCATGGGATCTGGTGGAGCCAAAACTTCCAAGAGAGATCAATTCCAAGAGCGTTTCGAAGCCAACCGTTATCGTTGGTACAAGAGTGTAGCTCCTAAGATTGATAAACTAGCTAAAGATTACGGTTGGGAGCGCTTCTATCTTGTGGGTGATAAAGAGGAGCTGAAAGACCTGCAGGACCATATGAATAAAGAAGCGGAAGAAATGATTAACAAAAACCTTCTAGACCATGAAGAGATGCATGTTCTTGAAGAAGTTGTACAATAGCATGAGAAAGAAGGGTGCTGGTTTAAGACCGGCACCTTTTTTATGTCTCCGGCTTCACTGCTTAGAGCTTTCTTATGAGACGGGGTCTCTTACGGTGTACCTATCCCTTATCTCTCTTCATATCCAAGGAGAATCTTAACATTATACATATAAGAAATAGGTATGATAAAATATTATTTAATGAAAATAAATCAGATTGGGGAATGACACATGTTCGTCGTAGATTCTATGGTGAAGGTACCAGATCATAAAGCAGATGATTTAATTGATATATATAGAAAACGATCCCGTCTTGTAGACCAGGCGGATGGTTTTATTTCCTTTCAATTGCTGCAGAACGACAGGAAACCTGGTGAACTGACGGTGCACTTGGAATGGGAGTCTAAAGAAGCTTATCTCAAATGGGCTCGCAGTGAGCAGTTCAAGAAAATCCATGAATTAGAGAAGCAATATCCCGATCAGGAACTTCAAGGGATCGTGCCGAAGGTATCTAAATATGAGGTGGTCGCCACGTGAATAAGTCTGAGCAGAGTCGCTTGGTTCAATTAGTAGCAGATGAAATTTATGAGGCTTACCCATACCTTTGGGAAAAATTCGGTCAGAACGGAAGAGATCGAACCGAAGAAGATAACTTCCATCATTTAGATCATTTACAAGCGGCCTATGAGATGGATAGTGTCGATTTTTTTATGGATTACACGAAATGGCTGAATACGGTGCTTACATCAAGGGAAGTACCTACTTCACTGATTATTGATAATTATGAACGGCTCGTGCGCCTTCTTAAAAACATGGAAGTTGTGGACGAGGACGAAAAACAGTGTTATATCAAATATTTGGACGAGGCTTTACAACATTTGCATACACTTTCAAAGAGGTGAATACTTTGGACGTGCAACACGAAATTTTAGCTCATTATTTCCTTCAAGGAGATGAACAAGGGGCAGAAGATTATATAAAAACTTTATTAGAAAAGCATCCGAGGGCTTATTTGTATGAAGATATTATTACTCCCGCCATGTATTATGTTGGAGAACTGTGGGAGAGAAATGAAATATCCGTTGCGGACGAACATCTGGCTACAGCCATTTGCGACTTCGTGCTCTCGAAAATCGACTCGGAAAGTGGTCCTGTAAGTAGAAGACACCAAAAGAACTTCAAAGCTATGTTATTCGGTGTAGAAGAAGAACAGCATTATATAGGTTTGAAAATGGTGGCAGATACGTTTAAAGACCATGGGTGGAGAGTGCGTTATCTGGGACCGGACCTCCCTTTGGACCACTCTTTCACTCAAATAGAAAGGTACCGGCCTGATGTCATCGGGATATCAGCGGCATTGCCTTATCGCTTAAAAACAATCAAGAGGTTGTTGGAACGTTTTTCTCAATTAGAATGGAATCCGCTGATTATGATTGGCGGCAGAATAGTAAAAAAATACGACTTGAAAGAATTTGAATCTGAACAAGTGATGGTGGTTAAGGATCTGGATCATCTGAAACGTTGGTTCAATGAAGGAAGGGAAGAAACGATCAATGAAACGAGTTGAACGCAGCTTTCCTTTGCCACACGTCATAATCAATAAAAATTTTAAAGTTGAATCCATATCGGATGAAGCTGTTGAGATGTTCGGCGAAGTGGACAACCTTTTAGATGTTATGGATGAAGGGAGCCTGTCTAAGATTAAAAAATGGGTCACCCCTGATGTTCATAAACTCTCAATAGAAATCGCAATTAAACCTTCAGGTGAAGGGCAGAATCCAATCACATGCGATATGCATGTGAAGTGGAAAAATGATTTGTATGCAGAAGTGTTGATCATTCCAAAAGATGAACAGCTATCAAAAGTGACTAAAACCATGGATCAATTGCGGTCCCGGTTGAACGATACTAACTTTCAGCTGCTTGAAGAAAAAGAGAAATTGGAAGATGCGATCCAGCATGGAAACCGACTTTCCGCTCCGTTTATCCGCTTAACAGAAGAAACCGCATTAATTCCGCTCTTTGGCCATATTACAGCTGATAAAATGTACACAGTTGAAGAGCCATTGCTGCAAGCTACCCAACACGGGGATATTGAGAGAATTCTTTTTGATTTTACGGCAGTAGGCCAAATCGACGGGGATGGAGCTCAATTATTGAAAAACTTAATGACATCTTTATGTTATATGGGTTCTGAAGTCATTATCACCGGGGTTCGCCCGGAGCAGGTGAAACGTATCCAGTCGATTCATTTTTCATCAGAAATTACGTTTATGAACTCTCTGCATCAGGCTTTAAAAAAATATTGCAATGACTAGAATGACCCGCTCCTATATATAGGAAGCGGGTTTTTATATGTGCAAAGATCATTCTTTCATAAAAAAACGTTAAAGAATGAATCTTTTGTGGAATAGTTTACCAAGAGCTAAGTTTGAGAAAGGTTGTGAAATTATGGAAATGACATTAGAAGTAAATGGAATGACGTGTAATCACTGCGAGCAATCCGTAAAGGGCGCTCTTCAAGAATTGGAAGGGGTACATGGTGTAGAAGTTGATCTGGACAGCGGGAATGTAAACATCACGTACGATGAAGCTTTTGTAAGTAAGAAAATGATGAAAGAAGCCGTAGAGGCTCAAGGGTATGAACCTGTAGGATAAACAAAAAGAAGCCCGGAAACGGGCTTCTTTTTTAGCTCTGTGATCGTTAAAAATTATTGGACATTGTAAGGCAATTGGGTCTTATAACCTGTGAATTGTTGATACGTCTGATCGATTTTCTGCTTCTCTGCCTGTTCAAGTGCATACCACCCATTTTTAAACATGAGATTGTATAAGTTGCGTTGGCAGTCCTGGGTTTCCTTGAAAATCGTAGCAAGATCCTGATAAAGGTTTTGATTGCTAGCTTCGTTTAAGGCGATGTTATAAGAAGCGGTCATATACTTTTCAGTTGTCAGCTGATCATTAACAAAATCTCTCTCATTCATTTGTGGAGTTTTAGGAACATTTGTTTCAGGGTTCTGTATCTTTTGAGTCTGATTCATGATATACCTCCTCAGTTGGTTGTTTGGGATTGAGAATTCAAATGATTAAGCAGCTTATCATAGTGGCGCTGGTGCATTTGGCCAGCCTCTTCTAAAGCGGCCTGTATTTCTGGTGTTTGACAATTTTGTGCAAAGAAATGAGCTTTTTTACAGGCATTCAAATTCCAGGACAGCATGTCAGCTAGATAAAGCTGATCTTTTGTACTCACGATATTAGGTACTTGAGACATGGGCTGGGACTGCTGCATGGATTGATTTTGTTGTTGCATCACGTTTCCTCCTTCTTTTTTCATTTTTTATTATGACCTTCATCGCCATTTCTATAAGAAAAATCATTACAGTAGCCACTAGTAGTCATAACTTGTGGAAAAAGGTGGGGGTTTGTCGAAGGAAACATAATTTTTACCCATTCCATCTAATAAATGATAAAATAGTAGTATGTTAACGATTACATGACAGAAAAATCAGAACGGATTTTGTAAACGGGAACAAGGTTTAGGGGGTTGGAGAATGGAACGTATACTCAGAAACTTTTTTCTTTTTTTATCAAAAAACCGCTTTTTTACCAAGTTGGCAAAGAAATATGGACTTCGCTTTGGGGCAGGGAAGTTTGTAGCGGGAGAAACTGTACCGGATGCGGTTAAAACAATCAAAGAATTGAACGAAAAGGGGATGGCTGTAACCATTGACCATCTAGGGGAATTTATTGATAGTGAATCCGAAGCACGGGAAGCAGCGGAAGGCTGTATAAAAGCAATCGAGGCAATTGCCGACCATCAGTTGGATTCACAGCTTTCTTTAAAATTAACTTCTATGGGTCTTGATATATCGGAAGACCTTGTGATGGAGAATATGCGCAGGATTCTGGATGTCGCTGAAGAAAAAGATGTGTTTGTTACCATAGACATGGAGGATTATGAAAGATGTGAAAAGACACTTGAAATCTTCAAAAAGCTGCGAGAGGATTATGAGCATATAGGAACCGTATTACAGTCATATTTATACCGAACCGTTGATGATATAAAAGAACTCGACAAATACCATCCGAATCTACGACTAGTTAAAGGCGCTTATAAAGAGTCACCGAAAGTCGCTTTTCCCGAGAAGAAAGACGTAGATGAGAATTTGAAGAAGATCATCCGGATTCATTTGCTGAACGGGAACTACACAGCTGTGGCCAGTCATGATGATCGAATGATCGAATACACGAAATCGCTTGTAGAAGAAAAGGATATCTCAAAAGAACAATTTGAATTTCAAATGCTCTATGGAATCAGAGTGGAAAGACAGGAAGAGTTAGTAAAAGAAGGGTATAAAATGCGAGTGTATGTTCCTTATGGAAATGACTGGTATGGGTATTTTATGAGAAGGCTCGCTGAGAGACCGGCGAACGTCGCCTTTGTACTAAAAGGTGTATTTGGAAAGTAATTCGATGCCCGCATATTTGCGGGCATCCTTTTATGAGGTTGTGCATAAAATACAGGAACAAATGAATTTCAAGAGAAGATTTTACAGAATTATGGAGAAAAGGATTGCGAAATGTCTGAAAATATTTTATATTATACATAGATACGAATTAGCCGTACTTATTTTTTTGGCTTTAAAATGAATGAGCATTCATTCAAATGAGATAGGGGGAAATGTAATGAATCACAAAATCAAGCGGGCAGCCGTCCTTGGATCTGGAGTAATGGGCGCAGGAATCGCCGCCCATTTAGCGAATGTAGGTATTCCTACATTGATGATGGATATCGCCCCTCGCGAACTAACTGATGCAGAGGCAAAAAAGGGGCTTACGCTGGAAGATCCAGCCGTGAGAAACCGGATTGCTGCTGAAAATAAAAAAGGACTGCTTAAACAAAAACCTTCACCACTAACAAGTAAACAAAATCTTAATCTAATTGAAGTCGGAAACTTCACAGATGATATGGAACGTTTATCAGAAGTCGACTGGGTCATTGAAGTAGTCGTGGAGAACCTTGATATCAAGAAAAAAGTATTAGCTGACGTAGACCGTCACCGTAAGAAAGGCTCGTTTGTCAGTTCCAATACTTCTGGAATTTCAATTGAAGCCATGTCCGAAGATTGCAGTGAGGATTTTAAATCTCATTTCCTAGGTACACACTTCTTCAACCCGCCACGTTATTTGAAGTTATTAGAAGTGATTCCTACGAAGCATACAAGTCCAGATGTGCTTCAATTCATGAAAGAGTTTGGAGAAGATGTTCTTGGCAAAGGTGTTGTTGAAGCGAAAGACACGCCTAACTTCATTGCTAACCGAATTGGAACGTACGGTCTATTAGTGACCGTTCAGCAAATGCTTGAAAAAGGATACTCCGTCGGTGAAGTGGATTCAGTCACCGGACCGATGATAGGAAGGCCAAAAAGCGCAACCTTCCGTACGCTTGATGTTGTTGGTTTAGATACGTTCATCCATGTAGCCAACAATGTGTACGACCAAGTAGAAGGAAAAGAGAAAAAAGCTTTCGAAATTCCTTCCTTCATGAAAGAAATGCTTGATAAAGGTTGGCTGGGATCGAAGAGTGGGCAAGGTTTCTTCCTTAAGCAGAAAGGCGAAAAGGGAAGTGAAATCCTGCAGCTTAACCCTGAAACCCTTGAATACGAAAAACGTGGCAAGTTGAAGACCAAAGCCACTGAAATGGCGAAACAGGAAAAAGGTCCACAGCGAAAATTGAAAACGCTCGTACATGCAGAAGGTGACCGTGCTGGCGACTTAGTGTGGTCCGTTGTAAAACCAGTCCTTCTCTATTCAGCAGAATTGTATGGTGAAATTGCTGATGATGTACCGTCTATTGATGAAGCTATGCGCTGGGGATTCGGCTGGGAACTTGGTCCATTTGAAATGTGGGACAGTATCGGCCTTAAAGCATCTGTGGAGCGTATGAAGAAAGAAGGAGAGACGATTCCAACGTGGGTAGAGAAGATGCTGGATGATGGAATCGAAACATTTTATAAGAAGGAAAATGGAAACGTTTACTTCTATCATGAAGGAGAATACAAACAGCAGTCCTTTAATGAAAAAGTCATCAACCTTAAACGCCTGAAAGAAGAGCGTGAAGTCATAAAGAAAAATGCTGGTGCCAGTTTAATTGATCTTGGCGATGGGGTCGCTGGTTTGGAGTTTCATTCCAGAAGCAATGCCATTGGACTTGATATTATTCAGATGATCAATTTTGCGGTTGATCATGTAGATGAGAACTTCGAAGGCCTTGTCATCGGCAACCAGGCAAAAAACTTCTGTGTTGGTGCCAACCTTGGAATGATTCTCATGGAAGCGCAGGATTACAACTTCTTTGAAATCGAAATGGTCGTAAAGAGTTTCCAGGACAGTATGATGAAAATGAAATATTCAGATAAGCCTGTTGTTGCAGCGCCATTTGGAATGACTCTTGGCGGGGGAGCGGAAGTTTGTCTGCCTGCTGATGCTATCCAGGCTTCACAGGAAACCTATATGGGTCTCGTGGAAGCTGGTGTCGGTCTAATTCCTGGTGGTGGTGGAAATAAAGAACTCTACATGAAGCACTTAAGAAACATACCTAATGGCATTGATTTTGATCTGCAGAAGGTTGCCAACAGTGTGTTTGAAAAAATAGCTATGGCTAAAGTCTCTACTTCAGGAGAGGAAGCGAAAGAGAATGGTTTCTTAGACCAGCAGGATGCCATTAGTGTCAACGGCGACCATCTCCTCCATGATGCGAAACAAAAAGTGCTCGGGCTGGCGAGGTCAGGCTACCAGGCACCTAAACGTACGAAAATACCGGTAGTTGGTGAGCAGGGCTATGCCACAATGCTTCTAGGTGCCAAATCACTAGCGCTAAGTGGATATGCCAGTGAACATGATCTTAAAATTGCAGAAAAACTAGCTTTTGTTCTATCAGGCGGAAAGTTGAAAGAGGGAACGCTCGTAGATGAGCAGTATCTATTAGATCTGGAACGTGAAGCCTTTTTAAGTCTTGTAGGGGAGCCGAAGTCTCAAGCTCGTATGCAGCACATGCTTATGAAAGGCAAGCCGCTACGTAATTAAGTTAATAAAAAGAGGGGGAAGAGCCGTGAAAGAAGCAGTTATCGTATCAGGAGCTCGTACACCAGTCGGTCGGGCGAAGAAAGGGTCACTTGCACATACACGTCCCGATGATCTGGCCGCTTTGACAATTAGGGAAACATTGAAAAGAGCCAACAATTATGAGGGCAACATCGATGATGTCATCATTGGATGTGCGATGCCTGAAGCAGAACAAGGAATGAACATGGCGAGGAATATCGCAGGCCTTGCCGGACTTCATCATAAAGTGCCGGCGATTACAGTTAACCGATATTGTTCCTCTGGTTTGCAGAGTATCGCTTATGCCGCAGAAAAAATCATGCTTGGTCACAGTGACACAGCCATTGCAGGTGGTGCGGAGTCTATGAGCCTCATCCCTATGGGAGGTCACGTGATTAAGCCGAATATTCAATTGGTCGAGAATGCTCCTGAGTATTATATGTCTATGGGGCATACCGCTGAAGAAGTGGCGAATCGTTTTGAAATATCAAGAGCAGATCAGGATGCATTTGCGGTACAGAGTCATGAACGTGCAGCGAGAGCGATTCAGGAAGGGAAATTTGAGGATGAAATCGTTCCAGTTGAAGTGACGAACCGTGAGCTTGGAGAAGACAATAAAGTAAAAGAAAGAAAAAGCTTCTTCTCTATGGATGAAGGAGTTCGCGCGGGTACTACACAAGATGTACTTGGCAAGTTGAAGCCGGCGTTCTCAACAACAGGTTCTGTAACAGCGGGAAACTCTTCACAGATGAGTGACGGTGCAGCAGCTGTTATGGTTATGGACCGCGAAAAAGCAGAAGCTGAGGGTCTTACACCTCTAGTCAAATTCCGCTCCTTCGCAGTAGCCGGAGTCGAGCCGGAGATCATGGGAGTTGGACCGATTGAAGCTGTACCAAAGGCTTTGCGGATGGCTGGTCTTTCTTTATCCGACATCGGTCTCTTTGAATTGAATGAGGCCTTTGCATCTCAATCCCTTCGCGTCATTCGTGAACTTGGATTAGATGAAGATAAAGTAAACGTAAACGGTGGGGCGATCGCTTTGGGTCACCCGCTGGGATGTACAGGAACAAAGCTTACATTAAGTTTGATCCATGAAATGAAACGACGGAATGAGCAATTCGGTGTTGTGACTATGTGTATTGGTGGCGGTATGGGAGCCGCTGGAGTATTTGAATTAATTTAACTCGGGGAGGAACAGAAAGATGAGCGATTTGAAAGAGATGATTAAAGGCGGAGGATTCATTGTCGAAGATTTGGCAGCAGAAGATGTGATTACACCGGAAGATTTTACAGATGAACATTTAATGATTGCTAAAACAGCGGAAGATTTTGTTCTTGGCGAGGTTGTTCCAAAAATTGACAACCTTGAAAACCACGAATTTGAACATTCCGTAGCCCTTTTGAAGCAAGCGGGAGAGTTGGGATTGTTAGGTGCTGATGTACCTGAAGAGTACGGTGGACTTCAGTTAGATAAGATCAGCTCTTCATTGATTACTGAAAAGTTTTCCCGTGCTGGAGGCTTTTCCGTTACCCATGGTGCTCACGTGGGCATCGGCTCTCTACCGATTGTTTTCTTCGGTAATGAAGAACAGAAACAAAAATACCTTCCATTGCTTGCTACAGGGGAGAAAATTGCTGCGTATGCTTTAACAGAGCCAGGTTCAGGATCCGATGCTCTTGGAGCAAAAACGACAGCAAAGTTAAATGATGCTGGTACTCATTATGTATTAAATGGAGAAAAGCAGTGGATTACGAACTCTGCCTTCGCTGATGTGTTCGTCGTATACGCCAAGATCGATGGAGATAAGTTCACGGCGTTTATAGTGGAGCGTGACTACCCAGGCGTATCTACAGGTCCAGAAGAGAAAAAGATGGGAATTAAGAGTTCTTCCACTCGTACATTGATATTAGAAGATGCGGAAGTCCCTGTGGAGAATGTTCTTGGAGAAGTTGGCCGCGGGCATGTCATTGCATTCAACATTCTAAATGTCGGTCGCTACAAACTGGCGATTGGTGGAGTAGGTGGTTCTAAGCGAGCAATTGAGCTTTCGGTCAAGTATGCCAAGGACCGCAAACAGTTCAAGACTCCGATCGCAAGCTTTCCATTGATTCAGGAAAAGATCGGTTCCGTAGCAGCCAACACTTATGCAAATGAGAGCTCCGTGTATCGTACGGTAGGTTTATTCGAACAAAGCATGGGTAAATTGTCTGACGAAGAGCTGAAAGATGGCGCTGCCGTTGCTAAAGTCATTGCAGAATATGCAATTGAATGTTCATTGAACAAAGTGTTTGGAACAGAACTTCTGGACTTTGCTGTGGACGAAGCTGTACAAATACATGGTGGATACGGTTTTATGGCCGAATACGAAGTAGAAAGAATGTACCGTGATTCCCGCATCAACAGAATCTTTGAAGGTACGAACGAAATCAATCGTATGATCGTCCCAGGTACACTGTTGAAGAAAGCAATGAAAGGCGAGTTGCCTCTCCTTCAGCAAGCACAAGCCCTTCAAGAAGAAATTATGATGATGATGCCGGAAGAACCGGGTGTGGAAGTTCTGGAACAAGAGAAATATTTATTGAAAAATGCGAAGAAGATTGGTCTCCTTGCTGCTGGTCTTGCCGCACAGAAATACGGAGAGAAACTGGAAAATGAGCAAGAACTTCTTGTAAATATCGCGGATATAGTAGGCGAGATTTATAACATGGAATCTGCCGTTCTTCGTACGGAAAAAGCAATCAATAAATCAGGTGAAGAGAAGAACAAACAGAAACTCCTCTATACACAAGTGTATGTGCAGGAAGCCTTCAATCGAATCGAAGGACATGCGAAAGAAACATTGATTGCAGCGGAATCCGGGGATTCTTTAAGAATGATGCTTGGTGCTATGCGTAAACTGACACGTCATACACCTACAAATGTTATTCCTAAGAAGCGTGAGATTGCAAAAGCATTGATTGAAGCTGAAAAGTACACGGTTTAAAAAATAAGATTGAATGTCACACAGGGCCTGCACTTTCGAAACGCGAAGGTGCAGGCCTTCGTTTTGCTCTATTCATCTTAAACAATATGGCAGGATTGTGGAGGACTCAGTTTCGAGACTTATGACGCGTGTGTCTGGACGATGGAGCAAGACGAACCTTTTCCCGGAGCCCCTAAACTCACACAAACACCTCGAAACTGAGTCTTCAACTAAAGGGAGGATTATGGAAGAGCATGAGGTGAATATGAAGACAATCTTAGAAATAAATGAAATCTTCGCCTTCGTTGTGATAAAATATTAGACAACAAGAATGAAGGAGGGTGTGAAGATGTCTTTAACCTTCTATTGGTACCCAAATTGCGGTACATGTAAAAAAGCTAAAAAGTGGTTGGATGAGGAAGGGATTGACTACGAATCTGTACATATTGTCAATCATCCCCCTTCAGAAGAGCAGTTGAAGAGCTTTATTTCTACTAGTGACAAACCTGCAAAGAAATTCTTTAACACTAGTGGGAAAAAGTATAGAGAACTGAATATGAAGGAAAAGCTAAAAGAAGCAGATGAAGCACAGATGATTGAGTGGTTGGCATCTGATGGAATGCTTATAAAGCGGCCTATCCTAACTGATGGTGAAAAAACAACCGTAGGGTTTAAGCAGGATGAGTTTGAAAATGTTTGGGCTCAGTGAGCACATTATTGGGAATAGAAGCCTATAGCTTTTATGTTTATATTAGTTGTTGAACTATAATTATTATTTTGGAGGTAATTAACATGAGCGTACCTAAAGACCTGCGTTATTCTGAAGAACATGAATGGGTGAAAGAAGAAGGGGAAAAAGTTAGAGTCGGTATTACTGAATTCGCGCAATCAGAACTTGGAGATATCGTATTCGTAGAACTTCCAGAAGTCGGGGATGAGCTGGAAGCAGATGAGCCGTTTGGCAGTGTAGAGTCTGTGAAGACAGTTTCTGAACTTTATGCTCCTCTTAGTGGTAAGGTTGTCGAAGTTAATGAAGACTTGGAAGACAGTCCGGAATTTGTTAATGAATCTCCTTACGATAAAGCCTGGATGGTTGTTGTTGAACCAAGTGACAACTCCAAGGTCAATGATTTGATGACTGCGGAAGAATATGAAGCAATGATTGATGAAGACTAAGGATAGTGCATTGGACAGGCAGGGCTTTAAGAATCCTTGTCTGACATGATCACGTTTGATCTTAATCATGTTCAGACCATGCCTGAGAGGCATGGTCTGTTTCTATATAGTAGGTGATGAAGATGGATGGAGAACGAATCGTCATTGTTGAAGGAATCACGGATAAAAAGAAGTTGAACAAGGTCCTTGATGAAGATATTGAAATCATCTGCACCCATGGGACTTTAGGAATCGAGCGGATGGAAGAAATGATTTTTGATCACAATTTAGATGATCGGACCGTGTATATTCTCGTGGACGAAGATGACTCTGGCTACAAATTAAGAAAACAATTGACGGAAGAGCTTCCTCACGCCGAACATATCTATATAGATAAGGCTTTCAGAGAAGTAGCAGCTACGCCGGAAGCTGAATTAGCAAGAGCCTTACTTAGTAGACATTTCAACGTAAAATCGATTTATTTAATATAGGAGGATGGCTGTGGAGGAAATAAAAACATCACCAGAAGTAAAGAAGCACTTTGATGCTCCACAAACGACCCTCACCTTCGTTCACAGCCCTTTTTGCGCAACGTGTCATTTAGCACGTCAAATGCTTACAACACTTGAAGCGGTCTTTGATCGGGGAGTTTTTAAGGAAATGAATGCTTCTCTGCACCCTGAATGGATGCAGTATTATAAGATTAAAAGTGTCCCGTGTCTGCTAGTGACGAGGGATGGGGAGGTAGAGGAAAAGATATATGCTTTTCAATCTGTCTCCTATATGTATGAGAAAGTCGTTGGTTTTGTTGAATAGTGTATGTATTTCCCAGGAAATGACCACTACTGTAGAATTGAAAACTTCTCTTATTAAATATGGTTTTGAAGTTATTCTATAATAAAAAACAGGGAAGACTCTCCAGAGTCTTCCCTGTTTTTTCTAGTCTTGAATATCATACAATTTCTCCTAGTTTGCTTACAATATCTAAGAAGGAGGACTGATCACCAAAATTCGCATGGATATTACCTTGTTGATCGATGATGATGGTGGAAGGAACGCCATCACAATTGTACATGTCATAAACGGAACGTCCTTCGTCAGAAAGAGTAGGCTGCGTTAAAAACTTTTCGGTGAATTCGAGACCTTCCTCTATCTTCCGTTCTCTTCCAGAAACATTGATCGTCAGCATCGTTACTTTTTCATGATCCATCGTTTTGAACAGTTGTTCTTTCATAGGTAAATCTTTCCCGCAATCTGGACACCAGGAGACCCAGAAGGTCAAGACAATAACTTTCCCTAGGTCGTCTTCCAGTTTATAGATTGAAGATTGATTGTTAATATAAGGCAGTTCAAATAAAGGGGCTTGTTCACTCAATGTCATTCTCCTTTGTATCTGGCGAAGTTATGGATTGACGCTAATCTATGTCCCATGCTAACATAATTATTAATTTCATATCGACATCTTCACTTATCCAGAGTGGCGGAGGGACTGGCCCGACGATGCCCGGCAACCGGCAGGTAGACTGCACGGTGCTAAATCCTGCGAAGTCTTTGACTTTGATAGATGAGAAATGTAAACTCGATCAATCTCTTCTATTAAAGAAGGGATTTTTTTATTGTGTAAATCGCGTGAATATTTGCTGTTTTGGTATATAATTGATCGACTTTATTTTCTGAACAATCTGTTTTGGAGTTGACACAAAATTCGTACGGTGCTACAATCCTCTTTGTGCTACTTAAACGAGTTAAAGTAATAATAATTTAATAGACTAAAATCTCTTATCCAGAGTGGCGGAGGGACTGGCCCGATGATGCCCGGCAACCGGCAGAACTATTTTGCTCAGGTGCCAATTCCTGCAAAGTAAAAAACTTTGACAGATGAGAGAACAGATTTTTAGGTATGATTAAAAACGCCGCTCTGTTCTCATAACAGAGCGGCGTTTTTTTGGAAGTGGAGGGAAATCATCATGATTACAATTAAAGGACTATCAAAGATATTCCACACGAAAGATCAGGATGTACGAGCTGTGGATGACTTAAGTCTTAACATTAACAAAGGGGAAATTTATGGGGTGATCGGCTATAGCGGTGCCGGTAAAAGTACATTTATTCGTTTACTAAACCGGTTGGAAGACCCCACAGAAGGAAGCATTCTTGTCGATGATCAGGAACTCACTTCTTTGAGTAAAGGAAAATTAAGGTTGGCAAGACAAGAAATTGGAATGATCTTCCAACATTTCAACTTGCTTTGGTCGCGAACCGTTCATGATAATATCGCTTTTCCATTGGAAATTGCCGGTATCCCTAAAGCTGAAAGGCAGAAACGAGTCGATGAATTGATTGAATTGGTGGGATTGAAAGGACGTGGAGGTTCTTATCCATCCCAATTGAGTGGCGGACAAAAGCAGAGGGTGGGGATAGCCAGAGCACTTGCAAACAACCCTAAAGTTCTTTTGTGTGATGAAGCTACATCCGCCTTGGACCCAGAGACCACTGATTCGATTCTTGATCTCCTTGTGGATATTAATGAAAAACTCGGCCTTACAATCGTTCTGATTACACATGAAATGCATGTAATACGCAAAATTTGTCATCAGGTGGCGGTTATGGAAGAAGGGAAGATTGTGGAGCAAGGGGAAGTGTTGGATGTCTTTCTCCATCCTCAAAAACCGGTAACGAAGAAGTTTGTGGATCAGGTGATGGGAGATCCGGAAAAAGAGACCTCCCTGCAGTTGATCAAAGATAATTACCGATCTGGAGAAATTATCCGTCTTCATTTTGTCGGAGATAGTACAAATCAAGCACTCATCAGCGATTTATCCAGGAAGTTTGAAGTAGATGTCAACATTCTGCATGGGAAAATCACCCAGACGCAAAAGGGTGCGTATGGAACAATGTTTGTACAGTTTGATGGAAATCAAAAAGAAGTCGAGCGTGCCATTGATTATATTGGGTCAACATCTGTAGAAGTGGAGGTGAATCCACATGTTTAATGAATGGTTCCCGAACGTAAGAATGGAAGACATGATTACAGCTACAAATGAAACCCTCTACATGACTCTGGTTTCTGTCGCGGGTACGTTTGTTTTAGGTTTGCTATTGGGACTACTTCTTTATTTGACCGGCCCTGGGGGTCTTTGGGCAAACAAAACATTGAATTGGATCACTGCCTCTATCGTTAACATATTTAGAGCGATTCCTTTTATCATTCTCATTTTATTGTTGTTCCCGTTTACTGATTTTCTGATTGGAACTATTCGAGGGCCTCAAGCAGCGCTACCTGCACTAATTATTGGTGGAGCTCCATTCTATGCCCGTTTAGTGGAAATTGCTTTGAAAGAAGTCGATAAAGGTGTCGTGGAAGCCGCAAAATCTATGGGAGCTAAGTATTCGACCATCGTTTTCAAAGTATTGCTTCCGGAATCGATGCCAGCTCTGATATCAGGGATTACCGTAACAGCGATCGCATTGATTGGATACACCGCAGTAGCAGGTGCAATTGGATCAGGTGGACTTGGCGACTTCGCTTATTTCTACGGCTTCCAAAGAAGTAATTTTGATGTTGTATTTATCTGTACCATTTTAATCATTTTGATTGTGTTTATATTCCAATTCATCGGAGATGCGATCTCACGGAAATTGGATAAAAGATAAAGATAAAATAAAGAAAAGGGAGAGAATGAAAAATGAAAAAAATCTGGACGAGTTTAATCGCTGTATTGTTTATCCTAGTGCTCGCAGCTTGCGGGTCATCGAATGAGGAGGAAACTTCATCAGGATCTGAAGGTGAAGGTGATGCCAAAGAGATTAAGGTAGGAGCTACTAGTGTTCCTCACGCTGAAGTTCTTGAAAAAGCAAAACCTATGCTCGAAGAAAAAGGAATCACATTAGAGATTGAAGAATATCAGGATTATATTTTACCGAACCAAGACTTAGATGAAGGTCGAATCGATGCAAACTATTTCCAAACGATTCCTTATATGGAGACTCAAGAAGAAGAGAAAGGATATGACTTTGCAAACCTTGGCGGGATCCATATTGAGCCGATCGGAGTTTATTCTCAAAAGTATGAAAACCTGGAAGATGTGGAAGAGGGCACGACGTTAGTCATGAGTCGTTCCGTATCCACTCACGGACGAGTTCTTTCTCTCTTAGAAAAAGAGGGGCTGATCAAATTGGATGAAAGTGTTGAAAAAGTAGAAGCTACGGTACAGGATATTGTAGAAAACCCTAAAAACATCGAATTTGATACAGGTGTAGATGCAGCAAACCTTCCCCAGGTTTATCAACGTGAAGAAAACGTGCTTGTAGCTATTAATACAAATTATGCGATTGAAGCTGACTTGTCTCCAAGTGAAGATTCAATTATTCTCGAGGAATCTGACTCTCCATATGTAAACGTTGTTGCTGCTAATAGTGAAGATAAAGACAATGAAGCATTGAATACCCTTGTAGAAGTTCTTCGTTCTGATGAGATCGTAAACTTCATAAAAGAAGAATATGACGGTGCTGTTGTGCCGGTATCAAGTGATGCTGAATAACGGATAAAATGGGTGGCTGCGGTTTATACTAACCGCAGTCACTTATTTTTATTGGGAGGTTTTCGTATGCAGGAACAAAATATGACGTGGACGCAAACGTATTTACATGATTATAAAGAAGGAATGGGAGCCTTCAGAGAGCACATGCCGGAAGTTTCTCATAAGTTCGATGAATTTACACAAGAATGCTTTAAAGAAGGGGAATTATCTAAAAAAGATAAGCAATTGATGGCATTAGGAATCAGCATCGTTGCACAGGATGTGTATTGCATGATTTACCACACGAAGGGCTGTGTCGATCAGGGAGCAACAGAGAAGGAAATATTAGAAGCTTGTGGTGTGGCTGCGGCATTTGGAGGAGGAGCAGCTTTGAGCCAGGCTGTAACACTTGTACAGGATGCATACATGGACTTGACGTCAACGGTCAATTGATCCACTTATTAGAAAATTCGAGAAAATCGGATGTATTCTAAACACTCACCCGTAGTAACCGCTTACATTAGAGAAAAGAGTTTGATTTGGTGTATTTTAGAGTTTCAAAGGGCTTTGTTTGGGTATATTATTTGTGGTACTTTAAATTGTGTAAATAATCTGAAAGGATTGATTCGTTATCAATGACGATCTGAATTTGAATTACACTGCTGATATGGAAAAAGCCATGCACCAGTCTCATAACATGAGTTATGCGGAGTACAGCAGGAAGTTGGATACACGCTTGAAAGTAGAAGAGAAACGCCAACGTGAATTCGAAGAGAGTCAGAAAATGATTGCCCAAGTCGACCGTCAATTGCATAGATAATTCATGACAGTAGATGAAAAAATCAGGTGTGTTTAGCCACCTGATTTTTTCATGTTATAATACAGATGAAAATTGTAGAAATTTGTTTGTTATATGTCCGTTTCCACGTTTTCAACTAATGGGAAAAAGTTGATAACAAGCACTAAATGATATAAGATTATAATGAGAATAAATTGAGAATAGTTCTTTGTTTCCGATTAACTTGGACATTCGATAAAAATAGATACTGGAGGTATTCATTTATGGCAGGATCAACTTTAGAAATCAAAGATCTTCACGTAGAAATTGAAGGTCAGGAAATCCTTAAAGGTGTTAATTTAACAATCAACGGTGGGGAATTCCACGCTGTTATGGGACCGAACGGAACCGGTAAATCCACGCTGGCTTCCGCAATCATGGGTCACCCTAAATATGAAGTGACAAAAGGTGAAGTATTACTTGACGGCGAAAACGTTCTTGAAATGGAAGTGGACGAGCGAGCTCAAGCAGGTCTATTCCTTGCAATGCAATACCCTAGTGAAATCAGTGGTGTGACAAATTCTGATTTCCTTCGTTCTTCCGTTAACGCTCACCGTGAAGAAGGCGACGAAATCTCTCTTATGAAATTTATTAAAGAGATGGACGCGAAGATGGACACACTTGATATGGATAAAAACATGGCTCAGCGTTACCTTAATGAAGGTTTCTCCGGCGGTGAGAAAAAACGTAATGAAATCCTACAATTGATGATGATCCAACCGGCGATTGCCATTTTGGATGAAATTGATTCAGGACTTGATATTGATGCCCTGAAAGTAGTTGCTAAAGGAATCAACGAAATGCGCAACGACGCTTTCGGCTGCTTGATCATTACTCACTACCAGCGTCTATTGAACTACATCACTCCTGATAAAGTACACGTTATGATGCAAGGACGTGTTGTCAAATCCGGTGGGCCAGAACTTTCCCAGCGTCTGGAAGAGGAAGGTTATGACTGGATTAAACAGGAACTTGGCATCGAAGACGAAACCGTTAACGCGTAATTAAGATAGGAGGGTAATCATGACAGTAGAAGTCTCACTACCATATGACAAAGAGTACATCTCACAATTCTCCCAAGGGCAGAACGAGCCTGAATGGATGAAGAACCTTCGTCTTAGCGCCCTGGAGAAATCGGAATCTTTACCACTTCCGAAACCAGATAAAACGAATATTTCCAAATGGAACTTCACAGAGTTCGACCACCATGTAACCGGTGATCGCATTGATTCTCTTGATGAACTTCCAGGTGAAATCAAAGATTTCTTAGATGAAGAAAAAGAACAGCAAAACCTGGTCATTCAGCGTAACCATACAGTGGCATACGGAACGATTGATCAGAAACTGAAAGATCAAGGTGTTATTTTCACAGACATCGGGACGGCTCTAAGAGAGCACAGTGAATTGGTAGAGAAGTATTACATGAACGATGCGGTTCACATGGATGAGCATCGTTTGACTGCTCTTCACGCCGCTCTCATGAACGGAGGAATTTTCCTTTACATTCCAAAAAACGTTCAGATAGAAGATCCGATCCAAGCGATTTTCTGGCAGGAAGATCCGAAAGCTTCCTTGATCAACCACATCTTAGTAGTAGCTGAAGAGAATAGTTCTGTCACATACGTAGAGAACTATATTTCTCACAATAAAGAAGAGAAAACTTCCGCGAACATCGTGACAGAAGTCATCGCTAAAGATGGAGCAAAAGTATCTTTCGGTGCAGTGGACAACTTTGAAGCAGGCACAACTGTTTATGCCAATCGCCGTGGAGTTGCATACCGTGATTCCGTCATTGAGTGGGCTCTTGGACAAATGAACGAAGGCGACACGGTTTCTGAAAACATCACACACTTGATTGGTGATAATTCACACTCCAATGCGAAAACAGTTGCTATTGGACGTGGAAAACAGAAGCAGAACTTTACAGCTAACATCACTCACTTCGGAAAAGGCTCCGACGGGTACATTCTTCAACACGGGGTGATGAAGGATAAAGCATCTGCTATTTTCAACGGAATCGGTAAAATTGAACATGGCGCAAGCAAGTCTAATGCCGAACAGGAATCACGAGTTCTTATGCTGAGCAGCGACGCACGCGGTGACGCGAACCCGATCCTTCTCATTGATGAAGATGACGTAACAGCGGGACACGCTGCTTCCGTTGGACGTGTAGATCCGATCCAATTGTATTACCTGATGAGCCGTGGAATTTCCAAGTTTGAAGCTGAGCGTTTAATCATCCATGGATTCTTAGCTCCTGTAGTAAATCAATTGCCTGTTGAAGCTGTAAAACGACAGTTGCAGCAAGTGATTGAAAGGAAAGTATATTAATGGATGTAAAAGCGGTACGCGACGAATTTCCTATTCTGCATCAGGAAGTAAATGGACATCCGCTCGTGTATTTGGATTCATCAGCGACATCTCAAAAGCCGATTAAGGTGATTGAAAAGCTTGATGAATACTATCGAGGATACAACTCTAATGTCCATAGAGGTGTACACACGCTTGGTACGAAAGCTACTGACGAGTATGAAGGCGCACGGGAGAAAGTAAGACGCTTTATTCATGCGTCCAGTACCCAGGAAGTCATCTTTACGCGTGGGACAACAACGGCGATTAATACCGTTGCAGCAAGCTACGGCCGGGCTAATTTGAGTGAAGGTGATGAAGTTGTCATCACTCCAATGGAACACCACAGTAACATTATTCCATGGCAGCAGATTGTTAAGGAAACAGGAGCTACTCTGAAGTATATTCCATTGCAGTCTGATGGCACGATTCTTTTAGAAGATGTGCAGAAGACAGTCACATCGAAAACCAAGATTGTTGCCGTCATGCATGTTTCTAATGTGCTTGGAACGATCAATCCAGTGAAAGAAATTGCACAGATAGCTCATAAGCAAGGAGCTGTTATGCTTGTTGATGGTGCGCAAAGTGCTCCTCACATGAAGATTGATGTTCAAGATTTGGATGCTGATTTTTATGCGTTTTCAGGGCATAAGATGTGTGGCCCGACTGGAATCGGAGTCCTGTACGGTAAAAAGGCGCTTCTTGAAAAAATGGAGCCTGTCGAGTTTGGTGGGGAAATGATTGATTTCGTTAACCTTTATGATTCGACGTGGAAAGAACTGCCCTGGAAGTTTGAAGGCGGTACCCCCATCATCGGTGGAGCGGTCGGCTTAGGTGCAGCCATTGATTTCCTCACAGATATCGGTTTGGATGAAATCAAAGAGCATGAAGAAAAACTTGCTTCCTACGCAATGAAGGAAATGAATAAAGTCGATGGCATGACCATTTATGGTCCAGAGCATCGGGCGGGTCTTGTTACTTTCAACCTCTCAGATGTCCATCCTCACGATCTTGCGACGGTTTTAGACGCTGAGGGAATCGCTGTGCGTGCAGGACACCATTGTGCTCAGCCATTGATGCGTTGGCTGGAAGTTTCAGCGACGGCAAGAGCAAGCTTTTACTTGTATAATACTGAAGAAGATATTGATAAACTTGTTGCAGGATTAAAAACAACAAAGGAGTATTTTGGCGATGTCTTTTAATAACCTGGATACACTTTATCGTCAAGTCATCATGGATCATTATAAAAATCCGCGCAACCGTGGTTCCATCGAAGGAAACCCTATGACTGTAGATATGAACAATCCTACATGCGGGGACCGCATTCAGCTGCAATTGCTGGTCGACGATGGCGTTGTGAAGGATGCAAAATTCGATGGTGAAGGCTGTTCTATCAGTCTATCCTCAGCCTCCATGATGACACAGGCAATCAAAGGAAAGCCAGTTGACGAAGCACTGAAGATGTCTGAGCTCTTTTCTGACCTGATGCAGGGAAAAGATATTGACGAGGAAGATATAGACCTTGGAGATATTGAAGCCCTGCAGGGAGTTTCCAAGTTCCCTGCTCGTATTAAATGTGCGACGCTCGCTTGGAAAGCAATGGAAAAGGGTGTAGATGTAGAGAAGGAAGACTAAGCTTTTCTATACCAAAAGGAGGTATATAACATGGCTAAAAAAGCGCCAGAAGTGGGAGAGTATCAATACGGTTTCCACGAAAAAGATGTTTCGATTTTCCGTACGCAAAAAGGTTTGACGAAAGAAGTCGTTGAACAAATCTCCAACTATAAAGAAGAACCGAAATGGATGCTGGATTTCCGTTTGAAATCCTTGGAACAATTCTATAAAATGCCGATGCCTCAGTGGGGCGGCGATCTATCTGAGCTTAATTTCGATGATATCACGTATTATGTGAAGCCATCTGAACGTTCAGAGCGTTCATGGGATGAAGTCCCTGAAGAAATTAAGAACACATTCGACCGTCTTGGAATTCCGGAAGCCGAGCAGAAGTACCTTGCTGGTGTATCCGCTCAGTATGAGTCCGAGGTCGTTTATCACAATATGGAAAAAGACCTTGAAGATTTAGGTGTTATTTTCAAGGACACGGACTCTGCGCTTAAAGAGAATGAAGATCTTTTCAAAGAGTATTTCGGTAAAGTTATTCCACCGTCTGATAACAAATTCGCAGCGTTGAACTCTGCGGTTTGGTCCGGAGGTTCCTTCATCTATGTACCGAAAGATACGAAAGTAGAAACGCCTTTGCAAGCATACTTCCGTATTAACTCTGAGAACATGGGTCAATTCGAGCGTACGTTGATCATTGCTGACGAAGGATCTTCTGTTCACTACGTAGAAGGCTGTACAGCACCAACCTATTCTTCCAGCTCTCTGCACAGTGCCGTTGTAGAAATCTTCGTTAAAGATAACGCTTATTGCCGTTATACAACGATCCAAAACTGGGCGAACAACGTGTATAACCTTGTAACGAAGCGTGCGGTTGCAGAGTCAAACGCTACGATGGAATGGGTTGATGGAAACCTAGGTTCCAAACTGACGATGAAGTATCCTGCTGTTCTTCTTAAAGGTGAAGGAGCGCGTGGTATGACACTTTCCATCGCTCTCGCTGGTAAAGGGCAGCACCAGGATGCCGGTGCTAAAATGCACCACCTTGCGCCGAACACATCTTCTACAATCGTTTCTAAATCCATCTCTAAACATGGTGGTAAAGTAACGTATCGCGGAATTGTTCAATTCGGACGTAAAGCTGAAGGTGCTCGTTCCAATGTTGAGTGTGATACGCTTATCATGGATAATGAGTCCACATCCGATACGATCCCTTATAACGAAATCATGAACGAGAACATCTCTCTAGAGCACGAAGCGAAAGTTTCTAAAGTCTCCGAAGAGCAGTTGTTCTACCTGATGAGTCGTGGTCTTTCTGAAGAAGAAGCTACAGAAATGATCGTCATGGGCTTCATTGAACCGTTCACTAAAGAGCTCCCAATGGAGTATGCCGTAGAAATGAACCGTCTCATTAAATTTGAAATGGAAGGTTCCATCGGTTAATAAAAGATATAAAGCCGTGCAGATATCATCTGCACGGCTTTTTCATCGTCATCTGGTAAACTGATGGTGATTAATGGATATTAAAGTATATGGCAGGTTTCTTGAAGACTCAGTTTCGAGATTTTTGTGAGAGTTTAGGGCTCCGGGAAAAGGTTCGCTTTCCATGGGGTGGGCGGTGAGCCTCCTCAGGCTACGCCTTCCGGGGTCTCACCTGTCCCACACGTCCCATAGGAGTCTCACCGTTTCCCTCCGCCCCTTTACCATGGAATAGATTCTCGAAACCAACACTAAAAGGCAGCTCTTATGATTTTGATAGGCAGATTATAGAACCCCTACACTTATAAGTGAGGTTCTAATCCTTCCCACCTAGGCAGGCATAAAGGGCTTTGTATCAAGCAATTACGCTTTCTAAACGTCCACTGGATAGAGTGCATATTATCCATTTCCTATAAACATATAAGCTAACTTTCCAAGTAGTGGTTTCGAGAATCTTCCTTGGCAAAGGGGCGGAGGGGAATGGCGAGACTCCTGCGGGAAAAAAGTGCTTGGTGAGACCCCACAGGACGCAGTCCGAGGAGGCTCACCGCGCTCCCGCGGAAAGCGAGCTATTCCCCGCAGCCCCCGTCACTCAACAAAAGTCTCGAAACTGAATCTTACTAAAGGGAGCTTATCTATAATTAAAGGGGATGTTTGGTACTCCATTGTAGGCAAGATGTTTTATGAATACAAAACATGATACTATAATATTATCTATTAAGAGTTAAGGAAGATTCGATATGTTTTTGATTATGTTTGTTATCGGTTTAATCACAGCCCTGGTCGGCAGTGTCGCAGGTCTTGGTGGAGGCGTTATTTTAGTTCCTGTTCTCCTATTTTTAGGTGATCATTTTGCT
This sequence comes from Halobacillus litoralis, assembly GCF_009856445.1. Taxonomy (GTDB): domain Bacteria; phylum Bacillota; class Bacilli; order Bacillales; family Halobacillaceae; genus Halobacillus; species Halobacillus litoralis. Next base: position 1,035,261 of record NZ_WMFA01000001.1, read on the forward strand.
TCCTTCAATTGGGTTACCCCGCAGACAATTGTGGGAATATCTTTAGTTGTGATGATTTTTACAGGAATGTCTTCAGCCATTTCTTACATGAAACACCAACGAGTGGACAAAAAAATTGGACTGGTTTTTTTAAGTGGCAGTATTCCGGGAGGTATTTTAGGATCTTGGTTAAACCAATTTTTTGAAACGGATGGTTTTTCGCTTTTCTTCGGGATTGTGATGATTGCAGTTTCTTTGTTGTTTTTCATACCAAGAAGACCATCAGGTCATTCCTTGTTTAAAACAGGGATGTCCAGAGAAAAAACAGTGGATGGGAAAGTTTATAAGTACCGGATGCCTTTTTGGGTTGGGTTTTTCTTATCGTTTTGCGTAGGAATGTTATCTGGTTTATTAGGCATAGGTGGAGGATCTTTAATGGTCCCAGCCATGATTTTATTATTAAACATTCCCCCTCACATAGCGACAGCAACTTCTATGTTCATGATTTTTTTTGCAAGTATAACAAGTTCTGCGACACATGTACTTTTAGGTCATGTGGAATGGAGTCATACGCTCTGGTTTATTCCAGGAGCTTATTTAGGTGGAACGCTTGGGGCATGGGTGAATCGACGACTTGATGGACAAGTGGTGGAAAGATTCCTGAGAGTGCTGCTCGTATTGATTGGCATTCGTTTAATTTGGCAAGGTTTAGGGTGAGGAGACTGATGATGAAGGAAAAATTATACTTTTACTATACAAGCGATCTGCACAGTCACTTTGAAAATTGGCCACAAATCGTCGGGTACTTTAATGAACAGAAGAGGAAACATGAAGAAAAGGGCGAAGAATGCTGGCTTTTCGATAATGGCGACCATGTTGATCGTTTCCATCCTATTGCAGAAGGTTTGATGGGAAAAGGCAATGTTGAACTGTTGAATGACGCTGGATATGATGTGGCAACGATCGGAAATAATGAGGGCATCACTTTAGCGAGTGAAGATCTTCATTCCTTATACGATCATGCGAATTTTCGTGTCGTTTGTGCCAATTTGGATTGTAAGAGCTCCTCTTCACCTGCCTGGTTAAAACCCTATCACATTCTGGAGTCCAAATATGGGACGAAAATCGGAGTATTAGGTTTGACCGCCCCGTTTCAAGCGTTTTACCGACAGCTGGGATGGGATGTGCTTTCTCCTTTTGAAATTTTGGATGGGATTATTGAAGAGTTGAGAAACCAAACGGATATCATAATCTTATTATCACACCTTGGGATAAATGAAGACGAAGAAATTGCGAGGCGTTATTCGGACATCGATATTATCATCGGCGGGCACACTCACCACCTTTTCAAGAACGGGGAGTATATTGAGGGCGCTTTGTTGACTGCAGCAGGTAAACACGGGACGCATCTCGGTGAAGTCTCTGTGGAATGGAACATCGACACTCGCCATCTGGAAAAGAAAGAGGCTTATGCTATACCAACGGAGCAGTTGAAAAAAGATGATGGAGTAACAAAAAAAGTGAAAGAGATTCGTTCTAAGGCCGTTCATGAACTGGGAACTCCCGTGGCATATCTCCGTGAACCGCTCCACATTGCATGGTTTCAGGACACCCCTCTTATGAACCGCTTGACTGAGCAATTACGCTTATGGACATCGGCGGATATAGCGATGTTAAATGCGGGGGTCCTTTTAGATCATTTATCTGCTGGAGAAATTACTTATGAAGATATTCATCGTATTTGTCCCCACCCGATGAATCCCTGTCTTGTGGAATTGAAAGGGGATGAACTTCTGGAAGTGATTCGAGCGGCTCATACGAAAGAACTGACAGAAATAAGGCTGAAAGGCTTTGGGTTCAGGGGCGAAGTAATCGGAAAGATGGTTTTTGCGGGAATTGAGATAGAAATAGGGATAGATGATGATGGAGGTGAACATGTAAAGCGTGTCACCTTTGAAGGGGAACCAATTGATTACGAGCGGACCTATCAATTTGCTACAGCGGACACATTTACATTTGGCCGGTTCTTTCCTGAAATCGCCTATGCTAAGTCAAAAAAATACTTTATGCCTGAACTATTGCGTGATCTTTTGTCTGAAGCACTTAAATCATAACACTGAGAGCTACCTTTATAGGTAGCTCTCTTACATAATGGATCGTTAGGAGCTTATTATGAGAGTCGTTGCTACAAATTCCCTAGTACCAGGTGCTGTTTTAGCTAAAACCATTTACAATGAAAATAGTCGAGCACTTCTCCAACAAGGTGTCGCTTTTACACCTAGGATGGTTGTATTGCGGTCTATCTCAACGGGGTATCTGTTCAATTGGATGATGGACGTGAAGCGATCGTTGTAAAACAGAACTCATACTTATGTGATCGCCCGGTAATAAGGGAAATTAAAAGAGATGGAACAAGGGGGCGGGACATCGACTTGTCTAAAGAATTAAATATTATGATAGCGAATTGTCATCTGACCTCGGTAAGTTGATGCTTAAACCCTTCTTTTCTTTCATATAGATAGATGAGGAGGGTTGTTCTATGCCAAAAAAGAGTGCGACTACTGGTTCCACGATCGGAAAAAGGATTGTGCTTAGTCTGCTGTTTTTCGCCCTTTTCACAGCGTTAAGTCTATGGTTCATTAACCGAGGTGTGACACCGGCTCTCGTAGAAATTGCTGAAACAAAAGCTCAACAGCTGGCTAGGGATGCCATTAATGAAGCAGTCAGTAAAACGATTGCAGAAGATCTACAATTTAATGACCTTGTCAATATGGAGAAGGATAACCAAGGTAACATCGTTTATATGGGTTGGAACTCTGTCGTCGTTAACCGTGCACTGCGTGACACGACGATACGTGTTCAAAACTTTTTAAAGAGGATGGAGCTTGGCGAGCTTCCTATGGAGGATACTTCTCTGGAGCCAAATATTGACCCTGACCGTACACAGGAAGAGTTAGGGGAACAGCCAGCGACACTCATTGAACTCCCTATTGGGGTAGCGACAAACAATAGTTTACTTGCAAACCTCGGGCCGAAGGTTCCTGTTCAACTTAGAGTAATTGGAGACGTTCAATCTGAAGTCGATATCAAGATGACTGAGTACGGAATTAACGCTGCACTGTTTGAATTGACGATTCATTTTGAAGTAAATGTCCGTATTGTTATTCCGTTTTCTACAGAAACAACGGTGGTAACCAATAACATTCCCATTGATCAAGCTACCATTCTTGGTAAAGTTCCTAATTTTTATGGTGGTATGGGAGGAGAGGGAGATCCATCATTTTCCTATCCGATGGACCCCTTGCAATAAATGCTTGGAATTGTTAGAATTACTGAGAATTGAATATGCGTGACCTTATCAGATCGGTGAGGTAGAGGTGCAAACACCATCAGTAATCAATTGGAGCCAGACAAGCGACGATAATTGGTGGAAGGGGATGTTTGCCGAAGTGTCTTGTAGTTCGTCAAGCTATACGACGCTGGTGTATATCTGAACAAGAGATACACTGTCATGCATGCTTTTGGGTGCATGGGGCGCTACTGATCGAAATGGAGGATAATCAAATTGCCACTTACAAAGGCAATGGTAGGTTATTTTCTATCATTGTCTTTTTTTATTCCTCATTTTTATCCGCAGTAGCCTTCCAATCCCGTTACATCAAGATTTACGGAGGGGAACGATTATGGAAGGAACCATCTATTCTTTAATTCCAGCAGTATTAATGTTAATCCTTGTCCTATTGACAAGGAAAGTCATCCTATCTTTAGGAATTGGCATCATCGTAGGAGCATTCCTGATCACACAAATGGATATTGGCGGAGGATTGTCGTTAATCTGGTCAATTTTCGCAAACATCTTTGTCAGTGAAGGCGCACTGAATATGGGAAATATTTATTTGTTATCATTTCTATTCTTATTAGGAATTACGACCGCCTTCATGACAGCCTCTGGGGGAAGCAGGGCTTTTGGCCGCTGGGCTGTTGAGCGTATTCGTACGAGAAAAGGAGCGACACTCGTCCCTGCTGTGCTTGGCATCATCATTTTTATTGATGATTATTTCAATGCACTGGCCGTAGGACAAGTGGCGCGCCCTGTAACGGATCGATATAAAGTATCACGGGCTAAATTGGCTTATTATATTGATTCCACGTCAGCTCCGATTACTGTCATATCACCGATTTCCAGTTGGGGAGCTTATATAATTGGAACAATTGGCAGTATTCTGGCTGCTAATGAAATTACGCAATACCAGGCTTTTGAAGCATTCGTCCTTATGATTCCTGCAAATTTATATGTGTTCGCAGCACTATTGCTCGTATTCCTGACGATTTACTTAAGATTGGATTTTGGTCCAATGAAAGTACACGAAAAGCGGGCCTTGGAAACGGGAGAATTGAACAATCCTGAAAAAGGGGATGTACCTGGTGATTTGAATGACGAATTCAAAGAGCATAACCATGGGAAGATCTCTCATCTAATCTGGCCGATTGTAGCACTCGTTGTCGGAACTGTGCTAACAATGATTATCACAGGAATGCGTAACACGGAAGGCAATGTGGACCTTCTCTCTATCTTTGCCAACACAAATGTGAACATCTCCTTGTTCACAGGTGGAGTTGTTTCTGTTCTGGTTGCTCTTGTGCTGTATATCAGTCAACCAAAGCCTAAATCAGGAACCCCTTTAGTGTTTGGTCAAGGCATGAAAGCAATGTTACCAGCGATTTACATCTTGGTTTTCGCCTGGATGATCGGTGATATCATCGGCCAGCTGCAAACCGGAGAATATTTAGCACAGCAGTTCACTCAAGCAGATATAAATCTTGCTTATCTGCCTTTGATTATTTTCTTACTGTCCGGTTTCATGGCATTATCTACAGGAACATCCTGGGGAACATTTGGCATTATGCTTCCAATTGCAGGGGAAATTGCAGCAGTATCCGATCCTACACTGATTCTTCCGGCACTGTCAGCAGTACTTGCGGGATCTGTGTTTGGTGACCACTGTTCACCGATATCCGATACGACGATTCTTTCCTCAACTGGGGCAGGATCGAACCACATCGATCATGTACTCACACAGCTACCTTATGCCCTTATCGCTGCAGGAGCTGCTTCCATAGGTTATGTCATTTTAGGACTGTCCGGTGGAGTTTGGCTTCCGCTGTTGCTCACGCTAATTATAGTTACAGTTGCAGCTTTCATCATTCACAAATTTAATCATGGTCAACCAACGGAGTAATAATAAAAAAAGTTGTTTTAATTGAAGAGCAGGGAACGGTCACCGTTTCTGCTCTCTTTTTATTTTGAGCCGATTCACTTAACCAAAGTCTCAAAAAAGACATAGTGAATATGGCTGTCGCGCCTACCCGTTGTTTGAAGATGCCTCAAAGGAATAATATGGTAGTTCTTTTTGCTTAAGCCTTTTCACTCACCTTCCAATTTCTGAAAATTAAAAAATTATTTTGACAAGCTGTGTGTTGCTCGTTATAATTTAAAGCAGAATAATCAGAAAAATAAAAATTGAAAAACGTCTTTTAAAGATGTTTAACTCAGGGAGGTCTTTCGCATGGAAAATCGTGCACAATGGGGAACACGAGCTGGTTTCATACTGGCAGCCGTCGGTTCAGCCATCGGTTTAGGTAACATCTGGCGTTTCCCGGCAGTAGCTTATGAAAATGGTGGTGGGGCATTTTTTATTCCTTATTTATTTGCTCTATTAACAGCGGGTATTCCGCTACTTGTTATGGAATTCACCATCGGCCATAAATTCAGAGGTTCAGCGCCACTTTCATTCTTCAGAATGAATCGTAAGACAGAATGGCTGGGCTGGTGGGCTGTACTTGTATCATTTGTTATTTCGACATATTATGCTGTCATTATTGCCTGGGCAATTTCATACAGTATCTTCGCATTCAATCTTTCATGGGGCGATGACACAGAAGGCTTTTTGTTTAGTGATTATTTGCAATTATCCGTAGATCCTGGTCAGACAGGAAGCCTTGTACCTGGTGTCCTTATTCCGCTTCTCATCGTTTGGTTGATTACACTAGGTGTCCTTTTCAAAGGAGTCAAGAAAGGGATTGAAGCAGCCAATAAAATCTTTATCCCAACATTGATTGTCCTTTTCATGATTATTGTTATCCGGGCGATTACTCTTCCGGGTGCGGCTGAAGGTCTGCAAACGTTCTTTGCTCCAGACTTTAGTGCTATTACCGATAGTTCTGTCTGGGTAGCCGCTTATGGGCAAATTTTCTTCAGTTTATCCATTGCCTTTGCCATTATGATTACGTACTCCAGCTACCTACCGAAGAAGTCGGACTTAACGAACAATGCTTTTATCGCTGGATTTGGTAACTCAAGTTTCGAACTACTTGCTGGTATCGGTGTTTTCGGGGCTTTAGGATTCATGGCTTCTCAAAGCGGTGTACCAGTGAATGAAGTAGTTAGTGGTGGAGTGGGGCTTGCGTTTGTCGTATTCCCACAAATCATAAATGAGTTTCCAGCATTGAATGGATTATTTGGTTTCTTATTCTTTGCATCGTTAGTTTTAGCCGGACTATCGTCGTTAATTTCCATTTCAGAAACTTATGTAGCTGCCTTGAGTGAGAAATTTGGTATTTCAAGGAAAGCTGCTGTAGGGCTGGGTGGAGGACTTGCTGCCGTCATTTCCCTGCTTTTCGCAACGCAGGGTGGACTTTATCTCCTAGATGCGGCTGATTACTTCATTAACCAGTTCGGTGTAGCATTTGTCGGACTTGTAGAAGTCCTTGTCATAGCATGGTTCTTACGCAATCTTAATGATTTCCAGGCTCATGCTAACGGTATTTCTGATATCCATCTTGGAGGATGGTGGAAGATTTGTCTTGGTGTGATCACGCCGATCGTGCTTGGTTTTATGATGTTCGATCTATTTAAGACGAACCTTCTTAAACAATTTGATACAGCAACAGGGAACTATGAAGGGTATACAGATGGTTTCATTTTATTCGGGGGCTGGTTTGTAGCTGCGTTTGCCATTGTAGCCGGCTTCTTGATGACTTTGAAACGCTGGGATTCCAAAGCCGTTGAAGAAGTTAAGAAGGAGGTAAGCTAATATGTCAGCTGGTGCAGTAACAATGATGGTTATCGGAATAGTCGTTATATGGGGTGGCCTGGCTGCCAGTATTACGAATGCCGTCAAAAAGTCAAAATCATAGGAAAAGCGTCGCACAATAATGTGCGGCGCTTTTAATTTTTTGTCATCCTTTCCCACTTCCTAAGGAATGGGTAAGGATCAAAGGACCATTCATTTTTTCCATTATCTTGATACATGCCGTAATGAAGGTGGGGAGGAAACTTTCCGGATGTACCTGGAGGTCCATACCCAGAAGCCCCGACCGAACCAATCACATCACCAGGCTGTACGATGTCACCCACTTTTATATCTTCTGAGAAACTGTGTAAATGGGCGTAATAGTGGTAAATGTTATAAATATCCCGAATTCCAATCCGCCAGCCACCGAACTTGTTCCAGCCTTTCATTTCTACAACACCGTATGTTGTAGATTTAACAGGAACGCCATAGTTAGCGAAAATGTCCGTGCCTTCATGGACCCGTCTTCCTCCAAAACCCCGGGCGTCTCCCCATGTACTTCTATAACTGTAATTCGCCTGAAGGGGGAGCGGAAAGTCGCGGTTGGTAAGGTTAACGGTTTCAAATTTCTTAAATACTCTCGCTGTGTTCATAATGGTTTGTACGGTAAGGTCTCTCTTGTAATAATTCCACAAGGCAATTTTAATGTCATCCTTTGTCGTACCATAGGACTTCATGTATGTGCCTATTGAATATAAAACATCTTCATCATTTTCCAACTGAACCTTTTGATCGCCATTTCCATCTAATCCCCAACCGTCAGGGAAAAATGTTGAGGGCATTTCTCCAGCTGAACCGGTCCAAAACATCGGATCCGCTTCAATTGCAGTGACACGTCCATCTTTAGGGTCGTCGTGAACTTGTCTCTCATATTGATCGATAGCAGCCAGATACTCCCAGGGAATATCGGTGATGGCTGAGGTTTTCTTATATAATGCCATTCGCGCATCGCTCTCTTCATCTGCATGTATGAACCCGGCAGAGAAAAGTACGCACATACTAAGACATACGATCATTGAACCGATGTATTTCATAAACTCACCTTCAATGTTTTGATATCTTTAGCATGAGGCAGGCATGCTTTTGTTATGAATGGAAAAATAGGGGTGAGGTCAGTTTTCCATTCCTGTTTCTTCTTCTGTATTCATATTGGGCCCAACATCCGGTTGATTAGGATTGGATTCATCGACTTTTCCTTGTGGTGACTTCTTCATTTTTTTAATAATACTGTCGATGGTATCGTTATACCCTTGATCATACACAGTGGAATTACTTAAACTCTGGATATCTCCAAAGGAAGCGGGGTTGTCAGATACATACACATGGTAGAAGCTTGGGACTAAAGAATACGCTGTCTTCTGGACCATATCCGCAGCTAACTCTCGATCTATGTCATCTGTTTTTTTGTAGGCAACGAGAACCTCATTATCCGTAACTACTGTAGCTACATCATCGAATTGATCATACCGTAGGATCATCCTGGAAATCATATCGGCCATTTCTTCACGGTTGACTTTGATTTCACGATGCTCTTCCGTATCCTGATTTAATTGATCCTTGTTAAAGCGTACATAACCGACTTGCCCATCTTTCGGACTTTCGTTATATCCATCCATGGCATTGCCATTCAATGTGTCATCATCCATCATATTTTTCGCTTGTTCTTCCTTTGTTTCCTGACATCCGGCCACCATGAGTGTAACCAGAGCTAGAAGGGTGAATACTCTCCAGATTTGTTTCAATATAGTTCCTCCTTAATGATACTGTTTATTAATATTAGATTGAGCAGTTTTGCAGGAAACATACTTTTTGCATTTGTTGTATTTCCTAAGATGTGAAAAAATGTGATACACTGAATATGGATAGAGGTGATACAAATGATTGAGCTGGCAGGGAAAACATATGATATCCTGGAGGACTATCAGGAAGGCTTTCAACAAGAAGAGGTGGAAAGTCGATTTAGTGATATCCTGAATAAATATGATTTTATCGTTGGAGATTGGGGTTATGGTCAATTACGTTTAAAAGGATTTTATGATGACCAAAATTCCAAAGCCACGTTTGATACCAAAATCAGTACGCTGGAAGATTATTTGTATGAATACTGCAATTTCGGATGTTCCTATTTTGTACTGAAAAGAATTCGTCAATAAGAAACGGCGCGCAAATGATCGCACGCCGTTTTTTTACGTTTTTAATGAGTTTCTTCAGAGGGCTTTACATTTTCGCCTGGTTCATCATGCGTAGGGTGAGCACCGTCCTCTTGACGAGGGAGATCCTGGTGTAACCCCTTGTTTTCATAGTTAAAAGCGCTGTAATAACGCTGCTCTTCTGTCCATGGTGCACTTTTATCATTCGTAACAGGCTCATATTTGTTTCTAGGTGCTCCGTAAGGCCCTTCAGGAAGTTGTTCGGGAGTCAAGTAATTACGCTGGGCTTCGACATTGGCAAAATCCGAATACTTACGTTTTTCTTTACCCATATTAAAAACCTCCTTCCTGATTATTTTTTGTCGAAGGAGGTTTTTTTATGCCCTTTCTCAAAGAAGATCAGGAAGGTAATTCCTTAATTCTTCTGCTTCCATTGCACTAAGTTGAAACATATGTTCCAGATGACCAATTTCGTTGATATTTTCATGATCAAGTAAAGCTTGTCGATTTTTTGGTAAATTGATGACCATCGTTTGGTTTTGAAAATAATCAGCCTTCATGAGTGCAAGTTCAAAGCGGTGACTACCTGCTGTAAATGAAACAAATCGAGTGCTTGTATTTTGGGTGACGTCTTCAAGAAGCGGACGTTGTGCCATGGTGTGATCATCTCCCGTTCGTTGTATTTTCTATTCCGCTGCGAAAAACTTTAGCATTAGTATGCCCGATTTCTAGGAAATAAGACAACTGAAAATCAGGAAACATGAGAATTCGTCTTTTATGGTATCATGAATGGAAAAGGTCATTTTTTGTGGGAGGTTAACCAAATGTATTTTGTGAATCGAGAGAAAATTGAAGAGATTTTATCATATATGGAAAAGATACAAGAGGAAATGACAGAACACTCTTATGAACGTTTTTCAAACCAACTTCTCTTAGAGCGAATGACTCAATTGAACATCGAAGCCATCATTGATGTTGGGAACATGATGATTGATGGTTTTATCATGAGAGACCCGGGAAGTTATGAAGACGTAATCGATATCCTTACAGATGAAAAAGTACTGCCTGAGAGTGAGCAGGAAGCTTATAAGCAGTTTATCCAGCTTAGAAAAATGATTGTACAACAATATACGAACGTCGATCATGAAAAAATCGTTAACGTGTGGCAGGAACGAAAACATTCATTACAAACCTTTCCAAGTCGCGTCCGTCGTTACTTGGATAATGAGCTTGGCCCTGTTTCTGCCTTTTCCAAAAGCTGAGGAGTGTGTGTAGGTATGAGTAAGAAGGAATACAAAGGCTATCTTATTGATCTTGATGGAACCATGTACAAAGGTGCTGAACGAATTGAAGGAGCATCAGAATTCGTCGAACATTTAAAATCACAGGACCTGCCCTTTATGTATTTGACAAATAACTCTTCAAAAACCGTTGGTCAAATTGCAGAGAAACTCAATCAAATTGGAGTCCATGCTAAGCCGGAGCAAGTTTATACGAGCAGTCTGGCAACAGCGGAATATATAAGCAGCCAAAAACAAAAAGTCCGCGTATTTGCCATCGGGGAAGAAGGGTTATTCGATGCATTGCGCCAAGAAGGTTTGGAATTGGTGGAAGAAGGCGCCGACTACGTGGTGATTGGTATTGACCGGGAAATTAATTATGAGAAGCTCGCTTTGGCTTGTTTGGAAGTGAGGAATGGAGCTGCTTTCATAAGTACCAATGGAGACATTGCTATTCCTACAGAGCGTGGCCTTGTGCCAGGTAATGGAGCTTTGACATCTGTGATCTCTGTGAGTACAGGGGTGAATCCAGTGTTTGTAGGTAAACCCGAGCCATTGATTATGGCGAGGGCACTCAAAAGGTTAGGACATAGTAAAGAAGATGTATTAATGGTTGGAGACAACTACAATACCGATATCAAAGCAGGAATGACAGCTGGCATGGATACTCTGATGGTAGAAACCGGATTGAGTACTTTTGATGAAATCAAGGATAAAGAACATCAGCCCACTTACAAATGTAATGATCTTTTCCATTGGATGCAGCTGAATGCAAATGAAAAGAAATAGAAGAACGACCAGAGAATTCTCTGGTCGTTTTTTTACATCATGTAGGGTCCGAAAAATACAGCGATGAAAAGGACATGCATTCCTATGAAATAGGTCAATTGAATGGGATTGGACCAATCTTTTGAACGTGCTCCTGCCCGTAATATTCCATAAGCAATGCCTGCAAAGCCAAGAAGGAACAAAATCGGACTGCCTGGAAAACTTAAATAATCTGGAGCTCTCGCAAGAAGCGCTTCTGAAAACATCGGGTCTCTTACCACAATGGCTGCTACCAGATAGATGAGTATGCCTGTATATAGAACCCAGGAGCGGTCCTGGTCCAGAGCTTCGGCTTTGGAGAACATGATAAAAATCATGAATAGCAAAGGCCATAAAAACCAGAATATAGAGATGATTAGGGCGAATAATCCTGAAGAAAGCATCCCCATCGTCTTTCCTGAAGCAAGGAGTAAAGCTTCCTTTGTGATCTTGTCAGCCCGCTCGATGACTTCAGGTTTGCTTGAAGCTAATAATAAATTATGATCTTCTCCTCCATTGTCTACCCACACAACTGTTTGTTCATTAATCCTAATCGGAAAGTTAGAAAAAGACGGCGTATTGCTTAATCGTGTTACTGTTGTCGTGCTGCGATCACTGATGGTCGCCTGGTATATGTTAAATTGCGGCCCTGGCCGGAAAAGCGTTTCAGTCCAACCGTTTGCTTTAAAAAGGAGAACTGACCCACTCTCTGTATTATGAATACTGAGGTCTGTTACTTCTTTCAGCTCATTTGCAGAGAAAGGATCTTGAAAATTCACTCTGTTCAGATTAGGCTTTTCTCCAAAAGGAGCTTCAGCATAGTAATAATGATTTTGGATTTTACCGGATTGGCTTTGTTTTTGTATCGTTGTAACAAGCAGCTGGTAACTGTTTTCTTTGGTCGTAAACTGAATATCATTGACTTGTTCGGATTGTTTGACTGAGAAGGTGATTTCACCGAGTGGGTTTATGCTGTTTTTTTCCACCTGGTAGTATTTCAGTAAATTACCTGATGAGGTCACTTCATCTGTCAGTAGATAAGTACCACTGTTTGTCTCTGCCATATGTACAGAGGCTTTCGGATTATCCAATGATATAAGCTCTTCACTAGTGGATTCAGAGACGTCCAAATTAAAAATTTTATCCTCACTTCTGTAAAATACACTGTTTTCAAGAGGGAAGAAGGCTTGAATGTCAGAGAGCTTATCCCCTGTCTCCTGATCATACATACTGTAATAATCAGCGTAAATTACCTTGTTTTCACCTATGTAGAATTGCGTGAATTTATCGACAGGAATATCATAAGAATTTTGTTCCTGTATTTCATATTGCTCATTGTAAATGTTTTGTTGGATACCATCTTCGGTAAGAAAGGAAACGGAGGGTTTTCCTTCGTAAAGGCCTACATTGGGGGTCCGTAAAACAGGCGTGGTCCCAATATCAAGAGCGCGGCTCCAATTCTCATCCGGAGGCTCTGTGACTTTTTGATAATTATGAGAAAACAGCAAGCTTACAGCGACCAGAACAATGATCGTAGGAAGCAGCCAAATTAACTTTCCTCTCCAACTTTTCATCTATTGTATCCCCTTCCTTTTTCTGTCTCTTCTTGTAGTACGTAGTTAAGATTATAAAGGTTTCAGAAAAATAAAAATACGATATGAAAAATAGTCTGAAAAATCATAGCAAATTATTATTTATGTACCTTAGTAAGCTTTATGGAGGAGTGTGTAAGAATTAATATAGAGACTTTTGTGCTTCATTTCCTGGGGGGCGTCAGGGGTGTCTGGGAAGCTAATCGCTTTCCTGCGGGGATGACGGCAAGTTTCCTCAGCTATCGTCCCGTGGGGGCTTGCCAGCCAGTTCATTCCCGCGGGAGCCCCACAGCCCTACGCTTCTATAATCGGGAGTTTTATTGAAGAAGATGGAGGAAAATAAAAAGCAGCTCAATGAGAAGGTACGGATACATCGTACACTTCATTGAACTACTTTAACCTTGAATTATTCATCTTGATTAAACTTCATTGTCTCCAGCGATGGTGTGCGCGAGTCTGCTGGATGCTGCGGCTGCAATGGCCCCGACAATGTCGTCTAAGAATGTGTGGCATTCACCTGAGGATTTATCATTCAGTTTTTGTAGGATTCCTGGTTTCTGCTTATCGATATAACCATAATTGGTAAAACCGATGGATCCATAAACGTTTACGATGGAAAAGGCAATGATTTCATCAATTCCATAAAGACTTTCGTCTACCTCAATGGTCGATTGTAACGGCTCTTCAAGCATTTTCTTTTCTGCCAGACGATCCATTTGAATCCCGGTAATGACTGCATTCTGTACTTCCCGCTTTGTCAGGACTTTATTTACATTGAAGCGACAGTCGTCCATGGATAATTCATCGTGATATTTGGATTGTAAGTAATAGACAAGATCAGCAATGTCATCAACGGTGACCCCTCTTTCCACCAGCCAATCTCTTGCGGTTTTTTCAAGAGTGGATACTTTTCTTTCTTCTGCCATAGTGAAAAACCTCCCTGCTCATCATGACTTGCACTGTACCATACCCGCGTTTATTATTGCACAAACGAGTGGTGTTATGTTCATTATATCAAAACTTCTTCCTGAAGGTGCAAATGTGTAGAAGGTTGGATCGCCTTAACAGTCATTGGCTATGATAAAATGATAAAAAATGGATGGAGGTTCGATCATTGAGAAAACCAAAAGTTTATATTACTCGTCGTCTCCCTGATGAAGTCGTGAATGCTTATAAAGAGTACTTGGATATAGAGATGTGGTCAAAGGAAGATGAACCAGTAGAGCGCAAAGTTTTGATAGAACAAGCACAATCGTCTCAGGGTTTAATGACCATGTTAACGGAAAACGTAGATGACCAAATCCTCAAGCAATCTGATAACCTTTCTATCGTTGCGAATATGGCAGTCGGTTATGACAATATCGATGTGAAAGCGGCGGAACGTCTAGGTATTGCAGTCACAAATACACCAGATGTGCTTACAGAGACAACAGCAGACCTCACATTCGGACTATTAATGGCCACGGCGAGGAGGATGATGGAGGCAAGCCAATACATAAAACAAAACAAGTGGGAGCATTGGTCTCCGTTGATGTTAGCCGGTACGGATATTCACGGGAAAACAATAGGAATTGTCGGGATGGGGAGAATCGGAGAAGCAGTTGCTAAAAGAGCGATAGGCTTCGGTATGAGTGTGCTGTATTATAATCGATCTCGTAAATCTGAGGTGGAAGACACCCTTGGTGTGAGATACGAAGGTTTCGAAGAACTGCTTGCACAAGCGGATTATGTCGTGTGCTTGACCCCTTTGACAGAGGAAACCAAACATATGTTTAATAAGGATGCTTTCCAAAGGATGAAACCGGAAGCTTTTTTCATCAATGCATCCAGAGGGGCTACGGTAGATGAACAAGCGCTTTATGAAGCAATCATAAAGAAAGAAATTGCAGGGGCCGGTCTTGATGTATTTGAAAAAGAACCAATCTCCTCCCAGCATCCATTGCTTTCACGACCTGAAGTGGTCTGTTTACCCCATATCGGTTCAGCAACGAAAGAAACAAGATATAAAATGATGAAGCTTAGTCTCGATAACCTCGTCAATCATTTTCAAGGCAAGCCATTACTCACACCTGTTCCATAAAGTCCTGTTTATCTTTAATCCTCAGCCAGATTATTAAAGTATATGGCAGGTTTCTTGAAGACTCAGTTTCGAGATGTTTTTTGAGTGGATGGGGGCTGCGGGGAATAACTCGCTTTCCGCGGGAGCGCGATGAGCCTCCTCGGACTGCGTCCTGTGGGGTCTCACCAAGCACTTTCTTCCCGCAGGAGTCTCGCCATTCCCCTCCGCCCTTTGCTATATCAGAGTCTCGAAACCACTACTGGAAAAATCAGCTTGTGTGGTTATGAGAAGTGAATGATGTAAACTCTATCCCATTGACGTTTAGCAAACGCAAATGCTTGATACAACACACTATACGCCTGCCTAGGGGGGAAGAATTGGAACCTTCCTAATGAATACAGGTGTTCTAATCATCCACTTCCCTCAACCATTCATGCTACCCCTTTTAGAATTAGTTTCGAGACACTTATAAGGTAAAGGGGCGGAGGGAAACGGTGAGACTCCTATGGGACGTGTGGGACAGGTGAGACCCCGGAAGGCGTAGCCTGAGGAGGCTCACCGCCCGCCCCATGGAAAGCGAACCTTTTCCCGGAGCCCCTAGAATCACACAAACATCTCGAAACTGAGTCTTCAACTAAAGGGAGCCTATGTGGAATATAAATAGGGATAAGGATTACAAAAAAAGAGCCGCTCCATATGGAGTGGCTCTTTTGGTTAGGTGTATTAAAATACTTGCTCGACTTCGTAAATTCCCGGTACTTCTTGTGCAAGAGCTCTTTCGATTCCTGCTTTCAAAGTAATTGTGGAACTAGGGCAGTTTCCGCAAGCACCCATGAGTCGCAGGCGGACGATCCCGTCTTCTACATCGACAAGCTCGACGTCCCCACCGTCACGTAGTAAAAATGGGCGAAGTTTATTGAGTACCTCTTGAACCTGTTCATGCATGTTCAATCTTCCCCTTTCTTAAGTATCATTATAAAACGAAACGTCTAAAAAATCTATGGTTGTCTGAGTCTCTGTACATTAATATTGAGAACTATTATCATTTTATCTTTTTTCTTTTCTTTTGTAAAATAGAAAAAACGTAACGCAAAGGGAGAGAGTAGGATGGGGGAACACCAAACAGTTAGTGTAGCGGTCTATGGAGCTGATGTAAAATGTGCGAGTTGTGTCAATGCACCTGGATCAAGGGAAACATATGAGTGGCTGCAAGCGGCTATTGGAAGGAAGTATAATGATTCAATGGTTCGTTACAATTATTATGATATTCATGAAGAAGGTCAGGATGGTGCTGATCCTTCAATTATTCAACAATTGTTGGATGACGAACTTTTTTATCCTCTTGTCCTCGTAGAGAATGAAATTGTAGGCGAGGGAGATCCTAGATTGAAAAAAGTGTATAAAGCCTTGGATAAGAATGGACTTCAGGCTAAGGAAAATTCATAGCAGGTTTTGATAACGGTATGATATGATTAGGATTAGATAGGGTTTCATCCAAGATAGAGGTGAAGCGGATGAATCCATTAATTGAATTTTGTATCAATAACTTGATCAGTGGATCTCAGGAAGCAAAAGAAAGGCTTGAGAAGGATCCTGATCTTGATGTTGTCGAATATGGGTGTTTAAGAAACTGTGGACTATGTTCCCAGACGTTATATGCAGTTGTAGAAGGAGATCGTGTCATGGCTGATACACCTGATGAATTAGTCGATAAGATTTATGAACATCTGGACGAAACCCTATAGATTGGTGTAGCCATGAAAGTAAAAAAGGTATCCTTTGAAGAAGGGTGCCTTTTGATTTGCGGATACGGGATGTTTGATAAAAAGTTCTGCGATTTAGTATACTGACGATAAGAAGAGAAAGGAGAGGCTTGGTATGATTCTGAATATCACAGAAGCCGCAAGTCACCAAATCAAAGAGATGATGAAAGAGGAAGAAGGAGAAGTTCGCCTTCGCTTCGGTGTCAAAGGTGGGGGCTGCAGTGGATTGTCTTATGCCATGGGCTTCGAAGATGACATCAATGAGGAACTTGATCTTGTAGAGGAGTCCAGTGGAATACCCGTAGTCATTAACCGTCAAGACGCTGCTATTGTTGAAGGTACGACCATCGACTTCAAACAGAATATGATGGGCGGGGGATTTACCATAGATAACCCAAACGCTATTGTTTCCTGTGGGTGTGGATCCTCATTCAAAACAGCAACCAATGCTGGAACCCCAGATCCAAATTGTTAATAACAAACCTTTCTGTTTATACAGAAAGGTTTTTTTATTTTGAAAGTAAAAAGGAAGAAGCCATGATGATGGCTTCTTCCTTGTGTTTATGAAAACATGCTGGTCGAGTGTTTAGGTTGGACACGAGCACCAGGATCGATATAGGCTTTCGCATTGTTAACGGCTGTTGGACCTTCACCGAAACCAGAAGCAATCAGCTTCACTTTCCCAGGGTAGGTGCAAATATCACCAGCTGCATAAATGCCTGTGATGTTGGTTTCCATTTTGGAATTAACAACGATACTGTTCTTTTCAATTTCCAGTTCCCAATTTTTGATCGGGCCAAGGGATGAGATAAAGCCGTAATTCACGATCACATCATCCACATCGATGGTTTCTACACGATCTCCTTTGACTTCTTTCAATTCCACCTGTTCAATACGCTCTTCGCCAATCATTTTTTCAGGAGTGAATGGAGTCATAATTCGGACGTTGGATTCATTAAGCTGTGACACACTATGTTCATGGGCTCTGAAATTATCTCTTCTATGGACGAGTGTCACTTGTTCAGCGATTGGCTCGAGCATAAGGGCCCAGTCGACAGCAGAGTCCCCGCCACCAGCGATCATGACTTTTTTGTCACGGAACTTGTCCATATTGCTGACGTGGTAATGAAGGTTTGTTTCTTCAAAACGTTCGGTATCTTCAATCTTCAACTTTCTTGGTTGGAAGGCTCCGTTACCTGCTGTAATAATAATGGTTTTTGTATAATGGACATCCTTGTCTGTAGTCAGCTTGATGGTTTCATCTTCCATTCTTTCTACAGAAACGACTTCCTGGTTCAAGGAAATGGTAGGATTGAACATCATTGCTTGTTCCTCAAGGTTGTCTACTAGTTCTTGTGCTCGTACTTTCGGAAATCCGGCTACGTCAAAAATGTATTTTTCAGGGTAGAGAGCAGTCAGCTGGCCTCCAAGATGGGGAAGGCTTTCAATGATATTTACACTTGCTTCACGCATTCCGCCATAGAATGCAGTAAATAAACCGACTGGACCACCACCGATTACTGTTAT
Organism: Halobacillus litoralis; assembly: GCF_009856445.1. Classification (GTDB taxonomy): domain Bacteria; phylum Bacillota; class Bacilli; order Bacillales; family Halobacillaceae; genus Halobacillus; species Halobacillus litoralis. The sequence goes on from NZ_WMFA01000001.1 coordinate 1,053,551, forward strand.
ATCGTATATTTTTTCACTCATAATAAACCTCCTGATGAAAATTTCACTAAAGTACATTCTATCATAAAAAAATTTCTGATGGGAACAAAGAGGGGATGTAAACCTTTACAGATGGATAATTGATCAATAATTCCGATAAATGTCTTTTGCCTTGAAAATGGACTGGAAAAGGTCTAAGATGAAATCAGATCAAATAGTAAGAATTTGTGACAATTTTCACCTGAAACCACTCAGGTTTTTTTCATGTTTTCTTGTGTGAAATTAGTCACAAGTATTAGTCAACGGATCATTATTACGAGATGGAAGTGATTAAATCATGAGAAACCCTAACATTGTGATTCTCGGTGCCGGATATGGCGGAATCATGACAGCAGTGAAATTACAGAAAAGCCTAGGTGCAAATGATGCGAACGTGACACTGGTGAATAAACATAGTTACCATTACCAAACGACTTGGCTGCATGAAAATGCTGCGGGAACTTTACATCATGACCGCACACGCATTCAAATCAGTGATGTCATCAATACGAGTCAGGTGAATTTCGTACAGGATACCGTAATTGAAATCAAACCTGAAGATAAGAAAGTATTGCTCGAGAACGGTGAGCTTTCCTACGATTACCTTGTCATCGGACTTGGGTTTGAGGCTGCCACTTTCGGAATTTCCGGCTTGAAAGAGAATGCTTTCACTATTAACAGCATTAACAGTGCGCGCTTGATTCGTCAGCATATTGAATATAACTTCGCAAAATATAATAATGAAATGGAGAAAAAGCAGGAGCGATTGAACATCGTCGTCGGCGGTGCTGGATTTACAGGTATGGAGTTCGTAGGTGAGCTTGCTAATCGTATACCGGAACTGTGCAAAGAATACGACATTCCACGGGAAAAAGTCCGTATCATCAACGTTGAAGCTGCTCCTACGGCACTCCCAGGGTTCGATCCTGAGCTTGTAGAGTACGCGATGAACTCTCTGGAATCACGAGGTGTCGAATTCAAAATCGGCGCGATGATCAAAGAAGTTACTGAAAACAAGCTCGTTTTCGAAAAAGATGAGCAGCGTGAAGAAATCGAGACGAATACGGTTGTTTGGGCAGCTGGTGTACGTGGAAACTCTCTTGTTGAAAAAGCAGGGTTCGAAGCAAACCGTGGACGCATTCCAGTTGGGGATGACTTGCGTCCAGAGGGATATGAGGACGTCTTCATCGTAGGTGACTGTGCCTTGATTATGAACGAGGAGACTGGCCGTCCTTATCCTCCTACGGCGCAAATCGCTATTCAGCAAGCTGAGCAGACTGCGGCGAACCTCACCCGCCTTATTAGAGGAGAGGACCACCTTGAGCCATTCGAGCCGGACTTGAAAGGTACTGTAGCCTCCTTGGGTCATAATGACGCGATAGGCGTAGTGTTTGATGATAAAAAATTGTTCGGATGGTCAGCAACGGCAATGAAGAAAATCATCGATAACCGCTATCTGCTAAAACTAGGCGGCGTACCCCTGGTTCTCAAAAAAGGAAAACTAAACTTCTTCCAATAATCATAATTAAAAGCGAAAGCAGAACCACTGCTTTCGCTTTTTTGTAAAAAATAACTTTCCTTCTCCTAGAATAGCTCTCTATTTTTTAAGACACAGTTTCGAAACTTTTGTTGTGTGGATGGGCTGATGTCTGGTTGAAATAATGAATGAACATACCTGGCCATGGATACGGGGTCACTTCAGCGTTAGCTCTAGTCGCCCACGGAAAGCGAACCTTTTCCCGGAGTCCTTAAACACAAAAAAAGTCTCGAAATCAAGCCTTTCACAACCCTGCCCGTTTGTTTAATAACAAACGGTATCGTGGTGGAGGAGCTCTTGCGCTTTTTATGTAACCGTTATAAAATGAGGTTTGGATTTGTTTGTGTTTCGTTGAACATACATAGGGGGAAACGTTAGTGAATATCGTACAGTTCATCGTGTCAATGTTGTTATTTTTTGTATTATTCTTCGGAATTTCTTTCTTATTGAATATGATTTTACGCTCTTCATGGTTGATGGCTTTTGTTTATCCGATCATCGTTCTATTCATCGTTGATGACTTCCCATGGACAAAATATTTTTCAGATCCGGGAAACGCCTTCCCTACAGTATTTGAACAATTAATGAACCTGAAATTAGTGGATATCGTCATCTTAGCGAGTGGATTTGTCGGTACCATAGTGGCTGGAATGGTGATTCGGAAATTACGGAAAAGTGGCTACCAAATGTTTTAAAACGGAAAGACTGACGGCACCATGTGCCATCAGTCTTTTTTTCTAATATTGGTTAAAAGCTGCGGATGACTCGGTTGAATAAAAAAATGGAGCTTGGACATGATTACACCTAGAGGTGATTTCATGAACAAGCGGACGAAGTCTATCTTTTTTATTCTATTGTTCAGCTTTGCTCTTTATAGTACTTTTACGAATGTAACAAACCTATCGCTCTCAGACTTTGACGAATGGATGGCATCTAAATTTAGAGGGGAATCTCTAGATGGGGAGGCTCTTCTGCAAAAAGAGCGGGATTTTTCTGAGAAGAGCTTAAAAGTGAAAAACGCTCCACAGACCTATGTGTCCAGTGCGGTCATAGAAGCGGTTGAATTGTTGGAAGACACCATTGATTTCAGTCAATACCCAAGCCATGAAGTTGTTGCGACAGGTTATACAGCGGGCTATGAGTCAACAGGTAAAACTCCGGAGCACCCTGAGTATGGCATTACGTATTCGGGTGTAAATGTGAAGCGTGATTTATATTCTACCATTGCTGCTGATCTGGAAATGTTTCCGTTAGGGACTGTCCTGTTTATTCCTGGCTATGGTTATGGAGTGGTTGCAGATATTGGGGGAGCTATTAAAGGGAATAAGCTCGATCTCTATTTTCCAACCGTAAATGATGTTTACAATTATTGGGGAAAACAAACGCTTGATGTATATGTTGTTGAAGAGGGCAGCGGTCAACTCTCTGAGGAAGATTTGAATACCTTGAATGAGGATGAATCCTTACAAGTCTTCCGTTCACAAATGAGTCAATAAAAAATCTCTTCCGTAAATATATAGCGGAAGAGATTTTTTTTAGTAAATCAAGGCATGGAGAAGGAAGGTGAGCAGAATACCTGTCAATCCTCCGAAGAACACTTCTATCGGCTGGTGGCCTAACAGTTCTTTAAGTTCTTCTTTCTTTTGATAGCCTTCTTTTTGTTGCCAGCTTTTGGCTTCACTTACGAAGCGGTTGAAGTCGTTGAGTAAGATGTTCAACATTATGGCTTGTTCACCGGTTTGCCGCCTGACTCCTGTACTGTCGAACATGACGATGATGCTGAAAACACAGGCAATAGCGAAAACGGATGAGCCGAACCCTTGTTCAATGCCGACACCTGTAGCCAGCGCGGTTACAGCTGCGGAGTGACTGCTGGGCATGCCGCCTGTACTGAAGGCAAGGCTGGTGTTTAATTGTCGGGAGGCTATGAATTGAATAGGAATTTTTATGACTTGGGCGAAAAAAATAGCAGCAATCGACGCCCAAAGGGGGAAGTTTTGCACTAAGTCTAATAGCATGCTGACATCCTTTCTTATCTTTCGGGGAATGGAAACGACAATCTATGTAGTTGTTCATTCATACAGTAGAGAATGGGTGAACAAATCAAGTGCTTAAGGGCAGATTCATTTTGAAGTGTTTCTAGGGTGATGGAGCAAAGATATTATACCATATGTTCGATGCAGCGAGATAGTTATATTCATGTTAAGTTAAAATAGGAGGAGTCTCATTTAGGAAGGAAAACATAGTGAAATTGTGTATACTTAATATGGAGGTGCGTCAATATGTTTACTGTAACAAATGAATGGAAAGATTCGAAATCTTTACTTGTTGGTCTTTTTGAGGAAGAAGAGATTAACAAGCATACCATCGATAAGGTGAAGAATTCATGTGGAGTTGACCTTGAAGCGTACATAGAAGCTGGACATTTGTCTACGGAAAGTAAAAAACTTGATAAGGTCCTGGTTATGAATGAAAGTGATTTAAAGAACATATATGTCATTGGTCTTGGATCAACACAAGAACTAAATGAAGACAAATATCGTAAGACATTTGGTCGTGTATTTCAAAGTTTAATTAAAGACAAAGTTTCGTCTGTAACTATTTTACTTGAGAGTCTTATTCCTGGAGGGGAAGATGTAGAACGATACTCGGCTCTTCTTTCAGAAGCTATGCTGACATCCACGTATCGTCTTCCTTCTTTTAAAACCAATCAAAAAGAACCGGTGGACATTGATGAACTCACGGTTTGGACAAAACAAGAGGAAAACACTGTACTTGAAGCTTTAAATAGAGGGCAGGCTTTTGCGGATGGAGTGAATACGGCAAGGTATTTGGTTCATCTGCCTGCGAATATTCTGACAGCATCTGAAATGGCAGAGTTCGCTACAACGATGGCGGAAGACTACCAGTTCGAATGGAGCATCCTTGAAAAAGAAGACATGGAAGAGCTGGGTATGGGAGCTTTACTGGCCGTTAATCAGGGATCTGTAGAACCACCCAAAATGATTGTGCTGAAATATCAGGGACTCGAAGAATGGAAAGATGTTACAGCTCTCGTTGGAAAAGGGATCACTTATGACACAGGTGGCTATTCGATTAAACCGAAGACCGGAATGCCAGGTATGAAGGGGGACATGGGAGGAGCGGCAGCTGTTCTGGGCGCAATGGAAACCATAGGTCAACTGAAGCCGAAAAAGAATGTCATCGCTGTAATCCCATCGTCCGACAATATGATTTCAGGGGATGCTTTCAAGCCGGATGATGTGATTACATCTATGAGTGGCTTAACGATTGAAGTGTTGAATACAGATGCAGAAGGCCGCCTTGCTCTTGCTGATGGGGTCACTTATGCTCAAAGCCAGGGAGCGGATCGAGTGATTGATGTCGCTACTTTAACTGGAGGTGTCGTAACAGCATTAGGTTCCTGGATGACAGGCGCTATGACAAATGATGAACATTTTTACAAAGATGTTGAGGGAGCAGGGAAAACTGTAGGAGAGCCGATTTGGCTTTTACCATACAATGATGATTATAAAGCGCAAGTGAGAAAAAGTGCGATTGCTGATCTGAATAACTCGCCTACGAGAAAAGCCCACCCCATCATGGGTGGAGCGTTTGTCGGTGCCTTCGTGGAAAAGGTACCGTGGGTTCATTTAGATATTGCTGGTACATCCATTGCTGAAGGTCCTCACGAACTGGGTCCTAAAGGTCCGACAGGTGTGATGTCCAAAACGTTAGCCCAGTATATTTTGAATTAACTTTAAACCTCCCGGAAACGGGAGGTTTTTTATGTGTTTATAAGTTCAGACCTCGCACCTCGAAGATCACAAGCGTATAACATATAGGGAGGGAGATGAGCGGGGAGGCTTAAAGATGTTCCAACTCACATCATTGTGGCGGAAAATCCGTCCCTCGTCACGCAGACGTACAGTCCTAAAAATGATAAAAAAGAATCTAGGGACTTTCCTTATCGTTCATACGGTGAATGGTACTTATTTTGGAAAAGTGGAGAGAGTGTGGGGCGAGACCGTTCTTATCAGTATTAGTGACCGAATCTATGTGGTCCATATTAATGAAATAGAGAAAATTGCACCAAAATAAAAGCACCCACTACATTCACTGTAGGGGTGCTTATTCATTAGTCTTGAATTGCTGCTTCCAGGGCGACTTCGATCATTTCGTTGAATGTCGTTTGGCGTTCTTCTGCCGTCGTTTCTTCCCCTGTAAGGATATGGTCACTTACGGTCAATACGGATAGAGCCTGACGATTGTATTTTGCTGCCAGGGTGTACAACGCCGTTGTTTCCATTTCTACTGCCAGCACATTGTATTTCGCGAGCAGGTTGAAAAGGTCCATCGCTTGATCACGGTAGAAGCTGTCGCTGGTAAATACGTTACCGACTTTTAGCTTCAAGCCTTTATCTGTTCCCGCATCATACGCATTTTTCAAGAGATTGAAGTCTGCTGTAGGTGCAAAGTCAATGCCACCAAAGACCATACGGTTCATCTGTGAATCCGTTGTGGAAGTAGAGGCAAGGATAACGTCACGCACTTTTACGTCGCTTTGCAATGCGCCGCAAGAACCGACACGAATCAGTTTTTGAACGCCGTAGCTTTCCATTAATTCATTGATATAAATCGAGATGGATGGAACGCCCATGCCTGTTCCCTGAACGGAAACTCTTTCACCTTTATAAGTACCTGTATAGCCGTACATGCCTCGCACTTCGTTATAGCATGTCGCATCTTCTAAAAAGTTTTCTGCAATGTATTTCGCTCGTAGCGGATCACCAGGAAGAAGGATCTTGTCTGCAATGTCTCCAGGTTTCGCTCCAATATGTGTTGTCATGGATATGACCTCCTCCATTACTTTTGACTATATAAAATTACCATACCCTCGATTAGAAAACAAATACGAAAAAAAGCGCTGTCATCCTCCAGTTATCCGAAGTATTGCTTTTCTAGGTCTTCCAACTGTTTCTTCGCACTTTGATTGAATTCTGTCTCTCTTCTTACAAGCTTCGTTTTAAGGACATCCACCGCTTCCCTTAAAGAGTCTTCATAGGAAGGGATTTCTCCATCAAAAGTCTTGACCGCTTCTTTTTGTACATTCGCTTTTTCATTGTAGCTTAAAGCTTTCCGCTGATGAAAAAAGACTTCCTCTGTCTTTCCGGGGTTATGAAGATCTCCTTGCATCGGGTGTTTATCAACGGCCAGTACTTTTACAAGGTAAAAGCGATTGCGGTCTTCGACGACTTCCCCGATATAAATACCTGTCTTATAATGGGCTTTCACGATTGAACCGTTTGGAAACTCTGACATAGTCTCACTCCTCTCACTTTCTCCATCTATTGTAACAAAAATTGAAATTGTGAAGATATCGTGAAGCTCTTCATGGAGGAGGTGAATTTTTGATATACTGCTAGTTAGAAGGATGTGTTGCCCTATGATGGAATTTCTATATTTTCCTCAGGATAAATCAGAGTATATTCCAGCAATCATTATGCTGATGCTTTTTATTGTATTTGCCGCGGTCACCATGATTTGGTTCATTAAGATTTCCCAAAAAGAAGAAAAGAAAGTAGATCAAGCCTACAAATTAGAGGAATCTTCCGATAAAAAGACTGAAAAGCCGCGTTAGGGCCTGAGCCTTACGTGGCTTTTGTTATATTTTTATAAATCGAAGGAGATACTATCCATGGAGTATTCCATGGAACGGAGGATTAATATGAGAATGATAGTCGGGTTGTCGATTGCCATAGTGTTCATTCTTGCTGGGTGTTCAGGGGAAGAACGTTCTCCTTTGAATACGTCGATTTATAATGCCGATAACGATAAAATTGGCACAGCCACACTGACCGAGCAGCCTGAAGGGGTGGAGGTCCAATTAAAAGTGGAAGGTCTTGAGCCGGGCATGCATGCTGTCCATATACATGAGTTTCCAAAATGTGAAGCCCCTGACTTCAAGAGTGCCGGAAATCACTTCAACCCCCTCTCTAAAGATCATGGGTTGATGAATCCGAAGGGAGCACACGTAGGAGATATGCCGAATGTAGAAGCAGACCAAAGTGGTATGGTGGATACTACACTAATGTTGCCTGAAGCCAAACTGAAAGAAGGTCAGAAGTCTTTACTTAGAGATGAGGGGACATCCATCGTGATTCACAGCGGTCAGGATGATGGAATGACACAGCCGGCAGGAGATTCAGGGGAACGTATCGCTTGTGGGAAAATTACTTTGAAAGCGGATGAAGATGAAACGAGTGATCCTACAGAACCGGATAAGAAGCAGGAATAAAAAAAGTCTCCCTCAGAGGGAGACTTTTTTTTATTGTTCAAGGGCCTTCACAGCATTGATGATGCGTGTGACGCCGTCTTCGATAATCGATTCTGGAGCAGCTATATTCAGGCGCATGAATCCTTCCCCTTCATCGCCGAAGGAAGCACCATCATTCAAGCCCACTTTCGCTTCTTTCTGCATAAAACGCTTCAATTCTGTTTGGCTCATCTTCAACTTCCTGCAGTCCAACCATAGAAGATAGGTGCCTTCTGCTGGAAACACCTGTATTGAAGATGTTTCGTTATGAAAGCGTTGGGTGACGTAGTCGCGGTGATTTCCCAAAACATCCATTAATTCTTCCAACCATTCTTCCCCGTGTTCATAAGCCGCTTCCATGGCTGTCAGACCTAAAGTATTCAGCATCAACATCCCTTGGTTTTTAAAGTGACGGTCGACTTTTTTCTTGGCTGATTCATCAGGTATAACGACGTAGGAAGCCTGTAGTCCTGCTAAGTTGAAGGTCTTAGTTGGAGATAAGCAGGTGATCGTTTGGCTGGATGCATCTTCTGACAAACTCGCCATAGGAACATGGACGTTTCCATGGTAGATCAAATCTGCATGAATCTCATCCGCCACCACTTTGACATCGTATTTTAAGCAGATATCCATCATTCTTTGCAGTTCTTCTTTTTTCCACACGCGTCCTACGGGGTTATGAGGATTACAGAGAATGAACATGGAGACGTTATGATCTTTGATTTTCTGCTCAAAATCCGCGAAATCAATCTCGTATTGCTCTTCGTTCATTTGAAGAGGGTTTTTCACCACATGTCTTCCATGATCTTTAATGACACTGTAAAAAGGAGGATAGACAGGGGTCTGTATAATGACGTGATCCCCAATTTCAGTGAGCGATTGGATAATCATGTGCAAGGATGGAATAACTCCAGGGCTATAAGTGATCCACTCTGGATCGATTTTCCATTGATGACGGTTTTCGAGCCATTGCTTGATCGTTTCTTTGACTTTATCATCAGGGACTGTATATCCAAAAATGCCGTGTTCTGCTCTTTCTTTTATTGCATTCGTTACGGCTGATGGAGTCTTGAAGTCCATATCGGCGACCCACATCGGCAGTACTTCTTTATCTTGGTAAAGATCTTCCGCCATATCCCATTTGACGGATCTTGTTCCTTTTCTTGAAACGACTTCTTCAAAACGTTCCATAGCGTTTTCCTCCAATACTCCATTTTGTTATCTATCTTACCCGAATTATTAGGTTGAATGAAAATATGTTGTTTGTATGTAATTACTCAGACTCACTGTATAAATAAGGAAAGAATCTAAAAAAATCCAAAAAAAAAGCAAAGCGAACGTTCGCTCTGCTTACACAGGGGGAATACGAGAAAGTCTTACGTTATTTAATATAACCATCTTTCATAGATTATAAACCTATTTCTTTAATTTTTTTGTTGATTTAAATCATAGAGGAGGTTCATTGCGTGAAGGACGTCCTGTTCTGAGAAGTCACGGGCCTTTTTCAGTAAGAGCTTGGAACGTTTCACGCCAATTTCCTGAATGAGGCTAATTAATTCTTCATCCATTTCAGATGAGTTTTCCTCATGATTCTCCAACAATTCAGAGGCAGGGATATCAAGGACAGTTGAAATCTTAAGGATGGTATCCAATTCTGGAATACGTTCGTCAGTTTCATAACTTTCGAGAGTATGGACCCCGATTCTTGCTTTCATTGCCAGTTCTTCCTTTGTGAAGTTTTTCAACTCGCGGTATTTGCGGATATTGTTACCAGTGGACATAAACATACCTCCTCTGTTCTTTCCTATATTATACCACTTTAATGAGGGTGAAATTTCAAACGTTTTGAGAAGTTTAAGTTTACTTTGCTAAATAGCCTCTTTTATGGTAAAATCATTTATTGCGTGAAAAGAAGCGAATAATAAATAAATCAGGAGTTGTATAGCATGTCAGATAAGTTTCAAGAAGGTCAAGTATTAGAAGGTAAAGTTACAGGAATCCAGCCATACGGTGCGTTCGTTGCTCTAGATGAGAAAGTACAAGGTCTTGTACACATTTCAGAAGTAACTCACGGTTATGTAAAGGATATCAACGAGCATCTTTCTGAAGGCGATGAAGTGCAAGTTAAAATTTTGAACATTGATGAAAAGAGCAATAAGTATTCTCTTTCTATCCGTGCGACGCAAGAAGCTCCAAAAGCAGCTACACGCCGTCCGCGTAAGCAAGCAGCACCTAAACAAGAAGAGTCAACAGCTGGTTTCAACACGCTGAAAGACAAGTTGGAAGATTGGATCAAACAATCTGACGACCGCGAGAAATTCCGTAAATAAGAACGTTTTAAAGGATCAGCCCTAAGAAGGCTGATCCTTTTTTTGTAGATACCATTTGAAGGTTATTCCGCCGGATCAGAGGCCGGGGCGTCTTCATGCTCGGCAACCGGTGAAAAATAAAGAGATATGACGATAAGTCCGCTAATACCAACAAGTGTATAGATTACTCGTGCCAGCCATGCTCCTTGTTCACCACCTCCGAAAAGACCAGCAACAAGATCGTATTGAAACAACCCAATCAATCCCCAGTTGATTGCTCCAACAATGACTAAAAGAAGTGCTACACGATTTAACCAATTCATCCTAAACACCTCCTTTCCGTTATTGTTTATTAGCTTGAACACAGGGGAAAAATATTATACGAATTGCATATCTTTTGAGAATCCACTGGATTTCGGGGATAATACCAACGTATGCTCAGTTTAGAAAGGGGAATTTCATTATGGATGCTTTTACGTTTCATAATCCGACGAAATTGATTTTCGGTAAAGATCAACTGAATCAGTTACCCTCCCAGTTACCAGCGGGTACTAAAAAAGTACTTGTTGTGTATGGTGGAGGAAGTATAAAGAAGAACGGTCTCTATGACCAAGTCATGGGTCAATTGAATGAGGCAGGTGTGGATATCCAGGAACTATCTGGTGTAGAACCTAACCCGAAATTGACCACTGTGGAAAAGGGAGTCAAGATCTGCAAAGAAGATAACATCGATTTCCTTCTTGCTGTAGGTGGAGGAAGTGTCATTGATTGTACCAAGACCATTGCAGCCGGAGCGAAATACGATGGAGCTCCATGGGATCTTGTTACAAGAGAAGCAAAGCCTGAATCAGCTCTTCCATTCGGAACCGTGCTGACCCTGGCAGCTACAGGGTCCGAAATGAATGCAGGTGCAGTCATAACGAATTGGGAAACGAATGAAAAGTATGGTTGGGGAGCGGCGCCTCTAACAAACCCGACTTTCTCTATTCTTGATCCTGCCTACACGGTGAGTGTTCCGAGAGATCAAACCATTTATGGAATTGTGGATATGATGACACACATGTTTGAACAGTACTTCCACAACCCAACACAGTCTCCGGTGCAAGACGAGATGGTGGAGGGGGTATTGAGAGCTGTCATGGAAACAGCTCCTAAACTGCTTGAGGACTTAGAATCGCTTGAGCATAGAGAAACCATTTTGTATGCCGGTACCGTTGCACTCAATGGCATGCTTCAAATGGGATATCGAGGCGATTGGGCCAGTCATAATATTGAACATGCAGTATCTGCTGTTTATGACATTCCACACGCAGGAGGCCTCGCTATCCTATTCCCGAACTGGATGAAACACAACTTGGAAGTCAACGAAGAACGTTTTGCTCGCTTGGCTACGAAAGTCTTCGGTGTAAATCCTGATGGAAAAGGAGATAAAGAAGTCGCTGAAGAGGGAATTAAAGCTCTACGTGCCTTCTGGAGTTCAATCGGAGCTCCTGAAACATTGGCTGATTATGATATTGGTGACGATAAATTCGATATCATCGTCGACCGTGCAATGAAACGAGGACCATTCGGAAACTTCAATCAATTGCATGAACAAGACGTTCAGAAAATCTTGGAGATGTCCAAATAAAAGATGTGAAAAATCGGAGGGGATCCCCTCCGATTTTTTTATCTATTTATTCAGCTGAATGCCAGGATACTTGAAGAATCAGTTTCGAGAATTTTATTGAGTGGGGGGCTGCGGGAATAGATCGCTTTCCGCGGAGCGCGGTGAGGCTCATCGGACTGCATCCTGTGGGGTCTCACCCTGCACTTTTTCCCGAGGAGTCTCGCCATTCCCCTCCGCACCTAACGCTCCACCTGGGTAACGTCCCCTAAAACATCTTAAAACTGAGTCTTCAAGTAAAAGGAGTGTTTGTTTAGCTGATTGGTTATTATTGGGTGAATGATGTTCCGGAATTTTTACAGATGTATGAAACTTTCGCATGTATCCGTTTACAATTTCGCGATTGCTTGATTTGAAGGTAAGGTTTCGATAAAGTGAAATTGGTCAAGCAAAAAATGACGATTTGGAGGGTCATAAATGACACATGTTCGTTTTGATTACGAAAAAGCTTTGCCTTTCTTTGGTGAGCATGAACTTGAATACATGCAAGGAGCAGTATCTCTTGCACATAAATCCCTGCACGAAAAATCAGGAGCAGGAAGTGACTTCTTAGGGTGGTTGGATTTACCTGAAGGTTACGATAAAGAGGAATTTGCCCGCATTAAAAAATCTGCTGAAAAGATAAAATCGGACTCTGATGTCTTGTTGGTCATCGGAATCGGTGGATCATACTTAGGAGCACGTGCTGCGCTTGAAATGTTGAATCACAGTTTTTACAACGAGTTATCTTCTGAAGACCGAAACACCCCTCAAGTGTTCTTCGTTGGTAACAGCATCAGCGCACCATACATGAATGAACTATTTGATGTACTTAAAGACAAAGATGTTTCTGTCAATGTCATCTCTAAGAGTGGAACGACGACAGAACCAGCGATTGCTTTCCGTATCTTCCGTAAGTTCCTAGAAGAGAAGTATGGCGTAGAAGAAGCACGTAAACGCATCTATGCGACAACAGACAAGCAAAAAGGGGCTTTAAAGACACTGGCTAGTGAACAAGGCTATGAGTCCTTCGTCGTTCCTGATGATGTCGGTGGGCGTTACTCTGTTTTGACTGCGGTAGGTCTTCTTCCTATTGCCGCAAGTGGAATCGACATTGATGAAATGATGAAAGGTGCTCAGGCTGCTCAAAGTGAGTTGAGCACGGATAAGCTATCTGATAACCCGGCGTATCAGTATGCGGCTGTCAGAAACGTCCTTTATAACAAAGGAAAAACGATTGAAATGCTTGTGAACTACGAGCCATCTCTTCAATATTTTGCTGAGTGGTGGAAGCAATTGTTTGGAGAAAGTGAAGGAAAAGACCAAAAAGGAATTTTCCCTGCTTCTGCGAATTTCTCTACAGATTTGCACTCTCTTGGACAGTATGTACAGGAAGGGCGCCGTGATTTGTTTGAAACGGTCTTGAACGTAGAAACACCGTCTTCTGACATTACGATTGAGGAAGACAGCCAGAACTTGGACGGACTCAATTACCTTGCTGGATCAACAGTGGACGAGGTAAATGAAAAAGCTTACCTTGGAACAATGCTTGCCCACACAGATGGGGATGTGCCGAACCTGATCTTGCACCTGCCGAAACGCGATGCTTATACGTTCGGTTATCTCGTGTACTTCTTCGAAAAAGCATGCGCCATCAGTGGGTACCTATTGGGTGTGAATCCTTTCGATCAGCCAGGGGTTGAGGCATATAAAGTCAATATGTTTGCCCTGCTTGGTAAACCAGGTTTTGAAAAAGAAAAAGAAGAACTTGAAAAACGTTTGAAATAAAAAGAAAAGCTCGGGTCCTCCAAAAAATGGATGACCTGAGCTTTTTTTGTTTGGGCATAGTAAGGAATAAAGGAGTGATGACAGTGATACCATTATCTTCACCAATTACAGGGCAAGTGTACACCTATAATGATGTGGAGAGTGAACTGAAAGCTCTCGGTTTTAAACTTTCCGATAACTGGGATTATGAACATGGATATTTTGATTATAAAATTGACGACCATGTAGGGTACCAATTTATCCGCCTTCCATTTGTTGTAACATCTGGCTCGTTGGATGCTCCTGGTGATTATGCCATGATTGAAATGAAAGAACCTTTCCTGCTTTCTCATAAATATAATCCAGGATTGGATGATAATGTGAAAGAAGGGAACTTTCGTGCGATTTTCGATCAGTTCCAGGAGCCGGTGGATAAAGACGCTTCTTTTCCTGAAGAACACATCAATAGGGGAAGAGAGCTGCTTGCTCAGGTTGAACAAGTGTTACTTTCGAAGGGGTGAAAAAACGACAAGGACATCCCCTTCCTCCAATACAATATCAGGGTGAAGGTCGAAAGAGAGATCTTCGCCTTTTATTATGCCGATAATTTGATAATGTTCTTTCAAGTAATGTTCAAAAGCTTTGAGCATAGGTTGCCCAATCAGTTCACCACGAATGGTCTCTTCATGAAATTGTCGTTCAGTCAACAAATGAAGAAGAAGTTCAAAAGGTTTGACAGGATCGTTGCGATAGAGCTCCTGGTAAAAGAGGCTGCTCATAAAGTCATTAGAACGAATGATGGTATTGGCTCCTGCCCGTTCTGCATTAATCTTTTGCTTATCGGTGAGTACTTCTGCGATGATGAACAATCCTGGGTGGTGTCCTTTCAGTGAAACAATCTGATGAATGACGGTCTGATCAGACTGTTCTTCTTCCATAGATGGATCAGCGGTTATAATCGCCATTCTTGCTTCTCTTACATTTGCTTGTTCAAGCGTTTCTTCATTTGTGGCACTCCCGTTAATAAAATGAACACTGCATAAACGCTGATAAAATTGGTTCATCGTCCGGTCAATCAAAACGATTCTTTCTTGAAGGTTTTGTTCTTCCAACATGTCCAGCAAGTGGCGGGTCCGTTCATTCCAACCAACAAGGATTAAGTGATTGTTCCCTTTATAGGGGACCTTTCCTTCTGTTAAGTCTGTTTCATGTTTAACTGTAGAGGCTGAAAGTGTTGCCATATAGAAGGTCACAAGGCCTCCCCCTGATAGAATGAGAAGGATTGCGATGATTTTACCTGTTGCACTTAATGGGACATAATCACCATAACCCACGGTAGCACCTGTTACAAATGCCCACCAGAGACCATCAAAGAAAGTAGGGAAGTTCTGCGGCTCTATCATATGGATAATCAAACCGAATAATGACATGGTAAACAAAACGGTAGTCAATAACCGTAAAAACAGCGGCATTTGGAAGTATAGGCGGATTAAGGATTGCATGCTATACGCCCCTTTTTTATCTTCAGTATGGCTCTTCCCCTCCTTCCTCAAACATAAAAGGACTTCCTTAGTATAAGGAAATCCTTAGGAAATGGGGCTATGAAATTTTTTCTTTCAAATCTTTATAAACACAGGACCAGAAATCACGATTGTCACGATAAGCTTTAGTAATGAATGTAAGCATTTCCTTTCGTTTTTCATTAAAATCTTCGGTATTATGATCAGGCAGATTCGCTAATGAGTCATCTATAAACGCTTGGATCTCAGGAGCGCGTGGTCCCCAAGTCCCCACCTCATTCCCATTTGTGTCGATGAAAATAATGATAGGGATAGATCTTGATCGTCCGTTTGTTAAATATTGATCCATCAACTCTAAATTTTCATCCCGCAAAAGGAAGTGAACGGGAATGTGACCCTGCTCTGCAATTTTTAAGAAAATTGGCAGGTTCAGCATCGCATCCCCACACCAGTCCTCAGTAAGGACAATGGCACGTAATTTTTTGTTTTGCACTTTCTCAAACAGGGGCTGATCTTCAACGGGGACCGGGAAATTTTCATATATATAAATAAAGTCCTTTTGGTGTGTTTGCATGTGATCGACGTAGGTCTGTGCTGTCATTCCCTTATTAAACCAGTTTTCTAAGTTCATTCGTATTCCTCCTCTACAAACTCCGTACAAGATCATGTTCCCTCATTAGGCTTAGAATAAGCGTCTAATTATAATGGTATTCCTCTTTTTTGGTATGATAAAAGAAAAGGGGGATGATTATGGAAAAAGAACGATTGAATTTTTTAATGGAATTGCTGAACACACCTTCTCCATCAAGCATGGAGATGGAGATACAAAAAAGATGGATCAAAGAGATGCGTCCATATGCGGATGAAATCAAAACCGACCATGCCGGGAATGCGATCGCTGTATTGAATCCTGAAGCGGAATTCAAGATCCTGTTAGCCGGGCACTGTGATGAAATTGCTCTCGTCATCAACCGTATTGATGAGCAAGGGTATCTTCATTTTGACAAAATGGGAGGCATCAATCCGAAAGCAGCCGTGGGAATGAAGGTTAACATCCTTGGCTATGCAAAGGAATTGACCGGAGTTATTGGAGTGAACGCTCAACACCATGGTGGATTGAAAGGTGATTTTGGTTTAGACGAACTTTTTATTGATTGTGGAGCTAAATCTAAGGAAGAGATGGAGCAGTTTGTCCAGATTGGCGATCTCGCTGTTTATAAAAGAGAGCCTGAGCTGCTGATGGATCGATACATAGCCGGACGTGGTCTGGATAACCGTACGGGACAATTCATCGTAGGTGAAGTATTGAGAAAGCTTTCTAAAGAGGATATTCAAGTTGGGGTCTATGCCGCAAGCACCGTTAATGAAGAGACGAACATGGGAGGGGCTTATTTCGCTGCAGCGGGCCTTGAGCCGACGATGGCCATTGCATGTGATGTGACGTTTGCTACTGATTATCCAGGGGTCAATAAAAATAAACATGGCGATGTACGTTTAGATGGAGGGCCTGTCCTGGCAAAAGGTGCACCGATCAACAGGAAGATTAATAAGCTTCTCGAAAGCACAGCCAAATCTCTTGATATGGACGTGCAGTATGAGCTGACGCCTCGAATGACAGGGACGGATGCGGATAAAATGAGGCTTACTGGTAAAGGTGTTCCGGTCAGTCTTGTTTCTCTGCCGCTCCGCTATATGCATTCTCCTGTAGAAACGGTTAGTGTAAAGGACATCGAAGAAGAGATCTCCTTGATGGTAGAAATGATTAAGAACATGACAGGAAACGAAAGTTTGAATCCGCTAGAAGAATAATCTTAACAGCACCGGGGAGTCTCCTCGGTGTTTTGTTTATTTAACGCATAATTGGAAAGAATAGCAGATATAATCTTCTATATTAAGGAGTGATCTGCATGGATCGGGAATTACTGCATCAACAAATTATGATGTTGAAGGGGAAAATTTGTGCTGGGCAGCTACAATTGCATGGGTATGATGAATACCTGCTCATGCAGCTTGATAAGGTGAAAGATAGTGAAGATGGTCTTGTCGATGTATCCACGGTTTCTTCAACGCTCCGTCTGTTTATAGATGCTACAGATAAAATGCAGTCTCCTCAGCTTAAATAACAAGGCGCATTACTGCGCCTTGTTTATTTTTTGTCATTATTCTTTAAGAAAAACCAGAGTGAACTCTATCAACAACAATCAGTCACTAAACATTAAACTTGCGCGTTCATAACGTTTTGTATAGAATGAAATTACAATAACATATCGATTCCATCTTCGGGGCAGGGTGCAATTCCCGACCGACGGTAAGAAGAAGTGAATTCTTTAAGTCCGTGACCCGTATGGTTTGGCCATGCGGTGGACCCGGTGAAAGTCCGGGACCGACAGTTAAAGTCTGGATGGGAGAAGATGTCGAACGGAACTGGTAGCTTAAACACTACCTCTATTTCCTATGGACACGACCCTCTTAGCCCAAAAAAGTGCTACAGGGTTATTTTTATGTGTTTTTTAGGCCGTTTACCTTCATCTGGGATGTGAATCGATGTACAGATGAAGGGGGAGATTGATGATGAACTCTTACACAGGGCAATCATCTAAGCTGCAGAAGTTAGTCATTTTAGCGTTACTTGGTACGATATCCATGGTATTAATGTTTTTGAAATTTCCGCTTCCTTTTTTACCACCGTATTTAAAAGTGGATGTCAGTGACATTCCTGCTCTTCTAGCTGCGATATTATTTTCGCCGCTCGCAGGTATTGTTGTGGAAGCGTTGAAAAATGGTCTATATATGATTTTCACAGGAGTTTCTGATCCCATCGGGGTCGGAGCGAATTTCCTGGCCGGAGTCCTGTTCATTGTTCCGGTTGCCGTTATCTATCGTAGAGGAAAGACTATGAAATCACTCCTGATCGGTTTAATTTTTGGTTCCGTCTTTATGGCCCTTACAATGAGTGCACTCAATTATTTCCTTATTCTTCCTGCGTACAGCTGGTTTATGGGGTGGGAAACAATGAGCGCAGATGTGAAGTGGATGACAATTGTAGCAGGAATCCTTCCTTTTAATGTAATTAAAGGTGCTATAGCTGGTTCCTTGTTTATCATGTTATTCGTCAAAATGAAGGATTGGATTGAACAAAAAACTGTGCGAAGACAGTCAGCCGCATAGAAAAGCGAGGGGATCACCCCCTCGCTTTTTTTTACCTATTTTTTTGGTCTTCTATTTCTTCCACTTTATAACGTGCTGTCGGCATAGCTTCTAAACGCTCAACTGGAATGGGTTCTCCTGACTTTTCACTCAGACCGTACCGACCCTCTTCCATACGCTGCAAGGCATCTTCTACTTCCATTAATTTTTCCCGTGCCTGCTCATAAAACGTTTGTTCTTTCGCTCTCTCGAATTGATCCGTTCCCTGATCGCCAGGGTGATCAGCCACGCTTGATATTTCACCGGTTCGATCGTTTTCGTAATCTTCTTTAGCCTGGTCTTCCCTGTATTCTTCCATTTGTGATTCTGCTTCTTCTTTCATTTCTAAAAGGCGGTCCTTGAATTTTTGTTTTTGTTTATCATTCAACATTGTAACGTGACTCCTTTCGGGACTGTTCGGTTATTTTTTAGGGACGACTCCTACAGTACATCGGGATAAACACAATAATTCTTCAGCTTCATTAACAATTTGTATTTCCCATACCATCGTATTTTTCCCGATATGAGCAGGTGTAGCTGTTCCAGTTACATATCCATCGCGGGCACTTTTTATATGGTTGGCATTGATTTCTACTCCGAATACTTGCTGTTGATCAGGATCAATGTTCAGAAATGCCCCGATGCTGGCAGCGCTCTCGGCTAATGCCACACTTGCTCCACCATGTAGAAACCCCATAGGTTGATGAGTACGGTGATCGACAGGCATACGAATCTGCACCTTCGTCGCATCTGCTGTCACAACTTCCATCCCTAGTGCTTCCATCAATGTATTCTTCATCATAGATTGATTCATTTTTCATCCCGTCCTTTTTGTATTATTCCCATTGTAAAAATGGTCAAACCTTCATGTTACACACTGAAAATATAAATGACTTGTTCAACAATCTGGCAGGTTTCTTGAAGACTCAATTTCGAGAAGTTTGTTGAGTGGATGGGGCTACGGGGAATAGCTCGCTTTCCGCGGGAGCGCGATGAGCCTCCTCAGGCTGACGCCTTCCGGGGTCTCACCTAGCACTCTTTTCCCGCAGGAGTCTCGCCATTCCCCTCCGCCCCTTTGCTATATCAGAGTCTTGAAACCACTACTTAAGTAATCACCTTGTATGGTTATGAGAAGTGAATGATATAAACTTTACCCCGTTGACGTTTAGCGTACGCAAATACTTGAAACAACGCACTAAATGCCAGTCTAGGGGAGAAGGGTTGGAACCTTACAGGTGTTCTAATCATCCACTTCCTTCAACCATTCAAGCTGCCCTTTTTAGAAGGGGTTTCGAGACACTTATAAGGTAAAGGGGCGGAGGGAAACGGTGAGACTCCTATGGGACGTGTGGGACAGGTGAGACCCCAGTAGGCGTAACCTGAGGAGACTCACCGCCCATCCCATGGAAAGCGAACCTTTTCCCGGAGCCCCTAGAATCACACAAAAGTCTCGAAACTGAGTCATCAAGTCTAGGGAGCTTTAGTAAAAATAAAAAAAGGATGGTAGGGACCATCCTTTTTTGTTGCTCCTGATGTGTTTTTCTTGGTTCTCTCTTTTAAGAAAGAGGGAAGTTAAGGTGTAATAGTAAGGATAGACCCAGGAGAAAACCATAAATGGTGTTCGTCTGCGCCGTTGCCTTCATGGCAGGCATCATTTCCAGTGGTTGTGTTTTTCCTATAAATCCCTGAATGGCTTTCGTTGCTTTTATTACACTAAAGAAGGTAATGATCGACCATAAAGGCAGTGTGCCCAAAATGATCAACACACCTGTCCAGATAAAGGCTGTAAGGAAAAGTGAACTCATGAAAATGATGGATCCTTTGTGGCCGAAAAGAATGGCCAGCGTTTTTCTTCCGTTTTCGGCATCTCCAACGCGGTCTCTGATATTGTTGGCTAACAAGATGGTCCCCACAAAAATGGCTACAGGAACTGAAACGATAATCACTTCAGCGGTAATCGATAAAGTTTGAATGAAATAACTGATTCCAATAATGATCGTTCCCATGAAAAATCCTGCGGTTATTTCACCAAATGGCGTATAGGCGATAGGTAATGGCCCTCCAGTGTAAAGATAGCCGAACAGCATGGAAACCAATCCGATGACAGCAATCCACCAGCTTGAAGAGGCACAAATATAAACGCCTAGTACTCCTGCAACTATAAAGAAAAGATAAGCTAATGAAAGTACCGTCTTAGGGTTAATACCGTCTCGGACAATGGTACCGCCGATTCCCACTGAACGTTCATTATCTAATCCGCGTTTATAATCATAATACTCATTAAACATATTCGTAGCTGCTTGAATGAGGATGGAGGCGAGCAACATGGCGGCAAACAACCAGAAGTTGATTGTTTGTTCCATAGCCGCAAGCATTGTCCCGACAAAAACTGGGACAAAGGCAGCCGTCAGTGTGTGGGGGCGCAACAGGCGCCACCATACTTGGAAACCTTCACGTTCATTCAAGGAAGCTTTTATGTTTTGGTTCTGAACAGAGCTCATTGGTGTTCTCTCCCTTGTCACTATACTCTCGTTATTATAACAGTTTAATTTTAGGGAAACCGTCCTGGAGTGTCAATCAATGTAAGAAAATGTTGGTTTTAAAGCAAGATTCCTTGAGTCAAGAGAAAAAAGAGAATAAAATAGAGAGTGATGCATGCACAGAAAGGCGTCAATTTGCTGTGTGTGGAGAGAGTAGAAAACGTCCCTTAAAGAATGGGAGGAATATATATGCTTCATACGAAGGCCCCTCATATAGAAGAAATGATAGGGGAAGCTCTTCAGAAAGCACATCATCTTGGGGAACCTCTATTTATTAGTATAGTTGAACATATAGATGAACAAGATCCCTTTCAATTTTTTGAAACGGGTCTGCATATCGCTCAGCACCGCTCATTTTGGCAGAGTGCTGAAAATGATCTGACTATGGTCGGAATAGGCAAGGCCAGTCAATTGTATGCAAAAAGTAAACAACGGTTTCGTGAAGTCCAATCCTTGTGGAACCATCTGCAGGAAAATGCGATGCTGCATGATGATTACAATAAAAAAGGCACAGGAATGGTCGCTCTGGGTGGGTTCAGTTTTGACCCTGAACAAAAAGAGGCCACACCATGGGAAGCTTTTCCTGATAGCCAAATGACGATTCCTGCTTTTCTCCTCACGAAAGTAGATGGAGAGTCTTATTTAACGATCAATGCCCTGATTTTTCCTGAAGATCATCAACAACAGATCACTACTCAAATACAAGAGCATCGGGACCACCTTCTAAAGGAAGGTGAGTTGGCGGGTTCGCTGCCTGTCGTCGACCAGACCTTTGAGGTTGCTCCTGAGGCTTGGAAAGAATCAGTGAAAAAAGCGACGGATGATATTTCAGCAGGCTTGATGGAAAAAGTTGTCCTCGCAAGAGAGCTTCGCGTTACGTTCAAAGAGGACGTTCATATCACCGCTGTTTTAAAAGCTTTGGCTGATACCCAGCCAAACAGTTATATTTTCTGTTATGAAAGTGAAGGGGATTACTTCATTGGGGCGACCCCTGAAAGGCTTGCCAAAGTCGAAGACAGAGAACTTGTATCCACATGTCTCGCAGGGACGGTCCCACGTGGTAAGAACCAGCAAGAAGATCTAAAACTAGGTGAAGAATTGCTTGGTGACCCTAAAAACCGTCAAGAGCATCAATTTGTAGTGGAGATGATCAAAGAAGCGGTAGAAGCCTGTAGCAGCCATGTAGAAGTACCTAGCAGACCTGTGCTTTACCCGCTCCGGAACCTGCAGCATTTGTACACACCAGTGAAAGCCGTATTGGATCAAGGCTATACTTTGCTTGATGTGATTGAAAGGCTGCATCCGACTCCTGCTCTCGGGGGAATGCCCCAGCAAGTTTCGGTAGAGTATATTCGTACAAATGAAACCTTGAACAGAGGATGGTATGCGGGGCCGATCGGTTGGTTTGACGCACAGGATAACGGTGAGTTTGCTGTAGCGATCCGGTCCGCTCTGATTCAGCAAAAGGAAGCTTCTTTGTTTGCTGGGTGTGGTGTAGTCGAAGACTCAGACCCTGAAGCAGAATATGCAGAAACAGCTGTTAAACTAAAACCCATGATGGATGTACTGGGAGGGTCAGAATGGGACATGTAGAAGCTCTATCGAAATATGTGACTCATTTTGTAGACCAGCTCGTGTTCTCGGGTGTCGAGCATGTCGTTATATCACCAGGTTCCAGGTCTACTCCATTAGCCATGACTTTCGCTGAGCATTCCGAGGTGAATCACTGGGTTCACCTTGATGAACGCTCAGCTGCTTTTTTTGCTTTGGGAATCGCTAAGCAAGAACGAAAGCCTGTCGCGCTTGTCTGTACGTCTGGGACGGCAGCTGCAAACTACTATCCAGCGATCGTGGAAGCTTATTATAGTCGGATCCCCCTCGTTGTGTTAACGGCTGACAGGCCGCATGAGCTGAGAGAGGTGGGGGCGCCTCAAGCCATTAATCAGATACAGATGTATGGCAACTATGTTAAATGGTACCAGGATTTAGCATTGCCAGAGGAGAACAACTTTCCTTATGCAAGGCAACAAGCCGCTAGAGCAATGGAAGAGGCGGTTTCCGGGCAAGGTCCTGTCCATCTGAATATTCCATTCCGGGAACCCTTAATCCCGGACTTCGAGCTGGAAGAGGCTTGGCGTGGTAGCCTCCGGCCAATTCCGAAAGCTCAAAGGGGAAGTTTAGCGATGCCGGACCATCAGGTTAAGCAATTATTTGAACATCTGGCTAAAGGGGAGAAGGGGTTACTTGTTGTAGGGCCGCAAACGGATCCCCACTTAGCTGAGGCCGTTACGGAACTCGCCTCTCGTCTAGGTGTTCCTGTATTTGCCGATCCTTTATCACAGCTTCGTACAGGGAGTCATGATAAGAGGAATATCATTGAAAATTATGATGCTTTACTTAAATCTCCTTCAATTAAAGGTCAAGTGGTCCCCGACTACATCGTTCGGTTTGGAGCTATGCCTGTTTCCAAAGCTTATTTGAAATGGATCAAGGAATATAAAGAACAAATCGATCACTATGTGGTTGATGATCAGCGGGGTTTTCGTGAGCCTGCAGGCATAGGAGCGACTTTCATTTGGAGTGAACCCGTTAATTTGTGTGAAAGCTTATCCAGTTTTATGCCAGACGGGAACGTGGAGACATCGTGGCTTTCAAGATGGCAGCGGATGAACGTTTTAGCAAAGAATGAAATGCTGCTCGATCCTGAGCATTCGCTCAATGAAGGGCATGCAGTCGTTTATTTGGCAGAAACCATGCCGGATGATTCTAACCTTTTTGTAGGTAATAGTATGCCGATCAGGGATGTTGACAGTTTCTTCATGTCTTCACCAAAGAATGTTCAGCTAATGGCGAACAGAGGAGCTAATGGAATTGATGGTGTGGTGAGTACAGCAATTGGAACAGCAGCCACAGGCAAACATACGACGTTATTGTTAGGGGATATCTCTTTCTTTCATGACTTGAACGGCCTATGGATGGCAAAGAATAAGAAAATCCCGTTGACCATCGTTGTGATTAACAATGATGGAGGTGGCATATTTTCTTACCTCCCTCAATCCAAACATACCGCTCACTTTGAAGAGCTCTTTGGCACTCCTTTAGGTCTGGATCTCGGTCCAGTCATCGACATGTATGGGGGCACACACAGAAAAGTAACAACCTGGGAGTCTTATAAACGTGCTCTGGCTGAAAGTTATGCCAATCCAGCACTGAATATTGTTGAAGTGATCACGAATCGTGAGGACCACGTAGCGTTTCACAGAGAGCGATGGGCTAATGTAGAAAAAGCGGTTTTGAATTGGAGCGAGAGTTTATGAGAATGCGGGTGAACGATAGAGAATACTGGGTCGAGGATGAGGGGGAAGGACAGGCACTCCTTATGCTGCATGGTTTTACTGGCAGCACTTCAACTTTTGACTCCGTCACCTCCCGTTATGAAGGATCCTATCGGTTAATAAAAGTGGATTTGCCTGGTCATGGAAAGACAGGGGCCATCGGTTTGGTAACAATGGAGCGCTTTTGCCGGGATCTTAAAGTGATACTGGATCATATGGGGTTAGAAAAGGTGTCCTTGCTAGGGTATTCCTTGGGAGGTAGAACAGCTCTATCCTTTGCTATGCTCTATCCGGAATATGTCGAGCGGCTAATACTCGAAAGTGCTTCTCCAGGTTTACCTACAACCGATGAACAATTGTCTAGGCAAGCAAAAGATAAAGGAATCTCGGAAAAATTGATGGAAGAAGGAATCGAATCGTTTGTAGACTTCTGGGAAAGCCTCTCCCTGTTCAATTCACAACGGAATCTTTCGGATGATGTGAAAGAAGGGTTGAGAAAAGAACGCCTGGATCAGACGCCTAAAGGACTATCTGAGTCGCTTCTAGGTATGGGGACAGGTCACCAGCCATCATGGTGGGATCAGTTATCTTCGCTCATTTGCCCGGTTTTATTAATCACAGGGGAAGAAGATGAGAAGTTCCGAAGCATCAATGAGGAAATGGCTCAACGTTTCGCTCATGCCTCTCATCGAGTCGTGAAAGATGCTGGTCACACCGTCCACCTTGAGAATCCTGGGATTTTTGCTAAAATTGTAGATGGCTTCATGATAAAATGAAAATTGTAGGAAAGCGTTTTTTCATGAGGAATATACGAACTGAATGTAGAAAAAGGAGGAAATACTATGTCTTTTGATTGGGTTAGTGAACGCGAATACGAAGATATTATGTATGAAAGATTTGAAGGAATTGCCAAGATTACGATTAACCGTCCGGAAGTTCGTAATGCCTTCCGTCCGCAAACGGTACATGAGTTAATTGATGCATTTGCTTATGCTCGTGATGACTCCCGAATCGGAGTTATTGTTCTTGCAGGAGCTGGTGATGACGCTTTCTGTGCTGGTGGAGACCAGAAAGTACGTGGCCATGGTGGTTATGTGGGTGATGACCATATCCCTCGTTTGAATGTACTTGATTTGCAACGTTTGATCCGTGTCATTCCGAAACCAGTAGTAGCGATGGTTTCCGGTTACGCAATCGGTGGTGGACATGTCTTACATATCGTCTGCGATCTAACGATTGCTGCTGATAATGCCATCTTCGGACAAACAGGTCCTAAAGTAGGAAGCTTTGATGCTGGTTATGGCGCAGGATTACTTGCTCGTATCGTCGGTCATAAGAAAGCCCGAGAAATTTGGTACTTGTGCCGTCAGTACTCTGCGAGAGAAGCGGAAGAAATGGGACTAGTCAACACAGTAGTACCATTGGAAGATCTTGAAGCTGAGACTGTACAATGGGGTCGTGAAATGCTTGAGAAGTCACCGACGGCTTTGCGTTTCCTGAAGGCTTCTTTCAATGCCGATACAGATGGTTTAGCTGGTCTTCAACAAATGGGTGGAGACGCTACTTTGTTGTATTACACAACAGAGGAAGCCAAAGAAGGACGCGACGCCTTCAAGGAGAAAAGAAAGCCTGACTTCGATCAGTTCCCTCGCTTCCCTTGATTCGTCTAAATATATGAAATCATGTAAGAAGGGGCATCCTGTAGAAAGGATTGCCCCTTTTGTGATTGAAGGGTCACGATAACAGAACAAAGTAAAGGAAGGGTTGAAATGGGCGAACGTATCCCACATTGGTTAGATAAACAGGCGTCATTAAATCCACAGCGTCCGGCGATAGAAACACCGAACGGTAGAACCATCAGTTTTTCCGAACTAAGGGAAAAAAGTCGGGGGATGGCCTTTGCTCTTATGGAAAGCGGGGTGAAGCAGAATGACCACGTAGCCTTATTAGCAAGCAACAGTACGATGTACGCGGTTTTCATTCACGCGTTAAGCTATATCGGAGCGGTAGCTGTTCTTTTGAATACGAGGCTGACGCCCGCTGAAATTGAGTACCAGCTTACGGATGCTCATGTTTCACACTTATATTCTGAAGGAAGCCATATGCCGATTGCTGTAGAAGCGGTAAAAGATCTGAATCTTGACGTCCACAGCCTTGAGCATGTAAAAACGGAAAAAGAAGGACTTCAAGAACTTCAGACGGACCTTGATCTCGATGACGTTTACACCATGATGTTCACATCAGGGACGACAGGGAAGCCGAAAGCAGTCATGCATACGTACGGTAATCATTGGCACAGTGCGGTTGCGTCGGCATTGAATTTAGGAGTCTATGAGAAGGACAAATGGCTGAACTGTTTACCTTTATTTCATGTGGGTGGCTTTTCAATTCTGATGAAAAGTGTCATTTACGGCATGCCGATCATGCTATTAGAAAAGTTTGATGACCGCATGGTTCATGAGGCTATTCTGAATAAAGGGATTACGCATGTGTCAGTCGTAACGGTCATGCTGCAGCGTTTACTAGAAACGCTTGATCATGGTACATATCCAGACCACTTCCGCTGTATGCTTCTTGGAGGTGGTCCTGTTCCAAAGGGAATATTGGAAAAGACATCAGCAAAAGGAATACCTGTTTTCCAAACCTATGGAATGACAGAAACTTCCTCACAAATTGCCACCCTCAGCCCGGAATTCGCTTTCTCCAAGCTTGGATCAGCAGGTAAGGCTTTAAGCTCTGCGCACCTTTATATAGACTGTAACGAGAGGGGAGAAGTTGGTGAAATCATCGTTCGAGGTCCCATGGTGTCGAAAGGGTATTACAACCGTAAGAAAAGGGAAGGCGAGTACTTGCGGACGGGCGATCTCGGATTTGAAGATGAAGATGGATTTTTGTATGTCGTGGATCGGGTGAAAGACGTCATCATTTCAGGAGGGGAAAACATTTATCCGGCAGAGGTAGAAAGCGTATTATCCTCCATGCCAGGCGTAAGGGAAGCAGGTGTAGCCGGACACCCCGATGAACATTGGGGAGAAGTTCCTGCAGCATACATTGTAACTGAAGAGGGAATCAGCTTGACTGAAACAGAAGTGCTGGACTGGTGCAGAGAACGTTTGGCAAAATATAAATGCCCGAAAGAGATCCATTGGATCGATGAACTTCCGAGAAACGCTTCGAACAAACTATTACGTAGACGCTTGTCATCCTCCCCCATGCAAGGAGAAGACGAATGAGAATCCATACCGTTCGTTTAAGGAGAGTTTCTTTACCACTCAAAACTCCCTTCATCACTCACCAGGCTAAATTAAAAGAACGTCCACTTATCATTGTGGAGGTGAAGGATGATGCAGGCCGCATAGGTTATGGAGAAGTAACAGCCTTTCCGGAACCTTTTTACACTTATGAAACGATTAATACAGCCTGGCATATTCTTGAAGACTTCCTGATTCCATCTCTCTTGAAAAATGGAGCGGACCACCCTTCTAATTTTGCAGAACAAAATGACGGGGTGAAAGGTCATCCGATGGCAAAAGCAGGTCTGGAAGCAGCTTTGTGGGATTTGTATGGGAAACAAGCAGACAGAAGTATGGGCGATTTACTTGGGGGGACGCGCTCATCTGTAAGGGCGGGGGCAGTCATCAGCTTGGGGGATTCGTTAGAAAAGGATGTAGCCAGGCTGAAGGAAGATGGCTTTCAAAGGTATAAATTGAAAGTGGTTAAAGGAAAAGAGAAGGAAGCGATAGAAAGAGTTCGACAAATCGATTCGGAACTTCCAATCATGATTGATGCTAACGGTCAATACAATCCCGAAGATATGAGTCATTTGCGTTCGATCGATGATTATGGGTTAACAATGATTGAGCAGCCTTTTAGGGCAGGAGATTTTTACTGGCACAGAAAGTTGCAGAAGGAAATGAAGACACCCATTTGTTTGGATGAGTCCATCATGTCCTATCAAGATGCCATCCAAGCAGTTGAACTTGGAAGCTGCCAAATCATCAACATAAAAATTAGTCGCGTCGGCGGGTTGACAGCAGCGATTCGAATCCATGACTTCTGTCAATCGCGGGGAGTACCTGTATGGTGCGGAGGGATGGTGGAATCCGGTATATCCAAAGCGCATAACCTTGCTTTGGCTTCCCTTCCAAATTTCACGATTCCCGGCGATTTGTCCGGTTCTACCAGGTATTTTCATAAAGATCTTGTTTACCCTGAAATTGTTATGCATGAAGGCACCATCGAAGTTCCTAAGAGAGCGGGGATGGGTTTAAATGTGGATGTAGAATATTTGGATGAAGTAACGCTCACATACCAGACGTTTTCTTGATCCACCTATTTGTAATAGGTTTCCTCTCTGTGGTTCACACTAGGGAAGAGGAGGGTGAACGATGGATAAGGATAAGTATTACATCAACATTGGAACTAGAGAAATCTCACTTAATCATGATGCAAACAATGACGATTTCACGATTTATGCGACAGAAGAAGAAGTGAAAGCTTTAAGAGAAGTTTTTGATGAGATTTATAATGCAGACGCAGAGTCTTTCTGGCGGTCGCACGTACCATTTAACCCCTATCATAATGATCATGCAAACGATGAAGCGGATCTTGATATGAAAAAAGCGTTTCAAAAGATTTATGACCTTGGAGATGAAACGACTAAACATCATATCACTGAGATGGGTGTATTGAATGAATAATTAAACCGCTTCTTAAACAAGAAGCGGTTCTCTATGCTGCATCAGAATAAATCGGTCATATCTTCCATTTCCTCTGCTTGATTAAAAATGTCCCGAGGGTTCACAATTTTTTGCACTGGTGTTTCACCCATCCATCCCCTGTAGGATTTGTCATGTACAAGCCTTTCTTTGAATAGAATTGCTCTGCTTCCTGTCCCATAGTTTCAATGGTCTGGTGAAAAGCCGCAATGGTTGATTGAATAGGGATGCCACCGTCTGGGAGCTCGTTGTATCCGTGTTCGTCCATCTTGATGATTTGTTCATTTTCCATTTTAACAGCATAACTTAGTAAGTTTTGGTTAACCTCAGAAGCTTCGAATTGCAATTTTACCACCCTTTTTCACTGCAGCAAGCACTTAGGTAAAGGATTAAAAAAGACTCATTATTGTTACATAGGTTCGCTTCCCCTTCTTTTGCTTTTTTTCTTGTAGGCATGATAAGGACCAATTGATTCATGTTTCTGTATATTTTTACAATTTTTACAGAAAAGAGAGAAGTTTGTCTGCTGACCGGTTTGTATTTAGCGTGGCTTGTGGTACGATTTAAACAGGTGAAAGACAGAACGTATATCAAGGATTAAAGGCAGTTGAGCAGACATGAAAACATTTTATGATTATTACCACAACCCTGTCCGGTTATCTTTTGAGGATCATCCTTTTTCCGAGACGCCGAAACACGTGTGGGTGATATGCCGATACAAGGATCAATGGCTGCTCACCAAGCATAAAGATCGTGGTCTCGAATTTCCGGGTGGAAAAGTTGAAGAGGGAGAATCAGCGGAAGACGCCGCTGTTCGAGAAGTCAAAGAAGAGACAGGAGCCGTTATTTCTCATTTATCCTATATTGGTCAGTACCATGTAGAAGGTAAAGGGGGGACGGTCATTAAAAACGTGTATTTTGCTATGATTGATTCCATCGATGATCAGGATCATTACTTTGAGACGCACGGACCAGTCTTGTTCCGTCATCTTCCGCGCAATTTAAAATCGAATGATCGTTTCAGCTTCATGATGAAAGATGAAGTGTTGCCCGAGTGCTTAAAAAAGGTAGAAAAGTTTAACTGAACTTTTCTGCCTTTTTTCTTATGTTTATTTAACTATCTGTCAGGATAGATGAAGGCTCAGTTTCGAGGTGTTTCCGTGGTTCGTTACGTGGCTTGTGCGCCAGGAGTGGTTGGGAAGCTACTCGCTTTCATCGGGCTAGGCCCTGCGGATCTCGCCGATCTCCTTTCTCCCGCTGGAGTCCCGCAGCCCTAACCTACCGAACAATCGTCTCGAAACTGATTCTTCAAGAAAAGGGAGATTTTGTGGAGTTAGGTGGATGATATAGAGAAGGCGCCGTTGGATATCCAACGGCGCCTTCCTTTATATGAGGAGATGAGGAAACATGTGTTATGACCTGTGGTAGGTCGGTCCTGCTTTTTTGATTTCTTCGCTAGCATAAGTGAATTTCTTGAAGTTTTCATGAAACTTGTTGGCCAAGGACTTGGCATTTTCATCATATGCATCAGCGTCTGCCCATGTTTTTCTCGGAGATAACACTTCATCCGGAACCCCTGGGCAGTGTGTAGGAATATTCAAGCCGAAAAATGGATCTTGATAAGTGTCAGCAGAGCTTAACTCTCCCTCCAATGCGGCATGAATCATGGATCTTGTATAGGACAATTTAATTCGCTGTCCTTCCCCATAAGATCCTCCTGACCAGCCTGTGTTCACCAGATAAACGTCCGCATTGAACTGGTCAATCTTTTCACCTAGCATTTCTGCATAAGTGGACGGCGGGAGAGGTAGGAATGGTGAACCGAAGCAGGCAGAAAAAGTAGCTTGTGGTTCTGTAATTCCTCGTTCAGTCCCTGCTAGTTTACTAGTATATCCACTCAAGAAATGATACATCGCCTGTTCTTTCGTCAACTTGCTGATAGGTGGTAGGACACCTGTTGCATCAGCTGTTAAGAAGATGATAGCATTCGGATGACCAGCAATACTCGGTTGAACAGTATTGTCTATATGCTCTAAGGGATAAGCTGCTCGTGTATTTTCAGTGAGACTTGTGTCATTGTAATCGGGCTGATGGGTTTGTGGGTCCAGTACTACGTTTTCCAGTACAGAGCCAAAGTGAATGGCATCAAAGATTTGTGGTTCCTTTTCTTGAGAAAGGTTGATACATTTCGCGTAACACCCGCCCTCAATATTAAAGACCCCATAGTTTGACCATGCGTGTTCATCATCACCAATCAACCTACGTTTTGGATCGGCGGATAATGTCGTCTTTCCTGTTCCTGAGAGACCGAAGAATAAAGCCACGTCCCCTTCTTTCCCTACGTTGGCTGAACAGTGCATAGGCAGTACGTTCTTTTCAGGGAGGAGATAGTTCATGACAGAGAAGATGGACTTTTTAATTTCTCCTGCATACTCCGTACCACCGATTAAAACGATACGGTGTTTGAAAGAAATCATGATAAAAGCTTCTGAATTTGTTCCATCAGTTTGAGGATTAGCTTTGAAGGTTGGAGCTGATACCACTGTAAACTCCGCCTCATGATCTTCTATTTCCTGCTCATCCGGTCGAATGAACATTTGCTGTGCAAATAAGTTGTGCCAGGCGAACTCTGTAAGTACTTGAAGAGGAAGACGGTATTTTTCGTCTGCTCCGGCATAGCCTTTAAAGACAAACAGTTCATTCTTTTCTTTTAAATAATCCAACACTTTATGATAGAGTTTTACAAACGTTTGATCATCTATGGGCTGGTTGACAGTTCCCCAGTGGACTTTATCTTGTGTTACATCATCCTGGACGATGAATTTATCTTTCGGAGATCTACCAGTATAAGTACCCGTCGTTGCCTGGATGGCCCCTTTTTCTGTCAGGGTACCTTCATTACGGTATAAAATCTTTTCCACTAAGTGTGGAACAGATAGCTGATGATGGACATGTTCTTGTGCAAGTAAAAGATTCAGTTCAGACATTTGATTTATGGTACTCATATGTGTCGACCCGCCTTTGCATTTAATTATGATCAACCTAATGTGAGATTAGTATAACACATTGAATTCTTTAGTCCATACTATACGTGAAAAAGCTTACATTTTATTTATTCTGAATTATCAAACGAAAAACCTGCTCTTTTGTTCAACAATCTGGCAGGATTGTGGAAGACTCAGTTACGAGACTTTTGTTGAGTGGAGGGGGCTGCGGGGAATAGCTCGCTTTCCGCGGGAGTGCGGTGAGCCTCCTCGGACTGCGTCCTGTGGGGTCTCACCAAGCACTCTTTTCCCGCAGGAGTCTCGCCATTCCCCTCCGCCCCTTAACCAAGTAAGGTTCTCTATACCACTACTTAGAAAATCACCTTGTGTAGTTATGAGAAGTTAATGATATAAACTCTATCCTAATTAACGTTTAGCATACGCAAATATTTAATACGAAGCACTTTATGCCCACCTAGGGGAGAAGAATTGGAACCTTACTTATGAATACAGCTGTTCGAATCATCCACTTCCCTCAACCTTTCCCGGAGCCTCTAGAATCCCACGAACATCTCGAAACTGAGTCTTCCACAATCGGGAGCTTATATGGAAGAGTGAATTATTTCTTACTTTGAAAAAAGTATCTAATAATATATGTGAATTTCATTCAAACGTTTACTAAATGCGAATACGTTAGAATGAGGTGGAATTCAATTGACAATAAATGAGGTTTTCGATACGATAACGGAGAACGGATACTCTCTTATCCAGAGTTGGTGGAGGGACAGGCCCTTTGAAACCCAGCAACCGTCATCGACATGACACGGTGCTAACCTGAAGCAAGGAGTACATGCTCCTTGGACGATAAGAGCGAAAGGAAGCAGCCCCTTTCCTCGAATAGGAAAGGTTTTTTTCTTTTTATAAGGCTTTTTCCAAACAGGGGATGAGCACAACTGATCGCCTGTAGCCTTTAATGAAGAAATATTCGAATAGGAAAACCTGTATATATTCCTATGTAAATGCTTCATTGGTTGTGAAAAGAGGCAACAAGAACATATATGAAACTTATAAAAGTTTCTGCACATACTGGTAAAGAGTTCCGTCTAATACTTTGTACTTACAGAAGGAGGAGTTTTTAAGAATGCCTGCAAACCGCCGGTTATTCACATCAGAATCCGTTACGGAGGGACATCCGGACAAAATTTGTGATCAGATTTCTGATGCGATTTTAGATGAAATTTTAAAAAACGACCCTAACGCTAGGGTTGCATGTGAGACAACAGTGACAACGGGACTTGTATTAGTTTCTGGTGAAATTAGTACAAATACTTATGTAGATATTCCATCCATCGTCCGTCAGACGATTAAAGATATCGGTTATACTCGTGCGAAGTATGGGTTTGATGCGGATACATGTGCTGTTCTGACAGCAATTGATGAGCAATCTCCTGATATTGCCGGAGGCGTGGATGTAGCTCTTGAATCCCGTGAAGGGAAAATGAGCGATGATGAAATCGAATCGATAGGTGCAGGAGACCAGGGATTAATGTTTGGCTTTGCTAATAATGAAACCAAAGAACTGATGCCTTTGCCAATCTCCCTGGCTCATAAACTATCTAAGCGTCTATCTGATGTTAGAAATGATGGTACACTTGAGTATCTTCGTCCAGACGGAAAAACGCAGGTGACGGTAGAGTACGATGAAAACGACCAGCCAGTGCGCGTGGACACGATCGTTATTTCTACCCAGCATGCGGAAGAAGTGACGCTTCAACAAATCCAGGAAGACTTGAAAAAACACGTGATCCAGCCGATCGTACCTGAAGGATACATTGATGAACAGACGAAATATTTTATTAACCCGACCGGACGCTTCGTCATTGGAGGCCCACAAGGGGACGCCGGACTGACTGGAAGAAAAATTATCGTCGACACCTATGGTGGATATGCTCGTCATGGAGGGGGAGCTTTCAGTGGTAAAGACGCTACGAAAGTTGACCGTTCTGCTGCTTATGCTGCTCGTTATGTTGCAAAAAACATCGTAGCTGCTGGACTTGCGGATTCAGTAGAGGTTCAGCTTGCTTATGCTATCGGAGTAGCACAACCTGTTTCCATTGCCATTAACACAAATGGAACAGGTACAGTTTCTGAGGAGAAGTTAGTTGAAGCTGTACGTGAACTATTCGACCTGCGTCCAGCTGGCATCATTAAGATGTTAGACTTGCGCCGCCCTATTTACCGACAAACGGCCGCATATGGTCATTTCGGACGTACGGATGTGGAGTTCCCATGGGAGCGCACAGATAAAGCGGAAGAATTGAAGGCACGCTGTCAATAAGAAAAAACCGTTCCAACATTGTTGGAACGGCTTTTTTATTGTTCAGATAACTTATGGAATTATGATTCTCGTATTTTTTTATAATACTGCCCTTTTTCCACGTAACTTTTCCTTATCCGATTGAGTTCTTTTATGTCTTCTTCATTCAGTTCTCTTATGACTTTGGCTGGACGTCCGAAAGCGAGTGTATTCGGTGGAATCACTTTCCCGGGGGGGACAAGACTCCCTGCGCCGATAAAAGCTTGTTCACCAATAACAGCGCCATCCAGAATAAGCGACCCCATGCCGATTAATGCATTTTCTTTTATATGGGCGGAATGAAGAGTGACTTGGTGACCGATGGTAACTCCATCTTCAATAATTAAAGGTTTGTCCGGGCTTTGATGTAAAAGGCTCAAATCTTGAATATTTGAGTTCTTACCAATATGTACAGGAGCAACATCTCCTCTAATTACGGTCTTAAACCAAACACTGGCGTTTTCTTGAATAGTTACATCCCCTGTAATCACAGCATCCTCAGCTACATAGGCGCTTGGGTGAATATCAGGTATCTTTCCTTTATATTCGCAAATCATGAAAAACCCCCTTATACTAATACTATTGATAGTATAGCAGAAGAAAAGAGGGGGATGCTGTGAAGAAAATAGAATCAGTCAATGATCGCGCTACGGTTGTGCTCGTTCATGGAGCCTTTGAACATTCAGGGCGGTACCATGAACTGGTCGACCAACTTCAAAAGGATGGATACTCTGTTATTTACGGCGATCTTCCAGGTCAGGGGCGTTCTTCAGGGAAAAGTGGACATATCTGTTCTTTTCAGGATTATGTCAATACCATAATGATGTGGATCCAAGAGGCAGACCCCGATAAAAAGATATTTTTAATGGGTCACAGTATGGGAGGTCTTGCGGTTGTAAGAACAATGGAGGTTGCTCAACCAAAGGTGGATGGCGTCATTCTCTCTTCCCCTGCACTGGGACTTTTAAAA
The DNA here is from genome assembly GCF_009856445.1 of Halobacillus litoralis. Classification (GTDB taxonomy): domain Bacteria; phylum Bacillota; class Bacilli; order Bacillales; family Halobacillaceae; genus Halobacillus; species Halobacillus litoralis. The sequence continues at coordinate 1,088,752 of NZ_WMFA01000001.1, forward strand.
AAAGCGAGTCTGCCTTTGGAAATGGTGTCGTATATTTTAAACACTTTTGTCCCATCATTAAGACTCAAGGCACCTCAAGATCCTGAATATATCACACGTAATAAGGATAAAATTATAGAGTTTCAACAAGATCCTATGATTATTGATAAAGTCTCTGTTCGCTGGTATCGTGAATTTCAAAAAGCGACGAGAGAAGCGTTCTCTGATATTCAACGCTTTCCTGATATCCCTTTATTACTGATGCAGGCTGAAGATGATTATATGGTGAGAATAGAGAAGACAGTGGAATGGTTTGACCGCGTACAGGTGAAAGAAAAAAGGTACAAACAGTGGCCTGGTCTTTATCATGAAATTTTTAATGAGCCTGAATGGAAAGATGTCTATCAACATACGCAATCCTTTTTAGAAGACCATATAAAGTAAATCGGCAAGGAGGATTTCTTTTGACACGTGCAGTCCCAGGCAACGCCATCCTTTTAATGTACAGGGTGTATCGAAATATTTTTCCTGCTGTTCATGATGAATTGTCTTATTGGATTCAAAGAGCGAAATCGATTCCTGACGAAGAACTTAGAAGTCAAGCTTTAGCAAGTATTGAAGAAAAGACGTTTCACTGTGAAGGTGGATCTATTTACTCGGTTCTCTCCCGAGGTAACGATAAACAGGCTATTCGTTTCATTGTTGCTTACCAAACCATCAGTGACTATCTGGACAACCTATGTGACCGGAGCACCTCCATGAACCCTGACGATTTCAGAATGCTACATGAATCTATGATCGATGCCCTGACACCAGGAAATTCATTAAAAGATTATTATATCTATCGTGAGGAGCGGGATGATGGAGGATACCTTCATGAACTTGTGAAAACGTGCCAGCAAGTCCTTTCCCAAGCGGACGACTATCCAACCGTTAAGGAACAGGCGATAAAGTTAGGTAAGTTATATGGTGATCTGCAAGTTCATAAACATGTTATCGAAAATGAGAGGATTCCCAGACTGCAGAATTGGTTCAAGGATTATCAAAAAGAGTGGCCAGAGCTTAGCTGGTATGAATTTTCAGCGTGTACAGGGTCTACTTTAGGAATTTTCTGCCTCGTGTCCTATACGTTGAGTGGAAAGATGGATGCATCGTTATCCCGTCAAATTGAAAGAAGTTACTTTCCATATATGCAGGGATTACATATCTTACTTGATTATTATATTGATCAGGAAGAAGATGAAAAAGAGGGAGATTTGAATTTCTGTGCTTACTACGATCATGAAGAAGAAATGAAGACACGTTTCCGGTATTTTGTCGAAAGGACACATGAGGAAATTCAAAGGCTTCCAGATGCATCCTTTCACCAAATGATACATGAAGGGCTCGTTGGCATGTATCTAGCTGATCGTAAAGTGGGCAGACTTTCAAATGCTAAAAGCTTCGTGAAAGAAATGTTAAAAGTAAGTGGTAAGAAAGCGACGTTCTTTTATTACAATACAAAGATGTACCATAAATTAAAGCCTGGTCGTGAAATTTAACCGACCAGGCTTTTTTCTCTTATAGGTAAACTAAGACTTCTAAGATGAAAACATAGGATTATGAGAGTTTCTCGATGGCTAAGATAAAGGGTGGCGTTCTCTTCTTATTGATAAACCCGTAATGGAGGACTTGATAGTGCTTTGAATCTAACCCTGAAACATAATCCAGGATGGCTTCTTTCTCTTCAGCACCCCCGGGGTGTCCATGATAGACGACTAAAACCACCAGTCCACCTTTTTTTAAAGTCTCCAGTACGTTTTCGACCGACTGGATGGTCCCTTCAGGCTTGGTTACCACACTTTTATCACTGCCTGGCAAATAACCTAGATTGTAAATGGCAGCGGATATGTTGTGTTGGTGTTTGTCTTTTAGGTAGTTTTGTACATTTGCATGGGAATCATGGATAAGGCTTGTATGGTTTGCAAGTCCGTGTTCTGCTAAACGCTCCTTGGTGTTGGAGATGGCTTTTTCCTGCACATCAAAGGCATATACATGTCCTTCCTCTCCTACAAGTTCAGCTAGAAAAGCAGTATCGTGACCGTTGCCGCAGGTGCCATCTATTACGGCATCTCCTGGTTCTATCGTTTTTTTTATCAAAGAATGGGCATAGTCTAAAATTCGTTCAATCGTCATGTAACATCCTCCAATTGTATTGTTCTTTAGTATTGTAGCACGAACATCCCTTTCCTGTAGAAGAACGATCGGGTAGGCAGGGCCCGCTTGACAAAGCTGTTTTCATTCATTAATATACGGTTATAATAGTAGCATGACGTTGAAAAGGAGTAGTAGTGATTCTTTCAAGTGATAGAGAGGCAGCGGCTGGTGGAAGCTGTCCTTGAAATTCATGAACTCGCCTTGGATGTCGCAGAAGTGAAACCAAGTAGTTTCTGCCGGTGTGGTCGCCGTTATTGACGTCAAGTTGAACACAGATGTGTTAATTTGGGTGGTACCGCGGGAATCAAGCCTCTCGTCCCATACTGGGATGAGGGGCTTTTTATATTTTTAGAGAGATTATGAGGAGGCAATGAAATGGCTTTTGATCATAAGACCATTGAAAAGAAATGGCAGAAATACTGGCTTGAAGAAAAGACGTTCAAGACAGACAGTTATTCAGACAAAAAGAAATTCTATGCATTGGATATGTTCCCATACCCATCAGGTGCAGGCCTACACGTTGGGCACCCGGAAGGATACACAGCTACAGACATCCTGTCCCGTATGAAGCGTATGCAGGGGTATGAAGTGCTTCATCCAATTGGTTGGGATGCTTTTGGACTTCCGGCAGAACAATATGCACTGGATACAGGAAATGACCCTGAGGAATTCACAAAACAAAACATAGATACCTTCCGCAGGCAAATTCAGGAACTTGGGTTTTCCTATGATTGGGATCGAGAAGTAAACACGACAGACCCTGATTACTATAAATGGACGCAATGGATCTTTTTGAAGCTTTATGAAAAGGGTCTGGCCTATATTGACGAAGTAGCCGTGAACTGGTGTCCGGCTCTTGGGACGGTACTTGCGAACGAAGAAGTTATCGATGGTCGTAGTGAACGAGGAGATCACCCTGTTGAACGTCGCCCGATGAAACAGTGGATGCTGAAGATCACAGCTTATGCGGATCGTCTTCTAGAAGATCTGGAAGAATTGGATTGGCCGGAAAGCATTAAAGATATGCAGAGAAATTGGATCGGCAAGTCAGAAGGGGCAGAAGTCACTTTTGAAATTGATGGGTTTGACCAATCTTTTGACGTGTTTACCACTCGTCCGGATACGTTATTTGGTGCAACTTATGCCGTTGTCGCGCCAGAACATCCGCTGGTCGATGAAATCGTCACATCAGAACAGAAGAATGCCGTATCCACGTATATCGAAAAAGCACAAAACAAGAGTGATCTTGAGCGTACAGACTTGGCTAAGGATAAATCAGGTGTCTTCACTGGTTCGTATGCGATCAATCCGATTAATGGAGAAAAACTTCCCATCTGGGTGGCTGATTACGTATTGATGAGCTACGGCAGCGGTGCCATTATGGCGGTCCCTGCACACGATGAAAGAGATTTTGAATTCGCTCAGAAATTTGACCTTCCCATTATACCAGTCGTAGAGGGAGAAAGTGTCGAGGAAGAAGCGTACACTGGAGATGGACCGCACATCAACTCTGACTTCTTGAACGGACTTGGGAAAGATGAAGCGATTGAAAAAGCGATCCAATGGCTTGAAGAAAACGGGAAAGGTAAGAAGCAAACGACTTACCGCCTTCGTGATTGGCTCTTCAGCCGTCAGCGTTATTGGGGTGAGCCGATTCCTGTCATCCATTGGGAAGATGGATCAATTACCGCAGTCAAGGAAGAAGAGCTTCCTGTTAAACTTCCGAAAACGACGGAAATCAAACCATCCGGCACCGGGGAATCCCCGCTTGCTAATATTGATGAATGGGTTAATGTTGTAGATCCTGAAACAGGGATGAAGGGACGCAGGGAAACGAATACAATGCCACAATGGGCAGGTAGCTGCTGGTATTACCTTCGTTATATTGATGCGAACAATGAGGAAACGTTTGCTGATTATGAAGCCTTGAAAAAGTGGCTTCCGGTTGATGTGTATATTGGTGGTGCAGAGCACGCAGTTCTTCACCTGTTGTATGCACGTTTCTGGCACAAAGTCCTTTATGATGCAGGAGTCGTTCCAACCAAAGAACCATTCCAAAAGCTATTCAACCAAGGCATGATTCTTGGAGAAAATAATGAAAAAATGAGTAAGTCTAAAGGGAATGTAGTCAATCCTGATGACATCGTCTACTCTCACGGAGCAGACACTTTGAGACTTTATGAAATGTTTATGGGGCCGCTTGATGCTTCAGTAGCATGGTCTGAGAACGGCTTGGACGGGGCTCGTCGTTTCCTTGATCGTGTATGGCGACTATTTGTTGTGGAAGACAAATTGTCTGAAGCAATTAAAGAGAATGCAGGGGATACTTCGTTAGAGAAGGTCTACCATGAAACCGTTAAAAAAGTGACCGAAAACTTTGAAGCCCTTCGTTTCAATACGGGAATCTCTCAAATGATGGTCTTTATTAACGATGGTTATAAAGCAGACGTTTTACCGAAAGAGTATGTAGAAGGTTTTGTTAAACTTCTATCTCCTGTCGCTCCACACCTTGCAGAAGAACTATGGCAGAAACTTGGGCACTCTGAAACGATCAGCTATCAGCCGTGGCCGGAGTATGACGAATCCAAACTTGTAGAAGATGAAGTAGAAATCGTAGTCCAGGTTATGGGTAAAGTGCGAGCGAAAATGATGGTTAATAAGGAAGCATCCAAAGAAGATCTTGAAAAACAGGCACTTGAAAATGCCGATGTAATGCAGTGGCTGGAAGGAAAGACAGTTAGAAAAGTCATTGCCGTACCAGGAAAGTTAGTTAATATTGTAGCCAATTAAATGAGTTATAAGCACCCTGTTTTTGTAAGCAGGGTGCTTTTTTATGAGTGGCCGTATGCCTTGACTTTAATGAACAGTAAATTAAAATTAATGTGACGATTAATATGGAGGGATAAAAATGAGCCAAATTAAAGAAATCACACCTCAACAAGTGGAAGAGAAAATGAACAATAATGATGATTTTACTATAATTGATGTCAGAGAAGATGAAGAGGTTTCACAAGGTATGGTGCCGAACGCAAAGCATATACGCCTCGGTGATATTCCTGAGAAGATTGAAGATTTGCCTAAAGATCAAGAGTATGTGATGATCTGCCGTTCCGGGCGCCGGAGTATGAACGCTGCTGAATTCATGAAAGAAAGAGGTTTCGGTAACGTACAGAACATGGAAGGCGGAATGTTGAAATGGCAAGGTGAGCTTGTTTTTTAAAATGAGAGGTCTTGTTTGATTGGCTATTTTCTATGATTGCACACGCTCCTCGTTATTATGGGACGTCAAATGATCCTGCACACCTATCATGTGCCCCTTCTATAGAGGAGGGGCTTTTATTCATTACTCTTCCTGGTTTTCGCAATTACATTAAAAAAATTCTATGAAACTATTGACGTTAGGAAGCTCACGATGTATTATAGGTAACGTTGCTTATTTGGCAGCACGCAAAACATCTCTTTTAGAGATTTAATTCAACAAATTCTATTAAAGCTATTGACGATATATAGTTGATTATGCTAGAATTTGATTACTGTCGGGTAAGGCAGTAGTTGATCTTTGAAAACTGAACGAACCAACCAGTACGTCAAAACATTTCTTCTTTATAGAAGAGATTTGAAACAAAGCACATTCGGTGTGCAAATGAGCAAGTCAAACTTAACTTTTATGGAGAGTTTGATCCTGGCTCAGGACGAACGCTGGCGGCGTGCCTAATACATGCAAGTCGAGCG
>NZ_WMFA01000020.1 GCF_009856445.1 Halobacillus litoralis
AACAACTTTCTTCTTAACTTCTTCAGGATAATGAACTTTTTTACCCATAAGAAAAACACCTCCAAGTGTAAGTAGTATTACAACTTTGAAGGTGTTTTATTAAGTCTCATTTTATTAGGTCACTCTAGAGCATGGGGGTGTTTTTTGTGATTCTAAATGGAAGAAAAAGGTGTACCAGGTCATCCATATTATGGATGACCTGGTACAGTTATATTAGCCGCTACTCAAACAATAGGATTTCCGGATCTTTTTTATAGGTGTGGACTAACATGGCGTGCAATTGACCGCGATGGTGGTACATATGGGCGACTGTTTGGATCAGCCATTCAAAACGTGTATTCGTCACTCCCCACCAGGACGTGGTTTCTGTGTGTAGATGCTCTTCGGTGTAGTTTTCGAATTGTGTTTTAAGTTGAGCGAAGTTTTCAAATAGACGTTCTAAGATGTCATCTTTTGTTTTCATTGATACCGTTTCATAGAAGTGCTCCATCTCTGCTTTTGAAGCCCCTTCTGCGATGTGCCCATCAGCCGCAGGGATTGCTGCAATGTGTTCGAGCAATTCCCCAATGGAGTACTTTCCCTCTGTGGGTCTTAGGGTCAAATCTTTTTCGGATAACTGACCGACCATTTCGGAAATGGATGCTATAACGATTTCTAATTGATGAAAAGCGCTCTGACAGTACATATTCATAGGAACACAACCTTATTAAAATTGTTATTCCTCCTCTTATTCTCCGACCTTCGACTAAATCCCTTTTCGAAGCGGAAAACTACATGAAACGACGAAAATCGCCCTAAGTGTTTTTTGCTTTCTGCATAGAAAGACCTACATATGATTTGTGAAAAAAGAAGTTGACTCTGACGTTACGTCATAGCTTATCGTTAAATGTGAGGTGATCACCAGATGTTTAAAGTGAAAGAAATGGCGGAGATGACAGGGGTCAGTGTGCGCGCACTGCACCATTATGATCACATCGATTTGTTATCACCGAGCCATGTAAGTGAAAAAGGCTACCGTTTATATAGTGAAAAAGAGTTGGCGCGTCTTCAGCAGATTCTATTCTTTAAAGAGATGGATTTCTCTTTGAAAAGGATTAAGGAGATTCTTGAGGATCCTTATTTTGATGAAGCTGTTGCATTGCAGCGCCACCGTGAGATTTTAAGAGAAAAGAAAAAACGGTTGGAGCGGTTAATCCAGTCGGTGGATCAGACGCTCCAATCGTTGGAAGGAGAAGATCATATGGAAAATGAAGACCGTTTCCGCCCGTTTGATAAGAGTGAGATTGAAGCCCATCAGAAAAAGTATGAGAAAGAAGTGGAGGAGCGTTGGGGAGACACGGATGCATACAAGCAATCCAAACAGAAAGCATCTCAATATACAAAGGAAGATTGGGAGAAGATTCAGCAAGAAGGAGATGAAATTGACCGTGAGCTTGTAAAATTAATGGATCGTGACCCTTCTGATCCTGATGTTCAGCATTTAATTGATAGAAAACGTCAGCACATCACTGATTACTTTTACGAGTGCAGTCTGGATATTTTCAGAGGGCTGGGTGATATGTACGTCAACGATCCCCGTTTTACCAAAAACATCGACAAATGGAAAGAAGGTTATGCCGAATTCCTAAGTAAAGCCATGCACGCATACTGCGACCAGAAGAAAGAGAAATAACCGCTAAAGGGGAGGGAATAATTGCAGGACCAGGTCATACAATTATTCCCACCAAATCAAGAACCGATAGACGCAGCTAAAATGATAGCGCCTATCGGTTTTATTTCTGAGTTTTTTCAATCGATCTGTTCCTTTTTCTTCCGTACCAGGTCATACATATTTTTACATATTAACGGGGTTGGCAAATGAGCCCGTTGTGTACTTTGATGTAACCGTGTCTGAGGATATCAAATCCTGCTTCATACATATAGAGTCCCATTTGTTCGACAGTCATGAGTTCCCGGTAGGTATGGTTCATCACGTCGGCCATGACATGATAATAAAGACGGGAGCGGAACTGGTTGCGGGGAGTGGTCATAATCGCATAGCCGCCTTCTTTTAGAAAGCGCCGGTGCCAGTCAGCGACTTCCGGCTTGTATTCGTCAGGAAAGTGTTCCAGCAGACCTACGGAAAGGACGATATCGAATTCTTTACCGAAATCAAGGTTGCGTATATCGTCAACGACATATTCGATGTTCAGGTCATCTTTATATATGACTTTCCACTGTCCTGTTTTAGGATTTTCCCCTAAGAAAGGATAATGCTCAGGGAATTCGCCAAATCGTGTGGTCTTGCAAAACTCATCATAATCGACCATGACTATTTCTGCTCCTGGATACATGGCCCCAAGCTGCATGGCTTCGTAACCTTCCGCCGCTCCTAGGAAGAGAATACGAGGGCGGTGGACATGCAATCCTTCAAAAAGGGCCCTTTTGCCACGAGGGTCCCAAATTCCATCCTGAATTCTATGGACATAATTCCATAACTGCAGTTGAACAAGATCACCAATCGCTTGTTTTACTTGTACAGGCTTAAATGAAGTGAGGCTTCGCAAGAAATGTTTTTTGCTTTGGTTCTTTTCCTGAGGTACATCTTTGATGAACCACTCATGAAAAGATTTGTTGAAATAGGTCCATGAAGTGTGCGGATCCATCACTTGATCGTTCTTTTTCTCCCATTCCGTCCGTTCTTTGGAGTAATTCGTGACTTCAAAAGGTTTACCTACATCCTTCCATGACAATAGAGACCAATCGGATACCGTGTTTACGCGTACGAACTTATTGTACTCTTTCTCTGAATAACGTCTAAGATCAACACGGTATTGCGGGTGGGAAAACGTTTCGTCCATATGCTTTTCGCTATAAGGTTTAGTTAACCTTGAATGTTTGACCGCCGCTTCTCCTAACATGGACCAATCACCTCTCCATAACATTTAGTACAACTATAACCGCTAATGTAAACGTTTACAATATCAACCATTCTGCAACAGCCCAATAATTGTATGACCAGGTCTTACAGTATCTGGTGTACCAGGTCATACAATTATTCCCTAATATAGAACGTGAGTTTAGGTTCGGCTTGTACGTATAAACGCAATGAGACGCATTTGGCTTTAGCGTAGGTACATTTATCCATTACAACCGGATTATTACACTGAAGTAAAGATGATGTAATGTTTGAAAAGTTATTGTTGTGTTCCTGTTATTGGCATATGAGCTGTGCGTGTTACAGTAGGAATTGTGATTTTGAGACAGCGCTTAGCCGAGGGCTGAGCGAGAGCTGTTTACCAAGGAGGAAATTTAACATGATGAAAAAAACAATTGTTTCTTTGGCGGCGGTCGCATCGGTTTCGGCAGTAACAGCAACAGCAGTAAGTGCAGATGAAATTAAAGTAGAAAAAGGAGATACTCTTTGGGGCATTGCTCAAAACAATGGAGTATCTGTGAATGATATAAAAGAAGAGAACGGTTTGAACTCTAATCTGATTTTCCCTAATCAAGTACTTTCTATTAACGAAGGGCAGAACGGACAAGCTCAATCCCAAACATCCAGCAGTGTTCACACGGTTCAATCTGGTGACACTCTTTACAGCATTGGACAAGCAAATGATGTAAGCGTGCAGGAACTGAAAGCTTGGAACAACCTGAACTCCAATCTGATCTATCCTGGAGAGAAACTGACTCTAAATGGAGCAGCAGTTGCAGAGCAGTCCACACCTGACCAGGGCTCAAGCAATGAAACAGCAGAAGCAGAGCAGACATCCAGCCAACCAGCAGATGATGGTGTGGTTAAAACATTGAACATGGAAGCTACCGCTTATACTGCATTCTGTGAAGGTTGCTCCGGAACAACCTCAACTGGAATTGACTTGAGAGCAAATCCAGATCAAAAGGTTATTGCCGTAGACCCGAACGTGATCCCACTAGGTTCTGAAGTTTATGTAGAAGGCTATGGTAAAGCAATCGCCGGCGATATCGGCGGTGCAATCCAAGGCAACCGTATCGACGTATTCATGGCAGATCGTTCTGATGCCCTTGACTTTGGGCGTAAAAGTGTAGAAGTAAAAGTATATGAATAATATAGATGGAGACGATCCTTTTAAGGGTCGTCTCTTTTTGTTTTTCCGCTGATATGCGTTTTAAAACGCCCTCTTTAAAAATGGACATTTATTTAAAATTTCCTCTTTCATATAGGCTACCCAACGTTGTAAAATATAAAAAATGACATGTTTCCACATAAATAGGTTTGAAAATCAACCCGCACGGAAATTGTTCAGCAATGATGATTCCTTAAATAAGCGATCCAGTTAGAAAAAACGTATAAAACTTAAATTTTTCTTGCGTTTACGACGTTTTACTAATAATATCAAGGGGAATCGTATTATATACTAAGAAAAGAAGGGAGGACACCACGATGACTCTGCTATACTCAAAAGCCCGTGAGCTGTTCGATCAGGATTATAAAAACAGCCCGGAAGCACAAGTTCAATCAAAAGGTAAAGGCGTGAAGCGTACACGGAGTGGAAAGGTTCTATTCTCTTTCCGTAAGCAGACCAACAAGCGGAAATAGCATTAGAAGTCGTGGAGGTAGCTATGAGAAGTAACAAAAAAAGAATCAACATGGTCGACTATTTCAAACGAGTTGTCCCGTGGATCAGCGTTTCAATGACAAGATATGTCATGAAGCGCTGATTTTTTATATTCGGGAAGGTTTACATATATGAAGGATGGGTTATCGTATTCGCTAAGGAGGCGAAAGTATGAACATTTTTTCAAGCGAAGCTTTAAAAGGGGAACACATTCTTGTTACTGGTGCGACAGGTGGAATTGGGTATGAAACGGCTAAGGAAGTTGTTCGTTCCGGAGGTTATGTGACGATAACTGGCAGGAACGAGGAGAAGCTTGCCTCGTTAAAAAAAGAATGTGCTACGATAAATGATGAAATGAACGTTTATATAAGTACCGCTGATTTGAATAATGAAGCAGATCGAATAAAAGTAGTACGGGAAGCGAGAGAGGCGATCGGTCCGGTAACAGGGCTTGTTAATTCAGCTGGCGTCATTGGTGGAGGACCGCTCGAAGATCTAAAAGAGGAAGACTTACGTAAGGTGATGGAACTTAACTATTTCTCTACCGTCCTTTTTACACAGGAAGTCTATAAAGATATGAAAGTAAACGGACGTGGAAGTATTGTCAATTTATCTTCCCTTTCTGGTTTGCGAGGTACGCATTCCGGCACTGCTTACAGTGCTTCAAAATTTGCCATTACAGGTTTCACACAGTCTTTCGCTCATGAAGCTATTGAACATGGAATTCGCGTCAACGCCGTATGCCCTGGCTACGTAGACACAGAAATGGGGCAGGAAGCCATCCGTTTAAAAGGGGAACGGGAAGGAAGAAGTTATGAAGAACAAAGGAAAGCGGCTGAACAAGGAATTCCTTCGGGAAAGTTGAGTGAACCGGATGAAGTGGCCCGGTCCATTGTCTACCTGTTATCGGAGGCATCGACAAATATTGTTGGCGAATCTTTGAAAATATCTGGAGGAAGCGTTATGCGATAAGAAAATAAGGAGGTGGGCCCTTTGCCAGGAGAACGATATTCAAGACAACAGCTCTTCCAACCAATAGGAGAAAAAGGGCAGCGCCGTCTGAAAGAATCGCACGTGCTCATGATCGGGGCTGGTGCGCTGGGGACAAGCAGTTCAGAGCAGCTTGTAAGAGCAGGGATAGGAAAATTAACCGTTATTGATCGGGATTATGTGGAATTCAGTAACCTGCAGAGACAGCAGTTATTCACAGAAAAAGATGCGGAAAGCCGTATGCCTAAAGCGGTGGCTGCTAAAGAACGATTGGAAAAAGTGAATAGTGAGGTCCGTATTCATGCAGTAGTAGATGATGTTCAAGTAGAAGAACTTGAAAGCTATTCACAAGGTATCGATTTGATTATCGATGGAACGGATAATTTCGAAACACGTATGCTCATCAACGATTTCACACAAAAACACAAAATCCCCTGGATTTATGGGGGGTGCGTAGGAAGCCACGGGATGGCCTATACCATCATCCCCGGTATGAACCCTTGTTTGTCATGTTTGATGAGAAGCATCCCGCTCGGTGCGGCTACATGTGATACGGTTGGAGTGATTAGCCCGGCGGTTCAAATGGTCGCTGCCCATCAGGTGGCAGAAGCTTTGAAAGTGCTGGTAGGGGATTTTCTTTCTATACGTAAAGAACTGGTTACCTTCGATCTTTGGAATAACGACTATACTTCTATTAAAACCGCTCGTGTCAGAACGGAAGGCTGCCCCTCTTGTGGAGAAGAACCAACTTATCCTTATCTATTAGGAAACAACTCGACGAAGGTTGCTGTTCTATGCGGGAGAGACACCGTGCAGATACGTCCGGGTAACAAGGGGCAAAGAGATCTGGAGGAGTTGAAAAAGCGACTGCCGGACGGAGAGACTCAGGAGAATCCTTTTTTGTTATCCTATAAAAATTCACAATACCGCATGGTTTTCTTCCGGGATGGCCGTGTATTGATCCACGGTACAAAAGATATTAAGGAAGCAAAAGCGTTGTATCATAAAATCGTTGGTGGTTGATATGGTTTGTCCAGGAAAAGAAAAGGGAATATATAAATCAACAACTAATAAGGAGAGTGCAACATGGGACGACTACTAAAACGAGTGTTCAAATATGGACCTGTGGTATATCCGATCATTAAAAAAATCATGAGGAAACGAAGAGGACGTTATTAAAAGCGAGCAGGGACCTGCTCGCTTTTATTTTTTCTTCTATATAATAAGGAAGAAAAAGATAAAATGTATTCTATTGATCTAGAAAACTAAAAAAACATTAAAAAACCTATTGCGTCATCCGAAATGCCATGGTATATTATTACTTGTCGCGTTAAGAGAGCGGCAAGCCGCAACAGCTTAACAAAATAAATCATAAAAAAGTTGTTGACGAAAACAACTACACATGATATATTAATTAAGTCGCTGTTTTGAAGCGGCAAACAAAACATTTGATCTTTGAAAACTGAACGAACCAACCAGTACGTCAAAACATTTCTTCTTTATAGAAGAGATTTGAAACAAAGCACATTCGGTGTGCAAATGAGCAAGTCAAACTTAACTTTTATGGAGAGTTTGATCCTGGCTCAGGACGAACGCTGGCGGCGTGCCTAATACATGCAAGTCGAGCG
>NZ_WMFA01000021.1 GCF_009856445.1 Halobacillus litoralis
GATCAATAGAATAATGAAAGTCTTTAATAAATCTTTCCCAGTTTTTGTGGTCAAGCTTTGTAGATTGGTAATATTTATAAGTGAAAAAGCCAAAGCATGTAATGATTAAAACTATTACAATTATCAAAATATTTTTCTTCACAATAACCCTCCTATTTCGAGTTGAATTATATCATCATAAAGATAGATATTCATTAGTCTCTTATATTCAATTCGATTCTAGTAATTTCCATTATAATGAAGCGAGGGGACGGTTCTAGCGCTTCCGACAAAGGCATAAGAACTACCCTTGGCTTTGATTATCTTTAATTCGAGTCTTATAATAACGGGGGCAATTCTATAATAACAATTACCCTTCCCTCCCTTGTGCAAAGCTGTGGGATACTGAGTTTTGAGATATAAATATGAACTATTCTGTTTTAGGAATTTAAGCTTGACCAACACAAAAGCTACATCTTTAGTGAGAAGATGTAGCTTTTGTTTATAATTTCGTATTTTGGTTTAGTTTCTTTATTTCCTCAAGAAGTTCTTTATTTAATGACAAATTTTCCTTTTGTATATCCAGCATTTCTTTTTCTAATTCCATTCTTTTCTCAGTTTGCTTTGCGATTTGATCATATTCTTGTTGTGACTCACTCTTATATGAAGAAACAAGATTATGTTGTTTCTTAATCATCCTAGTAACTAGAATGAGTAATAATAACGGAACTAAGATAACTACTGAGAAAAAGAAGATTGCTTCCACTGTAAATCACCTACTTAAACGGAATTTCTATATCTAAGTCTTCACCTAGTTTTTCTCCACTATCATTAACTGGAGACTTGACGTGGAGTGTTACATAGTCAATTTCCTTTGCTTTGGATTTATCAAACATAAAAACAAAGAATCTAGGCATTTCTTTTTCTCTAAGTACTTTTTCATTCAAACCATCGCTCATAAAGTCATTCGGACTCTTAATTTCTTCTCCTGTACTCGTAGTTAAAGATAAGTGATCTAATGTAAAAACAATATTCTCATTAGTGGTAGAAACCTCAGTACCTAAATTCAAGTATTCTACATCTTCACGACCAATATTATCAATAAATAAGTCATCGGTGAATGTTCCACTTACCAAACTAGCAGCAGATAAACTAATAGTGAGTGGACCAGATTGATATGTACCAACATCTTCAGTTGATTCTAATATTTTAAAAGAGCCTGTACTATCTTCTATCACTTCTTCCCCAACATTATTTTCTTTCTGAGTTTCTTCCTGTGGCGACTGTTTCTTCTCATCAGATCCATTATTTTCAGTTGTGCTATCACTACATCCAAATAATAGTGTAGATAGTAAGATAAAAGCTAGATACTTCAAAATACCCCCCCTATAGTCATAAGTCACTTAACTTTACCAAAAAAATATAGGTAGTACAAATATCAAACTATATAATCAATATTTCGAATTAATTAGTATGTTAAGCTTAGCCCGATTATATCTTGGGTACGAGTCTTATAAAAACGGGGGCAATTCTATAATAATGGAATTGCCCCCTTTTAAATGTTTAGTCAGGGTTGGTGAAGACTAAGATTCGATATTGCAGCCAATTTTGCTAAAATCTTTTTGTCTCGTACATAAATAATACTTGTTATATTAAAAAGGTAAAGGAGAGCGTGAGACATGATTGATCGAAGGAAAACTTATAATTATCAAACTGAAGAAGTGGATAGACTATTAAAAGAAACCTCACTAAAATATACTGAGATTCAAAGACTTACTGGCTGTCCATATTCCACAGTCATTTATAAAGCTAGGAAGATGAAAAGAAAAACGAAAAGTGAAGATACTACGTTGAAACAACTACCAAAACAAACTCTTAATAAAGCTAAAGTAAACGCTGAGCAATCGGATAATTTGAAGAATGTTTTATGTTTTCAAAAAAACAATGTAGATTTAGAAGAAGCTACAAAGGTAATCCGCGATATGATTAATTCAGCGAGGATTCTTGGTGAGAATAAAGTTGATATTACAATCACTTCAGTTGATGAAGTACAACAACAGAATACTGTTATCTGAACAAATAAAACCACATAGTAGGTATATGATTTATATTTTTCATATAACTTTCCCTACCAATCGCTAACTGATGAAGCTATATTGTTCCTGGAACGAAGAAGAATAACAAGGCCTCCAAAGCCGATTGGTGAATTATCCACTTGTATTAATGAGGGCTGCATGCAGTTCAGTGAAACGTTTTTTTCTTAAGAATAGCAAATGCGATTTACCTTGGTAGTAGCGTTGGTTGAAAATATACTTCAATTACCTCGAAGTCAAGTCTTATAGAAACGGGGCTTTAGTATTTTTCTATATAGCTTTCTAGAAAGTATAAGCAAAGCTATTCATTTCCTAACCTTATTCAGATGATGACTGCTTGATTAGATTTTCTCAACTTCTTGTTGGAGCCATTAAAAATTAACAAGCCGCTTTGTTCATAATTTTATTGACTTCTTTAGCAGATAAGCTGCAAGTGTTTCGCAACACAATAAATATCCGATCAGTAAGTGGCAGTGATAATAAAGTGTTGCGTAACGTTTCTTCATTTTTTGACAGCTTTTCGTTTGATAAGGTGGTATTATTACGTTCATTTATATCAATAGGATGTTTTTTGCTCATTTTTTCTTGTTCGAAATAATCAAAAACCTGATATATAATCTCATTATGTAGCCAATCTTTTTGAACACTAGGAGATTCTTCATAGCATAGATCAATATAAGCTTGGTGAAAAACTGAAATAGAAATTTCTTCAGCAACCAAAGGACACCCTAATATACTAAAACAAATCTGATAGACCATATCTTTATGATATTCAACATAGTTATTGAATGTTTTGTGTCTTCTATTATTCATACGTTTATGAATATAAGCCATCATTGTAAATTCCCGCCATTCCATATATAAAGATTATCCAGATCAATCGTTATAGAAACCACCTCCTATATTATGGATTATTTTTCAATATAGGTACAGACCATTGAGAAAAATAATAAAATAGAGTTACTTCGAGTCCAAATCCTAATTCGGGTTATCTTCTAAAACAATCCAAAGTATCTCGAAATCGAGTATTCACGAAAAGAGGGCTATAGTTGGAAAGTTGGCTATCGATTATTGAGCTGAAGGAATAAACAGTTGAACTGGGGTGGAACATTATTAAAACTATTTTAAGTAGTGTAGCATTTGCAATAGTGACAGTTTTTACGTTAGTCCATATAGTAGATAATTTTTTATTAGGGATAATTTCTTTAATTAGTCTTTGGGTAATATTTGATTACATTAAAAAACTTGAGCATAAAGCTGATGTTAATTCAAAAATAATAAAGACCGGTACAATTAGTTATTTTTTAACTGGCATTATAGGGTTGTTACTCGTGTTCTTATTATAGTTATTAAGCTAAATGTGGCGATAGTAGTGGTTGGTCAAGATATCTCGAAATCAGGTCTTCAAGTATAGGGAGCGATTGTTTAAGAGAGCATTAGTCCTTCATTACATAAGCACAAGTAATATCAATGGTTTAACCTATTAAACTGACGGATTAGTAAAGAAAAAAGTAAATAGGTAATTGGGTTAAAGTTAAAGAAGAACAAAAGGGGGGATAGTAGTGGAGATAGAGAAATCGAATGAAAAATGGATTATATTATCTGGCATTTGTTTTTTAGTGGGAGTGGCATTATGGTTGCCTAACTTTATTCTTCAATATGGTTATGGCTTTTGGATATTAACATTTATTATTAACCCTGTAGGTGCAGTATTTGGCTATTTAGGGAAAAGTAAGTTTGGCATTATATCAAATATAATTATGACTTTTAGTTTTTTTATAATTATGTTTGTAGGATATTATCTTGCAGCTTTTTTTGCTTAAAGAGTATTGTAGTAAAGGGCGCTAAAGTAAATAACAGTAAGAGATATCTCGAGTCCGAGTCTTAAATTAACGGGGGCGATTATCTAATAGGATAGTCGCTCTTTTTTATCATATAAATGGTTGATTATGGCATCTGATTTTGTAATAATGAAATAATTATCTTGGAAGGTTAAAGGGGGACAATAGAGTGGTTAAGTATCCGCCAGCATTAGAAAAAGATGACGAGATTGCTGTAACAGCTCCTTCAAGTGGGGTAGAAGAGCAATTACATATGTTAGTACATAATGCTAAAGAAAATGTTGAGAATAAAGGATTCATAGTAAAGATAGGTGAGACAGTATGGACAGAAACAAAATCTAGAAGTGCTAAGGCATCTATAAGAGCAAAAGAACTGACTCAATTTCTCGAGGATAAGAGTGTTAAGGCAATTATCCCTCCGTGGGGAGGACAGTTTTCCATGGAAGTCTTACCTATGATTGACTGGAATTACATTAAGACCTTACCCCCTAAATGGATCCTGGGTTATTCAGATGTTAGCACGATTTTGTTAGCATATACGACGATAACTGGGAATGCTTCAGCACATGGAACGAATTTTAATGAGTTATCAGCTCCTAAATGGGACGAGCTTACTACAAAATGGACGGACGTTTTAGGCTGTAATAAAGGTCAGGATGTGATTCAATACTCCTCAAATCAATACCAATCCTCATGGACAAAAACATTTGCGAACCCAGCTACAGGTTTTTACTTTGATACAGAAACAGAGTGGAAATCACTTCCCGGTCAGAAATCTCATGAGTTTTCAGGAAGATTACTGGGAGGTGTCATGAATACATTACAAACCTTGATTGGTACTCCTTACGATAAGGTAATGGAATTCTCTACTCAACATGCCAAGGAGGGAGTAATTTGGTACTTGGAATCTGTTGATTGGAGTGCTGCAGAGATATATCGGTGTTTGTGGCAGATGAAATATAGTGGATGGTTTAAGAATGTCAATGGAGTACTTATAGGAAGAGCGAGTGGGTACTCACCAACCAAAGATTTCGAATTAGAGGATGCTTTGATGAATGTTTTTGGAAAAGAGATACCAGTTATATATGACGTTGATATCGGCCATATGCCTCCACAGAATATACTCGTAAATGGAGCATACTCAACGGTAACTTATCATAATGGAAAAGGGACTATAAGGATGCAGTATATTTAGGTATATCTCGAATTCGAGTCTTCAACTAAAGGGGGCTATTGTTTAATAAATACCAGTCGCTCATAGGAATTTTAAAACGCCTGCACCAGCGTTCCGCTTTACTGAACAAGGATAAGTCCTTAAATTCTATACAAATGAAAGAAGAGCCAAGTCTTTGCTTGGCTCTTCTTTCATTTAAAATTCTGCAAAAATTGGTAACTTGAAACTAGGTTGGCTAATCTCGAGATTACCCCTAACCATTAATTTATCAGGTGAATCATACTCAAGTACATTAAAACCTGTACTAAATTTATCAGGGTTGAAAAATAAATGGATTTCATGAAAGGGTTCGGGTATTAGAGAGCAAATCTTATCAAGATCAGGCAATGAACTACCTATTACATCAAATAATTCTAATTTATTGTCCACGACCTCGTACATAATCATTAAATCTAATGATGCTGAATAATAAACCAGGTTTTTCATATTCGGATTATACATATTTAGATAGAACGGGTGTTCATAGTTAACAGGATAAAATACTGAAGTACTAGGAACATTCTTCTTGAAAAGGTCTTGAATCTTTTTTAAATCATGTGAATCAAATACGTCGATGCTCTTCAGATCCGCACAGTGGGATCCTTTGTGGTTGTAATCTTTCACATAAAAGTACTCATTAAGGATGCGGAAACCGTATTTCTTATAAAGGTTTGGATCGGATGTTACCAAAAAGGATAGATTGTAACTTTCATCAATTTCGGCTAAAGCCTTCTTCATCAAAGTATTCATAAGACCTTTTTTCCTATAATCAGGGTGGGTCATAACTGATTGGATGCCTGCGGCTTTATGGAGCACACCATTTAAAAAGATAGGAAAATCAAAAGTGGAAACATTAGCCACTGCGTACCCTTCTGAAAAGAATGAATATGGTTTATAAGTAGGGTCCCAGAAACCACGGAAATAAAAGTCTTTAAATGTATTCTCAGGAATACCAAATACGGTATTAAATAATGGATACAAGTTCTCTCGGAGTTTCGTGTCCTTAGAGTAGTTAGATTCGTACTTAAGCTGATTAATAGTTTTATCCTCCCATATAATTTAATTTGATGGTTGGATTTTAATTGTTGGCATATGTAAACCCCCTTTAATACACAGTTGTATTATAAGCGATTATTTGAAATAATCCAAATAGTGCCAAATTTATTTACATTTATGACAGGAAGATATCTTGATACTGAGTCTTATAGTAACGGGGGCTTATCTAAGACTATAGAAAAATCATTCAGAAAGGATTAAGTATGACTGAGATAATTAGTTCATTAATTTATTTATGTTTGTTAATTAGTGTTTCAGTAGTCTTGTTTTTTATCATAACTACTATATGGAGTACTGGTGAACCAGGCATTATTTTTCTTTTATCAATAATCAGCAGCCAGTTACTATTAATTAATTTTGGGAAAATGAAGGAACCTAAACGTTGATCTATAAGACGAATGTATCTCGAAACTGAGTCTTCCTCAAACGGGGGCGTTGCTTTAATAAGCTGATTGGGTTAGTCAAAGTTTGAAAATTTAATATAGGGAGGGATAACTATTTTCGTGTTTTCAACAATCAGTGGTTTAAGTGTGGGGATGTAATTGCTCAATTTGTTTTCTTGCTTACTTTGGCTGCTGTAATAGTTGGGGGTGTTTACACTTGTTGTGAATTCTAAAAAGAGAAACAACAATTAAGCTGAATTGAAGAAATAATAGACAAGCTTTCCTTAGGCGAAAAAAAGTAGCCTGAACTACATAAGCTATTAATGGGGGTTAGC
>NZ_WMFA01000022.1 GCF_009856445.1 Halobacillus litoralis
AGAAACGTACATGTATTATTATAATTATTGTCGACCATTTAAAAAGCTAAACTGCCAAACTCCAATTGAATTCAGAGTAATGGCAGCCTAGGTGTTTTATTGAGTCTTATTTAACTGTGTCACTCCACTCATCATTCAGCATGGGGGTGTTTCGTCAGCCTAAGTATTTCATTTCCAGTTCATTCTCTTCCACTTCCTGACCTTCCACTCTTACATAATAACCTTTTGCCCCTGGGCGTGAGCTCACGTTTTGCACAGGTTCTGTGTTCACGAAATGGACGGCCGCTCCATCATCCAGCGCATAGCCTGGACGAATCGATCCATCTTTAATAAAGGATGTGTAGGCCGGTTTCCGCTCGTCCTCCCCATCATAATGAGGGCAGCAGCTGCCTGGGAGAAATCCAAGGCATTCAAGTGGTTCCAGCTGGTCACCGTAGGAATCTGTCACTCCTTCATCAAACCAGCAAATGGCCCCTGCACTGATACCCGCAAGGACGACTCCCTGTTCCCACGCTTCTTTCATGATTTCATCTAAACCCCATTCACGCCAAAGGACGAGTAAGTTTTTCGTCGATCCTCCACCAACGTAAATGATGTCCTGGTCGAGTACGAATTTTCGTAAATCTCTTGTGGGTGGTTTGAACAAGGACAAATGAGTTGCTTCAGCCTTCTCTTTGAACGCTTCATAGAAACGTTCGATGTAACTATCCGCATCCCCGCTTGCGGTAGGGACAAAACAGATTTTCGGTCTTTCTTTTTCCACTTGATTCAACACATAATCATCCAACAGCGGGTTTTCCGGCTCCATTGAGAAGCCACCTCCACCCATAGCTATGATTTGTTTCATCGTTTAGCCCCCTTCTTATTCTTATTTCTTCCCAGGGAAGTTTGAATGTCCTCTTTGTAAGCATAAGAGAACAAAAGAGATACCAATATGGCTCCTCCAATCAGATTTCCGATACTGGCAGGTACAAGGTTGAAGAAGATATATTCATACCATGTGTATTTATCAGAAGCCAAGATTCCCATACTGAAATACCCCATATTCGCAGCACTGTGCTGGAAATTACCCGCTACAAAGAGGACGACAGGTAACGTTGTTCCAAGGATTTTACCTGTTAAATCCCGGGCAGAGGTCGTCAGGAATGCTGCCATTCCGATAAGCCAGTTGGCAAGCACACCGGAAATCAGAACTTGAAACCATCCTTTGACTCCATGGTCCATAAACTTCATTTTATGATCCAAATACATCTCCAGTTCAGGATAGAAGGTACTGGCGAATGAGCCGGACGATTGGATCAGTACAGCCACAAGAAAGGCTCCAATGATGTTCCCGATATAAGTAGACATCCAGAATTTATAAATATTCGTTTTCATCAAACCTGCTTTGTTAAACAAGTAGGAGGGTAAAAGAACATTGATTTCCGTAAAAAGGACAGCCCCTGACATGAAGACCATCGAATATCCTGCCGCAAATCCCAGACCGGATAAAAGGTGATAGATTCCTTTCGTTTCAACCCCGACGGCAAGAAGTATGGAAAAGACGGCTCCGAAGGTCATAAAAGACCCTGCCGTCAGCGCGAGTAAAAACTGAGCAGGGAAAGGCTTGTTTAAGTGATCCCTTCCCTTTTCACCAAATTCATCTACGATTTGGGACGGAATATAAAATTGCCGACCTGGACGATCTATTTGCTGATTTGAATCATTGTTTTCTTTTACGTCTGCTTTCTGTTGTTTTTCCTCGTTTGCCACAGTCATCCCTCCAATGATTCTCACATTCCCGATTCCCTTAAAAAATAATCTCCCCTGTCTGTATAACCTGAAGCGTTTGAGAAATGGTAAGAAAAACAAGGAAAAGAGGAATGAAGATGGCTAGAGATGAATTCTGCCTCGCTTGCGATGGAGAAGGTCTGCTGATGGATGATGAAGAGTGGCGCTATACTTGTAAGGTTTGCGGTGGCAGCGGTCTGCGCCCCCAGGAAGGAAGCGTCTATGATCGCCAGAGTGCGGATGTCGATGCAATGAATCGCTACCTGGACTAACTCCATAATATCTAAGAATAATAAGATAAAAAAAGCGCTCATCCTCAGCCGAGCGCTTTTTTACGTAAATCCTGTCTCATTTCAACTAAAAGCAATTCAGCAAAATACGGATCCCATTGTGTCCCTTTTCCTTCTTCTATGATCGCTAACGCTTGTGAGACCGGCATTCCCTGCCGATAAGGCCTGTCAGATGTCATCGCGTCAAACGCATCCGCTACGGCCATCAGACGGCCAAATAAGGGAATCTCATCCCCTGCAAGTCCATCCGGATATCCCTTCCCATCATACCGCTCATGATGATGACGCACTCCTGCCAAAACAGGAGTAAGGGATTCCGGCAGCTGAACTTGTAAAAGAATTTGAGCGCCGATGACCGGGTGCTCCTTAATTTTCGCGAATTCCCCCTCGCTCAAACGCCCTTCCTTCAGCAACACATCATCACGAATTCCGATTTTCCCGATATCATGAAGCAGCGCTGACTTTTTCAACAAGTCCAAGTGCCTCTCATCAAAACCAGCCCTCCGCGCGATCAAGTCCGAGTATTCAGCTACCCGCTTCGAATGACCGGCAGTATAAGGATCACGTGCGTCGAGCGTTGCAGCAAAAACGGTGAAAAAGCTCTCGAGCAGGCGTTCGTTTTCTTTATCTCTTTCTTTTATACCGGTAACCATGTGATTGAATCCTGAGACCAACTCGGCAAATTCATCGATATACAAGTTATCCATCGAATTCATCTCACCTCGGCGCACATCTAGAAAGCGTTCGCTCAAATGCTCCATCGGCTCCTGGATACTTCTATAGAGCAAGAGGGCAGCGAGCGCCCCGATCCCCATAACCACAAGAGCGATGATAGAAGCCCAGTTCCAATACCCATCCACCCCATCCCCTTCAGACAGGCGGACTTGAGATGCCAGTAAGAAAAGAACGACAGGGAAAACTGCAGTAAACATGGAACTCAAAAACAACTTGGTCTTAATACTGATGGATGTTTCCCTTTTATAATCAATAAGGGCGCCTCTTTCATAAATCGAAGGCAGCAACAATTGAACCGCCCGGTCTGTCATAAAGAATTCTATCAAAGCATGCATGACAGCAATTAAGACTGCCCCCATCCATGCGTAACCTATGTAATAAAGCGGAAGGTCTACAAGTCCACGTTCGATTGCCCCCCAGGCTAAAAGGGAAGCAGGAATCGAAAGCCCTAGTAAGTGTGGGCCTAGAATCCGTTTCACCGTCAACTGAGGAAATTGATGTGCCCTAAGCAACGCACTCTTCACCTGCTCAGGAGCAGGAGAACCTATTGCGAACAGTTGTTGAATGGGGCGGACATGGCGCTTGTACATCATAATCTCGGCCGTTAACATGACCCCGACAGACACCAGCATGACAAAGATTAAATACATCATTTCTTTCATTTCAAGCTGAAGCGTGTAGAAAATAAACAAGCTTCCAACACCGCAAACAGCTACCGCCGATCCCCATATATAATTCACCAACATACGTCTTTGGAAAAAGTTGAATGGATCCATTCATTAAGCTCCTTCAATACATTCGTTTCTTCTCTCCTTATTCATTCAACAAAAATCGACGAATTCCTACATTTCAAGCTCTCTATTTTATGAATTTTTCGTTACAACGGTTTTTCTCTCCTCCTATATGACGGGTCTACATTTTTTATGGATGACAAACAAAAAGCGCGGCTATAGAGCCACGCTTTTTCCTATCTAATAACTGATTGCTTCGTCGGTTGCTGTCTTTTTCGGTTTCCGGACGAGCGCAACAATTCCAGCTATCAAATAGGCTACACCTCCGAATAATCCCATAAAGACCGTAGCAAACGTAAAGATAATTGCGGAAATGATCAAAATGATTCCTGCTGCTTTCGGCTTCTTGTTCCCTTTAAGGAATACGGCGGCGAGAATCCCTAACCCAATCGCAATCAAAGAAGCGATCAACACGAACATCGCGAATGACCCCATCATTTCAAACATCTGTGTCATATCTGTGGAACTCATTTCCCCTTCCATCTGGACTTCCGGGGAATTCATGAAGTTTTCAATTTCTTGTTGTATTTGCGGATTATCTGCAGAGTTTAACAATATCCCACTCAACAGAACGGGAAGTCCAAAAAGAACAATTCCTATGATAGTAAGAACGATTTCTACCGTACGTTTCAATTCCTTCTCCTCCTTTTTTATGATCCAGCTACGTCACGTTTCGTAAAGAACCCCCATGATAAAACCATGAATACTACATAATATACCGCTAAAACGGCGATGGAAAACCCAAGAGAAGTCCCGGATACGAATGGTGTCCCGGCCATATATTGACTCAAATCCGTATTGGCAAACAGGATATATTTCGCCCACTCTTTGTCCATGAAGAAAAGCACAATGGAACTCCCAGCCATCATGAGGAAAATCGCCAAGCCGATCGCAAGGGATGTATTCCTGAAAACAGAAGCGATCATAAACGCGAACGTAGCCATCATAATTAATTCTACAAAACTAAATAAGTATTGTGAAACAGTAAATGAAAAGATGCCGGCATCTTTAATCTCACCCGCTTGAGTATATACATACGTCTGAGAAATGCTGCCCATTCCAAACAATAAAGATCCTACTAAAAAGGACAACAGATATAAGATAAAAAGCATACCCAAAGCATAGATGACTACGGACACATATTTTGCTAACAGAATCTTCGCTCTTGAAATCGGGCGGATCAATAAAAGTTTAATTGTCCCCCAGCGAAACTCATTGGCTGTAATTCCTGCCGCTACAATAATCGTGAATAGACTAACCAACGCAACAAGATCCCGGTTATCGCGAACGAAATCCCACGCATTATAGGGTGTCGGTTTCAAGTCATTTTCTATCCGGTATTGGTTCATCTCCACATTCGTATAAGCCGGGTACTGAATTTCCGGGGGTTGTTCCCCTGCAGACATCAATTGCTCATTCTGCTGCTCCAGCTCCTGTTTCCAATCGTCTCCGGTCGGCCCTTCTCCACCCGTAATCGCATCATCGATTTTGAGAAGAGTCCCTATCCCGACAATTAAAACCACCAAAAGAATAGCCATGATCCACGTCGCTTTTTGATGATAGAGCTTCATCTGTTCATTTTTAATTAGTTGAAAAAAGTTACTCAATGGATCCCTCTCCAATCAAATCCAAGAATTTATCTTCAAGCGTAGAGCGGTTGACGTTCACACTGTAAATCTGGATTCCTTTTTGCACGAGATTTGCAACAACGGTTGGAATTTTTTCTTTTTTTACGGTGAAGGTCAGAAGTTCTTCCTTTCGGCTCACTTCCTTGCCTGTCATCTCTTGAAGAGCAATCATCGTTTGATCTACAGGTGTTGCTTCAATGGATACTTCTTTTTCATCTGTTTGCTGGAGAGCATCCTGAACGGTTTGAATGGAAATCAGCTCTCCATTTTTGATGATGCCGATCCGATCACACATCATCTCCATTTCTGAAAGAATGTGACTCGAGACAATGACTGCAACCCCTTCTTCTTCTGCCAGTCTTCGGATATACGCACGGATTTCCCTAATGCCCGAAGGATCCAATCCATTTGTAGGTTCGTCAAGGATGAGTACGGAAGGTTTATGTAAAAGGGCCTGAGCAATTCCAAGACGCTGACGCATCCCGAGGGAATATTTGCCCACTTTTTCCTTCATCCGCTTTTCCAATCCAACAAGTTTCACAACTTCCTTGATCCGCTCCTCTGTAACACCAGGCATCATACGGGCATAGTGAACGAGATTCTTCCACCCACTCATGAACGGGTACATTTCCGGATTCTCTACGATTCCACCGACGTGACGGATCGCTCCTTTGAAGTTGTTCTGCACACTTTCCCCCTGGATGATCACATCCCCATCCGTCATCGTCATCAACCCGACCATCATACGGATAGTTGTTGTTTTACCGGCTCCGTTAGGTCCCAGAAAACCAAACACTTCACCGCCGTAAATTTCAAAATCCAAGCCTTTGATAATTGATTTATTGCCAATTGTCTTTTTAACATTCTTCAACTGCATGACAGGCTCCGACATTCTTCCCCCTCCTTTTATTCAACACATCTAATGTACGTCACAGAATCAATCTGGTTTCACAATTCATGAAAAATTTTACAATGTTCAAGTATATGGCAGGATTCTTGAAGACTCAGTTTCGAGACGTTTGTTGAGTGGATGGGGCTGCGTGGAATAGCTCGCTTTCCACGGGAGCGCGGTGAGCCTCCTCGGACTGCTGTACTGACCCCATAAAATTGGACACTATGTAGTTAAGCTGTTGCTTGATATTTATCGCGGAACTGAACCGGGCTCATCCTTAATTTAGATTTAATTCTTCTATTGTTGTATTTTTCCATAAAAGCTGAGAGCTCCTGCTTGAAGTGCTCTATACTTTCAAAATCTTTATGATAAAGGAACTCTGATTTCATTAACCCAAAGAAGTTTTCTATTACCGCATTATCGTGACAGTTGCCCTTGCGGGACATACTTTGT
>NZ_WMFA01000023.1 GCF_009856445.1 Halobacillus litoralis
ACAAAGTATGTCCCGCAAGGGCAACTGTCACGATAATGCGGTAATAGAAAACTTCTTTGGGTTAATGAAATCAGAGTTCCTTTATCATAAAGATTTTGAAAGTATAGAGCACTTCAAGCAGGAGCTCTCAGCTTTTATGGAAAAATACAACAATAGAAGAATTAAATCTAAATTAAGGATGAGCCCGGTTCAGTTCCGCGATAAATATCAAGCAACAGCTTAACTACATAGTGTCCAATTTTATGGGGTCAGTACACAGTCCGAGGAGGCTCACCGCGCTCCCGCGGAAAGCGAGCTATTCTCCGCAGCCCCCATCCACCCAACAAAAGTCTCGAAACTGAGTCTTCCACAAACGGGAGCTTATACTTAAAAGGCCAGGCATAAAAAAAGTGCCCATGCTCACGTGAGCATGGGCCAAAAGAGACGACTGGTTAACTTTTGAGTGAGGGAATAAATTGTTGGAAAAGTGCTTTTGAGAGGAAAGACTTTTCCGTGACACTCATCAGTAAACAACGTTACTGACCTATTTATGACAACCAAATCATAAATAGTTATGAGATAAATAAGCATCACCGCTTATCTGTTTCTATTGTAATATATCCTAGGACAACCTTCACCGAAAAAAAGTTGCGGAGGTCCGCAAACTGGTGCGAATTTTCTAGTAAATGACATAGGACAACTCGAAATTCTAGTTAGATAGAACGGATCATCCAATCCATCTCATCTGCAAATCCCCCTTCTTCTTTTTCAAGTTGACGCTGTAGT
Source organism: Halobacillus litoralis (assembly GCF_009856445.1). Taxonomy (GTDB): domain Bacteria; phylum Bacillota; class Bacilli; order Bacillales; family Halobacillaceae; genus Halobacillus; species Halobacillus litoralis. Next base: position 766 of record NZ_WMFA01000023.1, read on the forward strand.
GTCTCAAGATCAAGTAGCGCTGCATGGGTCTTTTTTCTAATTTCCCTCACTTCTTTATGAGAAGATTGAATTTTATTTTGAACAAACCAATCCACAAGTAAGCCATCAAAGAAATAGTCGACAATCGTCAAACCGCCAGACATTTGAATACGAATATCATAATATGTGCCGAGGTCCTCCATTTCATTTGCGAACTTCCGCAAATATCTTTGTGCGGTATGGATGGCGGTATCCGCATCATCCACTCTCGAATGTTTGACTGCTGTAGTCAGCAAGCCACCACCAAGCATATCCAACGCTCCCCAGTTTTCAGCAGATGTCAACGAAACCGTTGCTTCTTCCAATGCACGCATGGCAGATCGCCCTGCATCGATTGCCTCATTGATTTCAACCAACTCCGCCTGTAGCATCGATCGCTGTTCACTAAGTTCAACCAAACGCCCTCCTTTCTTTTCACCTTTAGTAATAAGGATTTCCTTTCTTCTTTGATACAGCCGGTCATACTCGACTTTTGGGTTTCCATAAGCAGCGATTATTTCAGAGAGGGTTTCTACTTCTTTCTCCACCTCAAGAGCAGAATGATGAGCTTCTCTCCACTTCAACCGTGCCTCCACTGCCTCCCGCTTTTCTTTTTCCATTTTTTCGAGCTTCTTACCTGTAATCGTAACGAATAAATTTGTAAGACTCATGCTTTCCAGCTTTTCCACATCTTCTTGCTCTTCATTGAGCTTTTCTAAGTAGTGCTGTTCTTTAGCACGTAGTTCCTTATGATCTTTTTTTAATTGCTCCCTTTCTCTATGTAAACGTTCTTTTTCAAGACATCTTTTTCTTGCTGTCATTAGTGATTCATACAATTCTTTCATTATTCATCCCCTTCTTTTTATTTCTTACGTCTCAAATAAGAAAAAGTTGCAAATTCAACTAGAGTTGGCCTTAATTAAAAAATGTTTTCAATCAAAAAGCTCAAAGTCCAGGAGACTTTGAGCTTTAATGGAAGAACTTATTTTGAGTTCGTAAGTTGTTCACGTAAATTTTTGCGAAGAATTTTCCCTGTTGTGTTTTTAGGAAGCTCAGACATAAATTCGATACGTGAAGGGACCTTATACTTCGCTAAATGCTCACGGCAATATTCATTTAGTTGTGTTTCTGTCAACGTTGGGTTTTTAGAGACGACGAAGCTTATAACCGTCTCCCCAAGCTCCGGATCTGGTGCTCCTACTACCGCAACTTCTGTGACATCTTCGTGTTGGTACAATACTTCTTCTACTTCTCTTGGATAAACGTTGTAGCCTCCGACAAGGATCATATCTTTTTTACGATCGACAATGTAAAAATATCCGTCATCATCCTGTCGAGCCATATCCCCTGTGTATAACCAACCATCCCTAATGGTGACAGAAGTTTCTTCAGGAAGTTTATAGTATCCCTTCATGACGTTCGGCCCCCGGACAATCAATTCGCCCACTTCACCGGTCGGGAGCTCTTCACCAAGTTCGTCCACCACTTTATTTTCGACATTTTTAATGTTTTGGCCGATGGACCCTGCTTTTCTTGGGCGGTCCAGGGGATTAAAAGCTGTAACTGGTGAGGCTTCGGATAGTCCATAGCCTTCTGAAACACGTACGTTGAACTGTTCTTCGAAGGATTCCAATAAAGCAACCGGTAAGGAAGAACCTCCAGAAATGCAAAGACGCATGTGGCGGAAAGTTGGTGCCTGTTCTTTTCCTGTTTGTAACAAATAATTATACATGGTTGGTACACCGGCGAACACCGTTGCTTTGTTTTCTTCTGCTATTGCAAACACTTCTTGAGGAGAGAATTTAGGTACAATTAGGACGGTTCCGCCATTCATGACGGGAGCGTTTAAACAAACCGTCAAACAGAAAACATGAAACATCGGTAACGTAGCAATCACACGATCCTCCGAGGTGAATTCCAGGTAATCCGCTACATCCGTCGCATTCGAGTATAAGTTCTGGTGTGTGAGCATCGCGCCTTTTGGTTTCCCTGTCGTTCCAGAAGTGTATAGAACAACTCCTACATCCTGATCATCGAGAGAAGGGGTCTCATAATCTAAACGACCCTCAGCAACAACGTTTGTAAACGATTTCATTTTTTCGTTCAAGGAAGATGTCTGCAAATCCACCCCTGTCCCGGTGTCTGCTACAAAATAGTGGCCGACATCAAGATCATGGTCCATAACTTCAAACTTCTCGATCAATACATCCATCGTGATGACAGCCTTAACGTCTCCATTTTTCAAAATGTAGCTCATTTCATCTACTGTGTACGTAGGATTAATCGGTATGACGGTTGCTCCTGCCCGGAGTGCTCCGTAAAGTCCAATCATGAACAAGGGACTGTTTCCGCTCACAAGCGCCAAATGATCCCCTTTTTCATAGCCCAGTTCAGACAACTTAGAAGCGAATTTAGTGACTGTTGCATCAAACTCTTGATAACTTACCCGCTGCCCTTGAAATATGTAGGCATCTTTTGCAGGATAACGCTGAGCCGTGAGCGACAGTTGTTCGCTTAGATTCATGTATGTTCCCCCTTGAAATTATGAATGAATAGTCATTCATTTTAGTAATTTTCAATATAATTATAAAATACTGAAAACTTTTTAGCAACATTTGTCGTCCTAAGTCACCTGAATTGGACCATATAAAAAAGAACGATCCTTAAATGAGGACCGTCCCTTTTTTATTAATAAACCATATCAAGAAAGTCTTCTTTGCTGATTTTACCCAGGTAGTGAGAAACATCCACATTACCTAGAGCTTCAGATATCGCCTGGCGTTCATACTTTGTGCCAATTAAAATTTCTTCAATGTCATTAATGTCTCCAACCCCAAAGAAATCACCAAAAATCTTCGCGTTCTGAATATGTCCTTTGGTTACATCAAGACGAATGTCATAGCTTCCGGCACCCTCAATTCGCTTCGTATGCTGGATGTTGAACTTCGGTGACTTGCCGTAATTCCAGTCCCAATTTTTGTAGCGTTCTTCAGCCAGCTTATAAATATTGTCCCAATCTGCCTTCGTTAATTTATATTGAGGTACGTCCTTCACATCTTCGACATCAAAAATATAGCGGAGGATCAAGTTCTTGAACTCTTCCATAGAAATTTTTTCATCAAGAAACTCAGAAATGTTTGCCACTCGACTACGAATCGATTTAATTCCTTTCGACTTGATCTTCTCCGTTTTCACATTCAAAGCAGAAACAACGTTCTCGATTTCTGAATCTAACATTAATGTGCCGTGGCTGAACATGCGGCCCCGAGTAGAGAATTGAGCGTTGCCTGAAATCTTCCTACCATCTTCTGCCACAATATCATTACGCCCGGACAATTCTGCGTTTACACCTAACATTTTCAATGCTTCAGTTACCGGTTTTGTGAACTTAGCGAAATCATGAAAACTGTCCCCATCGTCCTTTGTAATGAAACTGAAATTCAAGTTTCCGAGATCATGATATACCGCACCTCCGCCAGAAAGACGGCGAACGACATGAATTCCGTTCTCTTCTACATAGCTTGTATTGATTTCCTCCACCGTATTTTGATTTTTACCGATGATGATGGAAGGTTCGTTGATATAGAACAGTAAGTAAGTGTCGTTGATATCAAGATTCTTTAATGCGTATTCTTCAATGGCCAAGTTAATACGAGGATCATTTATCCCCTCATGGTCAATAAAAAGCATGTGTTTCATCCTTTCAGTCCGTATTGTCCATGTACCATTGTAATCGTTTAGAGGCTTGGAGACAATTCATTTACTCCATGTCAGCCCTTCGTCCGCGAGTTGAATGGTTCCACTATAGATATCTTCTGCCTCCTGACGCAATTTCGTCAACTGTCCAAAGTGGGGCAAATGACTGAGCCATAAGTTTTTCACATTAGCCTCTGCAGCTATAGTAGCGGCTTCAGCACTCGTCATGTGCCCTGCTTTCCTGCCGTCCATATCTTTATAAAAGTTTGTATCTGTAATAAGAAGATCCGCATTCTTGGCAAATTTTGCCCACTCTCTAAAATAACTTGTATCGGCTGTGTAAACCGCCGTGTCCTCCCCATCAGAAATCCGCATACCATAACAAGGGACCGGATGATTCGTTTTTTGGAATTGTATGGAGAAAGGCCCTACTTCCAACGTTTGGTCAGGATTATAGGCCATTCCTTTCGTATATTGATGGGTTAAGGTTTCAAACTTCCCTTTCTCCTCTTTATGTCCATAGATAGGAAGCGTTTCCTTTGTTCCGGCAAGGGTATTCTGAACAAGAAAAGCATATTGAAGAGGACCGATATCTGCGATGTGATCATGATGATAGTGAGAAAGAACGACCGCATCCAAATCCTCTACCTTCTTAAACTGTTGGAGGCGTGACAACACTCCACTTCCACAATCGACAAGCATCGAAAAACCATCTTTTTCAAATAAATACCCAGAAGTAGCACTACCTGCTGCAGGATAAGCTCCCCAATAACCGATAATTGTCACTTTCATTATTATCACTCCTAAAACTTTTGGCCTAATTGTACATTGTTTTATAACAGATTGTTGATTTCTGAATATTGTTATAATACAATGGTTTTACATTAAAAATTAATTGGAGGCGATTTACAGATGATGAGTGTTCTTGAGTTCTTCCGTAACCTTCCGAAAAAGCACTGCTCCAACTGTGGGAATGTGATCCAGGAAAAAGCTGACTGCTACGGCAACATTTGCGACGAATGTGACCACCCGGCCCGCTAAGTCTAGTATTCCACAAAAAACATAACAAAGAACATAAGATTTGGAGCAGCTGTCAAAGGCTGCTATTTTTTTTGCCCATTCCCCCACTCTTCCATAATAGCTCCCGTTTGTGGAAGACTCAGTTTCGAGATGATTGTAAGGTTCTAGGGGCTCCGGGAAAAGGTTCGCTTTCCATGGGGCGGGCGGTGAGCCTCCTCAGGCTACGCCTTCCGGGGTCTCACCTGTCCCACACGTCCCATAGGAGTCTCACCGTTTCCCTCCGCCCCTT
>NZ_WMFA01000024.1 GCF_009856445.1 Halobacillus litoralis
AGAAACGTACATGTATTATTATAATTATTGTCGACCATTTAAAAAGCTAAACTGCCAAACTCCAATTGAATTCAGAGTAATGGCAGCCTAGGTGTTTTATTGAGTCTTATTTAACTGTGTCACTCCAATATCCACCGGTTTTTTTTTCATTCCAACTCCGATCGACTTGTCACCTTTACTCCCTTTAAAGCTTGTGTAGCAAGTCGGTCAGCCTCCCCGTTATCCTTCCTTGAAATAACTTCAAAGGAAGGGGCAATTCCCATCTCCTTTATTTTTTCATCAATACGGTCAGCCCAATTATTTAAAGCCTTTTCCATCGTAGGCCACTCATCGTTCAGTTGATTAATCACCACTTGAGAGTCTCCTACGAACCGAACAGGAATATGATGAACTCCCATAAAATCCAATTCTTGAATGGCTAAATGTAAGGCCGCGTACTCCGCCTCATTATTTGTATCCAGTTCGTCAACAAGGGCATTTACTCTTAAACGCATCGCTTTCCCGCTTTGAATATAATAAATAACACACCCAAGGCCTGCCTTACGCTCTTTTATATCATATCCACCATCAAAATAGACAGTAATATCATGAGGCTCGGTTTCAAGATCATCCAAATATTTTTGGAGATCCTTTCGCTTCCATGTTGTATCATAATCGTCGATAAAGGTAATGGATTTGGCGCGTCCTGTTTTTTCTAAATCTTCGGTTATTAGCAAGGCCTGTCCAATGTTCATCTCTTCTGATCTGAAAAATGCTTCTGTTTTCTTCGGGGTTTTATATGTAACTTCCAGTCTGATTTTCATCCGCACTCCACCCTCCTTCTAAATTATTTCCATGTGTTTATTATGGTCTAAACATCTAAGATTATTTTTAGCCGAGGGGTTTATAAAAACCTGTCGCTTTTCCTTCAAACCCAAAGGAATGATAGACATCATGTGCCTTCTTTCTGTCCGCTCTATTTCCACTATTCAACATGATGGTTTTCGCTCCTTTAGTGATTGCCCATTCATCAGCCTTTTCCATAAGCATCCTTCCTATCCCTTTTCCTTGTGCTGTCTCACACACAACAAAAGCGATGACCCTAACGTGGGGGGCATCTGTGTGGTAGGCTTCATTGAAGGTCATTCCAATCATACCAAGCAGTTCCCCATTCGCCTCATAGACGAAGGTTTGGTAGTGTTCTTTAACTAATATACTTTCCAATCTGTATTTCATCTGTTCTTTACTTGATGGGTAACCTAGGGCATCCATTAAGGGGACAAGCCCTTCCGCATCTTCAAGCTTTACACTTCGAATCATCTGTCCCTCTTCACTTCCTTTTCTAAAAAATTCCTTTTCAGCATAACAAACCTGAAGGCCTTTCTCGACCTTCAGGTTTGTTGTGTTTTATTTATTTCATCACTTTCTCTTTTTGGCGAAGCTCCACTCTTCGTATTTTTCCAGATGTCGTCTTCGGCAATTCTTGAATGAATTCCACTTTTCTAGGATACTTGTAAGGCGCTGTCAGTTCCTTTACATGATTTTGTAGATCTGAGACCAATTCTTCATTTTCTTCAAAACCTTGCTGAAGGACAATATAGGCCTTTACAACATTTCCTCGAACTTCATCAGGGCTTGCAACAACAGCACATTCCTGGACAGCTTCATGTTTGACAAGAGCATCTTCCACTTCGAACGGGCCGATGGTATAACCTGAACTGATGATGATATCATCACTCCTGCCTTCAAACCAAAAATAACCTTCTTCATCCATCTTAGCCTGGTCACCTGTCACGTAATAGTTGCCTCGTCGGGACATCTTCGTACGTTCAGGATCTTTATAATACTCCCTAAATAAAGCTGGAGTATCAAGGTGTACTGCAATGTCTCCTACTTCACCTGCCTCTACAGGCACACCCATCTCGTCAATGATTTCGACCTGATTCCCTGGTGTTGGACGACCCATTGACCCAGGGCGCACTTCCATATCTTTCATAATTCCGACGAGAAGTGTATTTTCTGTCTGACCGTAACCATCACGTACTGTTACATCATAATGTTTTTGGAACGTGTCGATGACTTCACGGTTTAACGGCTCTCCAGCAGAAACCGCACTATGCAGTCCTTTTAATTTATAATCAACTAAATTATCAACTTTAGCCATTAAACGATATTCCGTTGGCGTACAACAAAGAACATTCACATGATGTTCATCCATCATGCTTAAATATTTTTTGGGATCGAACTTCCCTTGATAAATCAAACCTTTAGCCCCTGTTCCGAGCACCGAAAGAAACGGACTCCAAATCCACTTCTGCCAGCCAGGTCCAGCTGTTGCCCAAACCGTATCTCCATCTTGGATCGCCAACCATTTATCAGCAGCTGTCTTTAAATGGGCATACCCCCACCCATGTGTATGAACAACACCTTTCGGGTTACCTGTTGTACCAGATGTGTAAGAAAGGAAAGCCATATCGTCTCTTGAAGTATCAGCAAGTAACAACTCTTCACTATTGTCATCCATAAGAGAATCAAGATCATACCATTTCTCTTTCGCCCCACCTACAGAAAAAGTGATTAACTCATCAAACTCATGAACGCCATGGAACTGATCTGTATAAGGGTGATAGCTGACGACCCCGCTCACTTCTCCGTGAGAAATTCTATACTGCAAATCTTTCGTCCTCAGCATTTCAGAACTTGGAATAACGACAAGTCCTACTTTAAGAGCGGCTATATACACTTGATAAGCTTCAATCAAGCGAGGAATCATAACGAGTACTTTATCTCCCTGCTTCAAGCCTCGCTCAAGGAAAGCGTTTCCAATTTTATTCGCATTTTTCATTAACTCTTCATATGTAACTTCTTTCTGGTCACCTTTTTCGTTCAACCATAACAGAGCTTTTCTCCCTGTTTCTTTCGCGTATTTCTCCATTTCAGAAACAACATTATATCTTTCAGGAGCAATCAGTTCTTCTCTTTTCATATTAGGACCTCCTTTTTAATGAGCGACTGTTCAGTTTGTCCAATTCTATTATAGCAATTTTTCTTAATATTTCAAATAATTAATCATACATACTCCACTAACGCGCCCTTTAGTGGAAGACTCAGTTTCGATACTTTTTTGCAATTCTAGGGGCTCCGGGAAACGATTCGCTTTCCATGGGGCGGGCGGTGAGCCTCCTCAGGCTACGCCTTCCGGGGTCTCACCTGTCCCACACGTCCCATAGGAGTCTCACCGTTTCCCTCCGCCCCTTTACCATGGAATAGATTCTCGAAACCAACACTAAAAGGCA
>NZ_WMFA01000025.1 GCF_009856445.1 Halobacillus litoralis
TATTCCTTTGCTTTTTTTATTTTCAATCATTTATTCTCACCTTACTCCTACATGAACTGTTTGCTATTTAATAAGCTGATCTTCCGTTAATATGCTTAAAGTGATTTATTAAGCAATCGCCCCCGTTACTTTAAGACTCGGTTTCGAGATATATTTAAGTAACACACACCGAGCCGTTAGTGAAAAACGTTTTATTATATGTTAGTTACAACCTTTTCGTAAGATAGACCCAAATATTGATACTTAATAATTACTTTCTCTATACTACTTTGGTGTACTAATGTAATAGCGTAAATCAAGTCATCATCTGTAACGGTTCCTTCGTTTACCTTTGTTAATTGCAGTTGAGGGCCTGTGTTGGGCTTTAGCTTCACATTATTTATGCTTTTGAATTGGTACTTACTTGCCTCTTCACTATTAAAATCATCAGTTATAATGAATCCTTTTGAATGATTGCTAACCTGTATTTTTGCTTCGGAAGGGTGTTTGTAATTATTGACTAATAACTCTGTTATTTTAATATCGGCGAAAGAATGTCTATTCCCTACTTCTAATAATATTACTTCTTTTCCTTTCTGGTATGCAGAGCCGTTCTGGACAGCTAAAGGCGGATTAAATTTGTAATAAAGATAACTTCCACAAACAGTTATGGGAATCAAGATCATAAAAATGATAAAAAACTTCTTCAAGACCTCCCCTCCTTATTAAAAATTCTCAAAAAAGACTGCCACGTCAGATGAAAGTTGGGAAAATGACGAAAACAGTATTGAGCATAAGCCCCCGTTATTATAAGACTCGAATTAAAGATAATCAAAGCCAAGGGTAGTTCTTATGCCTTTGTCGGAAGCGCTAGAACCGTCCCCTCGCTTCATTATAATGGAAATTACTAGAATCGAATTGAATATAAGAGACTAATGAATATCTATCTTTATGATGATATAATTCAACTCGAAATAGGAGGGTTATTGTGAAGAAAAATATTTTGATGTCAAGGACGTTTAATTATATACAAAATCGTCGGGTTAAAATTATACAAGTCTGCCACCTTATTCGGCAGACTTGTTTTTCATCCGGAAGCTTGGACCGTCAATTGAAAATACTCTTGAATGATGAAGCAGCCGATCCAATATTGCTGTCGCAATAATCCCATCTCCCAACACTTCTCCCCACTGGCTGAACGTCTTGTTCGAGGTTAAAATAATAGAGCTATTCTCATATCTCCGGCTGATCACTTGAAATAAGTAATGGCCGCCGTTATCCGATAGATTTAAGTATCCCATTTCATCGATAATCAGGAGGGAGGGCTTAGCGATTCCTCTCATTTTCTTATCTAATTTCCCTTGGGCATCTGCTGTCTCTAGTGACGTAACGAGCTCCTGTGCTGTCATGAAATATGTCTTCAAACCTTTACTGATTGCCTCGAGGGCAATTGAAACCGCAAGGTGTGTCTTTCCTACTCCCGGAGGCCCAAGAAAAATTAGATTCTGGTTTTGTTCGATAAAGCTGAGATTCATGTATTCTTCGATGTCCCTTTTGGAAACACCATTAATACGTTGAAAGTCAAACGTATCTAAAGTTTTCTTAAAAGGTAAGCGAGAGAGCTTAAGTAGAGTTTGTCTACTTCGCTCTATTCGTGCTTGATTCTCCAATTCCAATAGTCGCTCAAGAAAGACGTGATATGGTATATTATCTTTAGAAGCTTCTTCCGTGAGGGTACGCCACTCTGATTGAATGGTAGATAATTTAAGTGAATCACAGTATGTATCGATGACTTGATTCATCACTTTCACTCTCCCTCTCGAAGAAATTGGTCGTAAACGCTTAGTGGGCGAACAGCGACCTCTATATCTGATGCAGCGTGGAAGGTGCCAGCCTTTGAACGCTGCTTTTTTCTTATCTGTTCGGAGAGTGGTAGGATCTTATCATCCTTTGTATAAGTTAATATGGCCTCCCCACGATGATGAACAGTGATCTTTCCATACAGTGTTTCCTTAATCATTACTTCTTGTCCCGCATAAGGGGAGTTCATGAGTATTTTCCGAGCGTGATAATTCATGACGCCGTCTTTTCCTATCTTTCGATAGGTTAGATAACTCACTTCATATTTTGTTGGAAGAGAATCGAGAGATTCTTTCATCCAAAGTTCCACAGGCTTTCGTTCTGTTGTAGAGTGATCACGCTGGTTCGCTCTTTCTTCAACCCACCTCATTAGTGTACGATTCAATTCCTGTAATGATCGGACGGAGGACGTCTCTAACCAGCCATTCATATACCCTATGAACCGTTCCACTTTTCCTTTGGTTTGAGGGCGATAAGGTCGGTGGACCTTCGGTGTAAATCCATAATGATCGACGAAATCTAAGAACTTTTCATTCCACTCAACTTCAGAACCACTTCTTCGGTTTATTATTGTCCTCATATTATCGAACAGAACCTTTTCAGGAACACCTCCAAAGTATTCGAAAGCATCAACTAGACAGTGAAGCAGATGCTCTCGGTCCTGCCTTTCCGCAAAACAAACATAACTCATCCGTGAATAAGACAGTGTAGCCACAAATATCATTAACGGAATAATATCTCCATCAACCTGGTAAAGGCCAGCTTCTTTCCAATCCACCTGCATTTGTTCTCCTGGTTCAGTCTCATACCGTCTGGTATAACTTTCTTTAAAGGATTTGCGATATGGTTGTACAAATTCTTTAAGGATCGTTTTGCCGCCTGAATATCCCTGTTTTCGAATTTCCTTATATAGCTTTTCACAATTGAATACATGGTCTTCGAGTACTCGCCTTAATAGGTATTCTTTATAGGGATCTAATTTTGACCCTTTCTTCGTACGTTTCTGTACATGATTTCTTTCTCTTTCACTTAGAGCTTTCACCGTATGGCGATGCATTCCCAACATCTGTGCAATGTCCGTATAGGACATCCCACGTTCCAGGTATTCTTTCACTTTTCCTCGCTCTCCCTCCAGCTTCATGAACTAAATCTCCTCCCGTATGGATTCAATTTAATTATGAAGCTTGTCGAAATTTAAGGCGACGATTTTGTAAGTTTTTATCCGGCTATATTGTCCATTTTAAATGCGACTCTTTCATTGATAATTGTAATAGTTTTAATCATTACATGCTTTGGCTTTTTCACTTATAAATATTACCAATCTACAAAGCTTGACCACAAAAACTGGGAAAGATTTATTAAAGACTTTCATTATTCTATTGATC
>NZ_WMFA01000026.1 GCF_009856445.1 Halobacillus litoralis
AATCAGATAGATAAGTCATCGATCCATTAGTATCCGTCAGCTCCACGTGTCACCACGCTTCCACCTCGGACCTATCAACCTCATCGTCTCTGAGGGATCTTATTTGCTTAAAGCAAAGGGAAATCTCATCTCAAGGGGGGCTTCATGCTTAGATGCTTTCAGCACTTATCCCGACCACACGTAGCTACCCAGCGATGCTCCTGGCGGAACAACTGGTACACCAGCGGTGTGTCCATCCCGGTCCTCTCGTACTAAGGACAGCTCCTTTCAAATTTCCAACGCCCACGACGGATAGGGACCGAACTGTCTCACGACGTTCTGAACCCAGCTCGCGTACCGCTTTAATGGGCGAACAGCCCAACCCTTGGGACCGACTACAGCCCCAGGATGCGATGAGCCGACATCGAGGTGCCAAACCTCCCCGTCGATGTGGACTCTTGGGGGAGATAAGCCTGTTATCCCCGGGGTAGCTTTTATCCGTTGAGCGACGGCCCTTCCATGCGGAACCGCCGGATCACTAAGCCCGACTTTCGTCCCTGCTCGACTTGTAGGTCTCGCAGTCAAGCTCCCTTGTGCCTTTACACTCTGCGAATGATTTCCAACCATTCTGAGGGAACCTTTGGGCGCCTCCGTTACCTTTTGGGAGGCGACCGCCCCAGTCAAACTGCCCACCTGACACTGTCTCCGGACCGGATTACGGTCCTGGGTTAGAATGTCCGTACAGCCAGGGTAGTATCCCACCAGCGCCTCCACCGAAGCTAGCGCTCCGGCTTCCAAGGCTCCTACCTATCCTGTACAAGCTGTACCAACATTCAATATCAGGCTACAGTAAAGCTCCACGGGGTCTTTCCGTCCTGTCGCGGGTAATGTGCATCTTCACACATAGTATAATTTCACCGGGTCTCTCGTTGAGACAGTGCCCAAGTCGTTGCACCTTTCGTGCGGGTCGGAACTTACCCGACAAGGAATTTCGCTACCTTAGGACCGTTATAGTTACGGCCGCCGTTTACTGGGGCTTCGGTTCAACGCTTCGCATAAGCTAACGCATCCCCTTAACCTTCCAGCACCGGGCAGGTGTCAGCCCCTATACTTCGCCTTACGGCTTCGCAGAGACCTGTGTTTTTGGTAAACAGTCGCTTGGGCCTTTTCACTGCGGCTCCTCGGCAGAGGAGCACCCCTTCTCCCGAAGTTACGGGGTCATTTTGCCGAGTTCCTTAACGAGAGTTCTCCCGCTCACCTTAGGATCCTCTCCTCGCCTACCTGTGTCGGTTTGCGGTACGGGCACCTCTTTCCTCACTAGAGGATTTTCTTGGCAGTGTGAACTCAGGAGCTTCGGTACTTTATTTCCCTCCCCATCACAGCTTGACGTTGCCGGACGGATTTGCCTATCCGACCGTCTCACTGCTTGGACGCGCACATCCAGTGGCGCGCTCTCCCTATCCTCCTGCGTCCCCCCGTCGTTCAAACGGAAAGGAGGTGGTACAGGAATATCAACCTGTTGTCCATCGCCTACGCCTTTCGGCCTCGGCTTAGGTCCCGACTAACCCTGAGAGGACGAGCCTTCCTCAGGAAACCTTAGGCATTCGGTGAAAGAGATTCTCACTCTTTTTTCGCTACTCATACCGGCATTCTCACTTCTAAGCGCTCCACCAGTCCTTACGGTCTGACTTCACGGCCCTTAGAACGCTCTCCTACCACTGATCATAAGATCAATCCGCAGCTTCGGTGGTGTGTTTAGCCCCGGTACATTTTCGGCGCAGAGTCACTCGACCAGTGAGCTATTACGCACTCTTTGAATGATGGCTGCTTCTAAGCCAACATCCTGGTTGTCTAAGCAACTCCACATCCTTTTCCACTTAACACACACTTTGGGACCTTAGCTGGCGGTCTGGGCTGTTTCCCTCTCGACCATGAACCTTATCACCCACGGTCTGACTCCCAGAACAAAGTCTATGGCATTCGGAGTTTGACTGAATTCGGTAACCCGATAGGGGCCCCTCGTCCAATCAGTGCTCTACCTCCATGACTTTCTATTCTGAGGCTAGCCCTAAAGCTATTTCGGAGAGAACCAGCTATCTCCGTGTTCGATTGGCATTTCACCCCTACCCACACCTCATCCCCGCAATTTTCAACTTGCGTGGGTTCGGGCCTCCAGTCAGTGTTACCTGACCTTCACCCTGGACATGGGTAGATCACACGGTTTCGGGTCTACGACCGCATACTCACTCGCCCTATTCAGACTCGCTTTCGCTGCGGCTCCGCTTCTGCTGCTTAACCTCGCATACGGTCGTAACTCGCCGGTTCATTCTACAAAAGGCACGCCGTCACCCATTAACGGGCTCCGACTACTTGTAGGCACACGGTTTCAGGTTCTCTTTCACTCCCCTTCCGGGGTGCTTTTCACCTTTCCCTCACGGTACTGGTTCACTATCGGTCACTAGGGAGTATTTAGCCTTGGGAGATGGTCCTCCCGGATTCCGACGGAATTCCTCGTGTTCCGCCGTACTCAGGATCCACTCCGGAGAGAGAAAGATTTCGACTACAGGGCTGTTACCTGCTCTGGCTGACCTTTCCAGATCGATTCGCCTATCTTCCTCTTTGGTAACTCCAATGGAGTGTCCTACAACCCCAGAAAGCAAGCTTTCTGGTTTGGGCTGATTCCGTTTCGCTCGCCGCTACT
>NZ_WMFA01000028.1 GCF_009856445.1 Halobacillus litoralis
CGCTCGACTTGCATGTATTAGGCACGCCGCCAGCGTTCGTCCTGAGCCAGGATCAAACTCTCCATAAAAGTTAAGTTTGACTTGCTCATTTGCACACCGAATGTGCTTTGTTTCAAATCTCTTCTATAAAGAAGAAATGTTTTGACGTACTGGTTGGTTCGTTCAGTTTTCAAAGATCAAATTAATTATTGGTGGAGCCTAGCGGGATCGAACCGCTGACCTCCTGCGTGCAAAGCAGGCGCTCTCCCAGCTGAGCTAAGGCCCCTCTATATTAGGAATGGTCGGGAAGACAGGATTCGAACCTGCGACCCCTTGGTCCCAAACCAAGTGCTCTACCAAGCTGAGCTACTTCCCGTTTAAATGGCGCGCCCGAGAGGAGTCGAACCCCTAACCTTCTGATCCGTAGTCAGACGCTCTATCCAATTGAGCTACGGGCGCATATTTGTTTATGGTGCCGAGGGCCGGACTCGAACCGGCACGGTGGAAACCCACCGCAGGATTTTAAGTCCTGTGCGTCTGCCAATTCCGCCACCCCGGCCTGGCAAGTTTATGTCTAATATCGGTGTTGTTTATTAAGTAGCTTGGTTGAATCATGGAGCGGAAGACGGGATTCGAACCCGCGACCCCCACCTTGGCAAGGTGGTGTTCTACCACTGAACTACTTCCGCATAAAGTGCGGGTGGAGGGACTTGAACCCCCACGCCGTGAAGCACTAGATCCTAAATCTAGCGTGTCTGCCAATTCCACCACACCCGCAAATGAATGGTGAGCCATGAAGGATTCGAACCTTCGACCCTCTGATTAAAAGTCAGATGCTCTACCAGCTGAGCTAATGGCTCTTATCGAAAAACGTTAGCGCAAGCAACTAATGGTGCCGGCCAGAGGACTTGAACCCCCAACCTACTGATTACAAATCAGTTGCTCTGCCAGTTGAGCTAGGCCGGCTAACTTGATAAGAAATGGTGGAGGATGCAGGGTTCGAACCTGCGACCCCTTGCTTGTAAGGCAAGTGCTCTCCCAGCTGAGCTAATCCTCCGGATTATTATGAAATTATGATCAAGGCTTGGCGGCGTCCTACTCTCACGGGGGTAAACCCGACTACCATCGGCGCTGAAGAGCTTAACTGCTGTGTTCGGCATGGGAACAGGTGTGACCTCTTCGCCTTCACCACCAAACCTTTTTTCAAGGACAAGATATATTATATTGTCCTTTGAACAAAATTTCAAGGGGTAAATTCAAGTTTTTTTGAAAACCCTCAAAACTGGATAAGGAAACATCTTATTTGAAAAGCAACGTTCTTCACGAATGATTATAATCAGATAGATAAGTCATCGATCCATTAGTATCCGTCAGCTCCACGTGTCACCACGCTTCCACCTCGGACCTATCAACCTCATCGTCTCTGAGGGATCTTATTTGCTTAAAGCAAAGGGAAATCTC
>NZ_WMFA01000029.1 GCF_009856445.1 Halobacillus litoralis
TAGAGTGACCTAATAAAATGAGACTTAATAAAACACCTTCAAAGTTGTAATACTACTTACACTTGGAGGTGTTTTTCTTATGGGTAAAAAAGTTCATTATCCTGAAGAAGTTAAGAAGAAAGTTGTTCAATTAAAGTTAGAGGGAAACCATTCAAACCAAGAATTGATGGATATATTTGGAATTAAGAATAAGTCTCAAATTAAAACTTGGATGAAATGGTTTAGAAACGGGGAGAACCACCGTTTCGCTCAACCTATAGGAAAACAATATTCGAATGGGTTAGGCCCGGACGATGAGAATGAGGTTGCATTGTTGAAGAAGAAGGTTGCTTATTATGAAATGAGAGAGGAATTGTTGGGAAAGTACCAGGAAATCGAAAGGAAGTGGTTCCAGAAGTATTCATCCAAATCGTAGAAGCATTCAAGCATAAATACAAGATTAAAGCTATTTGTGAGTGTTTCGGTGTAGCTAAAGCTACGTATTATCGTTGGCGGGGAAAGGAATGGGGGCCAACGGTGTTAGAAGAGAAGATCCTTGAGATTTGTGAAGGATTAACGTTTCGAGTAGGTCACCGTATGGTCCGGGATCTTTTACGTAAAGAACATCAAATAAAGGTGAACCGAAACACGGTTCAAAGAATTATGCAGAAGTACCATGTTCAGTGTCGTGTGAAACCAAAGAGACAGTCCTATATTGCTGGGGAAAGCAAAATTGTTGTCCCCAATTATTTAGAACGGAACTTCCATGCATCCAAACCTAATGAAAAGTGGGTGACAGATATTACCTACCTTCCCTATGGAGAGAAGATGTTATATTTATCAACGATTATGGATCTGTACAATAATGAAATTCTCGCTTATTCCATTAGTGACAATCAAGAGAAATCACTAGTATTGGATACGTTGAGGAAAGCTTGCGAGGGTCGTGATGTGTATGAAGTGATCCTTCACAGTGATCAAGGGTCACAGTATA
This sequence comes from Halobacillus litoralis, assembly GCF_009856445.1. Classification (GTDB taxonomy): domain Bacteria; phylum Bacillota; class Bacilli; order Bacillales; family Halobacillaceae; genus Halobacillus; species Halobacillus litoralis. The sequence continues at coordinate 974 of NZ_WMFA01000029.1, forward strand.
CGTCTTATGAATTTCAAGAAGAGACCAAAAAAAGAGGCATTATCACAAGCATGTCCCGGCGGGGAAACTGCTTTGATAATGCCGTCATCGAATCCTTCCACTCCCAGTTAAAATCGGAAGAATTCAACCCTCTGGATCGAGGGAAGTTAGATAATCATACAGTACGTGAAAAAGTAGAAACGTACATGTATTATTATAATTATTGTCGACCATTTAAAAAGCTAAACTGCCAAACTCCAATTGAATTCAGAGTAATGGCAGCCTAGGTGTTTTATTGAGTCTTATTTAACTGTGTCACTCCA